>CACZBW010000006.1 GCA_902779575.1 uncultured Lachnospiraceae bacterium
CGTCATCTGCCACCCTCGGAAGGGATGTATTCAGCTGAATCAGCAGCTTGCCATGATGCAACTCGATGGATGTGTGATCCTGATATGTGTCGCTTTATCGATGCAGGTGTGCATCGGGACAAAGCAGCCCAGCATCTGTGAATTGGCAGCGTTCACAATAGCGTCTACGGCCAGCCTTGTGATATCACCCTGCCAGACGGAAAGCTTATCCGCAAAAGCATGCGTACTGCCCTTATCAGCGATCGTGGGAATATCAGAAAGCGTTACGATCCCGTTTTCCAGAATACGTTCCTTCAGATATTCATCCTGAACTTCTATCACTCCGGCATCCATATGGCGAGGCATGCGGATATTCATCAAAGAGCGAAGGATGCGCTTCTTTCCTTCTGTATCCTCCGGAGTCTCCAGATTTCTGTACCGGCCGGAATCCTCTTTGAATTCTTCCACAAGATAGTTAAAGCGCTCTTCCTGCGTCATCTCTTTCATCGCATTTACCTTCTTTCCACAGCTCCCACCGGGCAGGCCTCCAGGCAGTTTCCGCAGTGCAGGCAGTGCTCCTGCTCGATCACATGAGGCACGCTGTCCGTAATAATGCAGCTCTGAGGACAAACTGCCGCGCAGCTTCCGCAGCCGATGCAGGCGTCTGTGATGTAGTATCCTTCCTGCTTTTTTCCGGTCTGCTCAGCCCCTGCACCTCCGAATGTAAAGGAAGCCCTTTCGATCGGTTTCTTTGAAAGATCGAACCATTCGCCGCCTCCCTCATAGATCTGAAAGACCGTCAGCGCTTTCATAAACTCTTCCGTAGGATAGATCGTATACATGTAAGGATTCTTGTTAAAGAGCTCCGGGATCCTGTCATACCCGAGTTCCCGGACTTTTCCCCGGACAGATACGGCAACACTGGTCATCGTATCCTCTCCCTTGAGCGCTGTAAGCGCCAGAAAGCTGCGATTCATCAATCTGTCATAAAAGCTTTTGCCTCTTGCGGTCAGGAAATAGAGCCCGTTTTCATCCGCATCCATCATATCAATAGCTGCAGTCACCGGAAGACCTTCATCGTCCACGGTTGCGACAATGGTCGTATGGATCTCCTGCACGATATAGTTTAGATATTCTCTCGCTTCCATCAATCTGCTCCTTGTTTTTGAAAAAGGACTCCGGGCAAAAGCCTCGGAGTCCTGATCATCAGGCTTCCTTTTCCAGGATCTCCTTTAGTCCCGTATCCAGATCTGCGACCGTATATTTCTTCATTTCCGCTTCCATCGCATCCTGAATGGCTTTCAGCTTATCATCCAGTAAAGAATGGATATTCCGTCCGACCGGGCATTCCGGATTCGGCGCCTCGTGGAAATGGAACAGGTCTCCGTTTTCTACGGGCTCGATGGCCTGATATACGTCGTAAAAAGTGATCTCAGAGATCGGTCTTGTGGGTGTAATGCCTCCGGTTCCTCTGGCGACAGTGATCAGTCCCGCATTCTTCAGCTGAGACAGGATCTTTCGGATGATCACCGGATTGGTATTGATACTGGAAGCGAGGAAGTCGCTCGTAACCTTGCAGTCATCTTTGAAAGTCTCCACGCAGGTGAAGATGTGCAAAGCAATAGTAAATCTGCTTGAAATCTGCATAACATCATCCTCCTGCAGCCAGTATATAACAGCCAAGCTGTAATTTCAACGATTACATCAGAACTTGCCGTTCTGGTTCTGCCAGGTCTCCTTATCTGCAATCGTCTCCATAACATCCCAATGCTCGGCAACCTTACCGTTTTCTACTCTCCACAGATCATAGTAGGAGGTAGGAGCGCCGCCGAAGGCACCTTCGGAAACGGCAAGCACATAGTTGCCCTGTGCCAGAACCTGATGAACTGTATCATAGATCATCTGAATGCCCTGCTCTGTCAATGCGCCAAGCGCTGCGCCAAGACCGGAAAGACCATCTGCAATGCCGGTGTTGTGCTGAATATAGGTATCACCATCGAAGTAGGAAGGGGTCTTTTCAGGAGCCTTACCCTGCATCACATCATGCAGGAAGTTCTTGATGATTTCGCGGTTCTCTTCAGTCTTATTAAGATCCTCCAGCTTGTCGCAGCCGTCGATCTGGGTGTGGCCGGAGGGGTTCGGCTCTTCTTCTTAAACGCAGCTGTTTTATCCTTCCAATCCTGATAGCTCATCTTCATTCCAGCCCGTCACCGGGCTCACAAAAGCAAAAAGCCAGGACAGGTAAGACGGATCATTCTCCGATTTCCTGTTCTGGCTTTCTTTATCAATTTGGATTTTGGGACTTATCGTTATTTGCTGGTTTTACCAGTTCTCATACCGCTCCTGCCGGTCAAGATCACGAATCCGCTGCATGTCTTCTTCTGTCAATTCGAAATCGAAGATGTCGTAATTCTCTGCGATATGGTCCGGATTGGAGGAGCCCGGTATGGCAATAAAGCCAGCCTGCAGCTGCCATCGAAGGATAATCTGCGCAGAAGACTTTCCGTACTTTTCTGCCAGTTCTTTGATTACTTCATTCCCGAAATGTTCTGAAGTATGCCCCCTGCCCCCAAAGGGATACCAGGATTCGATCACAATGCCGTACTGACTTACGTATTCCTGCAGCTCTGTGTTCTGGTAGTACAGGTGGTTTTCGTTCTGGATGACTGCCGGGACGATCGTCGCAAATGATAAGACTTCGTCCACCTGCTCCTTCGTGTAGTAATTCGAGATCCCGATCGAGCGGAGCTTTCCGGCCGCCACAGCTTCCTCCATGGCTTTGTAGACGCCTTCATCGTCATATCCCGGCTGATGGATCAGCAGAAGGTCGATATAATCCAGATTCAGATCCTTCAAAGCATCGTCAATGATCCCGCCGGCGTGTTCATAGTTTCCGCCGTAGATCTTTGTGGTGATAAACACCTCTTCCCGGGTGACAATGCCTTCATCGATCGCTTTCTGAAGACCTCGTCCAACGGCGGCTTCATTGCCGTAATACCGGGCCGTATCAATCAAACGCATGCCGGACTTCAAAGCATGGTAGACGGAATTCTCTGCTTCGTCACCCTTCAGCGTCCAGGTGCCGAGACCAATGATGGGCATCTCATAGCCGCTGTTTAAGAGTACGGTCTGTTTTTCAAAATTGAATTGTCCGGTTTCACCCGTTTCTTCGGACAGGGAAAATGTGACAGTTGCATTACCTGTGCCGAGGATCTCTTTCAGTTCGGCCTGCGAGAGTCCCTGCACTTTACCAAGACGGGTGAAACTCCAACTGTTCACATCATAGTAAATCGTAACCTGATTGCCCTGATAAAGGATCACATCGCCGGGCTCTGTGGTGATCTGCTCATCGTTTCGGGGAAGCGTGGTTCCGAGAGCCCCGACTTTTTCAAAGCTGCCGTAATCGTGCATCTCGATCGTCACGTCTCCGGCCTTCAAAAGATCAAGGAATGCTTCTGCGGAAGAGTTCTCAGCTGCAAGGATCTTCAGAGCCTTTCTGTTTACATGCGCATAAATCATTCTGTCATTTCCTCCCGGGGCTTCAGGTTCTGTACCGTGGGACTCTGATGCTTCACTCTCAGATGCTGCTTCGGTTGTTACCGGCAGACTCATTTCTTCCGCAGAGCCGGATCCTTCTGAAGCTACTGGCTTCGTTTGCTGGCTGCCGGTACAGCCTGAGAGAAGAAGCAGTATCAGGGCCAGCATCAGAGCAAAGAATCGTGTGCTGCTGCTCCAGCGTTTTCCCGAATGTATAAGCTTCATACGGTTACTTCAGATATTCACTGAAAAAGAGTTCCAGCTTATCAAAGGGAATGGCATCCTTCCCGCCGCCATCATACAGGTCGGTATGGGAAGCGCCGGGGATGATGAGCAGCTCTTTGTTGCCGGCATATTTGCTGTCCTTCACCATGTCAGCGTAGGCGTCCTTGCCGAAATAGCAGGAATGCGCTGCATCGCCATGCATCACCAGAACCGCAGAGCGGATTTCATTGGAATACTGCAGGATCGGCTGATTGACAAAGCTCTCGCAGCCGATGACGTTCCAGCCGCCGTTGGAGTTGAGAGATCTTGCGTGATACCCGCGTCCGGTCTTGTAATAATCGTAATAGTCTTTGACAAAGAAAGGTGCATCTTCCGGCAGAGGATCGACCACGCCGCCGCCCAACTTGTATTCACCGGCCTTCAGATCCTCGAGTCTCTGGGCGCACATGGCGGCTCTCTTCTGATATCGGGCTTCCTCACTGTCCTCAGAATCGAAGTATCCCTTCGCGTTCACACGGGTCATGTCGTACATGGTGGAAGCCACGGTCGCCTTGATGCGGGTATCCAGCGCGGCCGTATTAAGAGCCATACCGCCCCAGCCGCAAATCCCGATGATGCCGATGCGGTCCGGATCGACCTTCTCATTCAAGGAGAGGAAGTCCACCGCCGCCATGAAATCTTCGGTGTTGATATCGGGGGAGGCCATGTAACGCACATTACCGCCGCTCTCGCCAGTGAAGGAAGGATCAAAAGCGATCGTCAGGAAACCGCGCTCTGCCATCGTCTGCGCGTAGAGTCCGGAGCACTGTTCCTTGACGGCGCCGAAAGGTCCGCAGATGGCGATTGCGGGAAGCTTGCCCGCTGCATTCTTTGGAACATACATGTCTGCCGCCAGCGTAATGCCATATCGATTGACAAAGGCCACCTTGCTGTGATCGACTTTTTCACTCTTCGGGAAAGTCTTATCCCATTCGTTTGTGAGTACAAGTTCTTCTTTTCTGATCATGGTCTTTATCTCCTTATCTCATGTTTTTTTACTGATTCGTTTTTGCTGTCTGCCGGATCAGGAAGTCCAGGCAGTCCACTTTTCGCTGACTCTCGTGAAGCTCCTCCATCCGGCTGCACCGGCATCTCCGGAAGTGCCGGATCAGGGCCTCCATATCTCCGGCTTCGTAGAGTTTTCTTGCTTTTTCCAGTTCCTCGCTTCCGCAGCCTGCATCCGAAAGGTTCGTGAGGATCTTCTCCAGTTCTTCCTTCATCTAATGGGTTCTCCCAACCATTTATCTTTCTGTGATTCCATTATAAAGGCTTTACGAACGCTTCACTAATTGTTATAATGAATATCGTGATATTCACTATCAGCATATCATTCCATCAAAGATTCAGGAGGATACCCTATCATGGAGATCCGTACGCTAAGGTATTTCCTGGCAGTGGCCAGAGAAGAGAATATGTCCCGCGCTGCAGAGCATCTGCATGTAACGCAGCCTACACTTTCCAAGGCGCTGAAAGCCTTAGAGGATGAGCTAGGTAAGAAGCTTTTCACCCGGCACAGCTTCAGCATCGCACTGACGGAAGAAGGCGTGCTTCTTCGGAACCGGGCAGAGGATCTTGTATCCATGGCAGATAAGATCGAGCAAGAATTCCTGACACTGGATGATATCACCGGCGGCGATATCTATTTCGGATTGGCAGAGTCCTATCAGATCCGTTATCTGGCCAGGGAGATCCGGACCTTTAAGGAAACTTATCCCGGTCTTAAGTATCACATCACCAGCGGGGATACCGAGCAGGTCACAGAAAAACTGGATAAAGGGCTTCTGGATTTCGCAGTGATCTGTGAAACGCCGGATGAAAGAAAATATAACTACATCCTTTTCCCGGAGGCAGACTATTTCGGTGCGATCGTCCCTGCATCCTCCGCTTTGGCAGAGAAGGAATGCATAACTCCGCAGGACCTTGCGGGTCAGCCTCTGTTCTGCTCCGAACAGAGCTGGGGAAACGATATCCGCCCATGGGCAGGAGATACGTTCCTGCAGCTGCATCTGGAAGGCTCTTTCCGCCTTTCCTATAACGGTTCCATGTTTGCGAAAGAAGGCCTTGGAATCCTGCTTACACTGAACAATTTGATCGATACGTCGCCGGAAAATGGACTGGTATTCCGGCCGCTCTCGCCGCGGCTTGAAATGAAAATGTATCTGATCTGGAATAAATATCAGAGCTTCACGCCTATTGCAGAGAGGTTCTTGAAGCAGATAAAGAATTCATTTGCCAGGTAATAAAAAGGCCGCCGGAAGACACCCCGCATGGGGCATCTTCCGGCGATTTTGATTTCAGTGCTCCTTTTCTCTTTGACGGTTTTGTTCTTCTCTCTCAGCTTCAAACAGAGAAGAGAGATTGCTTTCTGCGATTGCCAACTCTTGTGCCTCATCCCGCAGCTTGAAAAATGAGATCAAACGGACTTCTTACGCTCTGTCATTCTCCGATTTTTCCCTCAATTTTTAACTAAAACGGGTCTAAAAAGGGCGGTTCCCTCAGCATTAACTACTTTTTTCCCGTCAAATTTCGTCAGATTTTGCCAAAACAAATCAAAAGGATTTTGGAAAGAAAAAACCCCGGAAACGTTGAATTTCCAGGGTTTTTCGCATCTTGCTTGGTCTCGATTAACGCTTCGAGAACTGCGGAGCACGTCTCGCTGCTTTGAGACCGTACTTCTTACGCTCTTTCATACGCGGATCTCTGGTCAGATAACCGGCTGCCTTCAGAGAGCCTCTGTAATCCGGATCTGCCTCGAGCAGTGCGCGGGAGATGCCGTGACGGATCGCGCCGGCCTGGCCTGTTGTGCCGCCGCCCTTAACATTCACCATGATATCGAACTTATCAGTTGTCTCGGTCAGTACAAGCGGCTGACGGACAACGGTCTTCAGAGTTTCAAGATCGAAATAATCATCGATATCTCTCTTGTTGATCACGATCTTGCCGGTACCGGGTACCAGATAAACACGTGCAACAGAGCTTTTTCTTCTTCCTGTACCGTAGAATCTATCTGTAGCCAAAGTCTTTTACCTCCCTCTTAGAATGTCAGAACTTCCGGTTTCTGAGCCTGGTGCTTATGCTCAGGACCAGCATAGATGAACAGCTTCTTTGCCATCGCTCTTCCGAGAGGTCCCTTCGGCAGCATTCCTACGATTGCATGCTCCAGAACTCTCTCAGGCTTCTTTGCAAGCATCTCGCGAAGGCCTGTCTCTCTTACGCCGCCGACATACTTGGAATGGGAGAAGTAAGTCTTCTGTTCCATCTTTTTGCCGGTAACCTTGATCTTCTCAGCGTTCACGATGATCACATAATCACCGGTATCCATATGAGGTGTAAAGGTCGGTTTGTTCTTTCCTCTGAGTACTGCAGCAGTCTGAGCTGCAAGACGGCCAAGTGTCTGGCCTTCAGCGTCGACTACATACCATTTTCTTTCAATCGTAGATGGGCTGGCCATGTAGGTTTTCATCGATAATCCTCCTGTCAAGTTATCCAGCTGCGTCCGGGGGCTGATCCCCGTCCGCCCAGTTTCGCGGCCTGACAAAGCTTTACCTCTGCCCTGCGGCTATAAGAAAAGCGGCCTTTCCGGTAGTCGCTTAACATGCTTATCAGTGCGGCATCAACGGCCACACTTGAACATTATATGCATTCCGGGGATTACTGTCAACCGGAATCCGAAGAAATTCTGCCTTCACAGATATTCAATCGATACCAGCGTAAGACCTTCCGGGCGGGCAGTGTCTCCCGCCAGCGACCGGTCCTTTGCCTCCAGCACCGTCTTCATCTCTTCCGGCTCCATCTGTCCTCCGCCCACCCGAAGCAGGGTTCCGACGATAATCCGGACCATGTTGTACAGAAAACCGTCTCCGGTGATTGTAACGGTAATCATATCGCCGCTCCGCTCCACGGAGATGGCCTCAATGGTCCTGATATGGTTCGGACGGTCCGGCTTTGCCGTGCAGAAGGAGGAAAAATCATGCCTTCCTTTCAGGCAGTCCGCAGCCTTCTGCATCCGTTTTTCATCCAGATCGTAATAATAGAAGGTGGAGTAGCGGGATACCAGCGGATTCGGGATGGCCCGGTTCCAGATCTGATAACGGTAAGTCTTCCGCACTTTACAGAAACGGGGATGGAAATCATCCGCCACCTGTTCCGATCTCTGCACCTTGATATCCGAAGGCAGCCTCGTATTCATCGCAAAGGCGATCTTCTCAACCGGCATCCGTGCGCTGGTATTGAAGACCGCTACATTCCCGAGGGCATGGACCCCCGCGTCCGTCCGGCTAGCCCCGAGTACATGGATCTCCTCGCGCAGCAGTTCGGACAGGTGCTTATTCAGTTCTTCCTCGATCGTATCCCCCTCCGGCTGGATCTGCCATCCGTGGTAGGCTGTGCCGTCGTAGGCTACCGTCAGTTTTACTCTCTTCATGTTATGCAAAAATGTTCTTCTGCGCTATGCTGCTTTCCCGGCCGCGCCACGCCATGAAAAAGCGGTATGCGTCTGCGCTGCGGTTTCTGCAGCAGCTGCTTTTATAAAGGAAAATCAATCTTAATATATTTTCGTGTGAGGAACATGACGATAAGATATAAAACAAACAGCAGGTAGCTGACATAATCTCTGGTCTTGTAAACCAGCGGCTTCATCTTCGTCCGTCCCTCTCCGCCGTGATAGCCTCTGGCCTCCATGGCCATCGCAAGATCGTTGGCCCTGCGGAAGGCGGCAACAAAAAGGGGAACCAGAAGCGGTACCAGAGCCTTCGCTTTCTTTATGATCCCGCCGGAATCAAAATCAGCGCCTCTGGCTTCCTGGGCCCGGATAATCTTGTCGGTTTCATCCATCAGGATCGGGATAAAGCGGAGCGCGATGCTCATCATCATAGCGACCTCATGGACCGGGAAATGAATCTTCTTCAGGCCTCTCAGACCGGTCTCAAGCCCGTCTGTCAGCTGGTTCGGGGTTGTCGTCAGGGTCATGACGCTGGAGCCGATAATCAGGTAGGACAGGCGGAAGGCCATGTGGATCGCCATGCGCAGTCCTTCCTGCGTGATCGTCAGTTTCCAGAAGCGCACAAGCACTGTACCCGGGGTCAGAAAAAGGTTAAACAGCGCCGTGATCAGCATCAGGACAAAGATGGCCCGCAGACCTTTCAGCATGAACTTCGGCGGGACCTCACTGATGCGGATCACGATAACAAGTACAGCTGTCGCCACGATATAAGCGCTTATGGATCCGAACGCAAAAAGAGAAATGATAAATACCAGCGTGCCCACCAGTTTTACGCGCGGATCCAGTCTGTGTATGATAGAAGTGCCAGGATAATACTGGCCCAGTGTTATGTCTTTGAGCATATCCGAACTCTCTCCGCCTTTTTCTTCTGCCGGGCCTTCATCCCTTATTCAGGACCCGGAGAATCTCATCCCTGGCCTGCGGAACGGTGGACGCATCCGCGTTCACATCCCAGCCGTCTTTCAGCAGCGCCTGCATGACATAGGTCATCTGCGGCGCGGCCAGCCCGACCTTTTCCAGCTCCCGTGCATGCCGGAAGACTCCGGACGGCGCGTCATCATAGAGAATCTTCCCCTCGTCCAGCACGATAATCCTGCTGACGCAGCCGGCCACATCCTCCATACTGTGGGAGACAAGGATTACTGTTATATTCTGACTTTCATGAAGTTCTTTCAGAAGAGCCAGGATCTCATCGCGCCCCTTCGGATCCATGCCGGCTGTCGGTTCGTCCAGTACCAGGACCTTCGGTTTCATCGCCAGGATTCCGGCAATCGCCACTCTCCGTTTCTGTCCGCCGGACAGATCGAAGGGGGATTTTTCATAATAGCTCTCATCCAGTCCGACCGCGGCCAGGGCTTCTTTGGCCCGTGCCAGGACCTCTTCATCCGAAAGTCCCTGATTGTGCGGTCCGAAACAGACGTCTTTCAGTACTTCCGCCTCAAAGAGCTGGTATTCCGGATACTGAAAGACCAGGCCGACCTTGCCGCGGAGCTTCTTAAGGGAATATCCTTCCGAACGGATATCCTCCCCGTCGACAAGAATCCTTCCCGAACTTGCCTTGTTCAGGCCGTTCAGGTGCTGGATCAGAGTGGATTTCCCGGAACCGGTATGGCCGATCAGCCCGATGAACTCTCCATCCCCGATCTCCAGACTGATATCGTCCAGTGCTTTCTTCTCAAAGGAGGTTCCTTCTCCGTATATATAACTTAGATGTTCGATCCTGATCGGCATAGATCCTCCCCTGCCTGCTTTCCTGTCTTATGCTTCCGCTCCGCTTCTTCCGCGGACCCGGTCCAGAGCCTTAGTAAACTCTTCAATCGTCAGAATCCCGTCCGGCAGTGGAAGCCCTGCCTTTTTCAGTTCCCAGGCCAGCTCCGTAACCTGCGGAACGCCCAGGCGAAGCTCTCTGAGTTTTTCCACCTGTGAGAAAATCTCCCGCGGAGTACCGGTCATGACAACCTTCGCGCTGTCCATGACGATCACCCGGTCCGCATGGATCACTTCCTCCATGTAATGGGTGATCAGGATGACCGTTATGCCCTCTTTCCGGTTCAGTTCCCGGACGGTTTCAATGACTTCCTTCCGTCCGCCGGGATCCAGCATGGCCGTCGGCTCATCCAGAACGATGCATTTGGGCAGCATGGCAATGACGCCCGCGATGGCGACTCTCTGCTTCTGTCCGCCTGACAGGCGGTTCGGGGAAGAGCCGCGATATTTCCACATATCGACCGCCCGCAGCGCCCGTTCGGCCCGCTCCCAGATCTGCTTTGTGGGAACCCCCATATTCTCGGGTCCGAATCCGACGTCCTCCTCCACAACGGAAGCAATGATCTGGTTGTCCGGATTCTGGAAAACCATGCCTGCGCACTGACGGATCTCCCAGAGCTTCGACTCGTCCCTGGTATCATTGCCGTCCACATAAAGGGTTCCCTCGCCGGGAAGGAGAAGCGCATTGATCTGCTTCGCCAGCGTAGACTTCCCGGAACCGTTATGGCCCAGGATCGCGATAAACTGTCCCGCTTCCACATCCAGGTCCACATGGTCCAGAGCCAGCTGCGCCGAGTCGACTTTGCCGTCCTCATCATAATGAAGATAGTTATAGGTAATGCCCTGTCCCTCGATTATATTCCTGTTTTTCTTTCTCATACATTCTGTCCCGTACCTGAACCATTTTCAAAAGAAACACGGATTCCAGGGTCTCAAAAGCTGGTATTCAGAATAAAGCAGTATTTCCCTAAGAACACGGAATAAAAGCCAAAATAAAAACCGAGTCAGTCAGCGTTCCCCTGCATCAGGTCCTCTCCCGGTTCTGCCCGATTATAGCAATTAAGGCTCCCGAATGCAACAGAAAGTCAGCTTCTCTCCCGGGCGCTGATCTGCGTCAGGCGCCGGATGCCGGCGGCCAGTTCGTCCGTGAAGGCATCCTCCTTCATCCTCCAGCACCAGTTTCCGCCCAGGGTTGAGGGGTGATTCATGCGGGCCTCAGCGCCCAGGCAGAGGTAATCCTGCATGGGGATCACGCACAGATCCGACACGCTCTCCATGGCCATACGGATCAGGATCAGGTTGCGTTCCCTGTCCGTCATCTCCGGACTTAAACCCGCGTAGTCATCCGCCAGCCTGCGGTCCTCCTCATTCAGCTCCCAGTACCAGGCGGCAAGGGTCTGGTTGTCATGGGTTCCCGTATAGACGACGGTATTAGGCACGTAGCTGTGCGGCAGATAATCGCTGCTCTCCCTGGAATCAAAGGCGAATTCCAGAACCTTCATTCCCGGGAATCCGGAATCCTTTACCAGCTTTATCACAGACGGTGTCAGATAACCGAGATCCTCCGCGATGATGGATCTGGGCGTCACCGCAGGATTTTCAGAAAGCGCCCGGAAAAGCTTCATGCCGGGTCCCGCCTCCCAGTGTCCCCCGGCCGCGGTCGGCGCTCCGGCCGGAACAGAATAGTATTCGTCAAAGCCGCGGAAATGATCGATCCGCACGATATCATACAGATTCAGGCAGAAGCGGATCCGCTCTTTCCACCAGGCAAATCCGCTCTCTTCCTGCGCGGCCCAGTTATACAGAGGATTGCCCCACAGCTGGCCGTCCGCGGAGAAAGCGTCCGGCGGGCATCCCGCCACAGCGACAGGCCTGTGATCTTCGTCGAACTGGAAAAGCTCCGGATGCGACCAGGAATCCGAAGAATCGGCAGCCACATAAATCGGGATATCTCCGATAACCTCAACGCCAAGTTCATTTGCGTACTTCTTCAGGGCGCACCACTGCTGCGTAAATTTGTACTGGAGGAAGCGGTAGAAATCCGCCTGCTCTTTCGTCCTGCTTTCCCAGGCCGCTATGGCTTCCGCTTTTCTGAGCCGGATCTCATCGGGCCATTCGAACCAGCTTCGTCCGCCCATCTCATCTTTGATTGCCATGAAGAGACAGTAATCGTCCAGCCAGAAAGCGTTTTCCCTGCAGAATTTCCGGAACGCATCATCGGAGGCTATTTCGCTTCTTTCAAAAGCTTGCTTCAGGAGCGTGAAACGGTTCTCATAAAGCTTCTGATAATCCACCCTGCTCTCATCGTCCTGCCCGAAGTCCGGCGTCCTGACTTCCTCCTCCGTCACAAGACCTTCCTGCAGCAAAGTGTCCAGGTCAATGAAATAAGGATTTCCCGCGAATGCGGAAAAAGACTGGTAAGGAGAATCCCCGTATCCTGTCGGACCCAGAGGGAGAATCTGCCAGAAACGCTGTCCGGCTTTCCGGATCTGGCGGATCACACGCCTTGCGCTTTCTGAAAAACTGCCGATCCCATAGGGGGACGGCAGGCTGGAAACGGGCAATAATATTCCTGCAGCTCTCATATCGGACTTTACCTCCTGAAAAAACAGCCTTGCGGCCTGTGGCTTTCCATTTCTGCCTGCATGATAGCATAGCGCCCGGAAATGTGCAATTAAGGCTGCGGTTCCCTGCTCTTTTGAAATCAGCTCCGCTTCGCCGCGCCTGCATGTAAAAAAAGCTTCTGATTTCAAACAGGGCCTGCGGACCGCGAATCACAGCAGGCTTTTTCATCTGATCAGAATGTGGTATGATAACAGGAAGCGGCGGTGCAATGCCGCGGATGTACATCCGGAATCCGGCAGCCGGATTCCCCTTACGCCCGTGCGCAGTTCCGTATGAACGGACTGGTTCCGCCGGCCGCAGATTCAAAACAGACAGTTCCCTTAAAGAAAGGACAAATCCAATGGCACAGAATCCGATTATCACGATTACCATGGAAGACGGCGGCGTCATGAAAGCCGAACTCTATCCGGAATATGCCCCGAACACCGTCAACAACTTCCTCTCTCTGGCAGCGTCCGGCTTCTATAACGGGCTGATTTTCCATCGTGTTATCCCGGGCTTCATGATCCAGGGCGGCGATCCGGAAGGATCCGGCATGGGCGGTCCCGGCTATTCCATCAAAGGCGAATTCCGCCGCAACGGTTTCAAGGCGAATACCCTGAAGCATACAGCCGGCGTTCTCTCCATGGCGCGCGCCATGAACCCGAACTCCGCCGGCTCCCAGTTCTTTATCATGCATAAGAACGCACCGCACCTTGACGGGGATTACGCTGCGTTCGGCAAGGTCATAGAAGGCATGGATGTCGTGGACAGAATCGCATCCGTGCAGACCGACTACTCCGACCGTCCGATGGAAGATCAGGTGATCCGCTCGATGACTGTTGAGACTTTTGGAGAGAACTATCCGGAACCGGAAAAAATCTGATAAACACTGACAGATCCGTGTTTCCCGGAGCCGGACATTTCGGTACAGAACAGCTGTCATTCCGGGCAGATATTCCGTATCACGGCAGATACACCGAAATGTTTCCGAAAAGTAAACCGTTCAGGGCGTATGATGGTATGCGGCATCATATCAATGCTCTGAGCGGTTTTATTGTACGGTTCATATCAGCAGCTCTCTTTTTCATATTCTTCCGCGGTTAATTTCCACAGATCCGTGCTGTATCCGCTCCCGGCCTCCCCGGGATCGTCCTCCCTTGAAAAGCCAAGGCGGCGCGCAAGCCGGATGGATTCCGTATTCCCTCCGCCGATCCCGGCATAGATCTCTCCGCATTCAAGCTCCCGGAAGGCAAAGTCCAGAACCGCCCTGCAGGCCTCCAGCGCATATCCTTTTCCTCTCATTTCCCTGGCGATCAGGTAGCCCAGCTCCACTCTGCCTTCCGGCGTACGCCGGTCCGCAGCGGGCATCAGGCCGCAGCGCCCGATTACCGCTCCGCTCTGCCGTTCAAGCACTGTCCAGAGCCCGAAACCGAAAAAAGAATAGGCGTACTGAATATATCGCAGAAATTTCTCCCTCTCTGCTTCCGGATCCCCGGAGAATGCGTCTGTCGTCGCGTCCGGGGTAAGCTCCCGGCTCATCCGGAAGATGGAATCAAAATCCTCCGCGATGCTCTCCCGGAGAATCAGTCTTTCCGTCTCCGCAATCCGGACGGGCAGATGGTGAAAATGCGTAAGCACATTCCGGAAGAATACCGCGTCCAGATCTTCAAAAGAAGAAAGAACCAATTCTGTTCCCGGGAAGAAGGAAGCCGCCTCAGCGCCGCACTGAAAACCGATCACGCAGATCTCATTTTCCATCAATGCCTGCGCCAGAGCGGAATCATCCGTTACAAGGACCAGCTCCCGGTTTTTATCGGCATCCCCGCGCAGGATCAGGCTTTTCACAGCCTGCGGAATGCCGGCAGATTCCGCTTTTCTCCCCCCGTCTTCAGAAAAAACCTTTTCTGTCAGCTGCAGATATTCCCATCTGACCTTCTCCGTTTCCAGCCGGGCAGCCATGCCGGCTGCGCCGGGCAGTGTCATAAAGTATTCCAGGTTCCCTGCATTCAGGGCAAAAAGAAGCTGAAGCTGATCTCCCATTTTTGCCTTCCTTTCCATGAGAAAGCGAAAAAACATTGACACTGAAAAACCGGCACGCAGAACGCTTCTGTTCTGTGTGCCGGCCCTGATTCAGATCAATCTGTCAGACCAGTTCAAGTACGACTTCCATCGCACCGTCGCCGCGGCGCTGCCCGATCTTGATGATACGGGTATAACCACCGTTGCGTCCTGCGTACTTGGGTGCAATCTCATCAAAAAGCTTTGCAACCATGTCGACCTGCTTGGTATTTCTCTTTTTGCCTGCTGCTTCCTTCGGAACTTCCTTGACCGGATAAAGAACCTTCAGCATCTGGCGTCTTGCGTGAAGTCTTGCCGGCTTATCCTTCTTGATCTCCTTCTGGACTTCATCGTAAACCGTAACCTTATGTCCGTCGACAACTTCCTTGACTCTCTTGCCGTCCTTGTCCTTGCGCGGAACCTTGGCTGTCACGGTGACATTCTCATAATCATCTTTCTCTCTGACTGCAAGGGCGATCAGACCTTCCGCGATCTTAGCGGCTTCCTTTGCCTTTGCCTCGGTGGTGATGATTCTGCCATGATAAAGCAGCATGGTAACCTGGTTGCGGAGCAGAGCTTTTCTCTGGGAAGCGGTTCTGCTCAACTTTCTGTATCCTGACATGTCTGTATCCTCCAATTCATGCCTGCATGCGCGCTTTCTTCGGTCTTACCGCCGGCAGGCGTATTTGTGTCATCTTTCTGTAACGGTTATCCGCAGTTCTGCCGCGGAATACAGTCCTGATTCTTTCCCGGTCTCCGGGACACCGGACAGGAGTTTAAAGCTCTTCGCCTGACCTCAGGCTCAGGCCGAGTTCTTTCAGCTTTGCGAGAACCTCTTCCAGCGACTTGCGGCCGAGGTTTCGGACCTTCATCATGTCTTCCGAAGTCTTGTTGCAAAGCTCTCCCACGGTGTTGATTCCGGCTCTCTTGAGGCAGTTGTAGGATCTGACGGAGAGTTCCAGCTCATCGATCGTCATCTCAAGGATTCCGCCGTCCGTCTGTCCTTCCGGCTGCGTCAGCACAGGCTGAAGCGGCGTATCCGACAGATCAATGAAAAGCTTCAGATGATCGCTGAGTACCTTTGCCGCCATGCTGACAGCCTTGTCCGGAGCAAGCGTTCCGTTCGTCCAGACATCCAGTGTCAGCTTGTCATAATCGGTATCCTGGCCGACACGGGTATTCTCAACTGTCATATTCACACGCTCAACCGGTGTATAGATCGCGTCAACAGCGATCACGCCGATCGGCATATCATCCTTTTTGCCCTTGTCCGCGCTCACATAGCCTCTGCCGTTCGTGATGGTGAGTTCCATGCTGAGCTTGCAGTCCGGTCCTCCGTTCAGTGTCGCAATGACCTGATCCGGATTTACGATCTCAATATCCTGATCCACATCGATGTCCGCTCCGGTCACTCTGCCTTCGCTGGAAAATTCGATATAGGCCGCCTTCGGTTCCTCTGTGCCTGAATTGTTCTTGATCGCCAGATTCTTGATGTTCAGGATGATCTCTGTGACATCCTCCTTCACACCGGGAATACAGCTGAATTCATGCAGAACGCCATCGATCTTGACCTGGCTCACCGCACTTCCGGGCAGCGAGGAAAGCATGATCCTGCGAAGAGAGTTGCCAAGGGTCGTTCCGTAGCCGCGCTCAAGCGGTTCCACCACAAAACGGCCATGCCTCTTATCCTCAGACATCTCCGCAACTGTAATATTAGGTATGATGAAATCGAACAATTTAGCCCCTCCTTATAGGTTTTTACGTTTACGAGGGTTGCACTAATCAAATACGGGGGACACCCCGACCGAGTTGTATTTACGCGCAGGAGCCCAGACGCTCCTCTGCCTGTAAACAGTAAATGACCGCGGTCCTTGCCGGCTCCTTGAAAGCAGCAGGGACCGGATTCACCGTATTATTTGGAATACAACTCGACGATCTGGACTTCATCAACCGGAACATCGATCATCTCTCTGGTCGGAAGTTCCTTGACCGTGCCTCTGAGTGCCTCTGCGTCATACTCAAGCCATTCCGGAACAAGTCTTCCTGCCGTAGCGTCAGCGATATCCTTGTATCTCTGGGAATCCTTGCACTTTTCCTTGATCTCGATCACATCGCCTGCCTTGATCAGATAGGACGGGATGTTGATGCACTTGCCGTTGACGGTCACATGCTTGTGGTCAACGATCTGGCGCGCTTCTTTTCTGGTTCTGGCAAGACCCAGACGGAAGATCACGTTGTCCAGTCTGGACTCCAGCATGATCATCAGGTTCGGACCTGTCATACCGGGCATTCTCTCAGCCTTCTCATAGTAGTTGCGGAAAGGCTTCTCGGTCACGCCGTAGATGAACTTCGCTTTCTGCTTTTCGCGAAGTTGGGTGCCGTACTCGCTGACTTTGCGTCTTGCGCGGATCAGGTTTCTCTTGGACTTCTTATCATAACCCAGGACGGTCGGCTCCAGTCCGAGGGATCTGCATCTCTTTAATACAGGTGTTCTATTGACTGCCATTGTTCTCTACCTCCTGAATATTATACTCTTCTGCGCTTCGGCGGACGGCATCCATTGTGCGGGACAGGGGTGACGTCGCGGATGGAGATTACGTCAAGTCCATTGGCGGAGAGTGCGCGGATCGCTGCCTCTCTTCCTGAACCCGGGCCCTTTACGAAGACGTCAACGGTCTTCAGGCCATGGATCAGAGCTGCCTTTGTAGCTGTCTCTGCTGCCATCTGAGCTGCATAAGGGGTAGATTTTCTGGAACCCTTGAAGCCAAGGCCGCCTGCACTTGCCCATGACAGTGCATTGCCCTGCGCATCGGTCAGGGT
Organism: uncultured Lachnospiraceae bacterium; assembly: GCA_902779575.1. Classification (GTDB taxonomy): domain Bacteria; phylum Bacillota; class Clostridia; order Lachnospirales; family Lachnospiraceae; genus Porcincola. Next base: position 17,534 of record CACZBW010000006.1, read on the forward strand.
TACGATCGTATTATTGAAAGAGGACTGGATATGTGCCTGGCCTCTTTCGACGTTCTTTTTAACGCGCTTTTTTGTCGATCTCTTTGTAGATTTCTTATCTGCCATCGTTCAATAACCTGCTTTCTCGTTCATTCAATCCGATATCAGTTACTTCTTCTTATTGGCTACAGTGCGGCGCGGGCCCTTGCGGGTTCTTGCGTTGGTCTTGGTCTTCTGGCCGCGGACCGGAAGTCCCTTCCTGTGACGGATGCCTCTGTAGCAGCCGATCTCCTGAAGTCTCTTGATGTTCATAGCGACATCTCTGCGGAGATCACCTTCCACCATGATATCCAGCTCTTCCATAGCAGCACGGATCTTATCTACTTCCTCGTCGGTAAGATCTCTCACGCGGGTATCAGGATTAACATTCGCTTTTTCGAGAATTCTTCCAGATGTTGTGCGGCCGATTCCGAAGATATATGTCAGGCCGATCTCAACTCGCTTCTCTCTTGGTAAGTCTACACCAGCTATACGAGCCATGTATTTTTCCTCCTAAATCTGAGGCAGCTTTCTGCCGCCCATACTGTCTTTAAATTGGGAGATCCGAAAAGTCGCATCTCCAGCTGCTCCGCCTTCCGCGGCTTTGCAGCCTTTCCGGTCCATTAAGTGAGAACCTTTTCGTTCCCGCAAATGCACGCGCCTTCCTCCAAGCGGTGTGAGAAAAGGTGTTGCCGTGCAGATCCTGCACCGGTATTAAGGACAATATTCCAACGAAATAATCCCGTGTCCGGCGCATGGCTGCGCGCGAGTGCAGGTTTTCTTATCTCATCGTATATTGTCAACGCCCTCTGAAAATGTGGAAAACGCAGTTTCATCTTTCTTCCTGCTGCCTGATCCGGCTTCTTCCCACCGGGCGTAATCACCGCTTAATAATGGTCTGTGCTTTCTCAGCCCTGTCTCTGTTTGTGCTTCGGGTTCTCGCAGATAATCATGATTCTGCCTTTTCTCTTGATCACCTTGCACTTCTCGCACATGGGCTTCACAGATGAACGAACCTTCATCTCTTCGCATCCTCCTCTCTGTCTTTTATTCCGTCTTAGCAAAAGGGCGCACTAAACCCCCTTCTGCGGACATGCTCAATTATTATATTACCGGATGTTCCCAAAAGCAAGCGGAAAATGAAAAACTTTTTGTTTTCAAAAAAACAAAAAGGCCTCCGTTTGCAGAGGCCTTTTCCGGCAGTCCGAAGGAGACGTTTTCTGTCTCAAATGACGTACAGCAGAAATTCATCTCCTCACCGCCGATATTGTAACCGCCGGTATCGATCTCAATCGTATGATCTTCCCTGATGCTGTAAACCGCGCTTTAATCCCTCAGGCCGAAGAAGAACTGCTCCTTCTGGGGCGTGTCGATTACGCGGATGGGCTTAAGCTGATTAGGCGACGCTCCCTTCATCACCTGGAGATCCCGGTACAGCTGGTAGGTCTGCGGCTGAAGAAAGACCAGTTCCAGTTTTCCAAGGACGCCGGTCCGGACCATCTCCCCATAAGCGGGATTGGACTGCATCAGCTTTTCCTCCACTATATCCCTGCAGTAGGCGTGCTGTGAAGCGGGAACCTCCTTTCCGGGCTCGATCAGTATGACATAGCGGCCCGGACTTGTGCTTCTGTCCGCATAGATGCTGTAGTCGCTGACATGGATCTTCGTACTCAGGTAGAACTGTTCCATACACCAGCGCAGATTTTCCTCATTCGTCTTCTCTCCCGCGATCGAGACCAGCTGGTTCTCACGGTATACGAAGCGGATCATAGGAGTTTCATTATAATAGCCGGTGACGCGCACCACGTCGTGAAGCCGGTAGCGGTAGAACCCGGAGAGGTTGGTCACGATTACGCGGTAATCCTCTCCCACCTCCAGCTCATCGATGCCCAGGGTCTTTGTCTCATCCGCGCTGTCCACCGGAAGGAACTCGTAGAAGCCGCCGTCGGGAATCAGGACATAGGACTCGTCTCCCATATGCCGCGCCACCGCGATCAGGGATTCAGAAGCCGCATAGCAGAGGTTATTGAAGGGAATGTTTTTCCCGCTGTATTTGCTCATCCGCCTGGCATAGGGGAAGAAGCCTCCTGTTCCGATCCCGCCGACCCAGCTCATCTTCGGCCATATTCTGGGAATCACCGGGGTATCAAAGCCTTCCCTGAATTCAGCCAGAAGTTCCTTCGCGCGGCGCCTGTCCGGCACAATATACTGCATCATCGCGCTTCTCACCTCTTCAGGGATCTTCACGTTTTTATTGATCTGTCCGGAGTAAATATCCCGGCAGAGCATCTCGTAATTATCCCGGATATAATCCATCAGGTCGACGAGCCCTGTCAGGAAAACAGAATCCATGAATACAAGACCGCGGTCCGCCAGCGCGAACCTGGCCTTGAGATACTTCATGTCCATCTCCATGCCCGGGCACACCACCTCCCAGGGAGAAGAAAGCATGAGGGGGATCGAATCTTTCACGGAGGACATCAGCGCGGAGGAGATCGTTCCCTGGTTCACGCCGGAGGATGCCTGAACCACCTTCAGCTCCACCGCGTTCAGTCCCCGTCCTCCCGGAACACTTCTTCCGGTTGTATTGCGATAGTATTCGTCCGCAACGCCGAATGACATCTCCACGCAGCAGCGGGCGTATTTGTCCAGCTCCTCCTGGGAGACCGGCACGTATTTCGGAACGCCGATGCTTCCCGTGGTCATGGCAAAATGCTTCGGCGGCTTTGCGCTGAGAAGATTGGTCTCTCCTTCCATCATCCGCCGGATGTAAGGCTCATAATCATCATATTCACTCAGCGGTACTTTTTTCCGGAAGTCCTGCACGGTGCGGATCCCGGAAAAACCGTATTTTTTCCCGTATTCCGTATTCTGGTTTTCTTTTATAAGCTCTGTCAGAAGCCGGTACTGCAGGATGACCGCTTTCCTGCTGTCAGCGTCAACCTTCCGCACCGCCCTTCTGCCGCGCAGGATCAGAACTTCCGTCCGGTCCTGGCTCAGGAGACTTTTCCTGTCTCCCCTGAAAATCGGTCTGTATTTTGCCCAGAGCGATCTTACGCCCTGCATCTTATCCCTGATCCTGTCCTTCGTAATTGACTTCATCGTTCTTAACTCCCGCTCTGTTTTCCGAAGCCTGCACCATCTCAGCCAGCCGCCCGGTCTGTTACGGATCCTGTATCTTGATCCGGATCGTCGAGACACGGGCTCGTATCGCGCCGGCCCACCTGTGGTGCCCGTTCAGAAGCATGTATCCGTCCTCTTTGAGCTTGACTACCTGTACAGGTTCCTCATAGACGGGCTGATTTTCGCCTGACAGTCTTCTGGCAAGCGTACTGTAGTTTTCTACAATCGCCAGATTCGGCCCGATCGCCGGGTCGGAAAATTCATCGTCCGGGTTTACGTGAAGCAGAGCCGGCTTCACCTTTTTGACTCCCATTTTCTCCAGAAAGCCCGCCTTCACAGGCTCACGGCGCCCCTCCATCATCTCAAGATCCTGCTGGATCATTGCTGTGAGTTCCGTCTGTCCGTATGCCATTCTGTTCTCCTTCCGGCTTTCGTCTTTCCTTTCAGGCAAAAGCACCGCTGTCTTTTACCTGACGCAGATACAGACATTCTGCTCCGATCTTTGTCTGACGCAGATACAGGCTTTCCATTACGATTCCTGTTTTTTATCCGCTCTGTCGGATTCTGTAAGATCCCTCACACGGCGTGCCTGGTCCAGCACCTTTTCCACCCAGTCCGGGTCCGGTTCACAGACCTTGCAGGTTTTGAATCCATACTGCTTTCCATACTGATGAATCACATCTTCATCATCGACGTGCAGGTCGATGTGATAATATCCCGGCACCTTCTGCGGCAGCAGATGGCCATGGCCCTTCTGCACCTCCCTCAGATGCCGCTGAGCGTTGATGATCCCGTCAAAGCGTATTCCGTAACATCTGAAAAGAGACCGGATATACTTCTCGGAGCGGAAAGAAGAGGTATAAACCCAGGCTTCGAACTCTTCCTCCTGAAGGGTACGAATCAGCCGCACCGTTCCCTTTCTGAGCCGCTCCCGGTAGATGCGGTCCAGCGGAAAACGGGGCGGATCCTCGATCTCAAACGTATTCGGGTCTACAAACAATACTTCATCCAGATCAAAAGAAATGCGCATGGCCGCTCCTTGCTGTGATTAACAGCCCGGGATCCCGGGCTGCCCTGATAATTATCCGGTATTATTTTAAGAAACAGAAATCCTGTCTGCCGCTGTCCTGATAAAGCAAGTATATCAGAAATCGCGTCTCTGTGTGATATCTACCAGAGAAACTCTTCTGCCTCCGTCCGTATAAATCTTGTCTGGTGAAAAAACGGCGTTTCTTATGATGGAAGGGAAATCGAAGATGTCAGGTATGAGGGAAACGCTGACTTATTCTGAACGGCAACTTTTGAAACCGACGAAGCCTTCAGGCCGAGGAGATCTTGAACCCGGGTTCAAGTCCTCTTTCGCACGAAAAAGCCCAGATCCTTCGACCTGGGCTTTTTTCGTGCGGGAGATGGGGCGCTGCGTGCCAGTGGCACGCGTCCAGCGCCGACCGAGCCGGAGGCGAGACCTTGAACTCGATTTCAAGTCCCCTTCCACAAAATGCGGAAGATGGGGTGAGGTGGAATCAGAAAAAGGTCCAGTGGACCTTTTTCCCACCGAACCGACCGACGAGGCCTTCTGGCCGAGGAGACCTTGAACCCGGGTTCAAGTCCCCTTCGGCACGAAAAAACCCAGGTCCTTCGACCTGGGCTTTTTTCGTGCGGAAGATGGGACTTGAACCCACACGACGTGACCGTCACAAGATCCTTAGTCTTGCTCGTCTGCCAATTCCGACACTTCCGCGAACGAAAAGTATCATATCAGATGGACGGATATCTGTCAACACCTTCTGTGAAATTTTCTTTTCCTGTTACCAGATCAGTCTTCGATCCCCTCAAGACGCTTCTCGATCATGTCATTGATGATCTGAAGCGCGCGGACGCGGGCGTAATATTTGTTGTTGCCCTCGATGATATGCCAGGGGGCAAAATCGGTGGAGGTATATCGGATCATATCGTTCACGGCTGTTTCATACTGGTCCCATTTTTCCCTGTTCCGCCAGTCCTCATCCGTGATCTTCCACTGCTTGGCCGGATCAGCCTGACGGGCGTTGAAGCGCTTCAGCTGCTCGTCATTCGTGATGTTGATCCAGAATTTGACGATCACCGCGCCCCAGTCATAGAGCTGCCGTTCAAAGTCGTTCATCTCCCCGTAGGCTCTCTGCCAGTCTGCCGTTGTACAAAAACCTTCAAGCCGCTCCACCATGACGCGTCCGTACCAGGTCCGGTCAAAAATGGCGATATGGCCGTCTTTCGGAAGCCTTGTCCAGAAGCGCCAGAGGAAATGGCGGTCCTTCTCCTCCTTTGTCGGGGAGGCGATCGGCATAACCTCATAGCCGCGCGGATCCAGGGCGGCGGAGACACGCTTGATATTGCCTCCCTTTCCGGCCGCGTCCCAGCCCTCATAGGCCACGATCATGGGAACCCTGTGCAGATAAAGCCTGTTGTGGTTTTCTTTCAGGCGCTTCTGTTCTCTTTTGAGCAGGATTCTGTATTCGTCCTCCTCCAGGGATTTATTCATGTCCACATCCTTCAGAAGAGGCATGCTGACGAAGTTATACTGGCCCGGATCAATCACCGCAGACAGACTGGAGGCGCTGCGGTCCCGCTCCTCCTTGAGCTTCAGGGCTTTCGTGACTTCATCAATCATGATCTGGAAAATCTCCAGAATCGCGGTTTCTTTGTCGGACCCGGAGATTACATGCCACTGGGCGTAAGGCCGGTTTGTGGATTCCAGCATGGAATCAAAGGCCTGGTAATAGGTCTTGTATTCATGCAGCATACGGCGGTCCTTCTCGGTCACCCTCCACTGTGTACTCTTCTTTCTCGACAGCTTTTCCTGACGCTTGCGCATCTCTTTTTTGGAAATATGCAGGAAGAACTTGATGATCACATAGCCGTTGTCCACCAGCCCCTTTTCGAAGCTGTTGATCTCATTTACATGACGCAGGTTGGTGATCTCATCGACCTCATTCTCCACCCGCATCACGGAGATCTCCTGATACCAGGACTGGTCCATGATCGACCACTGGCCCGCAGCGGGGATTGTCTTCCAGTGTCTCCACATCATGGGCTCGCGCTTATCCTCTTCCGTCGGAGGCAGCATATTCACAACCGAAAACCATCTCGGATCAAAATTCAGTATCAGCTTCTGGATCACAGAGCCCTTCCCTGCCCCGCTCCAGCCTTCAAAAAGGACGATTACCGGGAGCTTTTTTTCTTTGACCGGCGCGTCCAGTCCTGTAAGCTTCTCCTTCAGAGCCCCGATCTTCGCACGATACTCCTCCTCTGAAACTTTTCTCTTCAGATCAACCTTCTCAAGCATATTCAAATCCCCCTCGTCCACTGCTTTTCTGTATATCATCAGGCAACGCTGATTCATAATCACAGCATTTAATCAGCATAACTTCGAACTATATATCCATAATAGCACTGATACCGGGATTTCACACCTGTTTTTTGGTAATAATGACTGAATTCCCGCCTGCTGTCTGAACCGCCGGCCCCTGTCTGACCGTTCTGATCAAAATGCCGCTGCCTTATCGGTTTTGCATACCTTTGTATGAATGGTTCTTTCCGTTTGGCTGCTTCATTTTTCCATTTGGCGATATTATGGTTGATGAAAAGTCATCCTTATGCTATGCTTTTGACGCGGCAAAATACAAAGCTTCATTTGGGGAGGAGTCAGATTCATGACACTGGAAGAGATGAAAAAAAGAAAAACCGAGCTCGGCCTCACCAGTCAGATGATCTCTCAGATGTCAGGCGTACCGCTCGGAACGGTTCAGAAGATTTTCGCGGGAACTACCAAAGCGCCGCGAAGGCTCACGATCCGGGCCCTGGAGAAAGTTCTTAGTCCGGGTGAGAGCACGGCGGACCGGTACACGCATGTGCAGGAAGAGAGCTTTCAGAGCGAAACACATCTGCCGCAGGACTGTGTACTCCGTGAAACCCCTGCTCCGTACGATATTGCGGTCCGGTCCGATTCAATCAACAGGGAGCCTCGGCATACGCTCGATGATTACTATGCGCTCCCGGACGATCAGCGTGTCGAACTGATCGACGGCGTCTTCTACGATATGGCGGCGCCGACCTTTCTTCACCAGCTGATCCTTTCGCATCTGTCAATCCAGTTCTATGACTGTGCCGAACAGCATGATATGCCCTGTGAAGTATTCCAGTCACCTTGTGACGTCCGCCTGGACCGGGACAACTATACCGTGGTGCAGCCGGATCTTCTGGTAATCTGCGGCCCGCAGGATTACCTCCATATGAAGCGGCTGGAAGGCGCTCCTGATCTGGCTGTGGAGATTCTCTCTCCCTCCACCCGGTCGAAGGATATGATTCTGAAGCTGTATAAATACGAAAAAGCCGGCGTCCGGGAATACTGGATCGTTGACCCGGAACACCGGACCGTGACTGTTCATTTTTTTGATACGGATGTCTATGATCCGGTGCGCTACTCATTCCATGATCAGATCCCTGTTGGAATCTCGGAAGGAAAATGCTCCATAGATTTTTCCAGGATCGAGAGACGGCTTGCACAATATGAATAAGCAGATCAGCAGAAAAAGAGGCTGCCGCAAACGCTTTGCGACAGCCTGTATCTTCCGATTCATTCACTTATTAAGCAAGCTTGCCCTTCGCCATATCAGCCAGATCCGCGAATCCCTTTGCGTCATTGACTGCCATATCAGCCAGAACTTTGCGGTTCAGCTCGATACCGCAGAGCTTAAGGCCATACATGAATTTGCTGTAGGAAAGGCCGTTGATGCGTGCCGCCGCGTTGATGCGGGCGATCCACAGCTGACGGAACTGTCTCTTTCTCTCCTTGCGTCCCGCGTAAGCGCTGGTCAGAGCGCGCATGACGGACTGCTTGGCGATTCTGTACTGTTTGGAACGGGCTCCTCTGTAACCCTTTGCCAGCTTCAGGACTCTGTTATGTTTTTTCCTGGCGTTTAAGCCACCTTTAATTCTTGCCATTATCTTATCCTCCTAAAATATGCGAAAGCTGTATCCGATCCCGAAAATCAGAGATACGGCAGGATCTTCTTCATGTTCTGTGCATTGGTCTGATCCGTAACAGTGGACTTGCGCAGATTTCTCTTCCTCTTGGTGGACTTCTTGGTTAAGATATGGCTCTTGTACGCCTTATTTCTCTTCAGCAGGCCGGTCCCGGTCTTCTTAAAACGTTTTGCAGCTGCTCTGCTTGTTTTCATCTTTGGCATAGCGTTACATCCTCCTTTAATCAGCTTTTCTTTGGTGACAAAATGACGGTAAGAGTTCTTCCCTCCTGCTTGATCGGCTTATCGACAGCTGCGATATCCTCACAGGCTTTGGCGAAGTCCTCCAGAATATGTCTGCTGGCCTGCATATGAGCCATCTCGCGTCCTCGGAACCTCAGCGTGACCTTCACCTTGTTGCCTTTCTCAAGGAACTTGCGGGCATTGGTCATCTTCGTGTTCATGTCGTTCACATCAATATTGGGCGAAAGGCGAACTTCTTTCACCTCCACGATCTTCTGCTTTTTCCGGGCTTCTTTTTGTTTGCGGACCTGCTCATAACGGTACTTTCCGTAATCAATAATCTTGCATACAGGCGGCTTCGCCTGGGGAGCGATCTTGACCAGGTCAAGGTCTGCCTCTCTCGCAAGTTTCAAGGCATCAAAAGCAGACATGATGCCGAGCTGTTCTCCATGTTCTCCAACCAAACGAACCTCTCTGTCCCGGATCTGTTCGTTAATCATTAAATCGCTAATGGTTTTGCACCTCCCTTTATTGATATGATGCCGACGCTTCTTTGTCCTGCCCCTGTCCTGATTCCCTGTCTGCCTTATTCCCGGCAAACAGAAAAGCGGATAACACAGTTATCCGCTCAATGCCAAAATACACCCGCATATGCATACCGGGTGACAGCTATGAACCTCGAATCGCGCCTCCGCGTCTGGGTGAGAGTGGATACTCTGCTTTCCTGTCTCAAAACACAGGTAATTTATCACATCCCGGACCGCCTGTCAAGGCGGAAATTATGACTAATTATCGGAACTTCTCTCACGGCTGCTCTGTTCACGGCTCCTCACGGCAGGATGCGCACATTCCGCCCGGCAGTTTTGCCGTCTTAACGGAACAGCGTACAGACGCGTGAATGCTTTCTATATGGTGCCTTCTCCTTCCGTTTCTGTCTCCTCCTGTACGGTTACAACAGCTGCGGATGTGACTCCTTTCCCGGTATTGGGCACAAAGGAGGAGTATACCACGTCCGCGAAAAAGACGAGCAGCAGGGCGATGCAGAGGGGCCAGAGTATTTTCGGCCTGATCCGTTCAAAGAGATCGTCCAGCATCGGGGCCAGAACGTAGATAAAAGCGGTTCCGGCAATTCCGAACACCAGAAGCCCTTCCGCGCAGATGCGGCCGTTGAGATTGAGGTAATAGCCGGAATAGTTCCACCATTTCTGCCCGTCGTGCAGGATCTCAAGCAGCCAGGAAGTAAAATATTCCACAAAGCCGCACAGCAGAACAATCAGCAGGAACTCTTTGAAAACCTGTTTCCGGTAATAATACAGAACAACAAGCGCCAGAACGGCTCCTCCTCCGTAAATCGGAAGCCAGGGGCCGTGCAGGACTCCCCGGTTCGCGAATTCACCTGTCTGCAGCATGTGCAGCGCGACTTCCCAGATCCAGCCGACCGCGCATCCGGCGAAAAACAGGAGAATCAGGGAAGGAATGGAATAATGGCGCAGGAATTCTCCCTCCTCAGTCTTTCTCCTCTTGTGGCTCTCCGCAATGGGGAAGAGTCTGGTCGGATATGTCCTGCCTGCCAGCGCTTCCCGGTACTCGGCAGTCTGCTGTTCCAGCATGGCCCGATCCCTGTATTGCTGTTCTCTCTCATCGTATGAGAGAACAATTCCGAAATATTTCTCCAGAAAGCCCCATACTCCCGGACGGGGCTGCGGCATTTCCCGGAAGCCTTCGGAAATTTCAGCGATATCCGCATACGCGGAATGCAGAACTCCGGGCGCAGCTGCCTCAAACAGATAAAGGTCGTTCAGTCTCTGCGTTCCCTCTTCCTGCTTTTCCAGATATTCTTTCCGGATGCAGGCATAGTACTCCGCAAAGGCGGCTTCCCTGTAAGGATTGCTGAACAGAATGCCAACCATTCCGCCGGTCACGATAGACAGCAGGGTCCAGGGCAGAAGCGACAGCTCCATACGAAAAGCTTCCCATTTATGTCCCCTCATCATCTGCTGTGAAAGTCTGACCGCCTCCAGCGGGGAGAGATCCGGATTCTCCGCGACCAGGTAAGGCGCCAGCAGATAAGCATAGCGTTTCACCGGAAACATCACGATCGTAAACAGCCACAGATAATTCAGCAGCATATACACTGCCATCGAAAGAGAAGCTTTTACATGCTTTTTGATCCGGTAGAGAAAAACAAAGCGCGAAAAAGGAATTTTCGCGTACAGACGGCCTTCCAGAAAAACCCTGCAGTAGGCCACGCGGTAGACATTACTTATAAAAAGCCAGAAAAGAACCGATAGGCTGAATCCCAGAAAGGCCAGAAGGATCACCGACAGTTTTTTTGAGCTCAGAATGGTGTCCAGCAGAGTCAGGATCCGGAGCAGCAGCGTCCCGGAAGCAATCTGATTGACGACCGAAGCCAGCACGCCCCTTGAATGTCCGAGTTCCACTTTTCCGATATGGGTATCCCTGCCCTGATACATGTCGATCCTGTGCCGGACCGAATCCATCGCCCCGTCCAGGTTTCCGTTAATCAGGTCGTTTAAGACGGAAATTTCCCCGTAAGCTCCGCCGACCCCCAGGGCAGGTTCCATGTCTCCGCCTCTTTCCTCCACCCGCTTCTGGATCCGCAGCAGATGAAGGGTATTCGCATATTCTGTTCCCAGGATCGCAGCAAGAAGACAGGCCGCGACAAAGATCCAGTAATGTCCCTTCAGGGACTGCCATGCCCGCTTCCTGATTTCTTTTAACTCAACCACTACAAAACCTCATTTCCTGTTTACAGCAACAGCCCCGCTGCAGAAAAAAACATCGCAGCGGGGACTGTGAAATCCGATTTTCTGATTTATGCTGTCTGATTTTCATCTTCGGAGTTTTCTTCGTCTGTGCCAAATGTGGCAGCCGCTTTTTCTGCGATATAGCGGGTATGCTTCTTAAGCAGCTTCACCCCGGAAACGATGACGCCCGCCGTCGCCGCAGCGACGAGAAGGGCTGCTTTTCTCTCTATACTTGTCACAAAAACACCTCCTTTTATCTATCAGATCTTCCCCTGGAGGAAAGACGTCACAAGCGCCGCGGTTTCCCGCACGATATAATGAAGCTGCATGATCGGGTCCGATGCCGCCGGAATGCCGGCCGGATCTTCATAGCCCAGCTTCTTTGCCAGCAGCAGGGCTCTGCAGATGTGGAAATTATTGGAAATAATCCCGCACCTTTTCTTCGCGCAGCCCGTCAGCCGGTCGGAAAACTCCAGATTCTCCTGTGTCGAGACAGAGCGGTCTTCCATAATCAGCCGTTCCGGATCAATCCCTCTCCCTGTCAGGTCGTTCCACATGCACTGCGCTTCCGATATATCTTCCCCGTCTCCCTGTCCGCCGGATAATATCAGAATTCCGTCCGGGCAGGCCTGCGCCCACGAAAAAGCGCGGTCCAGACGTTTTTTCAGCGCCCTCGAAGGAAGCGTCCCCTTTACCTGCGCGCCCAGTATAATCGCATAATCCGCCTCCTGCTGCGAGGATCCCTTCAGACCTCTCAGAACCGGGATACTCAGAATCAGGATCAGGCAGATCCCTGCCCCTGTCCCGAAAAGCAGGACTCTTCTCAAAAGAGGAAATAATCCCCTCTGGCCGAGAAAAGAAACTGCCAGAAACGCAGCGGAAAGCAGGATCCAGAACCAGGCAAAATCAGCTGACGGTCCGGCATAGACCGCTATGGCCGCGTAATAAGCGAAGCAGACGACGCCGAGGATCAGGCAGATTCTGTCCATTCAATCACCCCGCCTCCATACAGACTGCCGCCGGGACAGATCGTTACTCCTCCTGTCCGGCGAGCATCTCCTGGAGTTCCTGCTCGAGCTGCGGAGTCCTTCCGTGGCAGATCTTATACTTTTTGCCGCTTCCGCACGGGCACGGATCGTTGCGGCCGATCTTCTTCGGCTTAATAATCGTGTTCATCTTCTTGGCTTCCAGATACAGCTTCTTTCTGGTCTCCTCGTCAAAAATGCTGTTCCAGCCTTCCAGATTATATAGCCAGTCCGCTTTCGCGTCGACCATATTCCGGTAGAGCATCTCCTTGTCAAAACCGAGATTGACAACCGTATCCTCTTCCATTGTCTCAAGCGGATTCTTCTCTTTCAGGGAATCATTGATTCCGTCAAGGAAGCCGACCATCGTCTGAACCGGGATCTCATACTTCTCCGCCAGCTCTTTCACGGTTCCGCTGACCACTTCATCCGGGTTGGCCAGAAGCTGCTCATAGATCCCTTTCTCGACCAGGAAATAATCCTGCCAGAACTGCTGCATCTGCTTCTTGTCGGCTTTTGAATTATAAGCGACCTCTCTCCATGCTTCCAATAATGCCATAATTGTACCCTCTTCTCTTCTTTGTCTGTCCTTCGCCCGGATCTCTTTTTCCAGACCAATGCCGGACTGTACCGCAACGCCGGCGGCACGCGTTCAGCATGTTCCGAAACGAATCCCGGCCAGGCTTTCGTTTTCTCAGCGCCGGAACCCGCAGCCTGCTCAGCACTGCCGGAATATTCACGTATCCTGTTCTGTAATGCCGGAAGATTCACGCGGCCTGCTTGGCGCTGCCGGAAACAACCCGCGCCCGGGCGCTGTGTCTTTCTTAAATAAGCCGCCTGAAAGCGGCACCGTCACAGTATACCGTATTCATACCGCTTTTTCAAGATTCCCTTCTCTTCCCTTCTTTGCGGATAAGGGAAAATATGCTAAACTCGTCGGAGAATGATGAGCATCCGGTCTTCGGGAATCACCGTTGTCCGGTCAGCCGCTTCCGTATGAAATCCCGGAAAGTTCCGGTGTCCGGCATTTTCTGATGTCTTTTTATGAAAGGAATCCCGTATGAAATCCGCAAAACGCATCCTGGCTCTAGCCGCAGCTGTTGTAATCCTCGGCCTTTACGTGATCACATTTTTCCTCGGCGTATTCGGCAGTCCGAACACAAAGAACTGGCTGATGGCGTCCGTGGTCATGACAGTCGTCGTCCCGGTCCTGATCTACGCCATGTTCCTGGTCGCCCGCATTCTTTCCGGGCGCGGCGCTTCCGGCGGCGGGGAAAAAGAAGACCGGGAAAAGGATTAATTTCCCGCTCCGGCTTTCCTCAGACTTTCGTAAGGCCGAAACGGTAGATATCGTAACCGGCGCTCTGCGTCACAAGTTCACAGCCGCTTCTTTCAAGAAGCAGGCGGTTTGCCAGTTCGCTCTCCACAATCAGATAATCGGTTCCCGTCTTTTTCAGGCACCTTCTCATCTGTTTTTCCGTGACGGTATCATCCAGTCCGTACATACCGCGCAGGATCAGGGCGCACTGCCTGTAGGTCCTGTTTCCTTTATAGCTGAGGCCCGTAGACCTGTTCCCTTCATAGTAAAGGCGCATATTGCGGTCAAAGCTGAGCGCGATCCCCGCATCGTACTGCCGTACGGCAAATTCCAGCTTAAAAGGAAAGATGCACCTGGGCAGCGCTGCCGCAAAAAGCTCCGCGCCTTCCGCGCTTTTCAGGTCTGCCCCGGCAAGCGTTTCCGCCGAAGCGGCATACTCCTCTGTTTTCTCATAATCTTCATGCACTGCGCTGCACAGGCCCGGAATCGCGCCGTCCACTTTATAGACGTTCGTCGGAAGAGCTGTCCTGCTGCGCAGGTTTTCCACGCCCGGATTCAGCGGCACCAGGAAGACCAGTGCGGCCAGGCAGATTGCAAAAAGCAGCAGGCCGAGCCAGCGTTTTTTCTGTCTCGTCCAGAGCAGGGTCAGATAATAGGCCGCTCCCACTGTAAGCGGGAATACCCAGAATACCCGGTAATAAACCGTCGTCATGCCGAAGCGCGGGACGATCTTTCTCACCGGAAACGGATTGCAGACCGTCAGCCCCATGCAGATCATGATCAGCCAGAAGACTTTGGTCACAGGCCACTCATCTCCCGCCCGCACTGTTTTCATTTTTCCCGCAAAAACCAGATAAGCCGCCATGCCGCATAAGATTACGGCAAAAAACGGCCAGCTGAGGCCCATATATACTTTCAGACATTCCGGCACGAACCGCAGCCCGAAAGCGGAAACTGTTACTCCAGTCACTCAGACACATCCTTTCCTTTATAACCGCCCCCGTCTCCGGTCGGCAGTGAAATATCCGCTCCCATAAAAATGCGGCTATCCCGCATCCGTTCCGGGGCATCCCCGGCTCATCCGGTCATCCGCGCACGGCGCTCAGATACAGCATTCCGTGCTGCGTCATGTAATAGACTCCGGCCCACAGAATCACCGGCAGGCAGGCAAAAACGAACAGCGGGAGATCCTTCCACCTGCGCCGGAAAAGCAGCACCGGCAGGATTCCGCAGGCGCTGAGCACAAAGAGGAAGACCGAGCTTGCCGAGAAGCACACGCCCGCGAAACTGATCCAGAACAGATTCCGGAAGAGCCTGCTGTCATGGTTCCCCCGCATATAACAGGCACAGATGCCGAATACACAGGGCAGGCAGATATTGGCAATCAGGGCTTTTCCCTCATAAGCGCGGGTGAACAGAAAGATCCCGGGCAGATAGATCGTGGAGGAAAAGAGGTTTACCAGAAACACCGCCAGCACAAACAGATCCGCCGCCCTGCGGCTCAGGGTCTCCGGACTGTTTCCGATGCTGCGCACCTTTCCCAGCTGCCGCGCGTGTCCGGTGAAAAGGACCCGGCCAAGACGGTAAACGGCGATATTTGCCATCAGTACATTCACGGCGCTTGTCACACTTCTGGCCTGTACGATCACGGGCAGACGGAAGAGGTCGGCCATCACCGCGCTGTGATAAGGAAAACAGCAGAGGGCGTAGCGTGCCTTGAAAACCGGCAGCGCGGCTCCGCTTGTGGGATCAAAACGCCCCAGCGTATCGGTAAACAGGGCCGTTGAAGCCATGCCCACATAATAATCGGAATCGGCGGACGCGTCGGTGTAAAGCAGGACGATCAGGACAGACGCCGCTGTAACAGCCAGGAGGATCCAGAAACCGAAACCGTGGGATTTCAGCCGGCCGCCAAGGGAAGAAAGCCAGTGCGCCCAGTCCTTTCTTCCATACAGGATGCCCGCCGCGAGAATCACAGCCATCAGAACGGCCGTACATATGCTCAGGGCATGCAGGCTCATGAGGCGCAGCTCAAAAAACAGGCACAGCGCCTCAAAAAGAGAATAATATACGAAATAGCCGAGCAGCATAGCGCTGCTCAGCCTTAAGGTGTCCCTTTTCCGTATCCGCAGGAGAGCCGAACCCAGGCAAAGAAACAGCGCGGGCTGCAGGATCAGCGGCGGAATCGCTTTCAGTAAAATTTCCATATCAGTTTTTCAGCGGGCTCTCACGGTAAATGATCTCATCGCGGCCCGGTCCGTTGGATACCATAGTGATCGGATATCCGATCTGCTGCTCAATGAATTCAATATATCTGCGGCAGTTTTCCGGAAGCTCTTCGTAGGTCCGGATTCCCCTGATCTGGCAGCCCCAGCCCGGGAGCTTCTTCCACACCGGCTTTGCCTTCTTAAGCAGGGCCGTGGTCGGAAAATCCGTGGTCTGCTTTCCGTCGATCTCATAGGCCACGCAGACCGGAATCTCGTCCAGGTAGCCGAGTACGTCCAGAACGGTGAAAGCCACGTCCGTCGCACCCTGAAGCCTGCATCCGTATCTGGACGCGACGCAGTCATACCAGCCGACCCTGCGCGGACGGCCTGTGGTAGCTCCGAACTCTCCCCCGTCGCCGCCGCGGTTCCTGAGGGTATCCGCTTCCTCTCCGAAGATCTCGGACACGAATTCTCCCGCTCCGACCGCACTGGAATATGCCTTGGAGACCGTCACCACCTTCGTGATCGCATAGGGCGGAATCCCGGCCCCGATCGCGCCGTAGCCCGCCAGGGTGGAGGAGGATGTCACCATCGGATAGATGCCGTGGTCCGGATCCTTCATGGTTCCCAGCTGCCCTTCCAGCAGGATCGTCTTTCCCTCACGGATCGCGTTTTCCAGGAATGTCGCCGTGTCCGCCGCGTAGGGCGTGATCATGTCGCGGTAGCCGTGCAGCTCCTCGAGAAGGCTTTCCTTCGTGAGCAGGGGCTTGTGGTACAGATGCTCCAGCATCACATTTTTCAGCGTGCAGATCTTCTCCGCCTTCTCGCTGAGAATCTCTTCATCCCATAGCTCGCTGACCTGGAAACCGATCTTCGCATATTTGTCCGAATAGAAAGGAGCGATGCCCGACTTGGTAGACCCGTAGGATTTTCCGGCCAGGCGTTCTTCCTCGTAAGCGTCAAAAAGGATATGGTAGCTCATCACGATCTGGGCACGGTCCGATATCAGCAGCTTCGGCGCGGGTACGCCGGCGCTCACCAGTTCGTTCACTTCCTTCAGGACCAGGGGAATATTCAGTGCGACGCCGTTTCCGATTACATTCGTGATATTCTGATGGAATACGCCGCTCGGAAGGGTATGCAGGGCGAACTTGCCGTATTTGTTGACAATCGTATGTCCCGCGTTTGCCCCGCCCTGAAAGCGTACGACGATATCCGCTTTCTCAGCCAGTGTATCCGTAATCTTGCCCTTGCCCTCATCGCCCCAGTTGGCTCCGACTACTGCCTGTACCATAATGTTCTCCTCCTCAAACACTGATCTGTGCGCTGACGCCGAGCTCATCCTTATTTTTCTCAAGCAGCGGCCGGATCACCCCGTCCAGATACTTTTCCACCTGTACCGGCGCGTAACCGACATATCTGCGCGGATCCATGCTCTTTTCCAGTTCCTCCCTGCTCAGGCGGAACATGGGATCTTCCGCGATCAGAGCCAGCAGATTGTTGTCCAGTCCTTCTTCCTTGACGGTCCGGCCCGCCTCCATGGAGAGGGTCCGGATCTTTTCATGCAGCTCCTGCCGGTCTCCTCCGGCTTTCACCGCATCCATCATGATATTCTCGGTCGCCATAAAAGGCAGCTCCGCCATCAGATGCTTATAGATCACCTTCGGATATACCTTCATTCCGTCCGTGACATTCAGGCACAGGTCCAGGATGCCGTCGACGGCGAGAAAAGCTTCCGCCACACTCAGCCGCTTGTTCGCAGAGTCGTCAAGCGTGCGCTCAAACCACTGGGCGGCACTGGTGATAGCGGGATTCAGCGCGTCCGCGATCACAAAACGGGCCAGGGAGGCGATCCGCTCCGAGCGCATGGGATTTCTCTTGTAGGCCATGGCGCTGGATCCGATCTGGCTCTTCTCAAATGGCTCCTCCACCTCCTTGAGATGCTGCAGAAGGCGGATGTCATTGCTCATCTTGTGGGCGCTGGCGGCGATGCCGGCCAGGACGTTCACAACCCTGGTATCGACTTTTCTGGAATAAGTCTGTCCGGAGACCGGATAGCAGGATTCAAATCCCATCTTCTCCGCGATCAGCGGGTCAAGCCGGTCCACCTTCTCCGTATCCCCGTCAAAAAGCTCCAGGAAGGACGCCTGCGTTCCGGTGGTTCCCTTGGAGCCGAGCAGCTTCAGGCTGCCGGACACATATTCAAGGTCCTCCAGATCCATGACGAACTCATTCATCCAGAGGGTGGCTCTTTTGCCCACCGTAGTCGGCTGGGCCGGCTGGAAATGGGTAAAGGCGAGCGTCGGCAGGTCCTTATAATTCCCGGCGAAATCCGCCAGTTTCGCGATCACGTTCACGAGTTTTCTGTGAACGAGCGCGAGCGCTTCCTTCATAATGATGATATCCGTATTGTCGCCCACATAGCAGCTGGTCGCCCCGAGATGGATGATACCCTTCGCCTTCGGGCACTGAAGCCCGTATGCATAGACATGGCTCATCACATCGTGACGGACGATCTTCTCCCTGGCTTCGGCATCCGCGTAATTGATATCATCCCTGTGCGCCTCCATCTCGGCGATCTGCTCGTCCGTGATATTCAGGCCCAGCTCCTTCTCTGTCTTCGCCAGGGCGATCCACAGTCTCCTCCAGGTCCGGAACTTCATGTCCTGGGAAAATATGTACTGCATCTGCCTGCTGGCATAACGCTGGGATAATGGACTTGTATAACTGTCGTAGCTCACCTGTCTGCCTCCTCCGGAAAGCTTTCAATATTTTACCGGACCGCGCGTTTTGCCGTGCGGCCGCAGGAACCGCCGCCATTATAACTGAAAGAAAGACGCCGCGCAACAAAAAGAAAGAAACAGGTCAGGCGAACGCGCCTCTCCGGTATTCTTCCTCCATCTGCGTGAGCACTTCCTCATCCGTCAGCTTCCCCTGGGGCCTTGCCCTGAGCCTGTCGCGCGCATCCGCGGCGATTTTCAGATTATATTCCTGAATTTTTTCGATCAGGACCGGGTCGGCTCCCAGACTCTCCAGCGTATCCCGGTATTCCTTCTCATCCAGAAACAGCGGCAGCGTACTCACATATTTGCGCATCATCTCCCGTGACCGGACCAGCTTCCAGGCGCTGAGAAAACAGTCCGCCGCATTGCGGTAGCGGAACTGCAGGGCGTAGGCGCAGCCCAGATTGTTCCAGACGCTCGCGTAAAACTGGGCGCCCAGGCTGCTGGGCGAACTGTTCCGGGTCAGAATCTTCCGGTAGGCCGTGATCGCCGCCGTGTACCTTCCGCTCTGGACCAGATAGTCCGCGCGGATCTTGGAACGCTCATCCTCCGGTCCTACCTGGACCCGGGTCAGCTCTTCCCTGAGCGCGTGCAACCCCTTGCCTGACAGATATCCGATCTCGGCAAAAACCGGCATGATAAAATAGCTGACGTCCTTATCCGGCCGCTCCATGGCCTCGGACATCTTCCGGCTGAGCGTCTTCAGCCCCAGCTCATCCCGCACCCAGTCACAGAGACTGCTGTTCATAATGCTTTTATCGATCAGATACAGATTCTCCTTCAGAAAAAAGCACAGTTCTTCTATGGAATAGATACTGACGCCCACGCTCTCTATGTAAAACGGATGTTCCGCCGTCTTAACCGTACACAGATCGAAACTCAATCTTCTCTCCCCCTCTGATCAGCAGCCGGATTATTCTGCGTCTCCCTGAATCCGGATCTCTCTCTTCCAGACTCTTCCGCTCGGCGGGTAGAAACCGCCGAAGCCCAGATCCTCCACCTCCACGGTGCATTTTTTCTGCGAAGTAAAATAAAGGGTCATCCGCAGTCTGGTCGCGCGGTTTTTCCGGTCAGGAAAATGGTCCAGCCTGAGCAGATGCCTGACGGTCTCCCCTTCTTTCATGGGGCTTGTCAGAATCGCGATGCTCGTCTCCGCATCGGGAATGATCTCGCAGCTGCTGTGGGCTTCATACCAGTTGACTCCGGCGCTGACGAGCGGATAATACTGCTCTTTCCCCCTGACGCGCAGCTGGATGCCTACATTCTCCGACACCATATCCACGCCGCTGAAAATCAGGTCCGGCATATGGATCCTGCCTGCCCTGGCCATCGCGCCATAGCAGGCGCCCTTGGAGAAAAGGTTCTGCCCCTGGAAAGCATGCCGCCGGAAGGTCAGGTACTGGAAAGACCGGACTGCCCAGGAACGGTCAAAGTATGTCCCGTAAAGATAGCTGGTCGTCACATTCCTGCGCTCATACAGTCTGCCGAGAAGCTCGTAGAACAGACGGTCCCTCTCCCGGTCCCAGTCCTCGTCGCTCCGGCCTGCCCGGACGCTGTCGCTCACATCGGTCGAAGCCACTTCGCTGATCGAGACGACTCCCGGGCGGACTGAACGGTCAATATGCAGAATATGGCCGATCATCCGCTCATTTTTGTACTGCAGGAAGGCAACGTCCCCGTTCCACAGCTCCCTGCGTTTATTTACGACATAGTAATAAAAACTGGTCCGCCAGTCCTGAAAATAAAGGTTCCTGCGTTCAATGCCGATCTTCTCCATGGCCCGGGCAAGATTCTCGCTCATTTTCGGCTTCAGCTCCGGAAGCGTTACGCATACGCCGATCCGGCGCAGATCCGGTTTTCCCGGTACCTGCTCCAGAAGCTCCTTCAGGAATGCGGAAAGGGTCTCAAGAGAATAGCTTCCTCCCATGATGATGCCCTTCCAGACACTGACCGGAAGCTCCAGCATGCCGCTGTCCCCTCCGGAAGGCAGGACCAGTGTCTGCGGCTCGCTCACCCCTTCGCCGTACCATGTGATCTGCGCCCCGTCACGGGATAGCTGCAGACCGGCAAAAGTCTCCTTCTGCTCCATATCTCTCTCCGATCTGTTCTGCAAAACGGCTGTTCCCGGAGGAACACATCTGCCGCAGAAGCGGTCAGATGCCGGAAACGGCGCTCCGTCCGCCGGGAAAATCGCCGGCTGTCACAGCAGCGTGAACAGTTCCCTTGTCAGCAGATCCGTTTCCTGATAATCCGCAAGCTCGTTAAGGTATGCTTCCCTGTCCCCCTCATTCAGCTTCTGCGCCATGGAAAACAGTTTTCCGAAGCGGCTGTTCTTCAGCGCCTCCGGAACAGCGCGGGCCCTGAGTGTCCTCAGGCCGCTGCGGAACTGCTCTCCTTCCGGGCTGATTTCCTCTGTCCGGCACTCCAGCTCCTCTGAGCCGAAGAGGACAAACTCCCGTACCCGGATCCCCTGAAAGACATCCAGCATGGTTTCTTCCGTCCACTCCTCCTCCGTTCCCCGGAAGCGGTAGAACAGCTTCACGCTGCTGGCCGGATCCGCAACACATTCCAGAAATACCTTATCGTCGATGTTCAACGGATCCGTCAGTTCCGCAGGAAAACGCTGGAAAAAGGCAAAGCGGATTCCCCTGCTGCTGAACAGCTCCAGCAGCTCGGAGGCGGTCTTCTTTTTCTCTTCCGTCAGCCCGATCAGGCCTGACAGATACTGAAGCAGGGCCAGCGCGCAGGTATCCGGGAGCTGCCCTCCCTTCAGGTAATCGCTCAGGATGTCCTCAAAGAGCAGCTCCGAAGTGGGTTCTCCCTTTACCAGGTAGCGGTAGCTTTTCAGAATCACATAAGCCTGGCAGAGTCTCCGGTTCCCCAGCGACGCACGGTAATTCAGGTAGATGCCTTCGCTCCCTGCAGTATCCTCGCCGGTAAATAAAAGCATGCTCAGGATCTTCCGCTCCAGGTCAATCGTCTCCAGTTCATACTGGCGGGCTGCGGACCAGACCTGCCGCATGACCGCGAGCGGTCCCTCATAGTAGAGAATCAGGTAGCGCAGGATGTTTTCATCATATTTGCCCAGTGAAAAGCACACGGCACACAGGCCGGAGAGAAAACTTCTCTCCTCGAATTCACAGGCAATGATCATCTGGGAGCAGATGCGCACCAGAAGCGGGACGGGAAGATTCTCCGACCCGTACTTTTCCAGGATCCCGTACGCTTCCTCATAGAGTCCCTCCTGGGTCAGCAGGTAAAGCAGCTTCTGCCTGTCCAGGATGATATAGTCCGCATAGTTGATATGCCGGAGAAAATGGAAAAGATTCTCCTCATCCGGATGTTCCGTGTAATAATCCAGCAGCCAGCCCCGCACCTGCGTGCGGAATTCCTCCGACAGGGCGCTCATGTTCACGGCGCTGAGAAAATAGCCGAGATTTTTATGGCTGATCTTCTGTCTGCCTCCCGCGTTCAGGCAATAGAAAAGAACAATCCCCGGATCATCCGGAACGATCCGCGCGCACAGGTTCATCAGAGCCGGCGCGTCCAGCAGATGCTCCGCCATATACAGGGAGGTGGAAGCATAACGCCGCCCGTCATCATCTTCAAGGAGGATCCTTGAATCCTCCGAATAGATCTGAATCTGTGCTTTCGAGCCGCTGATCTGCACCAGAGGATTCTTCTGAAGCCGCACGTCCGCGGTCAGGACCTTTTTCATGGCCGGATTTCTGCAGTCAATTTCAAAGGTGAACAGAATCTGGATCAGATGCTTTGCCTGATCCTGCGTCAGTGCCTTGCGGTCTATGTAGCGGGCATAAAGGACGGCCAGATCGCTGTTCACGCGGCTCATTCTCAGCTGGTCCGCCATGAAGGAGCGGATCGCGGGAAGCATGGAAGTATAGATCTGCGGAATGTTCTCCCTGCTGTCGGAAATATTCCTGTAGATTCTCGCCTTCCTTCTCCAGTCCATCGCGTCGTTGTATACAAAATAACGGCGGATGATCTGCGGCATCCGTTCAATCCTGCATTCCCCCATCGTCTCCATATAATATTCATAGAGACCGTTGATGGTCAGCTCGCGGCTCACGGCAGCCTGATAGATCGGGAAATAGCGCTCCTCTCTTTTTTCACCGGCGATTGCCAGCGTACACCAGGCGGCGAGGATATCCCGCAGCTGGGTCTGTTCATAGCATCTGCCCAGCAGTCGGAATGTGGCAGGATCATATTTGGGTTTTTTCAGAATCAGTCCTGCCGTCTGCAGGCAGAGCTGTTCCGTCAGCAGCGCGTTCCGGGCCGCGAAGTCAACGATCATGCGCACCGGGAGATTCCACTCATGGATCAGCCAGGGATTCTTCTGGAGGATAAGCGCCCCCTCCAGATACATGACCGGGCTGTTGCAGCCGAGCCTGATCTGCTGGACAACCAGATCCAGGCGCGCATTGTCATTCGGGAATTCATCTTCCAGAAGGTAGAGATGCAGCCAGCGGATGACCCAGCACCTGCGGTTCTGCAGATACAGCTGCCTCACCTTCCTGCGAACTTCATTTACCTCATCCTGCCCGGTCCTGAAAAAAGTGGACAGATAAAGCCACACTGCCAGACGCGAGGGATCCGACACAAGTTCCTTCTTTTTCTCAAGATCCAAAAGCAGCTTCTCCGCCCTGGCCTTCCTGCCCTCCGCCTGCAGCACAAACACATTCAGAAGGCTCGCATACGGATCGTCCCCGCCGGCGCGGAAATAGCTCGCGATCACGGATTCACTGCGGTCCGTCCAGCTGCGCAGGTCGATCTTCCCAAGGCGGTAATCCAGATAAAGCGTCACCGCTTTGCGGACCATCAGGGCTCTCACCCGGTGCTGCCGGTGATCTTCCGATCCGGAACGGTCAACTCTCACATCGCACAGAAGGGTCTGATAGCTGGTCTGTATTGTGATGCGGGCATAATTGCATCCCGCATGGAGGAAATTGGAGTCAACGATAAAGCGGAGCTCATACTCGCTTCCGCCGAAGTCCCGTGTTGTGACGAACTTCTTCTCCGGTCTCAGAAAACGCGCGTCGGAGGAAATATCCATCTCGAGATAGCCCCAGCCGCTGCAGCTGATCTTAACTGTCTCCAGGACCGTTCCCTCCGGGTCCGCCATCTGGAAATGGTTCCTGTCCAGGGTGATCCCGACCGGCTCCTTTTTTCCGCAGCCGATCAGGAATTCCTCCAGACCCCTTTCCCGTCCGCTCTGTGTGATCAGCGCCTGATAAAGGGTCCTGACCGCGACACTCTCTTTCTTAAGACTTTCGCGAAATTCCCCGGAAGCAAAAAGTTCGCAGGCTGCCGCGTAATCCTCCCGGGCAGTCTTTACCAGAAGGTTCAGGTCCGCCGGCGTCTTCCTCGCGGGAGCCGTATCCTTCCTGGGTCCTGCATCGTCCTCTCTCTCCGGGTCCTGTCCCGGCTCTCTGATCTGTGTTCTGCCGGAGAGCGATGCATCTTTGCTCTTTACCAGAACCTGGCAGGGTACATGAAGCTCTCCAAGGTCTGTGGACAGCGTGAATACCCCTTCCGTTAATCCGCCCGCTTCCAGGCCGGTCGTATCAACCCGGAAACGAATCGTCGCGGATGAGCTGTAAAACTCCTCCGGTTCCGCCTTCATTCTCGGGTTGGAAGAATACACAAATCCCCGGATCCTGCGCTCCTGCGGGTGAGATACGGAAAAGACGCCCCCTGCGGCAGTGCCTTCTTTCACTTCCAGCCGGATCCTGTCACAGGACAGGACCGGAACCGGTTTCTCATATTCAAATGTCTCACTCAGAAGCTGTTCCAGGCGTCTGCGCACGGTATTTTCCTCCTCATCTTCCCCTCTGCCTGATCCGTCCGGACCATTCAGCTATTCGGATGATTTTCCTCATTCAGGATCGCCCTGATCTCATCGCGGAAGGATTCCAGGTCTGCAAACTGTCGATATACAGAAGCAAATCTGACATAAGCGACCGGATCCAGTTTTTTCAGGCCGTCCATGACCTTTTCCCCGACTTCGCTGCTGTCCACTTCACCGGCCTGTCCGTTGAACAGCTCGGTCTCGACCTTATCGATCATCTTCTTGATCTCCGTGATCGGTACCGGTCTCTTATAGCATGCCCGCATGACGCCGGCTTCCAGCTTGCTGCGGTCGTACTGCTGCCGTGTGTGGTCTTTCTTGATCACGACCAGCGGAATCGTCTCAATCTTCTCATAAGTAGTAAAACGTTTCCCGCAGCCGTCGCACTGGCGTCTTCTCCGGATGGAATTGCTCTCTTCCACCGGCCTGGAATCGGTTACCCTCGTGTCTTCATTTCCGCAAAACGGGCATCTCATGTCAATAAGCTCCTTTCTCACGCCTGTCCGGCTTCGCTGCCGGGCAGAGGTCACTCCCCCGGATCCTTCAGAATACGCCCGGCCGCGCCGGGCAGCTTCCAGTATTATACTATATGGCCTGTCTTTTTGCGCGCCATCATACTATATCCTTTAAAAGATTAATCTTCATAAAACAGGTATCTGGCGGCGGACGCCAGAATCCGGGCGGATTCCTCCACTCCGAAGACGGAACTGTCCAGCAGCAGCTGCCGGCCGGTCACCTCATCCGGGAAATCGGCGGAGAAACGTTTCCGGTATTCCCTCCTGGTCCTGTCCTCGCTGGCAATCAGGGTGCGGGCGTAAGTCTCATCCGTATGGAGCATCTCCATACAGTTGCGGATCCGGACTTCATCCGGCGCAAAGAGAAAAACGTTCAGGCATCTCTTCTTCCCGTGAAAAATCTGGTCCCCGCAGCGGCCAAGTATAATGCAGGATCCCTCTTCCGCCAGCCCGCGGATGACCTCCGCCTGGGCGTTGAACATCGCCTGCGCTTCCTCAGCCGCATGATCCCTGGTGTCCCTGCGGAAGAGCCTGGCCATAAAGCTCTGCGGGGCAGCGCCCGTCTCCTCAGCCCTGCCGGAATGCTCCCCCTCCGTCCCCGCATTCTGCAGGCTTCCGGGATCCGGGACCAGGGCTTCCACGCTGCTGCGGTCATAAACCGGGATCTGAAGAAGTTCTCCGAGCCGGGCCGCAATTTCATGCCCCCTGCTGCCGAACATTCTTGAGACGGTAATCACATAATTCTCCATTTTCTCCCTCCCGCCAGGTGCAGGCGGAATCTTCTTCCGCCTCGAATGATCCGGTAATTAACCGTCCCGCTCCCGGGATCCGCCGGCATCTGCCGGTTTAATGCTTCAGCTCTTGCGCTCTTCCTGCCCTCTTCCGGCTTCAGCGGCCTTTGCCCTGTCCATCACGGCATCCGCCAGGCTTTTTCTCCCCAGCCGGACATCCTCCATCAGTTCGGCCATCTCCGCCGGCAGTCCGTCAAAAAGCAGGTTTCTGCCGGTTCCGCTCTTCGTCAGATAGTCGCTGCGGATTTCGCGGCTTGTCCCCTCGATACTTTCCCGCAGCTCACGCGCCGACATCCTGCGGGCTCCCGCTCCCCATATAATGATCTGTTCCGCCTTGTCGCTGGTGGCCACCGTGATATCCGCGCTTTTGCTGATCCGGTGAACCGCCCGCTCGATATAGCGGTCGGCAGTCTCCGCTTCTTTTGTGTAGACGATATAGATATTATGATACTTTTCAACGTGCTCGGCGCCGCCCTCCACCCGGTAGGCGTCGAAGACAAGGATCAGGTTCATCTTCCGGAAGCCCTGGTAATTGCTCAGGATATCCGCAAGCTTCGTCCTGGCTCCCGCCATTTCCCTTCCTGCCAGATTCCTCAGGTCGTCCCAGTCAAAGATAATATTGTAACCGTCTACCAGCAGATACGCTTCCGTCTCTTCCTTTTTTCTGGGGCGGTGCAGGCCTGTAGGACCGCTTCTGCCGCCTCCCGGTCTGCTTTCGCCATAGGAAACGCCCCCTGTCAGCTCTTCTCCCAGTCGTCTTCGGACCGGTCCGTAAGTCCGTTCGAAGATGGCATCCAGTTCCGCCGCGGTCGCTTCCGATTGCCGGTAGCGCTCATAGGCGCCTCTTCGGGAAGCCTCCTCCTCCGCGGGCGAAAGAACTCCGTCCGCGCCATTTCCGGCCGGGACGCCTCCCTCTCCTGAGGCTGAACGCAGCGGCAGGTGCATATACGCCTCCACCTGATCCCAGGGAACTTCAAATCCGGAACCGTGCGCGCAGAATACCGACCAGGTCGGGTTGCGCAGATCCCGCTCCGGTTCGTAGGCAATCTTTTCGATCACCTCCTCCGGATTGTGGCAGGGTTCATAGCCTCTGGCCGTCAGTTCCAGCCATCCGCGTCCGGAAGTATACGCCCGCACCTGCGCCTGGTAGTTGCGCATGGTGCTGACCGGAGCATATCCCGTCAGGTGGGCCAGCTCCCCTTCAATCTCCGGCGGATCCACATGTCCCGCGGCGTTCTCTATGTCCAGAAGGGCTCTCCCCACATAGGCGGCGGGAAGATCCAGCGTGAAATCATAACAGGGTTCCAGCAGGATGCTCCTGCATTTCATAAGCCCCTGGCGCAGGGCTCTCCTTGCAGCCTGCCGGAAATCCCCGCCTACGGTATGCTTGATATGCGACCTTCCCGACAGAAGCGTGACTTTGACGTCGGTCAGTTCAGAGCCTGTGAGGACTCCGACCTGCCTGTGCGCGCGCAGGGTGGAGAGGGCAAGCCTCTGCCAGTTGCGGGCCAGCAGATCCGTAGGGCAGTCTGAGGCGTACACGATTCCGCTGCCTTTTTCTCCGGGTTCCAGGAGCAGGTGGACTTCCGCATAGTGGCGCAGGGGTTCGAAATGTCCCACGCCCTCCGTGCTGTCCGCAATGGTCTCCCGGTAGACGATCTGTCCGTCCCCGAAGCCGATCTGCGTCTCGTAGCGCTCCTCAAAGAGGCTTTTCAGGATCTCCGTCTGCACTTCGCCCATCACCCGCACGTGAATCGCGCCGCTGACTTCATCCAGCTGAGGCGAGATCTCCGGAACCTCCTCCGCCAGTTCCCTCAGCCTTCCAAACATGACCAGCCTGTCTTCCGAGGGCGGATAGACAAGGTCATAGGACAGGACCGGCTCTATCGCCGGAACGGCGTCGTCTGTACAGGAACCGTAAATCTGCCCGCAGAAGGATGCGGTCAGTCCCGTCACAGCCGCAACCTGGCCTGCGGACGCCTCCTCCGTCTGCGTGAAGCGGTCTCCGGAGTAAAGCCTGATCTGGTTGATCTTCTCGGCCGGCCCTGAAACTGCTTCCTGTCCGCCGGTTTCCGCAGCCGGATCCGGATCCTCTTCCTCCCCGCCGGCTCCATCAGCGCCGCTGTCCGGCGCGTTCAGGCGCCCTGCGATAAGCGCCCTGCTGCGGATCTTTCCGCCGGTAATCTTCAGCCAGCTGAGCCGGTTTCCCTTCTCGTCCCTGGAAATCTTATAGCATAAGGCCCCGAACTCATCCGGCACTTCTTTCTCCCGGATCAGGAGGTTCAGGCCGTTCAGAAATGCTCCCGTGCCCTCCCCCTTCAGAGCGGATCCGAAAAAGCAGGGAAATATCTTTCTGAGCGCGAACAGCTCCCGGAGTCCTTCATCGGACAGCATTCCCTTCTCCAGGTATTCTTCCATGGCCGCCTCATCGCACATGGCGGCGCTGTCATAAAAATCCTCCAGGCTCTCCCCTGTCCCGTAAAGGCTCTTCCCGGCCGGTACAGCCTGCCTGTCCGCTCCCGCGGCGTCCGCCCAGGGAGAGAAACAGATGCATCGTTCGTCCAGATGCTTCCGGAGTTTTTCCAGAACCCCGCCGGCGTCTGCTCCCTGCTGGTCCATTTTATTGACAAAGATCAGGGTCGGAAGACGGTAGCGCTCAAGCAGCGACCACAGGGTCATGGTATGTCCTGTCACCCCGTCCGCCGCGCTGATCAGAAGAACCGCGCAGTCCGCGATCTGCAGCGTGCGCTCGGTCTCCGCGGAAAAATCCACGTGGCCCGGCGTATCAAGCAGGGTCAGATTCCTGCCGCCCAGGGGAATCCGCGCCATTTTGGAAAAGATGGTGATCCCGCGCCTGCGTTCCAGCTCATGCGTGTCCAGGAAAGAATCTCCGTGATCGACCCTGCCGGCCGTGCGGATTACGCCGGTCTTAAGCAGAATCTGCTCCGCAAGCGTAGTCTTCCCTGCATCCACATTGGCCAGGACCGCCACGCAGATTCCGGTCTGTTTCATATGATTCTCTCCTCTGTACAATAAATCAGCGGGATTCTCGCGGCAATGTTTTCGAAACCGCCAGCAGCGCGCCCGCAAGAACAACTGCCCCGGCCAGCATCCAGAGAGCAAAATGCCCCGCAGAGCCGCTTCCCGCCAGTGCCCGGCTCACGGGCGTGATTACCAGGATGCTGCTGAGATAAAAAGCCGGCAGGAGGGAGGTAAAGGAATTCTCCGCGTCCCGGTCCAGCCGCACGTCATCGATCAGGATCAGCTGCGGGAATACCGGTCCCAGCGCCGCGCCGGTCAGGAACTGGCAGGCAAACAGAACGGTCTGCGACGGGATGCTGTCCCGCTGCAGGATCAGCTCCAGCAGCAGAACAAGAATCAGCAGGCTGCTGCATATGGCGTGAAGGAGGCCGCTTCTGAGACGCACAGCCGCGGCGGCGGCTCTGCCGCACAGTACGCCGGCCGCCGTAAGAAGAATCCCGTACACCGTGAAGGAGGAGTCCGTCATTCCGGCTTCGCTCACCGTCACCAGATAATTCTGAGGCCACAGCGCCCCCGCCAGAAGCAGGAAGCCTGTCAGTCCTGCCGCAAGATAAGCGGCTCCCATCCTCAGAAGATAATTCTGTTCGATCCTGTCCTCCGCACCCGCGTCCTGCCCTGTCTGTTCTTTCCGGTCACTCTCTCTTCTGCGCAGATATTCTCTCCGGCGTTCCTCCAGAAAGCGCACACTGTGTTTTTTCCTGATCGCCATCCGGAGAATCAGGAAAAGCAGCAGGGACAGAAGGATCTGGAAAATGGCAAGAAACTGGCAGGAGGTTCTCCAGCTGTGCCCGGACCGGATGCCCCTGTCCAGCAGGAAAGCCCCGGCGAACACGCCGGCGGCGGAACCTGTAAAGAGTAGCATCACACGGGCAGTACTCAGCCTGACGACCGCCATACACAGAAGGGTCAGGCTCATCCCCATACCGGCGCCAAGTACCACAGCCCACAGCGCCAGGTTCCAGAAAACCCTGGAAAGAGAAAAGCCGATCAGGCTCAGGGCTTCCATGCAGACGGCAATCACCACCAGGTCCAGCACATACTGCCTTTCTTTCAGTTTTTCGCACAGGATGCAGGCGACAGCGGCGCCCAGCACGATCAGGGCCCGGAGTATGGCTACATACGGCACCCCCACCGTCAGATTTACACTGATTTCATCCCAGATCACGCTGAGTATGCTGACCGGCAGGGCTGCGGCGAAAAATACCAGTATCGTTACGATTATATAAAATCCGGTCATAACGGATGTTCCTCCCTGCGCAGGCGTGCCGCCAGCTCACTGAGCCGCTGCAGCCTGTGGTTGACGCCCGATCTCCCGATCGGAGGGTCCAGAGCTTCTCCCAGTTCTCTCAATGTGGCATCCGGCATTTTCAGGCGCAGCTCGGCAGCCTGCCTGAGTCCGGCCGGCAGCTGTTCAAGGCCGCCGTTGTCCCGCAGATAGCGGATATCCTCCGTCTGACGCACCGCCGCATCTACGGTTTTCATCAGATTCGCTGTTTCACAGTTGACTCTCCTGTTCACAGAGCCTGCGATATTGCGCACAATGCGGGCGTTTTCCAGCTTCATCAGGCTCTGGTGTGCTCCCATCAGTCCCAGAGCGTCCGAAATCTGCTCCCCCTCCTTGAGGTAAACCACGAGCTGCTGCCTTGAACGGCGTCTTCTCGGTATGATCCGGGCGTCCAGGGAAAGGGAATTCATGAGATCCGCCAGAAATTTCGCATCCTCCTCATTCTGGCAGACAATCTCGAAATGATAGCTTTTCTCAGGATTGCTTACGGAACCTGAGAGAAGAAAAGCGGCTCTTAGAAAAGCCTTTCTGCAGCAGGACTTCTGCACCAGCATTCCGTCAAGCGGCAGCCCCGCGAAAGAGCCGATTTCTGCGGCTGCTTCCATCCGGACCGCGTTCAGAAGGCGGCCGATCTGCTCCTGCTCCCGGATGAGAACCTTAAAACCCCCGCCCCGCGCTCCGCCGGGCAGTCTCAGGACATCGACCTCACATTCGGCAAATTTGCCGAGGGCTGCCTGGAAAAAACGGACGGCGTATTCATTTTCTGTCTGAATCCCCGCACCGTCTGCGCCGATATACCCGCTGAAATGGAGCATGGCGGCGAGAGAGGCGATTCTGCAGTGCCTCGCGCTGTCCGGACGGACGGCCATCTCTTCTTTCACTTCACTGGAAAACGACATCGCAATCCCTCGTCAGCGGCTGATATCCCGGTGCAGGACCGCTACCGGATATTTGCCTTCCACCGCGAAATATTCACTCAGCATGTTGGTAATTGTAACCGACCGGTGCTTGCCGCCCGTGCAGCCCACCGCGATCAGCAGCTGCCTTTTCCCTTCCGCAAGATAACGGGGGAAAAGAAATTCCAGAAGATCTGTCAGCTTCCGTACGAACTCATCCGCCTCCTCTGTCTGGCAGACATAGGCACGGACCTCCTGGTCATTTCCGGTCTTGTTTTTCAGGTCATCCACGTAAAAAGGATTCGGGAGAAAACGTACGTCAAAGACAAGATCCGCGTCAGCCGGAATCCCGTATTTATAACCGAAGGAGAGAATCGAAACAAAGAGACTGCTGCTCTCCGGATTCTCAACAAAGATCCGGTCCAGCTCGCCCCTGAGCTGCCTGGTCAGAAGGTCACTGGTATCAATCACGTAATCCGCCCTGTTTTTCAGCTCCTCAAGCAGGGCTCTCTCCCTCTGGATCCCGTCTTCTATGCGTCCCTCCTCCGCCAGGGGATGCCTGCGCCTTGAAGCTTTATATCTGCGGACCAGCTGGTCCACGCCGCAGTCCAGGAACAGGATCTCATAGGAGTATTCCTGCATGGCGCCGAAAAAATCTTCCACGCGTGAAGACCGGTCGCTGTTCTTATATAGACTTCTCACATCCAGTCCCAGAGCGACCTTGCTGTATTCCTGGGCAGGGCTGGCCGCAAGCTCGGCAAACTTTCCGATCAGCTCCAGGGGAAGGTTGTCCACGCAGAAATATCCCGCGTCCTCCAGCATCTTCAGCGCTTCTGTCTTTCCCGACCCGGACATGCCGGTTACGATGACAAATCTCATATCTGCCCCCTCTTCTGCTGTATGGCATATTCAGCCGGTTAATTCTGTCAGCCGGGCCGTATAAAATCCGGCGGCCGGACCTTTCCGCATGGCGTACACAGTCCGGCGGGCGCGGAATTCATAAAGTCAGAAGCCCAGCATCCTGACCTCCGGCTCCAGTTCCACTCCGCTCATCGAACAGACTCTGGCTTTTACATCCTCCATCAGGGTACGGATATCGGAAGCTGTCGCGTGGTCAATATTGACCAGGAAACCGCAGTGTTTTTCACTGACCATGGCGCCTCCGACCCTGTAGCCCCGAAGGCCTGCCTCATCGATCAGAGCCGCGGCATAATAACCCTGCGGACGCTTAAATGTGGATCCGGCGCTCGGCAGATCCAGCGGCTGTTTCTGCGTCCGCTTCTGCCTCAGTTCTTCCATCCTGGCACGGATCTGTTCCGCGTCCCCCTTTTCCAGCTGCAGAACCGCGGACAGGACCACCAGATTTTCTTTCTGGACAATACTGGTCCTGTAGGCAAACTGCATCTGTTCTCCGGCAAGCTCCCTGATCTGTCCGTCCGGAGTGAGCACGCGCACAGAAAGGGTAATATCCTTCATTTCGCCCCCGTAAGCGCCGGCGTTCATGGACAGGGCGCCGCCCAGAGTGCCGGGAATCCCGGATTCCGGCTCCATACCGGTCAGGGATTCTTCCATTGCCCGTCTTGCGATGGCGGAGAGCATCGCTCCTGCCTGGGCGCGGATCTGTTCCCCTTCGGTCTCAATCCGGTTCATATTCCTGCTGATCTGGACCACAACGCCTCTGTAGCCTTCGTCGCTGACAAGCAGATTACTGCCGTTGCCCATCACCGTGCAGGGGAGCTTCTCCGATCTGCACAGCTGCAACACATCCCTGAGGCGCTCCTCATCCGGAGGCATAACGAATACCGCTGCCGGCCCGCCGATCCGGAAGGTCGTATGGACGCTCATCGCCTCCTCTTCCAGGACATTCTCATCCCCGCAGATCCGGCGGAAGGTCTCCGCAGCTTCTTTCAGCGCAGTCTGGAGGCTTCCCACTTCAGCCGGACTG
Organism: uncultured Lachnospiraceae bacterium; assembly: GCA_902779575.1. Lineage (GTDB taxonomy): Bacteria > Bacillota > Clostridia > Lachnospirales > Lachnospiraceae > Porcincola. Next base: position 50,359 of record CACZBW010000006.1, read on the forward strand.
TTTCCGCCCGCCTTCGCCGCCTCTGCTGTCCCGGCAGTCTCCTTCCGTGCAGCCTGCAGGCTTCCCGCTTCAGCCGGACTGTTTCCGCCCGCCTTCGCCGCGCTGCTGTCCTGAGCCGTTCTCATCCCGTTCTCTTCCCTTATCATATTCTCTCCACTATATCTGTTTCTTCCGCTTCAGAATCTTCGCTTCCGGCAGGCAGCTCCTCTGCCTCCGTTTCTTCTGCCGCGGAGCCTTCTCTTCCGGCAGACGTTTTCCCTGCCCGGGCTTTTTCCTCTCCCGGCCGTTCATCCCGCTTTCCGCCGCGGGCAGAGCCGCGCTTTTTCCTGCCTTCCGCCGCGAAAGACAGAAGGTACAGGGCCGCGCATACAAGAGACAGCAGGGCACCTTCCTTCATGCCGTCCGGAACGTAGGTAAGCAGGATCTCATGTTTTCCCGCGCTGAGCGGAAGTCCCATAAGGGCGGATCCGATCGGATCGGCGTCAACCGTCTCACCGTCCACGGTACATTTCCAGTTCCTGTCATAGGGAACCGTAATCAGCAGCTCCGCGTCATCCGGAGCTTCAATTGTTCCGCTGAGACGATTCCCCTCAGCTTTTACGTTCTCCAGCTGATGTGCGGACAGATATTCTATGACTGCCTTCTCCGCGGCATCCGGGCAGGTGTAGACGGACGCTTCCTTCTTGCCGGACGAATTCAGCTTGACCGTAAAGGAAGCATCCCGGCTGCCATCGCAGGAAAAAACCGAATACAGGTGGTCCGTATAAGTCGTATAGGTTTTGGTAAATTCCGGGGTCGTAAGTTTCATTTCCTTGACCCTCGAAGGCAGATAGATGTAAACCTGTTTGCCCTCCGGAATCCGGATCCCGTTCGAAACCCCTTCTTCCAGGGAAATGTACCTGTCCAGACGGAAGATATCTTCCATCCCTGTGGCCAGGCGGACAAAGGCGTTCTGCACCTCAATGGGCGTTCCCTGTTCGATATCCCAGTCCACCAGCTCTCTGTTCGCAAGGAAACCGATCGCGAGGGCGTCGTCATTCCGGTAGACCGTCAGGTTCCCGTCGTCCGTCACCGGCTCCATCCCGTAGAAGCTGCTGCCTGTTCCGTGGGCGGACAGCACGTACTTTATGCCGAGCACATCGTTCATCAGCTCCGTCACGCCGTTATAGCCGTTCTTGTTGGTCCTTGCCTCGATCCCGAGCCGGTCGCAGAAATCCGTCACGGAAGCCTGCATGGTGGAATTAAACATTACAAGGGCTTTCCCGCCGCAGAACATGGTGACGTTCCGCATCCTCTGCGCGTCCACCTCCGACCTGTACCAGGAACTGTCCCCGACCTCAGCCATCAGGCTCTTATAGGAAGCCTGGTCCTTCAGGTAGATATCCCTTGTGACAGAATCATTGCAGATAATCCCGTAAACCGCGCCTGCCCCCGCTTCCACCACAAGGAAGCCGGACAGAAGAAAGGCGTACAGTTCCCTCTTCATGCGGCTGATGCGGACGATCAGAAGAAGGCCGGAATAAATGCACAGAAGAAGAAGCGTGATGATGTAAGTCTCATTCGTGTAGGCCTCCCCTTCGTAATTTTCTCCGAGCTTCAGGATAAAAACCGTCAGGGTAAATGCGACGGGCAGCGCACCGCTGACAAGAATCTTCCACAGAGCCATGGAAGGAATATCGGCGGAGGCGTCGAAGCACATGACCAGGATTACCGCCACATACAGAAAAGCGAAGCGGTTCGGAATCCCGTTCTGCTGATGAAAACCGTGCCAGATATAATTGAGCACATTGAGCGAAAAGCTCAGGACCAGAAACGCCGTCAGGGCGAAGTATGCCGCCTTCTCCCTCAGCCGGATCCTGCGGTCCAGCAGGTAGAGGATCACCAGCAGGAAGACAGAAACGCCGCAGTAGGCGTTCAGACCGACCTGGGAATTCGCGATATTGATCGGGGGAATCCCCGCAAAATGCGCCATGACAAGGTCCAGAAAACTGTCATAGAACTTGATCACAGTCGGGAATTTGTTGCTCTGCATGGACTCGGAGATGGTCAGCGCCCGGTAGGCCGGGAACAGCACCAGGGCTCCCATGCCGCCCGCAAGCAGAGAAAACCAGCCGAAGCGGAAAAGCCTCGCAAGGAAAAGCTTCAGGGAGGAAAAGCCCGCCGAGATCATGCATACGAGAAAATACAAAACCGCAAAGATGCAGAGCATAAAACCGATATAGTAATTGCACCAGAGCCCGTAAAAGAGAGCCAGCCCGTAGAGCCGACCGTCAGAAGAATCATCCCGGATTCCCCTCTTCCAGCTGCCGGGGCTTCCGCTCCCGCTTCCCGCCGGAGACGGAGCCTGAGACATCGCCTTCAGGCCGCAGATCTGCTCGATCCCCTTCATGATCAGCGGAAGCATGGCGATGGAGTCCAGCCACATCAGATTAAAATAATAGCCGATCAGGAAGAAGCTCAGGGCGTACATGGTACCGAAGGCCACGGGAAATGCGCCGGACTTTCTGTTCCTGCTGTAGAGATACCAGGTGAAAGTGCCGCCGCACAGACCGATCTTCAGAAGGATCACAAGATCCATGAAATCGCACACGTTGGCGGTCGGAACCAGGATCAGCAGGAAATTGACCGGACTTGCCAGATAATAGGCCCAGGTCGCCCAGAAATTGTAACCCAGTCCTGCCGAAAACGAATACAGAAGCGAATCGCCGCTGACCAGCTTCTCATGAAAATCCGTATAGAACGGAAGATACTGGTGCAGGGAATCGATAATGAGAACCGTCCCGTTCCCGGCCGGCCACACCCCGATCACTATAAATCCGATCAGCATAAATAGAGCGGAAATCAGAAATCCAATCCAGAAATACCTGACGCCCGTATGTTTCCCAGTCCGCATATCTACATGTAACTCCTAATCCGTTTTTTCCTGCTTCTCCTCCCGGGCAGGCACCGGAACCGCCCTGCCCAGAGACAGCGAATAGAGGAAGCTTTCCTTTACCTTTTTTCCGGTCAGAGACTCCAGCGCTTCCCTGTAAAGGTCAAACTGGGTCTGATAACGGCGCACAAGGCTCTCTTCATCCCCCTCTAAGGCGCGGTCGGTCTTATAATCGACCAGAACGATGCCGTCTTCCTCGAAAAAGTAGGCGTCGATGATTCCCTGCACCAGAACGGTCTCCCCGGGATCCCAGCTGTCTTTCAGACGGTCCGCCTTCATGCCTGTCACAAAAGGCATCTCCCGGTAAAGCATGCCCTTCTCCTGAGCCAGCCCCATCCGCCGCGCAAGATCTGACTGCAGAAAACGCTTCAGGGGATAAGGTCTTATCAGCGCCGCCTCATCTTTCTGGATTTTATCACATCTGACCATAGTTTCCAACTGTCTGGCGACGGCATCCTCCTCCCGGCCCAGCCGGAAGTCGAAATCCGCAAGGAACATATGATAAAGGGTTCCGGTCACAGCACCGCTTACCGTCTCTGTCTCCGGCTCCTCTTTCATGAATTCCGGAACCGGATAATCAGCCGGCGGATCCTCCCGCCTTCCCGGCGAAGCGGAAATCTCCCCGAGAGGCGCCGCTTCCTCTTCCAGTTCTCTTCGCTCCATCTCCGCCTCGTAACCGATCATTTTCAGTTCCGAAACCGATACCTTTCCGGGGATGCTCCCGTGTCCGGGGTAGCGGTAGGCGGAGCTGAGCGCTGTCTCAAGTTCCTTCTTTACCCGGGGATCATAGACCGTTCCGGGATCAAATATACCGAGCCGGACACGGTCCCGCTCTGCTTCCTGCTCCCTCTCAAGGGCTCCTCTGAGGATCTCCGCCCCCGTACGGATCCGGAAGCCTCCCGGCAGTTCAAAGACCGGGTTCTCTTCCGTCAGCCCGGGCAGTCCGGGAAATGCTTCCTCCAGAAAACCCTGTTCCCTCTTATGCCGCAGCAGAGCAGCAAATACCCATTCCAGCATGGAACCCGCCCCCTGGATCATGGAGAAAGAGAGCTTCTCCGTTTCCTGACGGCGCGCTGTCCCCAGCTTCTTCGCAAAGGCCGCCCGGTCCCTGACACAGCCGGTAAGAATCAGCTTCTCCTTTGCTCTTGTCATGGCAACATAGAGAATACGCAGTTCTTCGCCCAGATTGTCCAGATCGATCTTCGCCGCGATGACCTTTTTCATCAGTACCGGCTTTTCCAGACGCAGCCCGGGATCTATGAAATTGATTCCCGCGCCGAGAGAAGCGTGCAGCAGCAGAGGGCCTCTCGTATCCATCCGGTTGATGCCGGCTCCGAGACCGCTTACGAATACGATCGGGAACTCCAGACCCTTGCTGCGGTGAATCGTCATAATCCGGACCAGGTTCTCATCCTCCTGCGCGATCCCCGCCTCCCCGAAATCCACCTCGAACTTTTTCAGCTTCTCAATATATCGGATAAAATGGAACAGGCCCTTATAACTGGTCTTCTCATAGGCGATCGCCTTCTCGACGAGCATATCCAGATTGGCCTTTTTCTGCAGGCCGTCAGGCCCCGCCGCAGCCGCGTCCCCGTATCCCGTCTCATCAAGGATCTTCCAGAGAAGAAGATGGATCGGCAGATCGCAGACCCGCTCCCTGAGAGAAGAAAAAACAGCCGAAAAACGCGCCAGTTTGTCCGTCAGGCGCTTCTGATCCCCTTCCGGAAAGCGGGCATCCGGCCTGTCCGCGTACCCGGACAGCCAGCAGTTCACGCAGTCATATAGCGGTTCCTTCGGAAAAGCGATCCGCAGCATGGCCAGCTCATCGTCTGTCAGGCCCCCGACGGGGGAGCGCAGCACTGCGGCCAGCGGGATATCCTGCCGGGGATTGTCTAAAATCCGCAGGCAGGACAGAACCGTCCGTACCTCCTCGGCTGAAAAGTATCCTGTTCTGGAACCGGAACGGTTGGGAATCCCGTTCTTCGTTAGTACTTCGGAAAATGTCCGGGCCCAGCTGCCGGCCGTACGGAGCAGGATCACGATGTCGCCGTAACGGGCGGGGCGGTAAGCGTTCAGCCCCTCGTCCCAGACCGGAAGCTTTCCCGCAATCTGCTGGATGCGCTGCGCTGTGACAGCCGCTTCGAGCTCTTTCCTGTCCTTCTCTTCTGTGTCCGGAAGCCGGCCTGCTCCGGAGGAGCTTTCGCCGGAAGCGGTACTGTCCGGCCCCGCTTCCTGCCCGGCCGGACTTCTGTCTGCGGAATCTGCTCCCCGGTCACCGGAAGCAGACGCCTTGCCATCTGCATGCGCTCCGAATCTCGTTTCCCGCGTACCGGCCCCGGATTCCGCCTCCTGCGGACCGGAAATCTGCTCCGCCGGATCCACGAGGATCAGTTCCGCTTCAAAGTCGGAAAGCTCCGTTCCCTCCGGCAGGGCCGGGAAGGCCTTTCCCGCCTCCAGCGCTTCCGCCGGCCCGTAGGAGATCCCCCCGATCTCCTTTCTCATAATCTGTCGGAAAACCAGGTTGACGGAATCCAGCACCCCGGCGCGGCTCCGGAAATTCTTATGAAGGTCAATCCGCCTGCAGGGTCCGTCCTCATCCTCCGGATAGCTGTCGTACTTCTCCATGAATATGCCGGGCTCCGCCATGCGGAACCGGTAAATGCTCTGCTTGACATCACCGACCATGAAACGGCCGCCCTCCCGCGGATCCTCCCGTGAAACGCTCCTGAGCAGCAGCTCCTGAACCGGATTTGAATCCTGATATTCATCGATATAAACTTCCTGGAAATACTCCCTGTATTCCCGCGCGGCAGGGGTAAGAAGAAAGAACCCGTCCCCGGAAGGAAGCGGGGATCCGTCCTCCCCCGTCTTAAGCAGAACCCGCACTGCCGCGTGCTCCACGTCCGAAAAGTCCAGGATGTTTTTCTCTTCTTTTGCCTGATGGAAACGCAGCTCGAACAGGTCTGTCATCCGGACCAGCACATCCATAAAGCGCCCCGCCCCGAGGCGGAATTCCTCCTCCAGTTCCGGGGGAAGGGAAAAATACTCTTTTCCAATCTTAACGACGGCTTCTTTGACCTTATTCCTGAGGTCTTTCACATACTCCCGCAGCTGCGGATCGGCAGCCGGATCTTTCTTTCCCGACAGGGTCTTCCATTTCAGCCCGGAAAAGCAGCGCTGGAAACCGGCATAACTGCCGCAGGTCCTGAGGCGGCCAAGCAGATCCAGATCGCTTTCCAGGGCGGGAATATACACCGAAGGACCGCCTTCCCCGCGGGAGATCCGCAGAAGCTGGTGAATAAGATCTTCCATATCCGCAAGGCGCATGCCCGCGTAGTCCAGAAGCAGTTCCATCCAGGACGCTTCCTCGCAGCTGACAGCTGCTCCTTCCCCGGACGCTTCCGCAGACCTGTCAGCTGCTCCTTCCCCGGGCGCTTCCTTGCAGCAGACAGCTGCTCCTTCCCCGGGCGCTTCCGCAGATCTGTCAGCTTCTCCTTCCGTCTGCATCTCCCGGTATGCCTGCGCGCAGCTTTTTCTCCAGAGCGCGGGAAAAGGGTGTGCCATGGAAAAAATATAAAACTCCTCGATAAAGCTCTCCAGCTTCCGGTCATCCTTTCCCGCCGCGTAGCAGCGGGAAAACTCCAGGAAATCCTCGTCAGCGGATTCATAGAGTTCTTCCAGGACCAGGCCCGCCGCCTCCGACCGCATCAGCTTCAGCTCCCCTTCGTCCCCGATCCGGAAAGCCGGATCCAGCCCGATCTCACTGTAGTGATCGCGGATCAGATCCAGACAGAAGCTGTCGATGGTCTGGATATGGTCGTTGTGAAGAAGGGACATCTGACGGATGGCCGCCGGATTCTCCGGATCCTTTTCAAGCGCCTGCGTCACTGCCTCGCGGATCCGCTCCCGCAGCTGCGCGGCAGCCGCGTTCGTAAATGTGACAACCAGAATCCGGTCCAGGCTGAGCGGATTATCCCTGTCCAGAATCCTTCCGAGAATGCGCTCCACCAGGACAGCCGTCTTGCCTGATCCCGCGGCCGCGGCGACCAGCAGATTCTGCTGCCTGGATCGGATTACCTGTTTCTGTTCATCGGTCCATCTGTCCGTCATGTTTCACCATTTTCCTGTATGCTCAGCCGCATGGCCTGCCAGAGGGCGCCTTTCTCCCAGTGCTTCAGATCCCTGTAGCCCATATTCTCCCGGGAAGGATCAAACCTGCACACGTCCCTGTAAAGGCAGTAGTCGCATGCCGTCCGCGTCCCGTCCCGGAGCGGGGAGGGGCTGATCTCCCCTTCAAAAACCGACTTTCCCAGTTCCGCCATCTTTCTGCGTGAACGCGCGCGCAGAAGCTCCATCTGTTCAGAGTTTACTGTGCGGGAATAGGAATTCGGCTGTCCGTCCTTATTTAAAGTTACCGGGATCACGCGGGATTTTCCCTGCAGGTTCCGGTCCAGCCTGCCGAGCACTTCCGGATCATCATTCACCAGGCCGTCCACCTTCATGTCCTCCAGACGGTCCTCATCGGGATCCGCGTAAGGATCCCATTTCAGGATAGGGTCCTTCATCTGGTAGTAGAAGATGCCCGCACAGACGATCTTCTCTCCGCGGCGGGCAAGCTCCTCCATCTGGGAAGCCGCGTCCATATAGACGATCAGCTGCATCTGTTCCCCCGCCCAGAATTCATTCAGGTCAAATTTCTTCATCCCTGTCTTGTAATCCGTCACCTTCACGTAGAGCACCCTGTGCTCCCGGTCTTCTGAAAGATCGATCCGGTCGATCCGCCCGTGCAGACGCATCTTCCTGCCTTCTCCCAGGTCGATGCTGACCGCGGCAAGATCCTTAAGGGAATCGAATCCGATCTCGAAAGAGGACGGCTCAAACAGACCTGCCGATATCTGTTTCTGCATGGCCCAGACAGACCGTTTCAGGATCTGGTCCAGTCTCCCGGTCAGCGCTCCGTATCTGGCCGTAGAAGAAAAGATCCCGGAAGACGTGCTTTCGATTACCTCGCGCAGGGCTTCGCCGGCCCACTTTTCCCGGACCTCGTCCGGCAGATCCCTCCAGCCGTATTCTTCGCTGGCAGACACCCTCCTGCAGAAGATCTCGGCCGCCCTGTGAAGAATGCTGCCGACGTCCGCTGCCCGGACCTCGTATTCCTCCCGCTCCTCCAGTCTCAGTCCATAGCTGAGGAAATGGGCGCAGGCACAGCCGGCAAATGTCTCCAGCCGCGTCACGGAGCCTTCAAGAACTTCCCCGTAAAGGCCCGCCGCGAGATCCCTGCTCAGGGCAGTTTTCTGCTTTTCTCTCTCCCTCTCTCCCAGAATGGCTTCCTCCGCCTGAGGGGCAGCCATCCTGATCATGGTCAGCGCTCTGTCGGCATACGGACCGTCCGGCAGGTAAAGCTTCATCAGTTCCCTGACAGAGGCGATTCTGGCCGGCAGCTCCTTTCCTTCTCCTCTTCCGACCGCGGCCAGTTCAGAGGCAAGAACCGGAAGCCCGGTCCGCGGGGACGTAACAAGCCGGTAGGGATCCCTGCCGGGTCCCGGCAGTATCTCCGCCTCCGGAAAGAGTTCCCGGATCTGGCCGGCCAGATAAGAAGGCCGCATCTGTCTGCCGTCGCTCCCGACCGCAGACCAGGACAAAACCAGCATCTTTTCCGGCTTTGTCAGCATCAGGTAAAGGTAAAACTCCTGTATGTTCGCCTGTTCTTTTGCCGTCGGCGCCAGCCTGACGCCGCTCATTTTCAGGAACTCCCGTTCCATATCCGTAAGGATGCCGCCCTGCGTTCTGCGCCGCGGAATGTACTCGTCGTTAAGCCCGAGGAAAAAAATAACGCTCACCTGGTTCAGCCTGCTTCTCTCCAAGTCTCCCACGTGCACTTCATCGATCCCGGGCGGAATAATCCCGATCCTGGCCTCCGAAAAACCTGCCTCCAGAATCTTCTCAAACTGTCTCCTTGTGACGCTCTCCCCGCCGGTCAGGCTGACCGCCTCATCGAGAACCGAAGCAATCACGCCTGTTACCTGATCATACTCGCGGGCCCGGTCCTGCTCCCCTCTCTCCTGCGCCTTTTCCTTCAGAACGGCAAGCTTCCCCGGTATTTTGAAAAGCGTCAGCATCTCCCAGAGCGCCTTCGAATAGGCGCGGACCGTGTTCTTTCCCCTGCGCATCTCTTCCGCAAAGGGACCGAATTTCTCCATGAATTCCGCGCGCAGGCGCTCAGCCTCCGCGGTCTTCTCCGCGTCCATGGTTCGCGTCTGCCTTGTCCAGGGTTCCATCCAGGCCCGGCGGCCCCTGATCCCCGCAGCCAGCAGATAGTTTTCCAGGAAGTCCGTCTCCTGCGGACCGGAGAAAATAAAACCTGTGCGGAAGAGCCGCATCATACTCTCATAACTGAAATTGGAATCCAGCGCCGCACATGCAGCGGATACAAACTCAAAAGCCGGATTCAGTACGACATTGACGGACTGGTCGATAAAGAACGGGATCTCATAACGGCTGAAAATCCTGCGGGCATACTCCGAATAAGCGGGAAGGCTGCCGCAGACGACGGCGATATCCCTGTAATGCAGGCCGTGCCGTTTTGTAAGCGTATCGATGGCAGCCGCCGCGGCCAGAACCTCTTCGGCCGGGTCAGCGCAGGGACGCAGGCTGATCTGTCCGGTGTAAGCTCCCGCAAAAGCTGCTCTTTTCCCCATCCGGAGCAGATGCTTCTCCAGATACTCCAGTTCCGAACCTTTCTTCAGCCGGCCGTATCTTCCGTCCGGCAGAAGCGGCTCCTCGTCCACCTCTGTTCCCGCGTCATAAGCGCTTCTGATCAGCGCCTGTATCGTCCGTTTGGAGAGGGCGAAAAGATCATGATCCGCCGCCGCCCTTTCCGCCGTCTCTCTCCAGCTTCCCCTTTTCCACAGGTTCAGCTCCCCGGCGGGCAGGGTCACTGTAACCGTAATATCGCCGGCGAGGGGAAAGAGGGTCGTCAGAACATCCAGCTGGGCGGGAGTAAAGCCGGTATATCCGTCCAGAAAGATCCCGCAGCCCTTCAGAAGCCGGGAAGACGGAGCCTTCTCGCACAGAAGCTGGGGCAGCATCTGCGCGGTGATAAAACGGTCTTCCTGATAACGGAGAAAGGCCTTCTGAAGTGCAAGAATCTCCCGCAGTTTCCCTGCCAGGGCAGGACGGCTTCCTGCGCCGTGTCCCTCAGGCTTCTCAATCTTCTCAAGGATCTGCTCCAATTCTTTTTCCCCGATCCCGTACTGATCCAGCTCCGACAGGATGGACTTCAGCTCATCCAGACATCCGGGCCTGTCCAGAACCCCGGACAGCAAAGAAAGACCGGACGCCTCCCTGGCTGCGATCAGCCTCAGCAGAAGGCTCTTCCCGGTCTCGGTAAGAACCGTCCTCTTCTTCACCCCGGTCTCTTCAAATACCCGGTAAGCCAGCCTGGTAAAGCTGAGGACATCGATATTCAGGATTCCGTGCACCGGACTGAGCTTCACCAGCTCTTTCTGCGTCTGCATGGTAAACTGTTCCGGTACCAGTATGATATAACGCCTGTCAGGATGCTCCCCCGCCTGCCGAAGAGCCGTCTCGAACAGGAGACGGCTCTTGCCTGCGCCGGAAGACCCCAGTATGAATCTCAACGCCATATTTCATCCTCGTGATTGTAATCCGTTCCGCCCGCTGCAGCCGGGCCCGGATGCACGGACGCTTCCGCGCTCAGGGCTCTGTGCCTTATCCGGTCAGTATAACTGGTATCCGTTCGGATTGATCGCGTATTCATGATTTTTCAGCAGCTGAATATTCGCAAGCTCAAAAGAATTGAAAACCGAATCCGAAAAATAGTCGGAGGAGATCGTCGGATAATACCAGGATTTCCCACCGAAATAACTGCGCAGTTCCTCGGACTGGAAAATATAGCCCCTGCGCGCGTAGATCTCATTGCGCGCGTAGCACAGCTGCTGAAGGGACAGGCCGCTCACCTCCGCTTCCGTCAGATAGCGGATCGCGCTGTCATAGAAATAATAGTCGCTGTGGGAAACCGTCTTGACCGTCACGGGGGCGGCGGTATAGGAGCCGATGCCCGCATAGGAGTAGCCCGGCTGGTCAAGCAGGTAACCGTTCGGGTTCACCGAGTGCTCCGCCTGGTCGAGGAACATGACGTTCGCGCTCTCGCAGGTGTTGAATACGGAAGCTGAAAAAGTGGAGGCGTCTGTCGTCCCCCAGTACCAGTTCTTCTGCCTGAAATAATCCGACAGCTCGCTGGAACTGAAAATGTAGCCCCTGCGGGCGTAAATCTCGTTCTTCGCGTAGCAGAGCTCCTGCAGGGTCAGGCCGCTGATATCCGTTCCTGTCAGAATCCGGGAATTGCTGTCCGAAAAGATATAGGTATCCGGATTGACGGTATACTGGCTTGTCCCCTGGGAACTGCTCCCGCCGTAGCTTGAGCCGCCGGGCAGATACTGCCAGACAGCGTAATAATTATAACTGGGGGAATCCAGCGTGTAAGTCCCCAGCTCGTTCTCCCGCCGGGTCAGCATATCAATATTCGCCGTCTCATACTGATTCAGCATATCCGCCGTAAACTGGTCCGGCTCATAGAGCGGAACATACCAGTACTGGCTGTTGAAATAATTCTGCAGTTCCGTGGAGACGAACTTTCTGCCGTTTCTGGCGTAAATCTCGTTCTTTGCGTAGCAGATGACCTGTGCGGACCAGGATGATACCGTACCCGGGTCGATATAGGAATAACTCTCGGCCGGAAGCAGGAATCCGGAGGGGTTCGTGGGGGCAGCATGCGCTTCCTGCGGCCGCACGGCAAAACCTGCACTTATAACAGTCAGAATAAGAAACAGGGTCAGCAGGGCTTTTCCCGGTCTTCCGCAGCTCTTGTCCATAAATAAAAATCCTCCTCTCTGCCGCGCGCTTCTGCCTGCGCGGACACAGTTAAGATATGACTATCTTAACATCGGAGAGAAGGATTTTCACGGCTTTTGCCGCATATAATTATGAATTATTTCTTAAGCTGAGAAAGGCGCTCCATGACCTGGTCCATCAGTTTCCGGTACTTCGCCAGTTTCTCTTTTTCTTCCTGCACCTTCGCTTCGGGAGCCCGTGAAAGGAATTTCTCATTGTTGAGCATTCCTTCCGAGCGCTTCAGTTCGCCTGTCAGACGGGCGCGCTCTTTCTCAAGGCGTTCGATCTCTTTCGCGATATCGACCAGCTCCTCCATGGGAATATAGATCGAAGCGTTGTGGATCAGGGTGGACACCGCGTCGTCCGCGATTCCGCTCCTGCCGCTCTGAACGAATACCTCGGAAGCCGAAGCGAGGGCGGAGAAGAATACCTTATCCTGTTCGAAGATCGAGCGGACAGTTTCATCCTCCGATACCACGAAGACCCTTGCCCTGCGGGCGGGAGCGACGTTCATGCCGGTGCGGACCGCACGGATGGCGCGGACCGCGTCCTTGATCGTCCCGATCTCATTTTCCTCCGCGGCGAAATTCCACTCTTCGCAAAACTGCGGCCATGCGGAGATCATGATTGACTCCTCCTCATCCTGCAGGCTCAGGAAGAGTTCCTCCGTGATAAAGGGCATGAAGGGGTGCAGCAGCTTCAGCGCCTGGATCAGCACCGTCTTCAGCGTCCAGAGGGCGGCGGTCTTGGTCTCGTCCGCGTCATTGTACAGGCGCGGCTTCACCATCTCGATATACCAGTCGCAGAATTCATCCCACAGGAAGTCATAGACCTTCTGCACCGCGATGCCGAGCTCGAATTTCTCCATGTTCTCCGTGACTTCCGCCGCCAGGCGGTTTGCCCTGGACAGAATCCAGTGATCGACGTTCATCAGGCGGCTTAAATCCATCTCCGCCGGGATCTCCGATTTATCCAGGTTCATCAGGATAAAGCGGGTCGCGTTCCAGATCTTGTTGGAGAAATTCCTGGAATTTTCCACACGCTCATTGTAGAAACGCATGTCGTTTCCGGGCGCGTTCCCGGTCACGAGTGTGAGACGGAGCGCGTCCGCTCCGTACTTGTCAATGATCTCCAGCGGATCGATGCCGTTCCCGAGGGATTTGCTCATCTTGCGTCCCAGGGCGTCGCGGACCAGGCCGTGGATCAGGACATACCTGAAGGGACTCTTCCCCGTCTGCTCAAGAGCGGAGAAGACCATGCGGATGACCCAGAAGAAGATGATATCGTACCCTGTCACCAGCACGCTGGTCGGGTAGAAATAATCCAGCTCCGGCGTTTTGTCCGGCCAGCCCAGCGTGGAGAAAGGCCACAGGGCGGAGGAGAACCAGGTATCAAGGGAATCTTCATCCTGGTCAAAATGGGAGCCGCCGCATTTCGGGCAGATCTTCGGCGCTCCGCCTCCCTGTACCACCATCTCCCCGCAGCTTCCGCAGTAGTAGGCCGGGATCCGGTGTCCCCACCAGAGCTGCCTGGAGATGCACCAGTCCTTGATATTCTCCAGCCAGTGAATGTAGGTCTTGTCAAAATGCTCCGGCACGAAATTCAGGTCGTCGGTTTTGACCACATCCAGCGCGGCCTTCGCCATCTCGTCCATCTTCACGAACCACTGGGGCTTGATCATGGGCTCGACGGTTGTATGGCACCTGTCGTGGGTTCCGACCGCATGCTTAATCGGCACAACCTTAACCAGGAGGCCCTGCTCCTTCAGGTCCTCCACTATGGCTTTCCTGGCCTCGTAGCGGTCCATGCCGGCGTATTTGCCGCACTTCTCATTCATGGTGGCGTCGTCATTGAGGATATTGATCTCCTCCAGATCATGGCGCTTGCCCACCTCAAAGTCATTCGGGTCGTGAGCCGGCGTAATCTTCACGCAGCCTGTCCCGAATTCCTTGTCAACATGCTGGTCCACGATAACCGGTATGGTCCGGCCGGTCAGCGGAAGCTCCAGCATCTTTCCGACCAGATCGCTGTAGCGCTCGTCGTCTTCGGCGACAGCTACGGCCGTATCGCCCAGCATTGTCTCCGGACGGGTCGTCGCGATCTCGACAAAACGGCCTTCCTCGCCGACGATCGGGTAGCGGATATGCCAGAAAAATCCGTCCTGATCCTCATGCTCGACCTCAGCGTCAGACAGCGAAGTCTGGCATTTCGGGCACCAGTTGATAATCCGGCTTCCCTTATAGATCCAGCCTTTCTCGTAGAGCTTGCAGAATACGGTTTCAACAGCCCTGCTGCAGCCCTCGTCCATGGTAAAGCGCTCCCGCTCCCAGTCCGCGGAGGAACCGAGCTTCTTCAGCTGGCTGATGATCCGGCTTCCGTACTCTTCTTTCCACTGCCAGCAGTATTCCAGGAATTTCTCCCTGCCGATCTCATGCTTGTCGATGCCCTTGTCCTTGAGCATGTTTGTGACCCTGACCTCTGTCGCGATCGCGGCGTGGTCCGTACCCGGCTGCCAGAGCGCTTCATAGCCCTGCATCCGCTTCCAGCGGATCAGAATATCCTGCAGGGTGTTGTCCAGGGCGTGGCCCATATGAAGCTGCCCAGTTACATTCGGCGGCGGCATCACGATTGTGAACGGCTTTCTGTCTGGATTCACCTTCGCATGGAAATAGCCTCTGTCGAGCCAGTTCTGATAGATCCGGTCCTCCATGCCGGTCGGATCGTATGTCTTGACAAGTTCTCTCTTACTCATTCTCTGCTCTCTCCTGTCCGCTGCCCGTTCCGGAAAGCACTGCATCTTTATGCCGGTTCATGCACCGCATTCAGATCATCTGCCTTTTCCGGGAAGGCGCAGCTCCATTTCTTCCGATTTTTCCTGATAATCTCCGGATCACGAATGACACAAGTATATCTCACAGGGTTCAGTTTCGCAAGCGTTACATTCACAGTCCCCCGCAGGGCAGAAAGCGATTTCCGGCAAATAACCGCTGCTTCAGGGAAATGTCTGCCGTTCCGGAAAATGTCCGCTTGTCCCTTCCCGGATCCTGCATTATACTAAGGAAACACTGATTATATCAGTGTTTCCTCAGAGCCTCCGGCGGCACGATAATAAGATACATTTCAGGAAGGACATCATTATGCAGAACGAATCTTCTATCAGATATATCCTGGCTTCCCAATCCCCGCGCAGGCGGGAGCTTCTCGAAAAGCTTTCCATCCCGTTCGAGGTGATTCCCGCAAAGGGAAAGGAATTCTCGGATATGAAGGAACCCGGGGACTATGCCGCGGATCTTGCCTTCCATAAAGCTTATGAAGTGCTGGAGCGGACAAAGAAGGAAGCGCAGAATGGATCAGACTCCCGGCGCACTGTCATCATCGGTTCCGATACCATCGTCGTCTGCGGGGAGGAAGTCCTCGGAAAACCTTCCGATGAAGCGGACGCCGCCCGTATGCTCCGCATGCTTTCCGGCCGCACGCATCAGGTTTATACCGGTGTCGCCCTGATCTGCGCTGAAGCCGGCAGGGAGGAATCCTCCCGCTTCTGGGAAAAGACAGACGTCATTTTTTATGAGCTCAGCGAGGAGGAAATCTCCGCCTACATTGCCAGCGGGGATCCCATGGATAAGGCGGGCGCTTATGGCATCCAGGGGATCTTCGCTCCTTATGTGAAAGCCATCAGCGGTGATTATAATACTGTGGTCGGTTTTCCTCTTGCCCGCGTCTATCACGAGTTAAAAGAGAAGGGGTATTATTCACTGCCGCTTTGAATTCAGCTTCTCCCTGACAGTTGTAAAAAGAAAGCTCTAAGGAAACACTGATTATATCAGTGTTTCCTTAGAGCCTCCGGCGGATCGCAGTGCTGCGCAGCGGAAGGCTTGCTCTGCAAGCCGCGCAGCACGCGGCGTTTCCCTATATCACAGAACCGCTTCGATCTGCTTCCGGATCTCCTCCACGCCTGACTTTGTAAGCGCGGAAAATGGCAGGATCACGGTTCCCGCGGCCGCTTCCAGGCCGTTGCGGATCAGGCGGATCTGCTTCTGCAGCTGGCTTCGCCTGATCTTGTCCGCTTTCGTCGCGATAATCACAGGCTGATAACCGTTCGACACGATCCAGTCATACATCTGCCGGTCGTTCGCTCCGGGCTCGTGCCGGATGTCGACCAGCAGGAAGACTGTCTTCAGCATATCGGATTTCTGAAGATAGCGCTCGATCATCTGGCCCCACTTCGCCTTTTCTGTCTCCGGCACATTGGCATAGCCGTATCCCGGAAGATCTACAAGGTAGAACTGTTTTTCTGTCTCTGCGCCGTTTTTCTGTGCTTCCGGAGAACTTTTCTGCGCCTCCGCCGGGGTCCCCTGCTCCGCAGGCAGGGACGTTCCCTGCTCCGCGGGTGCGGAAACTCCCTCCGCCGGCTCAGCATCCATCTCCCTGCACATGGCTTTCACAAGATAAAAATTGATTGTTCTGGTTTTTCCGGGCGTCTCCCCGACTCTGGCCAGACGTTTGCGGTTCATGACAGCGTTGATCAGGGACGATTTGCCGACGTTGGATTTACCTGCAAAAGCGACCTGAATCTCCTCCGTCTGGGGGAGTGCGCTGGTGTATCCGCATACAATATTGAGTTCCACATCCTTGATCTTCATCTGCCCCCTCCTTCTGTATGGAAGAAAAATACATGAGCGGCCGCAAGCCGCTCATGAATAAGTTCCTCTTCTGTTTCTCCGGTTCCCTTCCGGCAGCTTTACGCCGTCTCAAGGGACTTTTTTCTTTTTCTGGAAGAAGTCCCGTCCGGACTTTCCGGTCCCGGAAGCGGATCCGCATAGCCCAGCTCCGGCCTGGCCGTACCCTCGACCACTTCCTTCGTGATCGTGCAGGCTTTCACCTTCTCATCACTCGGCAGCTCATACATGACATCCATCATGGCGCCTTCAATGATGGACCGCAGGCCTCTGGCCCCGATCTTCCGCTCGATCGTCTTGTCCGCAATCGCCTCCACCGCGTCCCGGGTGAAGGTCAGGCTGACGCCGTCGATCTCGAAAAGCTTCTGATACTGACGGATAATGGCGTTCTTCGGTTCCGTGAGGATCCGGATCATAGCCTCCCTGTCCAGAGCGTCCAGGGAAACCACGATGGGAACACGTCCGATAAATTCCGGAATCAGGCCGAACTTGATCAGATCCTGCGGAAGAACCTGCTTGAGCAGTTCCCCGACATTGCTCTCCCTCTTGCTGCTGATATCCGCCATGAAGCCCATGGAGCGCGTATCCAGCCTGCTCT
This sequence comes from uncultured Lachnospiraceae bacterium, assembly GCA_902779575.1. Classification (GTDB taxonomy): domain Bacteria; phylum Bacillota; class Clostridia; order Lachnospirales; family Lachnospiraceae; genus Porcincola. The sequence goes on from CACZBW010000006.1 coordinate 67,481, forward strand.
CGATGATCTTGTCAAGTCCTTCGAAAGCTCCTCCGCACAGGAAGAGAATGTTGGTCGTATCGATCTGGATCAGCTCCTGATGCGGATGCTTTCTGCCGCCCTGCGGCGGTACGGAGGCATTCGTACCTTCCAGAATCTTCAGCAGAGCCTGCTGAACGCCCTCGCCGGAAACATCCCTGGTGATGGATACATTTTCCGACTTGCGTGTGATCTTGTCGATCTCATCGATATAGATGATGCCGCGCTGCGCGCGTTCAATGTCATATTCCGCGGCCTGGATCAGCTTCAGCAGGATGTTCTCCACATCCTCGCCGACGTAACCCGCTTCCGTCAGGGAAGTCGCGTCCGCGATGGCAAATGGAACATTCAGCATCTTAGCGAGCGTCTGGGCAAGATAAGTCTTGCCGGAACCTGTCGGTCCCAGCATCAGGATATTGCTCTTCTGCAGCTCTACCCCGTCCCCGTCAAACTTCTGGTTTGAGAGAATTCTCTTATAATGGTTGTAAACCGCAACAGAAAGAGTCTTCTTGGCTTCTTCCTGGCCGATGACATACTCGTCGAGAAAAGCCTTGATCTCCTTCGGCTTCATCAGATTGATCTCGGATTCGCTCAGGTCAAGCTCCTCATCGGTCAGCTCGTCCTCCAGAATCTCCGAGCATACATCGATACACTCGTCACAGATATATACTCCGCCCGGTCCGGCAATCAGTTTGCGGACCTGGTCTTCCGTCTTGTTGCAGAAGGAGCAGCGGATCTTATCAAAGTTTTTATTTGCCATTCAGTCATCCTTTTTTCAGCGTGAACTGACAACTTCGTCGATCAGCCCGTAGGCTTTCGCTTCCTCGGCGCTCATCCAGTGGTCGCGTTCCGTATCCCTCTCGATCACCTCGATCGGCTGGCCGGTATTCTCGGACAGATAGCGGTTCAGTCTTTTGCGGATCTCAATAATCTGGTCCGCCTGGATCTTGATATCGCTGGCCTGTCCCTGCGCGCCGCCGGACGGCTGATGAATCATGATCTCTGAATTGGGAAGGGCAAAACGCTTGCCCTTTGTCCCGCCCGCAAGCAGGAAAGCGCCCATGCTCGCGGCCATGCCGATGCAGGTCGTGGATACGTCGCACTTGATATAGCGCATCGTATCAAAGATCGCCCATCCGGCGGAAACAGAACCGCCGGGGCTGTTGATATACAGATGGATATCCTTGTTCGGATCCTCGGACTCGAGGAAAAGCAGCTGCGCTACAACCAGATTGGCCGTAACATCATTTACTTCCTCCCCGAGAAAAATGATCCGGTCCTTTAACAGTCTCGAGTAGATATCATAAGAGCGCTCGCCCCTGCTGGTCTGCTCGATGACATATGGAATTAAAGCCATAGAAACCTCCATGCGTTTCAGATTCTGTCCGCCTTCGCGGCATGCTGCCGCAGCTGTGATCCCGATCCCGGCCGGTTCCCGCTCTTTACTCTGCGTCCGGGGTCTCTTCCAGGTCTGCCGGCTCTGTCTCTTCCTCAGGCATATCAACTTCGACCGCGCTGCCGCCGATCAGCTTCACAGCTTCCTGCACAGCGATGTCTTCCTTCATCTGAGCTTTGGACTCATCGCTGAGCAGCTCATAGAACTTTTCCTTCTCCATCCTGTACTGGTCAGCCATCTTCTGGATCTCTTCATCCAGGCGCTCATCGCTGATCTCGATCTGCTCTGCCTTCGCGATCGCTTCCAGAACAAGACTGCTGCGGATTCTGGCGATTGCCTGCGGCTTCATCTGATCCAGGAAAGCGCTCTCATTCATGCCCGTGTACTGTCTGTACTGGTCAATGGTAAGACCCTGGGACTGAAGCTGCTGGGCGAATTCATCCACCATTCTCTGCGCCTGGTCTTCCACCATCGCGTCCGGAATCTCCACAGCAGCGTTGGCGACAGCCTTCTCCACAGCGGCGGTCTCCTTCTGGTTCTGCGCATCCTTCTCCTTGCGTTCGCGGATCTTAGCCTCAACACTGGCTCTGTACTCGTCCAGGGTGTCAAATTCGGACACATCCTGCGCGAAATCATCATTCAGCTCCGGAAGCTCCTTCACCTGGATACTGTTCACCCTGCACTTGAAAACAGCTGCCTTCCCCTGCAGGTCCTTTGACTGGTAGTTCTCCGGGAACGTGACATTCACATCAAACGCTTCGCCGATCTTCTTACCGACGATCTGCTCCTCGAAGCCCGGAATGAAAGAACCGGAACCGATCGTCAGATCATAATTCTCACCCTTGCCGCCGTCAAAGGGGACGCCGTCCACGCTGCCGTCAAAGTCAAGCTTCACTCTGTCGCCGTCCTGGACAGGTCTGTCATCCACGTCGATCATGCGGGAATTCCGGTCTCTCTCCCTCTCGATCTCAGCATTGACTTCGTCTTCTGAAACGCTGATCTCCCTCTTCGGAACCTCAACGCCCTTATACTGGCCGAGGGAAACTTCCGGCTTCAGCGCCACTTCCGCCGTATAGATAAAGTTCTTTCCTTCCTCGATCTGGGAAATGTCGATCCTCGGACGTGAGACGACGGTCTCGCCGCACTCGGCAACCGCGCCGTCATAGGTCTTCTGCAGCAGAATATTCGCCGCTTCCTCATAGAAAACTGTCTTGCCGTAAAGCTTCTCTATCATCTTTCTGGGAGCCTTGCCTTTACGGAAACCGGGAATCTGGATACGCCCCTTCTCCTTCATATAAGCTTCCTGAAGGGCCTTGACCAGTTCAGCGGCTTCTATCTCGACAGTAAGAACTGCCATATTCTTTTCTTTCTTCTCTAATGAAACGCTCATTCCTGTAATGCTCCTTATTGTTTAAGTTTTGTGCGTAACAGACACAAATGCAGTCAATTGAAGAGTATAGCACACGTGTCAATTGAAAACAATTGCTTTCCGCACTTTTTCTGCCTCTTCACGGCCCCGGAGCTTTTCAAGAATCGCCAGCGCAAAGGGGATTGCCGTTCCGAGCCCTCTGCTCGTAATGATATTCCCGGAGATTTCCACCTCATTTTCCGTAAGCTCCGCTCCGGTCAGAAACTCCTCATGTCCCGGATGGCAGGTGGCCTTCTTCCCCTGAAGAAGTCCCAGACCTCCCAGCACCCTCGGCGCGGCGCAGATAGCGCAGACCAGCTTCCCGCTGCTCTTTGCCTTCACCAGGTCCTCCGCCAGTCTCCGGTCTTCTGCAAGATGGAGGGTTCCCGGCATCCCGCCCGGGAGAATCAGCGCATCCGCCTCCTCCATATCCGCCTCCCCGTAGATCAGATCCGCCATCATCCGGATCCCATGACTGCCTCTGATCTCCAGGTCCTCCGTCAGAGAAACCATACTGCAGTCGACGCCTCCTCTGCGGAGAAGGTCCACTACTGTCAGGCATTCGACTTCTTCCAGATCTTCCGCTGTAAAAATGTAAGCTGTACTCATTGTATTATTTATCCTTTCTTTAAATTGGCAATTGCCCACTTGTGTATTGTCACAATTTTGCATATGCCATAATTTGTACTGTATATCCTCTTTTATAATAATTATTTGCAACTTTATAGTTGACTTTTTCTTTTATAAGGTGTAATATAAAAATTTAAAAAAATCGACGTTTCCCATAGCGAATTGACCTTATGTATGTTATCATACAAATAGCTAAAATGATAGGGGAAGTACAGGAAAGTAACGGTGCAGACATGGAGATAGAGCGTAAATATTTACTGGGCAAGCTTCCTGAACATCTTGAACAGTATCCGTTTCATGATATGGAACAGGCTTACCTGTGCGTCAATCCGGTTGTCAGGATCCGCCGGTCCGATGACGATTATTACATGACCTACAAGTCAGACGGTTTGATGGCCCGTGAAGAGTACAACCTCCCGCTTACAGAAGATGCCTACCGCCATCTGCTTGAAAAAGCAGACGGGATCATTCTTAAAAAGCGGCGTTACATGATCCCCCTCGGAAACCGGCTCACCGCGGAGATCGACATATTCTCCGGTGTCTGGGAAGGGCTCATAATTACTGAAGTCGAATTTCCGGATCTGGTCAGTGCCGAATCCTTTCAGGCACCGGACTGGTTTGGAGATGAAGTGACTTATGACGGTCACTACCATAATTCCTGGCTGTCCAGCCATTTTCCGGAAAACCTGTTACGCGGAGGACGTAATAATGACTGAACAGAGGCTCAATCAGTACAAACAGCTTGGCCTGACGATCGCCTACTACAGAAAACTGAAAGGCATCACACAGCAGAATCTGGCAGAAGCTGTTAACCTGAGCAGAACCCACATAAGCAATCTGGAAGCACCCAATATGCCGACTTCCATCTCGCTGGAGAAACTGTTCGATATCGCGGAAGTTCTGAATGTTCCGGTTAAGAACTTCTTCGATTTCCGCGACTGAACCTGCTGTCCGAAAGCGGCAGGCCAGGTCCTGAGAAAGGGCCGGCGCGGGCCGGCGCAGACAGTTCCCGGTGAAAAATGACTGAAATCCGACATGAGCGGAAGATGACTGAAACCGCCTGCAGATTACCTGCAGGCGGTTTTCTTTCTGCTGCTTTCCACGGTCTTCCATACAGCAGGCCCCATATATTCCGGCCGGCCGCTTTTCTGCCTCAGGAATTATTTTTTGAACAGATCATAGAGAATCTGCTCGGGCCCCATACTGGTATAGCCGTCCGGATCTGTCATGACGCTCTTTGTTCCGCCCAGCGTCCAGCGCATCTGGCTGTAAGAGGTAAGGTAGGACGTTCCCCGTTCCAGGTCCGGATACTTTGCATACCATTCCGGATAGCATTCCGACATATATTTCTTCGCGAGGGCAATCGCTTCACTGTCCTTGCTGCCTGACCTTGAATAAGTACCGCTGATCATGACCCCTTTCGGGCTTGCATGGAGAAGTACGACGCTTCCGTCCTTGCAGGATCCCAGCACAATGTAGACATGTCCGCCGGAATAGCTCATGATATCGCCGCATTTGTAATCATTCACGGAAGCGGCCGCTTTGTAGGTTCCCCAGCCCCATCCGGCGTATGTACTGGCCATGGTCTGCGCCAGCATGACATATCCGCCGTGCCCGCTCTCGATATTAAAGGTATTGTACAGGGCCCACCCGATATATCCGGCGCAGTCCAGTCCGTCATGAACCTGGTAGCGTGTATTCTGATAATTATAATCCTTCGTCTGGCTGCGGAAGAAAATCGCCCAGCGGGACGGAACGCCGATCGTTGTAGACTCGATGCCGCTCCCGTCGTCCGTCTGGTTCCAGCCCCCGCCCCAGACATACATGGTGGAGCCGACCGGCTGCAGCGCGACCTGAATCAGGCGCTTGATCGTCGCCTTGTGGATCCGCTGCCCTTTCGCGTCATAGAAATTCCCGCTGTCATCGAACGCATTGATGAGTACCTGTCCGAGCGCATTAAACACATAAGTGTTTCCGTCGATCACCCTCTCCCCGGCTCCGACCGCTCTGGCGCCGTGTTCCGCGGGATCAAAATAATAGGTGGCGTCGCCTGTATTAATCAGGCCTGTCCGCTGTTTTCCTTCATTGTCAAAATAGTAATATCTGCCGCCGATATACACAACTCCCGTTACTCTTTTCCCTTTTCCTTTCAGATAATAGGTATATCCGCCAAGCTGCAGCCATCCTTTTTTCACGACGCTGCTGGTGACGAACTTGACCTTCGTCTGTTTCGCGTTCGACTTCCAGTAACCTGTCACCGTGTAGCTCTGTCCGCCGTAGGTCAGTGTCCCCGTCAGTGTCTCCACAGCAAAGGAAGGCGCTGCCATCATCACCGTCAAAGCAACAGCGATCAGAACTGTTCTGAGCCAGCTGAATCTCTTCATCCTTTTATACCCCCTTACTCATCCCCTGGCAGCCGGACTCCCCTTTAAGCCGGCGCCATGAATAGCAGCATACTATTCACGGCTCTCCACACATCAGGCCACAGACCGCCCTTACGGGCTATATGCCGCCAAAACCAGGCGTCATATGTCTGAGGCTGTGTGTGGAGTTCCTGCTTCGCAGGCTTAATCTGAAATCAGTTTCTGCTTCTTACGTGCAAGCACGACGAAACCGAACCTGATTTCAGATAAGCCGTGAATCGTAACTTTTTATTCATTTAAACATGCATCAGGTTTTCTGTCAAATTAAAGAAAACAGGTAGGGACAAAAAGCTGTCCCTGACGCCGGTCTGCGCCTTTCTTTTGTGGATTATGTCCCCAAAAGCCCTCTTTTTCCATTCCATTCCAACTTGTGTAAAGAAGTTTCATGATTATTGCCAAAAGACCGGTCGGAAATGATGTTTTTTCTTACTTGCAGAATAATCTTTCTCATATTAAGATACCTGCGGGTGGGCGAAAGCTGTTCCTTTATAGGAAGCCACCGGCACCGCCGCATGCGGCGCCATGCCGGTGGCGGCCCGCCCGCTCTTTAAAAGGCCTCCGGATCTGATCCGGAGGCCGAAATCATTTCTGAACTTCTGAGCGCGGCAATCATATCCGCATTCTATCCCTTTTTACCGGAAGAAGTTAATATAACCGCCCACCAGGATCACCAGGATAATCACAGGCAGAACCCAGCGGAAATAGACCTGCAGCCCGCTTCCGAATTTAGCGCCTTCTCCGGTATTGGCTTCCTTCAGGAATCCGTCGAAGCCCCATCCGAACCTTGCAGAGCAGAACAGGACAAAGACCAGGCTTCCGATCGGCAGCAGATTGTTGGACACGATAAAGTCCTCGAAATCAAGAATCGTGGAACCGGCTCCCAGCGGCTGGATATTGCTCAGCAGATTATAGCCCAGCGGGCAGGGAATGGAAAGCAGGGTCAGGACCACCGCGTTGACCGCGACGGATTTTCCTCTGGACCAGTTCAGGGCATCCATGATCATGGCGATGATATTTTCGAAAACCGCGATTACCGTGGAAAGGCTAGCGAAGCACATAAAGATGAAGAAGATCGTTCCCCAGATTCTTCCGCCCGCCATTCTGGCAAATACCTCGGGAAGGGTAATGAAGATCAGCTGCGGTCCCGCGTCCGGCGTAACGCCGTAGGCAAAGCAGCTCGGGAAAATGATCAGTCCCGCCATGATCGCCACAAAAGTATCCAGAATGATGACCGTCCGGGACTCACCCGGAAGCGTACGTTCTTTTCCGATATAGCTTCCGAAGATCGCGATGGAACCGATGCCCAGAGACAGGGTAAAGAAAGCCTGTCCCATGGCGGCAAAGATTACGTCCCAGATCCCCTGTTCCATGGCTCTTTTAAAATTCGGGATCAGATAAAATGCAAGACCGTCCGCGGCACCCTCCAGGGTCACGCTTCGCACGGCCAGGACCACCATCAGGGCGAACAGGACAAGCATCATAGGCTTGGTAATCTTCTCAACGCCGTTCTGCAGGCCCCTCGCGCAGACAAGAAATCCGATCGCGGTAACCACCAGCATCCAGATAATCTGCTGGGACGGGCTTGCCAGGGAATCCGAAAAAACCTGACCTGCTCCGCCTGTCTCCATGCCGGCAAATGTGCCCCCGGCCATCTTCACCACATAGCTGAGCATCCAGCCGGCCACGGTAGTGTAATACATCATCAGCAGATAATTGCCTGCGATGCAGAACCACTTAAACCAGCCCCATTTCTTTTTCCCGTCCCCGGAGGAGAGAATCTCAAGTCCGCGGGAGGCGCTCTTGCCGCTTCCTCTTCCGACCGCGAATTCCATCGTCATGACCGGCCATCCGAGGATTACCAGGAAGAACAGGTACAGCAGCACAAAAGCGGCTCCGCCGTACTGCCCCGTAATAAAGGGGAAACGCCATACATTACCGATTCCGATCGCACATCCCGCGCTGACCAGAAGAAATCCTAATCTTGATCCAAAATTTTCACGCTGTTCCATAACTCTTTTAATCCAACTTCCTAATCTGATTTTATACGGACAGGGAAGATTTTCTCCCTGTCCTGCCCGTGATATGCACGGAATTCACCTTTGCCCTTCCACTGTCCCGGCCGGCTTCGCCGTCCTGTCCGTGAAATCCGCAAAAAGCCGCGGCAGGGGCTGTCCCGCAAGGGAGATCCTGCCGCAGGCTCTGCATGTTCTTCTATTCAGAAAAAACGCTTACGCTTCCCCGAACTTTTTTTCGATCGCTTTCAGAATCAGATCGACGCTCTCCTCAATCGTCTGCTTCGAAGTATCGATCGTGACGTCCGGATCAAGCGGCGCTTCATAGGGACTGGAGATTCCGGTAAAGGCGCGGATCTTTCCGTCCCTGGCCTTCTGGTACAGGCCCTTGACATCCCGCTTCTCGCATTCCTCCAGAGGCGTGGCGACATACACTTCAAAGAAGCTTTCGTCCCCGATGATCTCCTTCGCTCTCTGGCGGTCCTGACGGAAGGGCGAGATGAAGGCCGTCATGACGATCAGGCCGGCGTCATTCATCAGTTTCGCCACGTTGGCGATCCGGCGGATGTTTTCAATCCGGTCCGCTTCGCTGAAGCTCAGATCACGGCAGAGCCCCATACGGACATTGTCGCCGTCCAGCAGCATCGTATGGCGGTCAAGCGCGAACAGCCTCTTTTCCAGGGCGTTGGACAGGGTCGACTTGCCGGAGCCCGACAGTCCCGTCATCCATACCGTGATGGCCTTCTGCGTCTTCTGGCTCTCACGAAGGTTCCTCGTGATATCCGTATTCTGCCAGGTCAGGTTGTTTCCCCGCTCCAGGGTATCAATGATGGTTCCGCAGGCGCTTGTCATATTGCTGACGCGGTCCGTCAGGATCAGGGAACCCATCTCGCGGTTGTTCTCAAAGCGGTCGAAGACGATCCTGCTGCCTGTGGAAATCTCACAGACCGCGATCTCATTCTTAAAGAGTTCATCCGTATGGACTTCCGCTCCGGAGTTGACGTCGATCCTGCAGCGGATCTTCATAACGGTAGCCGGCACCTGCTGGGTACCGATCTTGAGCCAGAAATTGCGGCCGGCAACCAGGGAATGATCGTCCATCCAGAGCAGATGAATGACGAAAAGCGATCCAACCTCGAGAGAACTGTCCATCTCCAGCACGCATCCGCGGGAGGTGTCGATCTCACGGTCCAGGGTGATCGTCACGGCATGGCCCTGCGAGCTTTCCGGAACATGGAAATCCCAGGCTCCGATCCGTTCCGCATAGGCGTGGTTGCTGTCCATGGTGTAGATCGACTGCTGGGGAATCTCACAGTCGGAAGGTTTCTCCGCATCCAGGATTTCCTTCACATGCGCCTGCTCCATGCTGGGAAGCGAAGTGACCAGGTCGCCCACATGGACGGTGCCGGAAGTGATCTGTCCCTCAAAGCCGCGGAAGGTGCGGTCCGGACGGCAGACGCGCTCCACCGGCATGGTGAAGCCCCTTGTCTCCTCCTTCGGGCTGACATCCACCCGCTCCAGATAGGCGAGCAGCGTGTCATCCTTGTACCAGGGCATCCGGTCTGACTTCTTTGTGATATTGTCCCCTTCCGTGGCCGACACCGGGATAATCATCAGGGACTCGTAGTTGAACTCCGCCATCAGGACCTTGATCGTCTTTTTGATCCTGTTGAAGACGTCTCTTTCAAAATGGACCAGGTCCATCTTGTTCACCGCAAATACAAAATGACGGATTCCCATCATCGAGCAGATGCGGGCATGACGCCTTGTCTGCACCAGAACGCCCTGGCTGGCGTCCACCAGGATTACGGCGAGGGAGGCAAAGGAAGCGCCGACCGCCATATTCCGGGTGTATTCTTCGTGACCCGGAGCGTCCGCAACGATAAAGGACCTCTTTTCTGTCGTGAAATAGCGGTAGGCCACGTCGATCGTGATCCCCTGCTCTCTCTCCGCCATCAGGCCGTCAAGCAGGAGGGAATAATCGATCTCGCCTCCGCGGGACCCGACCTTGGACTCCAGTTCCAGAGCCCGCTCCTGGTCCGCGAAGATCAGCTTTGCGTCATAGAGCATATGTCCGATCAGGGTCGACTTTCCGTCGTCAACGCTGCCGCAGGTGATAAATTTTAAAAGATTATCCATCAGAAATATCCCTCGCGCTTTCTCTTTTCCATACTTCCCGCGCCGCTGTCCTTATCGATAATCCGGCTTGTGCGTTCGGATTCCACAGCCTGCAGGGTCTCATCCACGATCTCATCAAGTGTCTCCGCATCCGACTCCATGCCTCCGGTCAGAGGATAGCAGCCAAGCGTGCGGAAGCGGACCTTCTTCATCTCCACCTTTTCGCCCGGCAGAAGCTGCATGCGGTCGTCGTCCACCATGATCAGCTGCCCGTCGCGCTCCACTACGGGACGCTCCTTCGCAAAGTACAGAGAAACGATCGGGATGTTCTCTCTCTTGATGTACTGCCAGATATCCTTCTCCGTCCAGTTGGAGAGCGGGAAAATACGGATGCTCTCCCCCTGGTTGATCCTGGTGTTATAGAGTTTCCACATCTCCGGCCTCTGGTTCTTCGGATCCCAGGCTTGATTCACGTCGCGGAAAGAGAACACGCGCTCTTTCGCCCTGCTCTTCTCTTCATCCCGGCGGCCGCCGCCGAAAGCGGCAGTGAAGCCGTATTTGTTCAGCGCGGCCTTCAGGGCCTGCGTTTTCATGATATCCGTATAGGAAGCGCCGTAAGTGAAGGGATTGACGCCCTCCCGGACGCCGTCTTCGTTGATATATTCGAGCATGTTCAGCCCGAGCTCCTTCGCCGTCCGGTCACGGAACTCGATCATCTCATGGAACTTCCAGGTCGTGTTTACATGCAGGAAGGGGAACGGCGGCTTCTCCGGCCAGAATGCTTTCAGGGCAAGATGCAGCATGACCGATGAATCCTTGCCGATGGAATAGAGCATTACCGGCTTCTCACACTCGGCCGCAACCTCGCGCATAATATATATGGCTTCCGCCTCAAGTTCGTCCAGGTGATTCATATCTTTTATCTTCGCCTTTCATATTATTTTCAGCAGATACACATCTGTTTATCTTACTCTTGAAAACTGTTTCTGTCGAGTGGAACCGGGAAAAACTCTCCGTTCTTTTTCCGGGAGAGTATGATTCCCGGAGAACGATCCGTGATTCACCCGCCAGAGCATGGCCGCGCTCCGCTCTGTCAACCCGCTCGTGAGAGCGATCGCATTTCCTGCCCGCCTGCCGATGGCTTCGAAGCGTCCTGCCAATCCGCTCGTGAGAGGATCGCATTCCTGCCCGCCTGCCGATGGCTTCGAAGCGTCCTGTCAATCCGCTCGTGAGAGTGATCGCATTCCTACCCGCCTGCCGATGGCTTCGAAGCGTCCTGTCAATCCGCTCGTGAGAGTGATCGTACAGCAGCGGTCTTCTTTACCCGACATAGCTGTCATTTTCAGCTTCCACCCGAACCCTTCGGATGGAGATATAAAACAGGATCGCAACAAACAGGATGAACACCATCACCGAGGGCACAGTGTTCTCTGTAGCGATGAAATCATAGCTTCCATGGAGGAGGACCGGAATCAGAAGCGCGAGCGCCCTGCACCTGCCGGAGGCCTCTCTCTCCCCGAGCATGGCAAACTGTCTGGCCTGCCCGTACCAGGTTCCCATGAATACCGCAAAGCAGATATGTCCCGGCACAGCTGTGACTGCACGGATCACAGCGGTTCCGAATCCGAAGGAGAACACATACATCAGGTTCTCAAACAGGGCAAATCCGGCTCCCACCGAGACCGCATAGACAATTCCGTCAAAACGGTAGTTAAAATTGGGATTCTTCCAGGTCTTCCGGGTAAGGAAGAAATATTTGAAGCCTTCCTCCGACAGCGCCACAACGATATAGTAGAGCAGGAGTCTCCCCCACAGGGTACTCTCATCCGCGAACCTGCTTCCCAGGGATTCCGTCACCATCGAGCAGAATACCGCAAGGATACCGAAGCCGATCAGCGACAGAATCAGTGCAACCGGTTCTTTCTCAATCCTGTCGGACCTGTAGACCTGAACCAGCAGATAAACTGCCGGCAGCACCGCCGCCAGCACAAGAAGAAAAATGGGGATCGTCAGAATACCCGGAAGGGGTACCAGAAAAAATGTCATAACCGGAATCTCCTTACAGATGAATACAATGCAGCCGCTTCTACAGGGAACCGTCATTGCGGATCGCGATCCGCATGCGCTTAACCAGTTCCCCGCTGATCAGGCCGATCACCAGGCCGGTGACCAGGCCGCTGATTGCCAGAACGAAGAAATAATACCCCACCCTGGCGTTTTCCACAATAAAAATGGCAACCAGAATCTGTCCGGCGTTGTGCATCACGCCGCCGATCATGCTGACTCCCACGCAGTCCAGCTTCCCGCTCTTTTTCACAAGCACCATGCTCAGCAGACTGAGAAGCGCGCCCGCTATGCTGAAAGCCATGCTGAAGGCATTCCCGAACAGAAGTCCTACGCCCAGGATCCTTACAAAAGAGACCAGGAGCGCTTCCTTCCATGTATAAAGATACAGAACCATGACGATCGCCGCATTGGGCAGACCGAGCTTCATCCCGGGTACCCCGCCGAAGACGGGAAACAGAGATTCCACATAGCTCAGTATCATCGCAGCGGCCGTCAGCAGTCCGAGATATGCGATTTTCCTTCCAGAACGCCTTGTATACATAAGAAAAGGCTCCTCTCAACCTTCTTCTTCGATATAGACAATCATCCCGTGCGGCAGGCAGGCGATTACCTCCTCCACAGTAGAGATCTGTCCGATATAGACACAGATCTGATCCGGGCAGTTTGCCTCCGTGACCGAAACTTTTCCGTCTTTGACCGTCACGATATTATAGTCTCCGTCCCGGTCTCCCACAACAACACTGGTCTCCCTGTTAAGGGGCAGTCTGTGGATGATCTCTCCATTGTACTGAACAACCGCTGCGGGGCCCGAATTGCCGAGCATCCTGTGCTGGACCAGCCAGCCGATTCCGAACACCGTAAGCAGTACCACGGCAAGCAGAATGGTATTGCGCCTTTTGTGACTTTCGGATTCTGTCTTCTGCTTTGTCTCAGCCATCATTTCCCTGTTCCTTCCAATATAGCCGCACATGCCCGAAGCTGCCTGCGGGCGGAGTCAGTCCGCCTCCCCGGCTTTCGTCAGCTCAAGCCTGTCATTGATAAAGACCGCCTCTACTCCGTCCAGCGACTCAATCAGTTCTGAAGCCTTCTCCACGCCCAGGGCAAGGCAGGTCGTGCTGAGCGCGTCGCCCTGAAGGGAAGAGCTGCAGATGATGGAGTCTCCCCAGATCCCGTTCTCGATCGGATATCCGGTATCCGGATCCAGAATGTGGTGATAGATAACGCCGTCCTGTTCAAAATAGCGCTCGTACACGCCTGAGGTGACAACCGTCTGATCTGAAACTTCCACCGTATCTATAATAGCATCGCTGTCAAATGGTTTCCGGATTCCGATCCGCCACATGGAGCCGTCGGGTTTGCTGCCGATCGTGAGTACATTTCCGCCCAGATTGATCAGGCCCGAGCTGACCCCCTCGCTCTTCAGATAAGCGGCCATCTCATCAGCCGCATACCCTTTCACCAGCGCGCCCAGGTCGATCATGGTATCCCTGCTGTCAAAAGAGAGCGTATTCCCGTCCAGATGAACTTTTGAAGCGTCTACCTTGGCTGCCTCCTTCGCGATATCCTCCGCATCGGGGATCGACGCGTCGGGACTCTTGAAATCCCACAGGTCGGAAAGCGGCGCAACCGTGATGTCAAACTTTTTCTCCGAGATCTCATAGTATTCGAGTCCGACCCCGATCAGGTAAGCAAGTTCGTCCGAGACCTCCACCGTATCCGTATTCCTGTGGTTGACGGCGTACAGCTCGCTCGACTCATCTGTTCTGCTGAAGATATGCTCATAATTCCGGCACATATCCATACAGTGGTTCAGAAGTTCCTGACCGTTCTCATCCGCCGTGATTCTGAGCGAGATGACCGTGTCAAAGAAAAAATTCGCGGCTGTATAGTCCTTCTGCTTTGCCTCTGCATGCATGCAGACAGACAGGAGCAGCCCCGCAGCAGCTAACGCCGCCGGAAAAACCTTATTTCGCTTCAAGATATCTCCTTTCCTTCCGCAAAAGGAAAATGCCGCCACCCGAAGATGGCGGCATCGCTTTCTGCCTCCTCCAGGAAAGCCTTCCGGCTCTCTCAGATCTGCACAATGGTGCCATCAGGCGCCATCCCTTTCTGACAAGATACTGAAAAATCAGTGTCGTCCTGTTATTTCAGTTCAGACAGCCTTGCTCAGGGCGTCCTCAACCGCTTCCTTAATGCCCTCGCTGGACATGCTGGCTCCGGTTGCGCAATCAACGTCGGTCGACTGCGCTTCGATGATCGCCGGGATCACCTGCTCCACCGCCAGATCAAAGATGCCGGGTGTTTCCGCATGGCCGTCTTCCAGGACGATATCCGTAATCTTTCCGCCTTTGACAGTCACGGTAACCGTCATGTCTCCGCCGTTTCCGGTTCCGGTTCCTTCATAGACGCCGTCTTTGTATCCGGCCTTATTCTCAGCATCCGCCTCGGTCTCTGCTTTCTCTGCCTCGGTCTCAGCGGCTTCTTTCTCAGTTTCAGCCTTTTCCGCTTCCGTTTCGGCTGCCTCGGTCTCAGACTCTTCTGCCGTCTCAGCTCCGCCCGCCTTGCTCAGGGCATCCTCAACCGCTTCCTTAATTCCTGCGCTGGACATGCTGGCGCCGCTTGCGGAATCAACCTCGGTCGACTGTGCTTCGATGATCAATGTCCGTGATCTTTCCGTTCTCAACGGTGACCTCCACATTCATGTCCCCGCCGTTTCCGCTTCCGGTTCCTTCATAGACACCGTCCGCGTAAGCACTTTCTCCGGCTTCCTCCGGCTCAGCTGCTTCCGCTTCTGTTTCAACAGCTTCCGTCTCAACTTCTGCAGCTTCTGTTTCGGCTGCTTCTGTCTCAGCTGCTTCCGTCTCAACTTCTACAGCTTCCGTTTCAGCTGCTTCCGTCCCGGTCTCTTCCACCGCCTCAGCTCCGCCTGCCTTGCTCAGGGCATCCTCAACCGCTTCCTTAATTCCTGCGCTGGACATGCTGGCGCCGCTTGCGGAATCAACCTCGGTCGACTGTGCTTCAAGATGCCCGGCGTTTCATTATGATCATCCTTCAGGACAATATCCGTGATCTTTCCGTTCTCAACGGTGACTTCCACATTCATATCCCCGCCGTTTCCGCTTCCGGTTCCTTCATAGACGCCGTCCGCGTAAGCGCCGGCTTCATCCGCGGGAGCTGCCGCAGCCGTAAGTCCGGCTTCCGCCGCTTCCGTCACAGCCTCAGTCTCAGCTTCCTGCGCTTCGGTCACAGCCTCAGTCTCAGCTTCCGCTGCTTCCGTTACGGCTTCGGTCTCCGCTTCCGCTGCCTCAGTTACAGCTTCACCGTAATTATTTACAATGATCGTACTGCCGGGCTGTGCCGTAATCGTGAGGGTCTGCCCCTCTCCTACGACATTGCCTTCTTCCGCCGGAGCAGCTGCGGCAGCCTTGCTCAGAGCATCTTCAACCGCTTCCCTGATGCCCGCGCTGGTCATGCTCGCTCCGCTCGCGGAATCGATAATGGCCGGGATCACCTGATCCACCGCCATCTCATAGATGCCCGGTGTCTCCGAATGACCTTCCTGGAGCACGATATCGGAAATCTTTCCGCCTTCAACGGTGACGGAGACTTTCATCTCACCGCCGTTTCCGGTTCCGCTTCCCTCATAGACGCCGTCCGCGTATCCGCTTCCGCTTTCTTCCGCCGCGTCCGCGCTGCCCGCGGCAGCCTTGCTGAGGGCGTCCTCAACCGCTTCCCTGATGCCCGCGCTGGTCATGCTCGCTCCGCTCGCGGAATCAACGTCGGTCGACTGCGCTTCAATAATGGCCGGAATCACCTGATCCCGAATGACCTTCCTGAAGCACGATATCGGAAATCTTTCCGTTCTCAACGGTGACATTCACCTTCACCTCACCGCCGTTTCCGTTTCCTGTCCCTTCATAGACACCGTCTGCATACAGGCTTTCGGAATCTGCTGCAGCTGCAGCCTCTGTCTCGGCCTCTGTCTCTGCTGCCGGCTTTTCCGCTTCTGTTTCAGCCGCTGCCGCTTCTGTTTCAGAAGAAGCTGCCGCTGCTCCGCCTTCCACCGGTACAAGCGTACGGGCGTCCACTCCGGCCTGGGCCAGCGCGCCTGCGACTGCCTCTTTGATCGCGTGGCTGGTCACTGTAGCCCCCGCGACGTCATCCACATCATAAACTGTCTGATGATCCACCATGGCAGCCGGAAGCGACGCAAAGGCCGGATCCGCAATATCCGGGGTCTCGGTCTGGTCCAGTACCTCGATGGATTCGATCGCCGTATCGGAGAGCGTTACTTTTACTCTGATGTCGCCCATCTTGCCCTGGCCTGTTCCCTCATAAGTTCCTGCCGTAAAGCTGTTGCCGGCCGGAACGACGTTATGGCGTCCGATGGATGCCAGGCCGTTATAGATTCCGCCTGAAGCCAGCATCAGTACCAGCATGACTGCCGCGATCGCCAGCAGTGATAATAAGCCTTTCTTCTTATTGCTCATTTCTGTCCCCCTTCTTATCTCAGACGGATGATCTTGACCGGACATTTCTCAGCACACTTGCCGCATCCCGTGCACTTGTTCTGATCAATCTCAGCCACGTTGCCGTTCATGTGAATCGCGTCGCTCTCACAGACTCTGGTGCAGGCTGTGCATCCGATGCATCCTGCCGAGCAGGCATCCTTGACTGCCTTGCCCTTTTCCTGGGATCTGCAGCTCACTACATACTTCGAAGTGTCCGGAATCAGGCTGATGAGGCCCTTGGGGCACGCAGCCGCGCATTTGCCGCAGGCGACGCACTTCGTGCGGTCCACGACCGCAACCCCGTTCACTATATGAATCGCGTCAAACTGGCATTCCTTCACACAGGTGCCGAATCCGAGGCAGCCGAAGGAACATGCCTTCGGTCCGCCGCCCGGGACCGTCGCCGCCGCCCGGCAGTCCTGAACGCCGTCGTACAGGCTCTGGTTCTTCGCCTGCTCGCAGGTGCCGGAACATCTGACATACGCGACCGTCTTCACCGTATCCCCTGCCTCGACGCCCATGACCGCGGCAATCTTCGCCGCCACCGGCGCCCCGCCGACCGGACACTGGTTAACCGGTGCTTCACCTGCCGCAATCGCGGCCGCCAGGCCGTCGCATCCGGGGAAGCCGCATCCGCCGCAGTTGTTGCCCGGCAGGCATTCCCGCACCGCCGCGACCTTCTCATCCACCTCAACCTTGAAGACCTGTCCTGCCGTCACCAGCAGGAATCCAACGACGAGGCCGACGGCTGCGACAACAATAATCGTAATTATAATCGCTGTTATGCTCATCACTGCCTCCTTAGATCAGGCCGGAGAATCCGACGAATGCGATCGCCATCAGCGCTGCTGTATACATAACGATCGGCATGCCCCGGAAGGGACCTATAATGTTGTTGTGGACTGTCTTTTCACGGATTCCCGCCATGGTCGTGATGGCAATCAGGAAACCGACGGAAGATCCGATACCGTTGAGAACGCTGTTACCGAAGCCGTATTCCTTCTGGACATTCGAAAGAGCGACGCCCAGAACCGCGCAGTTGGTCGTGATCAGAGGAAGATACACGCCAAGGGCCGAGTACAGGGCCGGATTTGATTTTTTCAGGAACATCTCGATAAACTGAACCAGTCCCGCGATGACCAGGATAAATACGATTGTCTGCAGATAGGACAGGTCGAGAGGAACCAGTACGTAAGTGTAAAGCAGATTGGCGATCGCGGAGGCGATCGTGATAACAAAGACTACCGCGGCCCCCATGCTGGCCGCCGTCTGAACCTGCTTGGAAACTCCAAGGAAGGGGCACAGACCGTAAAACTGGCTGAGGACGACGTTATTGACAAGAGCAGCGCCGACGATCAGCAATATCATCTCTTTCATCTATCTCTCCCTCCTGTCATGCAGTCTGTTCCTGCGTCCGGTCAGAGCAGCCGCTCTTCCCGCAGCTCATGCAGTCTCCGTCGCATCCCTCTACCTTCTTTGTACTGTTGTTCTGGATCTTCAGCCCGTTCATAACGGCAATCAGGGATCCGAGTACGATGAAAGCGCCCGGCGCGGATACAAAGATTCCGATCGGCGTAAAGAAGGACGGGGTCACCTTGATGCCCAGCCACGTCCCGGAACCGAGAATCTCGCGGCAGGAGCTCATCAGGATCAGGGCAAATGTAAAGCCGAGTCCCATACCGATTCCGTCAAAAGCGGACAGCAGCGGCGACGCTTTGGAGGCATATGCCTCCGCGCGTCCCATGATAATACAGTTAACGACAATAAGCGGAATATACAGACCCAGCGCTTCATAAAGACCGGGAATATAGGCCTTAAGAACCAGCTCCACAATCGTGACGAAGGAGGCAATGACTACGATGAAAGCCGGGAAGCGGATCGAGTCCGAAATCAGCGGTCTCAGCAGGGAGATCAGCAGATTCGAAAGAACCAGAACCACCATCGTGGACAGCCCCATGCCGATGCCGTTCGACACGGAAGTCGTCACAGCCAGGGTCGGGCACATCCCGATAACCAGTATGAGGGTCGGATTCTCTTTGATAATACCGTTGTAAATACGCTCAAGATATTTATTCATTCCGCACCTCCTTACTCAGACAGACCGCCGACTGCGTACAGTGCCGCATTCACCGCGTTGGTAACCGCATTGGAAGTGAAGGACGCGCCGCTCAGCGCGCTGATCTCATTGTCCGCGGACGTATCGCCCTTGACAAGTTCGAACTGGTCTACAGCCTTTCCGACGTACTGTTCGTAGAATTCCGGCTTCGTCGCGTTCATGCCGAGTCCTGCGGTCTCGCTGATGGACAGGAACTGGAGGCCGGTCACTTCCTTCTCAGAGGAGATACCCACGCTGACGGAAATATCTCCGCCGAATCCTTCCTTGCTCGTCACGTTGACAACGTAGCCGATTACATTGCCTGCCGCATCCAGGGCCGCATAATTACCGTCATAGACAACCAGTCCGAACTGGCCGTCCGCGACTGTACCGTCTTCCGCGGTGAGCGATGCCGTTACAGCATCCAGATCCTCCGCCGCGGCAAATTCCGCAGCGTCCGGGCAGACCGCCGCGTAGGCAGCCGCTTTCGCTTTCAGTTCAGCCTCCTCGATCGGGCCCTTTGTCATCTCATAGATCACGCCCAGGAGCATGCCCGCGACCGCTGTGATGAGAACCAGCATGACCATGGGCTTGTAAACCTTGACGTCCATCTTCTGCCTGCCCACAAGCGCGTTCTTGCCGTAGCCGAAGGTGGTCGGCTTCGTCCAGCGCTCGATGAGCGGGACAAGCATATTCGTAATAATAATCGCGTAGGACATGCCTTCCGGAGAACTTCCGAGGGTACGCAGAAGTCCTGCAAAGAGGCCGATCGCGACCGCATAGACGATCTTCCCTTTCTTCGTGATCGGACTCGTGACATAATCCGTAGCCATGAAGAAAGCGCCGAGGATCAGTCCGCCGCTGCACAGCTGCGAAGCCAGGAAGGTCAGATCAAAACCGTGGCCGCCGAACAGGCCCTCGAAAATCAGGAAAGCGCAGATCACGAGAAGCGGAATCTGCAGGGTAATCACTTTTCTCCAGAGCAGGTAGACGGCGCCGAGCAGCAGGGCGACAACGGAAACTTCTCCGATGCAGCCGTCCACAAAACCGAGAAAAGCGGCCGGCAGGTTGATGGTCTTCCCGCTTCTGAGAAGAGCAAGCGGCGTCGCGCCTGAAACGCTGTCCACCGCGTAGTCCCCCATAAAACCGGCGAAAGAAATCAGCAGAAAGCATCTTGCCGCCAGCGCGGGATTCATGAAATTCTGTCCGAGCCCGCCGAAGAACTGCTTGACGAACACCACCGCGAAAAGGCTGCCGAGAGCCGGAATCCACAGCGGAACCTTGGGCGGAAGACAGAGACCGAGCAGCAGTCCTGTCACCAGGGCGCTGCCGTCCATGACCGTCACCTTCTGCCCTGTAAGCTGCTCAAACATGTACTCTGACAGAATCGCCGTACCCACAGATACCAGCAGGATCAGCGCGGCATATATCCCGAAACGGTATATGCCGAACAAAGCTGCCGGAGCCAGGGCAATTGCGACATCGTACATGATAGTGGCAGATGTCTCCCGGTCACGCACATGGGGCGACGAGGAAACATGATATAATCCATCCACAATAATCCCTCCTATTTTCAGTTTTTTCCGGCCGGAACACATCCGCTTCCGCATTCTCTCTGAACCGGCCGGTTTCCATTTCCGTGCAGGGGTGAACAGTTACAGCCGCCCGGAAACCGCAATGAGCGCAGTTTCCCACAGTTAAACTCTATTTTATAGAAAACAGGCTGAAAAAGCAACCTTTCCTGTGCTTTTCTGTCATTCGTTCTATCCCGCAGGCTGATATGCGGAACGGCCGGGCATTGTGCAATGCCCGGCCGCAGAAATATCCTGTCTTCCGCATTTTGATAATGTAAAAACGATGAAAAGCATAATTACAGCTCACATAATTCCCAGGGACGAAGCTGCGACAATCCAGAAAAAAATTGAGAAAATAGAAGCCAGCGTTGTGGCAACAACGAGTTCTCCCGCCAGTTCCCCGTCTCCTCCCATATTTTCCGCCATGGAAACAGAAGATACGGCTGTCGGCGCGCCGAAATAGATAAAAAGAATAAACCACTGAAGGCCCCGGAAGCCCAGAGCCGTCGCGCAGACAGTGACAAGGGCGGGCACGATGGCAAGCTTCAGGGCAAGCACAAGGAGAATGCTTTTCCTGTTGCCCCGGACGGACGTCAGCTGCATCCTCGCGCCCAGAACGCAAAGGGCCATGGGCGTGGTACACGCCGCGAGCGCCGCTATGGGAGAAGAAACCGCCGCGGGCAGCCGGATGCCGAGGAGGCGGAAAAGGAGTCCCGCCAGAATACCGTCAATCAGAGGGTTCGCGGCGATATCCTTCAGAATCTTCCAAAGGCTTACCTTCCCTCCCCCGAAAAGAGACAGGACCACCACCGCCATGACATTGTACATGGGGATGCTGACGAGCATCATCAGGGAACTGAGGGCGGTCCCCTCCGCCCCGAAAAGGCTTGTGGTCAGGGGTATGCTGAAAAGGGCATAGTTCCCCCTGAAGATGGCCTGGATCATCACGCCTCTTCTGGCATCTTCGGATTCAATCCGGGGAATCGCAAGGATAAGGAGACCGATCAGCAGCAGCAGGCCCGCCACAGCGAATACCACCATCCCGGGGCTGAAATTCATCCCGCTTTCTATGCCCGTGATATTGCGGAACATCAGCAGCGGAAAAAAAGCCCTGAAAAGCAGCTTGTTCAGCTTCGTAAGAAATGGTCCGTCCGCCAGTCCCGCCTTCCGGATAATCATCCCGAACAGGATGTAGATCATAAAGGGAACGACTGCATTTGCCGCGATAATAAAACTGCTCATAGTTCTCCCCAGCCGTTTCCATCCGGCAGAAATCTTTCAAAAATACCGACGCCCCGCTCTCTCTCCACGATATCCAGCTCCTCCTGGCTGCGAATCGTCCAGCTGACCTGGCGGACGCCGAGCAGGTAGCTCAGGCGGATCGCGAGATTGCCGCGGTCCGCGTACTTGCAGGCAATAAAATCCGGATGCGTGCGCAGATCAGTCGCCACGCACCACATGCCGAAGGTGGAAATGCGGCCCCAGTCCCGCACGGCGCTTTTGCTCTTTGTGAAATTCTCTGTCAGCTGTCCGTAGAGTACGTCCGGCCGGTTCTTCCGGAACCAGAGAACGGACCTGGGATCAAAGCTCTCCACGCAGTAATTCAGAGCGGGGTAACGGTCGATCAGCTCCATGACCTTTTCACACAGGCTGCTGTAAGTCTGATCCGTCGCTTTCAGCTCGATAATCAGGGGAAGGCAGAGCGCTTCCGTGTCCGGACTGTCCCCCGCTCTCCCGGTGCTTTTCTTCCACACGGAATCCCTGCGCGGCAGCAGCCAGGAGCGGATACCGGTTTTTTCCCGTTCCCTTGTCGTTTCCGCCCGCGAAGAGGTATAAAGCTCCAGAACCTCGCTCAGTTCAGGGATCTTTTCGTCCGTCCCGAGCAGCGTATAGCGGTCAAGCTCCTCCCGGGTCAGCTGCTCGACGTCCCCTTCCCTTCCGGTCATGCGCAGGAGATTCGAATCATGTACCACGGGCAGGCTTCCGTCCTTCGCAAGGTGGACATCCAGTTCCGCGCCGAAACCGTACTGCACCGCCCGCTCAAAGGCAGACATCGAATTCTCCGGAATCAGGATATCTCCGGCCTTCTGAATCTTTCTCACGTCATCCCTCCACAGAGGGGTCGATAACTCATTTTTCGGATAGCGCGACGCGGACCTGGGCTGTTCAAAATATCCCCTGTGGGCATAGCGGAATCCCGCGAGGTTTCTCCAGCTGTTGTTCTTCCTTCTGTGTGAAAATCCCTTAACCGCAGCTTCCCGCGTCCGGGATGCGCCTGCTCCGGCAGCGCCGGAATTTGTCATTTCTCCCATAACTGTCTCTCAGATTCCTCCCTTGCCGGCAACCGCCGGTTTCCCTGGTCAACGCGCTGCCCAGCGGATCTGTATCCTGTTTCCTTCCTGCGCGCCGAATGCGCTGCGCTCTTCCGGCCGCGCTTCATACCGGAGCGAAATTCTCTCCTGTCCCCGGGAGCCTTGAGGCCTCCGGCCTGCTCTTCCCTCTGAGGCGGAAGATGGAACCCCTGTCTCCGGGAGCGCTGAGCTCTCTGCACGCTGCATTTAAGCGGAAAGATTACATCTCCTCAAATGCCTCCAGCCCCTTCTTTACCGTATCCTGCGAATCCCCGTGCTTTACAAACTGCATCGTCACGAAGGAAGCCGCGGTGAAAGCGGCTGCATAGATGAACAGCACGTTGTAGCTGACATTCTTCATAAGAAATCCGGCAAAAATCGGCGTGACGGTCTGGGCTGCCATGGAAAAGGTATAGTAATATCCCGTAAATTTCCCGACATCGCTCCCTCTGCACATTTCCACGATCATCGGCAGGGAATTGACGTTGATAAAAGCCCAGGCGATGCCCACCAGGGCAAAGAGCCCGTAAAGAACCGGCGAAAAACCCTTTCCCGTGAGCGTCCAGGCGAAACATGCGGCAAAGGCCGCGGTGATTGCAAGCACGCCGGCCAGAATCGTCTTTTTCCGCCCGATCTTCGAAGCGATCAGACCGACCGGGATGTAAGAGCAGATCGCCCCCAGCGTGGCAATCGTAAGGCAGAGGGAAGCCGCGCCCAGGGACATCCCCCAGACCCTGTTCGCATAAGTGGTAAACCAGGTCTCCATGGCATTGTAGCCGATAAACCACAGCGCGATGGAAAAGAGCAGGAAGACCATGCTGCGCTTCACGGGGGCAGGCAGTCTTTCCTGGCCCGACGCATCCACAACCGTCAGGTTTTCTTCCGGATGCGCCTTCTCATACTCCCGCATCTCCCTGCTGATCTCGGGCTCCCGGATCGAGACCATCACGATCAGCAGCGATACAAGCATGATCGCGCCCACGATCAGAAACAGGGGAACATAGGAAACATGGTCGAGGTTCCCAGTCCGCTTCGCGCTGTAGAGAAAAGTAGTAATCACAAGATAAAGGATGCCGCCCAGCGCCCCCATCAGGTTGATAATGGCGTTGGCTTTCGAACGCAGAGGTTTCGGCGTGATATCCGGCATCATGGCGACCGCCGGAGAACGGTAAGTACCCATTATCACCAGCAGGACCAGCAGGACTCCGACAAAGGCGCCGAGCTTCCATGAGGCGGACGCGGCGAAATAGCTGTTGTCCAGGAAGGGAAGGAACTGCATCAGCAGCACCGCCCCGAGCGTGCCGAAAAGAATGAAGGGCCTTCTTCGTCCCATCGGGCTGGCGCAGCGGTCGGATATCGCTCCGAAAAGCGGCAGCAGGAAGAGGGCCAGGACATTGTCCGCCGCCATGATGGCGCCGGAGAAGGTCTCGTTCATATGAAATGTATTCGTGAGGATCAGCGGTATTACATTATTGTACATCTGCCAGAACGTGCAGATCGAAAAAAAGGCAAAACCGCACAGCACCGTCCTTCTGACATTCAGTTTCATATCGTCCTTTCCTTCCTTTCCGGCTTCTTCCGCAGAAATGCGGATAAATCATCAAAACTCGGCTCCGGCAGAATGCTTTTCAGGCTTCTTCCGCGGAAATACGGATAAATCAGCATTGCCGGGCTGTTCTGTTTCCGCCGCCGGGAATGATTTCTCCCTGTCCTTTACTGCCCCGTCTTTCTGCTGAGCAGCCTCATGGCGTTCAGGATACAGATAATCAGAACGCCCACGTCTCCGAAGATCGCCACCCACATATTGGCATAGCCAAGGGCTCCGAGAAGCAGGATAACCGCCTTCACGGCCAGGGCAAAAATAATGTTCCCCCGGATGATTCCCATCGTTTTGCGTGAAATACGGACGGTGGAGGCGATCTTACCCACATCGTCATCCATGAGCACGATATCCGCGGCTTCAATGGCGGCATCGGAGCCCATCGAGCCCATCGCGATCCCGACGTCCGACCGCATCAGGGCAGGGGCGTCATTGATCCCGTCGCCGGCAAAGGCAAGCTTGTTTTTCCCGGTCTGCTCCGCGAGAAGCTTCTCCAGTTCCTCGACTTTTTCTCCGGGCAGAAGTTCCGCCCGCACTTCGTCGATCCCGATCTCCCGCGCGACGGCCTGCGCCGCCTTTTCCCGGTCGCCGGACAGCATGACGGTTTTCCGGATCCCGGCCGCTTTCATATCGCAGACAGCTTCCTTCACGCCGTCCTTGATACTGTCAGAGATTACAACCGTACCCGCAAAACGCCCGCCCCGGGCCAGGTAAACCACCGTACCCGCTGAACCGCTCATCGTAAAGTCAATCCCGTTCTCCCGCATCAGCTTCGCGTTTCCGGCCAGAACCTCTTCCCCGTCAATACAGGTATGAATTCCGGATCCGGTGATCTCCTCCGCATGGGCGATCCGTCCGCTGTCAATACTCCTGCCGTATGCTTCCAGAATGGACTGGGCGATCGGATGGTTGGAGTAGTATTCCGCGTAAGCGGCCAGCTCCAGAAGTTCTTCCTCCGCCTTCTCTCCGGCCTGAACCGGGAGAAGCTCCGTTACCCGGAATTCTCCTTTTGTCAGCGTCCCGGTCTTGTCAAAAACGATCGTCGTAACCTGGGACATAGCCTCCAGATAGTTGCTCCCTTTCACAAGAACGCCGATACGGGAGGCTGCGCCGATTCCGCCGAAAAAGCCGAGCGGGACCGAAATCACTAGCGCGCAGGGGCAGGAAACCACAAGGAATATGCAGGCCCTGCGGACCCAGGAAATCCAGACCTCCGATCCCCCGCCCAGGAACAGCGGCGGAAGAAGCGCCAGCGCCACGGCGCAGATGGTTACAAAAGGAGTATACACCTTCGCAAAGCGCGTGACAAAGTTTTCTACATGTGTTTTCTTCTCCGTCGCGGTTTCCACCATCTCCAGAATCCTGGAAACCGTGGAATCCTCGTAAGCCTTTGTCGTCTGCACCTTCAGGGTTCCCTGTCCGTTCACGCAGCCTGAGATGACAGCCTCCCCGGGTCTGACCGCGCGCGGGACGGGCTCGCCGGTGAGCGCCGCGGTATCCAGCATGGACTCGCCCTCAAGAACCACTCCGTCCAGAGGAACTTTCTCGCCGGGTTTGATAATGATCGTATCCCCGATCTCCACCTCATCCGGATCCACTTCCTCCACTTCCCCATCCCGGAACAGATTTGCATACTCCGGGGCGATACTCATCAGCTCGGAAATGGAATTGCGGCTCTTCCCTGTGGCGTAGTTCTGAAAAAGCTCGCCGATCTGATACAGCAGCATGACAGCGACCGCCTCCGGGTATTCTCCGATCCCGAAAGCGCCGATGGTTGCCACCATCATCAGAAAACTTTCGTCAAACAGCTCTCCGTGGGAGATATTCCGGACCGCCTTCAGCAGAACGTCATAGCCGACAATCAGATAGGGGACCAGGGCAAATAGAAATCCGAGCCAGCCTCTTCCCTCAAATACTCCCGCGTGCATGCAGATCTCCAGAATGACAAAGAGAACCGCAGCCGCCAGAATCCGGGCCAGCCATTTTTTCTGTTTCTTATTCATATCTTCTCTCCATGCCCGGGCAGCCGCGACTCAGGCCGCCGCCGCAGGGCTTTTCTGTAATAATCCTGAATCTCTCCCGGCGCTTCCGCGGTTCAGACAGACCGCCGCTTCCGGGCTCTATCGCACAAGCGGCACAGGCTGTCTCAGCCTGCGCCGCGCTTTGTCCCCTCAATCGTCAGATTGCCGTAACTTCCATATCCGGTTCCAGTCTGCGGCAGGCAGCCAGAACCTTCTCCACGACGCCGTCCATATCGGCTTCATCCGCCTCCACTGTCAGTTTCTGCATCATGTAGTTCACTTTTGCATCCTTCACGCCGCTGATCTCCTTGATCGATTCCTCCAGCTTCAGGGCACAGTTCGCGCAGTCAATCTCGTTCAGCTTAAACTTCTTTTTCATAATCTCTCCTCCGCAGCAATGCAGTTCATTTCCGGTTCCCGGACCGGAACATGGTTCTTTTACAGTTCGAACGCAAACATATGACGGGATTATCTGAAAAAAGTCTCTCATATGAACATATGATCATATGAGCGCTCATTCATATGTTTTCTGACTAGATAGTAATACAGAACGCGGTGAAATGCAAGCGGAAAATGCAGAAAATCTTCAGGAGAGCGATGCCTGAGCCTGATATGAATGGAGCTGTGAACAGAGAACGGTCCGGCAGGACGGAAATTTCCCCAAAAACAGCGCAGGCGCCAGAGATTCAACTCCCTGACGCCTGCTGCTATAGGTTCTCCGTAAGGAGGAAAATGTTAAAAATAAGGGAAACGCTGATTTACTCTGAATGACAGATATTTATACCCTGGAAACTCTGATAGATCAATGTTTCCTTAGCTGCCCGCAGCTCTCAGGCAGCTGTCAAGCAGCAGAAGGGCATCCTCCATGGCCTGTCTGCGCACATCATTCCGCGCTCCCGTGTAATGATGCTCCTGCACTGCAGTCTCTCCGCGGTAATAACAGCCCAGAAAAACTGTACCGACTGTCCTGTCGTCCGGTCCTGAAGCCGGTCCCGCATATCCGGTCGCGGAGACGCATGCATCAGCGCCGGCTGCCGCGGCGCCTCCCGACGCCATCTCCGCGGCGGTCTGCGCGCTGACCGCCGTATAGTTCCGCAGCGTTTCACAGCTCACGCCGGCCATCTCATGTTTGGCTTCGTCGCAGTAAGTTACATAAGCCCGCTTTAAGACGTCCGAGCTTCCCGGAATATCCGCCAGCCTTGACGAAATCATGCCCGCGGTGAGGGACTCCACTGTCGTAACCGTCTCGCCGCGCTTTCTGAGCAGATCCAGGACAGACGCCACAAAATCATCCGTTATTTTGCTCATTTTTTCTTATCGCTCCACAGAGTACTGAAAATCCGTCCGCCGGCATCCCGCCTCGTTTTCAGGAGTAAGACACCGGAAGGATATGCGCCCGTTCCAGGGCGGCCCTGACGCTCTTTCCGACCAGGATCGCCGCAGCGATTTTCAGAATGTCAAGCCCGATAAAGGGAAGGACGGCCGCCTGAAGGGCATTCGCAAGGGAAAGATGCGCCTGATACATCAGCCAGACGGTACCGAATGCATACAGCACCGCCAGCGCAAGCAGACAGCCTGCCGCCTGCGCGGCCAGATTATTGCGGAAATGGTCGAAAGTCCATCCCGCGGTCAGCGCCGCCAGGATATAACCGGCCAGGAAACCGCCTGTCGGGCCAAACAGCTTCTGCGGACCCCCCGTAAAACCGGAAAACACCGGCAGGCCCACAAGCCCAAGCAACAGATATATTAAGACCGCTGCAGTTCCCTTCTTCTCCCCGAGAACACAGGCTGTCAGAAAGATTGCAAAAGGCGCCAGGGACACGGGAACCGGTCCGACCGGGACCGACAGAGGTCCGAGTACGCAGATCAGGGCGGCCATAATCGCCGTCTCCGTTATCGTTTTTACAGAAATACCGCTTTCTTTTGTGCTCATTTTATTTCCCCTCCCTGAACTATATGAAATGCAGACCCTGCCGGGAGAGAAATCGTCTCCATCTATGTCCGGGAACGACCATGAACAGTCATCCGGCGTATGGATCAACATTTCACAAAGCAGATTCTATTTCAGAAAAGAGGTTCTGTCAACCATATTTTAAGATTGGTTAACAGCCGGTTTTCCATATACGGACTTTCTGCCCATACACTGTCCCTGCCAGTTCCGCTCCTGCGGAATGGTGTTCTTTCACACGACAGCTTCAGGCACCTGGTCAGATATAAAAAGGCTGCGGAAACAGGCTTTTTACCAGCCCATTTTCGCAGCCTCCTTTTTTAAGATTTCAGGAGAAAGCCTGTCTCCTGCCGCCCGGCCTGTTTACTGAACAGAAACAGCCGTAATATGTGGATTGATTCCCTCGTACCAGTACAGGAAACCTTCCAGATCGACGACATCGCCGACCTTCAGTTCTTTCACTGCCTTATAGACGTCGGTGGTATTGTCGCACAGATAGGACTCTACCGTGAAGGAATAGGTGTTTCCATCCAGAGAAACATTGAAATACAGGTCGTTTCCGTCTGTGCCGGATCCATCCCAGTTGTAGAGGAAAGCAGCTCCGGAATCATCCGCCGCTTCCACGGTCAGGCCCTTGAAGGCAACCTTCTGGTTCTGATATGCGGCGATCGCTTCCTCGTCGCCGAGCAGCTCCGTCACATCGACCGGTTCCGCAATGTATTCGCCATCCTCAAACTCAAAAGTGGCGTCCGCGATCTCGATCTCACCGGACCATTCCGCTTTATAACCGGTTACCTTGATCTTCGTGCCGGGTACAAGCTTTTCATAATCTTCAGCGGAGCACTCCATATCATAGAAGAAATAACCGCCGTCATGATCCTGGGCATAGACAGTGGCCGTATCGGTACCTCTGCTCTCATTTCCCTCATACCAGGCCTGCTTTGCCTGCACATATGCTTCGACAACGACTTCATCATCCACTTCCGCGTTCATGAATTCTTCATAAGTCATGACGCCTTCGCCCTTCGGGTCGTCCGCTTCAGCTTCTGTCTCAGCTGCCATCGCCGCCATGCCCATGCCGGCCGTCATCGCCAGTGCCATCATCACTGCAAGATACTTTTTCATTGCCTTTCTTCTCCTTTCTGAAGACCCATCACGGCAGTCCCGCAGATTCGCTGCTGCGGGTCCGTCTTCTTCCGAACACTCAAACTATAGCGCAAAGCCGCGTTTAAATCAATTGCAATGTGTGCGGAGCGCCGTGAATCGTAATCAAAGAGCTCCGCGTCAGCCCTGCTTATTCTCTGTCTTCCGCTTTTTTATATACCCTGTCAGCATATAACATCCGATCAGAAGCCAGATTACCGCAAGACCCGCAAGAAGCGCGATGGAAGTCGCCGGAAGCGGCCCCAGTTCTTTCTTTCCTCCCGAGGAGGAAGCGATCTGGTCAAGCCGGTACAGTTTTTCCGTATCGGCAAAGAGGGAACTGAAATAGGCCTCGTCAACCGGCTTCTTTCTCCTGGCGGACTTCACCGTATCCTCAACCAGATGCCCCGCGGCGTCGCGAAGAGATGCGGACCCGTTGAAAACCGGCGTGACAAAAGTATGTTCCACATTGTCAAGCATCAGCTCCGCCGCCTCGATCTTAACGGAATAGTGCTCCTTATTGTCTTCCCCCTTCCGGGCAAGATAATCCTGATAGCGCTCATTCTCCCTTGCCTTGCCGGTTACAGGCACATACCCCTCTGTGGAGGAATAGGCGATCTGCACGTCATCCGTCATCAGATACTGGGCGAAGAGCCAGCTGGCCAGGACTTCCTGGGAATCCGGCTTATTGAAAATGCATACGGAAGGTCCCTGGGAGATCATCTGCGGATTTTCCGGGTCTGCCTGCGGCACCATCCGGACCGCCGTCTCAAACTGAACCAGCTTTGACTCACTGATATCGACCAGCGGCGCGTCCGAACCCATCCAGGTCGCGCCCGCCGTCGAGTCCACGGCAAAGATACACTGGCCGGCATTCAGGAAATTGGCAGGATAGCCGGCGACCGCGAAGGTGGAAAAGGCCCTCGTCTGCGCGTGGCCCCCAATCTCCTGAAGCAGCTGCTTTGTCGTATCATTGAACAGGAGGATCTCCCCCCCGTCCGTAGAATAGCCCGCGTTAAGCTGCTTCAGCATCTGGATCATCATATTATCCGTCGACTTATAGATGAACGGGATCAGTACGTTCTGTCCGTTTACCAGGAAATTCCCGTTCTTATCCTTCTCCATGGCCGCCTCGGACACTTCCCATATGAAATCCCAGGTCAGCACCTCCGGAAGCTCATAACCCAGCTTCTCGACATAGCTTTTGTTTACATAGCAGGCTTCCGTCGAACGCATGAAGGGAATCGCGTATGTCACGCCGTCGATTTTCCCTTCCTCAAGAAACTGCGGGATCACTTCCGATACGGAAGGCCCGTCAAATGCAAGCTCTGTTCCGCCCAGACCGTACTGCTCATCCGCGATCAGTTCATCAAGGGGCACCACCACATTTGCGCCGGTCTTATAGGTCGCGATATGATCCGGATAGGTAATGCAGACGTTCGGCGTCGTCCTCGTGGCGATATTGGTGATTACGTCGTTGTAGATATCCCCGTAATTCGTGTACAGGCGCAGATTCACTTTAACGTTCGGATACAGCTTCTCAAAAGAATCGATCGCGTCCGCATAGATCTTCGTCTGGGTCTTGTTGGTATCATTTTTCGCCCAGAAGGTGATTTCCATGTTCCTGGAACTGTCAAACTTCTCCGGGACAGAGAAGGTGTCAATCGCCATCGGTCCGTGACAGCCCGTAAGCAGCGAAGCCGCGGCGCAGGCGGCGAGAAAGAGCTTTCCGCTCCGTCCGGCGGAGGACCTTCCGAATCTCTTCATCCCTTGGTACCTCCTCTCAGAACGCCGGACATGATCTTATTCCGGAAGATCAGGAACAGAACGATCAGGGGCAGGGAAATAATGACGACAGCCGCCATCATGGCCGGGATGTTCTCGCGGCCGAACCCGTTTTCACGGATCTCCTGAATTCCGTTCGAGACCAGATAATAATTCGGATCATCCGTAATCAGGCGCGGCCAGACGTATGAATTCCAGCACTCGATCACCTTCAGGATGATGATTGTGATCATGGTCGGACGGCAGATCGGGACAAGTACCCTGAGAAGGTATTTCATGTCCGAGGTCCCGTCCACCTTCGCGGCCAGGTACAGATTGTCCGGTACCATCTCAAAATTTTCCTTGAGCAGGTAGACATAGAAGACCGACATGACCGAAGGCAGGATCAGGCCCGGAAATGTATTCCTCAGGTTTGCGTTGGTGATGGTCACAAAATTGGTGATGACCACCAGTTCGTTCGGCAGCATCATCAGAGACAGAAACAGCGCGAACACCAGATTCTTGCCCCGGAACTGCAGCCTCGCGAAGGCAAAAGCCGCAAGGGTGATGACAATCATCATGACGGCGGTTGTGATCACCGTGAAAAGAAGCGTATTCAGCAGATAGCGTCCCAGCGGCACCGCCGTAAACGCGTCCGCATAATTCTTCAGCGTCGGATGCAGGGTATAGAACTTCGGAATATATTCCGAGTTATATTCACCGTAATCTTTAACAGAAGTCAGCACCATCCAGTAGAAAGGAAAGAGAACCAGCAGTGCCCACAGTACAAGAAGGAGATAGGTTGCAATGCTTTTTGTCCGGGCTGCAGCTTTTGAACGGCTGCGCGCGGCTGCATAATCATCCATGCGTACCCTCCTTTCTCAATAGTGAACATGTTTCCGGCTGACCAGCAGGTTGATCACCGTGATGGTCAGGACGATGGCAAAGAGCAGTATGGCTGCTGCGGAGGCGTAGGACGGATACCCGCCGGAATCTCCGTAGAGCATGTCATAGATATATCCGACAATCGTGTTCATTCCCGCCGCGTTCAGATTGGTTCCGAACAGAGCCACTTCATCCGCGTAGGCTTTGAAAGCCCCGATAAAACCCGTGATAATCAGATAGAATACAGTCGGGGAAATCATGGGCAGCGTGATGCGCAGGAAAATCCTGGCCGACCCCGTCCCGTCCACCTTCGCGGCATTGTAGTAATTCTGGTCAACCGATGCCAGCGCGCTGGTCAGGATCAGGATCTTGAACGGCATGACGATCCAGATCGTATAGAAGCAGGTGACGAACATCCTCGCCCAGTAGGGTCCTTCAATAAAGTCCACGCCGGTCCCCCCGAAGAAAGTGATCAGGGCGTTCACAAGTCCGTCGGAATAGGGCGTCTTCTTGAACAGAATCATGAAAACCAGACCCACCGCCAGCGTATTGGTTACATAGGGCAGAAAATAGATCGTCTGGAACAGATTCTTCAGCGCCCTGATGGAGCTCAGCCCGAAAGCGATCAGCAGGGAAAACCCGGTCGAAAGCGGAACTGTAATGATCACCAGCAGAAAGGTGTTTCTCAGAGCCTGAAGGAAATAAGTGTCATGCAGGATGTAATTGAAATTATAGATGCCGGTTCCGAAACTGTTTCCCGAAGCGGAATTATAGCCTTCCTCAAAAGAGTAAATAAAAACGTCAATCAGGGGGTAGACCATGAACAGTCCGAGAAAGACTGCCGCGGGGATCAGATAGAGCCAGGCTTTTTTATTATTATTCTCCATACCCGGCCTCCTCAGTTCTGATCGCCGCTCTGTGCTTCCCCGGCTCTCCAGCTGACCGTATTGCCTTCCTTCTCAAGTCCGGGCAGGGGAAGCGTTTTCCCGCTCTCGTATTCAAAAGCGTAGATCTTCCCGGGCCGGACGCGGAAACGGATCACGCCGCTGCCTGTGTCCACCCTGCTCTGGGCGTCAATGATCGAGCGGATGGCGCTGCCCTGCATCCCGGGATGCTCCGAGATGACGCTCACGTCCCGTCCCATGACCTCCACGCCCTTGAGGCTGCAGGTAAGCGGCCCGTTCTCATCCGGGAGAAACCCTTCCGGCCGGATGCCGACCCAGACTTTCTGATCCGGCAGTCCCGGAGCATCGTAGACCGCGTCCGGACCGATGTAGAGCTTTCCGGATCTGACAGAGCCGTCGAAAACGTTGACCGGCGGGGTTCCGAGGAATTTGGCGACAAAAAGGTTCGCCGGATCGTCGTAGACTGACTGGGGCTTTCCGATCTGCTGCACCACGCCGTCCTTCATGACCACGATCAGATCCGAGATGCTCATCGCCTCCTCCTGGTCATGGGTGACGAAGATCGTCGTGATCCCGGTCTCCCTCTGGATCCGGCGGATCTCCTCGCGGGTCTGCAGACGGAGTCTGGCGTCCAGGTTGGAGAGCGGCTCATCCATCAGAAGGACACGGGGCATCTTCACCAGAGCCCTGGCGATCGCGACACGCTGCTGCTGGCCTCCGGACATCTGTCCGGGCCTGCGGTCCATCAGCTGGTCAATCTGAACAAGCTTTGCCGCCTCCAGCGCCCTGCGCTTCATCTCCTCCTTCGACAGTTTATCCTTCCCCTTAAGATTGCCCAGGGGGAACATGATATTCTGCTCCACCGTCATGTGCGGGTAAAGCGCGTAATTCTGAAAGACCAGGCCGACGCCCCGGTGCTCGGGCGGAACATCCGTCACGTCATCCTCCCCGAAGAAGATCTTTCCGGAAGTCGGTTTATAAAGGCCGCAGATCATGAGCAGCGTGGTACTCTTTCCGCAGCCGGAAGGTCCCAGCAGTCCGACCAGCTTCCCGTCGGGAATCTCGAAGTCAAAATGGCTGACCGCAGTCACTTCCTCCTCTTTTTTGATCCGGCCCGGGAATTTCTTCGTCAGGTCCTTCAATACTACTTTCATAACTCTCTTCCTCCCGGCGGCACGCGCCTCTCGTCCGGCCGGCAGTATGCCCGTCCGGTACCTTTCACAGATGCAGCGTTTCAGATAAACCAGCTTTTCTCTGAATCCATATCTCTCATAAAAGCCTGCCGGCTTTTACAGCAGCACCGACAGAATACTCGCTCCCGCAAGGATCCCGACCGCCAGCAGCGCAATCCCAAGAACCAGAAGTCCGGCCTGGGCATGCTTTTCCTGCACGGTATGATCCTGCGGGTCATAATACAGTTTGATATGATCCCCGGTTTTGAATGATTTTTCACTGCCCGAGTTCACATTGCACCTGCGCATGTTCTCATGCCCGTCAAGTTCATAGCGGACAACCGGATAATAGGTGTACTTATCCCCTTTCAGAATCTTGGATCCTTTCGAAATCTGGCGGGTAAATACGGAAACAATCTCCGCGTCCAGTTCCACCAGGCCCCTGCGCCGGAGAGCCAGATAATTCAGAATCAGGTTCAGGCCCGCCCCGGCCAGTACCAGAGTAAAGCAGACCATGGCGCCCACTTCGTCGCCCCGGTTCTGCTCCAGCGCCAGGAGAATCAGCAGGGCCCCTCCGATCATCATCGCCCACGGGTGGATGGGAAACTCTGTTTTATTCTCAATCAGCTCCGGCGTTTCACTGTTTTTCTCCACAATGATCCGGACCTGCTGAGACTGCGCGAATTCCGTGGGGGACTTGATTGCCTGTCTTTTTGTATGCTTTGTCTTCGGGTCCGTATATTCGACCACCACATTGTAGTAATCGTAGATTTCTCTGTCTTTTTTATCTTTCTTTACAACATGGGTGCAGCTCACTACATCCGCAAGGCTTGTCAGGTCAGAGCGGCGCATGCGCAGCCAGTCCCTGACAAGGCCGGAACCGACCAGAAAAATGATGACGCCCGGTATGTACAACAACAGTTTGGAAAAATCCATCTTCACTCCTCGTCTGTCCCGCCGCGGTCCTGCCGCCGGACAGTTTCTGTTTTTATTTATCTCCTGCCCGGGAACCGGTCTCAGCCTGTCGGGACAATCAGAACCTTCGTCCCGTTCTTCTCCAGCCGTTCCAGGATCTCCCCGTCGGCATGATCATCGGTAATCAGGATGACCGGCGAGTCATAGGAAACGCTCCCGTAAGCCCTCCTTTTTTCTTCCCTCTTCTGAAGCTTCGTATGATCCGCAAGGATATAGACGCTCTTCGTGGTCCGGCTCAGCAGAAGTTCATTGATTCCGATCTCGGTAGGGATATCATAGCGGAACTCTCCATCGTCATAAACGGCCGCGCAGCCCATCAGCGTCCGGTCCGCCTGGAGGGCAAGCAGGTTGCGCATGACATACTCGCCCACCATCACATGGCTTCGCACCTCTCCGCCCGTAAAACGCAGGGAAATAGTATCAGGAAGCTTCATTCCGATGGCAGCGCAGTTATTTGTATATACCGTGAGCCTTTTGTCTCCCACAAATCTGAGCACATCCAGTGCGGTAAGACTGCCGTTTATGAAAACGGTCTCGTCATTCTCAAGAAAACGGGCTGCATACCGGGAGATGCATTCTCTGCAGTAACTGACCCAGTCATCGCGGGAAAGCTTCTGATGCGCATACTCCATGGAGACAGCCCCGCCGTGTGTTCTGGCCAGCAGATGTTCCCTGTCCAGAACCGCCAGGTCCCTGCGCACCGTCATCAGGGAAACCCCGCACAGCTGCGCCAGTTCCTCTGCCTTCACTTCTCCCCGCTTTTTCACAGCCTGAAGAATTCTTGCCTGGCGTTCTTCAATGCTTTTTCTGTCATTTCTCATAGCCTTGATTCCCTCTGCGAAGCCTCGAGATAATCCGCCGCCTGCGCCAGCTTCTGAATTCTGCAGATTCCTTCTTCCATCCGGAAGGAGCCTGCGCTGTCCGGGACGCGGTTGTCCGGGCAGTACCAGAGCGCTTTCATGCCTGATTGAACCGCGCCTCTGGCGTCGTGTGAATAACTGTCCCCTATAAAAAGACATTCGCCGGGAGCACAGCCTGCCTTTTCCGCACAGAATCGGTAGAAAAGAGGATCCGGCTTCTCAGTTCCGGCCTCCTCGCTTGTCAGCACAAAATCGATATACGGCAGCAGCCCCAGCTTTTCCAGCTTCCGGAACTGTATGCGCGCTGTCATGTTCGTACCTATGCCGATCAGAATCCCCATCCGCTTTATAGTCCGAAAGAGTTCTTCTGCTCCTTCCGTCAGTTCCGCCTTTTCAAGGAGCGTATCCCAGAAGAGGGCTTCCATATTCAGAACATGCGGGGAAAGAGGCAGATGCAGCTCTTCCAGCATATTCTGGTAGCGGATCAGGCGGTTGTGCGTCGCCGCCACCTTCCCCATCCTCTGATTCAGCCGCTCCTGCGTTTTTTTGTGGAGGGCGGAAAAGTCCTCAGCGCTTATGTTCAGCTCCCGGCAGGCGTATTCCGCGACAGCCGCAATCCCCGCCTCGTTTGCCCTGTCAAAACCGTACAGCGTATTGTCAATATCAAAGATCACTGCTTTTATCATCGTCAGGCTCCTTCCGGGATAAAAAAACTCCTGCAGTATCTTTTTCACGGCACTTAGCGCCGGAAGGTGCGGGCCGTGAATAGGAACCCTATATTCTGCATTATAATACAGTTCGGAACTGCTGCACAGAAAAAACTGCCCTCTGCTGCCTTATAAATAAAAACCGGAACCGGTTATGAATCCTCACACGACCGGCTCCGGTTTTTATCACACGGAAATCAAACCTTTCCGCTCTTTTTCATCTCTGAGACAGCCTGCTGTCCAGACTCAGTCAAGAAGATTCGCTTCCTTCAGGGCAGCCTCGATCTCCTTGTCAGACATAACGTTCTTCAGCGGAAGCAGAACGGTGCCGTTCTGCTCGCAGCCTTCAAAGGTCTTCGCAAAAGGCTTTGCGCAGAATACGACGTCATAGTTGCGTGCGGAACTCTTGCCTTCTGAAACCGGGCAGTGACGAAGCTCAGCCGGCTTGATGTCATATTTCTTCATAACCTTCTTGATCGCGTTCTCCATCATCAGAGAGGAACCTGCTCCGTTCGCGCAGCATGCAAGAATTCTTTTTCCATCCAGTTTAGCCATGATAATCTCCTTTCGGAATCCGTCGGATCCTTCTTTTTCATAGTTCCCGGGTCATAAGACCCGGGAGATGATCCGGTCAAACATTTCATCTTTCAGTCAATTATTTCTTTCTCTTTGCCACATGCTCAACATAAGCATCGTAGTCTTCTGTGATCAGGAAGTATCCTTCCGGATCCATCATATACTCGATCTGCGGAAGAGCAAGCAGGATGATAACAACAATCGCTACGCCGAAGTAGCCGAGATAACGCATCAGCACGGTGAACAGCGGCCATACGGTATCCCAGTCGAACATGCCGAGATATCCGCCGTAGTTCGCAAGGCCAACCCAGCCGGCGATAAACGCCGCGCCGAATACCTGGATCAGGCCGGAGCAGAAGGGGATGATCAGGCAGGCTTTGAGGCCGCCCTTTTCGTTGGCTACAAGACCCATGGTCGCGTTGTCGAAGAATACCGGAACGAAACCGCAGATGATGATAGTCGGAGAACCCGCGACAATCAGGATGATGATCGCGATGATCTGTCCTACAAGACCTGCAAGGAAGCCGAAGGTAACCGCGTTGGAATCGCCGAAACCGTAGCAGACCGCGCAGTCGACGCCCGGGATCGAGGACGGGAGAAGCTTGTCGGCGATACCCTGGAAGGAAGCGGTCAGCTCTGTGACGAAGGTGCGGACACCAAGCTGCAGGATTGCAAGATAAACAGCGAAGTTCAGGGACTTGTCGAAGCACCACCATACATAGTTGGTGGACTCGGTAAGAACCTGCGTTTCAACAAAATACGGTTTTCCGATAACGGCAAGGATAATGCCGAAGAACGCGGTCATCAGGATAGCCGTGCAGACCATGTTCTCATTGAAGATTGAGAAGAAGCCCGGCATCTCCATATCGCCGACTTTCTTGATTTTACGCTTTCCGCCCTTGTCGCCGAACAGCTTGTCGGCCACGATATAGGAGAGGCGGATACCGAACATCTGCTGATGCGCGATCGCGAAACCGGCGCCCTCTGTCAGCTCCTGCATGGGCTTGACGGTCAGGTTGGAACCGACTGCCCAGTAAGCGCCGAGGATAACCGCCATGACGATCATCAGCGCGGTATTGTTGGAAAGCAGGCCCGGAAGGGCAAACATGATCAGCCAGTAAGCAGTCGCAGCCTGCTGCACCTGTACATGACCTGTGGTGAACAGGGTACGGCATTTCGTGATCTTATTGAAGCGGACGAGAAGAATGTTGACGATAAAGGCAATCAGCAGCAGGGTCATCGCCTGAGAGAAGCCTTTTCCGAACACTTCCTCGACACCCGCGGTAACCGCGTTCTGACCATAGTAGGGGTCGATAACGCAGGCCGTCAGATTGAAGCGGTCCTTCAGTCCCGCGAGGATCGGACGGAAGTTGCTGGTCAGTCCGCCGGAACCTACGTTCAGGATCAGCATACCGATGATGGCCTTCAGAGTGCCGGCCAGGGTGTCATACCACTTCTTTCCCATCAGGCAATAGCCCAGAAGGGTAAGGAAACCTACCATATAAGGAGCCTTCTGCAGGACATAGGTCGCAAAGAAGGTCCAGATTGCATTGAGAACATTTAATACTGCCATAACTCTCTCCTTAACCAGGGATTTTTAGTTTTCTCAGCTCTGCCGGGAAGCGCCCCGCAGAGCTTACGCTGCTGCCGGATCAGTCTTCCTCGCAGGGATAGTTCTTTTCCGCTTCGAGTATGTCCTCCGGCGTTCTGGCTGCCGCCAGGGCGTCCAGCAGAGGATCATTCATGAAAATGGAGGACAGCTGCTGGATATTGTCCATATGCTCTTCAGAGCTTGCCGCCGACAGGGTAAAGAACAGGTTCGCCTTTTTCTCCTCACCGTCCTCGTCCACGCCGAAATCAATCAGCTTTTCGGAAACCATGAAGCCGATGCCGGTCTTGTGAGCTCCCTCGGCATTCTCCGTAGTATGAGGCATCGCGACGTTATGATCGAAGACCACATAGGGACCGTACTTCTCGATGCAGGCTACGATCTGCTTGTAATAGTCCTCGTCAACGCTTCCGTCGGCAACCAGGCTCTCGGCGCTCAGACGGACCGCTTCCTGCCATGTCACTCCCTCGCCGTCGATAAAACGATAATGCTTTTTCTCAACAATTGTCTGTAAAACACTGGCCATATGATTATCCTTTCGATGCTCGTCTTACAGGCAGGATCTGAACGGAATGTTCTGCGGATGCTCGAAGCAGTCCTCAAATCCCCTGCGGTGATGATAATAGATCTTGTCCTTATCCTGCGGATAGACATACTTGCCGCCTACCTGCCAGAAGAACGGGTGGAACTTGTACTCGTTGCGGTCCTTCTTGAAATCATAGAGAACCTTGATCTCTTCGCAGTCCGCCTGGAAGTTGGTCCAGACATCCCAGTGAATCGGGATTACGACCTTGCACTGAAGGTTCTCGGCCATTCTCAGGACGTCGACGGACGTCATCTTATCCTGCATGCCGATCGGGTTCTCGCCGAAGGAACCGAACGCGACGTCGATATCGTGATCCTTGCCGT
This sequence comes from uncultured Lachnospiraceae bacterium, assembly GCA_902779575.1. Taxonomy (GTDB): domain Bacteria; phylum Bacillota; class Clostridia; order Lachnospirales; family Lachnospiraceae; genus Porcincola. Next base: position 107,158 of record CACZBW010000006.1, read on the forward strand.
GCTTCGCGAAGTAGATGGAGAAATGGGAGTCTCCGGAATGATAGATGTTTCCGCCCGGCGTCTTCACCAGGTAGTTGACTGCCTTCTCGTCCATGTCCGTCGGGCACTTTCCGGTCAGTTCCTCACGGTCCGGGCCGGTCGAATCCGTCGTTACGATGCAGGTGCGGTCAAAGCTGTCAAGGCAGACAATCTCAAGATCCTTGATCTTAATCACGTCGCCCGGCTTCACGATCCTGCAGCGGTCTTCCGGAACGCCCCACTTCACCCATGTCTCGACAGACTTGAGCGGTCCGATAAACGGTACCGGAATCTCATTCCCGTTCTCATCCGTCGTTGTCATGCCGCTGTGCAGCACATGAGCCGCCCATTCCGCGGACATATGGTCCTGATGATAATGTGTCGCCAGCACCGCGTCCACATGCTTGAACGCGAACGGATCGATGACGAACGGGACATTCCTGAGGTTCGGCTGCATCAGGCGGCCGCCGCACATGTTGGCCATCTGATGTCCCGGCTTCATCTTGTTGTCACCATGAGTCCGCTTGCCGTTCCCGCACCACAGATCGATCGTGATGTTGGCACCGCCCGGTGTCTTGAACCAGATTCCTGTACATCCCAGCCACCACATGGCGACATTGCCCGGCTCGACGACTTCGTTCTCGATGTCTTCCACAAGCCAGGTGCCCCACTCCGGGAAGGTACTGTTGATCCAGCTTTCGCGGGTCATCTCGGAAATCTTACTCATTTGGTTCCCCTCCTGTTCTCAGTTGAATCGTTTTGGATATGATTCTGCCTGCAGTTACCGAGCGCGGATCTCATCTCGCACAAAACAGAACATTTCGCACAAATACAGAAATCTGTCTGCAGGAAAAGTGCAGAATCAGTCTCCGCGCAATGATATGCAATCACTATATCTGATGCCGTTCAAAAAAGCAACGAAAAAAGACTCCTTTTTATGTTCGTTTCCGGGAGAAATAATTGTTCCCGGACATATATTGTGCATTTTTATCGACAGATACCGGGAATGTCGGATGCCGCATAATTCGCACATTCTTGAGCATTCAGCACCATTGTGTTTTTCCTGTTTTCCTGTCTTCGGATCAATATCTCTGCCGTATTTGCTTATATGTTCGTTTTTTAATAGTCATTTTGACGATTTTATGCCGCCTCCATTCCCGCGGGAGAAAATAAATTACTCATGATTTTGACGGAATCTGATCTTGTAAATCTCTCTTTTATCCAGTATAATCAAACAGGAAAACTATTTAATGTTCATGCAATTGTTCCCCGTCGTTTATCACTGCTTTCTATATGTTCGTTTTTATGATTGTTTTCAGGAGGTGCCCGCCCTATGAAACCTTATGCAATCGGCCTTTATGAAAAAGCGATGCCGAAAACCATGACATGGCCCGAGAAGCTGGAATGCGCCAGAGAATGCGGCTATGATTTCGTGGAGATCAGCATAGACGAGACAGATGACAAGCTTGCCCGTCTTGACTGGACAGAAGAAGAGCGGCTTGAGCTGGTGAGGGAGATGCGCAGAACCGGCGTCCCGATCCGCAGCATGTGCCTGTCAGGCCACCGCAAGTATCCCTTCGGCTCCGCCGATCCCACCGTCAGGGAACGCAGTATGCAGATCATGGAAAAAGCCATACAGCTTGCCGATGATCTGGGCATCCGGATCATTCAGCTTGCAGGATATGATGTCTATTATGAAGAAAGTACTCCGGACAGCGTAAGGCTTTTTAAAGAGAACCTGGCAAAGGCGACAGAGATGGCGGCGGCAAAAGGCGTGGTTCTCGCTTTTGAGACCATGGAGACCGAGTTCATGAACACCACCGCGAAGTCCATGGAATATGTAAATCTGATCAACAGTCCCTGGCTCGGCGTCTATCCGGATTCCGGCAACCTGACCAACGCCGCCGTAAGTTACGGCAGCGACGTGCTTGAGGATCTGGAGACCGGCAGAGGCCATATCTTTGCTCTTCACCTCAAGGAGACTGTCCCCGGGAAATTCCGCGAGATCCCCTTCCTCACAGGCCACGTTGACTTCGGCGCCGTGATCGCAAAGGCATGGGATCTGGGCATCCGCCGTTTCGTCACGGAGATGTGGGACGTCGGGAAAGCGGAATGGAAGGAGGACATCCTCTTCGCCAACCGCAGCATGAGCGCGATTCTGGCCCGCCAGACGCCCTGAGAATCAATTATGCGCCTTTCCTGCGAATAAAATCAGCGGAATCCGCGCGGCGAAGTTTTAACCGGCCCGGTTTTGCCGTCCCGGTCTGCGGACCGGCCGTCCGGCCATCCGGGATTCAGGAATATAAGACAGCGTATCTGATTCATGCCGGAGCGAAGACCCGGCCCCGGCCCAGCTTCAGGAGGATATTTTACTTATGAAAGTCGAGAAAAAAGTTGTTGCGAACCTCAACAAATGTTATGCTATTTCTGAGCTTCCTTTCAAGGGACAGCACTGCTTCCTGGTAGCTGCCGAGAAGCAGGATCCCTGCTATCTCTTCTCAGAGGACGGCGGGCTTCTGGATACTGTATGGAAAGAGCCGGGCGGAGTCATGACCATGGCGCCGGTGCCGGGTGCGGACGGACAGTTTCTGGCCACACACAGGTTTTATTCGCCGAATGATTCCCTGGAGGCAAAGATCGTCATCGTTACATATAAAGAGGATGGCAATTGGGAAGTCCGTACGCTCTGCAAGGCACCCTTCGTACATCGGTTCGGCATCCTCAGCCGCGGCGGGGTCAATTATCTGATCGTCTGCTGTCTGAAGACCGGCCATGAGTACAAGAACGACTGGCGTTTCCCGGGCGCATGTTTCGGAGCGGAACTTCCGGCTGACCTTTCCTCCTTCGATGAAGATCATCCGCTTGCCCTCACCCTGATCAAAGACGGGATGCTCAAGAACCACGGCTACAGCCTGATCCGCCGCGGCGGACACGACGCCGCCCTGGTCGGCTGCGAGCAGGGTACCTTTGTCTTCAATCCGCCCGCAGTGCGCGGCGCTGACTGGGAAGTGGAACAGGTCCTGTCCATCCCTTCAAGCGATTCTGTCCTCATCGACTTCGACGGCGACGGCAAGCTTGAACTCGGCTGCATCAGCCCCTTCCACGGGAATTCGCTCACCATTTACCATCTGGACGAGCACGGCAATTATGTTCCGCAGTGGAAGTACGGACGTCCGGAAGCGGAGACCGAGATGATCCACGCGACCTGGGCCTGCACGATGCTTGGAAAACCCACCTGGATCATCGGCTGGAGAAAAGGTACAAAGGACACCATCGCCATCACATGGGACGCGGAAGCAGGCGACTACCGCGCCGACTTCATCGACCGCAATACCGGCTGCGCCAATGCCCTTCATTTTGTCAATAAGGAAGGCAAGGACATCATCATCGGCACCAACCGCGAGATCGATGAGATCGCGATGTACACTGTCACAGAGTAAAAAGAGCCCGGATATTCCGGAAAAGAAAGGGGAACTGTCATGCTGGAAGAACTGAAACGTCAGGTTTATGAAGCAAACATGGAACTGCCCAGACGCAATCTCGTAACCTATACCTGGGGGAATGTCAGCGGCATTGACCGCGAGAGCGGCCTTTTTGTCATTAAGCCGTCCGGCGTGGAATATGATGAACTGCGTCCGGAAGACCTGGTTGTCATGGACCTGAAGGGCAACAAAGTGGAGGGTGACATGAACCCGTCGTCTGACACCAAGACACATCTGGTTCTGTACAATGCCTTCCCGGAGATCGGCGGCATCGTTCACACCCACAGCACAAACGCCGTGGCATGGGCGCAGGCCGGCCGCGACATTCCCGCATACGGCACCACCCACGCGGACTATTTCTACGGCCCGATTCCGTGCGCACGGAACCTGACACCCGAAGAGATCGAGGAAGACTATGAGACGAATACCGGCCACGTAATCGTGGAGACCTTTACAAAGCGCGGTATCAATCCCGTCTATGTACCAGGCGTTGTCTGCAGAAACCATGGTCCCTTCACCTGGGGCAAAGACGCCGCTCAGGCAGTCTACCACGCAGTCGTGCTTGAGGAAGTCGCCCGCATGGATATTCTGACCGAGCAGGTCAACCCGAAGGTTCTGCCCGCCCCGCAGTGCATTTTTGATAAACATTTCATGCGCAAGCACGGCCCGAACGCTTACTACGGCCAGGGCGGACACTGATCAGGAGTTCCTGTTACAGGTCAGGCTCTGATTTTTCCAGATTAATGTAAACCAGCAGGGCACCGGCCCTGTTTGAATAAGGAAAGGAGTATCACTCATGAAATCATTCGAATACACCATCACTGATCCTGTAGGAATCCATGCAAGACCTGCCGGAATCCTGGCAAAGGAAGCCAAGGGCTATGATTCCGTAGTCAAGATCATCAACGCAGCCGGCAAAGCAGCGGAGGCCAAGAAGCTTATGGCTCTTATGGGCCTTGGCATCAAGCAGGGCGAGACCATCACCGTCACAGTCGAGGGCGGCGATGAGGAAGGCAATGCCGCAAAGATCGAAGCGTTCTTCAAGGAACATCTTTGATCCTGCTTTCGCGGCGGGAAAGCTGTGCTGATCCTGCCTGCACGGCAGGAAAAGCTGATTTCCCTATACAGGTATAAAGGAAGGCTGTGAGAAAGATCATTTCTTTCTCACAGCCTCTTTCATTTTTCTGTTCACAATCAACCTCAGAGAGCAGCTGCCGCTTCTGCTCCGGCTCAGAGAGGTTTTTCCTCTTTTTCTGTCTCAGACAGGATCTGCTGCTCCTGCTCCGTCTGAGAAATCATCTGCTGTTCCTCTATCAACTCAGAGAGCAGCTCCCGTTCTTCCTCAGTCAGAATGCGCTTCTCAAGCAGATCCGGCCGGCGCTTCAGGGTCAGAGCCAGCGACTGCTTCAGTCTCCATTTCCGGACCTTCTCATGATCTCCGCTGAGCAGCACTTCCGGAACCTTCTCGCCGCAGTAGTCGGCCGGCCGCGTGTACTGGGGATATTCCAGCAGGCCGTTCTCAAACGATTCCTCCGCCGTACTCTCCGCCCGCAGGGATCCCTCCAGCAGCCTTATTATGGAATCCATCACTACCCGTGCGGCAAGTTCGCCGCCCGTCAGGATATAATCCCCGATCGAAATCTCCCGGTCCGCACGGCTTAAAATTCTCTGATCAAATCCTTCATAATGCCCGCAGAGAAGAATCAGATGCTCCTTCTGTGCCAGCTCCCGGGCCATCAGCTGGTCGTATTTTTCCCCTGCCGGCGTAAGCGCCGCCGTAAAACTCCCGCTTTCCCGGACCGTTTCCAGAGCCTTCAGGACCGGGGCGCATCTCAGGACCATCCCTGCCCCTCCGCCAAAAGTCGAATCGTCGATATGGCGGAAGCTTCCCCCGGCAAAGGGGCGCACGTCGATATATTCAATCTGAACCGCCCCTTTCAGGATGGCCCGCCTGATCACCGGTTCTTCCTCAAATCCCCGGAACATCTCCGGAAATATCGTAAGCACACTGATTTTCATCCTGCAGCTCCATTCAGCCCTTCGCCTGCAAGCTCTTTTTTTCATTGGATTTCCGGTAAAATATCAGCTCTTTTTCCGCGGATTTCTCCCCCGGAAGTCAGATCCAGCTCCTTTGCTGAAAAGCCCGGATCCCCCGTTTTCCAGCAGCAGGAAAAACAATACCCCTCCGGAGCTGACAGCTCCCGCAGCCGGAAGGCATCCCCTCCCTGTACCGGAAGCAGAGACGGGTCACTCGGATGGCCGCAGGCAGAATCCTTTTCCGGTTTCATCCGCACCTCGAAACTGTTCAGGGGAATCTGCAGGCCTTTTCCGACCGCCTTCACATAGCTCTCCTTCAGGGTCCAGAGCCTGGTAAAGCGGAGGATTCTCTCCTGTCCGGAAACCTCTCTGATCCAGTCCGCTTCCGCACTGCTCAGGCAGCGCAGCAGACTGTCCGCGTTTTTCAGATGAATTTTTTCCGCGTCACAGCCGCATTCCGCTTCGGAAAGGATGCAGAGGACCCGGCCTGCGCTATGGGACAGGTTAAAATGAAGCTCCGGATAATCTTCCAGATAAGGCTTCCCGTCTTTTGCCTCCTTAAGGCGCAGCGATCTGCCGTCCGCCGGTCCTTCCGGCCCTGAACAGATTCCAAAGTCTGCGAGAGCCAGGCAGAGCAGTACGCCTGCCCCGAGAGACTCCCGCCTGACGACAGGGTTCCGCATCCGGTCTGTCTTCCGCCTGCGCTCCCTGGGGAGAAGCCGGTAATAATACTGAAAAAGAGCTTCATTTTCAAGCGGCTGCAGGGAAGCTGTATAGAGTTTCGTGCCGAAATCCCCCATCCCCCGCTCCTTTATCCGATAAAGATCGCAATCCCGATCGCAATCAGGATCAGACCGCCCACGATCGAAGCATAGCGGGAGAGGCGCATGCGGAATACCATGCCGATCCTGACTCCTGCCGCGCATACGAAGAAGGTCACCAGGCCGATCAGCAGAGAAGCGGTCAGAGCCGCTTTGAAATCATATTCCGCTATCGTAAATCCCACAGAGAGTGCGTCGATCGAAGTCGCCACCCCCTGCATCAGCAGTTCCCCGCTGCCGAGCTTTTCATCCATTTCCTCTTCCTCATGAAAAGCCTCCCAGATCATCCTGGATCCGATAAAGACCAGCAGGATCAGCGCAATCCATGGGATAAATTTCTGAAAAACTTTGAAATATTCCACAACAGTGTGGATACATACCCAGCCTGCAAGAGGCATGATAAACTGGAAAACCGCAAAACATCCGGCAATCCGCAGGAGTCTGGACCGGTTCATACCCGGATCATTCAGGCCGTTTGCCACAGAAACCGAGAAGGCGTCCATGGCGAGGCCGAAACCGAGCATGACAGAATAGAATATAAAAGAGAAAGAAATCGCCATACTTTGTTCCTCTTGCGCTTTTCCGCATCAGTCTGAGTGAAAGCGCTTGTTTCCCAGATTCAGGCCTCTCTGCAGATCCCGGTCCTTTCCGTAAACCAGGATGGACTCGCCGCCCTCCAGCTTCGTATCCGGTCCGATCTTCATATCCAGCTGATCGTCCTTCTTCGTAGCCATAATATTGACGTGATATTTCCCCGCCAGATCCAGTTCTCCGATCGTCATACCGGCCCAGTAAGCCGGAACGCCCACCTCAAAGATGGAATTTGCGCCGGGCAGCTCGATATAATTCAGCACATTGTTGACACTGTAGCGGATCGCCGTCCAGTTCGCCATCTCCCGCTCCGGATACACGACCGCGTCCGCTCCGTTCCGCAGAAGGAACATCTCCTGCACTTCATCCGAGGCGCGGGCAACCACCTGCTTCGCACCGCAGGCTTTCAAAGTATAGGTCGCCAGCAGAGAGGTCTGGAAACAGTCCCCGATCGTCACAAAACAGATATCAAAAGTCTCAGGCCCCAGAGAACGGATGAATTCTTTATTGGTTCCGTCACCGATCATACTGTTTACAGTATAGGGGAGAACATGTTCAATTTCCTCTTCATCCGTATCGATCGCCATAACCTCATATCCAAGCCCTGACAGTTTCTGACAGAGATGCCTGCCAAATCTCCCGACTCCGATCACTAAAAATGTTTTCATCTGTACTCCTTCCAAAAATCAAGTCTGTTTCCTGCCGGATTTCCCCCGGGATACACGCGTTTCCGCCATTATCTTCCATCTTTATCCGACAGTCACGATGTCCGCCGGATATTTCGCGTTTCCTCTTTTCGTGGGCGCCACCGCGGCGAATATCAGGGTGAGTCCGCCCACGCGCCCGAAGAACATCATCGCAGTCAGCAGGAGCTTTGAGATCAGCCCCAGCTGGGGCGTAATCCCAAGGGTCAGGCCGACCGTCGCAACCGCGGACGCGCTTTCAAACATCGCCGCCCGGAGGGAAACCCCCTCCAGATGGAAAATGCAGAGCGACCCGACCGCAAACATAATCGCATCCAGCCAGAAAACAGCATTTGCGCTGCGCAGCACATCGTGGCCGATCCTGCGGTGAAAAGCCGCAGACTCCTTCTCCCGGAAAAAAACGCTCATCATCGAGATCATCAGGACGCAGATCGTCGTGATCTTCATTCCGCCCGCCGTCGAACCCGGCGCGCCACCGATCAGCATCAGGCCGATCGTGACCGCGATTCCCCCGTCCGAAAAGGCCGTGTAATCCGCCGTGTTGAATCCCGCGGTTCTGGGCGTTACCGCCTGAAAGAGGCTGGACAGGAAACGTTCCCCCGCAGGAAGATTACGGAATTCCGTAAAATACAGGTAAAGAAAAGGAAGTCCGATCAGAAATGCGCTCGCGGTGATGATAATCTTGCTCTGGGTACTGTAAAAACGCAGCCTGTGGCGGTAACAGCGGATATCATCCCATGTAAGGAATCCGAGCCCGCCGATCAGGATCAGGGCAACCAGGGTAAGCGTCACTGTCCAGTTATTCTGAAAGGCCGTCATGGAACTGAACGGTTCCTTCTCTCCCATCAGGTCAAAACCGGCGTTGCAGAAGGCCGAGATCGAATGGAAAAAAGAAACGGCAAAACCTTTCGGACCGCCAAACTCCTTCACAAAAACCGGCATCATGAGAAAAGCGCCCGCGCTCTCCACAACAATCGTAACCCTGACAATAAAAGATGTGAGTTTTACGATTCCTCCCACATGCGGGGCGGAGATCGCGCTCTGCATGGTTGCCCGGCCTTTCAGGCCGACCCTTCTCCCCGAAAGCTTCACGAACAGAATCGCCAGCGTCATGGTTCCCAGTCCGCCGATCTGAATCATCGTCAGGATAACCAGTTTCCCGAAGAAAGACCAGTAGCTTGCTGTATCGCGGACAACAAGTCCCGTCACGCAGCTTGCCGAAGCCGCCGTAAACAGCGCGTCCGGAAAAGGAGTGAAAATTCTTTCTTTCGATGAGATCGGAAGCATCAGCAGAAGAGACCCTGCCAGAATCATGAAAAGAAAACTGAGCAGGATCATCCGGGAGGTCGAAAATCCCCATTGTTTTAACTTCGCCAGAAGCCACTTTATCAAGCTGTCCACCTCCTGTGCAGTAATACGCATCCGTATGCAGCCCGGCCGCCCTCCGGGGCCGCTCATAAGAACCGCCGGCCGGATTGTCTGCGGGAAACTCTTTGCTTTCCTGCAATGAAAATGGGAAATTTTGCCGCATTATATCCTGCAGGTACAGACAAAAGGTTAGTGTTGATTTACCACTTTTGTGATATATTATATTTGCTGCATCTGATTATTTATTAAAGAATGAGAAACGAGGTAAAATCAATGAAAAATTATTTTGATCTGACTGGCCGCGTTGCGATCGTTACCGGATGCTCCGGCGGACTTGGCGTCCAGATGGCGAAAGCGCTCGCAAATCAGGGAGCGATCATCGTCCCGATGGCCCGCCGTGAAAACAAAATCCAGGAAGTCGCGCAGGAGATTCATGATGAGTACGGCGTTGAAACCTTCCCTGTACCGGTTGATATCTCTGATACAGAGAAAGTAAACGCAGCGATCGCGAAAGTCCTGGAGAAATTCGGCCGCATCGATATCCTGGTCAACAATGCAGGTACCGGCGCAGTCGCTCCGGCAGAAGACATCACCGACGAGCAGTTTGACAACGAATGCAACATCGATCTGTTCGGAACTTTCCGCATGGCCCGTGAAGTTGCCAAGAAAGCCATGATCCCGGCAAAGTACGGCCGCATCATCAACATCGCTTCCATGTACGGCCTGGTCGGCAACAAGATCGCCGGCAGCGCGCCGTATCATGCTGCAAAGGGCGGCGTCGTCAACCTTACCCGCGCGCTGGCTGCAGAGTGGGGCAAATACGGTATCACCGTGAACGCGATCTGCCCGGGTTATTTCTACACTCCGCTGACCCAGGAAACCCTGGATTCCGACTTCTTCCAGGCCAACGCGAAGACCATGATCCCGGAAGAGCGTTACGGCAATGAAGGCGAGCTCGACACCGCGGCGATCTTCCTCGCATCCGAGGCATCCTCCTATGTGACCGGCGTGAATCTTCCGGTCGACGGCGGCTATACCTGCATGTAAGCTGAAAAAAACCAGTTTTCCGGCGGGACTTCCCCGGCGCACAGCGGCTTCAGCTGCTGTATTTCAACTCTGCGCTCATGGCGTCTTCCGTCAGAACCCTGCATCCGGCCGTATTCCCGCGGCCGGATTTTTTTCTGCGCCGGCGCACAGCGGCTTAGCTGCTGAATTTCAACTCTGCGTTCATGGCGCCTGCCGTCAGAACCCTGCATCCGGCCGTGTTCCCGCGGCCGGATTTTTTTCTTCACCGCGTAATACCGGCAGTCCCTGCCGGAGCCTTACATCCGGCTTCGTCCCCGCGGCCGGGCTTTTATCTTCCGGCATAAAGAACACAGCCGTTTTAAGAGAAAGGCTGATATTTCCTATGTTTCATCAGAAGCCGTGCGCGGTCGCCCCGCCGTCCACCGGGAAATCGCAGCCGGTAATATAGCGGGATGCGCCGGACAGAAGGAACAGGACCATGTACCCGATCTCCTTCGGATCCCCGAAACGGCGCAGCATCGGTTTGCCCAGCGCCGCCTCTTTCCTGTCCGGGTTCTTCTCAAACATTCCTGCGTTCAGCCGGGTCAGAAACCATCCCGGCGCAACACTGTTGACCAGGATATTGTCATTTTTCCACTCCTCCGCCAGGCCTCTGGTAAGGCCGAGGACACCCGATTTGGACATATCATAGGGCAGGACCCCGGAAAAACCCATGTAAGCCGCCATGGAGGATATGGTAACAATCCGTCCGGCGTATTCCGACTCTTTCAGGTAAGGATAACAGATTCTGGAAAGCATCAGAGGCGTCTTCAGGTTTACATTCAGAACCTGGTCAATCTTCTCCTCCGGATATTCCTCCGCCCGCGCCTTGTAAGTAACGCCGCAGTTGTTGACGAGGAAATCCAGACGCCCTTCCTTCTCAATAATCCTTTTCAGCTCCGCCTCAAATGCGGCGTAATCCGTCACATCGCATAGGACGTCGATCAGCTTCCCTTCGATCTTTTCCTCCTCCGTATGCGGACTCCTGGAAAAATTGTAGACCGTCGCGCCCGCGTCCGTAAGCACCTTCGCCTGCCCCAGCCCCAGCCCGCGGCTGGCCCCGGTAACAATCCCGACATGTCCCGTCAGGTCAAACAGGCCCGCTACATATTCCTTTGCGTTCATTTTTATTCCTCACCATACCATACGGTCTCTCAGGGCTGCCGGACTGCAGCCTCAGGTCAGGATACCCTCCTGAACGGAACTGCAGCCTGATCCTCCTCAGCTGCGCTGTGCCAGGTCAGGATCCTCTTTTTCCCGATAAGCAGCCCGGCCTGAAGCAGGTACATCATTCCACCGGGTCAAGATACTCCTCTTTAAAGACAAAGCCCCAGCCCGCACCTTCTCTCGGATAGGCAAACCCATCCTCGATCCGCATGGTATTGTCGATAATCCCGTCGATCCAGTCAAAGGATTCCGCGCCGTAAGCGCCCGGAACCGTACACAGGAGCGGAACGTCATAGTCCTTGTAATAATGAGGCAGAACCGGGATATGGTAGGCATCCGCAAGGGCGGCGGAATTTCTCCATTCCTCCACGCCTCCCAGGCGCACGATATCCGGCTGCCAGAGATCAATCGCGTTCCTTGCGATCAGGTTCTTGAGGGATTCCTTATCGTACTCCCTCTCCCCCATGGCCAGCGTGATCCCGCACTTCTCCCTGAGCAGCTGGTAAGCCGCGTAGTCTGTCCGCTTTACCGGTTCCTCAAACCATTGCAGGCCGATCGCCTTCGCCATTTCGGCCAGCTTCAGTGCATCTACCACGTCCAGTCCCTGGTTGGCGTCCATCATGATTTTAACACTGCTGCCCAGATGTTCCCTGCAGAGCTTCAGACGCTCAATGTCGCGCTCAATTCCGTCCGGATGGCCGACTTTGATCTTGACTGCCGTGAATCCGCGCTTTTTGTAATCCAGCACCTCATCCAGAAGTTCCCTGTCGGTATAGCTGATCCAGCCCCCGCTGCCGTAAACGGGAATCCTGCAGATATTTGCTCCGAGCATCTTCCAGACCGGTTGCCCGGCCGTCCTGCACCAGGCGTCCCACATGGCAATGTTGAAGGCGGCGATGGCACAGGTATTGACGCCGGTATTCCCGAAGTACTCCGCCTCCATATCCCATTCCCTGCGGGCGCGGACAGTCTCATAGACCTGATAGCCGCGGCTGAGGAAGAAATTTCTGCAGTCTTTCAGCGCGCCTCCGATCGCATTCGGGGAATAATGGAAGGACAGCAGGTATCCCTGGCCCTTCACGCCGCCTTTCGTCTCCAGCTCCACCACATAGAAGGCGATCTCGCTGATATCATGGGTGGAATCGGCGATCGGCTTTGTCAGCCTGGAAACGGCATGACAGATTCCGATCTTTCTGATCTCTGTATTCATCCTGCAGCTCCTTTCAAAACTTTGCCGCGCGAATTCTCCTGACTTCAAAGTCGTTGGAGGAGCGCAGAATAACAAAAGCACCTGGTTATGCACCCGGGCACAATTCCGCCACAGCGAAATTGATAACGGCCATCAGGCGGAAAATATGGATTCGCGCCATTTCTAACAGGGAAATGGCGCGATCTCAAAACACTTGTGTGCCTGAATGGTCACCGTTTATCTCATCAGAGTTGTAAGCAGATTCAGAAGCTGGCTTCCGTCATCCAGCCCGCCTCCCTGCGTGCCGCCAAGAAGGGTGCCCAGAAGGTCCGCTGTCGGATTCTGCTGCTGCATCGGCTGCGCCGGCTGGCCGCCGCCCAGAAGCGCTCCAAGAAGGCCGCCGTTGTTCTGAGGCTTCGGCTGCTGCATCGGCTGTGCAGGCTGGCCGCCGCCCAGAAGCGCTCCGAGAAGGCTTCCGCCATTGTTCTGGGGCTTCGGCTGCTGCATCGGCTGTGCAGGCTGGCCGCCGCCCAGAAGCGCTCCAAGAAGGCCGCCTCCATTGTTCTGAGGCTGCTGCTGCACCGGCTGGCCGCCGCCGAGAAGTGCTCCAAGCAGGCTGCCCCCATTGTTCTGGGGCTTCGGCTGCTGCATCGGCTGTGCAGGCTGGCCGCCGCCCAGAAGCGCTCCAAGAAGGCCGCCGCCGTTGTTCTGGGGCTGCTGCGGGCCTCCGAGAAGAGAACCGAACATATTCGATACATTGTTCTGTGTCTGAGCTGTGGAAGCTCCGCTGAACAGACCGCACAGATCTGAGAAATCAAGTCCGTCGGACAGATCCACCGCCGGTTTGGAGGCGCTTGTTGCCGCCGCGGAAAGGGCGCTCATCAGAGCCGGAGCCATCGCGCCGAGAGAACGTGTTACTTCCTCATCCTTCATTCCTGTTTCCCGGGACAGAGCGCGGACTACCTGATCGGAATCCTTTCCGAGAATATGATGTACGATCTTTTCTCCGTCTTTCTCATCCACTTCATCGATCTGCTGGGCCATGGACCTCTTGTTGCTGTGCTGTCCGAGAGCCGTCAGAAGGGACTGCGCGCCGCCTGCTGAAGAAGCATTGTTCGTCAGCGCCTTCAGCAGAATCGGAATTGCCAGCGGAATCAGCTTTGTAAGCATGCTGGAGCTGACGCCCGTCTTATGGGACAGGGAATTGACGGAAGCATCTGATGCAAATGAACCGAGAAGCATAGTTAACAGATTCATAAAACCCTCCTCCTGTAATGACGTAACTGTTCACGGCTCTTCACACAGCAAGCCGCAGATTTGTATACCATGATTCCCGCGTCAGAAGTATGGCCTGCCCGGCCTGATTTCTGACGCTGTAATCATACCATTGCTATTTTACAACTCTGAGGGTAAAGAATAAAGCAAAATTATACCTTTTTACCAAAAATAATGCTGTTTTTCAAGCCCTTCTGCACAGCAGGCCGTGAACATAGTCCCATTTTGTGCTATAGTAGAAAGGCCGGAAGTCAGTCCGGGACACAAAACAGTTTATAACTGAATCCCCAGGGAGGAAATGATGATTACACAGATCTATTCGATACAGACAAAAGAAGAAGCGCTCGCCTGCATTGAGGCCGGCGCGGACCGGATCGGCCTTCTCGTCGGCGTCGCCGGCGGAAAATTCCCCTGCGCGATCACGCAGGAGCAGGCCGCTGAAATCTTTGAGGCAATTTCCGACAAAGCGGTGAAGGTCCTGATCTCCGTGGAATACACCGCGGACGCGGTTCTGGCCCAGACAAAAGCCCTGATGCCGGACGTCCTGCACCTGTGCGCGAATTTTGAAGGAAGTCCGGAATTTGCCGCCCGCCTGAAAGAAGAGATTCCGGGCGTAAAGCTTATGGAAGCCGTCGGCATCACCGGACCCGAATGCGTCGACGACGCGCTGAAAAAAGCGTCTTACGCCGATATCCTGATCCTGGACTCCGTTTCCACGACAGTTCCGGGCGTCGGCGCTGCCGGCGTGACAAATGACTGGAACATTGACCGGGAGATCGTCGAAAAAGTCAGCATCCCTGTTATTCTCGCAGGAGGACTCGGGCCGGAAAATGTGGAGGACGCCATAAAAGCCGTACATCCGGATGGCGTGGACTCCCTGACAAAGACCTCGGATAAGGAAAATGGAGTCCTGGTCCGGAAGAATATCGAAAAAGTCAGGGAATTCTGCCGCATTGCCCACAGTTTCTGATCGTCAGGGCCGGGAAGCGGCCGGCGGTATCCGGATAAAGTATGGGGAAATATAGAAGGCCGCCAAAAGGATGCCTGCGGATTGCCTGACGGTTCCCCGCCGCCGGCCTGGCCGGGAGATCCGGAAGAGAGGGACTGCCCATGGAGGAAAGAGACATGCAGATTTTCTGTATCGGGGATCTTTGCTGCGATCTGATCATTCCCTACGGGAAAATGAAACAGATGCTGGCGGCAGGCGATATCTCAAAGAGCTCCGCCTCAGGCGTTCAGGTTGCCATGCGCTGCGGAGGATCCGTGGGCAATACAGCGCGCGCGCTCGGCCGTCTGTCGGCGCGCCCTGTTTTTCTCACGCCGCTCAGAGAAGATGAGCTCGGCCTCTGGCTGAAAAAACATATGGAGGACGCCGGCGTCGATATGAGTCTCACCGTACCTTCGGATCGTTCCAACATGTACTGCGCCGCGGTTCTCGACGAGTCCGGCGAGCGGACCATGTTCTGTTTCATCCCGCCCTGGGCGGATTATCCGCGCTTTAAGCAGGGCAGCTTTTCCCATGTGCCTGCGGGAAATCCTGAGACCCTGCTCTTTACCAGCGGGATGGCCTTCCATGACGACAGGGACAACAATGAGGCAGTCCTTGATTTTTTCCGCAGCCGTAAGGCACAGGGTTCCCGGATCGTCTTTGATCTGAATGTAAGGGCGGAATCCTACGGATATGAGGGCGCGCGCCGCAGTGCCATGGAGGATATGATCTCCATCAGCGATATCATTCTGGGATCCGGCGCGGATGAATTCTCCGCAGTGACCGGAAGCCGGGACCTGCACAGGGCTGCCGGGCTTCTTCTTGAAGCCATGCAGGCAGGAACCGTAATCGCCAGAAATGGAGGCGGTCCCATTCTGATTCTTGGGGAGGGTGCAGATAATACGGATGGCACCGTCATCTCAGTCAGGCCGGTTGAGGTCGTGT
The DNA here is from genome assembly GCA_902779575.1 of uncultured Lachnospiraceae bacterium. Lineage (GTDB taxonomy): Bacteria > Bacillota > Clostridia > Lachnospirales > Lachnospiraceae > Porcincola. The sequence goes on from CACZBW010000006.1 coordinate 122,808, forward strand.
CAACCCTGGGGGCCGGGGACGCTTTCGACGCCATGTTCCTGAAACAGATCAGCCAGGGAACGCCGATTCCTCAGGCTGTACGGACCTCCTCCGACTATGCCGGGGAGCTGATCAGCGGAGCTTCTCCCATATAAGACTCTACTCCTCCCCTCTCCCGATGCAGAGCGTGAGGAAGTAGATTTCCCGCACCCCGCTCATCCGCAGGGTATGGCTGGCGGTGTCCATGGTTGTCCCGGTGGTGTAGATATCATCCAGCAGCAGGACCCTTGCCGGCAGCCTGACCGCAGGATCCAGCGCGAATACGCCGCGCATATTCTTCTTCCGGCTCTCCCTGCCCAGCTTCTTTGACGCTTTCGTATAGCGCGTACGCACCAGGGCACGTTCTTCCACCCTGATGCCGGTGAGGGAACCGAGCGCTGATGCCAGCAGCAGGCTCTGGTCAAAGCCCCTCTCCGCTCTCTTTTTCGGGTGCATGGGAACCGGAAGGATGCACTCCGGCCGCCAGACCGGAAGGACAGAGGCTGACGCCGCCGCCATGGACTGCGCATAAAAAGGGATATATTCCCGGTGATTGTGAAATTTCATGCGGTCGACAGACCGACGCATCCCTTTTTCATAGAGAAAGGCAGCCCGGCCTTCATCGAAGTAATGCAGACGGCTCTCACAGTCAGAGCACAGTTCCCGGGCCGGATCCGAGATCATCCTGCCGCATTTTCTGCAGAAAGGCTCCCGCACCCAGGGCAGTTCCCGGGCGCATTTTTCACAGATCATCGGCTCGTTCCTGAGCAGGATCCGCTCACAGACCGGGCAGCGCCCGGGATACAGCAGATCCAGCAGGGATTCCCCTGCTGATCTCAGCCATCCGGTCTTTTCTTTTTTTCTGCTGATAATCTGATCATGATTCTGCTTATTCAATGTACGCTTCCCTTTTCGCGCGTACTTCTCTCCTCCGTTTCCGCCTCCCGGCGGTGCTTTCGCGCTGCTCTGCTCAGGCAGTACCCTCCATTTTCATTCTCTGCCCCGCGCGGCTGTTCCGTATGATCCGATTACAGGAACATTCCCCATCCGCATGCGGCGCTGCCGCTTTCAGCAGCTGCTCTGCGCCTGCTTATTTCAGGCAGAACTCTCCGCCCTCCGCGGCGTCCCTGCATTCTTTCAGCCTCAGAGCCAGCGTGGTATAACGCCTCGCCTCGCTCGTATTGTCGATCATCTCCTTCATAACCGACGGATCCCCGATCAGAACGACGCAGCTTCTGGCCCTCGTCACGGCGGTATACAGCAGGTTCCGGTTCATAAGCATCCTCGGGCCTCTCAGCAGAGGGATCACCACTGCGGGATACTCGCTTCCCTGCGCCTTGTGGATCGTCACCGCGTAGGCAAGTTCAAGCTGGTCCAGGTCATTCATTTCATATTCAACAAATCGATGTTCGTCGAATTCAACTGTGAGCGTATTCGTGAATTCATTGATCTCACTGATTACGCCCATATCCCCGTTGAAGACCCCTTCCCCGGTCCCGAGCACCGCGCCGAACCTGCCGCGGGTCTCCCAGGCGATCTGGTAATTGTTTTTGATCTGCATCACCCGGTCTCTTTCCCGGAAAATCGTTTCTCCCCTCAGATGCTCCCGCTTCCCGCCTCCCTCCGGATTCAGGTACTGCTGCATGACCTTGTTGAGCCTGAGCACGCCCAGATTGCCCTTCTTCATCGGCGTCATGACCTGGATATCCGCGCTCGAAGCCTTCACATAGCGGGGCAGGTTATCCCGGACCAGTTTGATCGCAAGGCCGATAATGCGGTTCGGGTCATACTCCTTCATAAAGAAAAAATCGCGGCTTTTGTTCGACAGTTCCGGGCAGATTCCGTCATTGATCCTGTGCGCGTTCACGACGATGTCGCTCTCCTGCGCCTGCCGGAAAATCGTCTTCAGCGTAACCACCGGAATCGTCCCGGATTCAATCATATCCTTCAGCACCGCCCCCGGTCCCACGCTCGGCAGCTGGTTGGCGTCCCCCGCCATGACCAGATGCGCGCCGACCGGCACCGCCTTCAGCAGCGCGTGGAGAAGATACAGATCCACCATCGACATCTCATCAACGATGATCACGTCCTCCTCCAGAGGTTTGTCTTCATCCCTCCCGAAATTCAGCGCGGCATCCGGATCTCCGGATACTTCAAGCAGCCGGTGAATGGTCTTCGCTTCCCGCCCGGTCGCTTCGGTCATTCTCTTGGCCGCCCGGCCGGTGGGCGCCGCCAGGGTGATTGACAGCCCCTCATTCTCAAATACGGAAATCATCGTATTGATGGTTGTCGTTTTTCCGGTTCCGGGGCCGCCGGTCAGAATCAGAAGCCCGCAGCGATCCGCCTCCAGGACTGCCTCCATCTGCTTTGCGTCCAGTTCGGTTCCCGCCGCCTTCTGGGCGGAAAGAATACACTTGCGGACTCTGTCCGGATTCCCCTCCGTGCGGATATTCAGGTCGTGCAGCATCTGCGCGCAGCGAAGCTCCGTCATGTAAACAGCCGCAGCGTAGACCCGCACCTCGCCTTCTTCCTGCCGGATCACCAGCTTCCTTTCTACAGAAAGGTTCTCAAGACAGCTTTCGATCGGATCTTCCCCATCTTCATCATCCAGATCCCATTCTGCATCTGCCCCGGCAAATATAGCGGGATCCGGATAAAAATCTTCCTCTTCCCAGTCTTCCGCGGCAAATGAATCCTCCCCTCCGGATACCATTTCCTTTGCTGCGGAGCTGCTCTCTGCGGAAAATGGAATCTCCCCGGCCTTAACTGCCGCCGCTGCTGCAGGCCCTGCCGGAAAAGCCGGAGCGGCCGCTGCAGCATCCGGTCCGGCACTCTGGCCCGGCGCTGAAATACCCGAAACCGGCCTCAGCCGCATTCCCAGCAGAGCAGCCGTCCGCCGCAGCAATACTTCACGGGGAAGATAGATGCTCCCCTCTGTCCCTGCAAGCTGCAGGATATAGAGAATCCCGCTCGATATGCGGAAATGCGAATCTACAGCGATCCCCGCCCGCCTGGCAATCTCGTCCGCCGTGCGGAAGCCTACCCCGGTCATATCATCCGCCAGCTTATAGGGATTCTCCCGGATAATCCGGTAGATCTCCTGCCCGTAAGCCTTGTAGATGCGCATCGCGAACGTATTTGACACCCCGTAGCGGGAAAGAAAAAGCAGGGCGTCGCGCTGATCGCGCTTCTCATATACCTGCTCCGCGATCTCCCTGGCTTTTTTCTCAGAGATTCCTTTGATCTCCGCCAGGCGTTCCGGCTCCTGCTCTATGATGCGAAAAGTATCTCCGCCAAACTTTTTGACAATCCGGTGTGCCAGCGGCCCCCGGATTCCCTTTATAATTCCGGACCCGAGATATCTTTCCATATACTGGACGGATTCCGGAGGAAGCAGCTCAAAGCTGCTGATCTTAAACTGTTCCCCGTAAGTTGCGTGAACTGTATAAGAGCCCTCCGCCTCGAGCTGCTCCCCTTCTCCGATCTCGGGAAGCACGCCCACGGCGGTGAGCTCTTCTCCGTCCACCGACAGGGAAAGAACCGTATACCCGTTCTCCCCATTCCGGTAGACAATATGTTCCACAATGCCTTTGATATGATTTTTTTCCATCTGCTGTCCTGTACACTCTCCACAGCGGTCCGGGACATTCCCCTCATTCAGTTCAGTTTCAGCTCCGCGTATCTGCCGGTCCCGATCGCAACTGCGCAAAGAGGATCCTCGCATGTCACAACATTGACGCCCGTCCGGATCTCCAGAAGCTCCTCCAGTCCTCCGATCAGGCATCCGCCTCCCACAAGGACGATCCCTCTCTGGGCAACGTCCGAAGCAAGCTCCGGCGGCGTCCGCTCCAGGACACTGTGAACAGCCTCCACGACCCGCCCCGTCAGCTCGCGGAAGGCAAACCTGCAGTCCTCGGAACTGATCCGGACCTTTTTGGGCAGACCGGTCTCGATATCCCGGCTGATAAACTCCATGAAGAGCTCCTCCGGCTTCTCATAGACAGTCCCGATCTGCATCTTGATCTCCTCCGCCGCCTGCTGCTCGATCACGACGCCGAACTGGCTGCGGACATAACGGATCAGGGCTTCGTCGAAATCATCTCCGCCGATCTTCACGGAATTGCTCACCACCACGCCGTCCATCGACAGGATGGCTACATTGCAGCTTCCGCCCCCGATATCCACGATCATATTCCCGCTGGGCTTCGTAAAGTCAATGCCGGCTCCGATCGCCGCCGCGATCGGCTCCTCAACCATGATCACGTCGCGCGCTCCCGCCTGGTAAGCCGCGTCCTCAACCGCCCTGCGCTCCACCTCCGTAAGTCCCGTCGGGACACAGATACAGACACGGGGCTTGCGGAAAGAAAGGCGCCCTACCGCTTTCTGAATAAAATAGCGCAGCATCTGTTCCGTCACGACGTAATCCGCTATGATCCCGTTCTCCAGAGGATGGATCTCCGTAATGTTCCCGCTTGCCCGGCTGAGCAGAACCCGGGCTTCTTCCCCGATCGCCCTGACCCGGTCCTCGTCACGGTCATAGGCGGCGACCGAAGGCTCCTTCAGGACCACGCCCCGTCCGCGCACATAAACCAGTATGCTTGTTGTCCCAAGATCTATTCCGACATCTGTTACAGCCATAAATATTCCCCTTATATGAATGCAGTCACCAAACGTATGATCTGCGGGTCAAATCTCCTTTTCCCCGTCATCATTATATCCTGACGGCAGAATTACCCTGCCCTTTTGTTTGCGGTCTATCTTCCCGTATTCCTCCCGCCTCTGAAAACAAAGCGGATCAGGAGGATCAGGAGTCCGGAACCGACAGCAAGAACCGCCGCCAGCAGCCGGGAGACAGCGATATCCGTTCCCCAGATAAGCAGCTGGTCTGTCCGGAGGCCTTCGATCCAGAAACGGCCGATGCCATACAGAAACAGGTACCAGAGGAAAATTTCCCCGTCCGCCTTTTTAATTTTTTTCTTCGTCATCAGAAGAAGAACCATGAGCACGCCCAGATTCCAGAGCGACTCATAGAGAAAGGTCGGATGTACCTGGATAAAGGTCTCTCCGCCAATCTCTTCCGCTTTCTCCATCATCAGGCCGGTGACTTCATCCGCCCGGACCGCGCTCAGGGGAAGCCGCATGGCCAGCAGGTTATCCGTATAACCGCCGAAAGCCTCCCTGTTAAAAAAATTCCCCCATCGCCCGATGACCTGCCCCAGCACAAGACCTGTGCAGGCAGTATCCAGCATGAGGGCCGGTTTCAGCTTCTTCACCAGCGCATAAATCACGGCGGTCGAAACCGCTCCGATCACAGATCCGTACAGGGCAAGTCCGCCTCCCCGGAAATCCAGGATCTCCAGCGGATGCAGCCTGTAATAATCCCAGGAAAAAATAACATAATACGCCCTGGCACAGATCAGGCCGGTAAAGATCCCGATCAGAGTCAGGTTCATATAATCATCCGCATCCTGTCCGGTCTTCTTTGCCACATATACCGCCATATACATGCCAGCCAGAATGCCCAGCGCCATCGTAATGCCATATACGGCAATCTCATAGCCGAACACTGTGAAGGACTTTATCACATGCGGCAGATAAATCCCCAGGTTCGGAAATGCAATCGAATCCGACATAATCCCTCGTCAAAATACTGCTGTTCACGGCTTTCTCTGAGAACAGAGAAAAAGATCCACATTTGCCGTAAACAGCAGCATCAAAGCCCAGGTAAGAAAAACTCACACATTGAAACGGAACAGGATCACATCCCCGTCCTGCACCACATATTCCTTTCCTTCCAGACGGACGATTCCCTTCTCGCGCGCCGCGGACAGAGAACCGCATTCCAGAAGATCCTTATAATTGACCACTTCGGCGCGGATAAAACCGCGCTCAAAATCCGTATGGATCTTCCCGGCAGCCTGAGGCGCCTTTGTACCCTTCTTAATCGTCCAGGCTCTTGTCTCCTTCTCGCCCGCCGTCAGGAAGCTCATCAGACCGAGAAGGCTGTAACTGGCGGTAATCAGCTTGTCAAGGCCCGATTCCTTCAGTCCGAGATCCTCAAGGAACATCTGCTTCTCGTCGTCATCGAGCTCCGAGATCTCCTCCTCGATCTTTGCGCAGACCACAAATACTTCCGAGCGGGATTCCTTCGCGTAATCGCGGACTTTCCTGACATAGGGATTCTCAGCGCCGTCATCCGCGGCGTCATCCTCCGCCACATTCGCGGCGAAGATTACCGGCTTTGCCGTCAGGAGATTATAATCCGCAAACCATGCTTCTTCCTTCTCCCCGTCCAGTTCAAAGGAAATCGCCGGCTTCCCGCTTTCCAGATGCTCCCTGAGCCGCTGCAGCATCTCAAGTTCTTTCGCCTGCTCCTTATCATTTCTGGCGCCTCTGCCCACTCTGGACATCCTGCGCTCCAGCACTTCCAGATCGGCAAAAATCAGTTCCAGGTTAATCGTCTCTATATCGCGCACCGGGTCAACCGAACCGTCCACATGGATGACATTCGAATCCTCGAAGCAGCGCACCACATGTACGATCGCGTCGCACTCACGGATATTGGCCAGGAACTGGTTGCCCAGACCTTCGCCTTTCGACGCCCCCTTGACCAGTCCCGCGATATCCACGAATTCAATCACCGCCGGGGTAATCTTCTGCGACTGATACATATCCCCAAGCAGTTTCAGCCTTTTATCCGGGACCGCCACCACGCCCACATTCGGGTCGATGGTGCAGAACGGATAATTCGCTGATTCCGCGCCGGCTTTTGTCAGAGAATTAAAAAGCGTGCTCTTGCCGACATTCGGCAGACCTACGATACCAAGTTTCATATCAGATTTATCTCCTTACTCCGGCAGAATTCCTGCCGTGTTATTTTCTTTGAGGTTCTTCCCCACATTTTGGCTCCGTTCTGCGTCAAACGGCATACAAAAAGAGCCCATTGCAAAAATTAATTATAGCAAACGGGCTCTGGTTTCTCAATAAGCAGTATAAAAACTTTCTTCGCCACCACTTCTTCAGATGATCATCCTGCCACGGATGAACTCTTCAAATTTTTTCCTTTTCACCCTCTTCTTTGTACCGACGAACAGAACGAACGGACGATTGTAATCCTCTATGTCCGTTCTCGCCTTCGTCTGGAAAGCGGGAATTCTGTTATTCCTGTCACCCCACAAGATTTGTCCTCTTCAGGATCATATTACTGGCAGCCCCGATTGCTGCAGAGAAGATCACGCCTCCGGCCAGGCACATGCCCACATTGATCACGCCCGAATCCAATGGAGTCATCATCGGAATCATCATGAACAGAAGCATTCCGTCGAAAAGGCTCAGACAGATGGACATCCAGCTCCTTTGTCTGGCAAATACCGCCATGAGCAGAAAGATCGCCACAAACACAGCCATCAGGAAGATCTTGGAGAGCATGCACATGATCAGGCCTGCCACGCCTGCAGTGCCAAGTGTAAACGGCAGGCCGGCAATGCTTCCGCCGAGTATCCCTCCCAGAAAGAAGGCCAGAAGAAATAATACGCCGGCGATAAAACAGATAATGGTCTTGGAAGCCACATAATCCGTTTTCTGTGCACGTACGGTAAAAAGATTCTTTGCATCCCCTGTCTGGCTGTTTTCAGGGGACACAATGCATGAACTATCTGGCAGGTTCTATAGCATCAAATACTTCCAGGAGCCCCCGGAAAAGCTCCCTTGCCGTATTCTTTTCCTTTGAGGTTTTTCCTCATATATTGACTCCTTCCTGCGCCAGGCGGCACATAAAAAGAGCCCATTGCAATAATGAATCATAGCAAACGGGCTCTGGTTTCTCAATAAGCAGTAAAAAAACTATCTTCTCCAAACTGTACAGGCGTCAATGGTTGGTGTGTTGAACGTTATTCAACCCTTTCTCTGAATTATGATTCCGGGCTGTCCACTGCGCCGGAAATAAGGCTCGATCCGCACAATGATGAGCGGAGTAACCAGCACACAATTATTGACCCGAATGGGCTGCCATCACGTGATTCCTGTAATCATTCCCCGCCTCGAACCACTCGCCGCAGTACTCGCACTGCACCAGCTCCTCGTTCTGGCTGCTGCTGGTATGGGCCGCCATTACATGGTTTCTGTAATCGTTTCCTGCCCTGAACCACTCGCCGCAGTATTCACACTGTACCAGCTCCTCGTTCTGGCTGCTGCCGGTATGAGCCGCCATTACATGGTTCCTGTAATCATTTCCGGCCCTGAACCACTCGCCGCAATACTCGCACTGCACCAGCTCCTCGTTCTGGCCAGTGCTGGTATGGGCCGCCATTACATGGTTTCTGTAATCATTTCCTGCCCTGAACCACTCGCCGCAGTACTCGCACTGCACCAGTTCCTCGTTCTGGCCGGTGCCGGTATGGGCCGCCATTACATGGTTCCTGTAATCATTTCCGGCCCTGAACCACTCGCCGCAGTACTCGCACTGCACCAGTTCCTCGTCCTGGCCGGTACCGGTATGGGCCGCCATTACATGGTTCCTGTAATCGTTTCCTGCCTCGAACCACTCGCCGCAGTACTCACACTGTACCTTCCCGGCCGCTTCGGCCTGTTTTGTTTCAGCAGACTTTGCTGCCGGTGCCGTCGCGGAAAGGAAGCTGGAAGAAACGTAGGCAATCGATCCGTTTAACTGGATCTGATACCAGCCATAGTCTGCGCCGTCCTTTGTGACTGCTCCCGTCACCGTTACAGGCTCTCCATAGCGGACAGCCCCGATAGCCGGATCATCTGTGGAGCAGCCGCTGCGAACATTCAGTTCATCCGCTGTCACGTAGTAAGTCGCATTGATCTGCCTGAGGCCGAACTGGCTTACCTGAACCTCAGTATCCTTCTGAACGGCCGTCTTCGTATCGAACTTCAGGACCCTGATCGTCCCGATCGCCTGCATGACTACGTTAAGTTCTCCCTGAGATGCGGCCAGTCCCTTCACAACAAACACTTCATTCCTGGTAGACACGAATGCCTGGTATACCGCTCCGTATTCGCTTCCTGCAATGTCCACGGACGGCAGGATCTCACCATTGCTCAGGTGATCCACCGTGATCGTATTTTTACCGTCGGAAACCACGAACCAGTAGTTCGGATCTGCCGTCTCTTTCCATTCATCCGCAGGTGTATCGATAGACAGAACGCCATCCGATGTGGTGATCTCAGCAGCGCCTGCCACGGAAGCCGCAGCCATAACAAACAGCATTCCCAGAAACGCCATCTTTTTTTTCATTGATATTTCCTCCTGCATTTTATGGATTTCTTCCTGCTCATTCTTCCGGTGCGGCAGGATATCTGACCGGATCATCGCTTTCCGCCCACATCCTCCGCATATGCTCCAGCGCTTCCTGATCGACGGGTACATGGTGATAATAGCTTTCACGATCCGCTTCAGTGATTTTGCGGATGACCCTGCATGGATTTCCGGCGGCGACGCACCAGGCGGGAATATCCTTCGTGACCACACTGCCCGCACCAATCACCGCGTTATCGCCGATGTGAACTCCCGGCAGGATCACCGAATTGCCGCCGATCCACACATTATGGCCAATGGTCACGCCGATGCCGTATTCATAGGCTGTGTTTCTTGTGGCCGGATGCACGGGATGGCCAGCCGTATAGATCGCCACATTGGGAGCCATCTGGCAGTTGTCTCCGATCACCACGGGCGCCACATCTATGATGGTGCAGTTGTAATTCGCAAAGAAGTTCTTTCCGACGTGGATGTGACTGCCATAGTCGCAGTAGAACGGCGGGTTCAGGAAGGCTCCGTCGGAGCTGCCGAACAGTTCCTTTACCAGAGCAGATATGCCCGCAAAGTCCGCCCGATCCATGAAATTCAGCTTCTGCAGCATGATCCGGCATTTCTTCTGCTCCTCGAATACCGCGTCATCAGAGATATACAGGATCTGCTGATCCCGCCGTTCTATATTGTTCATGCGATCTTCTCCTTCTGTCTTTGTTCGTCGAAACATATATGTCAAAACCGATCTCAATCCACATTTTTCGTGGCGATCATATCCACTCCGGTCCCAGCAACATCTCTGAAGAGCACATCGCCGATCCGGACCGGGCAGGGCACCGCAACGCCCCGAAGATCCCTGATCACATCCATGATCCTGTCTTTGGGAATATCGGACGCGGTCTTTAAGGAAACCATCCGCTCTCCGGTCCTGCTGCCGTATACTCTGACGGAACTTGTGACGATCCGCGTCGGCGCGGTTACTTCCTTCCTGGCATAACTCTCGCCTCTGGCGCAGGTGTTTCCTGTAACCAGGAGAATCTCCCCGTCATCTCCCATCATTACTTCGATCTGGCATCCGAGCGGACATCCTATACAGGTCAGATTTACCGTATTCATCAATTGTCCTCCTCTATCCGAATCTCCAGCGACTTCATATCAGGGTGCGCATCCAGCACCTTTTTTGTCAGAACCAGTTCCTCCATCTCCCCCGGAGCCATAACCCGGCGTTTCCTGGAAAGGACGGTCTCCCCGTCAATTGCGAGCACGACTCTGCGGTTTGTCATCACGTCTCCCACACGGAAACGGAATTTGATCCAATGGCGGACACGGTCCGGATCCACAAAGGAGGGCACCGTATACCGGATACCGCCGGAAAAGCCGACCGGTATCCTTACTGCATTTTCTTCCTCACCGGCTTCCTGCACTTCCCCGTACTCCCTCACATAGGCCGCGGCGCTTTCCCCGGCGAGCTTTGCCTCCTCGCTGACATAATCCACCAGGTCGTGGACATGGAGCACATTTCCGGCAGCGAACACGCCCGGAACGGAGGTTTCCAGAGATTCATTCACCACCGGTCCTCCCGTGACACGGCTCATCTCGGCGCCAAGCCCCACCGTAAGCTCATTTTCCGGAAGAAGGCCCACGGAAAGAAGGAGCGTATCACACTCGTAATGCTCCTCTGTCCCCGGAATCGGTTTGCGGTCCGGCCCTACTTCTGCCAGGACAACGCCTTCCACGCGCTCCTTGCCTTCGATGCGGACCACCGTATGGGAAAGCTTAAGCGGGATCCCGAAATCATCCAGACACTGGACGATATTTCTCTTCAGGCCGCCGGAATACGGCAGAAGTTCCGCACAGACCAGAACCTTTGCTCCTTCGAGCGTCATGCGCCTGGCCATGATCAGTCCGATATCGCCGGATCCGAGGATCACTACCCGCCTGCCCGGCAGATATCCTTCTATGTTGACCAGCCGCTGGGCTGTGCCTGCCGAAAAAATGCCGGCAGGTCGGAAACCGGGAATGTTGAGGGCTCCGCGGCTTCTCTCCCGGCATCCCATAGTCAGGATCAGCGCTTTCGTCCTGAGACGCAGAAGTCCTTCTTTCTCATTGACAGCCGCCACCTCCTTGATTCCGTCTGCGTCTGCCCCCACGGAAACGACCATGGTATCAAGCCTGCATTCGATCCCGCGCTCAAGGACAAGATCGGCATAGCGCTGCGCATACTCCGGTCCTGTCAGCTCTTCCTGGAAGGTATGCAGGCCAAATCCGTTGTGGATACACTGGTTGAGGATACCGCCGAGACGGGTATCCCTCTCGAGAATCAGGATGCTCCTCTCCCCCGCATCATACGCGCCGACCGCGGCAGCCAGCCCGGCGGGACCGCCCCCGATCACGATCAGGTTATAATCTGTCTTATTCATTGGTCCCTCCTTTACACTCTGTCCTTGACCAGGCCGACGATCACGGACGAATGTCCTCCGGCCTTTGTAATATCAGCCGGATCAACGCCCCATTCGCGGGCGAGGATATCCATGATCCTGGGTGAGCAGAAACCTCCCTGGCATCTGCCCATACCGGCCCTGACTCTTCTCTTGACGCCATCCAGGCTCCTGGCGCCTAACGGCCGCCGGATCGCATCGATGATCGCTCCCTCGCTGACCTGCTCGCACCTGCAGACGATCCGTCCGTATTCCGGCTTTTCCTTCACAAGCACCGCGATCTCATCAAGCGGCAGGCGCTTTGCGTCAAGGAAACCTTTCCTCGTTCCGACGAAATCCGGATTGGCGTCAAGTCCGAGCTTATCCGCCAGCTGCCCGGCAATTTCCTTTCCGATCGCAGGCGCTGCAGTCAGCCCCGGAGATTCAATCCCCGCACAGTCAAAGAAGCCCGGGGCATCCTTCACCTCTCCGAGGATAAAATCGTGGCGCGCCTCATGGGCACGCAGCCCCGCGAAGCTCGTAATCACCTCGCGAAGGGGAAGATCATCAAAGGCAAATCCCGCCTTTTCCATCAGATCGTCGAAGCCTTCCGAGGTCGTTTCCACGCCTTCTTTATCATCGATATCCTCAGCCGTCGGGCCGATGATCGTATTGCCGTGAACCGTCGGACTGACCAGAACGCCTTTGCCGAATTTGCCGGGCACCTGGAATACCGTATGCCTGACATATCCTCCGGTCTTGCGGTCGAGAAGAAGATAGTCCCCTCTCCTGGGCGTGATGTGGATCTTATCCGCAGAAACCATGTTGTGGAGGACGTCTGAATAGACGCCGGCTGCGTTGACCACACATCTGGAATGGATCACGCCCTGCGCTGTCTGGATGACCCAGAAGCTTTCCCCGTTTTCGTCCTCCGCCGGACTGAGACCTTTTACCTCCGTATCAAAGCGGAATTCCACTCCGTTGGTGCAGGCGTTCTCCGCGAAGGCGATCGTCGCCCCGAATGGGCAGATAATGCCCGCCGTCGGCGCATACAGGGCGGCCACCGGCACATGCCCCACCGCCGGTTCCAGTTCCTTCAGGCGCTCCCTGCCTACGATCTCGAGCTTTTCCACCCCGTTCTTCCGCCCGTTCTCCATCAGCGCCTCCAGCTTATGGATATCTTCCTCATGAAGCGCCAGCACCAGCGATCCGTTGTTCTTATAATCGAAATCAAGTTCTTTCGCCAGCTCCGGATACATCCTGTTTCCAAGCAGGTTGTACTTTGCCATCAGAGAGCCGTGGGCGGCGTCAAAACCGGCGTGAATGATCGCTGAATTTGCCTTGGAAGTTCCCGTGCAGACATCCTCCGACCGCTCCAGCACACAGAAGGAACCGCGGTATGCCGAAAGGAACCGGGCGATGGCGCAGCCTGTCACGCCTGCGCCGATAATCACAACATCGTACATTTGTCATCCTCCGTTTGTCTGACTTGTCATTTTTTCATATGAAGGACCGTTTCCTTCATAAACAAATTCCGGCTTAACAATCAGATCGTTCATATTTACAACATTTTATCATAGTACACCCCGTTCAACCACAATAAAAATGCGTGTGAGCCATGAACCGGAGACTGCCTCCCGGGCATTGACTGAAAATTATAAAAAAACCTGTCTGCCATAACAGCAGACAGGTCTTTTCTATAGTCAGTACGCTTTCCCTTTCCCCCGCTTCATTTGTCTCATGCGGCTTCGTCGATCTGCACGTTTTCCGTGGTGCAGTCTTCCACACGGAAGACGGTCGGATTTGCATAGTACTCTATTCCGTAAGCATCGGCCAGCCCTTCCATGAAGAAACCCGCTCCGACGATTTCTCCGATTCCATCGGCCTCCCCGCCTGTCTGAATCGTCACATTCTGAATCGTGCATCCTGCGATTTCCGTAACCGGGATTCCTGCTTCCTCCTCTTCATAACCTCCCGCATATCCTGTCAGACCGCCGATCCAGTAGCAGTTGTCACCGGCATTGATCGTGACGTTTTCCGCAGTGCAGTCCGTGAACTCCTCAGCGCCGAATCCGCATCCCGAGATTCCTCCGATGCCGTAGCATTCGTTTCCGGCTGTAATGCTGCCGGCTGCCAACGACCCGGTTACCGACGTCAGTTCCAGTCCGCCGCCTATAATCCCTGCATTTGCAGTTTTGTCAGGCATCACGATATCCGCCGCTGCAGTGCAGTTTTCGATCCTGCTCATCATGCCGGCTCCTACGATTCCCCCGTACATGCCCTCCGCGCTCATATCGGTCGCATGCGCAGTAATCAGCGCATCGCTCAGCTTAATACCTGAAACAGTGGAGCAGAATGAATATCCGACTACGGAAGAGGCCATCGTGGTTCCGTCCACCTGTACATGATCCACATTGAAATCGCGGATTTCCGTATTTGCTATGCAGCCGAACAATCCCAAAGCCCAGTTATCCGGCTGGTTGATGGTGAAATTGCTGATGGTATGGCCCTGACCGTCAAATGTTCCGGTAAAAGCGTATTCCGGATCCGGCGTCTCTGCCTCTTCTCCTTCCTCTCCCATCTGAACAAAGCTGCCGAGAGGAGTCCATTCTGCTCCTTCCAGGTCAATATCCGCAGTCAGTACATAATTTCCGGAAAGGTTATCATTTACTGCCTTCAGCTCATCTGCCGTGGCAATCTCTGTCACTTCTGTGTTCTGAGTCTGTTCCCTTTCTGTTTCCGCTGCTGCGGAAGCCATGCCAAAAGCGATGCAAAGAACAGATGCGGCAAGGATCATTGCATTTTTTCTCATCATCATCTTAATCCTCTCATACTGTGTGTTTTGTTTCGTAACCGGATTACAGAAACAGGGAACCGGTCTCAGGCGAGGGCGGCTCCCAGCTCCTTACAAGCTGAAATCGCGTCATCATCCGGAGCGTCATTCGCTGTTACGCTGTCTGCTGCCAGAACGATTCCTGCATTCCTGCACCGGTCTTCCCAGTCGCGCATCCACTGGCCGTCTCCCCAGCCGTAGGAACCAAACAGACCGACTTTCTTTCCTTCCAGTGATCCCTCCACAGCAGCAAACATTGGCTCGAATTCGTCTTCTTCCAGTACTTCATCGCCCATCGCGGGGCAGCCGAAGGCGATGCTCTCATAGCCGGCCGCCATATCCGCGTTAAAAGAGCCCGCCTCGATCAGCGAGACATCAGCGCCTTTTTCCTTTGCACCGTCTGCAACAGCTTCAGCCATCGTCTGTGTGTTCCCGGTCCCGCTCCAAAAAACTACCGCCATTTTACTCATTTAAATCAGTTCTCCTTTCAAATAGGTGCTTTGTCTGTATGTTAGTCTCGTCTAACACAGGATCTGAAAATCTGCCTGCAGCAGGGTTCATTCAAAGCCTGCAGCAGGCATGCAAAAGAAACAGCACAATTAGTTAGTTGAATCTAATTTCAGTACGCTCAATATACCACTCTCTGAAACACATGTCAATATATTATATTGCAGCCCCGCAGCTGCTGCTCTCAAAGGTTACTCTGTTCACGTCCTTCCTCACATTCAGGCGCAGCTCTCAAAGAACAGCCTCGAAAAGAATACTGTCTTTATCCGGACATCTTGCCGTAATCGTCCCACCGTGCTTTTCCGCCACAGCCTTCGCGAGAGACAGCCCGATTCCGGTCCCTCCCGTCTGTGTGTTTCTGGAACTGTCCGGTCTGTAAAAGCGGTCAAACAGCCGTTTAAGGTCGGGCGGAGTATCAAAATGGCAGCTGTTCCATACACGGATGTATGTTTTCCGCTCCCTGCAGACCGAAAATTCTATTCTCCCCTTCTCATCCCCATAGCGGACCGCATTGTCGAGAAGAACTGACATCATCTTCTGGATCTGCGCCTTGTCTCCCAAATATTCAAGATCATCCTGAATATTGATTTCAAGGAATTTTCCTGCTGCTTTCGCCTGGGGCTGCACCGTTTCCGCTATCTCCCAGGCGGCTTCTGTCAGGGAGAACTTTTCTTTATTCAGAACCGCTCCTGCCTCGTCAAGCCTGGAGAGCGCCACCATCTCCCCTACCAGTTTCGACAGTCTTTTTATCTGGGCATGGATATTTTCCGTCCACTCACTCTCTCCGTTTTCCAGTTCAATGATATCCGTGCTTGCCGCAATCGAAGTGAGCGGCGTTTTCAGTTCATGGCTGGCGTCCGTTATAAAGCGCTTCTGGTTCTCCGCATTCTGTACAAAAGGGCGCACCGCGTATCCGGAGAAAACATATACAAGGATAAAAACCAGCAGCAGGCTCCCAAGCGCGACCAGAAGGGAGATGAGCAGAAGCGTGCGGATCTGCTCCTGTTCCCTCGCCGCATTCAGAAAAACAACTGTTTTTTCCCCATTTTCGGCATATACATGATAGCGGTACGCCTCCAGGTACCCTTTTTCCTTCCCGGACTGCAGAACCTTCTCCGCATAGCTGACAGCTTCCTCCTCATCCACAGAAGCGATATAATCCATATAGACGGATGCTTCCGCACTGTCATCTTTATATCGTACCACGAAGAAGCGCGTCATGAAATTCTCTTCCCGGTCCGGTTGACCGGCAAAAGGACCCCGAAGCGGCTTATCCTCTTCTCCATGCTTCTGCGCATCCTCTTCAAACGACCGGATTGAGTCAATGGTCCGGTCCGCACGTCTTGAGACTTCCGCATAATTAAAGGCATTGACCAGAATGACAATAAGGAGGATGACTGCTGAAAACGCTGCCATCGCCATCCCGATCATGCGCCGGCGCATCTGCCTGAGCATCATTTCACCTCCAGTGCATATCCGGCACCGCGGATTGTCCTGATCTCCACGTCAGTCTGAAGGGTCCGGAGTTTTTTTCTGATAAATCCGATATGGGTCCATACAACGCCGGTATCGGATTCCGAGTCCCAGCCCCATATCTTTTCCATCAGATGATCCGAGGAAAAAACAACGCCCGGGTGGCGCGCAAAAAGTTCCAGCAGCTGATACTCTTTATTGGTCAGCCGCACTGTCTGCCCGCATGCGGATATTTCATAGCGGGACTGATCGAGCACCAGATTCCCGATCTGAAGCTGGGAATCCGTATACTGGTCACTGCGACGGAGCAGCGCCCTGACCCGGGCGATCAGTTCCCCGGCTGCAAATGGCTTCGGGAGATAATCGTCGGCGCCGGCATCCAGCCCCGCAATCCTGTCCTCCAGCTCCGCCTTGGCTGTCAGCATCAGCACGGGCGTCCGGCGTGTTCCCGGAACCCTCCGGCATCTCCGTCCCTTCCGGCGGCTGCATCCCGTTTTCCGGGGTAAACTCTGTCCCCTCCGGCGGCTGCATCCCATTTTCAGATAAGCGCATGTTCCCTGGATTTCCTCCTCTATTTTGGAACATACCATCTTCTGAACTGCTGCCGCTGCTGGCGTTAAACCCGTCATCGGTGGGATAAATCGTGATGTCTCCGCCGGATACCGTGATCGACGCGCCTTCGATCCCTTCATAACAGCTGTTCATTGCGATCAGTCCGTATTCGATTTCGACATCTCCGTCAGCGTGGATGCCGTCATCGCCTGAATCCATGGTGATCGTACCGCCTGTGATGACAAGATCGTCGTTTGCCTTGATGCCATGCTTATATCCGGCGTTGATCTGCAGGGATCCGCTTCCGTTGATCGTCAGGTCATCGTGCGCAAAAATCACGCCATAGCTTCCATCCTCAAGCGCCTCATCCGACAGCTCCCCGCCGCCGCTGAGCGTATTCGCCGTTCCCTCTGCAAGAGTCAGAAAAACTTTGTCCGCCTCATCTACACGCAGGCAGGCATTATCGCTGCAGGAAATATCGACACCGTCTAAAAGGATCCAGACCTTGGAGTTGGCGTTCGCGTCCACTGTGATATAACCGTCGTCAAGTGTTCCCGAAACCACGAACTTTCCTGAACCCGCGATTACCAGGTTCCCCTCATATTCATATGCGTTATTTCCGCTGACTGTGATACTGTCCCCGTCCAGGGTTATATATGTGGCGGACGCTGTATCCCAGTCGGAAATCTCATCATTTTCCGTAAAATATTCATTATCCGAATGTGCTTCACTGTCCGCATCCACCATCAGCTCGATTCCGAACAACTGCCCGTTCATGAATAAAACCGTCACAATCAGCGTGAAGGCCAGAACGACCGCACAGATCCGGTCAAAATATCTGCTTGTTGACATGGCTGCCACCTCTTATCCCATATATTCCCCGTTGTAGCTGACCAGCACAATGCTCTGTACGCCGGGCATGGAACTCATCTCATTGATGAAATCGGTATTATCTTCTTTTAATCTCACATCCAGATTGATTTCCACCATCCCCTTCTGCGCGGTTTTGCTCTTCGTTGCGCAGCGCTGCGTATGGTTTTTAAGAAATGCGACCGCAGACTGCTCGGCTTCATGGCCGCTGCACTGCAGCACTACGATATAGGGATTCGTATGTTCCTTGCGGTTGGCGAAAACCAGAATAATCAGGCCGATGATCACACTTCCGAAGACGGCAAGCGGGATCATTCCGGCTGCCAGCACGATGCCGACCGCGATTGCCCAGAAAAGAAACGCGATATCCAGCGGTTCCTTGATAGCTGCCCTGAATCGTACGATAGAAAGAGCGCCGACCATACCAAGAGACAGTACCACGTTGGATGTCACCGCAAGGATGACGAGCGTCGTAATCATGGACAGGGCAACAAGCGTCACGCCGAAGCTGGACGAATACATCACGCCGGCGTATGTTTTCTTATAGATAAAGAAAATGAACAGGCCGAGCGCAAAGGCGAGAACCATCGCCAGAACCATGTCGAGTATGCTGACTGCCATAACATTTTCCAAAAAACCGGATTTAAAAACATCTGAAAAACTCATGATAACCTCCCTGATTTCCTCTCTGATATCCTGTGTATTTAATTGATAATTAGTTTCAAAATCACAGCTGGACCGATCAAAGGACTGTCCCCCGGCCGATCACAGACCCGCTCCCTGACTGATCTCAGTCATAGATGCGGCAGGCCGCATACTTGGAAAATGCTGTCGCCCTGCGGCCCTGGGTCTGAACAATTTCACGGATTACGGACGGAAGATAAGCGTCCCATTTCACTTCCATTAAAATGACAGGGTCTCCGGCAGGGATTGTAACCGCATCCGGATTCAGAAAATCCGTGCAGAAAAGGCCGGTCCGTATATTGTAGTCAAATGTCACCCGGACATTGCCGGGCCCATAGATAAAGGGTTCCCGGGTATAGTCCACAATCGTCTTCGGCCTAAGTCCCTGGTATTTCATTTTTGCATACAGTTCCTGAACCAGGGGCCGGCCGGATGAAAGCATCCATCCGGTATCGCCGTCCACGATCTTCTGCGCCTCGTCTGCTGATATACGTGCGTCATATTTTGTACCCAGACTGTTGTGTTTGCTCTTTTTTTCCAGGTGGATAAAAGAACTGTCCCCGTTATAATAGCGGATCCGGAATTTCTCCCGGAGATTAACACCGTCGATTTTCTCCCTCAGCGCTTTATCTTCCGGGCTGTCAAAATAAAGGCTCCGTATCAGATACTTTCCGTCTTTTGTGTGGGGGTCCGGCTGCATCACAGCCCGCGCCCGTGCCCGGATGGATATTAGATCGGACCAGTTCAGGTAATGCTTTACTTCATGCCGCCAGCTGATATCCATGCTGCTTCTCACCTCATTTCTGTACCGCTCGGGCAGCTCAGATCGCTGCTCTTGATCCTTAACACGATACGGATCTTATACCGCCAACCTCAAATGAACCTGAAAAAAAAGAAGCTGCTGAAAAAATCAGCAGCTTCGGGGCGTTATTCATATCCGCCTTCTGTTTTACATGTTCTTAAGCATCTGCATCACGACCTCACTGGAATGATCCGCCGCAAGATCCGCCATGTTCTCATAAGTATCATGGGCCAGTCCGTCTGCCTTATCCGACATCGTCCGGATGACCACAAAAGGAACTTCATACTCCGTGCAGACAATTCCGACGGAGGCTCCTTCCATCTCGCAGGCAAACGCGTCAAAATTCTCCTGCAGCAGTTCCACATAGGATTCGGAAGCAATGAACTGGTCGCCGGTCACTATGGTTCCCTGAAACACATGCTCTTCCCCGACCACCTCAGCCGCGGCGTCATGCGCCAGCCGGACCAGCTCCGGATCACAGAAAACCCTGCAGTTTTCCCCGCCGGTTCCTTCAGACCATTCAAAGCCGTCATTTGACATAATCCCGTAATCATGCTGGACCAGATCCTCCGCGACCACCACATCAAGGACCTGCGTCTCATCGCTCACGCCCCCGGCAATACCGGTAAAAATAACACGGGCAGGGCCAAAGCTGTCCAGCAGGGCGGCAGCTCCCGCCGCGGACCGCACCTTCCCGATCCCGCCTTTTACGATTACCACGTTTTTGCCGCAAAGTGTACCGACGTGAAAATCCATACTGCCCCTGCGTTCCACATGGTCGATCTCGGCGTTCTGAAGCAGGAGCGCGATCTCATTATCCATGGCGGAAATGATGCCGGTGATCTCTTCCCCCGCAGAATCCGTCAGCTCACTTTCTGTCTCCGCGGCAGCAGCCGGCAGAGCAGAAAAAAGAAAACAAAGCATAAGACCTGCATACAGCGCGCCTTTTCTCAGTTTTTTCATATCAGTACTTTCTCCCATAAGAGCGGCTTAGTCAAACAGGAACTTTTCCGGCAATTCCACATGGAAATCCCTGGCAAGATCGCGGAAATTCTGCGCCGTTATGGTCTGCAGCTTATCCGGCCGCATGGAGAGGGTCTTGACAAGGATCTCGGCGGATTTCTCCACGGTATGCATCAGTCCGAATGTCAGATCAAAATCCTCTCCGGAGCAGAACATTCCGTGGTGTGCCCAGATTGCGACGTCATAGTGCTTCATCAGTTCGCTGGTAGCCACCGCGATATCGCGTCCGCCGGGAACCATCCATTCCACCACGCCTATACCGGAAGGGAATACCACCGGACACTCGGTCGCCATCTCCCAGAGTTCTCTTGTAAACACTTCATCCTTCAGGGGCAGAACAAAAGTCAGCGCGATCACATTGGTTGTATGCGCATGATAAATGACTCTGTGTTTTCCGCCGGAAACAGCCTTCTTTACCTCATGGTTCATCAGATGGCTGGGAAGTTCGCTGGTGGGTCTTCCGCCGTTGACAAGTCCCCAGAGGACCCGGTAATTTTCTCCTTTTTCGTCCAGTTCCAGGATGCAGAGGCTGTCTTCCGGATCCAGGATCACATTGCGAAAATACTTGCCGCTGCCTGTCACCAGGAAAAACTCTCCCGCAAGGCCCGGCACAGAGGTTCCGATCGCTTTCCAGTCACCCCCGGCGTTCAGATATTCCCTGACCTCCTCCACCTCCTCCGCCTTCATGCGGTAGGACAGGTTTCCGCCGTTTCTTTCATGCCATCCCTGCTCCCATCCGTCATTGCACATCCGGATAAAACCCTGCACAAATTTAACATCTGTAATCCTCATAGCGATCGTCCCCCTCTGTAAATATATAGATCTATCTTATAGTCTATTCCGCCCCGGCAGTTTTGTGCCCGGCGTACGGCAGCCTCAGCCGGCAGATTTCTTCTGCGCGCCCGCGGGAACCGCCGTTCTGCATAATATTATTATATTATTCCCTGTACTGCCTGATATCAAAGGAATCTCTCACGCATGCGCGCGCTTCTTTCAGATTCTTAAATATGCCGTCGCTGATCATCTGCACCAGCAGATTTCCAATGGCCGTCGCCTCTCCCGGTCCTGCGCAGACCGTCCTTCCCGTATATCGGGCCGTGATCCGGTTCAGATACTCCGCATTGGAGCCTCCGCCGACCACATGAATCCGGTCATAGTGCTTCCCTGTCAGCGCTTCGATCTCTCTGACCGTATCCGCGTAGCACTGCCCCAGACTGTTATAGATCACCGCGGCGGTCTCCCACTCATTTGCTGGCACCTGCTGCCCGCTTTCCCGGCAGAAGCTCTTTACCGCCTCAGTCATGCTCTCCGGAGCAAGGAAGCGGTCATCGTTGCAGTCTACGATCGACGGAATAAGCTGGCGGGAAGCCTGCTCGCAGATATGGGCGTAGGAATACTCCTCAGTGAATTCCTTCCGGACAGACTGGATCATCCAGAGACCCATGATGTTTTTCAGAAAACGGAAGCGGTAATCATAGCCGCCTTCATTGGTCAGGTTGTGCTCCATGCACTCCATGGAGCAGTCTGCTTCCGGAATTTCTGTTCCCATCAGCGACCAGGTCCCGGAACTGATATACAGTACGTCCTCCTGATCAGATGGAACCGCCGCGACCGCGGAACCGGTATCATGTGTCGCGGGCAGGATAACCCGGCAGTCAAATCCCAGTTCTTCCTGCATCTCTTTTGTAAAATTCCCCAGATAAGTTCCCGGCCTGCTGATCTTCCCGAAGATCCGCCGGGGATACCCCAGAAGGTCGATCAGCTCATAGTCCCAGTCCTTTGTCCGGGGGCTGACCAGCTGCGTCGTCGTCGCGTTTGTGTATTCTGTCCGCTTTACCCCTGTAAGCAGGAAATTGAAATAATCCGGCATCAGCAGCATACCGGCCGCCTTTTCCAGAAGCTCCGGCTCCTGCTGCTTCACGGCCATCAGCTGATAGATCGTGTTGAAGTTCTGTTTCTGGATTCCTGTGCGGGCATAAAGCTCCTTCTGTGGAATCAGCCCGTAAACCTTTTCCGGCATCCCGGATGTTCTCTTATCCCGGTAGCCGTATGTCTTTCCAAGAACCTGGTCCCGGTCATCCAGAAGCACATAATCCACTCCCCAGGTATCGATCCCCATACTGGAAGGAATCTTCCCAAGTTCCCCGCACCGTTTCAGGCCTGCCCTGATTTCAAAGAAAAGGGCCTGCACATCCCAGCAGAGGGATCCTCCCATTTCCTTCATTCCATTCGGAAAACGGTAAATCTCCTCGATACGGATCTTCCCGTCTTCCAGCCATCCGAGGATATGACGGCCGCTGGATGCCCCGATATCAACTGCCAAATAATATTCTGCCATCTGTATGTATCTCCTCCCTGAAGCGGTCTTACCTGCAGATGCCCGGTTTACCGGTGTCCTGCAGGACAGCATACGTTCTTATCTCGTAATCACGTCGACCGGCACGTTAAAGATCTTCGCAACCTTCAGGATCGTGTCGATCTGCCTTCCTGACGCGGCAGCCATGTGGTGGGTAGGACCCGCCTCGCTCCAGCGGTTGCAGAACTCCCTTGCCCCGCAGCTGAAACGGGTGCGCATGTTGGTATCTCCGAAGGTAAAGATCGGACCCGGCTCATTGATTCCCTCAGCCGCGACGAATTTGAAATGACCGTCCTTATCCTGGGTGATTCCCAGATAGGTAACCGGTCCCAGATGCGGATAGAACTGGGTGAGATATCCGCCCCCGGTCTTTCCGTGGAATACCGGCACGATCTTCATCGTCGGTTTTTTAGAAGAAATATCGGCGTCTCCGGAACCGCTGTGCCCGATGATGCAGATGTCTTCCTCAAAATCAATCGAATACATCTCCGACAGCTGGCCGGTGCCCGAAATCGTCTTCAGGATGCTCATCGCCATGGCGACCTTGATATCGCCTTCCACCGCGCAGGCGATGCCCTGTTTGATCAGCATGGAGAAAGCCGGGATCAGCATGCTGTCCAGCGTGCCGGCCTTGCCCTGCGCAAAACCGTCATAGTGGGATGCCACAAAAGCGATCTGCTCTTCTTTGACCCAGCGCTCAAAGGCAACGACATACCTGGCCATCTCCCAGACTTTCTCTGTCGTTCCCCCGCCCTCAATCTCAAAGGTATCCAGGATATCCTGCGCTTTTGCGCGGATCGCGTCCTCATCTGTGATATCGTCCGCGATCGCCCACATTTTCTCCCAGTCAAACTGCTTGGTATACAGGAACATTCTGTGGTACAGATTCGTCTCATCGATATACAGGTCCATCATACCCGGATAGGGGCGTCCGATCTGCGCCAGATTCGTATCACGGAAACGGCGGCGTACCTGAGCAGCGCGGCACCAGTCCTCGATCTCC
Source organism: uncultured Lachnospiraceae bacterium (assembly GCA_902779575.1). GTDB lineage: Bacteria > Bacillota > Clostridia > Lachnospirales > Lachnospiraceae > Porcincola. The sequence goes on from CACZBW010000006.1 coordinate 146,614, forward strand.
GCCTGTACCTGCGGGTCTCCGCCCTCAACCACGCCCGTAATTACGGCGTGGCGTTTTCCTGCCCGCTCCAGGTCGGCAACCATCTCGCCGACAGCGCCGCAGGCATACAGCTGCCCCAGCCAGGTCGCTGTATCCGTATGCGCATAGTCAGGCGCCTTTTTCTTCTGAACATTCACGAGGATGACCGGTACATCCAGATCCCGCACTGCCGGCAGCATGTTGTAAGATGTCGCATAGGTCAGCAGCTGCAGGATGACCAGATCCACGTCTGCAGCCCGGAACTTGTCACCGGCTGCGGAAGACAGTTCCTTGGTGGTGACAAGACCGCCGTCGATCAGCTCCACCGTATCAGGAATCATCTTTTTAAACGCTTCATACTGCGCCTCAAATTCCGGCACAAGGGACGGGAACTGCGGCAGATAAGCGCCCAGCGCGATGGAGAAAACACCGATTCTTGCTTTTGTATTGACCAGCATAAATTAACCTCCCAAAATAGCAGCTCTCTTCTGAAAAATCTGTTCTGCATCAGCATGTCTTTTTGTTCTCTATAACCTGTTATAACAAAAATCCGCCATAAAAATAAGGTCCTGAACTTGAAAGAATCAGGACCTTATTTGCAGTATACATATGCCGTCCGCCGGGAAGAGAGCCGTAACCGCCAACCTTCTGTGTCTCTGCCCGGCACAGTATGCTATACTGGAAAATACACAGAACAGATATTTCCATACTTTTGGACAATTCTCTTTCAGTTTGATAAACTTCATCGTTAAAATCGGAGCTCTTATGAGACAGGATATTATAGACCGGTTAAGGGTCATCACAGAAGAAGAACAGGAAATCCTTGACGGGAAGGAAAGCGTCAGCAGGGAGAGGTATACTTCTCAGAATGATTTCGTCATAGACAGCAGCAAACTGCTGCGCAAAGGCCAGCTGATCATGATCCGCCCGCATACCCGTTTCGTCCATTTTCCCAGGCACCGGCACGATTATGTGGAAATGGTCTATATGTGCTCCGGTACGACCACGCACATCATTAACGGCACGAACACGATTACACTTCAGGAAGGAGATCTGCTGTTCCTGAACCAGTATGCCACGCAGGAAATCCTTCCCGCGGGGAAGGATGACATCGCTGTAAATTTCATCATCCTCCCGGAGTTTTTCGACCGGACCCTTCCGATGATGGAACGGGAAAATGTGCTTCGGGATTTTCTGGTATCCTCTCTGTCTCAGAACACTGCGCTGATGAATTACCTGCATTTCCAGGCAAAAGAGATCATTCCCGTCCAGAACCTGATCGAAAACATGATCTGGACCCTGCTCACCGATAAAAAGGGGACCAATACGCTCACTCAGCTGACCATGGGGCTGATCTTTATGAATCTGTCCATGTTTGCGGAGACGATCAATCAGGATGGACCGGATCAGTATGAACAGAATATCGTTTTCTCTGTTCTGAAATACATCGAGACTCACTACAGGGACGGCACACTTGAAAGCATCAGCGCAGAACTGAAACAGCCGGTTTATTATCTCAGCCGGCTCCTCAAAAAACATACAAAGAAAAATTTCAAAGAACTTCTGCAGCAGAGAAAATTTCAGCAGGCGGAATGGCTCCTGTCCCGGACATCGCTTCCGGTGGACGCTGTCATCAATGCCGTCGGCTATGACAACAGCAGCTATTTCTACCGGATCTTCAGGAAAAAATACGGTATATCCCCAAAGGAATACCGTAATCATCCCTATAAAGACAGAGAGAACTGACGGAAGCGCCTGCTGTCAATTCAGGCCGGCTTACTCACGACTTAGTCTTGAGTAAGCCGGCCGATTGATCATCAAAGAAACGCGTTGTAATAACGCTTCAGGGTTTCGGAAGTCGTCTGCCAGCTGTTTTTACCGATGAAATAATCCGCAAGTTCGTCAATGCAAAGATTCAGTTCACCTGCGATGGCCCTGTTTTTGGGATCAATAATGGAAAGTCGAAGAAAACGGACAGCAGTAATATAAAAACTGCGGAAACGGGATGTGAAAGAATAAGCATAATGTAATACCTCACAACAGCCGGATTACTATTATCTTACAGATAAGCAATCAGAAGCATACTTACGTTATCACTCAGGTTTCGTCTCTTCTTTGACTTCGGCGATAAAATCACCTGTCTCTTTTATCGCGTCATGCACAACAGGTTTCGCGGTTTCAATTGCTTTCTCAAGCGCTTCCTTCGCATTCTTTCCGGCCTCTTTCAGTACCGGCTTCGCATCCTCCGCCATCTGTTTCACAACGGGCACGGCGTCCTTTGCCGTCTGGCGCAGGGTCCGGACAGCTTCCTTGATCACAGGTTTCGATTCTTCCGCCAGTGTCTTTGCTGTTTCAAGAGCCGCTTTCCCCGTTTCCTTCGCGATCTCAGAGGCCTGCTCCGCGCTGTCGGCGGCAGCCTTCTTCACGGCCGATTTTACATATTCCTCCGCTTCTTCCTTCGACACAGGGGATTCAATTGTTATCGTCGTTTCCCGGTATACTTCTTTTTCTGTCATTATAGATCACCCTTTCATCGGCTTTCTTCAGGACTTCGCCGCGGCTGAAAAGCCGGACCGTTTCTGTTTTACAAAAGAGGCGCAATAAACTGCAGCAGGCTGCCGGCCACCTTATAGAAAAGCTTCTCATCTTTGATCGTCTGCTCCGTTACCTCAGAGCATCTGGCAAGCGTATTCTGGAAGTCCTTCTCAATTTCAGGGATACATGCCGTCTCAAACATATAGGTGGCACATTCGTAATGGTGGTATAGACTGCGGTAATCCAGGTTGATCGTCCCCACCACCGCTTTTCTGTCATCACTGGTGAATACCTTCGCATGAACGAAACCGGGTGTATACTCATAGATTTTCACACCGGCTTCTATAAGCCGTTTATAGTGCATTTTGGCGAGGGCGTAAGGCATTTCTTTATCCGGAATACCGGGAAGAATGATCTTCACGTCCACTCCGCGCTGGGCGGCGTATTTCAGAGCTGTTTCGAGCTCTCCGTCCAGAATCAGATACGGCGTCATAATATGGACATAGTCTTCCGCCCGGTTCAGGATATCCATATACACCGTTTCCCCGACTTTATCATTGTCCAGAGGGCAGTCCCCGTAAGGAATCACATAGCCCGACGGATGCTCCGGCAGATCCCCGCCTTCCCTCAGCCACGGGTCAAAGACAGGCTTCGGTTCATCGATATTCCACATCTGAAGGAACATCAGCGTAAAGCTCTTAACCGCGTCTCCCTTCAGCATCACGGCAGTATCTTTCCAGTGGCCGAACCGTTCCCTCCGGTTGATATACTCGTCGGCGAGATTTACGCCGCCGTTGAACGCCACTTTTCCGTCAATAACCAGAATTTTGCGATGATCCCGGTAATTATAATGCGAAGAAATAAAGGGTTTTATGGGGGAGAACGCCTTCGCCCTGATGCCGCGCTCTTCCAGCAGCTTCCTGTAGTTTGTCGGGAGTGTGGAAACCTCAAGCATCCCGTCATACAGCACCCGGACTTCCACGCCGTCTTTTACCTTCTGCTCAAGGATCTTCAGGATTTCTCCCCACATATACCCCTCATCTATGATGAAATACTCCATAAAGATAAAGGATTTTGCTTTTTTCAGTTCCACAAGCAGTGCGGCAAATTTATCTTCCCCGAGAGGAAAATATGTGACCTCGGTCTGATCAAAGGCCGGAAAGCATCCGCTTTTGTTCAGATAAGTAACCAGGTCATCTGTCCCGGATCTGGTGGCCGCAAGCTTTTCCATAACTCCCTCCGGCTGGCTGACAGCGTCTTTTGTCATACTGATCAGCTCCCCGACCCGGTCCTGGATCTTGCGGTGTCCCAGATTGACCCTCGTAAAGATCAGAAACGCTACTCCCGAAACAGGCAGAATGGCAATCACAAACATCCAGGTCAGCTTCGCGGAGGAATCCATTCCGCTGTTAAACAGATAGATCACGCCGCCAAGTGTTATCAGAACAAGCACGAATGAAAAGAACGGCAGCAGATTCTCCAGCCAGCCATAGAAAACGATTGCCAGGATAATCTGCAGCACCACAAGTACCAGAACCAGAAAAAACCGGCTGAATACCAGATGAAGCAGGCCCTTTTTTCTCGGCTTTGCCAGTCTGTAGACGTCATCCATGATTAAAACCCCTTTCCGCCGTTCTCCTTTAAAGCACATAACAGCCTTTATTCTTTATCTTCCTTCCTGAAGCCTGCCCTGAATCCCTCCCATCCGGCTGGCAGGCAGACTTTCTTAACCGCTCTTAAGTCAAAACTGAATGGTCCGGGGTTCTTCGGTAAATGAGCTGAAGGTTGCCGTTGCGTCCTTGAGATAGAACATCTGGGTGTTGTCATCATCCGGACTGTACATTGCTTTCAGGGAAGGCATCTTATCCAGCATCTTCACCTTGACCTCGCGGTTGTTGTCCTCCACAAGTTCTGCCTGGATCCGCAGCCAGGAAGCGCCCATGCATGCACAGATTTCCACAAAGGGATTCGCGGCAATCTGTCTGGACACATTTTTCGATCTGCCCGTCTGGATATACAGCTTTCCATCGTCCAGAAGAATTGTGCCAAAAGGCCTGACCCTCGGCTTGCCTTCGTCTATGGTTGCAAGATAGTAGGTCTGGGCATCGTTCAGATAATCGTAGACCTTCTCAATCCCTTCCGCATTTTTTACTTCCATTACTGATCTCCTTCCTTTAAAAAACTGTCTTTTTTGATTAGTCCGATCTGCTCAACACCGGTTTCCTTTTTCGTTCTCATGAACTGCGCCCTGCTTAAATACTCTTATGAATTATATCAAAAAACAAAACAATTACAGCACTAATCTGGTATTTTTTAATAACCGGCTTTGGGTCTCCGGATCCGTTTTCCTGCGGGAACAACCGCATGCTGCGGGCAGACCAGAATGCACAGGTGGCAGCCGACACATTTTCTTCCGTCCAAGAGAGGCTTCCTGTTCTGATCCAGGCGGAGCGCCTGATGCCCTCCATCCATGCAGGAGATCACGCAGCGCCCGCATCCGATGCATTTCTCTCTCTGGACTCTTGGGAACACAATGGTGTCCCGCTCCAGCACATCCGTTGTGGCGCTTAAAGTGTCCAGCCCCATGCTGATCAGATCCTTTACGCTGTCAAAGCCCTTCTCCGCCAGATACAGGCTTAGACCGCTCTTCAGATCATCGATGATCCTGTACCCGTACTGCATCACGGCTGTTGTAACCTGGACCGAGCTGCCGCCCAGAAGCAGGAATTCCAGCGCGTCTTTCCAGCTTTCCACTCCGCCCATGGCGGACAGGTGCTTCCCTTTCAAAGCCTCATTCTGTCCGAGCTCCGCGATAAAACGAAGCGCGATCGGCTTTACGGCATTGCCGCTGTATCCTCCGACGGCGGATAGTCCCCGTACCGCAGGTGCGGAGACATAGGTGTGAATATTCACATTCGTCACCGATTTGATCGTATTGATGGCTGAGATTCCATCCGCGCCGCCCCGGACAGCCGCCTCCGCTGCGGGACTCATCGCCGCCACATTCGGCGTCAGCTTTGCCAGCACCGGAATATGACAGGCTTTCTTCGCGGCTGCGGTGAAGCGCTCCACCAGTTCGGGAATCTGCCCGATATCGGAACCCAGCCCGCCCTCTGCCATGTTGGGGCAGGAAAAATTCAGTTCCACGGCGTCGGCGCCGTTCTCTTCGCAGAGTCTGGCCAGTTCCCCCCATTCTTCTTCATTCTGTCCCATGATGGACGCCAGAATGAATTTGGACGGATAATCTGCTTTCAGGCGGCGGAAAATCTCCATATTCTCCTTCACGCTGTGGTCCGAAAGCTGTTCGATATTCTTAAAGCCGATAATGCTTCCGCCTTCGCCGCTGATGGCGGAGAAGCGCGGAGAAGCTTCATGGATATCCATGGAGCAGACCGTCTTATAGCAGACGCCTGCCCAGCCGGCCTCAAAGGCGCGGGCGCACATGTCATAGCTGCTCGCCACGACGGAGGAGGAGAGCAGGAATGGATTCTCCAGCGGAATTCCGCAAAGATCACACTGAAGGCGGCTCTCATCCGCAGAAACACCGCTTTCCAGTTCCGGTTTCACCTGCCCGTACAGCCGTCCGATCAGATCCCGGATCTTCACCTCCCCTGAACGGAGACAATTTTCTTCACACATTCCCCGGCAGGCTGCGCATGGATTGTCCGTGGGAAGCCCGGAGGCTGCGCTCTGTTCATTTTCAAACCAGATGCTCCTGAGCAGGGCGGAGGGTTTCAGCTCCGGACAGGCGGCATCGCAGGGTGCGTCGTGACAGAGCGCGCAGCGCACCATGTCAGCTCTTCGTATGACAGCTTCATTCCGAATCATAAGTGCCCTCCTTTGATCTGACTTCTGCGTCAGAAGCGTATGGTAAATCTGTAAACCTGTTCAGTACTCAATCCGTTTTTCTCACGATTGAGCTCAGGCAGTCCTGCATGATTCCTTCCTCATCCGCGCCGTCAATGTCCAGTCCGGCCGCCCGGATCAGCTCAAGATCCTGAATGCCGTAGAAATTCTGCGCAAGTGCCCGGACATAGCCGAAGCCATATTCCTCAGGGACAAACATCCCGCCGGCGGTCATGACGTAATACAGTTTTTTTGCCCTGCACAGGCCTTTCGGATAGCCTTCCGGCGTGTAGATAAAAGTGACGCCGACCACATTGATCTGCTCAAAATACTGTTTGAGCGCGGCCGGGAAAGAAAGATCCCAGTACGGCGCCGCAATCACGATCTGATCCGTCCCGGCGAACTGCCGGGCCAGGTCAAAGAGCGGATTGTCAAATTCTCCGGCCGCGATCAGCCGGTCCCTGTTTTTCAGAAATGCTTCATCAACAGCGGGGAAGCTGACATCCGAAAGGCGCAGCTCCTCCACCTCTTCTCCAAGTCCCTCGATCAGGCTGTCAGCCAGCCTTTTTGTCCTTGAGTGTTCCCGCACGCAGGCGTTAATATACAGAATCATTCCTCTGCCTCTTCCTTCTCTTCTTCTGTCCCGTCAGCAAGTTCTTATCCCGCCTGTCCGGCCTATCAGACAGGAAAAGGGGAAACGCTGAGTAATCCGGTTCCAATAGTCCAGTTCCTTTCATCAGCGTTTCCCCGGTTAATTCTCTGAAGGCCTGATCTGCTTAAAATCCTGACAGCATCAGGCCGTTACTTTTTCTTTGACATATTCCGAACCGCATAGATCGCCAGCGCGATAGAAATGATGAGGCCGACAGCTGCCAGCACGGGAACTCCGCCGGGCGCTTTGGGCGTAAGGTCCGAAAGACACAGCACGCAGGAACCGATAAACAGAACGCAGGCAAACAGGGCGAGCATAATATTCTTGACCGTATCGCTGCCTCTTGAGAGCAGTTCCTCATAACCGGTCAGTTCCAGGTTTATCTTCATCCTGCCCCTGGCCGCGCTTTTCAGAAGATCGGAAGCGAGGACAGGGATTCTGGCGGCTTTCTTTCCGATCTCCAGCACGTCTTTCCCTGAACTGATGAGCTGCTGTTCAAGATCGAAGTTCTTTTTCGCCCGGTCCATCAGCTTATTGCTGAGGATTTCAAACAGGTTCAGTTCCGGGCAGAGCTGTTCGATTACGCCCTCGATCGTTGCCAGAGACCTCACAAGCATCGTGAACTTGCCGGGCATCTTGATGTGATGTTTCTCACCCAGTGCGCAAATCTCTTCGAAAAGCACGGATACATCCAGGTCATTGATGCTGGTGACGTTCACATACCGGTCCATGAACACGTCCAGATCCTCAATCAGCTTGTCGCGGTTCGTCTTTGGTGAGGCCGCGCCCATCGACATGACTGCGTTCGCGATGTTCTCGACATCCCCTTCCAGAACAGCCAGCACCATAGACTGAATGATATTGACATCTGCGTCCGTGATCCTTCCGATCATACCGAAATCGATCCAGCAGGGCACCCCGTGCGTGACCATGATATTCCCCTGATGGGGATCCGCATGGAAAACGCCGACGTCCAGTACCTGATGCAGATAGTTGTCGACGATATTGCGGCCGATCTCCTCCACATTATAGCCGTCTTCGATCAGTCGGTCCTTTTTTGAGATGGAATAGCCGTCCACAAAGGACATCGTGAAGATCCGTTCCGTTGTCAGCTCGTCAAAGACATCCGGGCAGGTAACCTTGCTTTCGTCTTCGATACAATGTTCCTTGAAGTACTTGTTATTCTCCGCCTCTACGCGGCAGTCCAGCTCTTCCTCGGTCACTTTCTCGAATTCTTCGATCACGCTCAGCAGATCAAGCTGGTCTTCGGCATTATCGGCGCCCTCCATCACGACATTGAAGACGGAGGCCATCTTTTTGAGCAGCACGAAATCCTGACGCATCATATCCGCGATCAGCGGGCGCTGCACCTTTGTTACAACGGGAGTGCCGTCCTTGAGCACCGCGTAATGCGCCTGTCCGATAGAAGCGGAGCCAATGGGCTTATCCCGGAATTCCTGATAGATCTCGTCAATCTTTTTCCCCGTCTCCTGCTCAATAACGGCACGGGCAAGGGCAGGATCCAGTTCCTGTACGTTCTGGCGGAGTTTCTCCAGCTCCTTGCAGTAGCTTTCCGGGAGCAGGTCCACACGGCTTGACATAATCTGGCCGATCTTCACGTAAGTGGGGCCCAGGTCCTCCAGCGTGGAGCGGAGTTCTTCCGGCGTAAGGCCGTTCGCGTAAAAATTATGCTTCGCGAATACGCCGAGAATCTCGGCTGAACGGTGCTTTTCCCGCTTCTGATAATCTTTCATCTGGCCCGACAGCAGCTGTTTCATGTTATCGCTCATCTCGGCCGTGGTTTTTTTCAGTTCATCCATCTTCTCATCCAGGTCCTGCAGCACTTCCCTGCGTTCCTGGAGCGAAGGCGCATTATTGTTTCTCTCTCTGCGTTCCTGAAGCGAGGACGCGTTATTCTTCTTTTTATTCTTTTTCGCCATGTTCGTCCCCTCCTCTTACATATTCTTAAACGGCCAGATCATGATGACATGCACAATACCGACCGCGGAAGAAACCAGCAGCATCGCTCCGATCACTCTCATCAGCTTGCCCGGAGTATCCCACCATGGATTCGCGAGGATCACAACTCCGGCCGCAATCAGGAACAGGGAAAGCAGAATCAGGATCCACCATCCGCTGCGTTTGGCGCGCCTGGCGTACTTCCAGGTGTTGAACAGCTCATTGAGACCTTCCAACACCAGAAAGATCCCGAACAGAAGCCCCAGCACCCTGAGGACATCGTTCCGGTAAAACAGAACTGCCGCTCCGACAACGCCGATCAGCAGCGATACAGTCAGATAAACATAATTAATGAGCACTCTTTTGCTGGAAAGGAACTCAAATCCCATCACTGCAGCGAGGATCAGCAGCCCGTATCCCGCTGCCGCCACCAGCATTCTCCCATATCGTTCCGGACAGATGAGCATGAGGATGCCGGCCGCCATCATGATGACGGATGTCATGATCATGCTCCTCTTCAGTTTCCCCAGTTCCTGAAAAAGCATAACGAAAGCCTCCTGTCTCCTTGTTAAATATCAGATTAATATATAAAAAGTATAACCGCCCTGCCTGTCAAGTCAAGCTGAAAAATAGTATGCCTCTGCCTTACCCTGGCAGCAGGACAGGCATATCAGAAAAGCCGGTTGATATAATCTGTCAGGGCTTCTCTGTCATAGAAATGCTCCGGATTCACGATGATGCAGTCCGGCTGAATTCCCGTATCCGTGTCATAATAGGAACCGTTCTTCATATAGGACATCCGCTTCGGAGAAGAGATATTGAACAGGGATCCGTGAGCGGTGGACATTCCCAGTACAGAGCAGCTTCCTCCTCCCGACTGTTTGCCCAGAAGGGTAACCCGCCCGGAAGACCTGAAGATATTCGGAACCAGATTGCCGCAGGAGAAGCTGTAAGGTCCGATCAGGCAGTACAGATTCTTATCCTGAACGGTATCCTTCTCATCAAACACGCCGTCCAGATTGGTGTCGACCCGGTACGTTCCGGTCGAGATCGCGCCGGTCATGGAACTTCTTACGCTCATGGAAGCCTCTCCGAGATACCAGGCTGCTGTAAATGCTCCCGCATCTATCTCTCCGCCCCCGTTCAGGCTCAGGTCGATAACCACATTTTCGATCGGACTGTCTTCTCTGGTAATCTGCCGGTGCGCATACATGATCAGCGCGATGGTATCCATGGTCGGGGATGCCGGATCATCCTCCGTCTCTATATTCCCTTCGTAATAATCTCCTGCCCACCCTGCCAGATGGAAATGGTCAAAGGTAATATAGGCGGTATTCCCGAACTCTTCATAAGCCTTAATCTCATGATCCGCATTCTCTCTGGCGCCATAATAGATCTTTGCAGTCTCGCTGTCCCTCATGCTTGCCAGTCCTTCATCACCCCTGGTTTCCGCGTGATCCGTAAGATAAGACGCCGCCTTGAAGCCGGAATGCATGTCATCCAGATAAAAGTTGATGAAGTCAATCAACGCGCCGTCCTTCACATTCGGATCCGTACTTGCAAGAGCGGGCCGGTAACCTGTTTCCGTAAAGATTCTGTCGAAACTGCTGATATCATGAATCTCCTTCAGCCCGTACAGATTGTCCAGCGCCAGACACAGTTCACAGTAGCTGTACCATGCAAGCTCCTCACTCAGCAGATTGCTCGGAGCCGAGAAAAGATAGGATTCTCCAAACGGAGTAAGTTCATCGCCTCCGAATCCGAAATCATCGGCTGTCCCAAAATACAGCGCCTCCGTGTTAAACAGCAGGGATCTGCCGTAAACATTGGACAAAAGGAAATCGTTCATTGTCTGCAGCGGAACGAGATATAGTCCGTCCTCCTCAGACCAGTAGACAGGAATCCCGTATGCGTCCAGGTCCAGCTCGATCTCCTTTCCATAACGGTCAAAAGACCCCCTCTCTATCCGCTCGACCAGAATCGGATCTCCATTCTCATCTGTGTAGCCGCCCCCCAGGGTATCCAGCAGAGAAGAATCCGCCGTGCTGTGAATGAAAGCGTCATAGTCTTCAAAGAGGATCTTTTTTTCCATGAAATCAACCAGCATGGAATATCCGCTCTCCCTGGTCAGCATCGCCACATGGCCGTCTGTCTCCAGTTCCAGCTTATAAGCCGCGTCATCTTCGTTAAACAGCATCATAAGATCCACCCAGTCAGAAAGATTGGTAAAGGGCAGGTCATTCACGCCATTCACAAAATAAAGAGGATATTCCACTTCCTCTTCCAGAGTCAGGAAATAGAGGGGCAGCATTCTGCCCGAGACGGACGCGCCTGTCATCTCTTCTTCCGTTTCATCGCTTTCAGGCAGGACCCCCCCGGCATACTCCTCTGAAGATGCTTCCGTCTCTTCCTCCCGGCCCAGGAAATCCTGCTCCGTAGACAGTTCTGTCTCTTCCTCCCAGGTAAAAGAATCCTCCTCTAAAGCTGCCTCCGCGAAAGCGGGGCCTGAAAACGCGCAGGCCGACAGCGCCAGTGACAGCAGGGCTGCCGCAGTTCTCTTCCCGTTACCATTCCTTTTTTTCATCGCTTTTCCTCCGTTTTTCTGATATCAATCCCTTTTTTAATTCTGCCTTCGCTTATGATGTACACATGCATTCATATACCGGTCTTGAATTTACGGAAAACCGTGCGGCGAAGTTTTGAAATCCAGAATGAATCAGGGTTTCCCCAATTTTAAATATAACAAATGAATCCGCTGTTTTCAACAAATGAGGGTCATGACTGCTGCAGCCTGTGTCATGACTGCTGCAGCCTGAGAACCTGTGCCGTTCCGGTATACCGCAAAGGGCCGTACATCCGGCGGTAGACATAGTCCGTCAGCCGCCGGGCCATCTCCCTGTCTATCTTTTTCCCGGACTCCGTCATTAAAAAAATATCGAAAGCTACTCCGAACAGGCGTGTTGATACACCGCTCCTGCAAGCGCCCGCGCGCTCGTAAAAACGGACGCGCCTCTCCCGGATCTCCCGATCGGCATCTGCAAGCCCGGGGATGATCTGCTCCGTTTCGATCAGAATACAGAACAGCGAAAGCCTGGCCGGCGAAAGCTGTCTGAGGATCTCTGATCCCAGACCCTGTCCCCTTCTGCCGGTAACTACCGCGAAATAGTCAAGAAGTCCGACCGCCGTTTTTCCCAGCCTGTAATGTGCAAGAAAGGCATAGCCGGCCAGCTCATTTCCAAGAAAAGCTCCAAAACATCTGTACGCGCCTTTCCGCATCCCGCTCCGGATTCTGGAGAAGGGTTTCACTTCGCTGCGCGGAAAATCCTCTCTGAGATGATTCACATAGATCTCCCTGGCTTCAGCATAAGAAAGCTCCCGTATTTCCATTTCATCCTGACGATTCATCCGCTTCGTCACCCCCTTAAGCCGCATGATCTGCTGTCCGTACCGGTCTTTCTGCCTGCAGACCGGCGGTCCCTGTCCCGGATTATATCACGAACCGGAACGGAACGTCTCCCTCCCATTTCATAACATCCTTTAACCGGAGGTCCTTTTCACGGCCTGTTGTGCAGAGCTGATAATAAGAACCGGCCGGGTCCAGAAAGAGAGAAAAAAAGCCGGTGCCGCCCGCATATCATAACGCGGACGGCACCGGAAGTCATGCCTATTCAGATTCATTCAGCCCCGGCAAAACCCCGCCCGGACGCGCGGCAGCTTCAGCTGCCGGATTTTTTAAACTTCACCTCGGGGATTCCCGCAGCCGTGAGCCGGATTTGCGGCTTAGTACGGAGCATGCGGTCAGCCGACCGGAAGCTTCATGACGATCTTTTTGTAATGGGCATGGGTATCCAGCTCCCTGCACGCTTTATGAGCGTCGTTCGGGAAAGCAGCCCAGACCATCTTCTCTTTTATGACATTGCACTGGGCAGGCTCACCGGAATACATGATCTTATCCTTCGCCTCGTCGTAAGGCACCGATGTCTCAAGAAGAGAGGTATCCGCCCATGCGACAAGCTCCTGCCCTTTCAGAATTATCTGGACGTCGATATATTTCCTGTGCGCTTCGAAATCCCCGTCCGAAACCGGTCTGGTCTCCCCTTCCTGCACCATGAAATATCCGCCCTCAAACTCATAGCGCCCGACCGCGGGATCCTCCCCCAGAGCTGCCGCAGCCTTAAGCCCTGCGTCGACGCCGGGAAGAATCGGCCGGTAGGTCCCGATATTCTCAAGATAATCGATAATCATTTCAGGCTCCTCTCAGGAAGGTCAGGCCTTCCTTTCTGTCAGCATCAGCTGTTTCAGCAGTCTGCATGCCGTTCTTAACATCAGCTTCAGTCTCAGGCAGGCTGCGCGCTGTTCTTTTTCATCTTCCCGGTCAGGAAGCAGTAGACAATCAGGACGACACCCGCGGCGATGCCGATCGTATCCGTGATTCCGCTCGGAAGAATAAACAGAAGCGCGACCACGAGGAAAGCGACGCGTTCAATGACCATCAGGTCCTTAAACATGTAAGCGGAAACCGCAGCGGCGATGCAGAGGGTTGCCAGGAACAGCATGGCTGCAGCGATCACGATCTCCTGCGTCGTTCCTTCCAGCAGAAGAGCCGGACGGTAGACAAACATGAAGGGGGCGATAAAGGCAACTGTCGCGAAGGAGAAGGCTTTCCATCCCGTCTTCCAGGCGTTCGCCCCGGCTATTCCGGCAGCGGTATACGAGGCAAGGCACACCGGCGGCGTAATCTGCGCAATAACGCCGAAGTAGAAAATGAACATATTTCCTACCAGCGCGACGTTGACCGTCTCCGGCATGGAAAGGTTCAGAAGGCTGGTGATCGCGGAGATGAACAGGGTGTTCGCGATCAGGTAAGCAGCAACCGTCGGAAGTGCCATACCCAGAAGGATGCAGCCGAGCGCAGCGATCAGAAGAGCCAGGAACAGGGAACTGTTGCCGGTCTTGTCGATCAGCTTCGCGATCTTGACTGCGATGCCGGAACGCACCACGATACCGATCATGATGCCGCAGGCTGCTGTCGGGATAGCGATATTTGCCGCCTGGCGGATGCCGTCCATCAGGGTGTAGACAAACTTCTTCAGGGACATCCGTGTGTCTTTGGCAATCATGCTGATCGCAATCGAAACAACCGTGCAGATCAGAGCCGAACGCGGAATGGAGGTGCCGCGGACGATCAGGATGACCAGAAGGACGATCGGGAACAGGCGGTAGATACGCGGAAGCACCGGATTGGTATCCGCAGCGACGCCGCTTACATGTCCGATCCTTCTCTTTCTGGCGATCAGATGAACCAGGATATAGGCGGATCCGAAATAGGCAATCGCCGGGATTACGGCCGATGCCGCAATACGGATGTACTGAAGTCCGATCATCTCAGCCATGATGAAAGCGCCGGCGCCCATGATCGGGGGCATGATCTGCCCGCCGGTGGAAGCTACGGACTCGATTGCGCCTGCTTCCTCCGGAGCATAACCGGTCTTCTTCATCAGCGGAATGGTGAACACGCCGGTACTGGATACATTGGCAACCGCGGAACCGGAGATCATTCCCATCAGGCCGGAAGAAAGAACCGCAGCCTTTGCAGGACCGCCGACCGTCTTGTTGGAAAGCTTGAGACCGGCGTCAATCAGCACAGCTCCGCCGCCGCAGTTGGCGAAGAAGGAGCCGAACAGCAGGAAATAGAACAGGGTATTGAGGGAGGTGCCGAGAGGCGATCCGAAAATACCGTTTGTTCCCAGCATGAGCGTCTCGCAGAAACGATCAAAGGAAATGCCCTGGTAATGCATGATTCCCGGAACAAACTGCCCGAACCAGGCGTAGGCCATAAAGAAGAGGATGACGCCGAAAAGGGCTAGACTGACCACGCGGCGCACTGCTTCCAGAATGGTGATCAGCAGGAAGACCGCTACGATGATCTCATGCGTCGTCACGGGAGATACGGAATACATGCGGTTGTTCAGGTATTCCGCGTGCGTCACGAAATACTGGAGAATGACGCTGACCATCACGATCAGGGCGCCGTCGACAATCCACAGCCAGTTTTTCTTATACTTGTCCGCCAGAGGATTCATCAGGAATACCACATACAGGGCAAGGCATAAATGGAGCGGCAGCTGGAACCAGGGTTCAAAAGGTTTGTAAAGTTTAATTCTCAGCTGGAACAGAAGCCAGAAGATTGAAATCGCGGCCAGAAGATAGAATCTCCATTTCGGCATCGAGCGGATCATTCTGGCAATTTTGGAATCCTCATCTTCTTCGTTCGCCAGTCTCTGAGCAAGTTCGTCCAGATTTCCGGCCTGTTTTTTCTTTGCCATTGTTTTTCCTCCATCTTGATCAGGAACGGGTCATGCTCCTGCCATGGTGCTTCTGTCCGGCGGGCTGTTTCCATTTCTGAAAACCGGCGGGCAGACAAATGGGCTGCCGCGCCGGAAAGTACTCTCATACCAGATATGCGGCACAGCAGCCCAGCTTATTTAATTATTCATGAAGCTTTCTTCTGCATCATTCTTTGATGTAGCCGGCTTCCTTGTAATATCTCTCAGCGCCCGGATGAAGCTCAAGGCCTGCGATCTTCTCCGGCTCCCAGCAGGTTTCCGGATCCCAGCCGGACAGAGAAGCGAACTGCTCTACCAGATAGTCACGGTTCTCGTTCAGGATCTTGGTGACCATGTAGACAGTGTCCTCATCAAGCTCGGTGTTTGCGAACAGGCAGTCCGGAGATCCCGGAAGATGAAGCTCTTCGGTCTGGCCGCTGAAGGAATTGGCCGGGATGGTGATCAGGTCAAAGCCCAGGGTATCCTGGAACCACTGGCACATCTCATCGCTCCACTGAAGGAAGGTAACATCAACTGTGGAAGCGATCTGAGCCATCGTGGAAGAAGCGGAAGAAGTATGGTCGATGTAGAAATCGATCTGGCCGTCTGCAAGAGCGTCCGCGTTCTGGTCTCCGCCCTGGTTGGTGATGGAGCCGCCCCAGCTCTCAAGATCTTCTTCTGTTACGCCGAAATACTCAAGAATACGATAAGCGCCTTCTGCGTCCATGGAACCCTTTGCAGAGCATCCGATTCTCAGCGGAAGCTTCTGCTCGAAGATCTCTTCCAGAGAGGAAACGCCGTACTTCTCAAGGAACTTGTTGGAGATGCAGTTTACATAGCAGACCTGGGTCAGGCCGCCGATTACTGCAGCATAGCCGTCTGTCGGCGGATTGCCGAGGGTTCCTTCTTCCATAGCCCACTTTGCAGGAGCCGCATTTGCGAAGGAAAGATCAACGTTGTTTGCCTTGAAGATATAGGGAGCACCCATGCCGCCCGGATAAGACGGATCTACGTTGACAGTGCCGAAACCGTTGTTCTCGAGAACCTTGCTCATCTCGACGATCATGTTGTAGGTACCGGAACCTACGGCGTCAGACCAGAAATTCAGTTCAACACCGCTCACATCCGGCGTCTCTTCCGCCATTGCCGCAGTGCTCATGCCTGCGAGCATGGAAGCTGCCAGAACAACCGCTGCAACTTTTTTCAGTAAACTCTTTTTCATAACATCCTCCTTGCAAATTAGACTTTGCTGCGTGCTGGATCAAATCCAATAAATAGTTTCATTTTGAAATCATTTTACCTTCATTATCTGTATTATAGCAGAAGCCGTCCGGCTTACAATCGTTTTACTCCCGTTTTTCTGTACTATTTTGAAACATTCGTCCGGAGCAGCCTGTGTATAATATGCGCTAATCAAGGTTATTATTCACAGCCTGTCTGAAATCAGGCTCTGGTCCGCCGCGCCCGCGCGTCGGAAAACAGGAATTAATCAAGGCCTTTTGCCTTATTTTCCTCCAGCACCTTCTTCAGAGCTTCCAGCCCTTCTTCAGAAAGCTGGTTGAAGGGAGCGCGGCAAGGTCCTACCGGATATCCGAGCAGGTTGGCCGCCATCTTGATGATCGTATTCGGATTGCCGAATTTCAGAACGTCGCCGAAGGACTGGACGCTGTCCTGGTAACGCTGCGCCGCCTCGAGATCCCCCGCGGCGAAGCTGTTATAGATGCTTGCCATGGTATGCGGATATACATTCGCGCGGCCGGCGATACCGCCTTTTCCGCCTGCCATCAGGCATTTCAGGATCAGGCCGTCATTTCCCGCCAGCACGGCGAAATCCTTATCCTTCGTCAGGTCGATATAGGCCTTCAGGTTGTCGAAATTGCCGGAGGAGTCCTTGGCGCCGACGATGTTGTCGATCTCGGCAAGGCGCGCCACGGTTTCCGGTTCCAGCGCGTTGCCCGTTCTCATCGGGATATTGTAGAGCACGATCGGAAGATCAACGGCCTTTGCAACGGTCTCATAATGCGTGTAAAGTTCCGCCTGGCTTGCCTTCGCGAAGGAAGGAGTGATGATGCTCAGGACGTCGGCACCGGCAGCTTCCGCCATCTTGCTCTGCTCGATCGTCTCTTTCGTGGAGATGCAGCCTGTTCCGGCGTAGACCGGAATGCGGCCCTTCACCTGGTCGATCACTGTCTTCAGTACAAGCTCCTTCTCTTTGCCGTTCAGGATATAGCCTTCCCCGTTCGTACCGAAGCAGAAAAGCGCATGAACCCCGTTCTCGATCTGGCGCTCCGTCTGGCGGCGCAGTTCATCGGTATTGATGCTTTCATCCTCATACATCGGCGTAACAATCGGCGGGATGATTCCCTTGATTTCCACTTTTTTCATACTTCTCCTTCTGTCCGCCGCGCGGACTGTGTCTGTTCTCCAAGCTGTACAAAGAGGTCTTCTTTTCCGAAACCGCCGGACTTTGTCAGAACCGGCCTGAAGGATGAGCCGCAGCGGTAAAGCGAAAGGATCACGCCGGGGCTTACTTCCGACACAGGCTCCAGTTCTTTCACCCCCAGGACCTTCATGGTATGGAAGAGAACGTCCCCTCCGGTCAGGAGCATCAGCCTGTCCGGTTCCCGCTCAGCCAGCTCTTTTACCAGATGCGCCAGCGTATCCGCGATCCGGCTGCCGACCTGTCTTGCGTCCATCCCGCGGCTCTTCCCCCAGTTCAGGGCCTTTTCCCCACATACCGGGTCCGCGGTATCCAGCACGAAGCATTCGCTCCCGGCGATACGCTCCATTAGCTCCCTGCGCTTTAAAGCGCCTTCCTCCGTCCAGAGGTAATCCGTCATTTTATCCCGGACAGAGAGGTTCTGATAGCCGAATCCGGCTTTCTTCGCCGCATCGATCTGCCGGCGCGTTACATCATTCACGCTGCCGCTGACAACCAGGAATCCTTCTGCCGTCTCCGGCAGCTTCTCTTTTTCCGTTCTTCTGAACTTCAGTACTTTCGTAAGGCAGGAGGCAAGCCCCGCGCAGCCCGCCAGCAGCAGCGGGCGCCGGTCCAGGGGAAGCCGGGAAGCCAGGCGACTCAGTTCCTCCTCCGACCCGCTGTTGTATACGATAATTCCCTCCACGTCCTCTGAGATCTCATCTGCCAGATGAACCGGAAGCTTTGTCTGCGCCCCCAGAATATCCGTGACGGCGGACCAGCGGACCGGCTCAAAGGGATCCTTCCCGAATACGCTCTCCGCGACCGGAACGGAATCGATGTACAGGACGCCGCCC
The DNA here is from genome assembly GCA_902779575.1 of uncultured Lachnospiraceae bacterium. Classification (GTDB taxonomy): domain Bacteria; phylum Bacillota; class Clostridia; order Lachnospirales; family Lachnospiraceae; genus Porcincola. The sequence goes on from CACZBW010000006.1 coordinate 165,226, forward strand.
CGCACCAGGCGGTTCATCAGGGGAAATGCCGGCAGAAAATGAAGCGTCCTGCCGCCTGAGGCAGCCATCAGGGCCTCCATCTCGGCGCCCGCATTGCCTCGCAGCGCGGAATCTGTCTTCTTATAGAAAAAGCTGACTCCGGACGCGGCCGCCCTGCAGACGATCTCCTCAATTACTTTTCCGGCATCCGCCGGCGGCAGATGCCTTGTCTCTGTATCGATCACCAGTACCTGCGCCTGAATGCCGGAGAAATCGCAGTCCCTGTCCGTAATCACGCGCGTCGCGGCACCGCTCTTCGCAAACTGGATTCCCGTATCCAGGGCCCCCGTAAAGTCGTCCGCCAGGATCAGCATTTCAATACTCACACAATCACCCCGCTCTCCATTTCCGGGTTTTATGCTTACTGCGCCGCTTCCTCTCTCTTCGCGTTCGCCATGCAGACCGCGTAATCAATGGCGTTCACCAGGCTCAGCTCGCTGCAGATCCCCATGCCGGCGATATCTTCACCGGTTCCATGGTCCACGGAAGCACGGATAATGGGAAGACCCAGGGTAACGTTGATGCCCGCGACGGCATCCCAGCGCTTCAGTTCTTTGTTGTAGACAAAGCCCTTGAGCTTCAGCGGGATATGGCCCTGGTCATGATACATGACAACGACGATATCGTACCAGCCGCCGAGCGCCTTTGAGAAAACGGTATCCGGAGGAGTCGGCGCCTTTTCCGGAATGTTGATGCCTTCCGCCATGGCCGCGTCGATCGCGGGCTGGATCTCATCAATCTCCTCCCGTCCGAACATTCCTTTTTCCCCGCAGTGCGGATTCAGCCCGGCAACGCCGATTTTGGGATTTTTGATGCCCAGGGCCCTGCAGCCGGCGTCCGCGATCCGGATGCATTCCAGGACACGGTCCTTCTTTACGCGGTCACAGGCTTCGCGCAGCGATACATGAGTGGAAACGTGCACGACTCTGAGATCTTCATGGGCAAGCATCATCGCGTATTTCTTCGTATGCGTGAAATCCGCGTAGATCTCGGTATGACCGGAATAGTGATGTCCGGCCTTGTTGATATGATCTTTGTTCAGCGCGTTGGTGACGGTCCCTTCGATCTCCCCGGCCATGGCCAGTTCGATTACCTTTTTTACATACTGAAAGGCACAGTCGCCGCACATCTTTTCGCTCTCATCGTAGGCTGCCTCCAGCGCTTCCGGATCCATCTTTTCAGCCAGAGCCGCGCGGTCCTTGCGGAAATGTCTTTTCTTCAGATCCAGCAGTCCCATGTCATAGACGTCGATGACGCCGCAGTTAAACTGCGCGTCCTTCACGTCATGGATCGCATGAATGCGGAAGGCCTGCGCGCCCGGCACAACCTTCAATGCTTCCTCCATGGCGGATGCGTCGCCCACGATCAGGGGACGGCATTTCTCATAGGTCTTCGGGTCCATCAGCGCCTTGACGGAAATCTCCGGGCCGTTTCCGGAGGGATCCCCCATGGTGATTCCAAGTATCGGTAAATTATTCATTCCCTGCTCCTTCTTCTTTGCCGTATAACTGTCTCCGCTCCCGTCAGAGACCGCGGTCTCAGACCGGCAGCCTGCCTGCAGTTTCCGGAAAACACTGACCCGGCAGTATTTTATTTCAGAACCTTCAGATAAATCGCGCGGATATCATCCAGCGACAGCTCTCTTCTGTTGTTTACAAGCAGCCTTGTCTGCTGGCTTCCCGCAGTCACCAGGAAATCCAGGTCCTCCATGCGGACGCCGAAGCCGGAAAGGTCCGTCGGGATCTGTGTCGTCTTTACGATGTCCGCGATCTGGTCAATAACATAGCGGGCCTTTTCATCCTCGCCGGCGCCATAAAGCTCCGGAGCGATGGCGTCGCAAAGCCCGGCCAGCTGCACGCGGCAGGCTTCCAGATTGTATTCCATCACATGAGCAAACAGGATCGCGTTCGATACGCCGTGCGCAATGTGATATTTCCCGCCCAGCGGGTAAGACAGGGCGTGAACGGCGGTCGTTCCGCTTCCGGTGATCGCGATCCCGCCGTAGAAAGCGCCGAGCAGCATCGCGCTCTTTGCCTCCATGTCGTCCGGATTCTCATAAGCCCTGCGGATATTGGCGAAGATCAGTTTCGCTCCGGCCAGCGCATAGGTATCGCTCAGCGGCGTCGCCTTCTTCGATGTGTAGCACTCAACGACGTGCGCCAGGGCGTCTACGCCGGTGGCTGCCACGATATGGGGCGGCAGCTTGGCGATGGTGCGGGCGTCAAGGATGACGTAATCCGGAATCATGGCGTTGTTCACGATCCCCTTCTTCGTCTCCTCCTCCGGAATGGCCACGATCGCGTTGCAGGTGGCCTCGGCTCCCGTCCCGCAGGTTGTGGGGATCATCACGCTCTTCAGATACTTCTGCGCGATCGAGGGATCCTTCAGCAGATCCCGCACCGTGTAAGGCGCGCCTTTGAGAAGGGATACCAGCTTCGCGGCATCCATCACGCTGCCGCCTCCCATGGCGACGATAAAATCGCCCTCTGCTTTCTTTACATCCTCCAGCACACGCTCCACGTCCGTATAGGCCGGCTCCGCCTTCAGATCATCAAAAACCGTATACCGTACGCCAAGCTCTTCCAGTTCATCTGTGACAAGCTTCAGAAGGCCCGTCGCCACAATCCCTTTATCGGTAAACACCAGAACCGACTTTGCAGCTTCCTTCTGTATGATTTCTTTAAGTTTCCCAACGCTTCCTTCTCCCGCATAAACGCAGGAGGGAATTCTGATCTGATAAGCCGGCATAGCTGAATTCCTCCTTTTGAATATCCCTTACTGCCTTCATTGGGCCGAAGGGAAGCCCCGGTTGTCATTCCCTGCTGTCTGCTCCTCCTTCGGCACCTGAAATGCAGGCTGCCTGAAGCAGCTGCATTCGATTTCATAATAGAACCCTTAAAGGCGATTCGCAAGTCTCTGCGGGTTTCGTTTTGAAACACATCGCTGTCATTTCCTGCTATATCGTTTCAGAAGCAGCTTGATGATTTCCTTCATCTCTGCTATTCTGTTTTATATTAAAACAAAGGAGGTCAGGCTATGAACAGAGCACTCCTGCCTGATATTGAGAAAAGAAAAGTAAGAATTCTGGGTATCGCTCCCTACAGCGGGATGAAAATCATCATGGAGCAGCTCGCCGCGCAGCGCGCGGATATCGATCTGACCGTCTTTGTCGGCGACCTGGAGCAGGGCGTGCAGATTGCGCTGAGCAGCGTACAGAGTGATTACGATGTGCTTGTTTCCCGCGGAGGCACAGCGAAAATGCTGGAGAAGGCTTCCTCCCTTCCCGTGGTCGAAGTGGGCATCTCCATCTACGATATTCTGAGAGCCATCAAGATGTCGGAAAGCGATTCCGAACGTCTGGCAATCGTCGGCTTCCCGAATGTTACGGCGAATGCGGGCATTCTCTGCGAACTGATGCAGTATCCCATCGATATCATATCCATTCACAGCAGGGAGGAGGCGGCCGATACACTCCTGAGGCTGCAGAAAAAAGACTATTCCATGGTTCTCTGCGACATGATCGCCTATACGACGGCGCAGAAACTGGGGATGAACGCCCTGCTGATCGCCTCCGGTCCGGAGAGTGTCTCCGATGCCCTGGACCAGGCCGTCACCCTCTGGCATACCTGCAGCAGAATGATGGCCGAAAGCCGTTTCTACCAGGACATTCTCCGCAATGCAAGCCAGCAGATCCTTGTCCTGAAGGAGAACGGGGAAGTCATTTTCTCCACGGTGAAACCCGAACAGCTGGACGAAACCATCGCCCTGCTTATCCCGGAGCTTTCGGACGTGATCAGCAGAAAGGTCTCGAAATTCTTCAAAAATATCGACAGCACCCTCTACTCCTGCATCTGCAGGCGGATCCATTTCGCGGACCATTATTATGCCGTCTTCTACCTCACCAGCAGTTCCGTGCCGATCATTTCCGGAAAATACGGGATCCAGTATTCCTCCCTCAAAGAGACGGAGAACGCCCTGGTCAGCGATGTGTTCAAAGTCATGAACGTCGATACGGACAAGCTCAATGAACTCTCCCTCCCCGTCCTTCTCGCGGGGGAGCCGGGCACAGGAAAAGAACAGGCGGCGCGGGTAATCTATTCCCGCAGCCGCCTGAAAGCCAACCCTCTGATCATCATCAGCTGCAGCCTGCTCAACGAGCGAAGCTGGAACTTCCTGATCAACCACTATAATTCGCCGTTTAATGACAACGGCAATACCATTTTCCTGAAAAATGTAAACGCGCTGCCGGAGAACCGGTTCGCGCAGCTGCTCTCCACCATCATCGACACCAGCCTTTCCAAACGCAACCGGCTGATCTTCTCCTGTGAATGTCCGGCGGGAAAACCACTTCCAAAGGAGGCGGCGGAGCTTGTCAACCTGCTCTCCTGCGTGACATATTACCTGAAGCCGATCCGGGAGCGGCCGGAGGATATCCCGAAGCTGTGCGCTGTCTACCTGAATTCCCTGAGCCTTTCCATGGCCAACCAGATCGTCGGGCTGGAACCGGAGGCCCTCCGCCTGCTGCAGGAATACCCGTGGCCCTACAACTACACTCAGCTCGGCCGGATCCTAAGTGAGCTTGCCCTGATCACAAACGCGTCCTATATCCAGGCCGGCGACGTGCGAGCCCTCCTGGAGAGGGAACATCCCGCGCCGGGAAGTGCAAACGCCGTCCCGAAGGGGTCCGGCAGCTATACCCTGGATCTGTCCCGCCCGCTCAGCGATATCACCATGGATATCATCCGGCTGGTACTGGAGGAAAATGACGGCAATCAGAGTGCCGCAGCCAAGCAGCTGAAGATCGGAAGATCCACGCTCTGGAGGTACATGACCAGGAGCGAGGGGTAACTTCTGATTCACACCTTCTGGTTTTCCCATTTGTGTCCCCGGTAGCGCCAGATAAATGCGGCTGCCCGGAAGAGCCAGTCGATCGTCATGGCCACCCAGACGCCGAAGACGCCCATGCCAAGCCAGGAGCCCAGCACATAGCTCATGATGATCCGGAAGGTCCACATGGAAACCAGCGAGACGATCATGGTGAAATTGACGTCGCCTGCCGCCCGGAGGGCGTTCGGCAGGGTAAAGGAAGGCTGCCAGAAGATCGCGTCGCAGATACTGTGATACAGAATGATCTGCCTTGTATAGCCAGCGGCTTCCGGGGAAAGATTATACACCTTCACCAGGTAAGGCAGCGTCAGCACAATGATCAGGATCGTCACCCACATGGCCGCGTAGCAGACCCACATCAGCTTGCGGATATAGCGGCGGACATGCTCATAGTCTCCGGTTCCGACACACTGCGAAACGACGGTCACCATGGCCATGCCGATGGCCAGGCCGGGAATATTTTCAAAATTGGCGATGCTGCCGGATACCGCGTTTGCGGCAATCGCCGCTGTTCCGAAAGTGGAAACCAGCGACAGGACCAGCAGCTTTCCAAGCTGGAAAATGCTGTTCTCCAGACCGTTCGGGATACCGATATGCAGAATCCGGCGGATCATGGAAAAGTCAGGTTTCAGCGACATGCCCCTGCGCAGATGCACCGGATAGGTCTGCTTTGTGAGCAGCACCGTGATTACAACGGCCGAGACCGCCCTGCTGATCAGGGTCGGCCAGGCGACGCCCGCCGCTCCCATATGAAGGCCGTATACCATGATCGCATTGCCGGTCACATTGACCGCGTTCATGAGAACCGATGTTTTCATGGCGATGGAGGAATTCCCCATGGTCCGGAAAAGCGCCGCGGCCCCGTTATAAAGCGCGATAAAGGGGACGGAAGCTGTAACGATCATAAAATAGATATTCGCGTTCCTCTCCACGTCCGCCGTGATGGAGCCGAATACCCTGTGAAGAATAAAGGGCCTGATCAGATACAGAACGGCCATGATCAGCAGCGAAGACTCCGTCACCAGCAGTACCATCTGCTCCGCGGATTTGCAGGCCGTATCCAGATCTTTCCGGCCGATGCTGAACCCCGCCACGACAGCGCCTCCCGTTCCGAGCGCCGCAAAAAAACCGATCATCAGGATCATAACATTGTCAACAAGGGACACGCCCGATACCGCTGCTTCTCCCGCCGCGGAAATCATCAGCGTATCCATCATGCCGACAAAAACCGCTAGAAACTGCTCTATGATCAAAGGAAAAATCAGATCCCTCAGATTCTTATTCGTAAACACTTCCCGGCCCCTCCTTCAGCCGACTGATATCATAACGCAGGCTTTTCAAAAGTCAATGGAATCAACTGCCAAAAATGTAAAGTATTTTTTCAAAAAGCCGTGCATTTTTATAATCTGCCTGCCCTGCAGGCGCTTCTGCCGCATGTAAAAATGTTTCCTGGATATCGGAAAACAGCGGCCGGCAGGAGCTGCACATTCTGTATGGCGCAGACTCCGGCTTCAGAAGGGAATCCCGGATGCCTGTTTTTGACAGAAAATGCTCTGTCTGATAAAATGGTGCATGAGTATGCAGAAAGCTTAACAGAAGGAGTTTTATTATTGATTAAGAAAAAAAGTACCCAGACCGTCGAAGAACAGTATTCTGAGATCATACCCGAGCTGATCACGCTTGCCGGACTGAGTGAAAAAAGCGGCGAGATTGATCCGGAGCTCTACAGCCGGTATGACGTCAAGCGCGGCCTGAGAGACCTGAACGGAAAAGGCGTTCTGGCCGGGCTGACCCAGATCTCGCGCATTACGGCAAAGAAGCTGGTTGACGGGCAGGAAGTCCCCGATACGGGCCGCCTGTATTACCGCGGGCGGGAAATTACCGATCTTGTCCGGGGTTTTTCCTCGGAGAACCGTTTCGGCTTTGAAGAGATCGCCTACCTGCTTCTTTTCGGAGATCTGCCGAACAAAGTTCAGCTGCAGAGTTTTTCGGATATTCTGTCTTCCTACCGCAATTCGCTTCCCAACCACTTTGTCAGGGACATTATCATGACTGCCCCCAGCGATGATATGATGAATGTCCTTGCCCGAAGCGTTCTGACCCTCTACTCTTACGATACGATGGCGGACGACCTGTCTCTTCCCAACGTGCTCCGTCAGTGCCTGCAGCTGATTGCCATGCTTCCGCTGATCTCCGTCTACGGTTATCAGACCTACCAGCATTATTACAATGGAAAAAGCCTGATTATCCGCCAGCCGGACGAAAAGCTGTCCTTTGCCGAAAATATCCTTTCCATCCTGCGCAAGGGCGGGAAATATACGGACCTGGAGGCGAAGCTTCTGGACATCTGCCTTGTTCTGCATATGGAACATGGCGGCGGCAACAACTCTTCCTTCACGACACATGTCGTGACTTCATCCGGGACCGACACCTACTCTGTATTTGCAGCTGCCCTGGGTTCCCTGAAGGGACCGCGGCACGGCGGCGCCAATATCAAAGTAGTCCACATGATGGATGACCTGAAGGCCCATGTCAAAGACTGGACCGACGATGAAGAGATCGCCGCCTACCTGCGCGCAGTCCTGTCCAGGGATGCCTTCGACCATTCCGGACTGATCTACGGAATCGGCCACGCCATTTACTCCGTCTCGGATCCCAGAGCGGAGATCCTGAAGGTATTCGCCAGATATCTGAGCGCGGAAAAGCATCTCGAGAAGGAGTACGAACTCTACCGTACGGTAGAACGGCTCGCGCCCGGGGTGATCGCGGAGCGGTCCAGGATGTACAAGGGCGTCAGCGCCAACGTCGACTTCTTCTCCGGCTTTGTCTATCAGATGCTGGGGCTTCCGACCGAGCTCTATACGCCGATCTTCGCCATCGCCAGATCCGTGGGCTGGAGCGCCCACCGCATGGAGGAGCTCACCAACCGCGGCAAGATCATCCGCCCGGCCTATGAGGCAGTGGCGGAAAATACAGAATATGTACCGCTCGATAAGCGATAAGAAATTCCCGGCCCTGAACGGTGTCCTCCTTTGGGACAGCATTTCAGGATCCGGGATTTTCCTTTTCTGTTATAATGACCTTTTGATCGCGGCGCCAAAAATCAGGCCGTCAGAATTGTTTATGCAATTTTTGCAGACCGTACTTTGGCGGGTGAATCCTCTTACTGCTCTCTCCAGGACAGCAGATACTTGTTCTTCAGCTGCCCTCCGACCTGCTTTGCCCAGCCGAGGGGAAGACCGTCGACAGCAACCAGCCGCCATCCGTTCTGACCGCTTTCCTTTTTGACGGGTCTGTCTCCGGGAGCTGCAGACTTTTCAGAAAGGTCCGCGGTTCCCGGTTCCTCATCATTCTCCTCTTCCTCCGCAGAGATGGTTTCTCCCCGCAGATAACGGCTGATGCGGCTGTCTTCGGGAGAAAATGAAATCCTTCTGCCTGCGGGATCTTCAAAGTTCACATCCAGCGCCATGGCAAGCTCCTGGGCGGGTTCAAAGCGTCCCTTCTTCAGTTCGCCCAGATAAAGGCCTCTTCTCAGAAAACTGATCCCGGACGTATCCGGAAATCCTTCCGGCATCAGGTAGGTCTGTCCTCCGCGCACTTCGATCCGCTCCATGGGCGGCAGATCATCACAGTAATCCTTCAGAAAAGCTTCAAGAATCCTCTTCTGCTCTGCGTCCGGCGCATAATTCCCGGCGCTTCTGCCGGTTTTGGTTTTCCCGCCCCTGCCCTTTTTCAGGCTCTTTTCCGCCTTCTGTTCTCTTCTGTTTTCCAGTTTCCCCTTTTTCTGCGGCAGGGCGGCTTTTTCTCCCGCCTGCCCTCCTTTTTTCTGCAGCCGGTCAGCCTCTTCTTCCGTCTGCCCTCCCTTCTTCCGCAGAAGCGCGGCAAAATGACCCTCGCCCTGAATCCTGTGCGGCCAGAGCCGCATGGTCATCAGCTTTTCTCCGTCCGGATCATAAAGATCCCTGATCTCTTCCGCCTCCGCTTCTGTCAGATAACCCAGCTGTGCAAGCTTTTTCAGGGAGAATCCCTGGGCAAATCCTTCTCTTCCCCCATCGCGGCTCAAAGGTACCAGTTCCATCTCCGGGCGCTCTTTTAACAGGCGGGCGACGACAAGTTCATTTTCCTCCGGCGAAAAAGTGCAGGTGGAATATACCATCATCCCCCCTTCCCGCAGCAGATCCGCCGCCCGGAGCACAATGTCCTTCTGGATCGCCGCGCACTCTTTTACTTTGTCCGGATACCAGGCCTTTGCGGCGTCCGGGTCTTTCCGGAACATTCCCTCCCCCGAACAAGGGGCGTCCACCAGAACCTTATCGAAATATCCGCGGAAGAAAGGCTCGAGCCTCGCCGGGACCGCATTGCTCACAAAAGCATTCGGAATTCCGAAAAGCTCAATGTTCTTTACAAGCGCCTTTGCCCGGGAAGCGGAGATTTCATTTGCAAGCAGCAGACCTTCCCCCCTGAGCTTCGCCCCCAGCTGCGTGGCCTTGCCGCCGGGCGCCGCGCAGAGATCCAGGACCCTGTCCCCGGGTCTTACCGGCAGAAGGGCAGCAGGGGCCATGGCGCTGGGCTCCTGCAGATAATAGAGGCCGGCCCGATAATAGGGATGCCGGCCTGGCGCGTCACGGTAATCATAGTAATAGCCTTCCGGCGCCCACGGGACCTTCGTCAGGCGGAACGGCGATCTCTCTTCGAACTCTTCCGGGCTCATCTTCAGCGTATTCAGCCTGAGCCCGTTGAAGCGCGGAGAATCATAACTCTGTTCAAACAGCTCATATTCCGCCCCCAGGAGGCGCCGCATCTCATCCGTAAAAGCTGCAGGCAGTACCCTTTTTTCCATTATTTCTTATTCCTCTTCCGCCGGCCGCAAGGTTAACCTGCCGCAGGCAGATCTTTTCTCTCCGCCGGCCGGATGTTTCCCCCCGCAGCGGTCAGTCTGTTTTGCCTTTCACCGATCTAATATGTTATTTACAGCCGGCATGCGCAGATATCATCCTTTTCCCATAAACAGGAAAAGCCGCAGTCTCCCCTTCAGTTCAGAGAGGGAAACTGCAGCTGGCGCAGGGCTTCAAAAGCCACGATTGAAACGCAGTCGCTCAGATTCATGGATATCACGCCTTCCCGCATCGGGATCCGCACGCCCGTATCCGGATAGCGGTCCAGAATCTGCCGGGGAATCCCGCTGCTCTCCTTGCCGAAAAGCAGGTAGGCATCCGCGTCATATGAAATCTCTGTATAAAGCTTCCCGCATCCGGTCTCCACCGGATAGATCCCGGCGCCCGGATTCCGGTCCAGAAAATCCTGGAAATCCGCATAGCGGCTCACGTCCACCTGCTTCCAGTGGTACATGCCGGCACGCTTCAGATGACTGTCCGACAGACTGAAGCTGACAGGTTCGATCAGGTGGAGCCTGGCGCCGATCGCGACGCAGGTCCGCCCGATATTGCCGGTGTTGGCCGGCTTCTCCGGCTCGAATAATACAATGTTCAGCATAGCTTTCAATCTCCCGGAGGAGGCTGCTGCGGGTTTGTTATCTGCTGTTCCGGCGCTCTCTCAGATGGCTGATAAAGCGCTCCAGTCTCCCGACCGCCAGTTTCAGCGCATCCAGGGAGTAGGCATAGGAAATACGGACAAAGCCCTCCCCGCTCTCGCCGAAGGCGTCTCCCGGCACCACCGCGACGCGCTCTTCCTGGAGAAGCTGGGTGGCAAATTCCTCGCTCGTCATTCCGAATTCCCTGATGCACGGGAAAACGTAAAAAGCGCCGAAAGGTTCAAAACAGGGCAGTCCCATCTCATGGAATGCATGCAGCAGATAACGCCGTCTCTGGTTGTAGGACTCGCGCATCTTCTCCACTTCCTCGAAGCAGTCCCTCAGCGCGACAACCGCCGCGTACTGGCTGTTGGTCGGAGCGCACATGATGGCAAACTGATGAATCTTGGTCATCTGGCGGATGATCTCCCGGGGTCCGCAGCAGTATCCGAGCCTCCATCCGGTCATGGCAAATGCCTTGGAGAAGCCGTTGATCAGAACCGTTCTCTCCTGCATGCCCGGAATCTGGGCGATGGATACGTGGTCTTCCCCGGTATAGGTCAGTTCCGAATAAATCTCATCGGACACCACAATCAGGTCATTCTCTATGCAGATCTCCGCGATTGCCTCAAGGTCCTCGCGCCGCATGACCGCGCCGGTCGGATTGTTCGGGAACGGCAGTACCAGGATCTTTGATTTCTCCGTAACAGCTTCCCGCAGTTCCTCCGCAGTCAGGCGGAATTCATTTTCAGCCTTCAGGGCAATGGTCACCGGCACAGCGTCCGCAAGGATGGCGCAGGGATAATAAGAGACATAGCAGGGTTCCGGGATCAGGATCTCGTCTCCGGGGTCGACCATGGCGCGGAAAGCCAGGTCGATCGCCTCGGAACCGCCCACCGTAACCAGGACCTCCCCCGCAGGATCATATCTCAGCCCCAGCCTTCTGTTTATATAACGGCAGATCTCCTCGCGCAGCTCTTTCAGGCCGGAATTGGAGGTATAGAAGGTCTTCCCTCTCTCCAGCGTATAGATTCCTTCATCCCGGATCGCCCACGGCGTATCAAAATCCGGTTCGCCCACGCCCAGAGAGACGACGTCGTCCATCTCTGCCACAATGTCGAAAAACTTCCGGATTCCGGAAGGCCTGATCTGTGCGGTTTTCTCTGAAATACGATTCTTCAATGTCTGTACCCGGTCCTTTCCCGCTTACGCTCCAAACAACTGTAAAGCATGGCTCCCTGAATCAGGGGGTCACCTTCATCCGTTCGTCTTTTTTCTTCTGCTCGAAGATGATGCCGTCGTCCTTGTATTTCTTCAGGATGAAATGGGTGGCGGTGCTGATCACGGTATCCAGCGTGGAAAGCTTGCTGGATACGAAGCTGGCCACTTCCTGCAGCGTCTTCCCTTCCAGGATGACCAGAAGGTCATAGGCGCCGGAAATGAGATAAACCGACTGTACTTCCGGATAGTTGTAAATCCGCTCCGCAATATTGTCAAAGCCCTGCCCGCGCTGAGGCGTTACCCTTACCTCAATCAGCGCGGTAACCTTGTCCGCTCCTGCCTGATCCCAGTTGATCAGCGTATTATAACCGCAGATGATCCTCTCTTCTTCCATCTTCCTGATCTCGTCCCTGATCAGGTCGGCCCCGGAGCCGAGCAGGACGGCAATCTCCTCCGGCTGCAGCTTCGAATTGCGCTCCAGAAGAGCAAGAATCTGTTCCCTCATCATCATAGACTACTCCTTCTTCCTGGTCTGCCAGGTCGCCGGCGCCGGCAGCAGTCTGCCGCGCTCTCATACCGTTTCACCTGCAATCCGCAGGTTCTCCTTTATTTACCTGCGGGTCCGCCGCTCAGCTGCGGATCCGCTTCTCTTTCCAGCCGCGTGTCTCATCCGCTGCTTTTATCGCCGGTCCTGCCGCCGCCCTGCCGCAGGTCCGGTCCGCTTCTTTCCGCCAGCACATTCAGGGCGTCCTGCTGCGGCCGCTCCAGATAACGGATCTCTTCCCCGTTCCGGATAATCCTTGCCTTCCCGGCAGTAAGACTGCCGATCCGCTGAAAACCTGCCCGAAGCAGGAAATCTCTTTCTTCCGGAGAAGTCTCTCCGCCCTTTTCCGGCACTGCCGCAAGGATCGCTCCCTGCCCGTACAGCTGGTAGGGATTCAGGTCAAAATATTCACAGATCTCGATTGTCTCCTGACGGATCGAGATCTTTTTCAGGTCTGCCTCGAAACCGCACTGCAGTTTCGAAGAAAATTCCCAGAGTGCGGCAAAAACGCCTCCCCTGGAGACATCCTTCATGCAGACCGCGCCATTTTCAAGCGCCCGGGCCGCTTTCCCGAATAAAAGAAGTTCTTCCGGACTGATCCGGGCCGCATCAATCATGGAGAGCGGGAACCGCTCCCGCAGTCTGTCCCGGAAATTTTCTGCAAGGACCGCGCTTCCGGCAGATCCTGCCCGGCCGGCCATATACAGCCCGGCGGAAGTTCCACAGTCTTTCCCGCCCGCAGGAGGCAGCGCCGGGACGGACGTTCTTAGCCGGGACGCAGAAGCACTCACCGTCAGCACCGGTCTCAAAACTGCGTCCGAGCACTCCGTATGTCCTCCGGCGAGGGTCAGTTCCCATACGGCACAGCATTTTCCGATCTCTGTCACAAGATCCAGAAGAGCTGACTCGGAAAAGCTGCCGCCCGACGGAACCGTAATCCCGGTCTGGATCCTGCAGCCCGCCGGATCCGCGCCGTCCACAGCCAGATTATTGACAGCCTCCGCGATCCGCATCTGTATGGACGGATCAAAAGGCCCGCAGACCGGTCCGCAGCTTACAGCGGCGCAGCCGGCGGAATCCGCCCCGTAAAACACCCCGCTGTCCAGGCTTCCGGACCGTTTCAGCGGTCTGAACACAGAACGGTCGTACACCGCCTGGCTGATCTTCCCTGATTTCATGAACTCCCCTGCCATTCTCCGGTCCGGCGCTCAGTTTACGAACGCAATGTTATCGTCCATATCGCCGGAATCATCCATCACCGCTGTCGCGGAATCAGAGGTTGTCACATTTATCGCTCCGGGGTCGCCCTCAGGCGTACCCGTTCCGGCATCTGTTCCCGTGCCGGTGTTCTGGTCCGTAGCGGCCGTATTCTGCGTCTGCGGCGGCGGGTTGCCGTTTCTCATAACATTCTGCACCGCCTCCAGGCTGTTCATGGAAATCGCCTGGTACATGGCCTGCGTAACGCCCGGATAATAGCTCTTGACGCCTACGCTGTAGATCGTGCCGACAGCCTGATAATAGCTGGAATTCACCTGGACCGAATCCTGCAGCACCCCGTCATAATAGATATTCTTCCACAGTTCCGCCGAATAGCCCGTATGGGGCGTATTCGTCTGGCTCAGATATCCGATATACTGCGTTGTATCAGGGTACATCTGGATGCCTGAGGGTTCGATGGTCTGGAGAACCCTGCTCTCAAACTCGATCGACCGCGCAGGATCCCTCGTATCGTGACCGAAAATCGTGAAAGTGATCGTCGCGCCCGTGGTATATCCTTCTATATAGATAGGGGCATCCGTATTGTTGACGAACGCCATGTCCATGCTGCCCTCGGCAATGGCCGCGTCCTTGCTGGGTTCCACATAGGTGACGATCATGGTATGATTCGACCTGGCCGTGATATCCATCTCAGACTTGAGCGCGGCATTATAAAGGGTCGTGGATACCTGGCAGATTCCGCCGCCGTAGGAATCCACTACCCGGTTCTCCTCATAAGAAGGAGCGGGCTGATAGCCGTTTTCGGCACTGAACGGCGTAACCGCCGCCGTGACGGAAAACTCTTCCCCCGGCCAGACGACGGATCCGTTGATCAGAGAACAGCCATTCTGGACATTGACTGCCCTGGCCCAGCTGGAAGCTGAATAGTCCGTGGTTGCGCTTCCCATCACATCCTTCACTTTGGAAAGAAGCTCATAGGATGCTTTCGGACTCACACGTTCCACAACGAGATCGACACGGATGTCTCCCCCCTGCCAGTTCTCAATGGCATTGCGGACCTCCCTCGCGGACTTGTTCACTTTCAGAGTAAGTCCGTCCGTGCCTCCTTCAACCTCCGGGACACCGCTGTCTCCCATATAAAGCCTGCCTTCAACCGGATCCGAGTTGTAAATGCTGCAGGTACGGACATAATTGCGCACCCGTTCCTCGTTCACCGTGAAAACAAGGGGATAATTCTTTCTGCCGATCTCCAGATCCTTCAGGGCTTTATAACGGTCCACAATCGTCCCGCTGGTCCCGAAATCCTTTACTCCGTCCAGAACATCCGTATTCTTCCAGGTATATCCAAGCTCCGACAGAGTAGTCGTGATCGGCTGGTCCGCGAACATAAGCGTGACGGAAGTGGCTCCCATCTCGTCCACTTTCGCCTGGATCGCCTGCTTCGCCTCTTCCATGGTCATGCCGCCGACATTGACGCCTTCCACATAGATCCCCTTCGCGATCGTCGTCTCCTGCGCGGCGAAGACTCTGCTTCCCACGCCCGGAAGCATACATCCCGCGGCCAGAAATGTGCTCAACACACATGCCGCCAGTAATCTGCTGCCTTTCAAATGAAGCTCCTCCGCCTGATCTGCTGCTGAACTGAAAAAACTTCTTTTCTTCCGCCTTTATCTGAGGAAGCTCGGAATCGCCGTAAGCAGCATCGAGAGCACAAGAATACCTGCGATAACAGCTGCAACAATCTTCTGATTCTTCTTTTTCATAATCAATCTCCTTCTGCCCTGCCGGGCACACTGATCTGTCTGTTTCCCTGTCCGCCGCAGCCGCCGGTTCTTCCGCCCGGCACAGAGCTTTTGCGGCACTTTCTCTATCCTATCTCATTTCTTCAAAACGCTCAAGTGTGAATTTGATGAATAAGCTGACGATTCAGCGCCTGCCCTGTACGCTGTTCCGCTAAGACCGCAGAGCGGCCTGCCGGAATGAGTGAGACCTGCCGGGTGCGCAGGCTGTGAAAAGAAGCTCAGATCACTCTCATGCCGGCGTTCCCGGTCACAGGATCCCGCTGTGTATAATCGAAAACTGCACGCTTTCCAAGGTGCTCCAGAACCTCAAAATGCGTCAGGCCGGACAGCTGTTTGTGGTCATAGGCGGACAGGTGTGGAAAGAATCGCCGGTTTTTCTCCTCTTCCCGGTAGAAAGCCCTGCTCTCCTGCTTCCACAGATCATCCGGCGCCGCCCAGGCAGGCCGGACCTTTCCGTTTTCCCTGAGATACAGGTCGCAGGTCAGCTCGTCATCCATGCAGGCAAGCCAGCGTTCCCGCTCCGTTTCCCAGGAAGGAAAGGCCTGCGCTGTTCCGGCTTCCTTCAGCTTTTCTGTTAAACCGTCCGGAGCGGAAGTTCCAGCCTCCCCGCTGCCATTGCAGGATAGCCCGGTCTTCCCTCTGCCATTGCAGAATAGTCCAGCCTTCCCGTTTCCCGGAGGACCTGTCCGGATAAAATCTCTGAGAAACTGAGTGTTCTGCTGTCTGGAAAAGCTTCTCCCGTCCGGATTTGCCCCTGCAAAAGCATCTGCCAGATCTTCAAAAAGAGCCATCGCGGAGCTTCTGCTCTCGTACAGATTCAGAAGATGCCCTACTGTCCGGCCATACTGCCCGCTGTTATAGAAGGTCTCCAGCATATTCTCCACTTCCTTCAGGCGGAACATCTCACCGGCGCTGAGCCAGGGCGTTTCCAGCACCTCATAGGGCGCCCGCTCCCGCCAGCGGATTCCCAGAGCGGCTGCTTCCTCCTGCATGGCGCTGCCTTTCAGGATCTTGAGAAATCCGAGCTGGAGTTCATGTGGCCGCAGGGCAATGACCTCGCCGAACGACCTGCGGAAACTCTCATAATCCTCGAAAGGCAGTCCTGCGATCAGATCCAGATGCAGACTTATATTTCCGGCCTTCCGAAGCTGCGCTGCCGCGTCCCGGATCTTCGCCCAGCGCGCATAGCGCTTTACTGACCTGAGCGTGAGCGGATTGGTCGACTGAACGCCGATCTCAAAGCGGGCAAGCCCCGGCCGGAAGGAAGACACCAGGTCGATCTCCTCCCAGGAAAGGATGTCCGCCTCGATCTCAAAGTGAAAATTCGTCACCCCGTTGTCGTGGTCACGCAGATAAGTCCAGACAGCCATCGCATGTTCTTTCGAGCAGTTAAAGGTACGGTCCACCAGCTTCACCTGACGCACGCCCGCGTCCAGAAAAAGCTGCAGTTCCTTCCGGACCAGGTTCATGCTGCGCATCCGGACCGCCCGGTCGACTGATGAGAGGCAGTAGCTGCAGCGGTAGGGACAGCCCCTGCTCGTCTCATAATAGAGGATCCTGCTGCGGAACTTCTCAGGTTCTTCATAGACAAAAGGAAGCTCGTCCATGTCGATGTAAGGGGCTGCCCCTGTAAATACAGCTTCTTCGTCTGCCGCCTGCTCTTTTCCCGTAGCAGCGTTCTCCGCCTTTTCCGCAGTCTGATACTCTGCTTTTCCTGCGGCTGCTTTCTCTGCCTCTTCTGCTGGCAGATTCTCCGCCTGTCCTGTGGCTGCTTTCTCTGCCTCTTCTGCTGCCGGATTCTCCGCCTGTCCTGCGGCTGCTTTCTCTGCCTCTTCTGCTGCCGGATTCTCTTCCTTCCGCGTATCTGAAAGCTTCAGCCTTCCGGGCACAAAACAGATTCCCTTCAGCTGAAAAAACGCTGCTTCTCCCTTTTCCGGCTTCTGATAATTCCGGCACAGATTCAGAAAAATCTCCTCCCCCTCGCCTGTCATGATCCCGCTGACGTCTCCGCAGCGGCGCAGAAAATCCGGCGCATCGCCGGAAACCTCCGGTCCTCCCAGCCAGATGGGGACATCCGGAAGAATCTTCCCAAGGTCCCGTACTATATCGGTAATAATCGATATGTTCCAGATATAAACGGAAAAAGCCAGCAGGTCCGGCGCATAGTGATAAATCTCTTTCTCAATCTCTTCCCTGGTCTGGTTGATGGTAAACTCCTTTATCCCGATCTGACCCTTCAGGGAACCGTCATGTTCCTCCGCATACTGCTTCAGACTGTGGACGGCAAGATTTATGTGAATATATTTCGCGTTAACCGCAGCCAAAAGAATTCTCATAGCAGCTCTCGCCTCTTCTCCTCCGGCTTTTAATGTCCGGAAAAGGAAAAAGCAGGAACCCGCCTCCCGGTCCGGTCCTGCCTCCCATTCTATTCTGTTTTCTTCCGATGCGGAGAACCGGCTTTCGCTCAGTCCTCGTCCATCTCCTCGAGCTGGCGTTTTTTCATACTTTCCATCAGACTTTGCTGCACACGGTTGTAAAGTTCCTTCGCCGCATTATAGCCCATCTTCTTCTGCCGGTGATTGACAGCGGCAGCTTCCACTATAACCGCGAGGTTCCTGCCGGGCCGGATCGGAAGCGAGTGACAGGTCACCCTGTTGCCGAGAAACTCCGTATATTCCTCCTCGAGTCCCATGCGGTCGTATTCCTTATCCTTATCCCATTCCTCAAGCTTGATGACCAGATCAATGTTGGCCGTATCCTTGACCGATTCCACGCCGAACAGGGTCTTGACGTTGATAATACCGATTCCCCGAAGCTCGATAAAATGTCGTGTAATATCCGGTGCCGTTCCGACAAGCGTCGTATCCGACACCCTGCGGATCTCCACGACGTCATCCGTGATCAGCCGGTGCCCCCTCTTGATCAGTTCCAGGGCAGCCTCGCTCTTTCCGATTCCGCTTTCACCCGTAATCAGAATACCTTCTCCGTATACATCCACCAGCACGCCGTGAATGGTGATGCAGGGCGCCAGTTCCACATTCAGCCAGCGCATGACCTCAGCCATAAACGGACTGGTTGCCCGGTCTGTGGTAAAAACGGGCGTCCCGCTCTTTCTGGCGAAGTCCAGAAGATCCTCGCCCGGAATCGTGCGGCTTGTGTACACCAGGCAGGGAATCTTGTAGGAGAGGAGTTTTTCATAGATCTGCCGCCGCTCCTCCCGGGTCTTTGTCTCCAGATAGGTATATTCCACATAGCCGATAATCTGAAGACGGTCCGCGTCGAAATAATCAAAGTAACCCGTCAGCTGCAGAGCAGGACGGTTGATCTCTGTCGTGACAATCTTTTTCTTCGAAATGTCTATCTCCGGAGTCCTGTTCACAAGATTCATCTGCTGAACAAGTTTCTCAAGAGGCACACTTGACTGTGTGTTCATCTGCTCGGTCTCCTTCTCCCGTCCTTCTAAAGGTCCGGTCTGCAATGTCTGCATGCGCCGCAGCTCCCTGCTCTCACGAGAGAAATGCTGCCGTCTGTCACTGTCTGCTGTCTCCCGGCCGGGATCTCACAGTCTCCGGTCTTCATGGTGTATAAGTCACCGTCTCCCTGATCTCATCCTGCGAATAATCGTCGGAGTTCATTATGATAAAGGGAAGCTCCGCGCTTTCCACCTTATCAATTCCGGCGGCTTCCAGAAAAGTAGTGCCCCAGGTAACTGCGTCGAAAGCGGCTCTGTCCTGATAAATCATGGTGGCCCAGTAAGGGTCGCAGGGTACTCCGTTAATGGCAGCCTCATCAATGCCTACTGTCAACCCATGATCACTCTTGTTGATAATGTACAGATGGATCTGATACCCCCAGAGTTCGTCCATCTCACTTTTAACCGCGATGATGGTACAGACATCATTATCCACAAGAACCTGATCCGTATCCTTTGCTTCCCTGACAAAAGGCTGAACCGCATCCTCCCCAAGCGGATAATAGTGGAACTTTTCTTCCAGCAGAAAATCAGCTGACCAGTCCTGGCTGTCATAAACAACCCATTCCAACTCAATATCCGTCACATCCGTTATGCCGGCTTCATCCAGAGAACTCTGAAACCACTCCACTTCCTCATCAGATGACTGCCCCGGTGCAAGAATTGTCTGGTATAAAGGATCCATCATCAGGCCGTTGATACAGGCATCATTGATCATAAAGCAAAGTTCGCGGTCTGTCTTATTCTCCAGAAACACATCCAGCTTATAGCCCCACATGCCTTCCGGATCACTGCCCGTGACCGCTATCAGCAGATTCTCATCCTCCTTCAGAATCTGCGCGTCATCCGGAAGTTCAGGGGTTCCCGCCGCGTCCCCGTCTCCGGAAAAATACTCTGTCCCGGAATAAGGGGCCGGGTCCGCTTCCGGATATGCTTCATCCAATGCGGCAGCATTCAGAGCGAACGTGATGGATGTGATAAACATAACTGCAGCTATACCAGCCGTCACTGGGTTCATAGCTATCTTTCTCCTTTCCGAAATGGGAATGCTCGGCCTGCTCCGGCTGCCGCATATCTGAACAAGAGGATCGTCTCCGCTACAGTATAACATAAATTAACTTCTGTTTCGGAAAAAAACGCAAATTTCCCGACCGGCCTGTCAGTCCTTCCGGACAGCTTCATCCGCCTGCCTTTTTTCCTCCGGATGAAAGAAAGCGTACACTTTCCCGGCACTGCCGCGGTTCATGGAAGGCGCGCGGCTGAGAGATTCAAGGTCCGCGTCCCGGATCCCCTCCAGGGAACCGAAAGCGCGCAGAAGCGCTTTTCTCCTGGCCGGACCGATCCCTTCGATCTCCTCCAGCATGGAGTGTGTCTGCGCCCTGGACCGCAGGGATCTGTGGTATTCGATCGCGAAGCGGTGTGCCTCATCCTGTACGCGGGTAATCAGTTTGAACCCCTCCGAATGCGTATCAATCGGCAGTTCCACATTTCGGAAATAAAGGCCTCTCGTTCTGTGATAATCGTCTTTGACCATGCCGCAGACGGGAATCTCCAGCTGCAGCTCCTCCATCACTTCCTCTGCGACGCTGACCTGTCCTCTGCCGCCGTCCATCATGATCAGATCCGGAAAATTTGTAAAAGAGCCCAGCCTGCTGTCCGCGTGCTTTCTCTCAAGCTCTTCCTTCTCCCTCAGGCCGTGCTCGAAGCGCCTAGTCAGCACCTCCTTCAGCGATGCATAGTCATTTGGCCCCTGAACTGTACGGATTTTAAATTTTCTGTAATCGCTCTTTCTGGGTTTTCCATGCTCAAAAACAACCATGGAACCTACCGATTCCACGCCGCTTGTATTTGAGATATCATAGGCCTCCAGGCGGCTGACATATCCGATCCCCAGGAGGGAAGCAAGCTCCTGCATGGCTCCGATGGTCCTCCCCTCCTCCAGGCGGATCCGCTCGCGGTCCTGCCTGAGTACGATCTCGGCATTTTCCCGCGCCATATTCACGAGCTTTTCCTTCGTTCCCCTCTGCGGTACACGGATATAGACCCGGCTGCCTCTCCGGCTGCTCAGCCAGTCCTCAAGCAGCGCCTGGTCATTGATCCCGCACTCCAGCATCAGCTCTCTGGGCAGAAAGGGGGTTCCGGCATAGAACTGCTTCACAAAATTGGACAGGATCTCCTGCGGCTCCTCGTCCATCCCGATCCGGATGAAATAGTGATCCCGCCCGATCAGCCGTCCGCCGCGGACAAAGAAGACCTGGACGACCGCATCCTGTCCGTCCTGGGCCATGGCCAGGATATCTTTATCCTCCCCGTCCGACTGGTCGATCTTCTGCTTCTGGGAAACCTGCAGCACGCTCTCCCGCAGATCCCGGTAAGACGCCGCGTCTTCAAAGTTCAGTTCCTCCGACGCTTTCTGCATCTTTTCCTCCAGCATCTTCAGAACAGGGGTATAATTGCCATTCAGGAAATCAAGGGCCCGGTCCACATTTTCCCGGTAGGCCTCCTTCCCGATCTGCCCCTGGCACGGCGCATCGCACTGCCCGATCTGGTAATTCAGGCAGGGCCGTTCCTGTCCGATATCCCGCGGGAGAACTCTGCTGCAGTCCCGGATCTTATAAAGCTTCCGCAGAAGATCAATGGTATCGCGGACTGCCCAGGCGCTCTTGAAAGGTCCGAAATATCTGGATTTGTCTTTTTTCATCTTCCGCGTGAACTGAACCCGGGGATATTCCTCCTCCACGGTGACACGGATATAGGGATAAGTCTTGTCATCTTTCAGAAGGGTATTGTACTTGGGCCGGTGCTCCTTGATCAGGTTGTTCTCCAGGACCAGGGCTTCCAGCTCGGAATCCGTTACGATGTATTCAAAGCGGGCAATCTGCTCCACCATGCGCTCGATCTTCGGACCCCGCCCGATCTTTCTGACAAAATACTGATGCACTCTGCGTTTGAGATTGATCGCCTTCCCCACATAGATGATCGCGTCCTTTGCGTCATGCATGATGTATACGCCGGGGCGGTCGGGAAGCTTCTTCAGTTCCTCCTGTATGTCAAATACGGGAATGACCTGCGCATCCCCCTCATGAGTGGAATCATGAGAACCCTGTGTGGAAGAAACCAGTTTTTCCGACATTTCTGCAGCCCTCCGCTTCTGTCCCGTCCCTCCGGCGGAATCTAAAAAGGGGGCAGGCCAAAGCCTGCCCTCTGTTCTCAATGAAAATACAATCCTGCGGATCTGTCATCCTTATTCTGTACGGCTTCTGCGGGATGTCGTTCCGTAGGACGCCTGGAGCGCCAGAACTCTCTCCTCCTCGGTCTCGAAGATTCTGTCGCAGATCAGCTGCAGCACCACGCTCATAACGATGCCAAGCGCCACGTCGATCACGGAATGCTGTTTCAGAAACATGGTTGACAGTACGATGGATACGGACAGAAGATCGCATCCCAGAAGAACTTTCGGCATGCGCTTCAGCGTCCGGTTCCCGTGGATGGCATAAGCAAGCGCCATCGTATTGAACACGTGAATGCTCGGCAGAACATTCGTTGAAGTATCCGTCCGGTAAAGGAACGCCGTAAGCATCCCGAAAATATTGTCCGTCGGAATTCGCTCCGGCCTCAGATCCAGCATATTGGGATAGATCAGAGATACCGCCAGAAAGATCGTCATGCCGATCATCAGCGTGGCAATCAGTTTATAGTACTCTCTTACATCCGCGAAAAACACGAACCAGGCAACCGTTCCCGCCATGAAGAAAAACCAGAGCAGGTAGGGAACGATAAAATACTCACAGAAAGGAATCTGTTCATCGAGCCATGTATGGATCACATGATAATGCCTGTGTCCCGCATTCTCCAGCACAGAAAAACTGATCAGATAAAACAGCGTGTAAACCAGTATCCAGTACAGATGCCTGTGCGTGCGGAGCAGATGACAAAACTTCCTGAAAAAATTCATACACTCTTCTCCCCGCGGCAGCAGCCGCGAATATACACCCTGAAATTTCAATTGCTACGGGCTTTAAGGCCCAATGACGAATATTACTCCTCCGTTTTTGACGTGTCAAGCGTTTCCTTACTGAACTGTTCCGGAATTTTTCTTTAATTCTCTTCCGGATTCCGGCTGTCGTTTTCTCCTGTACTTACTCCGTCTGCGGCTCCGCTGACAGATTCACCCGCGCTTTCGCCGGCAGGTTCAGCCGCGGCGCTGTTCCCGCTTTCACTGCTGCTTTCAACAACACTTTCCCGCATCAGAGCCGGCGTTTTCGACAACGCTTCCGGCCTTTTCTCCGGCAGAAACACTGCCGCCCTCATCTGCGGACTCCGGAGACTCTGCAGGGGCCTTTTCCGAAATCCGGCCTCTTGGCTCTTCCTCGCCCTTATCGCCCTCGATCTTATGCAGGATATCCATAAATTCCTTGCCGGTAATGGTTTCCCGCTCGATCAGGAAAGCGGCGATCGCGTCCATGGTGCTGCGGTGCGCATTCAGGATCCGCTTCGCTTCCTCATAAGATTCCTTCAGGATGGCGATCACTTCATGATCCACCTCCGCCGCCGTCTCGTCGGAGCAGTTCATAATGATGCGGCCGTCATCCAGGTACATGCTGCTCGGGCTTTCAAGTCCGACCAGGCCGAACTTCCGGCTCATACCGTACTGGGTAATCATCGCCCGCGCCAGCTTCGTGGCTTTCTCGATGTCATTGGCCGCGCCTGTCGTAACCGTATCGAACACGATCTCCTCCGCCGCTCTGCCGGCGACGAACTCAACCAGCATGGCCCGGATCTCTTTCTCAGTGTTCAGGTACTTTTCCTCCTCTGGAACGTTCATTACGTACCCGAGGGCACCCATCGTTCTGGGAACAATGGTGATCTTCTGGACCGGTTCGGAATCCTTCTGCAGGGCGGATACAAGCGCATGACCGACCTCATGGTAGGACACGATCTTTCTCTCCTCCTTGGAAAGGATGCGGTTTTTCTTCTCCTTGCCGACCAGGACAACTTCGACCGCTTCAAGCAGATCTTTCTGGGAAACGGCGCTCCTGTGGTTCTTTACCGCCAGGATCGCGGCTTCATTGATCATATTCGCAAGGTCCGAACCGACTGCCCCGCTTGTCGCCAGGGCGATGTCTTCCAGACTGACCGTCTCGTCCATATGGACATTCTTGGAATGCACCTTCAGGACGTCGATACGGCCCTGCAGGTCCGGCTTCTCAACTATCACACGCCGGTCAAAACGTCCGGGACGAAGCAGCGCCGGGTCCAGGACCTCCGGACGGTTCGTGGCCGCCAGAATCAGCAGGCCCTTGGATGTATCAAAACCGTCCATCTCCGAAAGCAGCTGGTTCAGTGTCTGCTCCCGTTCATCATTTCCTCCGTAGCCTCCCGCGTTCCTGCTCTTGCCGATCGCGTCGATCTCGTCGATAAAGATAATGCAGGGAGCATTTTTCTTTGCTTCGTCAAACAGGTCCCTGACTCTGGAGGCGCCGACGCCGACGAACATCTCCACGAAATCGGAACCGGTCAGCGAGAAGAAGGGGCAGTGCGCTTCTCCCGCAACCGCCTTTGCAAGAAGCGTTTTTCCGGTACCCGGAGGGCCTACCAGAAGGGCGCCCTTGGGCAGCTTCGCCCCGATCTGGGCATACTTGTCCGGATGCTCCAGGAAATCCACCGTCTCCTGCAGGGATTCCTTTGCCTCGTCCTGCCCGGCGACGTCCTTGAACGTCACGCCTGTCTCGGACTGCATGTACATCTTCGCCCTGCTTTTCCCGACGCCCATCATGCCGCCGGAATTGGCCATCCTGCGGAAGATCACGCCCATCAGGACCCAGATCAGAATCAGCGGCGCAAATGACAGAACCACATTCAGAATCAGGCTGGTCGTATTGTCCGGAATCAGTCCGCTGAATTCGACTCCGGCTTTCTCCAGCCGGGATACCAGATCCGGGTCGGAAACTCTGCCGGTAAAATAAGAATACTCAATTCCCTGACCGGACAGGGGCTGATTCTTTGTCACGATGGTCAGCTTGTCCGGCCCGATCGTGACCTTGTCCACCAGATCTCTGTCCAGCAGAGCCAGGAACTGGTCATAAGTAATCTCTTCCGACGTCGAATCCGACATCATCCGGTTGACGAAACTCATGATCAGCAGAGTAATCAGAGTCACAACCAGAAACAGAAGTATCGCTGAATGATTCCGGTTTCCGCCCTGATTATGGCCTGATCCATCGTTCCTGTGATTCTCGTTCATAACCTGTGTATTACCTCCCAGCCTTCTTCAGTTCCAGGTAATTCTCAATGACCTTGACGCAGCCGTCAATCCCGATGTCGCTTGCGTCAAGCGAGAGATTGTAGCTGGATACATGGCCCCATTTTTTCTCAGTCTGGAAATTGTAGAAGGACGCTCTCTTTTTATCTGCCTTGTTGATCATATCCCGGGCTTTGCTGTCCGGAACCTTTTCATATTCCGCCACACGGGCGATCCTGTACTCCATGCTTGCGTGGATAAAGACGCTGGTAAGGTGAGGATTTTCTCTCAGGATATAATCCGCCGCCCTGCCGACGATCACACACGAGCCCTTCTGGCCGATCCGGCGGATCGTGTCGTACTGGGCCTGGTAAATCTGCTGGCTCAGGGTATTCCCAACGTAATTCATGGATGGGTATACATCCATAACGATGGAATAGAGCAGGCTGTTTGTCGGCTTTTCGTCATAATCTCCCAGGACCTGCTCACAGATATTGCTTTCCTGGGCAACCATCTTGAGAAGTTCCTTATCATACAGCTTGATTCCGAGTTCCGCAGCAAGCCTTCTTCCGACTTCGTGTCCACCGCTTCCAAACTGTCTTCCGATTGTGATAATTGTCGTATCAGACATGTTCCCACCCCTCTTTCAGGCATATGATGCCGGGAAGCGCTCCCGGATCACACTGTCCGGACCGCCGTAACCATATATCCGCAACAGGGCAGAACAGGCACGCCCGTTCTTCCCCATCAAGTTATTTTACCAATTTCAGCGTATTTTGTCCACGTTTCATTTTCCGCGGCATATGTGCCTGCAGTTACTGCTCACGGCTCTCATTGTTCCGCTCCGCTTTATCGAAAGCGGCGGTAGGCTTTCACATGCCCCTCTTCAAAGAGCGGAAGATTTTCATAAACATACAGTGCCTGCCGGAGCATGGGCAGAAACATGGCCGCTCCCGTCCCCTCTCCAAGATGCAGATCCGCACGGAGAGGTCCCTGAAGTCCCAGGTCTTCCAGCAGCATACTGCAGCCCGGCTCTGCGGAACAGTGGGTCGCGATCATGTAGGATCTGCACTCCGGCGCGATCCGGTAAGCCAGACAGGCCGCCGCCGCGGAGATAAAACCATCGATCAGCGCAGGCATCCGGCAGATCGCCGCACCGAGAAAAAGTCCGCACATGCCGGCGATATCCAGGCCTCCGACCCTGCTCAGTATCCCGACCGGATCACAGTCACGCTCCGCATCGGACAGGCCGTTTACCCTGAGGGCTTCCCTGATCACTTCCACTTTCCGGCGATACCCCTCTTCCGAAAGGCCGGCTCCATACCCGGCTGTCAGTGAGGGATCGCAGTGAAAAAGAGCGGATACAACGGCAGCGCTGCTCGTTGTATTGCCGATCCCCATCTCTCCCGCGGCCAGCAGATCATAGCCACTCTCCCGCAGGCGGGATGCGATCCGGATTCCCTCCAGGACTGCCCGCGCAGCCTCACTGCCGCTCATGGCCGGACCCTTCGCGATGTTTCCGCTGCCATAACGTACCGGGCGGTTCCAGACAGCCGGATGCTGTGCGTCTGTATTCATCCCGATATTGACCGGAATAACATCCGTCCTCTCCCGTTCCGCTGACGCTTCCCGGGCATGCAGGTTCTGGTATGCGCTCATCGCGCAGACGCTGCTCCGGCCTGCTCCCATATTGTCAAGTACCCGGGCGGTCACTTCACTCCCGCACTGGCTGACGCCTTCCGCGGTCACCCCGTTGTCGGCGCCCATAATGACCAGCGCCGCCGCGCCCAGCCGGGGATGCAGGGAGCCCTGAACCGCTCCGATCTGGGCGATCAGTTCCTCGAAGATTCCCATCCCGCCGATCGGCTTGCACAGGGAGTCCCATCTTTTTCTGCAGGCCTCACGGATCTTCTCATCCGGCGATACAATACGCGCCCTGCAGCTGTCCGATAATTCTTTGAATATAGTCTCTTCTTCTGTCATTCCGCCATCCGTTCACAACTTCGCCGTGCGGATTCTCACATCCTCATCCCCAGATCCGGCCGTGCGCACAGGCGCAATTCCGCCGGCGGCGGAAGAGGCCGTTTCTCCATGGAGGCCCGCCCGCGCTAGATACAGCAGAACGAACCCGGCAGGCAGAGACCGCACATAAGATTCGCAAGACAGATCTTCGCACACCAGTCGTTCCCCGTTTCCATCGGCGTTCCGTAATAATCGCCCATGCCCCGGTACCAGTTCCCGCCGTTTTCAAGCTGATTGAGGACCTGCCGGTACTGGGCATTCCCGGGTTCCATGTTGACCGCCGTCTGGGCGTGCTGGCGGGCCGTCACATTATTGCCTGCCCCGGAATTGGCAAGGGCGCTGAGATAGTACCATCTCGCATCCCGGTCCATAATATCGTTCAGAACATTCAGGGCTTCTGAATAATGCCTGCTGTTTATATAATTGGCCGCCGCCTGCATGCGCACCTCGGACTCGCTTCCGCCCGCCTGCTGCCTCCGGCCGGCAAAGTCACCGAAATCCCCAAAGCCGCCAAAACCGCCGAAGCCTCCGAAAGGTCCGTATGAGGATCCGTATCCGCCTCCGGAACTGTAACCGCCCCTGGAGCTTCCCGGGCCGTAAGAGCTGTAACCGCCTTCCTTCTCCTGCTGGATCTGCTGGTAGGCCTGCTGCACCTCCTTGAACTTCTCCTCCGCCTGCGCCTTGTTCGGATTGTTCACGTTCGCGTCCGGATGGTACAGTCTGCTCAGTTTACGGTATGCCTTCTTTATATCATCGTCCGACGCGCCCCTTGGCACGCCGAGAACGTCATATGGATCTCTCATGATCTTCCTCTTTCGAAAACTTTGAACGACTTTTCCGTACCTGATTGTACCTGACCCAGATGCCGGAATAAAGCACATTTCTCAGAATATCGACATCTTTCACAATCGGAAGCCTCTCAAAGGCCCTGCAGCAGCACGCCGCCATATCCAGAAGCAGGGACTTTACCGTCTCCTCAAAGGTATCCGGGTCCGATTCCAGAAGCGGCAGCAGAATATTGAAGCTTCCGCTCTTTTTGTCCTTTTCCAGATCATCATAGGCGTCCATCAGATAAATGAACTTGCCGAGATAGAAACCAAGCTCCCTCAGGTCCCTGGCCCAGATATCTTCTTTATAGACACAGATCTCCCCCAGCAGACGCCCGCTGCAGCCTGCAACCCTGTCGAGCCGCGAGAGCAGTTCTTCCCGGGAGAGCTGTCCGGTCTCTTTCTTCTCTTCCGCGCTCAGAAGCCGGATATTCCTGCGCACCGCGCGTTCCTGCCTGGGGTAATGCTCCCGGATTTTCAGATAATCCCCATGCAGCATATGGGCAAGGAGCCTTGCGCGTTCTTTCTTCTCGTCCTGCCAGTCGTCAAGAGCTTTCATATAAGAAAGCAGCACATTCATATCAGCCGCGTAAGAACTGCAGACTGATTTCGTTTCCCTGTGTTTTACAGCCGGATGTACCAGACAGCGCCGCAGGCGGACCGTCTCCCCGGGCTCATAAAGCCCCGTCAGCAGAATCGCCAGAAAAGTACAGTCATAGGAAAGCAGGATCTGCCCGCGTCTGCCGTAGCTGCGGCAGAGTTCGTCACAGACCCCGCAGTAGCAGCTGCGGTAGAGCTCCAGATCTTTCACTTTCAGCTCCGGCCGGTTTACCGTAATATATCCGAACATGGATCAGCTTCTCTTTCTGAATTCTGTCCTGCATTTTGGACAGGTGATCACGATCATTCCCTTTCCTCTGGGGATCCGGATTTTCTGTCCGCACTTGGGGCAGCGGTAAATATGGAAATTCTTCAGATCCTCAGCCCGGTTTCCCCTGTTCCTGAAAAAGCCCGTCACCCTGCCGCGGAGCTCAAGAAACTTCTGATTCTCGGCATAACGCGCGGGTATGTTGCGCGACAGGATCCGGAACCAGGAGTAAGCAAGGAGCAGCAGAGTAACCATGCTCAGAAACGGAACCCGGATAATCGATTCAAGCACCAGCAGTATCAGCGTAACGATCATCAGGAAAGCCGAGAACTCATCCTGTCCGTATCTTCCTGCCATAAAACGATTCAAACGCTCTCTCCAGTTCATATCAGTTTGTCACCTCTGTCCGTAATGATTCCGTCTGTCCCTCCGGACCGGGCGCCGGCTCCATACAGCGCCGCGCAGACAGACAGATCTTATTCCTTCCCTTGTAATGATGCACTCGTTAAAAGTCAGGTCGGAGAAAATTGTACAAATAATTCTGACATCTACACAAGTGATCAGAACTTCCCAGTTCATCATAAAATGCGTTGTTCGAAAAAAGTTCACTGTCTGAGCCCTTTTGGGCGAGTTTAAACTTTTTCGGACGTTTCTGGCATCTTAATGAGGAGGTCAGAAGTTCTTCACGCGGAAGCCGTCAGAACTGTTTTATAATTTTTGCAGACCATACTTCTGGCGTGGCAATCATTAAATTTCTCCGGATGAATGTAACTATAAGGATTTGACGCTCCGCACGCAAGTGCCGCTCTGAAAATTTCATGGATTTTTCACAGAGGGAGATGAAACAAGGGGAAAAGTGATGCAGGCTGTAAATCTGTGCGGCTCTGTCCGCACCTCAAAGCTGCCGCCCATCAGCTCCGTCAGGTTCTTGGCGATCGAAAGGCCAAGGCCGCTGCCTTCCGAATTCCTGGCCAGATCTCCTCTCACGAAGCGCTCCTCCAGTTCCTCGCCGCTCTTGATCAGCTCCGCTTCGGATTCATTTTCAAAAACGGCTTTCGCCATCCCGTCTTCGCGGATTAAGCTGATCCGGACCTCGGATCCTTCCTTTGCGTACTTGGCTATATTGCTCAGAAGATTATCCAGGACACGCCAGAGCTGGGACCCGTCGGCTGTGATGACCGCACTCTCCCTGCCGGTATCCGTATGAACCGAGAGAGACAGTTCCTCGAAGCGTTCCTCGAATTCCCCCTCTGCCATCAGGAGCATCTGGCGCAGGTCCATCTCTGAAAGTTCCAGCTCCACATTGCCGGAACTGATCCGGCTGGCTTCGATCAGATCCGATATAAGCACCTTGAGCCTCTGGGACTTGCGGTCAAGAATATCCACATACTCCCTGATCTTTCCGCTTTCGGGAGCTTCCCGGCTGAGAAGTCCGACATAATTGATAATCGATGTCAGCGGTGTCTTAAGATCATGGGAGACATTTGTAATCAGCTCCGCCTTCAGACGCTCGCTGCGGACCATGGCATCCACCGCTTCCTGCAGGCCGACGCCCATCTCATTTACCGCCTCCGCCATCTCAAGACTGTCTCCGGCCAGCGATCCGGTGTCAATCCGGTAGTCCAGCTTTCCTTTCGATATTTCTCTCAGGCCCTCCCTGACGCTCAGTTTTCCGACCTGGTCGCGGATCAGATAAAGAAGGACTGCCAGGTCCACCACAAAGACGATTATGGCGCCGGCTGCCCCGAGATAACGCGGAAGCAGAAGATTCAGAAAGATAAACGCCGTATAGAAAACAAGCAGGAGCCGGGATGTGATCCTGGCGGCCATAATCTGGGAGCTGACCCGCAGGACTGTATACAGGACACTGTTCTGCCAAAGTTTTTTCCACTTCAGCCTTCTCGCAAGGCTCAGCATGGAGAGAAGGAAAATCCCATACTCCGCCGCTGCGCTGAAAACAATCCATTCAGACCGCCTGTCCGGCGGAATCCATCTGCGCAGGAGCGCCAGCGCAGCGTAATACCACAGGATGCCCGCCAGCATGCACAGACCTGCCGCAATCTCTGACGGTACCAGGTCAAATCCGGCTATCGGATAGAGTGTATCTTTATCCCGCCGTCCCGTCCTGCAGATACTCAGTACAAACAGGATAATCATACATGCAAGGGCGGATGCCCCGATCACGATCGAGGCAATCACGACTGGCTCCCTGCGCTCATAGGCAAGGTAGGCACCGTGAAGCTCATCCCCGGCCGGATATCCGGGATTCACGGCAATTACAACACGCTCTCCGGAGCCGAGGAAAACGGTATCGATAAATTTCGATGCGACCCTCTCGGACAGAGTATTCTCCGAATTGGCTACCATGATGGCCATGGACCTTACCCCGTCAAAGAGGAAAGTCAGGTCCCCGTCCGACGCGATCATATTCCTGGCCTCGGTTGAGCTTGCCGCGCCCAGATTCGTATAATACTGCTTGGTCAGGGAATTCTCGACGTAATAGCGGATATTGCTCGGCGCGTCGGCATGGCTGGTCCCCTCCGGATTTTCCATCTCTTTCAGATAGGAATCATAGCGCACGCCGATATCGCTGCAGGTCTGGCAGAGGGCGCTGTAATAATCCATCAGGGTCTCATAAGGCCTGGCGGACAGGCGGGCTGTCTCTGCAAGCCTGCTCCCCGACAGGGGAAGCACTGTCTCCAGACCGGCAGTTTTTGCGTTCAGGCTGTCCCAGGTCTGCTCGGAAGGATCCGCCGCTATCATGTCCTGTTCCGCCAGAACCCGCCGCAGTGCCGACATGTCGGGGAAGAAATCTATCAGATCCCGGATCCGGTAGGTGGTGTTCTCGTTCAGGTTGGCTTCATCCTGAACGCCGGAAACATACTGCCTTATATCAATCTTTTTATCCAGATCCGTCTCCCCGCCGGTCTGGAACAGGGCAAAGTTCTGCGTGCAGGCAATCTTCCTCCGGATTGTGTCTTCCGTCAGCTGGAGGAAGTTCCCTGTCTCCTCGAATCTGCGGCCCAGCTCGGAAATGTCAAAGGTTCCGTCCAGCCAGTAGTACATGTTCAGGATGCACGCGGCAAGAATCCCCGCGCAGACAACCTGCAGCAGCCCCATCCAGATTTTTGCCCCGGTTTTGTAATAACGTCTCTTTTCCATCCCCGCAATCACCGCTCTGTCAGCCGCCGAAGGCCCGCATCTCCGGACGCTCCGGCGGAGAACCCCGGCTTCTCAGCGCTTTCCCGGTCCCTTTAAAAGACCGGTCCGCACCGGCCTCTCACTCAATATCTTCCACTTTATAGCCAATCCCCCACATCACTTTCAGATACTTGGGATTCTTCGGATCGATCTCGATCTTCTCGCGGATATGACGGATATGTACCGTAACCGTGTTGTCCGCGCAGAAAGCCTCTTCATTCCAGATTTTTTCATAAATCTGGTCAATGGAGAACACCTTCCCTTTATTCTGGAGCAGCAGAAGAAGGATATTATACTCAATACGGGTCAGCCGCACACTCTCCCCGTCGACCGTGACTTCCTTTTTGTCGTCATCGATGGCAAGTCCGCCGGAACGGTAGATGTGGGAGTTCTCCTCCTCCTTCGGGATTGTCCCCAGGGCCGTGTACCTGCGCAGCTGCGACTTGACGCGGGCGACAAGCTCCAGCGGGTTGAAAGGTTTGGTCACATAATCATCCGCGCCGACGTTAAGGCCCAGGATCTTATCCGCATCCTGTGACTTTGCCGAGAGAATAATGATCGGGATGCCGGAATCCTTCCGGATCTGAAGAACCGCATGAATCCCGTCCATACCGGGCATCATCAGGTCGATAATCAGAAGGTGGATCTGCTCTTTTTTCAGCAGTTCGATCGCCTGATTGCCGTCGTACGCCTTAAAAACCTGATAGCCTTCCTGGGTCAGATAGATCTCAACCGCATCCGTGATTTCCTTTTCATCATCGCAAACTAAAATATTATACATATATCCGCTCCTTCTCCTGCCCGGTGCAGGAAATGCCCTGCTCCCGCAGATCCGCATCCGGGACGCGCGCCTGTTATCAGAATTCATTCCTTGTTCCGGCTGCCTGCAGGGCACAGAGAATACCCCTGCGGCGCGGAATCTCACTCCAAGTATAACAGGGGTATTGTGTATTCTCTGTGATATTCTCCTAAATTTTTCTTAAAATGACGATTACAGAGTTCCTGTTCACGGCATATTTGAAATCAGCTTCTGATTCGTCGTGCCTGCACGTAAGAAGCAGGTTCTGACACATCTTACTTTATTTCGCCTCAATGACAAACATGACGTTCGTCATGCTGCCCTCGCCTCTCACTTCGTTTGTGGCCGGGTCTCCGGCGGTAACCACGACCAGGTCTCCCGGCCGGATATACTTGTCCCGGGTCACGACATACATGGCATGGGAAATAATGTTTTCCGTTGAATCCTCCTTATAGCCCTGCAGCGGAAGGACGCCCCAGTCCAGCTGCAGCTGGCGCTGAGCCCGCTCGGAAGGAGTTACCGCGTAGATCGGCATCTCCGGACGGAAGTTCGCGACAAGCCGTGCGGACAGGCCGGACATGGTCGGGATCACCATCGCTTTCGCGTTCAGGTTGGCAGCCGTCCGGACCGCACCGATTCCGACAGCGCTCGAAACGTTGGCTTTTCCGCGCAGACGCTTGAAATCCGGGATCTCATAGTTGATCTGTTCTTCCGTGTATTCCGCGATCTGGGCCATCATCTGCACAGCTTCGACCGGATACTTGCCCGCCGCGGTCTCGCCGGACAGCATGATCGCGTCCGTTGACTGTACGATGGCGTTTGAAACGTCCGTGACCTCCGCCCTGGTCGGCCGGGGATTGCGCATCATGGAATCCAGCATCTGCGTCGCCACGATTACAGGTTTGTAAGCCGCGTTGCATTTGTCTATGATCTTCCTCTGGACGTGAGGAACCTCCCATGAGGGAATTTCAACTCCCATATCTCCTCTGGCGACCATCACCCCGTCAGCGGCACGGATAATCGAATCTATGTTCCGGATTCCCTCGGCATTTTCAATTTTCGCAATGATATGGACGTCGGAAGCGTCATGCTCCCTGAGCAGATCTCTGATCTCCCTGACCGCGTCCGCATTGCGGACAAAGGAGGCGGCTATGAAGTCGATATCCTGCTCGATTCCGAAAAGGATATCCGCCTTGTCCTTGTCTGTAATGTTCGGAAGATGAATCTCCACATTGGGAAGATTGACGCCCTTTCTCTCGCCAAGCATCCCGCCGTTTTCCACCCGGCAGATGACATCGGTTTTCGTTGTCTCCACGACCTTCATCTCGATCAGGCCGTCGTCGATCAGGACCCTGTCCCCCGCTTTCAGATCCTGCGGAAGATCCTTATAAGTCTGCGAAACCATCTCGCTGCTGCCTTCCACCTTCCGTGTTGTCAGCGTAAAAGTCTGGCCGCTTTCAAGTTTCACGCTTTTTCCGCCTTTCAAAGTCCCGGTGCGGACTTCCGGTCCCTTGGTATCGAGCAGAATCGCGATGGGTTTCTTTTTCTCCCTGCGGACCTGCTTCAGAAGATCCATCCTTTTCTTCTGCTCGGGATATGTCCCGTGAGAGAAATTAAAGCGTGCGACATCCATGCCGCTGTCAATGATTTTTCCGAGAATCTCCGGATCATCCGTACTGGGTCCCATCGTGCATACGATCTTGGTTCTTTTCATATTCTGTATCCTCCGCACTCTGTGAAGGCTCCGCCTTCGGCTTTTCCCACATATACCGCCTTTTCCCCGGCAGACTGCGCTCTGTCCTGTCTGCCGTTTTTTCTATTTTAGCACAAAGCGGCGGATCAGGCCGGAAAGTTGCGTAAATTTCTCAATGCTAGTATAATATCCTGAATGAAGCCTGATTTTTGGCGGCATTCAGCCCGTAAGGGCGATCTGCAGCCAAGCCGCGCGTCACGTCATAAGCAATTCAGACGTCTGACCGGCGCTTTCGCCGGATCTGTCCGCCGCACGGCCTGCAGAAGCATCTGTAAAAGAGGTTTTTTACCGGCTGCAGTTCCGTACTGCGCGGCAGAAACCCGCGGCTGTTCTCCAGACGGCAGCCGGAACAATTTCAATAGAAGGAAACAGAAGTTCATGAGTAACAGAGATTCGGAACTGACCAAGTCAGTCAGGGCGGCGGAAGCTGCCGGGACAGAACGTCCGCAGCCGGAGCGTATGTCCGGCATACTGGTGCATCCGACCTCCTTCCCCTCCCCGTACGGGATCGGCGATCTGGGAAAAGGCGCCTATGATTTTATTGATTTCCTGAAAAAGACAGGCCAGCACCTGTGGCAGGTCCTCCCGCTCGGTCCGACCGGGTTCGGCGATTCCCCCTACCAGAGCCTGTCAGCCTTTGCGGGGCAGCCTTACATCATCAGCCCGCAGAAGCTGAAGGAAGAGGGTCTGCTGGAGGAAGCGGATTTTGAAGGCATGCCTGCCTGGAATCCCCGCAAGGTCGATTACGGCCCGGCCATCCAGTACAAGATGGGACTGCTTCACAAGGCTTATCAGCATTTCTGCGACAGGAAGGATCCCGAACTGGAGCATGCCTTCTCCGTCTTTGCCG
Source organism: uncultured Lachnospiraceae bacterium (assembly GCA_902779575.1). Classification (GTDB taxonomy): domain Bacteria; phylum Bacillota; class Clostridia; order Lachnospirales; family Lachnospiraceae; genus Porcincola. The sequence continues at coordinate 200,500 of CACZBW010000006.1, forward strand.
AGAAAGAGAAGGACTGGCTTTCCGACTATGCCCTTTTCATGGCGGTCAAGGATTATTATAAAGGCTGCTGCTGGCTGGACTGGGAGGAAGATATCCGTCAGGGGACAGAGTTCGCGAAGCTGGAATATACCTGGATGCTGAAGGATCAGATCCGTTTCTATGAATTTATCCAGTTCCTCTTTGACCGCCAGTGGGCGGAGCTGCGCAGCTACGCAGCGGAGAAAGAAGTCCGCATCATCGGCGATATCCCTATCTTTATGGCGCTGGACAATGCGGATGTATGGGCGAATAAGCCCCTCTTCAAACTGGATTCAAAAGGGTACCCGACGGAAGTCGCGGGAGTTCCGCCGGATTATTTCAGCGCAACCGGCCAGCTCTGGGGCAATCCCCTCTACGACTGGGAGGAACATGAAAAGACCGGCTACGCCTGGTGGCTGAAGCGGATCGAAAGACAGCTGGAACTTGTGGACTACATCCGCATCGATCATTTCCGCGGTTTTGAGGCCTACTGGTCCGTCCCCGCCGGCGAGGAGACCGCCATCAACGGAAGCTGGCTCCCGGGTCCGGGTGAAAAGCTCTTCTGCGCCATGCAGGACAAGCTCGGGGAGAACCTGCCGATCTTTGCGGAGGATCTCGGAATCATCACGGACGAGGTGGAAGCTCTGCGCGACCGCTTCGGATTCCCCGGCATGAAAGTACTTCAGTTCGGTTTCGGGGATATGTCGGACCGCAAATATATTCCGCATTTCTACACCACGCCCAACTGCATTGTCTACACAGGAACGCACGACAATGACACGACTGCGGGCTGGTACAGTACACAGTGTGAGGAAGTAAAAGACCGCGTCCGCTGCTACGGCAACTGCGACGGCGGGGGCGTTTCCCTGGATTTTATCCGCTTCGCCATGTCCTCGATCGCCAGATACTGCATCTTCCCGATCCAGGACCTTCTGCAGCTTGGCAGCGAAGACCGGATGAATACCCCGGGCGTCGCCGCCGCAAACTGGGCGTTCCGCTACGAGCAGTCCATGCTGGACGAAGGATGGCGCGCCGACTGGCTCGCCCGCTACACCAGACTCTATAACCGTTGATTTTCCGTTACTGTTCACGGCCTGCCTGAAATCAGGATCTGATTCGTCCCGCTGCATGCAGGAAACAGGTTCAGATTTCGAATATGGCCGTGAACAGTGACGTTTACCGCACCGCCGTGAGGTTTTCAATATGATCCGTACCATCCTGGGGGTGATTTTTACCGCCCTGTTTTTAATTCTGACCCTTCCGGTCTTCGCGGTTCAGGCGCTGCTCAGAAAAATCTGGCCGCATCTGGGCGAACGGAGCAGCTTTGCCATAGTCCAGACAGCCTTCCGCATTCTGCAGCTGCCCCTGGGCGTGCACTGTGATTTTATCGGCCTTGAGAATATTCCCAGGGACGAACCGGTTCTGTTTATCGGGAACCACAGAAGCTATCTGGATGTCATCCTTGTCTATCCGAAGCTTCCGCCCATCACAGGATTTGTGGCCAAGCATGATTTTGAAAAAGTCCCGATCCTGCCCCTGTGGATGCGCAGGCTCTACTGCGAATTCCTGGTAAAAGACGACCTTAAGCAGAATCTCCAGTCGATCCTGAACGCGATCGATCATGTGAAGACGGATAAAGTTTCCATGTTTATCTATCCCGAAGGCGGGCGTTCCACATGTGAGGATGAGCGCGATCTGCTCCCCTTCCATGAAGGCTCCTTCAAGATCGCGACAAAATCGAATTGTCCGATCGTCCCGGTTGCTGTCTGCGGTACCCGCGAACGCTGGGAGACCCAGTTCCCGAAGATGCGTCCGGGCCATGTGATTATAGAATTCGGCAAACCCATCCGGACGGCGGAGATGAGCAGGGAGGAGCTGAAAGGAATCGGTGCAAAGACCAGGGATATCGTCCTGGAGATGGTCGTACGGAATCATGACCTTCTCTGAGCGGCGTTTTTCTGTTCCGGCATAAAATGAGGGCAGGACACCTTCTCCGGTGTCCTGCCCTCATTTTCAACATGCCAGTCATTTGGTTTCTAGTACATTGAATAATTATTAACTGGCACATACTTCTTCGTTGGATTTGACACCAGCCCCAACCGCCTCGGCGACGCTGATCTCATCCATCTTGTATGTCCAACGATATACAATTGGCTCCCGGTTGACTTCTTCGAAATAGAGATATATACGTCGCTCTAATTCTTCTTTGGATTCAACCCGAATGCCCTTTAACATCTGCTTAGTCATCTTGCTGAAGAAGCTTTCTATCAAGTTCAGCCATGACCCGTGCTTAGGCGTAAACACGAACACAAAACGCCCTTCCGGTCGTGTGGCAAGATAGTTACGTGTTTCTTTTGACTTATGGGCCGAGTGGTTATCACACACTACCCGGATTACATCACCCTCGGGATACCTGGCATCAAGTATTTTGAGGAGTTCGATAAAGTCAGAACTCTTATGCGTCTCGCTGACATAAGGAATGGCTTCTCCTGTCAGAAGATCAATTCCTGCAAGAAGTGATAGTGTTCCAAGACGTTTATACTCGGCGTCCCGCATGACACAACCATTATCTACCGTCGGTCGAAGATCATCTCCGGTTGTTGCGATGGCCTGTATTCCCGGTTTTTCATCGCAGGAGACGGTATGCACAATCGGTTCATCTGCCGGAATGATAATATTGCCGTCTTCATCGAATTGCATGCTTACCTGTTTATATACCAGCAGGACATCATGCATTTTGGACTCAAAGTTCGGATCTCGTCGTTCACAGTAGTACTTGATTTTGTGCGGTTTGATATCAGAACGATGAAGTATTTTTTGAACCATTGGTTTGGTTATGGTTTCCAGGCGCGGAAACCCTGCTTCAACAGCGTGTGTCTGAATGTGTTGGTGCAGATTTTTGAGCGTCCATAATTCCTGAGAATAACCAAGATCCGCTGGACGCTGACACGCGATATCGATGATCCATGCAACCGCGTCATCCGTAATCTCTGTTGGACGGCCTTTGCGCTGATTGTCAAATAGAGCGCTTTCTGTTCCACCATCAAGGTATTTTGAAACGCAGAGTTGAACTGTTGTCGGGCTGATATCATATATTTGGGCAATCGTTCGAATCGGTGTCCCATTATATCGGTCTAACAGGATGTGCGCCCGTATAACCACTTGAGCCTGAATGGTTCGCTGCTTTATCAGAGAACGAAGGTAATCATAGTCGCCTTCTCTGAGGGTTAGGGATGTTGCTTTTCTCGGCATAATAGGAACCTCGCTTTCTATCGATGATCCTATTATATCACGAGAACTACATTTGTGCCAGTTATTTATTTAATGTTGTACTAGTAGTTACTCTTCGGTCGTCTGAATGGCTTTTTCATATTCGTGCAATATGACATCCTGCATCTGCTGTCTGGTTTCTGAATTGATCGGATGGGCAATATCGCGATATTCGCCATCGGCTGTTTTCCTGCTCGGCATTGCGATAAACAGGCCTTTTTCACCTTCGATCACCTTGATATCATGGACTACAAATTCCTCATCAAGAGTAATCGATACGAAGGCTTTCATCTTGCCTTCTTTTGCAATCTTTCTAACCCTAACATCAGTAATCGTCATTTCAACACCTATCAGACATAGCCTTTCTAATTATAAAACATAACGTTCATCTGATTCGATGACGATTTTAATTCCATCATCTCCATTATAATAAGTATTGGCGCGAATAGTATCGCAGCTTTCCACGATGCAGTTTTCCAAATGAACATTGTCGCCAAGATACACGTCGTTCAGGACTATAGAGTTCTTGATAACGCAGTTTTCACCTACAAAAACATTCTTGAATATGAGTGAATTCTCCACATATCCATTGATAATCGATCCGGCGGAAACAAGACTGTTCTTCACCACGCTCCCAGGATTATACTTGGTCGGCGGAAGATCCGCAACTTTTGAGTGTACCTCCGGATAAGTACGGAAGAAATAGTTCCTGACTTCCGGTTTCAGGAAATCCATGTTCGTCCTGTAGTAGGACTCGACAGACGCTATATTGTTCCAGTAGCTGTCAATCTTATATCCATAGATTCTCTTAACGCCCTTATAACGGATCAGTACATCCCTGACAAAATCATATCTGCCTTCTTCCGCACTCTTTTCGATCAGTTCAATCAGCTGTCTTCTGCGAATCACATATATCCCGCAGGAGATCGTGTTCGCATCCGATGTCATCGGTTTCTCTTCAAACTGCTCGATGCGGCAGTCCTCATTCATCTTGAGAACGCCGAACCTTGTGACATCCTCCTCCGGCGGCAGCTGCTTGCAGACGATCGTAATGTCTGCCTTCTTCGCGATATGATACTCAAGAATCCTGTTGTAATCCAGCTTATAGACGCCGTCTCCGGACGCGATCACAACATAAGGCTCGTGACAGTTTTTCAAAAAATCCAGGTTCTGGTAAAGGGCGTCAGCCGTGCCGCGGTACCAGAAATTATTATCAACTGTCACCGTGGGAGGAAACACATAGAGTCCTCCCTGCTTTCTTCCGAAATCCCACCATTTGGAAGAACTGAGGTGTTCGTTCAGAGACCTTGAATTATACTGGGTCAGGACTGCAACCTTCTGAATCCTGGAATTCGACATGGAACTCAGGGCAAAATCAATGCTGCGGAAGCTTCCTGCGATCGGCATCGCAGCGATGGCTCTCTTATTGGACAGTTCCTTCATACGGTAGCTGTTGCCACCGGCAAGGATCATTCCGACTGCTCTCATGACACAACACCTGCCTTATCCAGTATCTCGCCGCTCGCGAGTGCACCGCCCGGATAATCTCCCGGAACAGTATTGCCTGTTACTGCGGTATTCCTTCCGACTTTGACATCTGCAGGAATAACCGTGTTCTCACCCAGCACGGCAAGGCCGAACGAATACACCTTCGGTTTCACCCTGTTCGGCGTCTCCTCGCCGCAGCCGATGACCGACCGCGCTCCGACGACACAGTTCTCGGCGACAATTGCCTTGTCAAGAACCGCTCCGTCCCCGATCACAGCGCCCTGCATCACGATAGAATCGCGGATCACGGCACCCTTCCCGATCGTCACGCCGCAGCCGATTATGGAATTGGTTACTTCGCCGTAAACTTCCGTTCCATCCCCGATCAGGCTTCTGTAAATTCTGGCGTCCGCGGAAACATACTGGGGCGGGATGATATCATTCTTGGTATAGATCTTCCAGAATTCTTCATAAAGATTGAACTCCGGTATGATATCGATCAGCTCCATGTTGGCTTCCCAGTAAGAGCCCAGGGTTCCCACATCCTTCCAGTAGCCGTTGAATTCATAGGCAACCAGATTGTCCCCCTGCTGGAAACAGTATGGAATCACGTGTTTGCCGAAATCACAGCCTTCCTGCTCGGACAGGTTCTTCAGCGCGTCCCGGAGCACGGGCCAGCTGAAGATATAGATGCCCATCGATGCCAGATTGCTCTTCGGATGTTCCGGTTTCTCCTGGAATTCCCGGATCCTGCCGCTCTCATCCGCCACCACGATGCCGAAACGGCTGGCTTCCTCCTGCGGTACCGGCATGACGGCAATCGAAACATCCGCCTTATGCGACTTATGGTACTCCAGCATCACCTCGTAATCCATCTTATAGATATGGTCGCCGGACAGAATCAGCACATAGTCCGGATTAAAGCTTTCCATATAAGCCAGATTCTGGTAAATCGCGTTCGCGGTGCCTGTGTACCATTCCGTCTTCCCCACCTTCTCATAGGGAGGAAGAACCGTAACGCCGCCGACATTCTTATCCAGATCCCAGGGAATACCGATACCGATATGGGTATTCAGTCTGAGCGGCTGGTACTGAGTAAGCACGCCAACGGTGTCAATACCGGAGTTGATACAGTTACTCAGCGGAAAATCGATAATTCTGTATTTACCGCCAAAAGCCACGGCAGGTTTCGCAACCTTCGCGGTAAGAACCCCGAGCCTGGAGCCCTGTCCGCCGGCCAGAAGCATGGCTATCATCTCTTTCTTTACCACATTATCACCCCTAACACTGATAGATTAAGAAACTCGCAGGGCCATTATAGCACACGGACCCATATTTGTGAACATTATTTACAATTTTGAATTTTGTTTGCAATTGTTTTTTGTTGTTATTTATTTAACAAGAAAGCTTTTTCCGAATAATCTCATCAAATTTTTATTTAATTTGCAGAAAATGAGTCGATTTTTTTGTTGATTTGCACAGTTTTGAAAAAATTGCGCCGATCCCCGCCCCGATGCGGGACGATATACCCCGCTTCATAGAAGTCTTTTCGCGGCGTTTTACCCGGACCGCCGCATGTCGTGCAGGGAGGGAAGGGAGTTTTCTTCTTTTCTTTTGTCCTCCGGAAGTGTATACTTAGGGAAACGCTGATTTATTCTGAATGAAAATTTTTGATATCTTGGAAACAGCGTTTCCCTATATAATCTTTGAGCGCTTAATGCGCTCAAAGCCGCGTGCTGCGCGGCTTGCAGAGCAAGCCTTCCGGCTCTAAGGAAACACTGATATAATCAGTGTTTCCTTAGAAAAGCGCTTATGAAGACGGATTTTCCGTAATCAAAGTCTTCAGATCAGTGTTACCCGAATAATCTCTGAGCGTATCATTCTCTCAGAGCCGTATGCGGCGTCATGTACGGGCAGGCTGCAATTTGCGCCCCGGCAGGCTGCAGAATTGAAAATAAGGAGTATTTCATAATATGTACCGGATAGATTTTCAGCACCCCGTAAGTATCCACTTTATCGGTATAGGCGGCATCAGCATGAGCGGGCTCGCTTCCGTTCTTATGAAGGAAGGTTTTACTGTAACCGGATCCGATTCCAGGAGGTCCCGGCTGACGGAGCAGCTTGAGACGCAGGGAGCTGTGATCTCCTGTCCCCAGAGTGCGGACAACATCCGCGATGAATCGGACGTCGTCGTTTATACCGCTGCCGTTCATCCGGACAACCCGGAATTTGCGGAAGCGCTCCGGCGCGGAAAGCCCATGCTCACACGGGCGCAGCTGCTCGGGCAGATCATGGACAATTACAGCAATTCCATAGCAGTCTCCGGCACGCACGGGAAAACGACGACGACCTCCATGCTGGCCTGCATCCTTCTGGCCGCAAAGCTGGATCCGACGGTTTCGGTCGGCGGCATCCTGAAGGAAATCGGCGGCAATATCCGCGTAGGAAGTTCTCAGAATTTCATCACGGAAGCCTGTGAATATACCAACAGTTTCCTCAGCCTTACCCCGAAGATCGGCCTGATCCTGAATGTGGACGCCGACCATCTGGATTTTTTCAAGGATCTGGAAGACATCCGCCACTCCTTCCACCGCTTTGCGAAGAATATCCGCAAAGACGGCGTTCTGGTCATAAACGGGCAGATCCCGCGTCTTGCCGAGCTTACGGAAGGAATCGAGGCCAGTGTCGTCACCTACGGGACAAAGAACAGCAATTATTATCCGGTAAATATCAGCTATGATGACTTCGGGAACGGCAGCTTTGATCTGATGCACAGCGGACGGAACCTGGGAAGGTTCAGCCTGAATGTCCCCGGTGAGCATAATATCCTGAATGCTTCCGCCGCCATCGCCGCTGCGGATCTGCAGGGCATCTCCATGGAAGCCTGCAGGGAGGGCCTCCTGAGCTTTTTCGGCGCGGACAGACGGTTCCAGAAGAAGGGTTCCCTGAAGAACGGCGTAACGGTTATAGACGACTATGCCCATCATCCCACGGAGATCAGGGCAACTCTGAATACAGCCGGAAAATACCCCCACAAGCTGATCTGGTGTGTTTTCCAGCCGCACACCTTCTCAAGGACAAAAGCACTCATGAGCGATTTCGCGGAAGCGCTCTCCGCGGCCGACCGCGTCGTCCTTGCTGATATCTACGCCGCGCGCGAGACAGATAACCTGGGAATCAGTTCCGATACCCTGAGGCAGCATATCGCCAATCTCGGAACCGACGCCTGGTATTTCCCCACTTTTGCCCAGATTGAGGACTTTCTGAAAAAGAACCTCGCCGAGGGAGATCTGCTCATCACCATGGGCGCGGGCGACGTCGTAAAAGTCGGTGAAGAGCTGCTGGGCGGAGACTGATCTCCCCCGCGGCGATAGCTGCCGGAAGCAGTTCGGACAGATCCATCGCGCCGGCAGCTGCGTCATTCAGCTGCCGGAAAGCAGGCAGCCGCCCGGACGGGCCCTCCGCCGGGAGTCCTGTGGACAAATCCCGGTTTTCTTTCTATATGCATGTTATGAATCCACATCTGCAATCTGCAGCTTTGCTGCGGTCGGTGTGGATTTTTTGTAGATAACTTGTGAACAGAATCCCTTATAAGGTCTGCCCGCCTGTGTTATACTTTTATCTGCCGCCTACATACCATACTGGCAGAACGGCCGGCAGTCTTATTTCCGTGTCCCGGAATTCCCGTTCGGAACACCGCGCAGGCAGGGTGACAGCTTCCCTTCTGAGGGCATGCTCCCGGAACCGGATTTGCATAAACTGATCTCAGAAAATGATGATAAAGGAGCGATTTTCATGAAAATTCATTTGCCGTACAACGGCGGCGTTACTTTGATTGAGAATACGTTCATTGACCGCTATATGCCCGCCGCTAACGGGGAATTTGTCAAGATCTACCTCTATCTGCTGCGCTGTGCCAGCAGCGGAATCAGCGACCTGTCCATATCCGGCATCGCGGATGTCTTTGACCATACGGAAGCGGACGTACGCCGTGCCCTCAATTACTGGGTAAAGGTTAAGCTGATCGAACTGAACTGCGATGAAGACGGCAGCCTGAAGGATGTCCGGCTCCTGCACCCTGCCGGCATACCGGATAAGGCAGGATCTGCCGCCGCCGGCCTTGAAGGCGCAGCCCCTCTTAATGATCTGCTCCTGCCCGGGAAGGATCCTGTGCTTCCGGCAGCCTCCGCTTCCGCTGATGAGGCTTCAGCAGAATCTAAAATCACGGAATTCCGTCCGCCCCTTTCCCGCAGAGAGAGGGAAGAGACAGTCTGGCGGAGCGACATCCAGAGGCTCCTGTTCATTGCGGAGCAATATTACGGACGGCCGCTGGCAAAGGCGGAGGAAGAAAACCTGGTTTATTTTCTGGATACGCTCCGGATGAGCGAGGATCTGATTGAATTCCTGCTGGAATACTGTATTACAAAAGGGCACAAATCCGCCCGCTACATCGAAAAGGTGGCCCAGGCGTGGCACAGCAAGGGCATCAGCAGCGTGGAACAGGCGCGCAGCGAGATCCAGCTCTATAACAAAGATTACTTTGAGATTTTCCGCGCCCTCGGCATCCGCAGCCATATGCCCACGGACGCAGAGATCCGCTACATGGACAGCTGGCTGAAGGATCTGGACATGTCCATGGACGTGATCAGGGAAGCCTGCGCCAGGACAGTGCTGAAGACGTCGAAGGCCCAGTTTTCCTATGCCGACTCCATTCTGCGCTCCTGGCATGAGAGCGGAGTACATACGCTCGCGGATGTCCGCAGGCTTGACGAGCTCCACGCGGAGAAAAAGGCTTCCGGCGGAAGTACCCTTCCATCCGCCGCTTCCGGTCCATCTTCAAACCGTTTCAACAATTTCCAGTCCAGAGACTGCGACTGGGACAGTATCGGCCGGCTGGTGATCCAGTCACAGGAAAGCGGGGAATCCTGATCCATGAGTCTTACGAACGCACAATATGACGCGGTCATGAAGCAGTACGACCTCAGGCAGCTTGACAATTTCCATATCATGAAAAAACGCAGGGAAGAGGCCTTCGCGGCGGTTCCCCTGCTGAAGGAGATCGACCGCAGGGTCGCTCTGGGCGCGGTTGAAAAAGTACGCCAAAGCCTGTCCGGCAGGCTCTCCTCTCCGCAGGAATCCGCGGAGGAAGAAAGCAGGCCCGCGGGTCTTCCCGAAAAAAAAGAAAACGCGGACCTCGAGCGCCGCAGGCTGCTGAAAGAGAACGGATTTCCGGAAGATTATCTGGATCCGGTCTTCCGCTGCCCGGACTGCAGAGATACCGGCCTGATCGGCGGAAAGCACTGTCACTGCTTCGACCGGGAAGTAATCCGTCTTTTCTACGCCCAGTCCGGGCTGTATGATATTCTGCAGGAAGAGAATTTCGATACCCTGCGTCTTGACTATTATCCGGAGGACCTGACGGATCCCTCGTCCGGCCTGTCCTCCAGACAAATCATGGAGACAGCCGTCCGCAGCTGCCGCCGCTTTGTAAGTCAGTTCGGATCGGGCGGGAATTATCTCCTTCTGACCGGTCAGCCGGGGCTTGGGAAAACCTTTCTGTCCCACTGCATCGCGAAAGAACTGATCGAATCGGGACATTCCGTCATCTATCTGTCGGCAGGCACGCTCTTCGACCGCCTTGCAGGCGCCCAGTTCAGCAGGGATTCCTCTCTGCAGGAGTCCGGCCCTGATCCGGACTATATCAGGGGGTGCGACCTGCTCATTATCGACGATCTCGGAACCGAGCTGACCAACGCTTTCACCGTATCGGCGCTCTTCCGGCTTTTAAACGAGCGGATTTCGACAGGCAGAGCAGTCATCATTTCCACAAATCTTGGGCTTGCTGAGCTGACAAATATCTATTCCGAGAGAATCTCTTCCCGGATCCTGGAGCATTTTACCCTGGTTTCGCTCTTCGGGAGAGACATCCGGATCCGGAAGCGGATCGGTGCAAAACAGTAAACAGGTTCAGAGGCCCGCAAACTTTATGCTTGACCATTTCCTGATGCATGGTACAATGCAAGTGGTTTTGGGTGGTTCTTTGAAGCAGTTGTTTGACTTATTTCTATAAGCTACATGGAGGATTTTCATGCAGGCAGCTCAGAAAAGAAACAGAGAAGCTATGCCCGTCGGCGATCTGGGGATCGTAGCGCTTCAGAGCAGCGAAGTCCTCGGACAGAAGGTAAATGACTACATCGTTCAGTGGCGGAAGGACCGCGATCACAAACACAGCGGCACTCCGCAGCTGCACGCCTATGCAAGGGACAGTTATCTGATCCGGAATACCACACCCCGCTTCGGCAGCGGAGAAGGAAAAGCCATCATCCTGGATTCCATCCGCGGCGACGACCTCTACATCCTTCTTGACGTCTGCAACTACAGTATTACCTACAACCTGCGCGGGGTGACCAATCACATGTCTCCGGACGACCACTATGTGGACCTGCAGAGGGCGATCGCCGCAATCGGCGGGAAAGCCAGGCGGATCACGGTGGTCATGCCCTATCTCTACGAGAGCCGGCAGTTCCGCCGCCGCCAGAGAGAATCTCTGGACTGCGCGCAGATGCTCAAGGACCTTGTCGCCATGGGAGTCGAGAATTTCATCACTTTCGACGCCCACGACCCCCGCATACAGAACGCGATACCGCTGTGCGGCTTTGAGAATTTCCGTCCGATCTACCAGTTCATCAAAGGGCTCTTCCGGGCGGCGCCGGATTTTTGCGTGTCCCCTGACAGGCTCATGATCGTGAGCCCGGATGAGGCAGGAACCTCCCGCGCGGTCTATATGGCCAATGTTCTGGGCGTCGAGATGGGGATGTTCTATAAGAGAAGAGACTACACCCGCGTTGTGAACGGGGAGAACCCCATCGTTGCCCATGAATTCCTGGGCGCTGACGTCAGCGGAAAGGACGTCGTCATCATCGACGATATGATCTCTTCCGGCAACGGCGTCATCGAGATCGCGCGCCAGCTCAAGAGCAGGAACGCGCGCCGTATCTTCATCTGCGCATCTTTCGGTCTGTTCACGGACGGCATGGAGAAATTTGATGAAGCTTACAGCCAGGGACTCTTTTCTTCGATCCTGACCACCAACCTGGTCTACCAGCGGCCGGAGCTTCTTGCGAAGCCTTATTACACCGGCTGCGACCTGAGCAAATTCCTAGCCCTGATCATCGATACCCTGAACCACGACGGTTCGCTCAGCGAGCTTCTGAATCCGGTCGACCGGATCAATCACTTCCTCATCAAGAAGGGGCAGCGCTGAAAAAACAGCATATAAAAACGGAGAGACGCTTTTCTGCAGTCTCTCCGTTTTTTGTTATCAGTGATGGAAGAGGCGGATTCCCGTGAATACCATCGCCATGCCGTACTTGTTGCAGCAGTCGATGACCGCGTCGTCGCGGACGCTGCCTCCCGGCTCCGCCACATACTGCACGCCGCTCTTGCGGGCGCGCTCGATGTTGTCCGAGAAGGGGAAGAAAGCGTCGGACCCGAGCGTCACGCCCTGCATCTGATCCAGCCATGCGCGCTTTTCTTCCGCCGTGAAAACTGCCGGCTTTTCGGTAAATACCTTCTGCCATGCCCCGTCCGCCAGGACATCTTCGTACCACTCCCCGATATAGACGTCGATGGCATTGTCGCGGTCCGCGCGCTTAATATCCGTGCGGAAAGGCAGATTCAGAACCTGCGGGCTCTGTCTCAGCCACCAGTTGTCCGCCTTGGATCCGGCAAGCCTGGTGCAGTGGACGCGGGACTGCTGGCCGGCTCCGACGCCGATGGTCTGGCCGTCCTTGACGAAGCATACCGAATTCGACTGGGTATACTTCAGAGTGATCAGGGAAATCTTGATATCCCGGATTGCTTCCGCGCCCAGGTCCTTATTCTCTGTGACAACATTTCCAAGGAAAGCGTCGTCGATTACCAGATTCTGACGGCCCTGCTCAAAGGTCACGCCGAACACCTGCTTGCGCTCCAGCTCCGCCGGCCTGTAATCCGGATCGATCTGAATAACGACATAATTGCCGTTTTTCTTGCTTCTCAGGATCTCAAGCGCTTCCTCTGAAAAGGCGGGAGCGATCACGCCGTCCGATACTTCCCTCTTGATTATGGATGCCGTATCCGCGTCGCACTCGTCGGACAATGAAATAAAATCACCGAAACTGCTCATCCGGTCGGCTCCGCGGGCTCTCGCGTACGCGCAGGCCAGAGGCGACAGGTCTTTCTTCATATCGTCCACCCAGTAAATCCTGCGGAGCGTCTCCGTCAGCGGAAGGCCGACCGCGGCGCCTGCCGGGGAGACATGCTTGAAGGAAGCGGCTGCCGGAAGGCCGGTTTCGCGCTTCAGCTCCGATACCAGCTGCCAGCCGTTCAGAGCGTCCAGAAAATTGATATAACCCGGTCTGCCGCTCAGAACCGTGATCGGCAGGTCCCTTCCGTCTTCCATATAGATCCTGGAAGGTTTCTGGTTCGGGTTGCAACCGTATTTCAGCTGTAATTCATTCATGAAGATTCCATCCTTTCCGCGCCTGCAGCGCGCCTGCTCCGGCTTTTGCCTTATTCATTCTTATTTACGATTCTTGTCTCATATGTCCCGTCCGCGATATCGATATAACGGACAAAGAGGGAAACTTTGTTATCCTCGTTCAGGTTCTCCCATACCATCTTCGTGAAATCATCGATTCCGCCCTCGATGGCCACTCTGGCCGGCTCTCCCCTGAAACTCGGAAGCGGGCTGCCGTCAGACTGGTAAGTATGGATAAAATATCCTTCCCCTGCCCCGGGATGATCGTAATGGAAGGTAAAGCGCTCGCAGCAGGAAGGATCCCCGTCCGCACTCTTAAGGATGCTCATCCGGCAGGAATACGCGCCGTCCTTCACGGTGAGGAGCGCGGAAATCCTGGGTGTGTAATTCGGAGCGTCCGGCTCGAATTCCCTTGATTCCAGCGCTTCGGCAAAGGTCTTTCCGGCTTTCAGGCCGTCATACACGGTATCCGTCTGATCGCCGTTTGTCACAATCGTATGCTCTCCCAGCACTCTGACCGGAGCGTAGATGATGAGACTCGGATCGGTAAGCTTCGAAGGATCGAAAGCCTGTGTCCGGATTCCCTCCCCGTCAGTGATGAACACACGGTTTCTGCTGTTCACACTGCGTCCCATAATAAAATATGCGGTCACCGCGTACCTGCCGTCCGCCGAACGGCCTGCCACGATACCGCGTCCCGGATAGGTATTGCCGGAAAGCTCCTGCTTCAGAGATAAAAGTGTCATATCCGATCCTCTCTTTCTGTACTGTTCACAGCCTCGAACCGAAGCTGCGCTGCCGCGGTTCAAAGTCCGGTAAAAATATATAAATGATCCGCTGAAAAGTCAAGACAAAGCTAAGGCGCCTGTGCAGCGCTTTCAGCGGCATTTTGCACAAAAAGCACCTCCGGGGCCGGCGTGACCTGATCGGCCGCTGCAGTCCCGGAGGCAGAACTCCTGTCCATACCGGTTCCGGCCGGTCCGGAATGTTAAGCGCGGATCCCGGCCAGAAGGTCCAGCTCCCTGCGCTGGCAGGTAAAGAGGATGACCTGCCTGCCCGAGCTGTGCAGATAGCGCAGCGCCTGTTCGAGCCGTTCGTCATCATACATGACAAAAGGCTCATCCAGCACCGCGGGGATGCCCGTTCCGCCCGCCAGCAGCTCTCCGGCAGCCAGCCGCAGGGCAAAATAAACCTGCTCCATGGTCCCGTAGCTGACCTGGCTGATCTGAAGCAGATGGTCCCTGGTGCTGATCCGCAGCTGCATGCGTTCATCCAGGCTGACGCTGTCATAGCGCCCTTCCGTCAGCGCGCAGAGCAGTTCCGAAACCCGGCTGCTGAAGCGGCTTCCCGATTCATGGTAGATTCTGCCGGAAAGCTCGCTTATGCGCTCGGACGCCAGATCAATCGCCTTCAGTTCAATCTCGTACTCCGCAAGACTTCCCTTCCGGCTGTACAGTCCTTCCAGTTCCTCCCTGAGCAGCTGGAGGCGGTCCTGCTTGACGCGGATCTGCCTTAAGAGTTCCTCACGCTTTCCGCTCGCTCTTTCCTGCCGCAGGGCTTCTTCCTCACGCTTTCCTCCCGCGCTCTCCTGCCGCAGGGTTTCTTCCCCGCGCTTTCCTGCCGCGCTTTCCTGCTCCGGGGCTTCTTGCCCGCGCTTTCCGCCCGCTCTTTCCTGCTCCGGGGCTTCCTGCCCGTTCTTTCTCTTCTCCAGCATTCTGGCTACTTCACGGGCACGTTCACGCTTATCCTCTTCTTCCTGTTCTCTGAGGGTCTTCTCCAGCCTCTTTCTTTTCTCCCGTTCTTCCTCCTCCCGGGCTCTGCGGATTTTCTCCCGTCTCTGCTCCAGAATTCTCCGCCTCTGGTCTCCGTAATCGGGATCGTCGGGATCATCCCGGAAGCCGAAATGCTTTTCCAGGAATTCCTCCCGCTTTACCTGCCGGACCACCCGCTCTGTCTTCCCCACCGGATGCCGCAGTTCCCAGACAAAGCGGCAGCCAAACAGAAGCAGCACCGCGCCGGCAGCTGACAGTCCCCAGCGCAGTAGACTGTCCGTACTTCTCACCGCACAGGCGATCACCAGAATGCCTGCGGCAAAGGAAAGCAGCACCAGAGCGGGAAGAAGCAGTCCTTCCTTCTCATCGTCTCCCGGTTCCGCATCCGGCAGCAGGGACTGTCCCCTCTCTCCTGAATCGACGTCTGTCGATTCGAACTGTTTTCTGCCGTCCGCCGCTTCCGCGGCTGCGTCTTCGACAGTTCCGTGCAGCGGTTCTCCTTCGCGGATTCTCTCAAAAGCGGGCGCTTTTCCGAAGCTTTTTTCCTCCCCGGAAGCATTTCGCCGGTCTGAAAGGTGTTCCAGCTCCGTCCGGATATACTCCGTCTCCTCCAGATTTCTGCGGATTTTCTCATCGATCTCCGCCATCTGCTTCACTCTGGCCGCATCCGTCTCCCGGCGCTTTTTCTTCAGGGCGTCTTTTGCGGCGTTGACGTCCAGATTCGCGTCTCCCGTCTGCTCAATATTGACCAGGTAATCCCTCAGATGTTCTCCCAGCTGACGGCTTGTGGCGCTCCCGGCCTGGCGGATGAAGAAAGTGTTATCGAAATCTGTCTCACTCAGCCTCCCTGTAAATGCATCCAGCATCCCCTGCGCGTCTTCCGCTTCGGTCCCGTCCGTCTCGCAGATCACCCGCAGGCTTTCATCCGAACGGTTGAAATTCCGCTCGATCCGGTAGATCTTTTCTTCAAAAAGAAGCCTCAGGCTCCCCGCGAAATAATCCGGATTTTCCCATGGCTGCCGCAGCTGGTACTCATCGAGGCTTCGCGACCTGTTCCGGGAAAGGCCGTAAAACATGGCCCGTATAAAAGCATGAAGCGTACTTTTTCCGGTCTCATTTCCGCCGGAGATAATATTCACGCCGGAATGCAGTTTCAGCCTGTAGTCTGTAAATTTTCCGAAATGTTTTAAATGTAATTCCAGAATCTCCATTGTCCTGTTCCTGAATTCTCTATTAAGACCCCGTATCCATATCCGGATTTCCCTGCTCATTTCCGGCCTTCGTCAGACAGCCGGGGAGTCCCACTTCAATCCTTCATGCTTCCCAGAAGGGCTTCCAGCCCGTACTGAAGAGCCTTCTGCTGAACCTCCTCCGTTTTCCTTCCTTCAAAACTCTCGATATAGCGCCCGATCAGCTGGCCCCGGAAGCGCTCCTTCAGCTCTTCCATATGGAAAGCGGGAACCGTCCTGTCCGTGACGTCCAGGACCATCCCGCAGCCGAGCAGCGTTTCTTTATCGATATACATTCCCGGATCGCGCTGTCCGCTGATGACCAGACGGTAAATATTCTCCTCTCCCCGCTCTTTCACCGCTTCCGCCGCCCTGTCCCGGATAGCCAGAAAAGTGTCTTCCTCAGCGGCCTCAACCGTCAGCGTCACATATTCCCGCGGCGCCCTGCGGATGAATTCCGTCCGCACACTGTGCCCGAAGGTCTCGGCGAAAATATATCCGTGGGGGCCTTCATCCCCTGCGTCGATCGGAGACAGGGCCCCGCTGTAAATGGCTTTCTCCGGAATCAGCACTGTCGGTTTGTGAATATGCCCCAGCGCAATGTAATCGAAGCCGGAATCCCGCAGAGCCTGCGGCCGGATCGGAATATGGGAGGCGTCTCCGCCGTGCGCCAGCAGAATATGAAAATAATCATTCTCATCCGGACGGATCCGGTCATAGCGCGCTTCCGGAATATCGCGGCGGTCATAGGAAAAACCGTAAATCTCGCATCCCAGACCGGGGAAGCGTACACACTCGCAGCGGCTGTCGGAAAGAAAAGCCACATTGCGGGCAAATTCAAAATCGAGCCAGGCGCTTCCCTCATAGGCGCAGTCATGGTTGCCGGCAATCAGCGCGAAACACAGATCCGGATATGAGCGGAACAGATAATTCAGTTCCCGGAGCTCATTGATTCCCGGCGGATTGTGAAAAAGGTCTCCGGCAATCAGGACCAGTTCCGCCTTCATGCGGGAAGCATCCTCAAGTGCGTCCCGGAAGGTCTCCCAGAGCTCGGAAGCCCTTTTCGCCCCCCATTCGCTTCTCCCGTCCGGAATACAGCCCAGATGTACGTCTGCCATATGTATAAACCGCATCCTGCATTACTCCCTTGTACCCTCATCCCGCGCCCGTTTCTGAACGAATCCTGATATCTGAATCTGTCTGCCGGCTCCTATGTGCCGGCAGCAGACAAGCCGCAGAAAAACAGCCTGCGGAAGCCTGCTGTACACAGCGCTCCGCAGCGCAGGAAATATTTTCAGTCAATTAAAGTATATCATGGAATTTTCCCGCCTGCCATGATATACTGTTTCTGTTTACAGGGCTGCGTCCTCCGGCCGGGTTCCGGCTGTCAGGACCAGACGGAAGAAATGGCATCAAGAAGGGAGAGTATGTTATGGGAATGGTAAGTGAGTTTAAAGAATTTATCATGCGCGGCAACGTCATGGATATGGCTGTCGGTGTCATCGTCGGCGGTGCGTTCAACACGATCGTACAGTCTCTGGTCAACGACATCATCATGCCCGTGATCTCGCTGGCAACCGGCAAGATTGATTTTTCCAACCTGTTCATTTCACTGAACGGTGAGAAATATGCCAGCCTTGCGGCAGCCCAGGAAGCCGGCGCATCTGTATTCGCATATGGAAACTTCATCCAGAATATCCTGCAGTTCCTCATTGTGGCTTTCGCGCTGTTCGCCGTAATCAAAGGCATGAACAAGCTTCGCAGACCCGCGCCGGAAGCTGCTCCGACCACAAAGATCTGCCCGTTCTGCAAGAACGAAGTCCCGATCGAAGCTACCCGCTGCGGACACTGCACCAGCGAACTCAAATAATCATATAGAAATAATACCCCGCTGCGGACAGCGGGGTATTTCTTATTACTGACGGAACACGATCTCTCCTGTCCGGTCATCCATACTCTCTATGATCGCCAGCGACTCCACGCGGATGCCTTTCTGACGCAGGATCCTTCCTCCCTGCTGGAAACCCTTCTCAATTACGATCCCGACCCCCTCAACTGTCGCTCCGGCGCTCATGATCAGATCGATCAGTCCGTTCACAGCGCAGCCGTTCGCCAGGAAATCATCTATGATCAGGACGTGATCTTCTTCGGAGAGGAACTTTTTGGCAACAATCACATCATATGTGCGCTTGTGAGTGAAGGATTCGATCTTCGTCGTGTACATCTCCCCGTCCAGGTTTACGCTTTTCGCTTTCTTGGCAAAGACCACGGGCACATGAAAATGCTGTGCGGTGACGCAGGCGATTCCGATCCCGGAAGCCTCTATAGTCAGAATTTTATTGACCGGCCGGTCCGCGAAAAGCCTTTTGAATTCTTCCCCAAGCTTATTAAACAGATCCACATCCATCTGATGGTTCAGAAAACTGTCTACCTTCAGAATCTCACCGGGCTTCACAACGCCGTCTTTTCTGATACGCTCTTCTAATAATTTCATCTGCTCCCTCCGCTGTCCAGAAATATCTGAAGAAACTGCTGATTTGCTGTGAATGCATTATAGCCCATTTGCAGGCATATGAAAAGAAAAAGGATCGTTCTTTTTCAGTAGCAGAACACTTTCACTCCGTGAGCCGGGATGAGGCAGGCCAGGGAACCCGTGCGCAGAACAGGCTGCTCACCGGTCCAGATCTCGCGGACCGGACCTTCCTCATATGCTTTCAGACCGTATTCCTCAAGGGCGCCGGGGTAACAGTGCACGGCCCGTTCCTCGTCCGCCAGATTAAACATGGCAATATACCCCGTCTTTTTCTCCGGATCAGAGGAAACCCAGACGGCGCAGTCATCGGTGCGTACCAGCTGCTTTGCATACTGCCCGTTTTTATGCATTGCCAGAATATCGCGGTTGGTCAGGAGCGAAAGTGAAAACGGGTCCATCTTCGTCAGTTCGCCTCCGATCATCAGAGGCGATCCGAAGATTCCCCACAGACTCATCATGGTCTTCTGTTCCTCCCGCGTCAGACCGCATGGGCGCTCTTTCCGGCCGCCGAAGCAGCCCCCGATCACGCCGACCGGCAGCATATCGCAGTCCGGGTAGCATCCCGGCCGGTTCTTTCCCTCCCAGAGCTCACAGCGCCTGAACATATCCTTCAGAAGCGGCCACGAATCCCAGAAATCGTCGGTGATACGCCACATGTTGGCAGTCTGCGCATAAAAGGCAGCCTCGGAGATCTTTGCCGGTCCCGGCGAAAGAGAGAGAACCACCGGTCTGCCGCACTGCTGTATTGCCCGGCTGATCAGTTCGATCTCAGCATGCGAAGAAGGCGCGTCCTCGCGGCAGATATCATCGCATTTGATCAGATCTACGCCCCAGCCGGCATACAGCTGCATAAGAGAACTGTAATAGAGCTGCGCCTCCGGAAGGTTCACGCGCAGGCCGTACATGTCGGGATTCCACTGGCAGATACTGGACGGATCCGCCAGACGGTCCGCAGTCATCGCTGTCCCGTACAGTCCCCTGTGTTCATGCGCCGCGCTCCGCGGAATGCCGCGCATAATATGGATGCCGAATTTCAGGCCCAGGGAATGAATATAGTCCGCCAGCGGTCCAAAACCTCTGCCGTCTTTCGATGACGGGAAGCGGACAGGATCCGGAATCAGGCGGGAGTATTCATCCATCATCACCTTTCCGAACGGGATGTACTGGAAGGTCTCACTCTCCGACCCGGCTCCGACGGCGTACCACTCAATGTCAACGACGATATACTCCCACCCGGATTCCTTCAGATGGGCCGCCATGTATTCGGCGTTGGCGCGGACCTGCGCTTCGTTCACCTCTGTATTGTAGTAATCATAGCTGTTCCAGCCCATCGGCGGCGTGGGGGCAAATTCATTCTTGTTCATGATAGTTCTCCGATCCTGTCTGTCTCTGATCCTGACAATCTCCCGGCCATCTCCCGGCCGGGCCGTCATGAAAAAACTGTTATCAGCGCAGCGGTTTTCTGAATTATAGCACTTTTCTGTCCGGCGTGCGCCTGTAAGCCGGATTCCCGGAAGCGCTCCGCTTTACCGGCATAACTGCGCCCGGAGCTACGGAGACATATTCCGGTCTTCCGCGGGACAGCGCCCGGATACACGGCCATCAAACTGCCTTCCGGAGCAGCCCCGTCTTCCGCAGCTCTGTATATAAAAAAAGGACTTCGGGTTCTTTCCGAACCCTCGGTCCTTCTTTCTGTCATGCAAGTATGCTCTCTGCAGCTCTCTTTCAGATCCGGAAACAGGCCTTACTCCGCCTCGGTCTGCGCCGCCTCTGCAGCTCCTTCCGTAACGGCTTCCATCTCCGTACTCAGAATCATATCTTCCAGGTCCACATGCGGGGCAGCTGTATAAGCACGGTCATATAAGATGGCAGCAAGTGCTGCTGCATCCGCAGTCCACTCCGTATCCTTCTCCCATCCGGCATAGACCTCGCTGATCCGCTCGTTCTTCCTGCTCTGTACAATCGACTCCTTCTCCTTGTCAGTCGCTTCTCTGTCAAGGGCAGCGTCCACATGCAGGATATAGAAATTCCCGTTGGCCTCGACAACATGATCTACCAGCGTATTATCCGCGAGTCCTTCTGTAGCCTCGACGATCTCGGCAGCCGTGTAGCTGTCATCAGAGCCAAAGGTCATGGAAGACGCATACACGCCGGTGACTCCCTCGGAAGCCTCGGTCTGCGCCTGTGCAAAATCCATTCCGCTGGTCTTCAGCATCTCAAGCTCGGCTTCCGCCATGGCAAGATACTTCTCTCTCGCCGCTGCCTTCGCGGGATCTTCCGTCTCGGTTTCCTGCTCGATGATGAGCTCAAGCTCAGAATCATCTTCCGTCTCAGCGGAGCCGGTCTTATCCGCAGCTTCGGTCTGAACCGCATCCGCGACAGAGGTCTCGCCTTCCGTCATCAGCTGCGCCGCGGCCGCTGCGGTATTCTCCGCGTCGGCTTCCGTCTCAGCCATCAGCTCGGATTCCGTCTCAGGCTCTTCCGCTTCAGTGGTAGGCACATACTCAATATAGGAAACTTTCCTCTGGGCAGCTTCCTCATCCGAAACTTCCGTATCAACGTCCGCGCACATGCCGTCCTCGACGTGGCTCTGGATCGTATAAAGGGTGAGGGCACGCTCCACGGTCTCCTTGGTCGCGCTCATGGACTTAAGCACATCCTCGGAATTCGCCGCAAGAAAAGCATCCGCTGCTTCAGAGATCGCGCTCTTCTCGTCATCTGTAAGGGTTACGCCGTAATCGCCTGCATGGGCCTCCGCCATGAGCATCTGCTCAAGGAAGCTGCCGAACTGGCTCTTAAATGTTTCGCCGTAAGCAACGCCGGTCCCGGTCAGGTCCATCTCCCAGACACTGCCCCCGCCGCCGTATAACTGCGCAAACATCTGTCCGTAAGTAGACTCAAATTCCGACTGCTGATAACGGAACAGGAAATTCGTCAGATCCGCGTCCACTGCTTCCCCGTTCATGGTATATATCGGAGCGGCCTGCGCCGCTTTCTTTGAACAGCCTCCCAAAGACGCCGCTCCCAGGCACAAACCCAGCGCAAGCGCCATACCTCTCTTCCACACCTTTGCCATAATAACCTCCGACTTTCTCTGCCGTTGTTTCAGCGGCTTTTGCTCTGCTCTCCGCGCAGGAAACTGCACGGCACATTACATAATTATAGTCAGTTTGCCCTTTCACTGCAACAAAATTTTCATACCCCCGCCACGATTCACGGCAGAATTGCAATCAGCTTCCGGCCCGCAGTATTCCTATACCGCCGGAAACAGATGCTCCTTCATCTCGCGGAGCAGCCCGTCCACGGTATCCAGGATATCCTCCGTCTTTCCCGACCTGTGCACGATCGTATAGGAGAAGCAGGGATTTTTCCCCGCCACGAAACGCATTCTTCCCCTGCAGGCTTTCATGAAGCCCACGATTTTCTCTCCTTCGACGGGCGCCCTGTCGTACATGCTGAAGCGGATCTCCTCTCCCTGCTGGGAAAGATCCGTAAGGAAGCATTCATGCGCCCTGCTCTTGAGAAGCGCCGCTTTCAGCAGATCCCGGACAGAGCGCGGAGGTTCCCCGAAGCGGTCCATCAGCTCGTCGAGCATGTCATTGTACTCCTCCTCGCCGCTGATGGAAGCGATCCGCTTGTAGAGATCCAGCTTCTGCGTCTCACTGGAAATATAGCGGTCCGGAATATATGCGTCGATATTGAGGTCGATGGACGTATCGAATTCCTCCTGAACCGTCGATTCCCCCTTCAGGCGCTGGACGGATTCGTTCAGCAGCTTGCAATAAAGATCGTATCCCACCTCCGACATATGCCCGCTCTGGGCCTTGCCCAGCATATTGCCTGCGCCTCTGATCTCCAGATCCCGCATGGCAATGCGGAAACCGCTTCCCAGTTCCGTGTACTCCCGGATCGCGCTCAGACGCTTCTCGGCCGTCTCCTTCAGCATGAGGTTTCTCCGGTACATCAGGAAAGCGTAAGCTGTACGGCTGGACCTGCCGACCCTGCCCCTGAGCTGGTAAAGCTGGGAAAGGCCCATCCGGTCCGCGTCGTGGATGATCATCGTATTTACGTTCGGGATATCGAGGCCGGTCTCTATAATTGTCGTAGTGACCAGGACATCGATGTCCGCGTTGATAAAATCGTACATGACGTCCTCGATCTGCTGGGCGTTCATCTTCCCGTGGGCGTAGGCGACCCTGGCCTGAGGCACCAGTTCCTCCACCTTTTTCGCCATATCCGGGATCGTGGACACATGATTGTAGACAAAATAGACCTGTCCGTTCCGGGCCAGCTCTCTGCTGATCGCCTCCCGGACGGTCTCCTCATTGTACTCCATGACAAAGGTCTGGACCGGAAGCCTGTCCTGAGGCGCTTCCTCCAGGACGCTCATATCCCGGATCCCGGCGAGGCTCATGTGGAGCGTGCGCGGGATCGGCGTGGCCGTCAGCGTCAGAACGTCCACTTCCTTGCGCAGCTGCTTGATCTTCTCCTTATGGGTGACGCCGAAGCGCTGCTCCTCGTCCACGACCAGCAGGCCCAGGTTTTTAAAGGCGATATCCTTCGACAGGAGCCTGTGGGTTCCGATCACGATATCAACTCTGCCGTCCCTGAGACCCTTCACGGTTTCCGCCTGCTCGGCCCGGCTCCGGAAGCGGCACATGAGGTCGACCCGGACCGGGAAATCCTTCATGCGCTGCAGAAACGTATTGTAATGCTGCTGGGCCAGGATCGTAGTCGGAACCAGGACGGCAACCTGCCGGTTCTCCTGGACTGCCTTGAAGGCGGCCCGGATCGCGATCTCTGTCTTGCCGTAACCGACGTCTCCGCAGATCAGCCGGTCCATGATCTTCCCGGACTCCATGTCTTTCTTTGTATCCGCGATCGCCGCAAGCTGGTCCTGGGTCTCCTCATAGGGGAACATTTCCTCAAACTCCGTCTGCCAGGTCGTATCAGGGCCGTAGGTAAAGCCTTTTTTCCGGCTCCTTGCCGCATACAGGTCGACAAGCTCCTGGGCGATCTCCTCGACCGCCGTCCGGACCCTGGAGCGGGTCCTGGACCAGTCATTTCCGCCCAGCTTCGAGATTCTGGGCGTCTTTGCCTCCGCATCCGCGTATTTCTGGATCATGTCCAGCTGGGTCGCCAGTACATAGAGGTTGGAGCCCCCGGCGTATTCTATCTTCATGTAATCTTTCTGCACGCCGCCCGACATCACCTTTTCCACGCCCCGGTAGATTCCGATCCCGTGGTTTTCATGGACAACATAATCGCCCGGCGACAGCTCCGTGAAGGAAGCCAGGGCCTTCCCCTCATAGCGCTTCTGCCTCCTGCGCTTCTTCTTTTTTTCCTGGCCGAAGATATCGCTCTCGGAAAGAACCGCGAAACGGAGCAGCGGATAGGCGTAGCCGCGGTGGGCATTGCCCCAGGTCACCATAATCTCCCCGTTTTCAAGCACCCGGTCCGGGTTCTCCGAATAGAAGGCGGTGACCTCATTCTGCGTCAGGTCCTCGGCCAGGCGTTTCCCTCTGGACCTGGAGGCGCTGAGCAGGACGACTCTGTAATGTTCCCGGCGGTATCTGGCAAGGTCTTTCAGCAGAAGCTCAAAATTACTGTTATAGACGCCTGTACCGGACACCTGCAGGTCAAATTTCCGTTTCACCGGCCAGGGCATCTTCGTGCCGCTCTGCATGGTAAGCCCGACCAGGCAGCGCTCGGAAAGGCGCTTTTCTATCTCCGCGACAGTGAAAAGGATCTTTGCCTGCCCCGGCAGGACATAGCCCTTTTCCAGACGGTGGCTGAAACTGTCGGCAAATTCCGTCTCCGCCTCCAGGGCATGTTCTCTCACCCGGACGGGCTCGTCGATAAAAACAGGCGCGTCCGCGGGAAAATAGTCCAGAAGGGATACCGATTCCGGATAGAAATAATCGCAGAGGCCTTCCATCACCGTGGTATCGCCAAAATCGTTCAGCCGCTCCTTCGCATCGCCCGCTATGGCGCTGACTCTGGCGGCCTCCTCGCTCATATGGCTGAGGCGGAATTTCTTCTCCTGCCTTGCGGATTCCCTGCGGATCTTATCAAGCCCCTTCCGGGTGATATCGTCATCGGTCACGAATTCAGACGCCGGATAGACGCAGATATTCTGCAGTTCTTCCAGGCAGCGCTGGGACTGTACGTCAAAAGTGCGGATCGAGTCGATCTCGTCTCCCCACAGCTCGATCCGGACCGGATTCTCCTCCGTCAGCGGAAACAGATCAAGAATTCCTCCCCTGCTGGCATACTGTCCGGGCTCCTCCACCTGGTCGGTGCGCTCATAGCCGATCCGTCCCAGATATTCCCGCTCCTGGTTCAGATCCAGCTCGTCTCCCACAGAGAAAGAGCGGATCGCGTCGACCCAGCGCTCAGCCGGCATGCAGTGGCTCATCAGGGCGCTCATGGTCAGGATCACCGTCAGCTCGCCCTCCGGAGCCGCAAGCGCTTTCATAACCTGCACTCTCTGCGTGGTCAGATGCCTGCTCTGCACGTCCGCCTGAAAAAAAAGAAAGTCTCTGGCCGGATATAAGAGTACATTTCGGTCAAAGATCTGATAATTCTCATAGATTTCTTTCGCCCGAAGGTCATCCGGCGCCAGAATCAGCCGCACCGGATACCCTTCCGCCAGGCAGGCAATCAGGTGCGATTTCTGTGAATCGATGCATCCTCCTGCCTGCAGCAGGCCTTTATTCCGTTTCATCTGCTCCCTGAGAGCGGTAAATTCCGCCATCTCCGTCATGGGAGCATATAAAGCCTTTATCATAATGGTTAACCTGCCGTATCTTCCTTTCCTTCCGCGCCGGAGCCCAGCTGCTCTGTGTCAGGCTTCCGGCACCTTCTCTATTTTCCGGTTGTATTCGTTCATAACGCGGTCGAGCGGCTCCGTGACCAGATCCACAGCAGCTTTCGAAGCTCTGTCAAATGCCGCGGCCATATCCGCCCGCTCGGAAAGAGGGATCCTTCCCAGCACATAGTCCGCCAGGTCCATATCAGCCGGCTTTGCGCCGGTTCCGATCTTCACCCGCAGGAACTGTTCCGTTCCCAGCATCCGGATAATGCTCCGGATCCCGTTGTGACCGCCTGCCGAGCCTTTCGCCCGCACGCGGAGCTGTCCGGGTTCCAGGCTGATATCGTCATAGAGGACAATCAGCTCTTTCGCCGGGTCGATCTTGTAGAAAGCGGCGGCCGCCTGTACGGCTTCCCCGCTCAGGTTCATATAGGTGAGCGGCTTCATCAGCAGGACCTTCTGCCCGTCAATTACGCCGTTCCCGCACAGGGATTTGAATTTTCTGTCCTTCAGGCTGATCCCGCAGCGCTCCGCCAGAAGATCTATGGCTTCAAAACCGCAGTTATGTCTTGTCTTTTCATACCGGCTGCCCGGGTTGCCCAGGCCTGCTATTATATACATCGTTCTGTCACTCCTGCAGCTTTCTCAGCTTTTTCTCCTGCCGGTCTCCGGACCGGCTCATGACCTGCACGCCTGGCTGCCGCGCAAAAAACCCGTTTCCCGCTTCCATGTCCCGCTCACGGCCCGTTCACCGGCCCGCAGCGCAAAGAACCAGCTTCCCGCTTCCATGTCCCGCTCACGGCCCGTTCACCGGCCCGCAGCGCAAAGAACCAGCTTCCCGCTTCCATGCCCCGTTCACGGCCTGTACACCGCCCCACCGCGCAAAAAACCAGCTTCCCGCTTCCATGTCCCGCTCACGGCCCGTTCACCGGCTCTCCGTGAAAAGATAACGCTCCTTATTCCGCCTGTCCTGCCGTCAGCGCTTCCACAATGCGCGGAAAATTCATAAAATGACTCGCCTTGACCAGGACCGTGTCCCCTTTGCAGAACCCGCTCCCGCATTTTTCCAGAAACTCGTCCACGGAAGCGTACCAGACTGCCGGGAGCTCCGGCCTTGCTTCCAACGCAGCATCGCAGATATATCTGCCAAGCCTCCCGATCACGATCAGCCTGTCCGTACAGCCTGCCGCATAGGCGCCTACCTCCCTGTGCAGTGCAATCTCATCTTTCCCGAGTTCTCCCATATCGCCAAGAATCGCGACACGGCGCGTATCACATCCGGCGAGTACCTTCAGGGAGGACTTCATGGAAACCGGATTCGCGTTGTAGCAGTCGTCAATCACGGTCATGGCCGGCGTATGCAGAATCCGGAAACGCCCGGATATTGTCTGCATGGCCGCGATCCCCTCACGGATCTGTTCAAAGGACAGTCCGTAAGTCAGTCCCACCGCCGTTGCCGCCGCGGCGTTGGAAATATTGTGAATCCCGGGAACCGGAACCTTCAGTTCAAAGCTTCCCTCCGGGGTATCCATCCTGCAGAGCGATCCGTCAAAGCCGAGCGGCCGGATATCCGAAGCGCAGACGCAGCGGCCTCTGAGTTCCTCAGGCGGGTAGGTTACTTTGCTGCCGGCGGACAGGTCCTCCGTGCCCTCCTCCTCAGAGGAGACGCCGAAAAAGAGGAGGCTGCGTCCTTTCACATCATGGACAGTCCGCAGTTTATCATCATTTCCGTTAAGCAGAATATGCCCGTTCTCCCTGACATGGTCAAAGATCTCCGTCTTGGCGCGAAGGACGCCGTCCCGGTTCTCGAGATATTCCAGATGGCAGGTCCCGATGTTGGTGATCACAGCCGTATCGGGCCGCGCGATCTTCGCCAGCCTGTGCATGTCCCCGAAATGGGAAATCCCCATCTCCAGAACCGCGATCTCATCCTCCTCCGTCAGCCGGAAGACGGTCAGGGGCAGGCCAAGGTCATTATTGAAATTTCCTTCTGTCTTAAGCGTGCGCAGTTTCCGGCTGAGGACGGAGGCAATCATCTCTTTTGTGCTGGTCTTGCCGACACTGCCGGTCACGCCTGTGACGGGAATGCCCAGAATGTCCAGGTAGAGGGCTGCCGCCGCTCCGAGGGCGGTCTGCGTATCCCGGACGAGAATCCAGGGCCTGAAAAGGCTCTTCGCGCTTTCCTCTCCGCATCCGCTAAAATGCTTCCGCGCCTCCGGAGTAAAAAGATCGTCCCCGGCAAGCTCCCTCTCCGAAAACACACAGAGTGCGCCGCGGTCATAGACGGAGGCAATGAATCTGTGGCCGTCCGCCCTGGCGCCGACGATGGCCGCGAAGAGACTTCCCTCCTCCGCTTTCCTGCTGTCTGTCGTTACAGACTGTATTTCCCGGCCGCGAAAATCGCAGAAAGCGCTGCGCACAGCCTCGTCTGCCCCGGCAGGGCTTCCTTCTTCATATACCTGATAACTGCCGTCCGCCTTCAGAACGGACAGGTACAGAGTCCCCGCCGCCGCTTCAGCGATCTTCCCCAAAGTCATCCCTTTCATGCCAATCTCCGTTCCGCCGCCATTCCGCATGCGGCATAAACAGCCTTGAGAGACTATTTTTCATCATCCCCTGAAAGCAGCCCTCCGCTGCTTTTCTCCCTGACTTCTCCTGCACTGACGGATTTGAATCTGTCCTTACGAACGGTCGCGGACTGAAACCTCGATCAGTTTCTCGCAAAGAGCCGGAAAATCAATGCCGAGCGCCGCCGCTTCCTGCGGCAGGAGGCTGGTCGGCGTCATGCCGGGAAGAGTATTGGCTTCCAGGCAGTATACATTTTCGTCCTCATCCATCATCACGTCGATCCGGCCGTAGCTGGAAAGACGCAGCGCGTGATATGCCCTCAGGCAGGCCTGCTGCATCTTTTCCGTCACATGCGCCGGAATATCCGCCGGACAGGTCTCAATCGTGGAGCCGGCTTTATATTTGTTGACATAATCATAAAATCCGCTGAGCGGAGCGATCTCGATCACCGGATAGACAATTCCGTCCACGATGCCGACAGAAAACTCCCGTCCCCTGATATACTGCTCGACAATCAGCACATCTTCATAGCTGAAAGCCGTTTCCAGGGCTTTTTTGTATCCTTCCTCCGTGCGGGCTATGCTGACCCCGACGCTGGAACCTCCGCAGGCAGGCTTGACCACACAGGGCAGACCCACCTTGTTTTCAGCAGGGGGCAGGATCTCATCCCCGCGCTGAATCACGATCCCCTTCGGAGTCGGGACGCCGTTCTCGCGGAAAAGCTGCTTGGTCAGATCCTTGTCCATGGCCAGGGCGCTGCCCAGGCAGCTGCTCCCTGTATAAGGGATCCCCATAAGTTCAAAGGTCGCCTGAATCTTGCCGTCTTCCCCGTTGGATCCGTGAAGCGCCATGAATACGGCGTCCGCCTGCTGACAGAGCATAAGGACATTGGGTCCGAAAAAACTTCTCCTTTTCTTCAGTTCCTCCAGCTGCCCGTCAAAGCTGCGCGCATAAGCCGCCGCGGCATCCACGTCATATTCATCCGGGAAGGCGTTCTCCTCTGTGATCCGCCCGTCCCCGCAGAAAACATCCAGCAGAACGGCCCTGTGGCCCCTGCCTCTGAGCGCCTTGCACACCTGGGTTCCCGATACGATGGAAATCTCCCGCTCTGTGCTGATTCCTCCGGCCAATACTACAATATTCATCCCTGTGATCCTCCCCTTTTATCTATCCGGCCCTTTTCCGGTCCTGTCCGGACCCTCTGCCATCCCTTATCAGTATGCAGAAGCTCCGGAAATTGTCAATTTTTATTTTTCGAAACACTGCTTCCTTCCCCGGCCGTCGCACTTTTCAGCACGAGGGCGGAGACAGCGGGCAGCGTAAGCGTCAGAAATCCTCCGCGCACCGGAAAGCGCTCCCTTTCCTCTGTAAAACCGGTTAAATCCGAGCAGAAAATCCGCTCCATCTCACAGTTCACCGGCACGCCTGCCTCCCAGACCGGAATCCGGACAGCAGTCTCATGCTGCGCATTGTTGAAGGCGGTTATGATCTGTTCATTTTCATCAAATCTTCCGTAAAAAAGACAGTTCTCTTCCCCGCCCAGCATGCGGAGGGAACCGGTCCGGAGCACCGGATGCTTCCTGTGCATGCGGATCGCCTGCCGGTGGAATTCCAGCATCTCCCGGTCTTCCTTCCCCCAGGGATAGGTTCTGCGGTTGTCCGGGTCCGTGAAGCCGCATACGCCTGCCTCGTCCCCGTAATAGACCGCGGGCGCTCCGGGCCAGGTCATCTGCATGATCACCGCTTCCCGCATGACAGGCCGGCTGACGCCGTCCGAAGCGGCGTCGTAGTCAAACTGTCCGACACGCGCCGCGATATGGTTGGTCCTGGTCAGGAAACGGCTGTGATCATGGTTGGAAAGCTCATTCATGGCCGTCAGCAGGGACGGCTCCATAAAGCTGGCCATGTGATAGCGCACGGCGTCACGGAAATTGGGATAATTCCCGATCTGCTCCGGAATAAATACGTCAGAATGCTTTTCCATCCCCGTAAAAAACCAGGTCAGGGGTTCCATGAACGCGTCATAATTCATGACGCTGTCCCATTCGTCTCCCTTGAGCCAGCTCTCACAGTTTCCGTAATGCTCTGCCAGGATCAGCGCGTCCGGGTTCGCCTCTTTGACCACAGTCCGGAAACGCTTCCAGAAGCTGTGGTTGAATTCGGGGGAAAAGCCGAGGTCCGCGGCAACGTCAAGGCGCCATCCGTCGGCATTGTAAGGAGGACTGACCCATTTTTCCCCGATCTGGAGAATGTATTCCGTAAGCTCCTCCGAGTTCTCATAATTCAGCTTGGGCAGCGTATCCACTCCCCACCATCCCTCATAGGAGTCATTGTCCGGCCAGGCATTCTCGTCCTTAAAGGAGAAATAAGGTCTCCAGGGGCTGTCAGGGTCCAGATAGGCGCCCTCCGGGCCTTTCCGGCTCTCCTTATAGATCCCTTCCCGGTCCATCCAGCGGTTGAAGGAACCGCAGTGATTGAAGACCCCGTCCAGGATCAGCCGCATTCCGCGGGCGTGGATCTCGCCGCACAGGAGCCGGAAGAGGTCATTGCTTGCTTCCAGGTTCCTCTCGTCCGTGACGCGGCGGATATAGCGCTCCGAATCCGTATTCTCCTGATCCCCATCCTTAAGGACCTGTCCGCCGTCAGCGACAATCCTGCCCAGGTGAGGATCGATAAAGCCGTAATCCTGCGTATCATATTTGTGATTGGAAGGAGACAGAAACAGAGGATTAAAATAGATTACCTCGATCCCCAGTTCCTGCAGATAATCCAGCTTTTTCCGGACTCCCTCCAGATCCCCGCCGTAAAAATTCCCGACGTCAAAGGGTTCCGGAAGCCTGTCCCAGTCTGCGACCCGGTGCGTATGCCCGCCTCCGTAGCTGTATTCATGGTCAAGCACATCATTGCCGGGATCCCCGTTGCAGAAGCGGTCCGTAAAGATCTGGTACATGACGGCGCCTTTTGCCCAGTCAGGCGTCGAAAAACCCGGGCAGATCCGGAAAAGAAAATGTTCATCCGGCTGCTCCGAAACGCCTCCTTTTGTATAGCAGACCTGCCGGTCACGGCCGTGCACCTCAAAATAATAGGCCAGCGGCTCATCCGACAGGCGGAGCTTAACCGCGAAATAATCAAAAACGCCTTCCGACCGCTCCGGCGTCATAGGAAGCTTCTCCCTGTTTACCGGGCAAAGATAAACTGCCTCCGCGTTCGCCGCGGCTGTACGGAAGCGAATCGTAACTTCCTCCCCTATCTCCGGCTCCATGGGACAGACGAAAGTTTTTGTCCCGTCAGAAAAAAGGGCGTCTGTATTCAGAATGCCGGCCGCATCCGCCGGAAAGGTTCTCTCTTCTCTGTCGTCAGCAGAATTCTGCATGCTGTAATCTCTCTTCCTGAAACGCAGAGATGCGCTGTCCTGCAGGCTCTTCCAGGCTGAAAAGCCGGATCATCAGCATTTCTCTGTTTTGATTTCTGAGTTCCGCCGGACGGCGCCGGCCATACGTCTGCCGGGAGAAAGGCAGCGCCGCAAAAGCGACTGCTGCCCCGGTCAAGGAATGCTGCCCCGGTTCCTGCCGCGCCGTTTCTTCCGGGTGTGAAAAAAGGACAGCGCGCAAACGCTGCCCTTTTCTCTTGGAGAAGGTATTCTCTTATGGGGTGTAGCAAAAACTATATAATGTATTGGGGTTTTACGAATTAATTTTATCACACCCCCTGCAAGAAGTGTGCCCAAACATGCACAAATATATCCAGCAAAATTGTGCAAGTTGTACAGACAAGTTGCTTTTCAGCATCCAGCGCAATGTTTACAAGACAATTTGCCCGCTCAATTTATATATTCGCAAATTTATACTTTGTATTTCGCTTTTTCTGACGCTCTCCGGGAAAGTGTGACCGGGTCATTTCCAGTCAGCAAATCCTTCCCGCCAGCGTCTCTCAGAACAGAGCCTCGAACTCTTCCCGGGTTATTTTTTCCTTTTCCAGCAAAAGCTCCGCGGACCTGTCCAGGACATCCCTGTGCGAAGAAATCAGATCCTTCGCCTGGCTGTAGGCACTGTCGATGATCTGCTTCACTTCTTCGTCGATGACGGAGGCGATCCGTTCCCCGTACTGTCTGGTATGCGCCAGCTCCTTCCCGATGAAGATCTCATCTTCGCTCTGTTCATAATTGATCGGGCCCAGGCGTTCGGAGAAGCCGTACTTTGTGACCATGGCCCTGGCAATACCGGAAGCCTCCTTGATATCCTGGGACGCGCCCGTCGTGATATCCCCGATCACAAGTTCCTCCGCAACCCGCCCGCCGAGACTGACGACGATGTTCTGGAACATCTTGTTCTTTGTATCGAACATCTCGTCTCTCTCCGGCAGAGGCATGGTATAGCCTGCCGCCCCGCGGCCCGTGGGGATAATCGAGATCGTGTGGACCGGCCCGACATCCGGAAGCAGATGGAAGAGAATGGCGTGTCCGGACTCATGGTAAGCCGTAATCCGCTTTTCTTTCTCCGAAATAACCCTGCTGTGCTTCTCCGGCCCGATGCCGATATGAATGAAGGCCTGGTTAATATCGCTCTGCTTCAGGTAAGTCCTTTTATTCTTAGCGGCAAGGATCGCCGCTTCGTTCATGAGATTCTCCAGATCCGCCCCCGTGAATCCCGCTGTCGTGCGCGCGACGATCTGAAGATCCACGTCATCTGAAAGAGGTTTATTCTTCGAATGAACCTTCAGGATCTCCTCCCGGCCTTTCACGTCCGGACGGCCTACCGCCACCTGGCGGTCAAAACGTCCCGCTCTGAGGATCGCCGGATCCAGAATATCCACGCGGTTCGTCGCAGCCATTACGATGATGCCTTCATTCTCCGAAAAACCGTCCATCTCCACAAGAAGCTGGTTCAGCGTCTGTTCCCGCTCGTCATGTCCCCCGCCCATGCCGGTTCCTCTCCGGCGGCCGACCGCGTCGATCTCGTCTATGAACACGATGCAGGGCTGGTTTTTCTTCGCCTCCTCGAAGAGGTCCCTCACACGGGAGGCGCCGACGCCCACGAACATCTCCACAAAATCCGAGCCGGAAATGGAGAAGAAGGGAACTCCCGCTTCCCCCGCTACCGCCCTCGCCAGAAGCGTCTTGCCGGTTCCGGGCGGGCCCACCAGGATAATGCCTTTCGGTATGCGGGCGCCCACTTTCAGGAACTGTTCCGGCTCGGACAGGAACTGGACAATCTCCGCCAGCTCTTCCTTTTCCTCATCAAGTCCCGCCACGTCGTCAAATGTGACCTTCCGCGCGTCCGGCGTAAACATCCTGGCGCGGCTCTTTCCGAAATTCATCATCACGGAACCGCTTCCGCCGCCCTGCTGCCGGTTGAGAAACATGATCAGGAACAGGAACATGACCGACATCAGAATCACCGGCAGAATGGAAGTAAAGAGGATTCCGCTCCTGGATACATTCTCCACATCGACCGTTACGTCATAAGCGCTCAGCAGCTCCTGCGCCGCATTGACGTCGGAGACATTCACCGTAAGTACTTCATCTTCTGTGGTTGTCACCTGCAGGGTACCGGTCGGGACTTCCTCATTCTGGATCACGTCCACTCTGGATACTTCTCCTTTTTCCAGCATATGGACAAGCCTCGCCTGCGTGATGTCGCTTCTGCCGTTGAAGCTGTCGCGCAGCGCGAAAATCAGAAAGATGCAGATCATTCCGAGCAGAAGGTAAAAACCCGTTCCTCTCGAAGTCTTATTCAAACTGTGCAACTCCTTTCCCGCGAAAACCGGCCTGAGCCGGTAATCATATATGTTTCCGCACGGGATTACTCTTCAGAGAGGGCAAGCACCCCGATATAGGGAAGATTCCGGTATCTCTGATCATAATCAAGGCCGTAACCGATCACGAATTCATCCGGGATCTGGAATCCCTGGTAATCCACGTCCACCTCACATTCCCTGCGGTCCGGCTTGTCAAGCAGCGTACAGAGACGGATGCTTGCCGGCCTGCGGTTTGAAAGGTTTTTAAGCAGATAGCTCAGCGTGCGGCCGGAGTCAATAATATCCTCCACCACGATCACCTCGCGCCCTTCCAGCGGCTCGTCCAGGTCCTTGATCAGTTTGACGATGCCGGAAGATTTCGTTCCGCTGCCGTAGCTTGACACAGACATAAAGTCCATAGTCACCGGAATGGTCAGACGTTTTGCAAGTTCACAGACAAAAAACACGCTGCCCTTGAGAATCCCTACGAGATGGACCACCTTTCCCTCATAATCCCTGCTGATCTCATCGGCAAGCTGCTGAATGCGTTCCTCCACCTTATCCTGGGGAATCAGAATTCTGGTTGTCTCTTTCATCTTCCTCTCTCCTTCTGGAAAGTCTGTCTTCCGTGTCCTGCCCGCTCCGGGTACGGAAGGATGCTTCCTTCATCCCCCGTCCGGCAGCCGCGCTTCATCTTCCTTCACTACCTTTATATAAGGATCCCCGCACTTCACCCGGGCGCCTTCACTGATTCTTCCGCCGACAACCCAGAGGATATGGCTTCCCTGCGCAAGCAGGGGAATGCGGTCTCTGATTTCCCTCGGGATCTTGCAGCCGATGAAATAATCTTTCAGTTTCTGTCTCCCGCCGGAAGCGTTCACGATCAGGTAGTCTCCGCTTCTTCTTGTGCGCATGCACAGATACGCACCCATTGTATCATACGAGAGCCATTTCGTGTATCTTTTTTGTTCAATCACGGCGGGACTTCCGGGAGCATTTCCGCCCGGAAACAAGCTTCCGAAAGCGCAGCGGTAAGGGCTTCCGCCGAAGGAAAAAGTCCCTTCTTCCCGGAGCGGAACTTCCATCCATTCTTCTCGGGCAGCTTCTGCAGCGAAGCCCGGAGGAATAAAGCGGAGAATTCCGTCCTCCCGGACCGCCCGGCCCCCTCCGGGAAGGCTGGCGGCTTTTCCGCAGCTCATGGATGCAAGGGCCAGCAGTTCCTCCACATGAACTCTGCCGACGTCTTTCAGGCTGCCTCCCGGCATCACGCCCCGGATACACTCCCGCAGGACTCTCCGCCGGATCAGCGGGTCTTCCCGGAAAAAGCGGTCAAGGAGCAGAATCTTCGTCCCGCCTTCCGGCCCGCTTCTGATCATTTCCCCCGCAGCCTTCGCTGTCTGTCGGGCAAGGTAGTCCTCTGTCTCCCGCAGCTGCTCCGCCGCCAGGGAAATGTGCTCCGCGGTCCTGCTGTTCAGGGCTTCCAGCTCCGGAAGAACGGAAAGGCGGATTCTGTTCCGGGTAATCTCCAGGTCTTCATTGGTCCTGTCTGTACAGAAAGGAATGCCCTTCTCCATCAGAAATGATTCAATTTCCCTGCGCCTTGTCCCGATCAGGGGCCGGATCAGGAAAATCTCCCTGCCTTCCCCGCCTTTCTTTCCGAGACTGCGGACCGGACGGATCCCGCCCAGCCCTCTCAGGCTGCTCCCCCTGGTCAGGTTCCAGAGAACCGTCTCCGCCTGATCATTCAGGTTATGCGCGACCGCTATCTTATTTGCCCCCGTCTTTAAGGCGGTTTCCAGGAAAATGCGGTATCTCTCCTCCCGTGCCGTCTCCTCCGTTCCCTGTCCCAGCGCTTTCGCAAGGTCGGGGACCCGGATATGTTCGACGGAAAGCGGAATCTCCAGCCGGGCGCACAGCTCCCGGACAAAAACGCAGTCTGACTCAGACTCCGCGCCCCTGATCCCGTGTTCCACATGGACCGCCTCCAGCAGAAAATCCCTCCGGGGCGCCAGTTCCCTGAGCAGATAAAGAAGACATACTGAATCCGCTCCGCCGGAAACCCCGGCAAGAATATGATCCCCGGCCTGCAGCATCCCGTATCTGTCCGCCAGCTCTTCTGTCCGCCGCAGCAGAAAATCCATCGCCTGCCCCCTTTCCCGTTTCCGGCATCACCTGTCTCTCTGCCAGTACCCCGAACCGGAATCACAGGCAGTACGCGATGAAGAATAAAAAGCTCTGCAGAACTACGTTCCGCAGAGCAATCTCTTCTCTGTATCCGGTCCATCAGCTGCCGGCCGAGCGGAATATGACCTCATCCGGATAGACGAAGCCGAACTTCTCCCGGGCAGTCTTTTCCACATACTCATCCGACCTTGTGTAGGCGCGGAAATCCTCGATCTGTTCTGATCTTCCTTCTTCTTCCACAATCAGCTCGCTCAGCTGGCTGATCTGGTCGGCGAGCGCGGCATTCTTCAAAGTAAGCCTGCGACTCTGATAGACCATGACAACAAGAAGAATCATAACAACCAGCATGATCAGGACCATGCCGCGCTGGTTGCTCCTGGCAACCGGCCTCTTACCCTGTCCGGACATAGTTTTTTACCCCTTTTATCCCCTGACTGACTCTGTCCGACTGCTCCCCAGCTGCGAACAGAATCTTAAGAAAAATCAAAGATTATTCTAAACTGCGCAGGACAATTATGCAAGAACCTTCTCCTCATTTTCCGGAAAAGTTACAAAAATTTAAAGATATCGAAACATCTCCTGCGCCTCTTCCTTGCGGACAGTCTCCTGTATGCTGAGTACTTCCGCTTTGACGCTCCGGTTTCCGAAAGCGATCTCAATCACGTCTCCCTCTTTCACCGGCGCGGAAGCCCTGGCAATCTTCCCGTTCAGCAGTACCCGTCCCGCGTCGCAGGCCTCATTCGCGACCGTTCTGCGCTTTACCAGCCGGGACACTTTCAGATATTTATCCAGTCTCATATGCTTTCCCCCCAAAAAGTTTCCCAAAAAGAAACCGGGGATGAACCATCCCCGGTCTCATATCATTCTTTTCTTACAGGAACGCCCGTCTCAGTTCAGGCTGTCCTTCAGTGCCTTGCCAGCTTTGAACTTCGGAGACTTGGACGCTTTGATCGTCATGGTCTCACCTGTCTGCGGATTCCTGCCCTCACGTGCTGCTCTCTCAGAAACTTCGAATGTTCCGAAACCAACAACCTGGATCTTCTCACCCTTCTTCAGTTCTTCGCCAACTACCTCAGTAAAAGCCTTAAGAGCCTTCTCTGCATCCTTTTTGCTCAGTTCAGCCTTCTCGGCGATTGCCGCAACAAGTTCAGTTTTATTCATGAGATTACTCCTTCTCTGATCAGTGTATTTTCCCCGTCCGTCCCCATAGGACCGGCACTGATAATACTTATATAACCGATACCTCTGTTTGTCAAGCGTTTTGCCCTGTTTCCCCGCAATTCAACGCAGGCTTCCGGCTTTCCCCCATCGCTTTTTTCCGCAGCTCAGAGCACAGTATCCGCATATACTTTTTCTATCTTTCCGTAGCCGGCGCTCTCAAGCATATCCACCTGGAATTTCGCGTTTTTGCGCAGCGGCTGAACCGTCACGATCATCCCGGCTTCCCTGAGCCGGGTCGCTTTCTCAAAGACTTCCTTCACCCTGCCGCCCGCGCTCTTCATGTCGACCAGATAGGCAGCCTTTTCCGCCTCCTGCGGCATCTTCCAGTTCAGGTCACGCAGAATGGTTACGATTCGCTCGAATCCGATCGAGAAACCGCAGGCCGGAGCGTCCTGGCCGCAGAAACGCCCGACCATCCTGTCATATCTTCCGCCTCCGGCAATGGAGAAGGAATAGTTGTCAATCGTGATTTCAAAGATGGTGCCGGTATAGTAGCTCATGCCCCTGACCAGGGTCGGGTCAAACTTCAGGGTCACGGAAGCGTCCAGCATGCCGCTCACCGCCTCCATGATCGACGACAGATCATCCGACATCCCCTGCGCGGCGTCCGTCCCGCAGGTTAACAGGATGAACTCCTTCATATCAGTTCCTTCCTCCAGCAGACGGAAGAAGGAAACGTACTTCTCCACGGATTCCGCCGCGAATCCTTCCTCAAGCAGATTCTCTTTCACGCCGTCAAGGCCGATCTTATCCATCTTGTCCAGGATTATGAAAATCTCGTCATACTGATCCTCGTTAAATCCGGCATTTGCCGCCATCGCCTTCAGGACCCTGCGGTCGTTCAGATGGATGGTGAACGCGGAGATTCCCACTTCAGCAAAGATGGTCGTCAGAGCTTTGCTCGTCGCCGCGATCAGCTCAATCTCCGCCATAATGGAGCCGTCTCCTATGATATCGATGTCGCACTGGGTAAACTGGCGGAAGCGTCCCTTCTGCGGGCGGTCGGCACGGAACACATTGCCGATCTGAAGCGCCTTGAAGGGAGACGGAAGATCATTGCGGTGGCAGGCGTAATACCTGCACAGCGGAACGGTCAAATCATAGCGCAGGGCACTGTCCGCCAGTTCCCCGCTCTTCAGCCCTCTCTCCAGCTCCGCGCCCCTCTTCAGAACCTTGAAGATCAGCTTCTCATTCTCGCCGCCCTGCCGTCCGGTCAGGTTTTCAATGTGTTCCATGACCGGCGTCTCTATCTCATCAAATCCAAACCTGGCGTAAGTATCCCGGATCAGTCCGAGCACATGCTGCCGAAGAACCATATCCGCAGGAAGAAAGTCCTGCATTCCCTTTACGGGTGTCTGAATAAATTTCATCGCATCCTCCACGACGGCCGTCGGCGCCCCTTTCAAAAGTTATCCGGAAAGCGCACGGACAGTCATCCATTCTGAGCGGCACCGGGCCGCTGACATTCACAGCCTTCCGTACAGCAGGCAGCAGACTGTAAACAGTAACTCCGGACTACAAAAACTCGTCTCACCTGAGCAAGTATACCCTTTTCGCGCCGCCGGGGCAACCTTTTCTCTGCCGGAACAGGCAGCCCGGCCTGAAGAAGCCGGGGCACTGCGGCAGGTTTCCGTTTACCGGCCGGAAAACAGGTCCGGCCTGTAAAAATCAGGCGCGCAGGCTCCTGCTGCGCTCCAGAAGATACTCCTTCCTGTTTCTGGCAGGATCTTCCAGCACTTCATCCAGCAGAGCCTGAAGAACGCTCCCCAGTTCAGGACCTTTTTTCATCCCGTCCGCCAGGAGGTCGTCACCGCTCACAGCCAGCTGTTTTAACGACAGACAGTCGCCGTCTGCCAGAATTTCCTCATAGAGTTCCTTCACCCTGTCCATATAGGCAAGCTTTTCCTTCTGTACTTCCGGATTCTGCCCCCGGATATCCGCGCACTTCACCTCCAGGAACAGCGGAAAAAGATCCTCCCCGATCCGGACCACAGCCCTGCGGACTCCCTCCGGAGTAAGATCCGGATAGAGTGAATGACAGCGGACAAGCTGCACGACGCTCCGTTCCGAAGCTCTGTCGAACTTCAGCCTTCTCATGATTCTGCCTGCGATCTCCGCTCCCGGAGCCGCATGTCCCCGATGATGGTAGATCCCGTTCTCATCGACCGTTTGCACCGAAGGTTTCCCCATATCATGAAAAAGCATGGTCAGCCGCAGGATTCTGTCCGCCCGTATCGCCATAAGCGTACGGATCGTGTGCTCCCCGACTGAGAAAATATGATGGGGATTGTTCTGCGGCGCTTCCATAATCAGGTCAAATTCCGGAAGCACCTGCGCCGTGATCCCGCATTCCCAGGCGAGAGAAATCATTTCAGGATGCGGCGAGACAAGCAGCTTAACCAGTTCCATCTGAATCCGTTCCGCGCTCACAAGCTTCAGGGAAGGTGCCAGTTCCTCCGCGGCCCTGCGGATCCCGGGATCCAGCTCAAAGCCCAGTTTCGCGCAGAAGCGCACAGCCCGGAAGATCCTGAGTGCGTCCTCCGTGAAACGTTCCCGCGGCTCCCCTACGCAGCGCACAAGCTTCCTTTCAAGGTCTCCCAGACCGTCGAACAGATCCACCAGACCTTCTTCCTCATTATAGGCCATGGCGTTAATGGTAAAATCCCTGCGCCTTAAATCCTCCCTCAGGCTCGAGGTGAATTCCACCCTGTCCGGGTGTCTGTGATCTTCATAATTTCCGTCCAGCCGGTAGGTTGTAACCTCGAAGCTTTCCCCGTCCATCCTGACAGTCACGGTTCCGTGCTCGATTCCCGTATCGATGGTTGCCGGAAAAATCCTTTTAATTTCTTCAGGCTTCGCGCTGGTCGTGATATCCCAGTCATCCGGAGCGCATCCGAGAATCATGTCCCTCACGCAGCCGCCCACTGCGAAGGCCTCATATCCTTCCCGGTGAAGGCAGTCAAGTACCTTCC
Source organism: uncultured Lachnospiraceae bacterium (assembly GCA_902779575.1). Classification (GTDB taxonomy): domain Bacteria; phylum Bacillota; class Clostridia; order Lachnospirales; family Lachnospiraceae; genus Porcincola. The sequence goes on from CACZBW010000006.1 coordinate 240,826, forward strand.
TGACTTTTACCGGGATTGTTATATTAAACAAATTACGCATGGCAAAAAACCAATTTCCTTTCGTTTTATCAGTAATATTGCACATATTGTGCATGCTCACCATTTGCATCTATCTGTAAATACGAATAGGAGTGTGCTTTTTTTAGTCTTGACACTTCAAGTGCCGGGCGATATAATCGTTTTGCAATTAAGATTGACGGTTTTAAGATACATGGCCCTCGTTGATATATGTTGTTGATTGTCAACAAAGCTTGTGTTTTTTATAACCCACGATCAATCAATATCTATATATTTCAATGGAGGTAGTACCATAATGAACAAGGGTACAGTTAAGTGGTTCAACGCTGAAAAAGGTTATGGCTTTATCACAGGTGAGGACGGAAAGGACGTTTTCGTTCATTTCTCCGCTATTCAGGGCGAAGGCTTCAAAACCCTGGAAGAGGGTCAGGCAGTTTCTTATGATCTGATCGAGGGCAATCGCGGAACTCAGGCTGCCAACGTCGTAAAACTGTAATTTTTCAGCTGATATTATAAGCGATTTCTGATAGGAACGCGGTCCGCTCAGGCGGACCGCTTTTTTCATGCCTGCCGCTGCAGACAGGCTGTTCTTTGCCCGGCGTCCGCCTGCTTCCTGCCCGCCGCTGCAGACAGGCTGTTCTTTGCCCGGGCGTCCGCCTGCGCCGTCATGAGCTTCAGCGCCGCGGACCGGGATATCGTCTGCGGCAGGGTTCAGCGCGTACTCAGGAAAGTGAGTTCCTTCTGCCCCCTCTGGTCGGTCGGATAGCGTTCCGCATAGGCGCGGCATTTCTCTCTGGCCATGACAAAATCAAGCTTGCGCTCATATGCGACAATCTCATTGAAATATAGTTCCTGCTTTCCCTGATTTCCTTCCAGCGCCAGACCTTCACCGATATAAACCAGGGCGGAATCCGGATCCCCCGACTGCAGGGCGCACAGGGCAAGCCCGTTGTAGCTGTCCACGTTCGCGCCTTCGATCGACTGAATCTGATTATAAATTGCCCGGGCGTTGTCATAATCGCCCCTGGCAAGGTAAATCTGCCCCATCAGGGACAGGGCCGGTACATAGTTTGCCTTCACAGGTTCGATCAGGGCTTTCTGTGCTTCGTCATACTGCTCCAGATAAAAATAGATCTGGCCGATATGGACATAGCTGTCCGTGCTGTCAGGCGTAATGCTCAGAGCCGTCTGCAGATACTCATCCCCGATCCCTGAGAGTTTCATCTGTTCATAGACACTGTAAATATTCAGGTACAGGTCGTAATTTCCCGGATCCAGGCTGACCGCATAATCGAAATTCACCCTTGCCTTGTCAAGTTCCGACCGGCACAGGTAAGCGGCTCCCCGGAAATAGTAGGCGTCCACAAGCTTCCCGTCCAGCTCCACAAGCTGATCACAGGTCTGGATCGTGCCGTCGTAATCCTTCAGACGGTACTGTGCGGAGGCTTTATACTGAAGCAGATCCAGCACAGTCTCAGGCATCTTGTCGTCCGTGGCGGCCAATGCCTGGTTGAAGGCTTCGATCGCCTCCCCGTAGCGGGCCTGTCCCATCAGCGCAATCCCCAGGCCTCTTGAAGCCGATACCGGATCCTCTCCCTGGGAGAGCGCAGCCGAAAATGCCTCCTCCGCTGCCATGTAATCCGAGGAAAGAAGCGCCGTATATCCCGCTTCCGTATGTGCGACGGAAACCGCACTGCCGCAGCCGGAACAAAGAAAAACGGTCATCAACAGTAAGGCGCCCGCAATGATATTGTTTTTGCCCTTTTTATATTTGCTCATAAATGATCCTCGTGCATTTCTTCTGTGCTGCCCTTCATCGCCTTCCGGGAACGCCGTCAGCGTTCCGGCCGGCCCTGTTTCTCCATTGCAGAGGCGGCATGCTTTTTTATCATAGCATATCCGGCAAAAAAAATGAAATACATTGTTTCATCTGTTGGGCGTGGTCCGTGAACAGGAATATCCGGACATCAGGAAAGCGCAGCGTACTGGCGCTGCGCTTTCGAATATCACTTATGTTATGTATCTGTTTACAGTGGGTATAACTATGTGGATTATGCGGCTCCATGACCGGCCGTCTTCCTTTTTCGCAGCAGATTCCGTTCCTGCTGACTGTCCGGTGCTGCAGCAAAAGGCCCGTCTGTCACCTTGAGGTCCCGTGGATCAGCGGGGACAGCGGCTTATAGATCAGCAGGCAGATCACTACGGAAAGCATCTCCTTTACAAAGGTAAAGGGCATATTAAAGATCAGCAGGCAGCTGAGCAGATCTCCGTCCTTGATCGAAGGACGAATGGCCTGATACATCGCGATGATTGTCTCCCTGGGCATAAAGGCCGTATAGAAGGGATAAACAATGAAATAGTTGGTCAGCACGCTGAGAAGGGCGGACAGGACAGCACCTGTCAGAGCTCCGATAATTGCGCTCTTTTTGCTCTTATTGCGCTGGTAGATGAATCCGGCCGGCGCCACGAAGAAGGCGCTCAGGAGGAAATTGGAAAGCTCCCCGATCCCGCCTGTCGAAGTGCGAACAAGGTGGAGGAGGTTCTTGATCAGCGCGATCGCGACGCCGTACAGCGGTCCCATGGCGAAGGAACCGATCAGGGCCGGAAGATCCGACAGATCCATCTTGATAAAGGACGGCATGAGGGGAACGGAAAAATCGAACTGCATCAGCACGATGGACACCGCCGAAAGCATGGCGGTGACGGCGAGATAGCGGGTTCTCCTCTCTGTCTTTGACAAAGAGCCGGCCTTATAGCTGTTGTTGTGAATTGCTTTTGAATTGCTGCTCATCTGAAAACACTCCTTTCGTGTTTCAGGAGATGACAGAGGATGGCAGATAACAGAAATTGGACAGAGACGCTTTCCTCTCCCGGTCCGATTAAAAAATCCGAAGCCTTATACATGGTCTCCGGACGTCTCCCATCTTCTTCCATCCGGACTGTAACCGTCGGTTCCGGAATCTCACCGGATCAGCCGCCGAAGCGGGTCGCAGACTTTAACTGCCGGTGGGGACTTTCACCCCGCCCTGAAGATCAATTTTCTCTTGTAACAACAGGGGTTCGCGGCCTGCCGCGAAAAATCGTAACAGGCTGCGCAACACCCTTAGCCGTCAAAATATTAGCATATTTGCCCCGCCCTGGCAAGCACTTTCTGCTTCTCCTGGATACTAGTCACATCACTAGTATAATTATGGATATTCACCTGTGCCGTATGGCCAAAGATCGAAGCCCTTACGACATCCGTAAACCTGAATTTATTAAACCAGGAACTGTTCCAACACTATCTCCCGGATGGAGTCTTCTGTTTTTTTACCGGTGTTATTATAGATATGGCCTTGATTCTCCGGCATGGCTTCCAATTTCTTTTTCAGAAACAGAGCTCTGTCTATCATATCAACATCTCCTCTGTTCCGAATACGTTTTTCAATTTCATCTGCATCAGCTGTCAAAACAATATAATACAGAGAAGAATTGTTCTTCTCCGCCAACTTCCTTACACGGTCAAGTTCATCTTCAATCACATAGTCTATAATAACATCAAGTTTATCCTGAAGAGCTCTATTCGCTGTGGCAATGATACAGTCCCAGTTAAATCGCAAAATATCTTCCCACAGAACCTGATCTGAAGCCTGTCCATCAACAAAGAAATCTCCCTTATCTTCCGGCTCCACAAACCCTCTATGAAAATCATCCCCATGGATAACATAAACCGTTTTACATTCTTTTAAAACAAGATATCTTGAAAAGGAATCTGCAAAAGTGGTTTTCCCGCAACCACATGCACCGGACACAAAAAAGATTCTCGACATCCTTAATCACCTCGTAGTTTCTTTGATGTAAACAGGAGTACATCATCATCAAAAGTGCAAATTGTCTCATATCCCGATTCATCATTCAGACTCAGCCAGACGATGTACAACTAACCATTTCCCATCCATCATTGCCAGGCAGGTTAAGCTGATTTTCAATCTGATTGACCTTAACACTTCCCCCAAAGAAAGCCTGAGGATCATAATTCACCACTTTGTATTCGTACTTTCCCATACTAACCTTCCTTGCAAATATCGATTAATACATATAAGAGTTCAATCTCATCAAGTCCATCGGTAATTACATTTTTTCTGCCTGTTTCTCGAAATCCCATTTTGTGATACAGCCGCTTTGCATTGGAATTGTTTTCGAGTATCCATAAAGAGGGGGTGCCTGTACACTGCTCCATTGCGAATTGCAACAGCTTTGTGCCATAGCCCATTCTCTGTTTTTGTGGAAGTATATAAAGATCTTCAATAAGATCATCTTTGACTGATACAATACCAATCGGCTCATCATCTTCTATCAGCATAAAAAATCTACTCCCACAATCTATCTTACTTTGTATATACCCCTGTTGTCTTTCAGGCGTGTGCATTTCGACAAAATCGGGTGCGCAAAAAGAACTATGAGACTCTTTCCATGAGACCGAATGTATAATCGCGGCTTGAAGCAAGTTCGTTTTGTCTACTGCAACAATCATGCTTTCCTCCCTAAATCTCTTTTCTTCTTTGGGAATAATATATCTGGGACTCGGTCTGACTTCAACATTCTTCTGTTTGATCTCCAGAATGTACTCTCAACGTCCTACACAACAAAATCCCCAGAGGTTTATCGCCTCCGGGGACTCCCATTGTCTTTAGTAGTCGGAATTACCGACCATTAACCGCTCAGTCTTATTTTGTCTTAACTATCTTCACTTTGCTCCATCCGGATTTATAACCGTTACCAATATAGCGGACGCGGATGTAATATGTCTTGTTCCTCTCAAGATGCAGGACGGCTTTTATATCATTCCGGCCAACTTTCTCACTCCCGACATTCACGGTGAAATCCGGGCTCGTTGAGAACTGCACCTGAACACGGTCTGTCAGATCAAAAGGTACCGCTTCCGCCGTTCATGTCACAAGAACCTTGCCCTTCTTCTTGGCTTTGGTCTTGACATTTTTCGGTGTTGCAGACTGAACAGTGTTTACCCTCCGTCAGACCTGTCTCCGTATTGCGGCTAATCCCATGCTTCCGCATCAGTTCAATCTGCTTAATACTCCTATCCGGCTGTGAAACTTGAATTTGTTACTCACTCATTTTTTGTAAAAGAAACCGAATCGATCTGAAGGAACTTTTTCTGATGCCGTGAAATGGACAGAGCGAGAATGTATTCTTCAGTCGTTCCATCCTCATTTTCGCATTGAAATACCATTTAACGGCACTGTAATCGCTCGCAAAGACATCTGCTTCCTTTATAATTGACCACGCCTTATTCTCCTTGGCATTGTCCAAATCCAGCAGTAATGTAGCTCCGCTTTCCACTGTGGCTGAGAAATTTTCGCCATCTGCGATAAATGATGTTGGCTTGTATGGTCTATTGATCACAAACACCGCTGCAATGATTACAATTACCGATATGGCTGTTATAATGGCTATATTTTTCTTTGACATACACGCTCACCTTCTCTTAAATAATTGATTTCACAAATCCCGATTCTTCTCTGAGAATAATATAGCTATGAGCCGGTCTGACTTCAACATTCTTCTGTTTGATCCCGGGAATGTGCTCTCAGCGTCTCACATAGCAAAATCCCCGGAGCTTTATTGATATGCTCCCTTCATGATTGACAGTGATTTTCTTTTTCACTGTCTCTCAAAAAGGGAGCATGCCATTTATCTCCTCCGGGGATTCTCGTTGTCTTCAGCAGTCGGAAATGTCGACAATTAACCGATCCTTCTTAATTTATCCGGTTTTAAGCATGCGGTAGAAAGCTTGAAACAAAGAGATCAGAAAGAATCTGCTTTTCAGATTCTTGTCTCTCCGTCGTCTGTATAAAGCTCATACTGACCCGGATCCGAATCATAGCTGATATAAGTCAGGGAAGCATAATCAATCTCTTCGACGCAGGAAGCCGGCTTCGCAAGCGGAAGCACATGTCCCCGGAGCAGGAATACAAGCAGTTCATTCAGCTCCGCCTTCACATAGTGGTCGCCTTTTTCAAGCAGTTCCTCATCATAGTCGTCCGCCGCGCGGAAACGGATCAGCTTCATGTCCTCCGGCAGATACACATATCTGCCCCTGGCATTCTGCGTGTAAACCGGGGCAATCATAATGCTCTCCCCGGCCAGGATCTGGTCTTCCGTCCGGACCGCCCGCTCATCCTCCGGATAGGCAAAAGCAAGCGGAACAAAATACATATCATCTCCGAGAGCCGCCTTCATGAACTCTGAATAAATATAGGGGATCAGGGCATAGCGGAGTTCTACAAACTTCTTCAGATCCGCGATCCTGTCAAACTGATAAAGCTCCTGCCTTCGCGTGTTCATGGCCGCGTGATTGCGGAAAAGCGGGGTGAAAATACTCAGCTGCGTCCAGCGCATCACCAGATCTTCCGTCGCGTCACAGTTGAAACCGCCCGTATCGCCTCCGCAGTAGAGGAAGCCGCACATATTCAGAGCCGGCATCTGCTGGAGATTCAGGAGGATATGGCTCCACCAGGAGCAGTTATCCCCGGTCCAGACGCCTCCGCTGCGGTGCATTCCGATGTAGGAACTTCTGGAAAACATCAGGATGCGCCTGTCCGGCGAAAGCCGCTCAAAAGCTTCACCGGCCGCACGCGTCATATTATATCCGTAGATATTGTGAACCCTGTCATGCCGGACCCTCGTCCCGTTCATATTGTGCCAGAAAGACCTGTAATCCTCGGGACTGTTGCCCAGTCCCCAGATCATTCCCATCAGCTCGTTGTATTTCGCCAGATCAAGGTTCTTCCCCTTATAGTCTGAAAGCGCCTCAAACACAGCGTTCAGGCGGTCCTGCGAGAAGAAGATCGCGGGCTCGTTCATATCGTTCCAGAAGCCTTCGATTCCCTTATCAAGAAGCAGCCTGTATTTGTCTCCGAACCATCTCCGGGCGTCTGCGTTCAGGAAATCCGGAAAACGGACCCATCCCGGCCATACCGCGGCCACAAAATCCGAGCCGTCCTCTTTCGTGACGAAATAGCCCTTTTCCAGACCTTCCTCGTAGACCTCATAGCCTTCCTCGATCTTCACGCCCGCGTCTATAATCGGAATCAGGCGGATATGCCGCTGCTTCATCTCCGAGACAAACGCTTCAAAATCCGGAAACGCCTCCTCGTTCAGCGTGAAGTCTTTGTAATGATCCATATAGTCGATATCCAGATAGATCATGTCAAGCGGAATCCCGGCTTTCTCATAGCCGTCAGCCACGGCGCGCACTTCATCCGCATTCATGTAGGACCAGCGGCTCTGGCCGAAACCGAATGCCCATCTGGGAGGAATATAGCTCCGGCCGGTGATCTTTCTGAACTCGCGGACCAGGCTGCGGGGATTCTCTCCTTCCAGAACATAGATATCCGCATCAAGCTCGGCAAAGCGGATTTTCAGCTCATCGCCATGGCTATATCCTATGTCAAAGCTGACCCTGCCGGGCGTATCAATATAGAAGCCCTTTACCCTTCCTTCCCCGAAAATAAGAATGAAATTCTGGGAGGCGTACAGGGATCTCCGGTCCTCCTGATGATGCGGCTCGTCCGTATTATTGCTGATGTATTCCCAGCCCCTTTTATTCATTCCCCGGACCGTTTCGCCAAGTCCGTATACAAGTTCATTGTCCCCGAGGCCAAGGCTCAGGCTCTTCTCCGCTTCATCCAGGCTGAAATACGGAAGCGGCCCCTCGCCGGCCGGTACCGGGACTACTACAGATTCTGTTGCAATCGGATGGCCGATCGTATACTTTCTGATCATGGATTCTCCTTTATTTGTTCAGACTCCGGCAAAATGAAAGAGGATTCCCGCCGCTGCCGACAAAGCGATAAAAATCACCGGATGCAGCTTTGGGAAAAACTTCTGCAGAATAAAGATCGCGATTCCCAGGAGGACCGCTTTCCAGAGAAAGAGATCCGTAATCTTGCGGGTCTCGCTGAACGCGCTAAGATCCAGCAGAGCAACCTTTGCCACATTGATTCCGGCCGCGCTGATCATGGCGATCGAGGCCGGGCGCAGTCCGTAAAAAGCGCCTTTGACATAAGGGCTGTCCTGGAACTTGTTCAGGAAATGGGCAATGATAAGGATGATAATGACGCTTGGCGCCGCCAGGGACAGGGTCGCCAGGATCCCGCCGGGAACGCCTCCCGTCGTATATCCCGCATAGGTTGACATATTGATTCCGATCGCGCCGGGGGTAGACTCCGAAACCGCGATCATATCCGCGATATCGGTATGGCTGAACCATCCGGTTTTGTTCGAAATCTCATAGAGGAAAGGAAGAGTCGCCAGGCCGCCGCCCACAGTGAACAGTCCGGTCTTGAAGAATTCAAATATCAGCCTGAGGTAGATCATGCCTTCTTCCCTCCTTTCCTGTTATAGAGAATGACTCCCGTAATGCCGGAGAGGATGACCAGCACCGCAGCCGGAACCGCCAGCGGCAGACGGCTGGAAAAAGCAGTCAGCAGAAAGACGATCAGGTAGAGAAGCAGCGTCTGCCGGTCCACAACCGACTTTTTCCAGAGTCTCAGCACCGCCTGCACGATCAGCACGCACACGCAGACACGGATCCCAGCAAAGGCGTTCTGCACGACCGGATACTCCGCAAAATTCCGCAGGCTTGCTGAAATCACAAGGATAAGCGCGATCGGGGCTGTCAGAAAGCCGAGCGTCGCTATGACGCCGCCCAATATGCCGGCCTGTTTGTTTCCGATGAAGGTGGAGACATTCAGCGCGATAATCCCCGGCGTACACTGGCCGATGGCAAAATAATCCATCAGTTCTTCTGTCGTAACCCATCCCCGGTCCTGGGCAAGATCCCTGTCAAGCAGCGGCAGCATGGCATACCCGCCGCCGAAATTCACCGCCCCGATCCGCAGAAAGGCAATATACAGTTCCAGCAGTTTTTTCAACATTCTTCAGATCCTCCGCCGGTTCTCCGGCATCCGTTTTTTCAAAGACGGTTGATGCAGGCGTAGAGTTCCTGCGGGCGGACAGCCGCCAGCCCGGACGGAACATAACGCTCCGCGCAGACTGCCTCGAAACCGCCCTTCTCCATTTTCTCCAGCAGGGCCGCGAACAGCTTTTTCCCGCTCACCACGGCGCCTGTTTTTCCTCCGTACATTTCCATGGCCAGGCGCACCAGGCAGGCCAGGGTCTGGGTCTGTTCTCCGTCCACGATCTGTTCCACATACCTTAAATCAAGAGATTCCTGGCCCACGGAGAAGGCTGTTTTCCCCATTCGTTTCAGCTTCAGCCTCTGCTCCGACAGATGATCGCCCCTGTAAGCCTTATGCATCTGGACCGAGCTCCCCAGCCTGAGCTTCCTGTCCCGGTCCGGGAGAAGAAAGGGCGCCGGCGGAAACATTTTCGAATCAGCTTCTCTCGCCCGTTTCTGCTTCAGCTGCTCCTCAAACTCTTTTGCGGTCTGTTTTGCCCGCTGTGTGATGTCCTTCGCCCGGTAGCGGTCCATCTGAAGAACCAGATCCGCTTCCCGGAAATAAGAGCCGCTGCTCCCGATTACAAGAATTGTGGAAATTCCCGCCTTTTCATACAGATCCCGCACCCTGTCCAGGAAAGGCACAATCGGTTCCTCCTCCCTGGAGATCACGCGCTGCATCAGTTCATCGCGGACCATCAGGTTGGTTGCCGAGGTATCCTCATCGATCAGGAACAGCCTGGTCCCCGCTTCGATCCCTTCGATCACTCCGGCCGCCTGGGAAGTGCTCCCGCTTGCATCCAGAGTCGAGAAAGAATGTGTATCTGTATCTGTCGGAAGATTGCGGATAAAGAGGGAAATGTCGACGTCCGTCACCTTTCTCCCGTCCTCCGCGCGCAGCTTCATGGCGGTATCGTCTGTGATCACATATTCCCTTCCGTCGCCGGCGATATGGTCGTAGACGCCTCGCTCCAGCGCCTTCAGGAGCGTGGATTTGCCGTGATAGCCGCCGCCCGCGATCAGGGTAACCCCGCAGGGGATTCCCATCCCGCGCACGAGGCCTGCATGAGGAAGGCTGAGCGTAACCGCCAGCGTTTCCGGCGTCCGGAAGGGCACCGCCTCTTTCATCGGGCGGTCGGAAACGCCGCTCTCACGGGGAAGCACCGCCCCGTCGGCGACAAAGGCCGCCAGACCTCTTTCCTTCAGCTGCCTGCGGATCTCCTCCTGGTCCTCGCACAGCTCGATCGCCTTTTTCAGATCAGCCTTGCGGGCGGTCCTGTAAAACAGGGAATTCTGCACAGCCGCCGGAATCAGGTCAAAGAGGATCTTCTCCAGCTCCCTGGAATTGATTGTACGGCCGTTTGCCGGAAAACCGACCTCGAAGCGCACAATGATTTCCTTATCCGTAATCTGGCAGGCCGACCGCTCCAGCAGTTCCTGCCCCGGACGGCTCACGGAAAACAGGCCGCTCTTCCCGGATCCTTTCGCCTGAAAGCTGGCCTGGGAAGCCTGCCTGCCAAAAGCCCTCAGCAGAAAGTCCTGCAGGGCGGTTCTCTGTCTTTTCTTCCTGTAATAGTCCTCCGGAAATGCGGCGCCGTCCAGCGGCACATGGACACTGAGACTGGAGGGAGCAGCGAAGGGATCTCCCTGAACATGCTCAATCACCAGCTCAAAGCCCGGAAAATGCCAGCTCCCGGCAGCCGACTTATAGGCCGGATAACTCTTATGGTCTATCTCGCGCAGAAGCCTGCGCAGCTCCTCCGAGTTCTTCATTCCACAGATATTACCTTATAATCCTGATCTTCGACGGCCTGCTTCAGAATCTCATTGTCCAGATCTCTGCTCAGCTCAACTACCGCGCTTCCGTTCACGTGGGATACGTCCGCGCTCACTACGCCGTCCAGTTTTTCAAGAGTTTTCTTCACTCTGGCCTCACAGTGCTCACACATCATGCCTTCGATCTTCATGGTTTTTGTCATTGCTGTTTCCTCCTTGTCTTTCCCTGATGCGTTTTTATTCCCGCCGTCCGGCACTCTGGCCCCGGCGGAATCTGTTTCTGCTGCTGTATTTCCGGCACGGCCTTTTCCCGGAATTATATCCCCATTGCCTGCTGCCGCCTCTCTGCCGCTATCAGTATTTCCCGACGCGCTGCCGGCGCTGTCTGTATCCCGGGCTGCGCTGCCGGCGCCGTCTGTATCCCTGACCGTGCCTCCCTCTTCCATGCCCCTGACAGAATGCTTCACCGGTCTGTCCCCGCCCGGATCATGGATGCGGAAAAGATTCAGACGCAGGGCGTTCAGGCATACGGTTACGGACGAGAAGCTCATGGCGATGGCTCCCACGACCGGCTTCATCTCGAAATTCCAGCCGAAGAGGGCCTGATAGAGCCCGATCGCCAGCGGAATGCAGATCACATTGTAAAAGAATGCCCAGAACAGGTTCTGATGAATATTTCGGACCGTCGCCCGGCTCATCCGGACCGCGGCGGGCACGTCATCCAGCCGGCTCTTCATCAGCACGACGTCCGCCGCGTCGATCGCCACGTCCGCCCCGGCTCCGATTGCAATCCCGGTATCCGCCCGGGTCAGCGCCGGTGCGTCGTTGATCCCGTCGCCGACCATGGCCACTTTTCCCATCTTCTGAAGGTCCCGGATCACGGCTTCCTTGCCGTCCGGCAGGACGCCCGCGATCACCTGGTCCACGCCGGCGGCTTTCCCGACCGCTTTCGCGGTACGTTCATTGTCGCCGGTCAGCATGACGACCCGGATTCCCATATTCTGCAGCTGCCGGATCGCCCCGGGGCTTTCCTCCTTCATGGTATCGGCAACCGCTATGATTCCAAGCAGGGTTTCATTTTCTGCAAAGAAGAGCGGCGTCTTTCCCTCCCCCGACAGACGGTCTGCCTCGGCCTTCATCTCCGCGGCAGAGGAGATCCGCGCCGTCATATAGCTCCCGCTGCCGCCGGTCAGAATCCGCCCTTCCCGCACGGCTGTCAGACCGTTGCCCGGCAGAGCCCGGAAGTCCGTAACCTGCGCTGTTGTGAGGCCTTTCTGCTCCCCAAAGGACAAAATCGCTTTTGCCAGGGGATGCTCGCTCCTTGCCTCCAGATCATAGGCCGCCTGAAGGAGCTCCTCCTCACTGATTCCGGCAGCGGGGCACAGATCCGTGACCTCGGGAAGTCCCTTCGTGATGGTTCCCGTCTTGTCCAGTGCCACGATCTGAGTCTTTCCGCAGCCCTCCAGCGAAGCGGCAGTTTTGTAGAGAATCCCGTTTCTGGCGCCGACCCCGTTTCCTACCATGATGGCAACCGGAGTAGCCAGGCCCAGCGCGCAGGGGCAGCTGATCACAAGGACAGATACAGCTCTCGCGAAGGCAAATGTAAATTCCTTCCCCGCCAGCAGCCATCCGATACAGGTCAGCACGGCAATCCCGATGACCGCCGGGACAAATACGGCAGAGACCTGATCCGCGATCCTGGCGATAGGCGCCTTCGTCGCGGCCGCGTCCGACACCATCTGAATGATCTGGGACAGGGTAGTATCTTCCCCGACCCGGGTCGCGCGGCAGAGGATGTAACCGGACTGATTGACCGTCGCGGCGGAAACGCTGTCGCCCTCCTCCTTGTCCACCGGAATGCTCTCCCCTGTCAGGGCGGATTCATTTACCGCAGTTGTACCTTCCACGATCACGCCGTCAACCGGGATATTCTCCCCCGGCCGCACTGCAAAGAGGTCTCCGGTCTGAACCTCGTCGATTCCGACCTCTTCCTCCTTCCCGTCCCTTACCAGGACGGCAGTTTTGGGCGCCAGCTTCATCAGGCTCTTCAGCGCGTCGGTCGTCCTGCCTTTGGAATAGGCCTCCAGCGTCTTTCCGATCGTGATCAGGGTCGGGATCATGGCCGCGGACTCAAACCAGATGTGCTTCATAGCCATCTCATGGACGGTCATTGTGTCGCCGTTTCCCATAGCATAAGCCATCACAAAGAGGGCTGCAAGACTGTATCCGAAAGAAGCCGAGGAGCCCAGGGCCACAAGAGTGTCCATATTCGTGCCCTTATGCAGCAGCACGCCGAAGCCCTGTATAAAGAATTTCCGGTTGATGACCAGTACGATCAGGGACAGCAGCATCTGCAGGATCCCCATGCAGACGGGATTCTCCAGGAAGAACGGCACCGGGAAGCCGAACATCATATGCCCCATGGAGAAATACATGAGGATCAGCAGAACGATGATCGAGCTTTTCAGTCTCCGGATCATCTTCGGCGTCTCCGTATCCTTCAGCGCTTCCTCCTGCTCACGCAGTTTTTCGGACGCCGGACGGGCGTTCCTGTTCTCTCCCATTTTTGCGGCCCCGTATCCCGCCTGCTCCACGGCGCGGATAATCTCCTCGCCGGACGCGCTGCCCTCCACCGTCATGGAATTGGTCAGAAGGCTTACATTGCACTGCGTGACGCCCGGAACACCGCGGACCGCTTTTTCCACATGGGCCTGGCACGCCGCGCAGCTCATCCCTGTCACATTATACTTTTCCATTTTGCCGCTCCCTGTCTGTCAATTTCAGGAAACGCTGATAGGATCAGTGTTTCCCCGGAACCTTCCTGCCGTCTTCTATTTCATCAGCTTCTGGGTAAGCTTCACCAGTTCTTCAATCGTATCCGTATTCCCGCTGAGGATATCATCCTTCACACAGGTCCTGATATGGGATTCCAGCAGTTCCCTGTTGAAGCTGTTCAGTGCACTGTTTACTGCCGATACCTGCATCAGGATATCCGGACAGTAGGCGTCCTCATCCAGCATCCGCTCTATTCCCCGAACCTGCCCTTCTATCCGCTTCAGCCGGTTGCGGAGGCTTTTGTACTCTTCGTCGCTCCGCTTTTTCTTCTCATGGATTCCCTTTAATTGACAGCATCCTGATGCTTCATTCTCCGGAATGCAGCAATTCGTTTCCTTCTCTTCCGCCATAAATCCTCCGACAGTCCCCTGCTTATCCGCCTGCTTCTCCGCTACTATATACCCCCATAGGGTATCTGTCAAGCAGAAAAACGGCTGCAGGCAGCTTGTCAGCATGACCGCAGGCAGGGAAGATAATTCCCGGAAGATACTTCCCGGAGAAAAAGAAAACCGGGAGCAGTATCCGCCCCCGGCTTTCTTTTTCTGTCCGGAAGAGAGCTCATAATAAGCTCTCCCGCCGGGCAGATCCTTCCTGTTCTAAATTCATGGCTCCACGCGGCAGGCCGCGGACTTCTCAGATCGTTCCCATATGGCGCAGAATCTTTTCCGGCGTCATGGGCCAGCTCTCCATCCAGACGCCGACAGCGTCGTGGATCGCGATTCCGATCGCCGGCGCCGCGCCGTTGCAGGCAATCTCGGAGATGGACTTGGCTCCGAAGGGACCGTCCGCGTCATTGACGTCGATCAGAATCGCCCTGAAATCATCCGGCTGCTCCCAGACCGTGGGAACCCCGTAGTCCGTCATATTCGCGTTGACGCAGACTCCCTTCTCATCCAGAACCATGTTCTCATAGAGGGTATGCCCGACAGACTTGAGCGCCGCCCCGTACATCTGGCAAAGGGCCAGTTCCGGATTGATCGGCGTCCCCGCGTCCTGCAGGGCGTAATATTTCTGTACCCTGATCTGACCGGTCTTTGTATGGACCGCCACCTGGGCGAAATGTGCCCCGTAAGGCACGGAAGACGCCGTCGTGATGTAGGAACCGTGCGCCACCAGCATGCCCCGTCCGTCGCCGGCGCACAGAGCGTGGGACATCTGTCCGTAGGTCAGGACCTTTCCGCTGCGCTTCGAGACCACCTCCCCCGGCAGGCGCAGTTCCAGGTCTTCCTCAGCTTCTCCCATCTGGAGCGCCGCTTCCTCAAGGACCATCTTTTTCAGCTTTCGGGCTGCGTCCACTGCAGCGTTCCCGCTGAAGAAGGTTCCGGACGAAGCATAGGCGCCGGTGTCAAAAGCGGCGGAATCCGTATCCCCGGAAAGGACCGTCACGTGTTCCAGGGGCATGCACAGCGTCTCGCTGACAATCTTTGCGCAGACTGTATCCAGCCCGGTTCCGATATCCGCGCAGCCGCTGTTCAGGATCACTGTCCCGTCCGTCTCCATCTTGATGATGGCTTCGCTGTGGTCAAGTCCCGGCAGACCGCTGCCCTGCATGATCATGGCAAAGCCTTTCCCGATCTTCACGTCCGGATCGTCGGAAATCTCCTTCTTTCCCCATTCAATCAGCTCGCAGCCTTTCAGGATCGCCTCCCGCAGTCCGCAGGAGCCGACGGGAACGACATTTCCTTCCCGGCCTTCGCCGAGTCCTTTCAGAATATCCAGGCGGTAACCCGTCTCCACATGGTTCTTCAGGACCATTTCTTTATAGTCGCAGCCCAGCTTTTCCGCCAGTTCCGCCATGGCCATCATAAGCGCGTAGGTTCCCTTCGGCGTTCCGTAGCCCTGATAGGCTCCGGCCGGAGGCGTGTTGGTATAATAAACCTTCAGGTCATAGGCCATGTTCGCGCATTTGAACAGCGGCAGCGTCTTGGAGCAGCTGTTCATGGGAACCGTAAGGCAGTGATTTCCGTAAGGTCCCGTATTGGCCCGCACTTCCATGAAAATCCCGGTGATCGTGCCATCCTTTTTGCCGGACATCTTCACCCGCATCCGCATGGGATGCCGGGTCGAATTCGCGATGAATTCCTCTTCCCTGGTATTGCGGTAATAGACCGGCCGCCCCGTCACAAAAGCTGCATAGGCAGTCAGATCCTCCACCAGGATATCCTGCTTGGAACCGTAGCCGCCGCCCACGCGGGTTTTGATCACATGGATCTTATTTTCCGGAAGACCTGTGACCCAGCCAACGATCCTGCGGACATGGTAGGGAACCTGGGTGGAAGCGTAAACCGCCAGCCTGCCGCCCTCCATCCGGGCAAAGCAGACGTGCGGTTCCAGAGGAACCTGCTGCACCTGGCTGGTCTGGTAGGTGCGTTCCACAACTGCGTCCGCCTCGGCAAAAGCCTTCTCCACGTCGCCGATCCCGCCGCTGTTTCCGGCCGCCACATTGTGACGGATATCCGCCCCCAGCGGGAACTGGTAGATCACGCGGCCTTCCCTCTCATCCCCGGCTTTTTTGTTGTATTCTTCCAGATCGGCCGGAGCGCCCGCGCGGTATTCCACAATCCCGTTATGAACCAGCGGCGCGCCTTCCGCCATGGCTTCCTCCACAGTGAAGACCGGTTTCAGGACCTCATACTCCACATGGATCAGCTTCAGCGCCTCCTCCGCAGCCTCCATCGTCTCTGCTACTACCGCCGCCACCCGGTCTCCCACATGGCGGACCTTGCGGTTAAAAAGCCTGCGGTCATGGGGCGACGGCTCCGGATTGCCCTGCCCGGCCTGCATATAATAGATATCCGGGCAGTTTTCCGAGGAAATGATCTTCACCACGCCCGGAACTTTCTCCGCTTCCGACGTGTCGATACTCCGGATATAGGCGCTTGCGTGGGGTGAGCGGAGAACCTTCATGACGCAGGCGTCAGAAGAAAGAAAATCCTCCACATAAGCCCTTTCTCCCGCCACCAGCTGGGGCGCGTCCACTTTTCCCGCCGGTTTTCCGATAAAATGATATTCCGGACGGAAGGAGGGTGCTGTAATGCTTTCATAAGCCCCTCCCCGGATCTTCTCCCGGGCAAGCTGCACGGCAAGATAATAAGCCTCATATCCCGCGTCCCGGATATAGACTCCGGACAGGGCATCCCGGATCTGTTCCCTGGTGGGATCCGGAACCCGGTCAAGAAGCCAGGTCAGAAGCAGGGCTGCCGCAGGCGCGTTGTAGGCGCTCTGCACCACGCCGGCGTCCACCATGGCCTGCTGCACTGCCGAGAGTTTCATGGAACTTCCCAGCGCATCCGGCGTCACAATCTCGGTCCCGTCCGCTTCGGCGGCGATGCAGAGATTCGAATAGACCGGCTTTCCGTCCATCAGGATGGTATCGCTTCCGCAGAAGCCTTCGCTGTCATCGCTGTCACGCACGCACACGTGGCCTGCCTGTACCAGGAGTTCCCTCAGTTTCATCGAAGGGTCCGCGTCGAAGGTCCGCGGTACGGAATTGATTACACAGCTGATCTTCATCTCGTCCCTCCTCTCAGTTCACTGAGGCTTCCTGATTCAGCCTCTCATAAAATTCATCCAGCGTGATCCCCGCCAGATAGCGTTTGTATTCCTCGCTTCCGTACAGATCATCCCGGACGCCGGCTTCCTTCCAGGCGCGGCTCCAGCTGAGAATTCCGGGCGCATAGATCCCGCAGCCGGCCACAGCCATCCCGATCCGGTAATCTTCCCCTTTCTTCCCCATGGCAAGCGACAGATAGGCATGGCTCTGGGCTGTATTGGAGAAATGTTCTGAAAGGACCTTAAGATCGTGGGACAGATCGGCATATACAGCCGTAATCAGCCAGTTTCCAAGCTGCTCCCGCTCTTCCATATAATCTTTCAGGGCAAGAATCCTTCTGCCGGGCACAGCGCCGTTCCCGTTTTGATCCGGGTCTTCTCCGCCTTCCATGCCCGCAATCTCCAGTTTCGCTCCGGCAGCAAGAAGCGTCGGGATCAGATAGGAATCGCTTCTCCAGGAAGCGATATTGCCGCCGACGGTAGCCTTGAACCTTCTCGGAAGAGAGGCAAGGTACCGGACCGCCGTCTTCAGCCAGGCAGGAGCCGCGTCACAGTCCAGAATCTCCTGGAAGCTGCACATGGCGCCGATCCGCAGCCAGCTCCCGGACGGATTCTCCGTCTCCGGATCGCCCGTCACGCGGATTCCGTACAGCTCCGGAATCTTTTTCAGGAGAATCAGCGTCTTCGCGTCAACCGGCGACCCCAGTCTTCCGATTTCGGTTCCTCCCGCATAGAAAGCGGCGTCAGGAGTTTTGCAGCCGACCGCCTCCTCCAGTGTGGAAGCGATGATCACGTTCCGCTCCATCAAGAATCACCTCCTGTCTAGAGAGAATCAGAAAACGCTGATTCTGAGGCTTTCAACATCAAGCGCCTGATGGATCAGCGTCTCCCTGAACTTTCATGATAGCCGAAAACAGGCCTTTCCCTGAACGGGAAACAGGCCTGCTTTCTGTACCGGCTCCGGAGCCCTGTACGGGATCCGGAGGTAGCTCAGCCCGGACCGGACATACCGGACCGGACCATATCATTTTTACCTGTCAGGAGAGGTAAGGCTTCACCGCCGCGGCGAGCTTTTCCTTCTCCGCTTCCGCTTCCGCAAGATCTTTGCCCTTTGTCGTGAAATAGGTCTTGATCTTCGGCTCCGTGCCGGACGGACGGACCACGACGGAAGCGCCGTCCTCAAGCTTGTAGATCAGGACGTTCGCCTTCGGCAGTCCGGTCTCCTCGGGCTTCTCATAGTCCGTAACGCTGACGACTGCATCGCCTGCGAAGTCGGCCGGCGGATTCTTTCTGAGGCTTTCCATCATCTTCGCCATCTTGTCCATACCGGAAAGGCCCGGGAACTCAAAGCTGTCCACCTTGTTCAGGTAACGGCCGTACTGGGCGTAGAGCTCTTCCAGGTGCTGCTTGATGGAGGAACCGATGCTTCTGTAGTATGCCGCCATCTCGCAGATCAGCATGGATCCGATGATCGCATCCTTGTCACGCACATAGGGGCCTGCAAGGTATCCGTAGCTCTCTTCAAAACCGAAAATGAAGCGATCCACCTCGCCATCCGCCTCAAGCTGCGCGATCTGGTCGCCGATCCACTTGAAGCCGGTCAGAGTCTCCCTGAGCTCCACTCCGTAATGCTCCGCCACCAGATTGGCCAGCGGCGTGGAGACGATGGACTTGACCGCGACCGGTTTCTCCGGCATGGTTCCCTTCTCGATCCTGCCCGCGCAGATATAGTCGAGAAGAAGGACGCCCATCTCATTGCCGGAGACCAGCTCGTAGGAACCGTCCGGGCATTTCATGGCGATACCGACACGGTCCGCGTCCGGGTCGGTCGCAAGCATCAGATCCGCTCCGGTCTCCTTCGCCAGTTCCAGGCCTTTCTCCAGGGCAGCGAAAATCTCCGGATTCGGGTAGGAACAGGTGGTGAAATATCCGTTCGGATACTCCTGTTCCGGAACGATCGTGATGTCTTCGATTCCGATATCCTTCAGGACTCTGGTAACCGGTACCAGGCCGGTGCCGTTGAGCGGGGAATAAACCAGCTTCAGGCCGGCGGTCCTGCACAGGCCCGGGCGCACCTGGCGCGCCTCGATGGCCGCATACAGGGCGTCCTTGCAGTCATCCCCCACAAACTGGATCAGGCCCTTCTCCACGCCTTCCGCAAAGGACATGTATTTTGCTCCGGTCAGAATATCCGTCTTCTGAATCGCCGCATAAACCACCGCCGCGGCGTCATCCGTCATCTGGCAGCCATCCGGGCCGTAAGCCTTGTATCCATTATATTTGGCAGGGTTGTGGGAAGCTGTCACCATGATTCCCGCGTTGCAGTTGTAATATCTGGTCGCAAAGCTGAGCGCCGGAACCGGCATCAGCTCGTCATAGATCCGGACGTGGATTCCGTTGGCCGCCAGAACGCCGGCCGCATCGCGGGCAAAATTCCAGCCCTTCAGACGGCTGTCATAACTGATCGCGACTGTCTGCGTTCCGCCTTCTCCCTTGACCCAGTCTGCGATTCCCTGCGTCGCCTGGCGGACAACCCAGATATTCATCCGGTTGGTCCCGGCGCCGAGGGTGCCGCGCAGCCCTGCGGTTCCGAACTGAAGGGCAGCAGCGAATCTCTCCTTGATCGCGTCGTCGTCGCCTTCGATGTCCCTCAGCTCCTTCTTCAGGTCAAAGTCAATAAGATCCGCTTCCAGCCATCTCTTATAGTCATCAAGATACATGTCTCAAACCATC
This sequence comes from uncultured Lachnospiraceae bacterium, assembly GCA_902779575.1. Classification (GTDB taxonomy): domain Bacteria; phylum Bacillota; class Clostridia; order Lachnospirales; family Lachnospiraceae; genus Porcincola. Next base: position 260,702 of record CACZBW010000006.1, read on the forward strand.
CTTTCCCCCGAAATCAGTCAGCAGAAGCAAAGCTTTCCAAAGCGCACACAGAAAGCCTGTTATACTGAGATTATACCCTAAGACAGGGAAATGAGAAAGAGAAAACTGCAGACTTTCTTTTCTGTCAGCCCCGCAGCTTTTTCAGCAGCTTTTTTACAAGGGACCTGCCCCGGTTCTGTTCATTTTTCAGGGCGCTGATCTTCTTCTGTTTCTGTTCCAGCTCGGAATGCATGGCGTCAATCATAATACCGTACACTTCCGCCAGTTCTCCCGTTGTGAAAACCGCCTCCTCGGAAGGCCTCTCCAGATCCGACTCATCAAAAAGCGGTCCCTCCCGGCGGAGGTACTCCGCGGCAACCGCCGCATTGGAACTGTCATACAGCCTCAGGAACTCCTTCCGCTCCTCATTGGGGAAGAAATTCCTGTTTTTCAGTTTCCCCTCTTCCTTCAGCTTTTTCTGGGCAATCTTGAGATAACGGTTGGTATAATTCATGCGGTCCCTGAACTCCGGTCTCCGGTTCAGAAGCCGTTTCGCCTCCAGCACGCTGTCAGCCAGGCTCGGATTGATCTGCCCCGTCGGATAAACGTAGGAATCATTGATCTGAAGGCCGCACAGGCCCAGAAATTCCGACTGAATCGTCTCCCCGCCGGTCCAGCGGCTGCGGTCATAGGTCCGCACGATAATGTTCTCCCGGCCGACAACCGCGGCAATCCGCTCCAGCTGCCCGAAGAAATCCAGATGCAGCCGGGCCTCCCCGGTCTTTTCCATATAAGTCCGGAAGCTTCGCTTCTCCGCGGACTTCACCTTCTGCCCCCAGAAAGAATACAGAAACTGATCCTGCCGGCGCAGATAGACGATCACCTTCAGGCTGATCCCCAGATCCTGAATCCTGCCGCTGATTTTCTGCCAGAACTCCGTGATCCCCTTCTCGTCCTCATAGGACCAGGTCCAGAGGGACTCATCTGTTAGGATAATTCCTTTATGGTTTTCCGCAAGTTCGGAGAGGGTCCGGAAATTCTTCTCCCAGGTCTCTCTTTCCTCCTCCGTCTCCATGCATCTGAGCCAGCGTCCGTTCCGGCCTGCGCGGACCTTGTAGTAGCGCACGCCGAAATCCGGAAAAACATACTGCTCCTTTTCGAGCTGGCGGGTATTTTCCGCGAGAAAATCCTGGATTGCGGAAGAACCTGTCTTCGGTGTTCCGATATGAAGGTATAGTGTTGTGGGGGCCATATCCCTGCTCCTTTCCATATTCCGCCGTGCGCAGTCCCTGAGCTCAGGCATGGGAAAACGCTGCCGGATACTATAAAAGAAGCCGTGATCATGAAATCACGGCTTCCCAAACTCAAAATGAAATCCAATTCCCTGCTGCAGGTATCCGCCGCCGGCAGGACTCTTTCTTTAAAGAAATGGAGACGGCAGGACTTGAACCTGTGACCTACTACACGTCAAGCAGTTGCTCTCCCAGCTGAGCTACGTCTCCGTACTGTTTCGTACCTCGTTACTATGCCACACCTGGGCCAAAAATGCAAGCAAAAGTTTATTTTCGTCGTTTCAACCAAAAATTTAGAAAAATTTTATTTAAATTGCCTTTTTTACTTCTTGAATTCATTTTAAAAAGTTCTATACTATAGCTTAAGGGGAGATGTTACAGAATTGTTACATTAATTTCAAAGATGCCTGCGTGTTCCTAATCATGGTACCGATCGTCATGTTCAGCGCCCGCCGAAAGCATATTTCAGCCGGCGGCGAAACAGCTTTAGTGACCTCGTATACAGAGCAGGCTTCAGACTCCGCCGCGGGTTTGTCTCTCACGACGAGGTTTATCAGCAGGAGTGATAATATGAGTGAGAAAACCAGAAAAAAATGCAGATGTCTTCTTATGGGTGCCTGTATCGCGCTCGGCATCTATTTCGGAGCTTACAGGCTCGGCCTGATTCCGCTGTTTAATCTTCTTTACTGCCGCCAGTACGGCATGCTTACCATGCTGCACGCCATCGAATGTATCCTGTGCATATCGGCTGCGGTCATAATCACCGCATCCTCGGGACTGCTCGGTCTTGCGATTTCCTGGCTGTTCGGCTTTGACAGCGAAGTCCGCAGGCATATCAGAAAAAGGCATACCCATATGAACAGCCATGGCCAGGCGCATCCCCATGCGGGAATTGCCTGAAGATCCTGTACAGTCTGAGCGTATAAAGGTATTTCCGCCTCTTTCGGATTTATGTATGAATAAACCTGTTAAGAAGGCCTTTCCGGCCATATTCTGAACCGGGAAGGCCTTTTCTGTACTCTTTTCTGCCTGCCGCAGCGCTCAGCGCCGACGGATGATTCTTCTCAGATCTCCTGCGCCAGATACTTCTTCAGGGTCTCCCTGACCGCTCCGGGTCCCCGGATCTCGTCGGCAAACATCGCCTCAATCTTTTCTCCGAGCCCGGCCTCATACAGGTCTGTCCCGAAAATATGGCGGTTTGACAGGATCGGGGAAAGGATTCCGTGCACATCACAGTCTCCGCCGATTTTCACTCCCGCAAGCGCCTCCTGCAGTTCCCCGTTCATGGGATCCGGCGAAAGCTCGAAAGGCGTCCCGTCATCCTCCACGGCCAGCAGGTATCTGAGCCATCCGGCAATCGCCAGCGGAATTCCGGTCAGGGCTCCCGCCGTCCCGTCTTTCTCCAGATAAGCTTTAATGGTCTCTCCAAAACGGATCGCCAGCATCTGGGAGGTATCCACCGCGATTCTCTGCGGCGTATCGCCCAGATAGCGGTTGGTGAAGCGGACCGTGAGACATTCCTGAATAAATGCTTCCGGCGACAGGATACCAGGATCCTGCACGACCGGCATACCTTCCTTCAGACCCACAGTCCGGGCCAGAGCCGCCAGTTCCGGATCCGTCATCTCGTCGGCAAAATTCGTGAAGCCCAGCACACAGCCATATGGCGCAAGCGCCGTATGGATCGGGTTCAGGCACACGGTCACCTTCATCCGCTCGGATTTGTTCACCGTCAGGCGGTCTGTGACATAGACGCCGCCATTCTCAAGGGGCGGCCTGCCGTTCGGGAAACTGTCCTCAACAACCAGATACTGGATCTCCTCCGCGTTCGCGAAAGGCGCAATATAGGTCTTCTTTGAAGTGATGACCGGATCCATATCCTCAACGCCGTCCCCGCGCAGAAGATCCGCGATCTCCGGCTCCGGCCGCGGGGTGATCTTGTCGATCATCGTCCACGGAAATGCCAGCTTCCCCTCATCCTTTACATATTCGATAAATTCCGGTTCCACATACCCTTTTTCCGCCCATTTTTCCGCAGTCTCCAGGACCGAGGAGCGAAGCTTCAGCCCGTTTCTGGAAACATTGTCCATGGAGACAAGAGCGAGAGGATATGCGCCTGCCCTGTATCTCTCATAGAGCATGGAGGTTACCACGCCCATCGCGCCGGAGGGCGCTGCCGGTCCCTTTTCCAGATCAGAGCGGACATAGCTCAGATATTCTCCGTCCGCGCCGTGCAGGGCGTAACCCTTCTCCGTAATGGTAAAGGAAACCATCTGCAGGGAGGGGTTTCGGAATACCTCCTTCAGCCGTTCCCAGTCTTTTGGAAATGCCGCCTGCGCCTTCACTGCTTCCGCAAAAGGAGCCAGAACCTTTTTGACGATCCTCCCGTCCCCGTGCAGGGTCACCGCCAGGACAAGATTGTCAAAAGGACGGTAGATCCGGTCGACGACATCCATATCGAAGGTCTCCGCACAGATAATCCCGCCGTCCATCTCTCCTTCTTCAAGAAGCCTTTCCGCTATGCTTCCGATAAAAATCCGGAAAATGTTGCCGATCCCGAAATGCACCCATTTCGGATTCTTTCTTCCTTCCTCCGCCGTTATCTCCGGCTGGCGGGAAGGGAGCGCAATCCCTGCTTCTTCCCAGCTTTTCCGGTCCTTCAGGCCTTCCCATGTCAGATTCATACCGTGTCCTCCCTGATAACTGGATCTGTTTATGCCTATTATATCCGTTCCTCTTTCCTGACGGAAGAACTGCTGTTCATGGCTTTCCTCTCTTGGCAAAGCCTTATCATTTCTGTATAATTATCCTCTGTCCGGCGGACAGACATTCCGCCTGCCGCAGCTTCCGCGGCCGCTTCAGATAAAGAATGTACAATACGGACAGACATCGCATATACCGCAGTTTCCGCAGCTCCGCCCGGGTTGTACGGACTTCATTCCTGCGGCAGCCTGCACTGCCCGGAAAGGGAGGCTTTCTATGATTCTGCTCAATCAGATGATCACTCTTTTTCTTTTCATGATCATCGGATACATGATCCGGAAGAAAAAGCTGATCGACGCAAACGGCTGCAAAAGCATCTCCTGGCTGGTCATCAATGTCGCCAACCCCTGTATGCTGGTCAGCAGCGCTCTCTCCTCGGAGAAAGCTCCGTCCGGAAAAATGCTCCTGACAACCCTCTCGCTGGTTGTCTTTGTCTATACGCTCCTGATCCTGTCCTCACTGCTGATGCCGGAGCTTTTAAGAGTGCAGAAAAAGGATCGCGGCGTGTACCGGACCATGACGCTCTTTTCCAATATCGGCTATATGGGGTTCCCCCTCCTGCGCACCAGCTATGGCTCGGACTGCCTGATCTATGCCTCTCTTTTCCTGGTTCCTTTCAATCTCCTGATCTATACCTTCGGGATGAGCCAGTTCCGGACGGACCATGACAGCCCGGCTTCCGGAAAGCGAAAGTTCCAGGTGGGAAGCATCATCAATGTGGGAACCATCTCCTGCATTATCTCCCTCTGGGTATCCTTTGCAAGGCCGGTTTTCCCCATGTTCATAAGCTCCGCTCTGGATTACCTGGGCGCGCTCCCGACCTCCCTCAGCATGATCGTAATCGGGGCGTCACTGACAGAGATTCCGCTGAAGGAGCTGTTTACGGACAAACGGCTTCTGGCCTTCTCCGCCCTGAAGCTTCTGGTCATCCCGATTGCAGGGCTCATGGCCGTGAAACCATTTGTAAGGGAACAGGATCTCCTGGCCGTCGTCATGGTCATGCTGGCAACGCCGGTCGCATCGATGGTTGTCATGATCGCCCAGCAGCACGACGCCGACTACAGGACCGCCGCGAAGGGACTCTCCCTCACGACGCTCCTCTCCGTCCTGACGATTCCGCTCGTCTCCCTGATCATGGGAATATAAGTCCGGAATCTGCTCCGCGGCTGACCACCGTACGGTATCCGGTCTGTTCAATCCGCCTTTCCAGGCAGCCCCTGCACTCGGCAGCCTCCTCGCCGGTACAGATCTTGCCGTCATAAAGCATATATTTTCCGCGGACGCTGACAGGAGACAGATTCGGCATAACCACATTCGCACCCGCCAGAAGGCCTTTTTCTCTTCCCCATGGATCAATGGTACCCAGCGCCGTCGTTGCGGGAAGCAGCACATAAGGCAGCATCAGCCGGATGATCGCGAGAAGATGCAGGGTATCCTCCAGGCTCCCTCCCTTCCGGTTGCGGAAGGGCGTATCCTTATGCGGGATAAATGGTCCGATCCCGATCATCTGGGGGCCGAATTCTTTCATGAAAAAAAGGTCCTCAATCAGATGATCCGTCGTCTGGCCGGGCGACCCCACCATAATCCCGCAGCCGGTCTGATAACCGATCTCCTTCAGGTCCCTCAGGCAGCGCTTTCTGTTTTCACAGGAAAGCTCCGGAGGATGCAGAAGGGCATAGTGTTCGCCTGAGGCAGTTTCATGGCGGAGCAGATAACGGTCGGCTCCCGCCTCAAAATATCTTAAATAGCTTTCCCTGCTCTTCTCTCCTATGGAGAGGGTGATCGCGCAGTCAGGCTGCTGCTTCCGGATGGCGGACACAATGTCACAGATCTTCTCATCCGTATACCAGGGATCCTCCCCGCTCTGCAGGACAATGGTCCTGAAACCCAGATCATATCCTTTTTTCGCGCAGTCCAGGATCTCCTCTTTTGTGAGCCGGTAGCGCTGGCAGGCAGGATTGCTCCTCCGCAGGCCGCAGTAATAGCAGTCGTTCCGGCAGTAACTGCTGAACTCGACGAGGCCGCGCAGATAGACCTCTTTCCCGTAAATCTCTTCCCTCACGGAGCGCGCTTCTTTATAAAGCAGCGCTTCCTCCTCAGGCGACAGGCCCGTAAGCAGTGCCCGGAAATCCTCCCGGTCCAGCATCCGGTCTGCTCTCAGCTTTTCAATTCTTTCCTGATTTGTTTTCATTCTTTAAGCCCGGCCTCCGGCAGCACGCTGTTAATCTCTGTCAGCAGCCGGCGCCGTCCCGCTCTTAAGCCCGGCCTCCGGCAGCACTTTTAGCGCCCGCGGAAGAATCCCGTTTACCTCCGCTATGGTCATGCCGTAATTCGTGATCGGAACGCCCTGCTGCGCCGCCCTTCTGTTTCTTGCCCCGACCTCCTTCTCATTCAGCATACAGGAACCGCAGTGGACGATCAGGGCATATTTCTGCAGATCCGCCGGGAAAGACAGACCCGAGGAAGTCTCAAAATTCAGTTCTTTTCCGCTGTACGCCCGGATCCAGGCAGGAAGCTTCACCGTTCCGATATCGCCGCACTGCCTGTGATGGGAACAGCCCTCAGAAATCAGAACCGTGTCCCCGTCCTTCAGCTCTCTCAGAGCCCGCACGCCCTCCAGCTGTTTCTTCAGAACGCCCTTATAGCGGGCCATCAGGATAGAGAAGGAAGTCAGGTAAATATCTTCCGGCACGATGGATGAGACATGCCGGAAGGCCTGGCTGTCCGTAATGACAAGAGCCGGCTTTTCTCCCTTTTCCCTCAGATCCGAAAGCGTCTGCGCCAGCTCGCTTTCCCTGACGCACAGAGCTCTGCCGCCGTGATCCAGCACATCGCGCAGAACCTGGACCTGCGGGAGGATCAGCCTGCCCTTCGGAGCCGCAAAATCGATGGGAATGACCAGAATCACCAGATCCATCGGGCGGAACAGATCTCCCACCAGAACCTTTTCCGGGGCCGAAGCTTTCCCGGCTTCCGCGATCGCCTCCTTCAGGGCGTCAATATTCTCGCCGGTCAGAGCGCTCACCCGGATCTGCCGGACCACGCCCGAAGCCTCCGGGAGAGCCGGAAATTCCTTATCCTGCAGAGATTCCTTACCGGCAGGCTCTCCCTTTGCACTGTCCCTCCCGGCTGCACTGCTCTCCCCGGCCGGAATCGCGGCATCTTCGAGATCGCATTTGTTCCAGGCAAGGACGCAGGGAATCTCCCGCTCCGCAAACAGTTTCAGAAGTTCCCTGTCGCAGGCGGTAAGTCCCGCGCCTGCTTCTGCCACCAGGACTGCCGTATCGGTCCGGTCCAGGATTTCCTTCGTCCGCTGAACCCGCATCTGTCCGAGGGTTCCTTCATCGTCGAAACCCGGGGTATCGATGACGACGACCGGTCCCAGCGGAAGCAGCTCCATGGACTTTGAAACCGGATCCGTCGTGGTTCCCCTTACGTCGGAGACAATGGAGACCTGCTGGCTCGTCACGGCATTTACCACGCTGGACTTGCCCGCATTCCTGCGGCCGAAGAAGGCGATGTGTACGCGCTCGCTGCGCGGAGTGTCATTCATGCTCATATTGCGGGTCTCTCTTTCTCCTGTAAAGAAAGACTGGCGGTCCCGCGGCTCTCACCGCAGAACACGCCGGTCATTTTTTCCAAAACTTCTAAGCATACCCCTGCGGGCGCACAGATGAAGTCTGACAGCAGAAGCCGCCGTGCGCCCGCATTTCCGCCAGGGCGGAATGGATCCTCTTCAGGTCACTCTTTGGAAATCACGCTGGAATAGACAACCTTGCTGGAGATCCCTTCCAGATTCCCGATCTTCCCGGAAAGGGCGGAAATGAGATCCTGCGGAGCGTCCATCGCCACGCTGATGATATTGATTCCCAGCTTCCGGTAGGGAATTCCCATGCGTCCGATGATATAAGGACCCGCTTCGTGTAGATACTCATTCAGTTTCGCGGTCTGTCCTGTGTCTGACACGATAATTGATAGAAGCGCTACTCTGGTTTCCATGATAAATCCTCCTTTTCGCCTGACATACCGCAGCCTGCAGCCCGAACCTGTCCCGGCACCGTGCTGCCCCGGCTCTTTCTGTCCTCCGCGGCATAAATATCTGCGGTGTTTTCGTAGAAAAAAAGATCCCTGTGCCCCGGCACAGAGATCTCATTTTCAAACATCTTCTGCCGCTATTCCGGTTCGGAAAATACCTTGCCGTCAGAGCTTCCTTTTTCATTATAGCGCGCTTCCCTCTTTCTCACAAGCGGAAAGAAAGTTTTGCTTATCTGTTACATGTACTGCGCTACACTGATCCATTTTTCCAGGAGTTCCTTCTCGCTCTCCTTGTGCTTTGCCAGCTGGACGGCCGCGACAATCGGCATCCAGGTCTGTACATACTGGATCGCCATGTCCGCCTTTTTGCAGAAGCACTTCAGATAGGGATCTGCAAGCTCCGGCTGATCCAGTGTGAAGCGGAGATAGGTGATCGCCGCGTCCGCGCCGGCGTTGCCTGAAGTCGCGTGAGCCCAGTCCAGAACACAGTAGCTGCCGTCTTCACGGATGATTACATTGGAAGGAACAAAGTCACCGTGGCACAGCTTGGTATGCCGTCTCATTCCGTGGATCCGCTGCAGAAGCTCGTACCTGGTGCTCGCGTCGATCTCGGACATGGAGTTGATCACTTCCTCCATCTTATAACGGGTATTGCGCAGCTGCGGTACACGGTAATTTCCGACTTCCAGCTGGATATCCACCAGCCTGTTCAGATATTCCTCCGTCTTTTCCGGCGCTTCTTTCATCAGCTGGTCCAGTGTTTTTCCTTCCACGTACTCCATGGTAAGGGCCCAGCCGCCTTCCGCAGGTCCGACCGAAATAATCTTCGGGCTCGGGACGCCGCAGCCTTCCACACAGGCGTGAATATATGCTTCATTAAAGACATTTGCCTTCGGATGGGAGGGAGTAAATTCTTTTACGATGGTATGTCCTTCCCTGTATACGATTTTATTTGCTTTCTCCTCAAGGATGATACGATCCGCCATTCCTGTTTTCCTCCTTATCTGTTGATGTATGAGATAATCTCAGGGAGACGCTGACCTCTTCTGAATGAGAGCTTCCGCTGCCCCGGGTTCAGCGTTTCCCTGGTAACAATATTCAGATTTTCGCCGCTTCTTTTGTATCTTTGCCGTAGAAGGCCAGAAGATACAGCTGACGGATCTCATCCATCAGAGGATATCTCGGATTGGCGCCCGTGCACTGGTCATTGAAGGCGTTCTCCGTCATCTCATCCAGCGTGGCGAGGAAGTCTTCCTCTTTGACGCCGAACTCCTGGATCGAAGCCGGGATTCCGATGACCTTTTTGAGCTCTTCCAGCTTGTCGATCAGAAGATCAAATGTCTCATTGTCATCCTTTCCGACCAGACCGTTATATCTCGCGACATCGCAGTAGCGCTCCAGCGCATGCGGATACTCATACTGCGGGAAGGTACCCATCTTCACCGGTACCGGATTCGCGTTATAGCGCATCACATAGGTGAGAACAAGGGCGTTCGCGACTCCGTGCGGAATATGGTGGTAAGCGCCGAGCTTGTGCGCCATACTGTGGTTCAGTCCCAGGAAAGCATTGGCAAATGCTTCTCCGGCGAGGGTGGAAGCCATGGCCATATGCTCTCTGGCTTTCGGATCCTTCGCGCCGTTCACATAGGCGGACGGAAGGTAATCAAATACCAGCTTGGTTGCCTGCAGGGCAAGGCCGTCTGTCAGATCGGAAGCCATCACGGATACGTAAGCCTCCAGGGCGTGGGTCATGACGTCGATGCCGGAAGCGCTGGTCAGTCCCTTCGGCTGGTTCATCATGTTGTCCGCATCCACGATTGCCATATCCGGCAGCAGCTCATAGTCCGCCAGAGGCCATTTGGTTCCGGTCTCAGCATCCGTGATAATCGCGAACGGAGTAACCTCGGAACCTGTTCCGGAAGAAGTGGGGATGGCTACGAAATATGCCTTTTTGCCCATCTCCGGGAAGGTGTAGATACGCTTGCGGATGTCCATGAAATCCATGGCCATGTCGTCGAAGTTCACATCCGGATGCTCATACATCACCCACATAATCTTGGCTGCATCCATGGCGGAGCCGCCGCCCAGCGCGATGATCACGTCCGGTCCGAAGGAAGCCATCTGCCTGGTTCCCTCCTGCGCGCACTGCAGAGTCGGGTCCGGTGCCACATCATAGAAGCAGGCATGGCGGATTCCCATCTGGTCCAGCTTGTCCTCGATCGGCTTCACATAACCGTTCTGATAAAGGAAGGTATCGGTTACGATGAAGCATTTCTTCTTATGCATGATGGTTCCAAGCTCATCGAGGGCTGTCGGCATGCATCCTCTCTTGAAGTACACCTTTTCCGGAAGTCTCAGCCACAGCATATTCTCTCTCCTCTCAACCACTGTCTTGATATTCAGAAGATCCATCACGCCTACATTATGGGAAATGGAATTGCCGCCCCAGGAACCGCAGCCCAGCGTCAGGGAAGGAAGAAGGCTGAAGTTGTACAGGTCACCTATTCCGCCGTGTGCGGAAGGTGAGTTGACAACGATACGGCAGGCGTTCATGCGCTCCGCGTGCGCTGCCATCTTCTCCTTCTCGTTCGTATCGATAAACAGGGAAGCGGTATGTCCGGGACCTCCGTCTTCAACAAGCTGCTCCGCCATATCAAGGGCTTCCTCAAAGGTCTGTGCCTTATACATGGCAAGAACCGGGGACAGCTTCTCATGGGCAAAAGGCTCGCTGATATCCGTGCTGGTCACTTCACCGATCAGGATCTTTGTACGCTCCGGCACGTCCACGCCCGCCAGCTTCGCGATATTGAAAGCGGTCTGCCCGACAATCTTCGCGTTCACGGAACCATTGACGATCACGGTGCTGCCGACCTTCGCGATCTCGTCTCCCTTAAGGAAATAGCAGCCTCTTCTCTCAAACTCCGCCCGCACCTCGTCATAGACATCGGCAAGAGCCGTCACGGACTGCTCTGACGCGCAGATCATACCGTTGTCAAAAGTCTTGGAATGAATGACGGAGTTGACGGCCATCCGCACGTCCGCCGTGCTGTCGATGATAACAGGAGTATTGCCCGCGCCGACGCCCAGAGCCGGTTTGCCGGAGGAATACGCCGCATGCACCATGCCGGGACCGCCGGTAGCAAGGATGCAGTCGCTCTCCTTCATGACGATGTTGGTCATTTCCAGGGACGGTTCGTCGATCCAGCCGATAATCTCTTCAGGAGCTCCCGCCTGAACAGCCGCCTCATAGACAATCCTTGCCGCCTCGATCGTGCTCTTCTTTGCCCTCGGATGGGGGCTGATCACGATGGCGTTCCTGGTCTTTAAGCAGATCAGCGTCTTAAAGATCGCGGTGGATGTCGGGTTTGTCGTCGGGATGACAGCCGCGATCAGGCCGATCGGCTCAGCGATCTTTTTGATGCCTGCCGCCGCGTCCTCTTCGATCACGCCGCAGGTCTTAGTGGAGCGATAAGCGTTGTAGATGTACTCCGCGGCATAATGGTTCTTGATCACCTTATCCTCCACGACGCCCATCCCGGTCTCTTCCACCGCGAGTTTCGCGAGCGGAATCCTTGCCTTATTGGCTGCCATGGCCGCTGCCCGGAAGATCTCATCCACCTTTTCCTGGGAGAATGAAGAGAAAAGCTTCTGCGCTTCACGCATCCGCCCCATCTTTGCCCTCAGTTCCTCTGCTGTAGTAACTTTACTGCTTACAGTCTCGTTATTCATACTTCAACCAGCCCTTTCCTGAATGGAACGTTATTTTTTTATCAAGCCTGATATTATATTAAGTTTTCCCGCTTATTTCGTCAATGCACAGAACCTACAAGCTTTGACAATTCATTATCATATTTGTTGGGAATTCCGTGCAGGCAGCCTTTTCCGGGATGCATTTCCGGCTTATCATCTGCTTCCGGCAGCGGTCCGCAGCCATTTTCCGGCGCCTTCCGGAGGAAATCCATATGCTTATCTCATGTGCTTCTAAAGCCGGTCCGGAAGCTCATTCAGCCGGCGGAAGCTGAAAACAGCAGCTGGCTCTCCACAGCAGCCAGGCAATCCCCCAGGTAATCGACGCCATCACCAGATAAACCAGAGGTGAGGCGGCCATTCCCCACCTTGTGAAGCCGTACCAGTCATTGGTATGGATCCCGCTCCCCCTGCCGTTGATCAGAATATTCAAAAGATATGCCGCGCCGTAGATCAGCATCGGAATCACCGCGTAAAAAGTATGCCTGAGCGAAAGTCCGGCGTCTCCCTCCAGCAGGCAGAACACAGCGGCCGCCAGAAGCGGCGTGACCAGATGCATATACAGATTGGCCCCCTCGAACATCTTCGCGTATCCGAACATCGGCCCGAGAAATCCCATAACCGTCAGAAAGGTAAGCATCACCGAAGCAGTCGCCGCCAGTTTCAGCGCACCCACCCACACAGGGATTTCCCTGTCCGCACGAAACTCAAAAAGGGCTGCGCATAATGCTGCAGCCCCGGCCAGAACGTTGGAATCTACTGTAAAATACTTCAGCGTGCGGATACGGGAATCTGAGAATAAACTGCCGGAATCGATTCCCGACATCATCCTGATCCAGGAATAAAGCACGATAACCGCAATCACCAGGTTGCCCGCAGCCGCAATATTTCTTCTCATTTCCTTCCCCACTTTTTCAGAAGCGCACCCGGCGCCGTATGAATCTGCATCTCCTCAGAATTTTTTCCCGAGGATTCCCTCCAGGTTTTTCCATATACCCGCAGCCACTTCCGGCTTATTCATCGAATATACGTGTATATTCGTGATTCCGTTGGCAAACAGATCCATGATCTGGTCCGTTGCATAGGCAATGCCGGCCTGCCGCATGGCTTCCGGATCCGATCCGAAACGGTCCACGATCGAGCGGAAACGCTGCGGCATAAAGGAACCGGACAGCTTTATGGCTCTTTCAACCTGATTGGCGTTGGTAATGGGCATAATGCCGGGCAGAACCGGGACTGTAACCCCTGCCTCCCTGAGTTTATACATGAAATTAAAGAACAGATTATTGTCAAAAACCATCTGGGTCGTCAGGAAATCCGCTCCCGCTTCCACCTTCTCCTTCAGGTGCAGAATATCCTCCTTCTGGTTCGGGCTCTCGGGATGAACCTCGGGATAGCAGGCCGCGCCTATGCAGAAATCATAGGAGTCCTCTTTCAGTTCCCGGATCAGTTCCACGGCGTGATGGTAGTCCCACCCGCTGCGGTCTTCCCCCTGCATGGCTTCCGGAATATCCCCCCTCAGGGCCATCACGTTCTGTATACCTGCCTCCCGGATCGCGCCGATCTGCTTTTTTACCCCTTCCTTTGTAGAAGAAATGCATGTCAGGTGCGCCATCATCGGGACATGACATTTTTCCTTGATATTCTTCGCGATATCGATCGTATAATTGCTCGTTCCGCCGCCCGCGCCGTAAGTCACGCTCATGAAGGAGGGCTTTAAGAGCGCGATCTTTTCCGTCGCCGCACGTACATTTTCCAGGGAAGTTTCCTTCTTCGGCGGAAATACTTCAAAGGACAGCGTCATCTCTTCTCTGTTCAGAATATCAATTATCTTCATTGTGAAACTCCTTGTCTGCTGCGGTATCCCGTGACACCGCCCTGTTCCCGTTTCATCCCCGGATCCGGCCTGCGCTCTTTTCACTGTCCGCAGCTTTCCCGCCGGGACCGGCTTTATCCTTCAATCGTAGCCGCGATGCGCCTGACATCTTTTTTCGAAAACGGAAATGCGCCGGCTTCCTTCGCTGTTCCGAGCATATCGATCACAGCCATATACTCGCCGCCCCTGCACGGGACAAAAGCGATATATCCATAGACATAACTCTTGTCATAGCCGGAAAAGAAAATATACCAGGCTTTTCTTCCATCGCCGCAGCCGACCTTCTTCAGCCCCTGTACAATCTCATATCCTTCCTGTTCGAAGGACTTGAGAAGCCTGGAGATCTCCTTCTTAAAAGCAGTCTCGGGAAGCTTTCCCGCAGGCATATAGATCAGGCCTTCTCTTGAACGGGCGTCCTTAAACTTACATTCCAGGCCGTCCTTCGTCTCTTCAACACTGCTGAAGCGGGCCGGAGGCGTGATTCCCGTTCCGGAAAGGGTATGCGTCCATGCAAATGCGTCGCACGCGATGGTCATCGCAAGCAAAATCGTGAGCAGCAGGGCGGATATTTTTCTCTTCATAATGCTTCTCTCCTTTTCATGTCTACGCCATTTATCTGATACAGACTTATGAAATCAGATCTGCCGCGCGCGCCGTCGCCGCACTCTTCAGGCAGTCTGCATATATTATAACAGAACACCCTGCAATCGAACAGGAAGATTTTACCATAAAAAAGACAGCTCCGCCGTTTTTTGCAGAAGCTGCCGTTTCTCCTTTTCAGCGCTCATAATCAAAGGTATGCAGAAAAGCCCGTGCTCTCGCTGTCTGAGGGCGCTGGAAGAAGCTTTTCGGATCCGCGCTCTCCTCCATGATCTTTCCCTGCTCCAGAAAAAAGACCCTGTCCGCAATGGCTTTCGCGAAGGACATCTCATGCGTCACGATCAGCATCGTACTCCCGCTGCGGGCGAGGGACAGGACCACGTCCAGCACTTCCCGGACCATCTCGGGATCGAGCGCCGCCGTAATCTCATCCAGAAGAAGCAGCTCCGGATGCATGCACAGAGCCCTTACAATCGCGACCCGCTGTTTCTGGCCTCCGGAGAGCTGTCTGGGATAGTCGTTTTTTCTGTCTGCCAGGCCAACTCTCTCCAGAAGCTCCATGGCCTCCCTTTCCGCTTCGGCCTTCCCGCGCTTCTGTACCTTCCGGGGCGCCAGCGTGATGTTATCCAGGATCGTTTTATGGGGAAAGAGGTCATAGCTCTGGAATACCATGCCGATCTTCTGCCTCATCTGAGGAATATTGCCGGCGCCTTTCCGAACGCTCTCCCCATTCAGCAGAACCTGTCCGCCCTGAATGTCCTCCAGGGCATTGATGCAGCGAAGAAGGGTGCTTTTCCCGCAGCCGGAAGGTCCGATCACGACGATGACCTCCCCTTTCCTGACCGTAAAGGACAGATCATCCAGAACAGTATGACCGCCATAAGATTTATACAGATGCTCAACTGTCAGCAGCGCCTTTTCCATGCTTTTATGTCCGCCTTTTCTATATAATAAAAAAATGCTGCTATAATCAGTGTTTCCTTAGTCCATAGTGCCTTCTCAGTCCCCGGCCCAGCGTTTTTCAAGCCGTGCGGCGAGCCGGCTCACCGGCCAGCAGATCAGAAAATAGAGAAGAAATACTGTCCCGAATACACCGAAAGCCGCGTTCGGCGAACTCTTCCTGTTCGCTTCTATGATCTGCTGCGCGACTTTCAGGACTTCCACAATTCCGATCATCATGACCAGGCTGGTCGTCTTGATCATCCTTGTAATCAGGTTGATGGAAAGAGGCAGCATGCGCCGGATGGTCTGAGGAAGAATCACATACAGATAGAGCGTTTTTTCATCCATGCCCAGGGCCCGGGCGCTCTCATACTGGATGACCGGAATACTGATCAGTGCCCCCCGCACCAGGTCCCCCATCTCGGCGGTTCCCCAGAAGCTGAAAACAATAATCGCCGCCGCCTCCGCCTCCAGATTCCAGCCGAACACCCTGGTGGTCCCGAAATAAACCACAAAAAGCAGAACCATCTGCGGCATGATCCGGACCGTCTCCAGCCACAGGCGGAAAAAAAACTGCAGCAGCCTGTTTTTAGAGGTCATCAGCATTCCCATCCCTGTACCGAGAACAATGCTGATGCTTACGGAGATCAGGCTCAGCCGGACCGCCACCCACAGTCCTCCGAGCAGTCTCTGAAAATTGATCCCTTTAAACAGAACGTCAATTCCCAAACTCTGCATAGCGGAGCCTCCTCTCAATGATGCTCCCCGCCACAGAAACCGGCAGAAGCATAATCAGGTAAAAAATCACCAGCAGAGTCAGGCATTCCAGTGTTTTCGCGTACATCCCGATCAGGTCCTTGGCCGTAAACATCAGGTCCATCAGGCTGATTGTCGAAAAGACGCTGGTTTCCTTCAGAAGAAAAATAATATTTGCCAGGATTCCGGGAATGCTGGACGCAACCGCCTGGGGAAGGACCACATAGCGGAAGATCTGAAAGCGGGTCATGCCCAGGCTTGCGGCGCTCTCCGTCTGAATCCGCGCGATGCTGTCCAGGCCGCTGCGGAAGGTCTCCGTCATGTACGCGCCCCCGATCAGCCCAAGCCCGACCCAGCCGCAGACCTCCGCGGAAATCCGGATTCCGATCCTGGGGAGGGCAAAATACAGAAAAAACAGCTGCACCAGAAGCGGGGTGTTGCGGAACAGTTCCACATAGACGGCCACAATTCTCCTGATGAAGGGGAGCTTCAGCTGCAGAACCGCCGCGCAGACAAGGCCCAGAACAAGCGCCAGCAGAACCCCCTGCCAGCCGATCCGCATTGTCAGAAACAATGCGTCCCTGTACAGGGGCAGATAAGATTTCATTACCTCCGGATCCATGATCAGCCTCTCCCTCTTGTCTGTCCACGGAAGACAGCCGGATAATCTCCGGCTGTCAATCCAGTCCTTCTTCACTTCTTTCTGTGCTGCCGGACAATTCCCACCCGGTTGCTGCCCTGCAGGTTACTATGCTTAAGATTCTCCGTCTGATAATTATTCAGGCTTCTTTCAGGCTTCCGTTTCCGCCTCTTCTTCTCCCGCGATCACGCCTCCTTCGACAACCAGCGTGTCTTCGTAGTCCGCGCCGTAGGTGGAAAGGAGAGTTTCTTCATAATCCTGATGGAAAAAGGCTTCCTCTCCAAGCGCTTTGATCTCCTCGTTCAGCCAATTCAGAAGGCTTTCATTTCCTTTTGTGACCGCCGGGGCGATGGTATCGGCGCTGCCGAGAGACGGGATTCCAACCACAAAGCCTTCGTTTTCGATGGCAAAGGCGATTACCTCCGTGTTGTCATTTGCCCAGGCATCCGCGTTTCCGTTCTCAAGTGCCGTTTTGGCTTCCGCGTACGCATCGTATTTCTGCAGCCTGATCTCAGGATTATTCTTCTCCAGATAAGTCTCGGCCGTAGTTCCGGAGATTACAATCACCTGCTGGTCTTCGCCGATCTCATCCAGGCTTTCAATCACGGCGTCCTCCGGGGAGACAACGCCCAGAGCCACATTCATATACGGCAGGGCAAAGTCGACTTCCTCAGCCCGCTCCTCGGTTACCGTAAAATTGGCAAGGATGATATCCACTTTTCCGGTCTGGAGATATTCGATCCGGTTGGCAGCCTCCGTGGAAACATATTCGATCTCCACCCCGAGATCTTCCCCGATCCGTCTTGCGAAATAAACGTCATATCCCTGATATTCCCCGTATTCATCCACATATCCGAAGGGACTCTTGTCCGAGAACACGCCGATTCGGACGCTTCCGCTCTCCTGAATCTCCTCCACTGTACGATATACGGCATTCTCGTCCGCAAGCGCCGGGATGGTCCCTGTAAGAAGCGCTGCAGCTCCGATCAACGCCGCGGCGGATTTTGCGATCCTGTTTTTTCTGATTCCTGACATAATTCTTACCTCCCTGATGAAGCGGTCCGGTTATGAGAGAGCGGACACTGCCTGAAAGCCCTGTTCCAGATCCCAGAGGATATCGTCGATATGCTCTGTTCCGATGGAAAGGCGAATGGTATTCTGGTAAATTCCCGCAGCGGCAAGCTGCTCCGGGGTCATCTCCGCGTGCGTGGTATCATACGGATGAATCACGAGACTCTTTACATCCGCAACATTGGCCAGCAGGGAAAAGATCTTCAGCGCGTCTATGAAAGCGTAGGCTTCCTTCTGCCCGCCCCGGATATTGAAAGTAAAGATCGAGGCGCCGCCATTCGGGAAATATTTCTCGTACAGGGCGTGATCCGGATGATCAGGGAGCGAAGGATGATTGACCTTCTCCACCAGTGGATGTCCCGCCAGGTACTCCACTACTTTCTTTGTATTCTCCGCGTGTCGGTCCAGGCGGAGGGAAAGCGTCTCCAGGCCCTGAAGAAGGAGCCAGGCGTTGAACGGCGAGATTGCGGCGCCGGTATCCCTGAGGAGAATCGCGCGGATGTAGGTCACATATGCAGCCGGCCCGGCCGCCTGGACGAAGGAAACTCCGTGATAGCTCGGATTCGGTTCCGTAAACTGCGGATATTTGCCCGAAGCGGCCCAGTCAAACTTTCCGCTGTCCACAATAATGCCGCCGAGGGTCGTGCCGTGGCCGCCAATGAATTTAGTGGCGGAATGAACCACGATATCCGCGCCGTGCTCAATCGGCCGGATCATATACGGTGTTCCGAACGTATTGTCAATCACAAGCGGAATCTTATGCGCATGGGCAATTGCGGCGATGGTGTCAATATCCGGGATATCCGAATTCGGATTGCCCAGGGTCTCGATAAACACGGCTTTTGTCTTTTCATTGATCGCGCTTTCGATCTCGTCCGGATTCTGCGCGTCCACGAAAGCCGTACTGATTCCGTAAGCCGGAAGGGTGTGGTCCAGGAGGTTATAGCTGCCTCCGTATATGGTCTTCTGCGCTACGACATTGTCCCCCGCTCCTGCCAGGGCAAGGATGGAATAAGTGACCGCCGCCGCGCCCGCCGAAACGGCCAGAGCTCCGACGCCGCCTTCCAGAGCCGCTACTCTCTCCTCAAGAACGCCCTGGGTGGAATTGGTCAGCCTGCCGTAGATATTGCCGGCATCCCGCAGATTAAAACGGTCCGCCGCATGCTGCGCGCTGTGGAAGACATAGGATGTCGTCTGATAGATCGGCACCGCCCTGGAATCCGTAACCGGATCCGCCTGTTCCTGACCGACGTGAAGCTGCAGCGTTTCGAATTTGTACTTGTGATCACTCATGATATTCTCCCTTCCATTCCTTCCGGATCTCTTCGGCGCTTATTCCGCCCCTGTTTTTTCATCGTCTGTTTCCCTCAGCAGAACAGTTTCCGCGATTCTCTCAGGCATCCTGCAGCCAGGCTGCCCGATGCCGGCAGTCATCAAAAAAGGGAGGCACCTCTGTGCCCCCCTGCGGACTGTTCCTGACATATCCTTTCACAGCTGTAAATTACAGCTTATGCCGGACGACGGAGAAGCACTTTTTTCTGCATACGGAAAACAGACATCATACACATGGTGCCCACCATCTCACACATATTCATGACCGTATTCCTTACAGACTTCATAATGACTCCTCCTTTCCCTTTCATCCATTTCTTATTTTTCCTACCTGTTTGATAGGTAATATACACCGGCTGATCCGCATTGTCAACTGTTTTTTACAGAAATATCATTTCATTCTTTTCTGACAAACTTACTGCCCGGACAGAACAGTTTTCTGCCCGGGCAGTCCGGAAGCTGTTTTACTTTTTCCCCAGATATCTGTGTCCGCCGCTGTCTGATTCAAAGACGCGGATCTCACAATTGTGCGGTTTCGGGCGCCAGCATATCCCGTTCTTCCGGTCCGCCAGATATCCGCAGAGTGCCCGCATGATGCCGCCGTGGCAGGCCACCAGGACTTTCCCGCAGCCTTTCTTCTCCAGCTCCTTCAGAAAATCCGAACTCCGGCGAACCAGGGACTCCACGCTTTCCACCCCTGCCGGGGCCGGGAAGATCTCGGGAAAGGCCCAGTAGAGGGTCATGGCCGGACCCAGCATCCAGTACTTCCTGCGCTCATATCTGCCGAAATCCGCCTCGATAATCCGCGGATCCGTTATGACAGCTTCTTTCTCCACACCCCCGATGATGGAAGCGGTCAGAACTGCCCTCTGCAGAGGACTTGCGTAAACCGCGTCGAAACGGATTTCCCCGATCCGTTCTCTGGCTTCCTGTGCCTGGAGAATCCCGGTTTCATTCAGCGGTTCATCCGTTAGCCCCTGCATCAGGTGGGCCTTGTTCAGCTTGGTCTGCCCGTGCCGCGTTATCCATATTTCCATTTCATTTCCCCTGTACTCTCTATCACAGAAACACTGATTCATTCTTTTTTCAGTCTCAGGGCACTCACGAAGCTCCCGAAAAAGGATCTCCGGCTGCCGGAGCTGTCTTATTCTCCGCTTCTTTTCTTTGAGCCAGCAGCCAGCCCATAATATGGATTGCCTGCTCAAATTTCCCTTCCGCGATCAGCTCTTCGATTTCCCCGGCCGTATATTTCCGGACATTCAGAAACTCCATATCGTCGAGCTTCTGGCCGGAAACCCGCCTGCAGCCGCCGGCTGTAAAAAGATAGGCGTAGTTGTCCGCGAGCGTGGCGTTGGAAGGAACCGCGAGCAGAAAATGCCAGTCGTCGGAGACATATCCGGTTTCCTCCTGAAGTTCCCGCTTTGCCGCCTTCAGGGCTGCTTCCACATTCTTTCCCGCCGCATTCCCGTTTCCTGTCCGGTCCGTTTTCTCCACACAGCCTGCGGGAAACTCCGTTGTCACTTTCCGGATCCCCTGACGGAACTGCCTGACGCACAGATAATTTCCTTCGGGGTCGGAAGCCACGATGACCACATAATCCCTCCGGCTGTAGCTGTAATATGGCTCATACACGCTCCCGTCCGGAAAGCGGTAGGATGTCTTCCGGAAATCAATCCACTCATCCTGCACGATATGTTCTGTCTTAAGTTCCTCCCATTCGAGAGGGTCCTTTTTCCTGTTTTCTTCCGTCATTTTACGATTCCTCTGCGCATCAGCGCCGTCTCACCCCATTTTTTTATAGATCGTCATCTTCACTTCCCGTCCGCGGATACTCACCTTTACTTCATCCGCTATATGGGTGACAACGGATTTTTCCAGTTCATCCCAGTCCCGGACCGCGCCCTCGCGATTCGCTTCCACGCCGGCCTGAAGGTCTGCCCGGTATGCGTTCATGGACCAGGAGAGGTCGCTGCTCATGCCTTCCGCGGAAAGATCCATGGGAACCGGCATGCTGTCCAGCGGATCAAAGAAAGCCCGGATTCTGCCCATAATTCCCCTGGCCGCCTCATTCTTCCCGCTGGTGGAAGCGGCAAGAAGTTTCTCCCGTTTGTCAAAGTCCACATAAGTCACGACCTTAAGGCAGATGCGGAAATCATTTCCGTCACTCTCAATCCAGAAGCTGCCCTCTGCCTGACCTGTAATGGCACGCATCATTCCGAGGGTTTCTTCCGTCAGAAGTCTTAAGTGAAGCGCGTCCCGGTGCTCCAGTTCCCTGTACTGCGCCGCTTTATCCGCCTGCAGCAGAGCTTCGTCCATCCTGCCGCCGTCATTCGAAATCACAATTACGTCTGTTTTCATTCCTTCCGCCTCCAAACAAAGGATGAAGAGGATCACCAGGACCCTCCATCCGGAAATAGATCTTTTTCTGTACTTCTACACGATACCACATTTGCGGAAACTGCTCCACTGCCTTTTTAGCCCGCCTTTATACAGCGCGCCGGTTCTGCCGGCAGGCATGGAAAAAGCCGGAACCTTTTCAGGTCCCGGCGAATCCATTCCGCCCCCGTAAAACGCGCATTTACTGCCCGATGCTCTGTTTTTCAAGAATGTTCACATTTCCGGCGGAGATATCAATATCCAGTTTTGCCTTGCCTTCCCCGAAGATATATGTTTTTCCCTGCTTCTGGAAAGGAATGTCACTGTTCAGGCTGCCGGCGGAGATATCGGCTTTCATTTTGAAATTCGCGTCGGAAGGCAGTTTCAGCTCCAGGCTCCCCGCGCTGATATCGATCTCTCCGGAATCAAAGGACGTCAGCTCTCCTTTTACAGACCCGGCAGAGACATCAATGTCCATGCTGCCGATCCCGGCAGCGCTGAACTCCACGCCGCCTGCGGAACTGTCTATTTCAAGTTTTTCGATCTCGCCGGCTTCCAGACTGATATCGCCGGCGGAAAAATCAAGATCCATCGTCTTTACCGGATCCTCCGTGCGGATCACGGCGTCTCCGGCAGAGCAGTCCATCTCCAGATACTCTGCACTGACTGCGGTATTCACATCTCCCGCGGAGGAGTCAATCTCAAGCTTCTCCAGTCTGCTGTCTTCCGGCAGGGTTACGGTAAGATGCTTGTTCAGACTCTTCCCGAAATGGAAAAAGCTTTTCACGGAAGAATACTTAATGTAAAGCGTCGACCCGCTCAGATACCAGCAGAGCCTTTCCTCCTCGGGAATCTCTTTTTCTGAACTTTCCTCAATCAGAAGAGAGCTGCCTTCCCCGCAGATTACATCAATATCCCCTGCCGACCAGTCGATGCAGACAGCGCTGACCGCATCCTCTATCACGGCGTTTCCCTTCTCCCAGCTGCGGACGTCCGGAAGGCCCTTGATATCCTTCCATGCCGCGGATACCGGACGCGCAAGGCTGACCGCGCCGATCGAAAGAGCAATCATTCCAAAAACTGCCGCTGTAAGATTCTTCTTCATTTTTTCTTCCTCCCTGTAAAAGATGAGCAGATAAATATGATTCCCAGAACACACCCTGAAAGCAGGATGGTCCATTTCACATTGCCGTCAATTGTTTTATGATTCCAGGATCCCGGTGAAAATACCGGCCAGGCCTGCCTGTATCCGGTGAGCGCCAGCATGAGCTTGTCCGCCGCAAACAGAAAGCCTCCTGAAAGGATCAGGCAGACGCCTGCCCTGAATCTGCTGTTATAAGGCAGATAGCGGATAATGGCAAACAGAAGCCAGAAAAAGATCAGAAGCGGCGCCGAGACCGCCAGTGCGGTCGGTCCGTAAGCCGGATCCTTCACATATATGCCTATGCAGATCATCATGAGCAGATACAGCACGGTCACCGCCGCCATATAGATCAGTCCTTTCCGCTCTCCTACATACGCCTGCAGCGCCCTGCTGCGGAGCGCAAACGGCAGAAAGAGTACGCTTAATCCGAAGAGTACGGCGGACGAGGCGACAAAAAACCAGTTTCCGCGGGTATAGATACAGCAGACGGCGAGCAGCAGAATCAGGCTGCCAGTTCCAAGTCCGAGTGTCCAGAGCCCTTTCTGATCCGGTACCAGCAGCGGCGTGACCGTCAGCGACGCCGTAAACAGCAGCGCAGCCAGGACGATGAAAAACCAGCTCAGACTCCTGCCGACTGCAAGATTGACAATTAGGCAGATCAGCACCGGAACCGAAAAGATAACGGAAAGAATCATCCCTACCAGAGCGGACCTTCGTTTGAAATAGCTTCTCTGATGACCGATCACATCGGTTCTCTCCTGTTCCAGCTGTTTTTCCAGACCGGAATCCTGCATCTGCTTAAGAAGCTTCGTGCAGTCCGGGCAGCCGGACAGATGTTCGCGGATCATTTCCCTGCTTGTTTCGCTGCATACATCATCGATGTACAGCGGAAGGAGATCCTGTACGATCTCACAGTTCTTATTCATTCTTTTCTCCCATCCTTTCCAGAATTTTCGCTTTTGACCTGTGGAAGGTGACTCTTGCCCAGCTCTCTGTCTTTCCGAAGATCCGGCCGATTTCCCGGAAAGACAGTTCGCCGAATACCCGCATTTCAAACACTTCCCGATAAGGCTCCTCCATCCTGTGCAGTATCGTATGAATCTGCAGGGACATCTCCCTGTCCGATACCGCGGATTCCAGGCTTTTCCCGGAATCCATCTCTTCAGGCATTTCTCTGAAGCGCTTCTTCCTGCGGCTCTCGTCGACGAAAAGGTTCCTGGCGATGGCGCACAGCCAGGTAAATTCCCCCGATTCGCCCCGGAAAGCCGTTCTTTCAGACAGCAGAGCCCGGTAAAATGTTTCCTGCGTGATCTCTTCCGCGAGACTGCTGTTCCCGGCAAGGGTCATGATGAAGGAATATACGCGCATATAATATGTTTCATACATCTTTTCACACAGGATCTTGTCCACTTTTTTGTCACCGCCTTTCTTTCAGATCCACAGGTTAGACGCAGGGAAAACGATTTCGTTACAGAAAAAATAAAAAAATTTCAAAAAAAGACAGCGCGCAGCAAAAGCTGCAGATCCGCTGTCCTCCCGGAAATGTGCACAGCTGCCGTTCATGGTTCCGCCAGGACGGAATTGATTCTACAGTTCCACCCGCACCCCGCATAAATCCAGCAGAAACTCACAGAAGAGGGAATTCGCCCAGGAGAACCAGGGTCTGGTGTATCTTTCAGGGTTATCCATATCGATGCCCTCGTGCATCATGCCCGTTCCGGCGTCGCTTCCAAGGAGCATGTCCAGAATTTCTTTCTTCTCGGATGGATCCTGTGCGGTAAGGCCCTGCATGCAGAGCGCCATCGGCCAGACGACATAGCAGCCGGGCGTGTGCGGGCTTCCGATCCCCTTCAGTACCTTCCCGGAATAGTAATAGGGATTCCGGTCAGAGAGCATCCATTTTCTTGTGCTCAGGTAAGCCGGGTCCGTCTTCTCACACCAGCCGATATAAGGCAGGGAAATCAGGCTCGGCAGCCCGGCGTCGTCCATCACATTGTACTGACCGAAGCCGTCCACTTCATAGGCAAAGATTTTCTCCTCAAGCCCCGGCAGGCAGGCGTATTTCCGGATCGCCGCGTCCACTTCATCCGCAAGCGCGCCGGCTTCCTTCGCAAGTCCGCCGTCCCGGTACAGCTCTTCGGCAATCCGGGCGATATTCCGGAGAATGACGCAGGCAAGCATATTCGAAGGAATCAGGTAGCCGTAGGCGCAGGCATCGTCGCTCGGGCGGAAAGCCGACCAGATCAGGCCGGTATTCCCCTTTACCAGGGCCCCTTTCCCGCCTCTGGACAGTGTGTCGGTATAGACACAGTTCTCCCTCTCAAATGTATAGGGAGAATTGTTCTCGTGGTCCTGCTCCGTCCGGAAAAGCTTCAGAATCAGCCTCACCGCATCCAGCCAGCGCTGGTTGAACTGCCTGCTGCAGCCGGTATTCTTCCAGATCAGATATGACAGCTGAACCGGAAAACACAGGGAATCAAGTTCATACTTTCGCTCCCACAGATACGGCTTCATGTCCGTCCTGTCCATGCAGAAAAAGGAACGGCCGTCGTCATTGAATGCGTTGGCATAAGGGTCATAAAGAATGCACTCCATCTGCCTGTCCACAAGCTTTACCAGGATCTCCAGAATCTTCGGGTCACTGCGGGCAAACAGAATAAAGGGCCTGAGCTGGCAGGCGGAATCCCTCAGCCACATGGCCGGAATATCACCCGTAATCACAAACACAGATCCGTCCGGCCTGATCCGGATCGTTTTCTCAAGGGTATCGCGCATGCAGTTTGTAAACATATCCGCCAGCCTGCTGTATTCCGGAAATGATCTTCGGATCAGTTCCGCGGCGTCCTGCAGGCTGAAGTTCTTTCCCTTTTCCATCCGCTTTCCTCCGCTTTTTCTTTCATTCCCCGGCAGGTCCTCTCTCCCAGATCGAAATCCGGTCCTCCGGCGCCAGATACATCAGGTCTCCTTCTTTCACTCCGTAAGTATCAAGAAATTCATCAAACTGCTGCACCGTCACGTTGATTCGCAGGTGGCTGAGCGGATGTGAATCATAGAGATCTCCTGCCTCCCAGTTCAGGGTCGACTGCTTCACCCACAGCTGCGCATGTGAGCGGAAAAAGCGGTCGTAATCAAAATCCGGATCCTTCTTCGCTATCTCAAGGCAGATGGCAAGACCGCCGATATCCGCCGCAGCCTCCCCCCACTCGATCTCTCCGGGACAGGAGGCGTTCGGAAACGGATGGATTCTGTCGAAATAATCCGCTATCTTCCGGGCCCGTTCCATGAACGTGTCATAATCCTCCTCCGGCAGCCAGCCGCTTATAGAATCGTCGGATACCGGCAGATTGCCGTTCATATCATACCGGATCCCGGTTGGATCAAAACCATGGGTCAGTTCATGACCGATTATCTCCCCGAGTTTCGCCAGTTTTTCCTCTGAGGGCATATCCGCACGGTAAGTAGAATCCGTCACATAGCCGGCAAAGACAAAAAACTGATTAAAGGTTCCGTAGTAGAATGCATTCGTCTGGCTGCTCGCGATCTCCCTGCGCAGGTCATACCGCCACTCGCTCTTCTCCCTGGCCCTGCCGGCAAAAGAAAGATTATGTTTCAGAGTACTGACGGTAAGCCTGGCAAAAGCATCCAGGAAGGAGCCTTCGGGATCAACTTCCAGATAGGAGGTATCGATCAGCTCATCAGGGGCGAGGATGCAGAAGCTCATATTATCCAGTTTGGCCTGCGCTGCCCGCTTCCCTTCCCCGGAGAGCCAGTCCTGTCCGAGCAGGATCTCCCGGAAGGTATCCCTGATTTCCTTCGTAAGTTCTGTCAGTTCAGCACGGACATCCGGATCCACAAAATAGGTCATATAGGCGTTTTCTTCCGCGACGCCCATCAGCTCCCTGGGGCTGAGCACCTCCCCCGCGTATCCCTCGTTCAGCTGTTCTGTGAACGCTTCCTCCGAAAGCTCTCCGTTCTCTTCATATCCATTACAGATCTTCATCGCTTCAAGATCCAGGTATGCGCACGCATCCCGGGCAGTATGCGCGATCAGATAAGATCTGAGCATGGACAGGTTCTCTTCCGTGTAAAGTTCATCCAGTTTGCGCAGGTAAGCGGGATAAACAATACTGACCCTCCCGCTGTTCACTCCGCAGGCTTCAAGGAGCTGTCCCAGCGGAAAATTACTGCAAAACTTTACTGCCTCATCAAAAGGCAGAATCAGGTCCGGCTCCTCTTCTTCACCTTCCTGCGGCCATGCGCAGGGAAGGAGCTGATCCTCCATCCCGCGGCATTCCCTCAGGATCCTCTGAACTTCTTCATCCGGATATCCCGCCCTGCGCAGGACATGTCCGGCCTGGGACTCAAAATCCGATCTTGTCTCTTCGATCTCTTCCTCGGGCAGCCTCTGAAAATCCCGCGGCAGGATGGAAAAAGAATCCTCCCGGATCTGGACGATCCAGTCGGCTGTATCTTTCAGATCAAGCGTGACAGAGAGATCCGCCATTCTGCAGAAGGGATTCTCTTCCGGATCTGTCAGATACCCGGTCAGTTCAGGCAGGGAGCTGATCCCGCGGAAGCTGTCCAGGTACTTCCGGACGGGTTCAACCCCTTCCGCGTTCCGCTTCTCCCAGTCTGTGGCCAGATCCAGATAAGCCCGGACCCGCCGGATATCCTCCCCCTGATAGGTTTCCCGGTCCTCGAGCATTCTTCTTTTGCTGCGGGAAACAGTTTCCTCCAGATCCGCCGTCGGACTGCTGATTTCTCCCTGGGAATGGACACGGGTTTCTTTCAGCCAGTCATAATTGGCCGAGAGGTAGAAATCGTTCTCCTCACCCGGATTCCCCGTCTGCTGCGCCACCCCGACTACCGTTCCGTCAGGCCACTGTCCGGAATCAACCCACAGCAGCTCATCCCAGTGATTCTCCGGATCCTTCATGAACGCTTCCAGACCGCTCCCGGTCAGAACCTCCGCCCTGACAGCGCTCTTAGTGTTCTCCTCATAGCGATAAAGCAGCAGCGGCCTGCCCGTCTCATCTTCCTGCCGGATCAGCAGAAGCGTGGATTCCTCCCCGTCCGGGCTGCACAGGGTATAGCTCAGGCCGTCCCGGAAGGCACATTCCCGGACCCCCGTCAGATACAGGATTTCCTCAGGATTGTAATCATATCCTCCGTCCACTGACTGCTCCGCGTCATCGATTTCCGTCCCGGCCGCGGCTGCTCCCGCAGCACCTGCGGCTTCCGCCTCTGTCTCAATTTCCTCAAAGCCGGCGTTCTCCGCCTCTGTTCCTGCTGCCGCAATCCTGCTGATTTCGACTTCGGTGCCGGGGATCTCCTCCGCCCCCGCCGGCAGAGAATAAGCGAAAACAGCGGATACAAGAAGCAGGTAAGCAAACCTTCTTTTATTCACAGTCCACTCTCCTTCTGTTTAAGGATCCATTCTTCTGAGCACATTTGCAAGCAGAGCGCCTGAAATGTTATGCCAGACGGAAAACAGGGCGCCCGGAACCGTTGCCATCGCCAGATCCGGAAACGCGCTTCCGGCAAGAGACGAGGCAAGTCCGGAGTTCTGCATCCCGATCTCTATGGCCAGTGCCTTCTTTTTTGCCACCGGAAGCTTCAGCGTCAGTCCCAGCAGAAATCCGGCTGCATATCCGAGTATATTATGCAGGATAACTACAATAAAAACGACAGCTCCTGTCTGAAAAATCCGTTCGGAATTATGGGATACAACAGCAGCAACGATCAGGGTGATCGCCGTCACCGAGACAAGCGGCAGCAGCTCCGATACCCGTTCCTTATGTTCCCCCGCGATCCTGTTTATAATTAAGCCAAGCAGGATGGGAACAATAACCACCCTGATAATCGAAAAAAACATCCCTGCGGCATCTACTCTGACGGTTGTCCGGAGGAGCAGATATGTAATTGCCGGCGTGAGGACAGGAGACAGCAGGGTATTGACGCTCGTCATCCCCACAGAAAGCGGCACATCTCCCCCGCTCAGGTAAGTCATCACATTGCTCGCTGTCCCCCCCGGGCATGTTCCGACAAGAATCACGCCGGCCAGGAGACCTTCTTCCAGGCCAAAAACCCTGCCCAGCCCGAAAGCCAGCAGAGGCATAATGGTAAACTGCGCAAGGCAGCCGGTCACAATATTCTTCGGCTGTTTGAATACAATTACAAAATCCTCAGGTCTGAGCGTCAGGCCCATGCCGAACATTACGAGCATCAGAAGGTAATTAATCCACGAAGTCCGGATCCAGAGGCAGCTTCCGGGGACAAACAGCGCAAGGGCTGCCACCGCCAGCACGATGACAGCCATATACTTTCCGACAAATTCACTGATTCTCTTCATTATTCAGATTCCCAGTCCCTCTCTCCAGTCCGGGCATTTCTCCGGCAGCGGCAGCGCGAATCTCTTTTTGATCCAGGTCCCGGCAAGGTCCATCCACACGGCCACATCCGGCCGGATCTGTTCCTGAGCCTGGGCGGAATCCTGGTCCGCCGTCGACAGGCCATGCTGCCCGTTTTCAAAAATGTGGGTCTCGCAGGGAACTCCCGCCTCTTCCAGAGCCAGTGCCATGGCCAGAGTCTGGTTCACAGGCACCGTATCATCATCCCGGGTCGCCCAGAGGAACATAGGCGGGGTATTCTTCGATACATAATTGATCGGGCTGCCCTTCTTCAGAGTCTCCTCTGAAGCATCCGGGTCACCGAAGGCAGCCAGGTTGAAGCCGCGGTTCATCTCCAGGCGCCCCGCATCCCCGATTTTTTCCAGGGTTCTCTGCATCAGCACATAATCATAGACGCCGTAGCCCAGCACCGCTGCCGCCGGACGGATCTCCTCCGGCTTTGCCCCGATGGCCCCGTACAGCTCCGGATCGTTCCAGTGTATAGCGAATTCCGCGCAGTTGTTTGCTCCCGCGGAGCCGCCGTTTAAGATGATCCTGTCCATATCGACCTTCCACTCCTCCGCATGGGCCCGGATCAGCATCATGGCCATGCCGATCTCACGCATGGATCCGGGGAATACGCTTTTTTCATAGGCAGGAGATTTGCCAGGAACCGGAAATTTGATTCCGCTGTTGGAATACACCGAGTACCGCAGTACAAAAGCGTGATAGCCCATGGAGGCAAAACGGATCGCCGCCGGTTCCGCTTCCCGGTCCGAATTGAACATATAGGCGCCGCCCGGGCAGATCAGAAAGGCCGGCCTCTTCTTCCCGTTCATCATTTCCGGTGAATCATCCAGAATATAGGCAGTCAGGGTTACCTTCGGGTCATCATCATAGAGATAAAACTGTTCCAGCTTCATTGTTCCGCACTCCTTTTCTTATCAGTCATACAACAGCTGCTCTGTCCGCTGCCTGCGGACTTACGGCTGCCCAAAAAACCCCGGGCAGTCACAATGTCATTAACTTAAGGCTAGCTTTCTGTAGTGAGAATAATAGCCTAAAATAATTGCTAAATATATGCTTCTATGCTATACTCTGTAGTGAGAAAAGAGGTTGGCATAAGGCATGTTTATCAAAATACTTACAAAAACATATAAAGGTGAGAAACGGTACTATGCTAGTCTCGTTGAAAACAAACGGATCAATGGCAAGGTGGTTCAAACGGTAAAAGCGAATCTTGGGCCGGTTACGGAAGAACAGATTCCTTACCTCAAAGCTGCCTATGCCGCAAAAAAGCCTCGTCTTGTTTATGACGATGATTGACG
This sequence comes from uncultured Lachnospiraceae bacterium, assembly GCA_902779575.1. Classification (GTDB taxonomy): domain Bacteria; phylum Bacillota; class Clostridia; order Lachnospirales; family Lachnospiraceae; genus Porcincola. The sequence continues at coordinate 290,972 of CACZBW010000006.1, forward strand.
CGGAGGTACTGTAGTGAGAAAATCCGGCTCCCGCATCAAATGCGATGTTGATAGAATTCATTCCGACTCTTTCATAGAGGTTTGCAGGAATGGTAATCCAAACGTTTTTGTTCGCAACCGCAAGATGCCGCTGGATGATCTCGCTTTCTCCATGATCAACAGGAAGGGGCTTACCCTTAAGCTGGAGCTTCGTGGATATATGAATATTTCTCACCCTGGAACACTACAATGGGCCCGCTGTCAAGACCAAGAAGGAAGAAATTTATCGTGAACAGTTACTGATATAAATAAGCAAATGGAATGATCAGTAGTCGTACCCATT
>CACZBW010000007.1 GCA_902779575.1 uncultured Lachnospiraceae bacterium
TGTACAGCTTGTAAATACAGAACTGTCAAGCCGCTTCAGACCAGCCGGAAAGACCATTTTTGTAAGTCCGGTGCAGCTGCGGAAAGCTCCACCATTTATCACTTCAATGGTGTCAGGGAGCGTTATCTCCGTGAGGCCTGTGCAATACTGAAAGCCATTACTTTTTATTGTCTTCACATGTTGCATATTGACCGAGGTCAAGCCGCTGCAGTAATAAAACGCGTTTTGACCGATCGTCTCTGCGTTCGGGATATTTAGTGTAGTCAGCCTGCTGCAGGACCCGAAGGCATAATCGTCTATCGTTATGACAGACGGGATTTCCAAACTGGTCATCTTGTTCATTCCACTGAAAGCTCTTGTTCCAATATAAGTAACTTTCGGAAGAGAGACCTGTTCAAGTTTGCTACATGCCTCAAACGCATAGGTTCCAACCGACAAGACCTCCGGGAAACTGATCTTCGTGATATTCGGGAAACTGTCGAAAGCGTAAGCCGCGATAGCTGTTACGGACGGATGCGAAACCTCGCCCTTCAGGTTGCCGTCTATCAGGTGTTTGTACAACGCACCGATGTACCGGAACTGTGCGTAGCAGTTGACGTTGCCCTGAATATTCTCTGCAAGCACATCCCATCCGGTGAATTCATAATCGGTAGGATCAGATTCAGCAGTATTCGTAGGTGTTTCGCCATCGTAATAAACGCTGCTGCCATAAGGCACATTGCTCTTGGTCTGGATGACCCTGGTACCAACATAGTACTTGACAGTATAGGTTCGGACGCTTGCTTCAAAGACTGCATACAAATATCGGTCCTCAACAATGTGGCTCTGCGCCGTCAGATCACGCTCGCCATCGATTTCTCTCGCCCAACCAATGAAGGTGAAGTTCTGGGAGATGGAGGAGGGTTTGGTCGGTGTGCTGCCACGATAGCTGACATTACTGCCGTCCGTAGCCGTCGCCGTGTATAGCAGCGTGGTCCCGTTGTAGTTGTAGTAGTAGCACTTGCTGGTCAGGTGTTCATAAACGATCGTGATGTCCGGATAGCTGTCTTTGAAGCCTTTCAGCACAGCGCCAGTGATGGTTCCGATGCGGACTGTCCCGAAAAGCTGTGCCGCATCCTCATTGCCGCCGTTTTCATTCAAACCGCGCATGGTATCCAGAACGGTCTTCAGAGTGGTCAGTTCTGTTTCATTTGCCACGGTCCAGTCGAAGCCTATTAGGCGCACGCGGCATCCAGACGGTAACGTCGGCAGGAGCGCTTTCGTATTTATCCCATCACCGACATTCTCCAAACGGCAGGTGGACAGGTTCTCCACGCTGGGCAGTACGAAATCCGTGATGCCTGAATGCCCGATGATGGAGAGGTTGGTCAGCGTTCCCGGCAGATGCAGCGTCTTGATAATGCCACCTCTCGGCAGATCCAGACCGGTAATCGCCGTGCCATCAAAATAAATGTGCTCGATGTTCCGGCATCCGGAAATATCCACTGCCTGCGACAGCAGCGGACAGTTCCGAACGTCCAGCGTCCGCAGCAATTCATTGTTTCCGAGATACAATTCCGTCAGGTTGCCGTTGCTGTAGCTATTGGAGGCATCACCGATCTTCAACGCCTGCAGTTTCACCGCTTTGGAGAAATCCGCGTAGCCGACCATCAACCCGGAGAGGTCCCCGACCGAGGCAAGCTGGGAGGCGCTGTAGATATAAATTTCTGTATCGTTCACGTTGTCCAGCGGGCACGGCAGCGTGGTCTGCGTATTTCTGGCGGAGCGTGCCTGCACCAGATAAGAACCGTACTTGATTGAGGCGTACACATCCGCGTAGGGTTCCACCGTGATGTTGGCCTTGGCGTAACCACGGACGGTGATGACATCCGAAAGGCTGTCACCGGCATTGTACTTAGAGTCGATATAGCGGAAGCGATTATAGAGCCACCACTTCCGCTGCTCAGCTTTGGACCCCTGTAGCATGGACAGATAGGAGGCGTTGCCTTTCTCCACCAGAGGAGCAAGGTATTTGAACCAGGCGTCCTCATTGAAGATCGCCTCCGGCCACTTGCCCTGATGCTCCTCAAACATCTGCTCAACCCGTTCATAGGAAAGAGCGCCGGAGGAGCGGAGGCTCTGGTACATGGCCTTCATCTCATCAAAAAAGGCAGCCCTCATGTTCTTCCAAAGAACTGACTGCTGCCCATTGAACACATCCGCACCACCTGCAGTCTGGTCGATGTCTTCTAAGTTATAGCTGAAGACGAGAGCGCCTTCATTGTTGATCCCGATCGCCGTATCCATATCGTACGGTAGGAATACGATTTTCTTTCTCATACTGTCGCTTCACCTCCCATGAATGACGGGAACATGTTCTTGGCGCGGGAGTCCACCATGAGGAAGAGCTCCGTAATCAGCCTTAAACTTTGCCAGCCTGTATTCGGACGTGTCATGCTCGTAGGTCGCATCACCGTAGGTCACCGGAGCATCCAGCGCAGCGCCAGTTGCTTTTTCCGGATCGGTTTCTATGATCCACTCGGCAAATTCCCGTAGCTGTGAGGCGTCGGTATAGGGCGGATCAGTATCCGGGAAACGGGCTTCAAAGTCATTCAGCCATGCATCCCCGCTGTAATCAGCAGATTTGAATACAACACGGTCGCCGGTATTGTTCCGGACTTCCCAAGACTCATCGTCCTCCTGAAAACCGAAGGTCTCCTCGGTGGACTTATCATTGTTCCAGTTGTACTTGCCCATGAAGATGGTTTCATCCTTCACGGTATCATGCCAGAAGATCACAATCGGGAAACCGTCAATGCCCTGACGCACCCTCGGGTCTTCCTGCTGGCTCGGTGTCTTGTATGGGCAGGCCATGTCATAAAGCCGCACGAGCTCCACGTTGTTGGCCCCCTCGGAGGAAGCCACGTCTGCTTTGTAACAGAAGGTCGCCACTGGGATGGAAGTATCCCGTAGCTTAAAGTCGTCTGCCGTAGCCCCGCTGCTCATCACAAACCCGTTCTTGTACTTTGCTTTGTAGTTCTTCCGCTCATAGTACTGAGAGGAGGTACCTTGCACATCGAACTGCGCTCCGGAGAACGTGAAGCACTTGTCTGCATGCAGTGGGTCGGTATAGGAGCCGGAGACGGTTTTCTTATCTCCCTTGTACTGCGGCAGTTCATCGCATTCCAGAATGAGGTACGGCAGGTCATGCGGCAGCTGCTCCTTCACGATATTACCATAGGCGTCGTACACCTGGTTGCGCTGGTAACGGGCCAGCATTTCCTCCACGTCCTGCGTATCTGCGATCCAGTTGTCCAGCACCTGCGACCGTGTCAGATCATTATCATAAACCCGGATGTTATAGAGGTCGATGGTACACTCATTGCTACCGATGGAGATGCCCACCGGCTCTGTCTGGGCAAAGTCATCATTGACCGGGTACTGGATCGCGCCGGACATGATGCCGTTGATATAGCAATATACCAGCCGGTTCTCGGTCCGCTTCTCAACCACAAAGGTTACCCGCACATGCTCATTCTCTTTGAACTGCATGGAGATTTCGCTCTGCTCAGAACTCATCTGCACCTTCTGGGCTGTAAGGAACAGGCCTCTGCCACCGGAAAGGCAGGAAAGGATCACCGCATCATAGTTCATAACCGTCCGGGTAGCAAACTCCAATTCGATTGTCTTTCCGGAAGTACGATAGTCCTCGCCAAAGAGCAGATACGGGATCTGGACTCTGGCATCACCGGATACCCGCAGGACCGTGATATCCTTCTCATCCTTCTGCCAGCCGTCTGATTCAAAGTTGAATCCGGAAAGCTGTGCGGCAATGGTCCCATATCTCCATACAGAGCGATTCTCCTCGGTATTGCTCCTGCCGGAACTGGAAAGATACAAGGCCAGTGCATCTGTCTCTGCTTCAACCTGAATGTCCGATTCAGTGACTGTGAGGGAGAAGCTCCTGCTGACCTCGCCAGAGATGATCTCAAAGGTGAATTCACCCACCGTATCCATCCGGCAGGCAAAATCCTGTTTGCTTCTGCCGACCGTCTGAGTGGAGATCACGGTTCCGTTCCGCTTGATCACGACCTCCGCATTCATGGAGGTCGGATTGTACACGGAGAAGCCGATGTGGATTGTGGTGTACTGCTTTACACTGGCCTCATGGAAGGAGCAGGTCACGATTGGAGCAAGGTTCATAGTCTCCAGACAAATGATCTCATAGTAGAGCTCATTCGACCGGACCATCGCTCCGTTTATCTCTGCCTCAAAATAGCAGGAGAAGCTGTGCGCTCCATGCCTCTGCTGCGGAATCGTGAAGGACTGCTGTCTTCCAGAAACTGAGGTGACCGCCGTTCCGATCTCGAAACCGTCCAGAAGGAAGTGCATGGTTTTCTGGATGTTTCCAGTTGGTACATAGGGAAAACTGATCGGTCCGGTATAAGCAGCAGAATCATCAAAGCTGGAGGTTAGGGTCAGTACCACTACGGTGATGGAGAAGTTCAGCGTCCGGTTGTTTCCATAGATGTCTGCCACATTGATCTTTACCACGGAGGATCCGGCTGAAAGATATGGAGCCACGTCCACGGTCACATCACCCTGCCGCACATCGATCATGGCTTTGACCACACCGCCGACCGTGACCTTCATGGTGCCATTGCCGGTTGGGATATCGTCTTCCTCAGATGTCCAGTTGATGGTGATCGGAAGAGGATCGCCCTGCGCGATGGTCCGGGACAGGAAGCCAGAGCGGTTGGTCAGGGTGATGTGGGCATTGTTGCCGGATGTCCCGCCACCGCCACCTCCGCCAGTACCGGAGAAGGGGCCAAGCGGGCCGACTACCACATCGCCATCGGAAGTCATGTAAAGGAAGCCATCCTCCACGTAGGCGTCGTCGACTTTGCCCTGTGTGAGCAGGTTCAATCGCGCCAGCTCCCGGTTCATCATATCTACGGCATTGGAGGTCTCTGCTGATTCATTCTCCGCATTTGTGGCTTTCTCCAATGCGGTTCTTGCCAGCGTATCGGAGTTGAGCGCGATGCGGGAGATCTGTTCTCCCTTGGCCTCGACCGTGTCCAGCGTTCGGCTGGCCGCCTGCGCGGACGCAGCTGCTGCCCGTGCGGAGGCTGCGGACTGGTCAGCCAGTTCCTGCGCAGTTGCTTCCACATTCTGGGCAAGCTGGTTCATCTCCGACCGGGTACTGTCGGTCATCTGCCGGATCGCCTGCTGTGCGTCATCCATCGTCTGTGCCGCAGCCAGCAGCTCGTCCGTACGGTCGATGACCGTGATCAGCTGCTTTATCTCCGATCCGGACTTCAGGGTATCCTTGTCCAGTGCGGCCCGTTCCACGAAGAGAATAAAGTTTGCCGTACAAAGCTGCGTGAAATCAGCAGAGGCTTCCGCATCTTCTCTGGGAGGCGTACCGGTATAGAGGACGATCTCACAGACCGCCTTCCCAGCAGCCGCAGTCATCTGTTCCGTCACGTCCGCCTCGACCACTTTACCGTTGATCAGGCAGTCGTAGGAGAAGCCGTTTCCGTCCGGCTTGGTGCCTCGGATTTCCGCATGGACGCCGGACGGCAGGATCAGGTCGCCAGCAGTAGCGACCAGGTTGAAGAGGAGCGTTCTGCTCCCAGTATCATATTGACTGACATGGATCACCGGAGCGATACCGCCCGGAGATACATCCAGTTCCGTCTGTGTCGTGATCATTTAAGTGTTTTCTCCTTCCTCACCATCTCCGGGTGCTGGTTCTTCCGGTTCGGGATCAGGCTCTGGGTCTGGCGTTACCGTAGTGATAATCCCATCCCGGACAGTAACGGTCGCACCGTCCACATGATAGGACCCGGAATAGCCGTCACCGGAACTGACCGTGTCGCCACTGACAGAGCCTGCTACAACAGCCGTCGCTGTCAGATTGGTAATGGTCATGTTCCTTCCGCTGAAGGCCCCGTTCACCATATTCCATGAAATGTTGCTCTGTTTATCGGAGAGCGTTCCGGACTTCACCAAGGCCGCGTCGATAATGCCCTTGAGCGTTGCAGCGTCCAGCTTCCCGTCCATGTCGAGCAGAACAGAAAAAGCACCGCTGTACCCGGTAGAGGATACAGAGATGCCGTTTTTGTTGATCTTCAGGATTTTTCGGGCCGTAGTGATGTCTGCCGTATCCATCGACAGGATCTCCACGGGCTGCCCTTGGGCATTGGTGTTGATGACAATGTTCCCGCCCATGCTCCCGGAGAGAATATTGGTGGCAAGCGAGATCGCCTGCGACACGGAGGCGTTGGTCGGCACTTCCTTTTTGATCTCCTCCGAGATCTGTCGGATAGAGTCTCCAAGGGAGGTTTTTACCTCGCCGATGGTCATCTTTTCGTATCGTTCCAGAATCACGTCATAGGTGACGGATACGATCTTGGCCTTGTTCTCAATGCCCAGCCCTCTGTGGTAGACCGTCACGATATCGCACAGCTTCAGCTTTTGCAGCGGAGCCCAGTTTTTGTATTCTTCCGTCTGCCAGAGTGCCACGAAGGACACGTCAATCGAGGCTGGAATGCCGTCATGGGCGTTCGCGTTCACGTAGGTCTGCGCACGGCTGCGCAGCTGCGCCTCTGTAGGCTGAGACTGGAAAGCGGATGAAAAGTCTACCGGGACAACCATCCGATAGACATAGTCCTCGGCGTAATCGGAATAGATGACCTGCTCCGGCAGAGTCACAAGGATGGCCTGTTCCGCTTCATCCGTTCCCGCCCAATAGGGTAGGATGCCGGTCCACAGATTGCTGGTGTCGGTCGTCTTTTTCACATCGGTCATGTTCTTGCCATAGCGGATGTAGACGTTCTGATCGGAGCCTCTGTGGCTGTGGAACTTCACCGTGAACTTGTCCCATTCGTATTCTCCGGGTCCATAGATATCAAGGATGGAGCCGGACACACCACCAAGGAGCGACCGGAAGGAGGACGGGACGTCTACTGAGAAATGCGCCTCCAGTAACTTGTCCGTCCAAATGGTGAAAGGGCAGTCGCCTACACTGTTTGCGATCATCCCGGAGAGAGCAGCAGCGCAGGTATCTGCGGAGAACGGCATCACGGCAACCTTGGAAAGCTGGTAGCTGATGTGCCTCGCCGATACGGTTACAATTCCGTTCATCGGTCGGGTGATCTTATAGATCCGGAAAGGCTGGATGTCATCGCTGTCGTCATGACGGGCCGCGATGATGCGTTCCTCTATGATCTCCTTATAGTGCCGCCCGGTGATGGGATAATCCATTTCAAGCTCGTACTGGCCGTTGCGCTCTTCCGTCACAAGACATTTAGTTGCCTCGGAAAGCCTGCCGAGTCCATTGCTCCTGAACTGCGTCTCCCCAGCAGAATACAGAATTGGCTTCATAGGCACCACCACCTTGGGATCAGTTCCACTCTGGTGATGCCGGAGCCAAAGGTGATGCTGGTGCTGCCCGGTGGCAAAACAGGAAAGTCGCCACTGGACAACTCCACGCAGCCGTTCAGGTTTACGGTATCTCGGAAAGCGTCCTCCAGCTCACAGTCGAGATCGATGAAGGAATCATTCTCCGTCACCGTTACCTGCTCAGCGCCGACCGTTACACGGCCAGTGCCATAAATCCGCAGAAGTGGTTTTGCGTCATACATAGTAGGATTGAACACCGTGCCGGACCCGGTCAGTACCTGCAGGCGCTCACCGCTTTTCAGATACTGCTGCGGCATGCAGGAGAAGGTTAGGTCAAATATGCCGCTCCGATTTAGCGCGTTCATCTGTGGACTGACCTCTTTGTCGAGTACGGCCATCCGGTAATACTCTGGATGATAGGAGTCCTCCAGCCTGTGGTACCCCGGCTCCTTCAGCAGGAAGTTCATGAATGCCGTGAAGCTCTTGTCGAAGTCCCGGCGAATGCCCACATGGTAGGTGATAGAGACGTTGTTGTACCGGTGGTTTGAAAGCAGCAGGTCGCCGTTTCTGCCCGGAATCTGCATCCGCTCCACATCCGGCATGGACTTCCTCCAAGTATCCTCTCCGGAAAGGACAAGGTTAAAATCAGCAGAGCGCCTGCCATTATAAAGAAAAATATGCATTGTCCCTCCTTATGAAAATGCCGCTGCCCTACGGGCCACGTTGCTGTTGATGCGTTCCTCAATCTCGTCCGCCAGATCGGAGATATCCTGTCCCGGCTGGCTGTAGACGTTGACGGTTACGCCTCCATAGTTGATGTTGGTCTCGCCATTAGCGAGGTTGGCCACGGCCTGCCGGATCATATCCATCAGGCTCTGCGTTCCGACCACTGTTTCTGATCCGGCCTCCCCGGCACCGAGGAGATTGCCGTTCATCGCGCCGAAGATCGTCGGGTTGTTCAGAATCATACCGGCGTCCATCGCCTTCCGGTACCAGTCCACGGAAATCATCGGGATCGACAGGATGCCGCCGATGTCCTGCCAGTACCAGGAGAAGTGTGGCATCTTCGGTTTCGGGAAGCTCCAGCTGAAATTGAACAACCCCTTGATCCGCTCGATGGCATTTCCGATAGTCGTCTTGGCAGATTCTATCGGACTGGTGATTGCATTCTTGATGTTATTCCATGTGTTCGTGGCGGTCGTCCAGACATTGGAAAAGGCCGTGGATACCGTGGTCTTCACATTGTTCACTGCATTAGAAATCCCGGTTTTGATATTGGACCACGCGGTATCGATTGAGGATTTCAGGTTTGTCATGGTGTTGGACACTGCTGTTTTCATTCCTTCCCATGTTGACGTAACGCTGGTTTTGATCCCATTCACCGTATTGGAAAGCGTGGTCTTTATCGAATTCCAGACATTCGTCAGGGTAGTCTGAATGCCGGTCACGATCGTGGTTACGGTAGTTTTGATCCCATTCCACACCGTAGAGAATGTGGTTTTGATGCTCTCCAGCGTTGTAGACAGGAAGGTTTTGATAGCATTCCATACCGTGCTGATGCTCGTCTGTATGCCCGTGATAATGGTCGTGACAGTCGTTTTCACCGCATTCCAAGCAGTGGTGAAGGTGGTTTGTATAGTCGTCAGCGTCGTGGACAGGAAAGTCTTTATGGCATTCCAGATGGTGGTGATCGATGTCTGGATCGCCGTAATGACTGTGGTAACGGTGGTCTTTACCGCATTCCAGCCCGTTGTGAAGGCCGTCTGAATGTTCGTCAGCGTCGTGCTGAAGAAGGTTTTTATAGCGTTCCAGATGGTGGTGATCGTTGTTTGGATCGCTGTGATGACAGTAGTTACGGTGGTTTTCACCGCGTTCCAGCCTGTGGTGAAGTTGGTTTGAATGCTCGTCAGTGTCGTGGTGAAGAAGGTTTTTATAGCGTCCCAGATGGTGGTGATCGTGGTCTGGATTGCCGTGATGACCGTCGTGACCGTCGTCTTCACCGCATTCCATCCTGTGGTAAAGGCGGTCTGTATATTTGTCAGTGTCGTAGACAGGAAGGTTTTTATAGCATCCCAGACAGTGGTGAATGTGGTCTGAATACTCGTCAGTGTTGTGCTGAAGAAGGTTTTTATGGTGTTCCAGATAGTTGAGATCGTCGTCTGGATGGTTGTTAGCACCGTCGTGACCGTTGTTTGCACCGCAGTCCACGCCGTAGTGAATGTGGTTTTGATACCCTCAAAGGTCGTGGAGAAGAAGGTCTTTATAGCGTTCCAGATCGTGGTGATGAAGGTCTGGATGGCTGTAATGACCGTAGTAACCGTCGACTTCACCGCCTCCCATGTGGTAGAGAAAGCGGTTTTGATACTCTCGAAGGTATTGCCAAAGAATGCCTTGATTGCATTCCATACAGTGGATATCGTCGTCTGGATACCGGTTGTCACGTTCGTTACTGTCGTCTGAATGGAAGTCCAGGCGGTGGAGAACGTGGCTTTGATTCCTTCAAACGTGGTCGCAAAGAAGGATTTGATCCCGTTCCATACCGTGCTGATAAAGGTCTGGATCGCCGTGATGACCGTGGTGACGGTGATTTTCACGGCTTCCCATGCCGTAGAGAAAACGGTCTTGATGCTTTCCAGCGTGGTTGAGAAGAAGGACTTGATCGCATTCCATACGGTGGACGTCGTTGTCTGGATCGCCGTAAATACTGTGGTAACGGTCGTCTTCACCGCCTCCCATGCAGTGGAGAACACCGTCTTTATGGTTTCCAGAGTAGTGCTGATGAAAGATGTGATGCTGTTCCAGATCCCCGTGAAGAAGGTGACGATGCCGTTCCACAGGTTTGTGAAGAAAGTCTTGATCCCGTTCCAGAAGGTCTCCCAGTCCGTACCGAACCATCCCAGCACCGTATCTGCGATGCCCTTGAGCATATTTAGAACGGACTCAAAGATGCCCTTGATGCCATTCCAGACGGAACTGAAGATCTCCTTCACGCCGGTCCATGCCAGTTCCCAGTCCCCGGTAAAGACCCCGGAAAAGACATCGAACAGGCCGGTCAGCACACCGAGGACCGTTTCCAGTACATCGGCAATAATCTCAAACGCGGCGATGAACACAGGGGCGAGGAGATTGCAGAAACCGTCCCAGACTTTCCCGATCGCCTCCGTGATATCCGAAAAGCTGATGCCGAGATTCGAGAGCCGTTCCTTAATTCCGTCCACAAAGCCGGAGAAGATTTCCTTGATTCGGTTCCAGATCGCTGTTACCTTGTCACGGAATTCCTCGTTCGTCTGCCACAGGTGTACAAAGGCAGCTACCAGTACGGCTACAGCCGCGATCACAAGGCCAATGGGAGAAGTCAGGAATCCGATGGCTTTCCCCAGCACACCACTGATACCGCCGAGGCTCTGCATTTTTGTGCCAAGGGAGAGAACGCCTTTTCCCAGACTGGCAAAGCCAGACATGGCCGAACCGACCGTGGATATAACCTTGCCGAGGATCAGCAGCAATGGTCCGATTGCCGCTACAAGCGCAGCGACTTTGATGATCGTTTCTCGCTGCGAATCGCTCATGCCGTTCAGTTTGTCGATGAATGCCTGTACAGCAGATACAACTTTACGGATGACGGGCATCAGGAGATCGCCGAAGGAAATGGCCAGTTCTTCAAGCTTGGACTTCAGGATGGTCAACTGCCCGGACAGGTTGTCCTGCATCATCTCCGCCATGCTCTCCGCTGTACCATCGCAGTTGTCAATAGCCCCGGTCAGCTTGTCGAAATCCTCATCCGAGGCATTGATGATGGCAAGCCAGCCCGCCATCGAGTTTTTACCGAAGATTGCAGAGGCAGCAGCGGCTTGCTCAGACTCCGACAGGCTGCCCATTTTCTCGCGAAGGGAGATCATGGTCTCCCGGAGGTTGATGGAACCGTCATCGTTTTCTACAAGGGCAATATTGTATTTGTCCATGTAGGTCTGCATCTGCTTGGTGGGCTTGGCGAGGTTGGTAAGTCCCGTCCGCAGGGCCGTACCAGACTGAGAAGCCTTTATGCCAGCATTCGCCATGAGTCCCAAGGCTACAGATGTGTCCTCTGCAGAGATGCCAAGTGCGCCCGCCACGGGAGCCGCGTATTTGAATGACTCACCGAGCATGGAAACGTTGGTGTTTGCATTCGTACTTGCAGCAGCAAGAATATCCGCGAAGTGACCAGAGTCTTTCGCGGAGAGGCCGAACGCCGTCAGGGCGTCTGTCACGATGTCGGAGGTGGTGCCGAGATCTTCACCAGAAGCGGCGGCAAGGTTCATGATCCCCTCGATGCCTTCCAGCATATCCCCGGTCTTCCAGCCAGCCATCGCCATATACTCAAAGGCTTCACCGGCCTCGGAAGCTGAGAACTTCGTCTTGCTGCCCATCTCACGGGCTTTGGCGCGGAGATCGTCGAACTCATCGCCAGTGGCTCCAGAGATCGCCTGCACCTTGGACATCTGGGCATCGAAGTCAGCGGTCGTTTTCACAGCCGCAGCGCCCAGCCCCACAATCGGAGCCGTTACATGAGTTGTGAGCGTCTGACCCACACCTGCCATCTTGCCGCCGACTTCCTGAAACTTCTTCCCGGTCTGATCGATCTTCTCAAGCGCAGAGTAGGTGGTGGATACCTGAGATTCCAGATTCTTCAGTGCCTGTTCGGTTTCCTCAATTTCCCTCTGGAGCGCGTCATACTTGTCCTGACCGAGGGTGCCGTTCTCAAGCTGCTGTTTAGCCTGCTCCTGCGCGGTCTTTAAGGATTCCAGCTTGTCCTTCGTGGCTCCGATGGCTTCCTTCAGGAGGCGCTGCTTCTGGGACAGCAGTTCCGTATTGGACGGATCGAGCTTCAGCAGCTTTTGCACGTCCTTCAGTTGTGTTTCGGTGCTGCGGATCGTGGTATTGACATTTTTGAGGGCCTTATCGAGGCCTGTGGTACTGCCGTCAATCTCGACGGTTATGCCCTTGATCCTGTTCGCCAATCTGGTGCGCCTCCTTCCTTCGTTATTCCTTCAAAAGCAATGGAGCCAGGGGATGCGCTGCGGCAAGCTCCCGGCTCCGTTTCACGTTTTCTTCTTTCAGTTTCTGCACCCGCCTGTGGAATTGCTCTGAGCAATTTCCTGTTCTCAGGCGGGAGGCCATTTTTGTGTATTTCACGATATCCTCGCGGAGCCTGCTGTCGGTTGTGCCAACGTGGTATGCATCCCCGCAGGATGGGCATGAAAAGTACGTGTACTCGATGTCTCCGTTCCGGATGGTTTTCCATTCAGGATCGGGAATCACCGCGCCGCACTTGTTGCAGATGATCTGCATAGTTCCCTCCGTCAGAAGCGGTCGAAGTCACTCTGATCCGCTGTGCGCACAGCCGGTCCATAGTCCTCACCGTCATTTGCCTTCTCCGTCCAGATATCCAGTACGAATCCGATGGTCAGGAGGTCGAGATCCGTCAAGGAGAGCCCGACCTCCAGACAGCGGAGGAGAAAAAGCGGGGTTGTTATTTCCCGGTTGCTCGAATGCGGTTTTTTTTAGATTCCACATCCGTGATGAGATTCGTACCCCACAGCTCCAAAATTTCAGGCAGGATCTCGTAGATGGAGAACATCTCGAACTGTTCCAGCCATTCATCGATCGTCTTCGGAATGGACGGATCAGCGTGAAAGGCCATGATATAGGCCACGTTCTCGAAGATCTCCAGATCCTCAATCTCCATCGTGGAGCCGTCCTCGCTGGCTTTATCCTTATAGGACTTTTCCAGCCGGGAGAGGTCCTTGAAAATATCCCGTCCAAACTTGATCCGGTAGAGCCTCGGAACGGATGCCGAAGAGCGGAACTTCACATCGGCATCACCGATCTTTATGGTTTTCTCAATCATGATTCAGCCCTCCGTCAAGAACCGGAGCCGGAACTGGAACCGGAACCGCCGCCTACGAGTGCAGAGGGCGTATAGACGCTTCTGTACCAGCTGTTGTAGGTCGCCGTAGTGGTATCATCACCGGTGCGGGATTTGACCAGACCGTCTTCCCTCGGGTCGGCAGTCAGGTTCAGCGTTTCCGTTCCGGGTTCAATGCTGGACTCCTTGGTCTTGGATTCGATGGACGGACGGGAGGCCGTGCAGTTGTACAGGACATGGCGGATCGCGTTCACATCGCCGTCAAACTCAAAGAGCAAGGCGAAGTATACGGATTCGGTGATGTCGGACCTTTCGATCAGCACACCGTTCGCGTCCTTTTCCTCCTGCAGGATGTCGGTACGGAACCACTCCGGGATCAAGGCCATTTCCAAATCGCCGGAATACCCGTTGTTGGAGGTGCTGCGGAAATACACGATGCCGTCAGCATAGAACGGGGAGGAATCACCCTCCGCGTCGAGCGAAAGGCTCACCGCACCCGGAATCGCCACGGGAGTCGCGTAGGTAAAAGTGCCGTCATCCCCTTTGGTGAGGATGGCAGCGTGTACGTTTTTGAGGTTGTACTTGACCTTATTCTTCTTGGTCGCCATAGCTTACCTTCCTTTCAAATGAATACAGGACCTCATAGAGCTTTTCGCTCTCGATCCATACTTCGGATTTGTCATAGAAAATGCCGTGCGCATCGAGAACCGTTTCCACCAGAGCTTCCGTTTCCGGGTTTTTCTCATCGGTGTACAACTCGATATGCACGACATCCACTTTCAGGTATGCAATCCCGTCTGCGGAGAAGTTGTCCGCTGTTGGGATCAGAAACGTGATAAATGGAGGCTCCACAGCTTCGCCCTCCGCGTAATGATCATAGGCGAAGGGCAGCCCGGTTTCCTCCAGCAGTGCAATCAACTCATCCATCCTTCAAGCCCCTTTCGATATCCTTCATCAGCTGATCCTCCGCAGCTTCCTCGGCAGGAGCGATATGGGGTATGGCCCGGACACGGCCACCGCCTCGTTTGGCATGACCGTGTTCAAGAAGGTGTGCCAGCATGTAGCGGGACGGCGAATACACGGTAACTTCCAGCTCCGTGGATGTTTCTTTCGTTTTCTTCGTCCGCCAGCTTTTCGCGTACCGTCCGGTTTTTTCCGGTGCCGAGTCCCGGATCGCGTTCTTAACGGAATTCCCGGCCTTGGTTACAGCCGCCTTTACGGTCTGGGCTGTCAGCTTCGAGTATTCCTCCAGCTGCTCGTTTACGGCGTCGGCAAGCTGATCGATCTGGATTTTTCTCCCCATGTGCGTCACCTCTCGGAGAGCTCGGTATGGAGCTTGCGGCTGTTACGTTTGAAGCCCATCTCGTCGATGCTCAGAATGTTGTAGATGCGGCCTGCCAGTAGAACGCGGTACTGCTTGGAATTGACCGCCGCCGTCTCCGTAGAGTAGCGGACGGTGATATCCAGCTTGTCTGCCTCCGTGGTATGACCGGCAGATTCTCTTTCACTGGCCGATAGGCCGCTGGTAACGGCGGAGGCCCAGCAGGAAAAGAAATCGGTCCATTCGGACTTGTGATTCCCGTACTTGTCCACCACGGTTTCGTTCTTCTGGATGGTGATGCGCACCCGAAGTCCTGAGATGTTCATGAGATCACTCCTTCCCGGATGCCGAAGAGGAGCGACCGCAGCGTCAGGGTCAGATCATGGTGGTCGGCGTCCTCCCGGTGCTCAAACAAATAGCCAAGCGCGTAGAGGATGGCGACCTTCAGCGTCTCCCTGATATATCGCAGCTGCGTATCGGTATAGCGTGTGGAGCGGACATTGTCGGAATCAACGTCGGCCCACTGGTCGGCAGTCAGCCGTGCGACATCCGAACAGAGGTTGCAGGCTGCGGAGAGGAGGCTGCTGATCACAGTATCCTCATCCGCAGAATCCACCCGGAGGTACATCTTGGCTTCATCAAGCGAAATCAGTGCCATGCAGCAGCCTCCTTCCTGTCATCAGTTGCCGGAAGCAACGGTACCTTTCTGCTGCAGGACCTTGATCGCCTCCGGCAGGACAGTCTTGCCGTCCAGACGCTTGGAGGCAAGGAAGCCAACCTGACCATTACCGGCAAACAGCTCGTTCAGGCGCTTGAAGGTGATGCCCTGTCGGTCGCCGATCCAGTAGTAGTTCAGATCGCCGAAGATGACGGTCTTTTCACCGGCAGCAGCTTCCGGCATATACGCGGAAGTGAAGTACGGCCTGCCGAGGATCGTGGGAACATCTCCGTCGCGAAGGGCAGGCTGCCACAGGTACTGGCCGTTGTTGTCCTTCAGTTTGCGGACGAGCTTGACGGTTGTGTCATTCAGCACCCAGATCGCGTTCTTGCGATACGGAGCCTTGAGGCTGAAATACAGGTCGATCAGCTCATCAGCAGTGATGGCGGTTGCGCTGGCAGCGGTAACGCCGACCTCGCCGCCGCCCGTGACGTTCAGAATGCCAGTGGGCTTGGAGGAGCCGTTACCAGTGAGGAATGCTTCTTCCTCCTTGTCGCCGATGCGGCGGGAGAACTCGGAAGAGATATAGCCTTCCAGATCAAAGGCAGCATCGTTCAGGAGCTCCTCAGAGACCTTGATGATGGTGCCGACCTTGTGAGCATCCAGCTGGACCTGACCGAAGACGTCGTCGCTTTCGGTATAGGCACCTTCCTCGTCGATCCAAGCGGCAGAGCCGTGAGAGGCGACAACAGGGATCTTGTGCAGGCCGCTGGAAGTTGTGATGACATGAGCGTTGGCACGGATCACGGTGGCAGCGTTCAGACCCTGCACGAGGGTGCGCTCAAATTCGTCAGGGACGAGGTAGCCGCCCTCGGAATCCACACCTTCCTGCAGAGCGTTCTTCATCTCCGGAGTCATGGAGTCCTTATGGCGGGTGACGTTCCAGAACGCCTTCTTATAAGCGTCGGAGGCGCGACCCGTCTTGGTATCCATCGGCTTGGTGGCCGCAGGCTTCTCCGTGATCGGGGTGTTCACCGGACGGGACAGCTCCGCATCCATCGTCTCCAGACGCTCCATGCGGGCTATCTCGTTGCCGAGGTTCGTGATCTCGGTCTCGAGCCGGGTGTAGGTGGCGTCATCCTCTTCGGAGAGGAAGCCGTCCTGGTTACGGTTGGATTCCAGAAAAGCCTTAGCAGCAGCCAGCTTCTGGGCACGCTTGTTACGAAGTTCAATGATAGTCATGGTAGGTATCCTCCTTAATTGTTCAAAAGATGAAGCCGCTCCATCAGCTCATCGACGGAACGGCCATGTTTGGGAGCAGGTTCCGGCTGCGGGAGCTCTTTGGGCTCCGTCTCCGGTTCCAGCTTGTTTACCGGGGTATCCTTCCGGGTTTTGGCAGTGATCTTGTTGATCAGTGCAGCCTCGACAGCCCGGTCGGAAAACTCGAAGGCGGGCATCTCTGCCATGACCTTCTCGTCTGTGAGCATGCCGTCTGCAAAGCCGAGCTCGATGGCGCGTTTTGCGTTCATCCATGTCTCACTGTCCATGAGGTGTGAGATCCGGGCGCGGGACAAGCCGGTCCGAAGCTCATACGCGTTGATGATGCTTTCCTTGACCTCCTCCAGCATTTCGATGGCTTTTTCCATCTCGTCCTTGCTGCCGAAGGCTGCGGTCATGGGGTTGTGGATCATCATGAGGCTTGTGGGAGCCATCAGGACGGATGTGCCTGCCATCGCAATGACGGACGCTGCGGATGCCGCGATGCCGTCGATCTTAATGGTTACGCTGCCGCGATAGTCCATGAGCATCGTGTAGATCTGGCTGGCTGCGATACAGTCGCCGCCCGGACTGTTCAGGTAGATGACCACGTCGCCTTCCTCGGCGAATAGCTCATCCTTGAACATCTGGGGCGTGACATCATCGTCGAACCAGCTCTCGGATGCGATGGTGCCGTAGAGCTCAAGGACCCTTGCTTCCGGTTCTCCGTCTGCCTGATTTCTCCACTTCCAAAATTTCTTCTGTGGGTTCATCGGATTCCGATTCCTCCTTTCCCGAATCGATATCTGCAAAAGCTCCGGCGTGAACGAGCGGGAGCATATTGCCGTTGATAAGGTACAGGTCGCCGCCTTCCTCCGCAGGGATGCGGTCGAGGTTTTCCAGCTCGCGGATGTCGTTGGCGGACATCCAGCCGTTCTGCCTCGCGGTGGCGTACCCGTTCATGCGGCTCTGATAATCGCCGCGCAGCAAGCCTTCCACATTGAATTTGAAGAAGTACCGTTTCTTTTCTTCCGGCGTGAACAAGGCGCGTGACAGGGACTGCTCCCAGCGCACCACCCACGGGTCCAGCGTGTACTTCACGAATTCCAGCGACTGCTGCTCAATATTAGAAAAGCTCGACTTCTCCAGATCGCCGACCATATGTGGCGGCACCCGGAAAATTCGAGCGATTTCATTGATTTGGAATTTGCGTGTTTCCAAGAACTGTGCCTGCTCCGGAGCGATGGAGATCGGCGTGTACTTCATGCCTTCCTCCAAAATGGCGACCTTCCCGGCGTTCTGGCTTCCGGAGAAGCCCTTGTTCCAGCTCTCACGGACGCGATCAGGGTCTTTGACCGTGCCGGGGTATTCCAAGAGGCCGCCTGGTGTCGCGCCATTGGCGAAGAACTTAGCGCCGTATTCCTCGGTAGCGATGGCGAGGCCGATAGCGTTCTTGGCCATCGCAATCGGGCTGTACCCGACGAGGCCGTCAAAGCCGAGGCCAGGGATGTGCAGTACGTCCGAGGGCTTTAGGATCACGGTTCCGGTCTTCATGGTCGGCGCATCCGTGTTGTTCATCTGGTAGCTGTAAAAAAGTTGCCCGGAAGAATCCCGATCTACAGTCATGCGGTTGGGCATGAGCGGATACAGCGCCACGACCTCGCCTTTACCGTTCCGGATGATCTGCGCGTAAGCGTTGCCCCACAGGAGCAGGTGCGTCATCAGCGTTTCCCGGAAGACGAAGGAGCTCATCTCCGGGTTGGGTTCGTCGTGCAGCAGCAGGTACAACGGATGTCCGATGGCTTTTTCCTTGCCGCCGTCATCCTTATAGGTGTACAGGTGCAGCGGGAGCCCTGCGATGGCCTCTGCCAGTATCCGGACACAGGAGTAAACGGCGGTCATTTGCATGGCGGACCGTTCCGTCACAGCTTTCCCGGAGGTGCTGCCGCCGAGGAAAAAGCGGTAGCTGCTGCCGGAGGTCGCGTTTGTGGGCTTATCCCTCGAATGGAAGAGGCCGCTAAGAATTCCCATAAAAATCACCTTTCTTTCATGGTAAAAATATTTTACGTAAAAAATATTGACAATGAAATCTGATTGTGGTATCATCTCTGGCGAAAGGAGGTGCTCCACATGAACATGAGTGCTGATGCGGTAGAACGTCTCCGCAGAGATTTACCAACCATCCGCAATGTTGTGGGGTGGTCTGCCGAGCGCCTTGCTGAGCTCCTTGAGGTTTCCAGAGTGACTATCGTCAATTTGGAGAACACGGAGAAAAGGATGAGCAAGGTACAGTACCTGGCTATCAGAGCTCTTCTGCAGGAAGAGATCGAAACCAGCCACAACAGTACACTGGAAAATGTGCTGACCGTTTTGGTGGACAGAGATAATGTTTCTGAAAAAATGAAACAGGAGCTCCGCGACCAAGTCGACCGGGTTGCAAAATCCGTAGGCCGCAAAGCTGGGAGTGCGGCAGTAGCAAAAAATGTAGCGCCCATCGTCGAAAAGACCATCGGGGAAATGAAGCTGAGCGAAATTCCCGAGGAAACTATTCTGCGAGGGCAGGCAATTGTGGACGAGATTCTTACGAGGCCTATCCACAAGAAAAAATAATCACAAGGAGATGCAGTATTATGCGTAAAGAAAAAACTTCTTTTGGTCAGGGCCTTCAGGCCTTTGGCAGGGATGTCCTGCAGGGCGTCCGTAACAATATCGCGGAACACGAAGAAGAGGCCTGTTTCTATGAGCGGCAGAATAACATTGCCACCGCAGCCGTCGCCATGCGCGATGCAGGTTTGAATGACGAAACAATCGTCAGCATGCTTCAGAAGCACTGGGATCTGCGGCAGAGCGAGACAGTTGGCTTTATCGAATGGGCACATAGTCATATTCCTGAAAAGCTGCCGATGACCCAGCCTGCTACAATCACACAGGTCAGATAAACAAAATGCCCCTATCGTCGTACACAGAGGCGGTGGAGACGTTCCCGCAGCGGATTGCCCTGTCCAGCGCCATGATGGTGGCGACTGCGCCGTCGATCTTTTCCGTGGAGCGTTCCTTGTCTGCTTTGATATTGCCAGCCGGGTCTGTGCGGATATAGATGTTGTCCATCATCCACCGCAGGACCGGATGCCCGCCGTGGGCGATCCGCTTTTCCAGCACCAGCTTCATGAGTTCCTTTGTCGGAGGAGACATATCCTTGAAGCCCTGACCGAAGGGCACGACGGTAAAGCCCATCCCCTCTAAATTCTGGACCATCTGGATGGCTCCCCAGCGGTCGAAGGCGATCTCCCGGATATTGAACTTTTCGCCGAGCCGCTCGATGAACTTCTCGATGTAGCCGTAGTGGATCACGTTGCCTTCGGTCGTCATAAGGAAACCCTGTCGCTCCCAGACCTCATAGGGCACGTGGTCGCGCCGGACACGCAGGTCCAGCGTGTCTTCCGGGACCCAGAAGTATGGGAGCAGGACGTACTTGTCATCCTCATCCCTTGGCGGGAATACCAGCACGAAGGCTGTAATATCCGAAGTGGACGAGAGGTCGAGGCCGCCATAACAGACGCGACCTTCCAGATCCTCCTCGTTAACCTCGAAGGCGCAGGCGTCCCATTTCTCCATCGGCATCCAGCGCACAGCCTGTTTTACCCACTGGTTCAGGCGGAGCTGCCGGAAGGCGTTCTCCTCACCGGGATTCTGCCGCGCTGATTCGCAGGCGGCCCGGACCTTGTCGATCCCGACCGTGATGCCGAGTGACGGGTTTGCCTTCTTCCAGACCTTCGGGTCCGTCCAGTCCTCCGATTCATCCGCACCGTAGATCACCGGATAGAAGGTTGGGTCGATCTTCCGGCCCTCAAGGATGTCCTTGGCCTTCTGGTGGGTCTCGTAGCAGATGGAGTGGGTGTCCGTTCCCGCCGTCGTGATCAGGAAGTACAGCGGCTGCATACGGGCATCGCCGGAGCCCTTGGTCATGACATCAAAGAGCTTCCGGTTAGGCTGGGTATGCAGCTCATCGAATACGACGCCGTGGATGTTGAATCCGTGCTTTGAATAGGCCTCTGCCGACAGCACCTGGTAGAAGCTGTTTGTGGGCAGGAAGATGATCCGCTTCTGGGAGGCCAGTATCTTCACGCGCCGGTTGAGCGCTGGACACATCCGAACCATATCGGCAGCCACGTCAAACACGATGGCAGCCTGCTGGCGGTCCGCAGCGCAGCCATAGACCTCGGCGCGTTCCTCGCCATCACCGCAGGTGAGCAGCAGCGCCACCGCAGCGGCCAGCTCGGACTTGCCCATCTTCTTCGGGATCTCCACGTAGGCGGTGTTGAACTGCCGGTAGCCGTTGGGCTTCAGGATGCCGAACAGGTCCCGGATGATCTGCTCCTGCCAGTCGATGAGCTCGAAGGGCTTTCCCGCCCACGTGCCTTTGGTATGGCAGAGGTTTTCGATGAAGGCGACAGCGAAATCTGCAGCGTCCTCATCATAATAGGAGTCCTTCGCTTTGAAGGCTGTCGGTTTGTATTTCTTCAATTTCCGCATCGTTATCTTCACCTTCTTCCTCAACAGGCCCCAGCCATGACGCATCAGGCACCATTGCATCGTAGGGAAGATCCCTGCGGTCAATCAAGAACTTCACGATGCATCACCTCCGTGGGCATAAAAAATAGACCCTTGCGGATCTTCGGATAACGAGATACAGCCCGAATGGGCCGTTCCCGCCGATATTCAAATCGGGTGGTTTCGTTTACAGGCAGCCGTCTGCCTCAAGGTCATCGTAGACCGCTTCCAGCCAAGTCTCGACTTCTTCCCAAGTGTCGAACTCTCCGCGAGGCGCTCCAAAGGGTGCTTCGTGGCTGCCGTCGCCGTGCTCGGTCAGGTACAGGCCCTCGTCGGTGATGACCAGCTTCCCTTTGTAGCTGAAGAGGAAGGCGGCTCCTTCAAAATAGTCCCAGCAGGCTTTCGCTTTGTCGGAGAAACCGGTGGGCAGCGCATACTCAATGGCGGCGGACTGGCTTTCCGGGTCGTTCCGGTCGATAGGCTCAAGGCCCGTCAGAATGTGGGTATCGGGTCTTTCAAATTTCATGCTCCGCACCTCCTTAAGCCTTCTTCACATCGACCAGCCAGCTGGCTTCCGGGTGGCTCTCGCCGGTGGCCTTCTCGATGATCATGCGGTCCTCGTCGATGTAGTGCAGGCCCTTGCCGACCTTGATCAGCCTGACATCCTCGAAGCCCTTGATGCTGGTGCGGTAGACCGTGGCCCTGCGGCTCTCGCCGTCGTAGCTCTTGCCGTCCCAGCCGTTGAAGGTGAAGGTGACCTTTTCCTTTGTCTTGGTGAAGAAGGCTTCGAAATCCTCGCGGGTGATCGCGGTGTTGTAGTCTTCGAGGAAGAAGTGCTTTCTCAGTTCGTAAGCGTTTGTCATGGTGGTGTACCTCCGTTTGTGTTTTCCCCTTGGGGTACTGTATATATCACTCTAAACGGAGGAAATAGCAAGTTATATCTGCTGGATTTCCACACATATATTCGACAATAGTGTGCGGCTGAAACTGTGCACATTATGACGAGAAACACAGCCTTCTCAGGCTGCGTCCCGGCTGGGTTGTATTGTCCCGGAGACCTTTAGTCGAGGGCCTTCTGGAAGCGCTCCTTCTCCTCAGCGGTGTAAAGTTCGGTCCAGGGGTGTTCCTCGCCGTTCAGGTCGAAGGTCAGGCCGTAGATGTAAATGATCCGCTCCTTGTCGTCGTACCAGTGAGTGTCGACGCGGACGCTGGCCGGGTGGAATCCGAGGCCGGTGTAGTGCTCGTGGAGTGCCTGCTTATACTCGTGGCTGCCGTCCGTCCGGATCGTCAGGGTGGTTCCGTGGCCGAGGGTGAAACCCTTCAGGCTCCTCTTGATGTAGTTGAACTCGTTTCTCTCTTCGCGCTTCATGGTGCGTTCCTCCGTTCGTGTGTTTTCCCCTTGAGGTACTGTATATATCACTCTAAGCGGAGGATATAGCAAGTTATATCTGACCGTTGATCGGCCATAATCTACACAAATCTTCAGGCGGGTATTTGTGTACATTATGAACGACCAACAGAGCCCGTAGGCTCCGTGGTGCGGCGGCAGTTCCTTTACAGCCGCTCGATCTGGCAGGTCATCCCGTCCACATCGACAATGCGGTAGGTGTTCCCGCGCCATGCGATTTCCCGGATGCGTACTCCGGTGTAGGCGTTGTTCCGCTGGCGGTCGTAGAGCACCTCGCCATGCGACTCCATCCAGTCCGCGATTCGGCCCATCAGTCTGGACTCCATCTCCATCTTGTCGGCTATGTTCATCCTGGCACCTCCCTCAGTTCACGCTGAAGCGGATGCCCATGACCTCGGTCGGTTCCTCGTCGCCCCAGCGGGTTTCCTGCCGGGTAATGGTGCAAAGGCCCATCATAGTGCAGCCTGCTGCGGCAAAGGCGTGGAGGTTTTCCATCACCGCCGTGGACTGGTTGGTGTAGACGAAGGTCTCGATCCCGGCGCTGCGGAGGGCTTCGATAAAGTCGCCCACCTCCTTGTCCCAAAGGAAGTCGTCCATCTCCAGCTCGTCCTCCTTGCGGGAAAGGCTCTGTGCCCAAGCGCGGTAGGCTTTGCTGACCCCGGACTCGAAGGGAAACTTGGCTGCGGCGTCCTCCTCGTACCAGGCTTTGAGCTCGTCGCTGTCCCAGCCGAGGGTGTCGATGATCTGCTGCTTGCGGGCTTTGCGCTCGACGCGGGCGGCCTCCCAATCGTGGCCGATCCGCTTGAGGTTTTCGAAGTAGGTGTTGTTCGCGTTCATCATGGTTCCGGCCTCCTTACTGCTGCGCCGCCCAGAGGATGGCGTGTCCGTCGTCTTCGAACTCGACCTCGCTGGCCGCTCGCAAGCCAATCGTGCCCTCGCAGGTGGTATCGTCGGTCAGGAATTCGTAGGTGGCTCCGAAGTAGCAGGGCTTGTTCTTGCCGTTGTAGTAGTATCCGGCGAGGATGATCTTGTCGCCGAAGTTCAGGACCTTGCTCCAGCGGCATTCGAGGTCCTCGGGAGTGGTGGGGTTCGGCAGGCGGTAGGTTCTCATTGCTTCGTTGATCGTCATGGTGGTTTTCCTCCGTTCGGTGTGTTTTCCCCTTGGGGTACTGTATATATCACTCTAAACGGGGAATATAGCAAGTTATTTCTGCCGGAATTCCACACATATATTCGACAAATATCAGCGCCCGGAATTGTGTACTATACGACCAAAAGAGCCCTCCGGCTCCTTTGGCTGCGAGGGGTTATTCGGCCTCGCCGGTCATGATGAAGTGCGCGTATTCCCTGCGGTGCTTTTCGAGGAAGGTGACCAGTTCGTAGTACCCTCGATCGTAGGCCAGCTTCTGGACCATCGGGACATCGAACATGTTGGTGAGGCCGGTGTCCCGGATCGCGAGGATCTGGTCCCGGATCGTCTCGGTCATGATCGGCACCAGCTTCCGGACCACATCGACTCCCCAGATCACGTTCAAGCCGGAGCCGTTGTCCCAGTTGACCAGGAGGCTGCCCGTGTCGTCCACACCGGTGACGGTGCCTTTTGTGCCGATGGGCGGAGCCTGCTGGTCGTCCATCTGGATGAGCTCCACGCGGGTCCCTGCGGGGTAGGTTTCCCGCAGGTGCCGCAGCTGTTCCGGTCGGATCATTCGCATGCTGCCACCTCCTCGGGCTCGGCGGCCTTGGCGGCATCCCGCTTGGCCTTCTGGGCGGCGCTGAAGGCATTGGCCTTTTCCTTGTTCGGGAAGGCAGCGGTGCCGGAAAGGCGCTGCATCAGGATCTTGCGCTGGGCCTTGCTCTCGCTGCCGATGAAGCCCAGCCGGAGGAGGAAGCACCGGAAGGCGTATTTCTCGCTTTCCACCTCGGCCTCCTTGGCGGTGACCCGTTTGGCTTCCTTCGCCATCTTGCAGAGGGCTGTGATGAAGCTCATGTAGGTCTGTGCCTCCTCCGGCTCCGGCATCTCATCCCACCAAGGGAAGGATACCCGGTCGCCGTCCGTGCGGATCGTCAGGCGCTGTGCGTTCAGAGCCTTCTTGATCAGGGTGGCCTTGCTGTCGACCAGCTTGATGAGGCGGTCAAGGGAATCCGGGTTGAAACCGTCCAGCGGGAAGGAAATCGTCAGGCCTTCAGCCTCGGAGGCGGTATCTTCCGCGTCGTCGGGCTCTGTGGCCGCCGTGTCGGGCTCCTGCGCCTGCGGCTCGGTTTCCGCTTCGAAGGGCTCCAGCAAGCCTTCCTCGGCCAGCGTGCGCAGCGGCTGCAGGTCCGCGTCCTCCGGAACCGTGATTGTGCCGTCCTTCTCAATGAAGTAGGGGCCGACCTCGTAGGCGCATCTGGGGACCTTGGTGTAGCGGGATGTCCCGCCGATGATCTCGGCCAGCCTCGTGGCGGTGGCCTTCCTGTTCTCGGTTGCAAGTCTGATGTTCATCATGGTATGTACCTCCATTTCGGTGTTTGTGTTCCCGTGGGCCTGTTCCCTTCGGGTAGTGTATTAATCACTCTAAAGGCCCGAAATAGCAAGTCATTTATCTCGAAAAAACCGCCTATTTTCAGGCTTTCCGGGACATTCTACCTATTACACAAACACCTGCCGGAGACGTTGTGCATCTTACGATTTGGTCTCGACTTTCTTTACCAGATCGGCGTACATGAGCTTCTTCCCGTCGCGTTCCACATACACCTGATCGGCACCGCCGAAATCTTCGACGTAGCGCCGGAGGATGACGGAGGCGTACTTCGGATCGAGCTCCATCATGTAGCAAATGCGACCGGTCTGTTCGCAGGCCATCATGGTGGAACCACTGCCGCCGAAGGTGTCGATCACGACGCTGTTGACCTGCGAGGAATTGGTGATAGGGTAAGCCAGCAGATCCAGCGGCTTGCTGGTCGGGTGGTTCTCGTTGCGCTTGGGCTTGTCGTAGTTCCAGATCGTGGTCTGCTTCCGGTCGGCGTACCACGGATGCTTCCCATTCTGCAGGAATCCGTAGAGCACCGGCTCATGCTGCCACTGATAATCCGAGCGGCCCAGCACGAGGCTGTTCTTCACCCAGATGCAGACACCGGCCAGATGGAATCCGGCATCAATGAAGGCCTTTCGGAAGTTGAGCCCTTCGGTGTCCGCGTGGAACACATAGGCGGCACCGCCTTTTTCCAGCACATCGGCCATCGCCTGAAATGCGGCCAGCAGGAACTGGTAGAACTCGTCGCCCTTCATGGAATCGTTCTGGATGGCAAGGCCGCTGGAGCTTTTGAAGGAAACGCCGTAGGGCGGGTCCGTGACGATCAGGTTGGCGCGTTTGCCGTCCATGAGCCGCTGGACATCCTCGGCCTTGGTGGCGTCGCCGCAGAGCAGGCGGTGCTTGCCTACGGTCCAGAGATCGCCGGGTTCCACGAAGGATGCCTTCTCCAGTGCGGCGGTGAGGTCGAAGTCATCGTCTTTGGTTTCTTCTTCGTCATCCGCGAAGAGGTCAGCAAGCTCGTCAGCGTTAAAGCCGGTCAGGGACAGGTCAAAAGCCTGCTCCTGCAGGGCTTCGATCTCGACGCGCAGCATTTCCTCGTCCCAGCCCGCATCCTCGGCATAGCGGTTGTCCGCAAGGATGTAGGCTTTACGCTGGGCATCGGTCAGGTAGTCCACCAGCACACAGGGCACTTCGGTGAAGCCTTCCTCCCGCGCAGCCATCAGCCGCCCGTGACCGGCGACCACGTTGTAGTTCTGATCGATGATCACGGGGTTGACGAAGCCAAATTCTCGTAAAGAAGACCGGAGCTTGTTGATCTGCTCCGGCGAGTGGGTTCGTGCGTTATTCACATAAGGGATGAGCTTGTCGATGGAGATCAGCTTCATCTCGGTTGTCGTCTTTGCCATAGCGGTCACCTCAATACAGGCCCCATTCGGCAAACTTCTCGAAGCCGCCGATGGAGAGAATGTAGTCCCGCGCCTCCTCCACGATCTCCGGGAACGGAAGACCGTCCACGGTATCATCGCCGATTGCGCAGCAGAGCTCCACGGGCTCGCCAGTGCGCTGGGCTTTCAGGAAGGTGTGGATGTTGACGGATACATCGGCCTTGGACAGGTCCTTGCCATGCAGGCCGCCACCGGTCACAGAATCGGCCATGTCGCTGCCGAGCTTCCGGTTGGTCGCGCCGGTATCTACATCCGTGCCTCCGGTCCAGTCACCGAGCGGGTTGATCTCCGCACCGGGATAGTCCTTGGCCAGCTCCTGCGAGGGAGCGTTACTCTGACAGAGGATCAGGCGGATGCCGTCCAGAATGTACTTCCCGTCAGATGTGTGTTTCTCATAAATCCTGTGGGCGATGGCTGAGAGCTGTTTCTGCTCAGGCGTCAGCGGCATTCCCTTGAAGATGCCGTTGTCTCCGCAGCGCAGGCCCTCCGCCTGGTTCTCCGAAAGGTGCGCATCCTGTGGGACAATCTGGATGTCCGGCGTAACCTCACCAGCGATCCGGTGGATGGTATCGGTGATCGCGCCTTCGTCGAGCACAGCTGTGGTCTCAATAATTACATGGCATCTGCCGTGGCCGATCAGGACTTCCACAGCGATCTTCGGATCACGCTCCGTCCGATATGCGAGGTCCACGATGGCACCGGCGATGCGGTCTGCCACCTTGTCAGGGTGGCTCGGATTGACTTTTTCTATCATCGCTTTTTACTCCTTGATCTGAGCAGTTTTTCCATCGCGTCATCCTGCGGGGAGCCCACGTAGGCCGTGGTGCAGTTTTGCTTCACGATGTCGAATATCTCGTACCAGAGCAGGTTGGCCTGCTTTTGGAAACTGAGCATCATCTGTACGAAGGGACTGGCGATGGGTGCCTTCGTAGTGGGGTGCTTGCCGAGGAGGCCATAGCTGCTGACCGCCTCCGAGCACTGGATGTACCGGGCAAAGGCCTCGGAGTAGCTTTCCACCAGCCGGGGATTGACCAGCCGGTCGCAGCCGCGTTCCTTCAGCCAGCGGATCGTTTCATTAAATATGATGTCCGCGCCGAGCGGCTCGCCGTCACGTTGCTTGGCGGACAGATAGTCGCTGGGGTGCGGCATATCCGCTCCAGACAGATCCGCGACCGGTCCGAGGTCATCCGTACCATCGAGCTCGGTGATCGGAAGGTCCATGACCTGCGCGGCTTTGCCACGAGCGATTTTATCGGCAAGAGCATCCGGTTTATCGCCTGCGCGGACGCGTCTGCCGCCTCTGTTTGTACCGTCTTTAGCCACGTTTTCACCGTCCTTTCGATGGCTCAGGTGTTAATACCCTGTTTGAACTGGTTTTTTTGCGTAAAAGAGGGGGCGGCGGTCTGTGGGGAGTCGCCTCACAGAGATTTTGACCGCCCCTCCCGGTCTGGGTTTAGTAGTGATACTCAGGGTACTGATCTTCGTTTCGAGTCTTTACATCATGATGATGCTTGCAGAGCGCCTGCCAGTTGTCCGGGTTCCAGAAGAGCTCCGGATCACCTCGGTGCGGACGGATGTGATCCACGACCGTCGCCTTGACGTACCTGCCTTCGCGCTGACACTCCACGCACAGTGGGTGTGAGAGAAGGAACAGCTTGGAGAGCCGTCGCCAGCGTGCGTTGTATCCACGAGCTGCAGCGGACCGGATTTCCTCCGGATGTAGGGTGATGTGTTCGTCACAGTATTTCTTTCCCTTGGGCACCAGCTGGGGGCAGCCGGGATGCCTGCAGGGATGGTTCGGGAACCTTGGCATCTGGAATACCTCCTTTAACTTCCAGCGAAGCATGTACCAGATCTGCTCGGCATACCCGACCTTCCTGTACGGCATCTGCTCGCCTCCAATGAAAAAGGCCAGAGCCGGTTGCCCGGTCCTGACCTTCAATTTTCGCATCTTAATCCTATCATAAGAGGCGACTCTCAATCTCTCTCATTTCCTCTCATGCTGGGCGGCCAGCGAGAATTTCTGTCACCGCAGCCAGTGCCGCGTCGTGCATCCGGTAGATATGCTGGATGCTGTAGTGCATTTCCACGGCGATCCGTTCCCAAGACAGGAAACAGAGATATCGTTTTTCCAGCAGGGTCTGGAGCTCCACGTCCTCCACGGCGTGAATGGTGGCCATGATTTCTTTCTTCAGTTCCACCAGCGCGTCGATGTCATCCTTCAGGCCTTCCTGCACTTCGATGATCTTCAGGACACAGCTTTCCACCTTGGACGCGCCGTGGTTTGGATTGCGCGGCATGTCCGACAGCACCGCCGTGCAGCTGGTGGCCAGCTCCCTCAGAGAATCGATCTGCTGTATCTTTGACTTGATCCGCATGTCCAGAAACCGTGCCTGACCCAGATATGCCTTAGTAGTCATATTGCTTTTTCTCCTTCCGCAGGTTTGTGATCAGGAGGTCTGGGTCCACTTTGGTCAGCACTCCAAACCAGCCGGAACGGAAGAAGCGTTCTATTTCTTTCAGTTCCTGCTCATCGTCCGTCATGCGGTAGTCCTTCACCGCCTGCAGCACGATGGCGTTTGCAAGTTCCTGATAAGGGTCCATCCTTGTACCTCCGATAAGTGTTCCCTCGGATTGGCACGGATTGTCGAATTCTGTCGAAGGTTGTCATCAGATTTTTAGGTCCGCTTTGACCGCCTCAATCAGGGCGGCCTGCGTTCTGTCCTTGGCCTGCAGAACCTTCAGGATGCGCTCGTCGATGGTGCCCTTGGTGACGATATGCTGGATCACCACGGTTCCGGCGCTCTGGCCCTGCCTCCACAGGCGGGCGTTGGTCTGCTGGTAGAGCTCCAAGGACCAGGTCAGGCCGAACCACACGATGGTGGAGCCACCGGCCTGCAGGTTGAGACCATGACCGGCAGAAGCGGGATGGATCACGGCCACAGGGATCTGGCCGTTATTCCAGTCGGCGATGTCCTTGCTGGACTTCAGCTCCCTGACGTCGAAGCGTTCCCTGATCCGCTGCAGGTCGTGCCGGAACCAGTAGGCCACCAGCAGAGGTTTGCCGTTCGCGCTTTCGATGATGTCCTCCAAGGCATCCAGCTTCCGCTCGTGGATCTCCACCACCTCGCCGGTGTCGGCATAGATCGCACCGTTGGCCAGCTGGGCCAGCTTCCCGGTCAGGGCAGCAGCGTTGGCAGCAGTGACCTCGCCGTCCGGCAGCTGCAGGATTAGTTCTTGCTTCAGGTCCGCATACCGCTCAGCCTCCGCGTCGGAGAGGCGCACCTCGTACTGGGTGGAGACCAGCTCCGGCATCTTCAGGTGATCGGTGGACTTCATGGAGATCGTGATATCGGAGATCTTCCGGTAGATCGCGTCCTCCGCGAAGGGCAAAGGCTTATAGGAGTAGATGATCTCGCCGTTGCGCTTGTCCGGGGTGAAATAGGCGTTCCGGTACTGCGTGATGAACCGTCCGAGCCGTTGTCCCATATCCAGCAGCCGGAACTCCGCCCACAGGTCCATGAGACCGTTGGAGCTGGGCGTACCGGTCAGGCCGATGATCCGCTTGACCTTGGGCCGGACCCGCAGCAGTGCCTTGAACCGTTTGGACTGGTGGTTCTTGAAGGATGAGAGCTCGTCGACAATCACGGTGTCGTAGTCGAAGGGAAAGCCGCTCTCCTCAATCATCCAGCTGAGGTTCTCCCGGTTGATGATCGTGATGTCCGCACTCTGCATCAGGGCGGCGCGGCGTTCCTTGGCGGTGCCGACAGCCACGGCGTAGGTCAGGTGCTGCAGGTGCGACCATTTCTCCAGCTCGGCAGGCCATGTGTCGCGGGCCACCCGGAGCGGTGCAATCACAAGGATGCGGCGGGCCACGAAGCTGTTGAACAGGAGGTCTGCGATGGCAGTCAGGGAGATCACCGTCTTGCCGAGACCCATATCGAGCAGGACTGCAGCCACCGGGTGGGTTTCGATATAGTCGATGGCATAAGCCTGATAATCATGAGGCTCGAACTTCATCCAGCATCCCTCCAATCTGCTCCACGCTGTCGATGACGTATACCCGAAAGCCCAGTGACCGCAGGAGCCGGTGCCGTGCCAGTTGCAGCGGACGTGGTTTCTTGCCGGGAGCCTTCAGTTCCACGAAGGCGATATGGCCATCAGGTATTAAAACGAGGCGGTCGGGCATTCCGTCGAAACTCGGAGACACGAATTTCAGTGCGATGCCACCGGCCTTTTTGACTTCTGAAGCTAACTTGTTTTCGATCTGTTTTTCTCTCATACTTGCCTCCCATCAGGGCTTTAATCCGGGATGTGCAAGGTGTATCAATGGTATTTACCGAACTTTTTCTTAGGCTATTTTTTATAGGCCTAAGAGGACTTTTGTATATGACCTTGATACACCTTGTCATCCATGCCCTTAAGTCAGGAAATCCTCTCCGGGATCGTCGTCGTTGCGGATACGCAATCCCTTGAAATACCGCTTCCGGTTCAGGACCACCCGCTCAAAACCAGCACCCTCCAAGGCGTAATAGAAGTCCGCCGTACTGCGCACATACTCGTTGGTATCGATGCAGTAGTTCCGATACGCCTGGTATAGCGAGGAGGAGCTCTCTTTATATCCGTCGCCGGTGTCACACTTGTCCTCAAGGAAGTGGCCGAACCAGTCATTCTGGCTGCGGTATTCCTTGATCGCGTCGCGCACGCACTCCGGGACAGGAATCTGGTAATCCAGCTCGATGACCTTCTTGGCACCCTCGATGACCCACGCCAGAATGCTCTCGCCCGCGTTGTCATACAGGTACTCGCCGTAATTCTTGATGTCGCTCTTGCCGGTGATCTTCGCGCTGAACGGGATCACGATGAGCCTGCGCCAGATCCCGTCGTCGGAGGCGCTGACCCTTGGCAGGTGGTTGGTATAGAGCACCAGCGTGTGGCAGGGCTTGAAGGAGAACGGGTCCTTGTATTTCTTTTCCGCGAACACATCGTCCGTGGAGCAGAGCTGCTTGACGGTGGAGTCGTTCAGTCTCGCGCCTTCCTGCATTTCGGCAGCGATCAGGAGCCGTTTGCCTTTGACCTCGGCCATCTCCGGCTTGATGTTCCTGCGGCATCCCACGGTCAGGGTGTCGGCGGAGATGTTTCCGCTGTACAGGCCGAGCACGCGGGAGATCGCATTCCAGAAGGTGGACTTGCCGTTCCGGCCATCGCCGTAAGCAATGATGAGAGCCTCCACGTAGACCTTTCCGATGGCAGCCAGTCCGCAGATCATCTGTACGTAGTCGATCAGCTCCTGATTGTGCTGGAAGATGAGGTCGAGGCAGTCCTTCCAGATCTGCTGGCCCTTCGATCCCGGCGTGACGGAGGTGATCTTCGTAATGAAGTCCTCCGCAGAGTGTTCCCGCGCACCGGCCATACCCTGACGAAGATCGAAGGTCGCGTCCGGCGTATTCAGAGCAAAGCAATCCGCGTCCAGATCCCTCGGCGAGATCTCCAGCATCGGGTGGGATTCCTTCAGCGTGGCGGTGACGTATTTCGAGTCCCGGCGCTTGATGACGAATGCCCGGTAGGCCTGCGCCGAGAGGAATGCCTGATAGGCCTTCAGCTGTTCGTCATTCATCAGCTGCTCGGCCTTGCTCTTGGAGGTGCTGTCCAGAATGGTCTGGGCACCGCAGTTCTTCAGCTTTTCCAATGCGGCCAGCAGGTCCCGGCCCGCTTCTTTCATCTGTCGGCGGGTCAGTTCGTGGGCTACGGCCTGCGCACCGGGCTCTGATTCCTGCCAGTAGTGATCGCTGTAGCGGATAAAGTGGGTCGC
The DNA here is from genome assembly GCA_902779575.1 of uncultured Lachnospiraceae bacterium. GTDB lineage: Bacteria > Bacillota > Clostridia > Lachnospirales > Lachnospiraceae > Porcincola. The sequence goes on from CACZBW010000007.1 coordinate 32,257, forward strand.
CGGGGAGTAGCGCAGTTCCTTGGAGAAATACTTGGAGAGCACCTCCGCCTGCCCGACATCCGAAAAATCCTCCGGCTTATAGCTGGCGGGATCGTTATAGACCTCCGGGGGCACATAGCCGTCCTGCTGCCGGATGCGTGCGAAGAACCGCTGAGCGCTGTGCCAGATAGTAGACAGTTCCAGCGATTCCAGCGGCGGGACGCATTTTGCCGCCTCGTCCAGAAATGCCTGGTAGGCTTCTTCTGTATCGCCGTACTTCTTGATGACCCGACCGGCGAAACGGGACATGGTAGCGTTTCGGCTGCCTTCCGGGATGATGGTGTTGCCGTCGTACTGGCCGTCCGGCATATCGTCGTCGAAAGCGTCCTCCTCCAGAAACTCCGTCAGGTTCATGCGGCCCGGATACAGGGCGACATCTGCCGTACTGGTCCCGAAGAAGAAGCGGGCGGCGTCCAGCGCCTTGGTGTCGAAGTACGGGAAGATGGAATTGACCAGCTTCTTCATGTCGCTGTAAAGGGCGGCGTCGGTTACATAGTCAATGGGAAACAACACATGGAACTTGGGTCTGGCGGGCTTTCCGTTTTTCTCCCGCATATTGAAGCGGCTGTAGTGGATGGCGAAGGTCACGCCGGGGAAAGCCTCCATGACGTCCTCCGGCGTCTTCCAACCGGCGGGGTCCTCGGTGTGGTCGTTATCACAGTCCACCGGCAAGCAGTCGCTGCCGATAAAGTTATCGCCGTTGCGGTAATTATTCCGGTATTCCGCGCACACATAGTCGTGACAGATGCCGTCCTTCAGACTGGCCTCGTCCAGAATGACGTGCTTGTGCGGATAGGAGCAGTTGCCGGGGTTGCCGGTAACATCCGCGCTGTAGATCGTGAACATCAGTCATACACCTCCCGCGATTCCTCTTCCAGCACCTTGGTGATGAACTTGAGGGCACGGATCATGGTCTCCAGCTCACAGTCGCCGCCGAGGAATACCTCAAAGCCAGTGCAACCGTACCTGTCGACATAGGTATTAACCTTCATGTCCGTACTGCCTTCATCCTGAATGCGGAAGTAGGTGCGTCCGCCGTGACCGGTGTCACCGCCCATGAAGCCCGTGGTCCCGGCTTCCACTTCGAGAATGTTGGCGCTGACCACATCACGGGTATATGTCGTGATTTCTGTGCCGTCCGGCAGCTTACGGCGCTTTTCCTTGATTTTGTACATAGTCTCAAACCTCCTGACAGTCTTCGGTGAAGTAACGCAAGCGGTAGTTCTTCCACTTGGCGCGGTTGATCTCTGTTTGCATGCCCGCAGATATGCGGCTGCCGAATACCCAGACCTCCGAGCACTTGCTCATCAGGGCGTTCCCGAAGAACAGGCCAAGCTCACGCTCGTCCGGATCGGCATCATTCAGAAACTGCGGGAACAGCAGGTGCGGCGCGATGGGGATATAACCGATCTCGACGGCAAAACGGCTGTAGCGCCTTGTGGCCTCGGTGTTCGCTGCGGTATCCCCAGCATAGGGAGAGCAGATATACACGATGGGCCGGAAGGCGCGTAGGGAGCGCTGCTCCTGTTCAATCGCTGTCAGCGCGTCACGGGCGGTCAGGTCCAGATAGCCTTCGCTGTTGTACTTGCTGATCGTCACTGTGCGATCCTCCTTTCCGGGCGGACATAGAAAAAGGCGTCCACCTCTAACTTCCACTGGAGATGAACGCCTGATTTGAGCGGGCCAAAATCAATCTTTTTTGTAAAAGGGTGTGACATAGCCGTCTGCCCGGAGAAGCAGGCCTTTTGCCCACGGAGGGGTCCAGCCCATCTGTTCACACACGGCATCCAGTGACATGGCCGGATCAGCTTCGATGACCAGCTCGTCGTGGATATGCATGACAATTTCGCAGCATCGGAGTGTCCGCATGGCGTAGCAGAGAATGTCGCGAGATGTGGCCTGCACGATGTTTTCCACGAACTTCGGGCCATAGGAATCCAGCCGTTCCCATTTCTTCGTCGCGCCGACGCCTTCGTAGGTGATGCATTCGCCGCCGAACTTGTTTGTGCCGACCTTCGGCTTCACATAGGCGAGGTTCCGTCCGGAGGGCAGCGTGATGAACAGCATCCCACTCCGGCAGGAAAAGGTCAGGCCGTAGCTGCTGGTGGTGTGTTTGTACCGCACAGCCTCCATGACCGCCCGGTCCACTGACCACCAGAATTCCACAATTCGGGGATTCGACTGCCGCCAAGCATCCACCAGCGGCGGGAGCTCATCTTCGGTCAACCCCATTTCGATGGCACCCATCGCCTTGAGAGCGCCGACCGAGCCGCCGTAGCCGAGGGCGAGTTCCGCGATTTTGCCCTTTTGCCGTAGATGCCCGTTGATCCCGTGCTTCTCGACAGGGACCTTGAACATCTGGCTGGCGCTGGCGCAGTAGATGTCGCCGCCTTTCTCGAACACCTTCTGACGCCACGTTTCCCCGGCGTACCAGGCAATGACGCGAGCTTCGATGGCGGAAAAGTCGGCTACAAGGAACTGGGTGCCATCCTTGGGAATGAACGCGGTGCGGATCAGCTGCGAGAGCGTATCCGGTACGTCCTCATAGAGGAGCTTTACCGCTTCAAAGTCACCGGTGCGGACGAGCGCACGGGCCTCCGCCAGATCGGAAAGGTGATTCTGGGGCAGATTTTGCAGCTGTATGTTCCTCCCGGAGAACCGGCCTGTCCGGGCAGCGCCGAAGAACTGGAACATGCCACGGGCGCGGCTGTCGGCGCAGACGGTGTTCTCCATCGCCTGGTATTTCCGGACGGAGGACTTGGCCAGCTGCTGCCGCAGGGACAGGACCTCCCGGAGCTCGTCCGGCGCGTCCTTCAGAAGCTCGGCCACGGCCTTCTTATCGAGCGATTCCGTCTCCATACCGTTGTCGGAGAGCCACTGCTTCATCTGTAGCACGCTGTTGGGATTCTCCAGTGACGTCAGTCGCTTCATCGCTGTGGTCAGCTCCTGCCGTGAGCGGGTATCCATCTTAATCGCCTGCTGCACCAGCTCCATGTCGAGCCGGACACCACGGTCATTGATTTCCTGATCGATGTGGTATTCCTCCCAGACCTGATCCGGGACCGGGAACTTGGCCAGCTTCTGCTGGATACCCATCTCGGTCTCCACATCGCGCAGGTTATACCGTTTGAAGGCTTCCCACTTATCCGGCGCGTGGAAGGGGCGGTTCCGGGTACGCTGGCCGTTGGTCTTCGTCGGAGCGCAGGGCTGGCAGAAGAACTTGATCAGGTCCTTGCCCTCGGTGAGCTTCTGCTTTTCGAGTCCCAGCACCGCGCCGGCGCCTTCCAGCGAAAGCGGAAGTCCCATCGTGGCTGCCCAGACCATCGAGCAGCGCCAGCTTTCCGGATTCAGGAACCGGGCCATCTCCTGTGACAGAGGATGGTTGTCATGGAAGGGATCAAGACCGATCCCCAGATCCCGGAGATAACGGGACAGGCAGACCCGTTCAAAGCTGGCGTTGAAAGCCCACTTGGTGACGGCATTGTCGGTCAGGGCATCCAGCACATCGTCCGGGATCTTCTCTCCGCAGGTCAGATCGACCACCTGCACCGGGCCTGCATCAGCGCTGTACCCAAAGAGCAGGATTTCAAAATCGGGAGACTCGCAGTAACGATATACACCGCTTTTCTGGAGAGGCACGTCGCTGTAGGTCTCGATATCTATACTGAGGGTTTTCATTGGCGTTTCCTTTCCATAAGGAACATGGGTGACAGGATTTCTCCCGCCACCCGTGTTCGTGTTGTCAGCGGACCAGTTCGTTCATGCGCTTCTGATGGTATTCATCATCCTGCGCGGCCTTCTTCTCCTCGCGCTTCTCGCGCCGGAAGTCGTTGATCACGGTCTGGATGCCGACCACCGCCCAAGAGAGGACGACGACGCAGAAGCAGCCGATGAGAATGTTACAGAGTACGGTGGAAATCATGATCTCGTTCATTGCCTTTTACCTCCATTAATCCAAGAAATCTTCGTCTTCGTCGGTGGCAAAGTCAGACTCAGCGCTGGCCTTGCCGCCGAGGGGTTCACCGTCACGGACCTTCTGCAGGTTGTTCAGGCCGCAGGCAATGCCGCGATTGCCGGAGCTGTTGAACGCGTAGAAGGTGATGCTGGCGCGACCGTACACACCGGAGTAAACCTCCGAGCGGGTCAGAATCGGGTTGCGGTCCACGTCTACGATACCAGGAGCCGAGGTGGCGTTGGCGTTGACGAAGTAGCAGCCTGCGTAGGCCGGATCGTCAGGCCTCTCGGTGTCGCCGTCACGCAGCGGGTTCTTGATGGCCGAGAGCGGCGGGACGGTCTTGCCGTTGCCCTTCAGTTTGGCCTCGCCCTCCTTGTAGGCGGCTTCGATGGCAGTCTGAATCTTCTTCAGGGTCTTGGTGTCGCTCTTCGGGATGATCAGGCTGACGCTGTACTTGGGCGTGCCGCCGTTGATCGACTTGGGCTCCCAGACGTTGGCGTAGCTCCAACGGGTCTCCGGGCCGGTGATAACCTTCATGGGGTTGCTGGGTTTTACATTGTTAGTCATTGTCAAAATCCTCCATAAAATCATTTTTTGCCGTGTTCATGGCCGGACGTTTGTCGCTTTCCGGCACGAGCGTTGGTTTGCCTTGCGGCTTCTCGATGTAAGCCGTGAGTAGTTCGTCGAAGCGGGTCTTGCCGAGCATCTTCTGCATGGCGGTGATGCCGAGGAGCTTGCGCTCATAGGGATCAAAGCCCGCGTTCGTGACCGCCTGTTCGACGGCGGCCTCATTGGTGTACCTGCGGTTGGACCGGCCTTCGACCAGCTTCCAGCCGTGCCATTCCTTTCCGCTGATCGCCTGCTGCAGGGCGTACTCCTTTATGTCCGAGGCCCATGAGACAAGATCGTCCACGCGGGAGAGAATGTCCTCGATGTCCTCGTCCGTCAGGAGCGGCGGCAGCTTGAAGTCGTAGCGGGCCAGCTCCAGATTGGCTTCGGCCCTTGCGCGGCAGTCGTTTTTCGCCTTGCAGAAGCCGCACCACTCGCCGCACAGGAAGTTCCCGTCACCGGCGAACGCCAGATCCGCTGTGGGCTTCAGGACCTCGTCCGCCCACCGGTACAGGTCATCCTTGGAGAGCGTGAAGGTGCTGATGTTCTGGCGTCTGGGCTGGTAGATCGTCATGGACACCGTGTCGATGTCGTAGATGCCGTCGAACAGCTCCAGAGCGCCGAGGCCGTAGCACTTCATCTGCGGGTTGTCTTCCGCCGATACCAGGACGCCGAGGCCATGCTTGTAGTCGATGACGTGCATGGTGCCATCTGCAATCAGGATCGCGTCCGAAGTCCCGAAGCCCTGTTCCACCCAGCGGGAGAAGTCCACCCGCTGCTCGATCAGGACCACCGGGTCGGCACAGGTCTCCTTGGCGGCCTCAACCAGTTCAAGGATGTAGGCGGCATAGCCGGTGGCGCAGTCGTCCATCTCCTGATTGAACCAGGTCAGGTTCTCGGTGGGGTCCTCGGCCTGCATGCCCAGCGCTTTCCGGATCTTGTACTCGCAGAGCGTGTGGGCGTCGGTGCCCTCGGCGGCGTAGTCGCTGCCTTTATCCGCATAGGTCTCGCACAGCCGTGCCGATGGCGGGCAGTGGAGCCAGCGGTCCGAGGATGAAGCGGAAAGAAGCGCGTGTCCGTTAGGTGGCATGATCCAGCACCTCCGCATCCCTCAAAAGGGCTTCATAGTTCTTGGGGTCGACCTGCGAGAGCTTGCTGGCACCGTACTTCTGCAGGAGATCCCGGATCGCGGCGGTGTGGCCTGCGCGGGACTTGTCCGCCAGTACGGCCCGGACCTGCTCCAAGGTCAGCGCCGGTTTCTCCTCCGGCTTGGGCTGTGTGGCCGGTTCCGCATCGCCTGCGTCGTTGAACTGCTGGGCCAGCCAGTTGGCGGCGTCAGTAATTACGGCAGCAGCAGTGCGGAGCTCTTCGATGGTTTGAGCCATATCGCTCATCTTGCTCATTGCGTTTTCCTCCTTCCTCGGATTGACTCTGTTTGGCAAGGGCAGCAAGCCTTCGCGCCATGCGGGCGGATACCAGGCTGATCGCGTTGAGCACCAGAATTTCTTCGAACGCGTCGTTGCTGTCACTGCGGTTGATGTGAACCATGTCGTTTCACCTCCGATCTGAAAGGCCGGTGTCGTTGCCTTACACCTTCCTCTGGAGATGGGCGGCGGTTTTGAGCGGAGGAAAATCAAAAAGATGAAAAACTTCTGGCCACCGTAGATCGGCAGCCAGAAGCGGGTCTTACATTATTAAATCAGTAGCCACGGACTTTCCGCAGCTCGGTACGGATGCGCTTCATCTGGTCCGCAAAGGTGCGCTGCGGGCGGCCCAGCGCCTTGGCGATTGCCCGGTCGGAGATGCTGTCGTTCTCCTGCCAGAGAGCAAGGATGGTGTCGGCTTCCGGATCGAGTTCCCTGAGTCGCGTGATCAGACAGGCCAGAAGGTCGCGGTCCGCGATGACATCCTCCATCCGGGGACCGGGCGCTTCCTGCTGGTCGAGCATGGTGACGCTACCATCGCCCTCCGGCGAATCGAGGGAAAGCAGGTCACCGGCGCGGCGGTACTCGCAGTCCTCGCACATCATGTCACAGAGCCAGAACTTTTTCCGGGGGCAGCAGCATCGCCCGTGGTCCTGCATGCGTTTCCGGTAGGCGGTGCGTTCACGGTCATAGGTCTCGTAGTATTCTTTCGGAACCTCGAACCAGCGGCGAAGGGACTTCTCGTAGATGCGGTAGACCTTGTTTTCATTGGTTTTCATGCTTTTTCCTCCTGCGATTTGCGTTTTTCGCGGAAATCACAGGAAGGAAAAGGCTCCTGCGACTTCTCGCAAGAGCTATCCAATCGTTCGCAAGGTCAGCTGCCATAGTTGCGAAGGTTAATAAGGTCCAACCGAAAAAGTTTTCATTTTTGGGGATGTCTATTTCGTGCCAAGTGATTGAATTTTCGAGGAAAATCGGCTATAATATGTTTTAGTGGGGTTTGGTGGGAATTGAGTCGAACTGCTGGATTCCACGGCATCAGAGTCAACCAGTGAAAATCGGAGGAGATTTATTGACAAACAACGACTATCCACGGTTATGCGGAGGTACCTTCTTTACGCTTGCGCTGCAATGCTTGCGTCCACGTATGAAGGCGCGTGAACACTATAAAGGTGACAGTGATGGCCTGACGGACCCAGAGGTCCTTGCAGGCCTTATTCAGGTTGTAAACCCGGACTACAGCAACCCCGGCAAGGAAGTGCTGAAGACACCGGCGAATAACTACAAAGCGTGCAGGGTCAGTTCCGGCGCATACCTGCCTTTCGATGACGGTCAGATGATTCGAGCATTCGATACGCGGGTGAAGACAGATTACAGATCGGCCCTTGCGGCCATGACCTCGTTCGTTAATACCTATCTGGACCTTGGTGAGAGCATCGGGCGGACGACCGCGCTGGTAAAAGCGCTGGTGGACCTGATTCAGCAGGATTCAACGATCGGCATGTCCGAAGAGTTTTATATCGGTGAACGCGGGCAGAAAATAAAAAAGGCCGCACTGGGCGACCTTTCAGATGTTTGCCTACCGTCATTTCTGCTCGGTGTTTGGCACTATGTAATTGTAAGCAGACAGGACAATTCGATCGGGCAAACCACCTATGATCGCTGGTGCCCATCGAACGACCGAGCGCCGAGGAAGTATACCGCAGACATGGGAGCAGGAGTGTTGGACGGACTTCGGGTTTATGTTTCAGAGTTGGAAGCCCAAGACGAAGTCGACGACGATGTGATCATAGAGGCGGAGCCGGAATTCCAGAGTCGTGCGGAGCAGTCAGCTGGGTCGGCTCCGCAGAGTGGTACACCCGTAGTCAATAACAATCCTATCTTCATTCAGCAGAACGGCGATGGCAACATGGTGATTCCGAACTACGGGACTATCACCATCAATAAGAAATAGGAGGGCTTTGGATGGAAGAAAACAAACTTCAAACAGTACAACCATCTGTCCCGAGCGTTCCTGGTCAAGGACAGTTCGTACAGACGGGTAACGACAATGTCCTGATCCCGAACTATGGGACGGTTAATATTAACGTTCAGGCTCCGACCACGCCGCCCATCAACGGAACCTTTTATGTTCCACTTCGGGTCAGCCGTGAATACTACAACATCTTTGTGATCGGAATTGAGGAGTTTGACAAGCCATATTTTAAGGTGCCACGTGATCGGACACTGAACCAGTACATGACGGATGAAACAAAGCAGCGCTTCGATGCGCTTACTCCGGAAATGATCGAGGAGATAAAAACGCTACCTTCTTTGTTCTTGGCTGAGAACCGGCCTTATGGTAGAGCGGATGATGACCAACGCGTCATATATGGGTTTGTGTCAGATATAAAAATCTATGACAACGATGTGAAAATCTATTTCTGTGGTTATAAAAGTGACATTGTTCAGCAAAGGTTAAATGAGCTGCTGGATGAGCTTGGGCTTTACGGGAACCAACACTTCAATGAGCTGAATCGTACCCATTGGGCGATCAAGCGAGTGGATCTGATTCAGGAGTTGTACGAGGCCGGTTTGCCGGTGCCAGTATTCAACATGCAGCGTTAACCAACGGACCTATTGGAGGTATGTGATGAATCGCGAAGTAGAGAACGTAGTAGCGCAGGAAGCAACAGAAAAATGGGTAAACCTTGAAGATATAGCCGAGCACCTCAGTGTTAGCACAGACACTGTTAGAAGCTGGATCAAGAGCGGGAAACTCCCGGTTTATCGTGCGGGGAAACGGTATAAATTCAAGATTTCCGAGGTTGATGAATGGCTCAGAGAAGGAAGAATCTCCGAGTGATTCGAATTGATACTGTGGAGGGAAAGTAATACATGATCGAAAAAATGCACGGGATAATCGACGAAATAACGCTTGATGCGGCCACTTTCCACAGTGAGAAGTTTCAACCTACCTTCATCAACTTCTTCTTTGGTAAGAACGGTGCTGGTAAGTCTACGGTCGCAAAAGCGTTTGAAGATCCTGCTGCCCTTCACTGGCAAGCTGGCGTCAATCCCGACAGCTATTCGATCCTGGTCTACAATCAGGATTTCATCAAGCGGAATTTTGATACTTATGGAGACCTTCAGGGCGTATTCACCTTGAGCGAGGAAAACGTCGAGATCCGTAAGCAGATCAACGAAAAAACCGCTGAGAGAGACGATACTGTGACTGCCGGAAAAGCAGCAGCTGGTGAACGGGATAAAAAGAAAGCCGAACTGGAGCCGTTGCAGTCAACGTTTCAGACCACATGCTGGGATTTCACAGAAGCCGTCCGCAGGACCTTCGAAAAGACCCAGAACGGGAAAAAGAAAAAGGCTCAGTTCTCTGAGGAGGTATTGTCCGGCCATCATGCAGCTGTCCATCACTCCATTGAAGAGATCAGTGCCCTATACGATATCGCTTATGATCCGAACGCCAAAAACTACAGCATATTCAAGTCTTCCAATGACCTGACTGCGGTTTTTGACCTGAGCGGGTTGCCGTTGTTGGGGAAAGCGATCACCAGCAGCAGTGATACTGAGTTTGCCCGATTCATGAAGGCCATCAAGGCGACTGACTGGGTAAAATCCGGGCATGCGGCCTATGCTAAGCATGCAGACGGCAAGTGCCCATTTTGTCAGCAAGACCTGCCGGAGTCTTTCGAGAAAGATATCGCGGAGTGCTTTGACGAGGAATATCAGCAGGACATCGCCGCGCTGGGGGCATTCCAGACCGCGTACTCTGATAAGATGGAGCAGCTTCTTGCCCTCCTGCGGGCCAACCTTACGGATGTTTTTCCGAAAGTTGACACCAGGGATTATGAGAAGAAGCTGGCGCAGCTGGAAAGCCGTATCACGACAAACCTGCAGCGCATCGCGGAAAAGATGACTGCTCCGGCAAAAACCGTGGAGCTTCTGGATACAGACACTCTGATTGGTGAACTTGATGACCTGATTACGGAGATCAATAAGCAGATCAAAGCCAACAATGATATTGTCAGCACCAAGCACGATAAGCAGTTGGAATGCTACCGTATGGTTTGGGAAGAGATCGCCTATATCCTGAAGGATGAGGTCTCGGCCTACATAAAGAGCAAGAAGGAAATTGAAGATGCTGCTGAAACGCTGGATAAGCGGGTGAAGGATCTTCAGAAAGACTACAAGAGGCTGTCCGCAGAAATCACGGATCTCAACTCCAAAGTGGTCAACACGAAGATGACCGTGGATAGCATCAATGCCCACCTGAATGACTCCGGTTTTGAAGGCTTCCGTCTACAAGAGAAGGCCGGTGTCAAAGGCGTGTACGAAGTGATCCGCGAGGATGGAAAAGTCGCCGAGAACCTGAGTGAGGGTGAGCGGAACTTCATCGCGTTCCTGTACTTCTACCATATCGTTCGCGGTAGCAGGTCAGAACAGGAAGCTGGAAAAGACAAAATCGTTGTCATCGATGATCCGGTTTCCAGTATGGACAGCAGTGCGCTCTTTATCGTCAGTGCCCTTGTCAGGGAGATGCTGGGCGTCTGCAGCAACAACGTCAGGTTGGAAGGACACGAATATGAAGGGACGTACATCAAGCAGATGTTCGTCCTTACCCATAATGCATTCTTCCACAGGGAAATAACCTATAACATGGTTAGCCACTACCGGTATGTTTCCTTCTATCAAGTCAACAAGAAGAAAAATATCTCCACCCTTGAGCATTGCGTTGAGGAGGCAAAGAGAGTTAGCGAGAAGGACCGGAACTACAATCCGGTTAAGAATTCCTACTCTGCCCTGTGGGAGGAATACGACCGACTGGATTCACCGATCCCGCTTATGAACGTAATCCGACGTATTCTGGAATACTACTTCCTCCAGCTTTGCGGATATGAAAGCGATGAACTCTGCCGGATCGTTCTGGAAGATAATAAGGAAAGATTCATGACACCGGTTGAAGGCGGCGCTCCGGATTACACGAAATTCCATCTGGCGCAGGCGATGCTCTCTTACATCAAACGTAGCGACTCGTTTAACGACGGCCTGCACTTTGTAGACGAGAGCATCGACTGCAAGCAATACAAAGACGCTTTCTGGATCATCTTTGAAGCTATGAACCAGACACAGCACTACCATATGATGATGAACGAAAAAGAGTGAGTCCGCTGCTCGGACACTGGAAATTAATTATGGAAAATGCTCCGTAAGGATAAGGAGGCGGGCTATATGAAGATATTTGATAATGTCACGGAGATCGTCCGTGACGACATGGAGAAGAGCATAAAAAAAGGTAGCAAGGTTTCCATAGCAGCTGCCTGCTTCTCCATGTACGCATATCAGGAACTGAAGGACCAGCTGGCAAAGGTCGACGAGTTCCGGTTCATCTTCACTTCTCCCACCTTTATCAAGGAGCGTGCAGAGAAGCAGAAGCGGGAGTTTTATATTCCGCGCCTGAGTCGCGAGACCAGCCTTTATGGCACGGAGTTTGAAATCAAGCTGCGCAACGAGATGACCCAGCGTGCCATCGCTAAGGAGTGCGCACAATGGATCAGCCAGAAGGCAGTTTTCAAGTCCAACATCACAGGTGAGAACATGGGCGGTTTTATGACCGTCGACGATTCATCAGAGCAGGTGGCCTACATGCCACTGGGTGGTTTCACCACGGTGGATATTGGCTGCGAGCGCGGCAACAACAGCTACAACATGGTCAACCGCATGGAGGCTCCCTTCGCCACGCAGTACATGCAGCTCTTTGAGACGCTCTGGAACGATCGCGAGAAGATGCAGGATGTGACGGACACCGTCATCGAGAACATCGCCAACGCCTACAACGAAAACTCACCGGAGTTCATCTACTACATGGTGCTCTACCATGTGTTCAGTGAGTTCCTGGATGATATCTCCGAAGACGTCCTGCCCAACGAGGCCACGGGCTTCAAGCAGAGTAAGATCTGGAGCATGCTGTACGACTTCCAGCGGGACGCGGTGCTGGCTATCATTAACAAACTGGAGCAGTACAACGGATGTATCCTCGCGGACAGCGTTGGCCTCGGTAAGACCTTCACCGCGCTGGCGGTCATCAAGTACTACGAGAACCGTAACAAGTCCGTATTGGTCCTCTGCCCAAAGAAGCTGGCCGAGAACTGGAACACGTACAAGGACAACTATGTCAACAATCCCATTGCCAGCGACCGGCTGAACTACGATGTGCTTTTTCACACGGACCTCTCCCGGAACGGCGGCTTTTCCAACGGCCTCGATCTGGATCGTCTGAACTGGGGTAACTATGACCTGGTGGTCATCGACGAGTCCCATAACTTCCGCAACGGTGCCGGAACCCACGCGAATACGCAGGAGAATCGGTACGTCCGGTTGATGGACAAAGTAATCCGCGCCGGAGTAAAGACCAAGGTGCTGATGCTCTCGGCCACGCCGGTCAACAACCGTTTCGTGGACTTGAAGAATCAGCTGGCCCTTGCCTACGAGGGCAATCCGGAATTTATCAACGACAAGCTGGACACCAAGAAGCCCATCGAGGAGATCTTCCGGCAAGCCCAGAAGGCCTTCAATGCGTGGAGTAAGCTGGACCCGGAGGACCGGACCACGGATGCGCTGCTGCGCACGCTGGACTTCGACTTCTTCGAGGTGCTGGACAGCGTTACCATTGCACGGTCCAGAAAGCATATCGAGAAATACTACAACACGGCGGAGATCGGGAAGTTCCCGGAGCGTCTGAAACCCATCTCCAAGCGGCCCAGTCTGACGGACCTGAACTCCGCCATCAATTACAACCAGATCTACGAGCAACTGATGCTCCTCAGTCTGGTCATATACACACCGTCAAACTACATCTTCCCCAGCAAGCTGTCGAAGTACATCGACCTGACGCACAACAAGGGGAACAACCTGACCCAGCGTGGCCGTGAGCAAGGTATCCAGCGCCTCATGAGCATCAATCTTCTGAAACGGCTGGAAAGCTCCGTTTACTCCTTTAACCTGACCCTGAAGCGCATCCTCGAGCTAATCAACAAGACCATCGACGCCATCGACCGGTTTGAGAAATACGGTAGCGCAGATCTGGACATGTATGAGGCCTCCGACAACGACTTCGATATGGAGGACGGTAATACCGACTTCTTCACGGTCGGCAAGAAGGTGCAGATCGACCTTGCTGATATGGACTACAAGACATGGCGAGAGGAGCTGCGGCAGGACGCGGATACCCTTGAGCTTCTGACTCTGATGGTCGCGGATATCACACCGGAGCACGACACCAAGCTGCAGACTCTGCTGGCGTTGTTGGATGAGAAAATTGCACATCCCATCAATGCAGGCAACAAGAAGGTCTTGATCTTCTCGGCATTCTCAGACACGGCGGACTATTTATACGACAACGTCAGCGTTTACATGAAGAAAAAATACGGTCTCGACACTGCCATGATCACCGGCACGGTAGACGGTAGGACGACTATCAAGGGGCTGAAAGCCTCGCTGAACAACGTGCTGACCTGCTTCTCTCCGATATCCAAGAGTAAGGATGTCCTCATGCCGAACAATCCGGCTGAGATTGACATCCTTATCGCCACAGACTGCATTTCCGAAGGCCAGAATCTTCAGGACTGCGATTACCTCGTGAACTACGACATCCACTGGAATCCGGTGCGCATTATCCAGCGTTTTGGACGTATCGACCGTATCGGTAGCAAGAATGAATTCATCCAGCTGGTGAACTTTTGGCCTGATATGACCTTGGACGACTACATCAACCTGAAGTCCCGCGTGGAGACGCGTATGAAGATATCCGTCATGACTTCCACCGGCGACGACGACTTGATCAATCCGGAGGAAAAGGGCGATCTAGAGTATCGCAAGGCGCAGCTCAAACGCCTGCAGGAAGAGGTCGTGGACATCGAGGATATGTCCTCCGGCATCTCCATCATGGATCTCGGCCTGAATGAGTTCCGGCTGGACCTGCTGGAGTACGTGAAGCACCACGACGACCTGAACAAGAAACCGAAGGGACTTCACGCTGTGGTCCCGGCTGATGAGGAGAATCCGCAAGGTGTCATCTTCGTGCTGAAGAACATCAACAACAGCGTCAATATTGACAACCAGAATCGTATCCACCCCTTCTATATGGTCTACATCGGAATAGACGGGGAAATCGTATGTGACTACCTGAATCCGAAGAAGCTGCTGGATACCATCCGGCTTTTGTGCCGTGGCCGCAGCATACCTGTACCGGTCCTCTGCAACGCATTTAATGTGGAGACGGACGATGGCCGGAACATGGCTGAGATGTCCGAGCTGCTCAGCGAGGCGATCAACTCGATCATCGACGTCAAGGAGGAGAGCGACATTGACAGCCTATTCTCCGCAGGGGGAACCTCTGCCCTGATGTCGGAGATCAGCGGACTGGACGACTTTGAGCTGATTTGCTTTCTCGTGGTCAAGTGAGGGGGAACTGCCTATGATTGGATTACCAAAGACAACGGAATTCAACAAACGGATTCCGAAACAAAAATTCTATGAGAATTTGTCCGTCACACCAGCCATGAAGCGGATATTCGTAGAGCAGATCAAGACCATCTACTGGAGGAACAAGATCGCTGCGTCTACCATCAATCTATCAGCAGGAGAAACCGTGACCGAGGTAGAAGTCTTCGAGGTGAAGCTCAACACCAGCCCACTTGATGAATCGGTCCTCCGGCAGATGGACAAGGAAATCCCATACCACATCATCTTCCTGCTGGAGTATGAAGGACGGTATCAGGCATGGACTGCATACAAGGAGGCGGCATCATCCGGCACAAGTGCCTTCAAGGTTGGGACCTACTATCACACCGATTGGCTGCCCGAGAACGAGTTGCCGCTGAAGTTGGAGGGGCTGAGCATCGATGCCGCCTATGAAAACTTCGTGCGGCAGATTGCCGGTGATGCGCTGGAGCCGGAGACTACCGACGAGTCATTAGCAGAATCCGTGGTCAGAACAGAGCGCCGCAAGGAACTTGAAAAGCAAATAGCAAAAATGCAGGTCAATGTGCGGAAAGAGAAACAGCTGAACAAGCAGGTACAGCTGAATGCAGAACTGAAGAAGCTCAAAAAAGAACTGGAGGAAATATAGTCATGGAGAAAATGAGAATGGAGTCGGTGGATATGACTGCGCAGAATATCGAGAAGATCGCTGCCTTGTTTCCGAATTGTATCACCGAGGTGAAAGGTGAAGACAGCAAGCTGAAGAAGGTTGTCAACTTCGATTTACTCCGTCAGATGCTCTCCAGAGAGGTGCTGGAGGGTAACGAGGCATATGAGTTCACGTGGGTTGGCAAGAAGGCTGCTATAGTAGAGGCTAATAAACCCATCCGTAAGACATTGCGCCCATGCCCTGAAGAGTCTGTGAACTGGGATACTACAGAGAACCTGTATATCGAGGGCGATAATCTGGAAGTATTAAAACTCCTTCAGGAGAGTTATCTGAATCAGATTAAGATGATTTATATCGATCCGCCGTATAACACAGGAAGTGATTTTATTTATCCTGATTCTTTTATAATGGATAGCGACGAATATGAGACAGGAGCAGGCTATTTCGATGAAGATGGGAATGTAAACTATAGTCGTGAAAATGGAGATGCGCAGGGGAGATATCACTCAGATTGGTGTTCTCTGGTTTATTCCAGATTGATGCTTGCCAGAAATCTGCTCTCGGAGGATGGCATTTTATTTGCTTCAATCGATGACAATGAATTATATAACCTAATAAAAATCGGTCAAGATGTATTTGGTGCGAAGAACTATATCGCGACCTTTGTGTGGGAAAAAAGAAAAACAAGAGAGAATAGAAAGATTGTCTCTGTTCGCCATGATTATATAGTGTGTTTTGTTAAGGACTATGAAAAAAGGGCGAATGCTATAGGTCTTGAAGAAATGGATGACGCAGCTAAGGATCGATATAAGAATCCTGACAATGATCCGAGAGGAGTCTGGACATCTGTTCCTGCTATTGCACAAGCAGGTCACGGAACTAAAAGTCAATTTTACACAATAGTTAGCCCCAATGGTAAAAGATTTGATCCGCCATCGGGTTCTTGTTGGAGATATACGAGAGAAAAGATGGAAGAAGCGATCGCAGATAATCGCATCTGGTTCGGCTCTGATGGTAATGGAGTTCCTCGGATTAAAAAGTTTATAAGCGAAGGGAAACAAGGATTAACACCAGAAACAATGCTATTTGCCGATAAAGTTGGAACAAACGATTCAGCAAAACGAGAGTTAGTATCTTTGTTCGATGGTGTTGCTGTGTTTGAAACACCTAAGCCGGTATCGCTCATTAAACATTTGGTGAATATTTGTAATGGTGGCGAAAATGGGATATTTATGGATTTCTTTAGCGGAACAGCGACCACAGCACATGCTGTCATTAAACAAAACGCTGAAGATAATGGCCATAGAAAATTCATTATGATTCAATTACCAGAACCTTGTGTTGATGGTAGTGAAGCAAAAAAGGCAGGGTATTCTACAATATGTGATATTGGGAAAGAACGCATACGTCGCGCCGGAGCAAAGATCAAAGAAGACAGTCCTCTGACTACACAGGATTTGGATATAGGATTCCGTGTACTCAAATTAGATGATGGCAACATGAATGACGTATATTATGCTGCAGGTGACTACACACAGGGACTTCTTACAATGCTGGAATCCAACGTGAAAGCTGACCGCACCGACCTCGACCTGCTCTTCGGGTGTTTGCTGGAGTGGGGGCTTCCACTTTCAATGCCATATACATCGGAGCAAATTGATGCCTGCACTGTCCACACATACAATGATGGGGACTTGATCGCCTGCTTTGATGAGAATATTCCTGATTCTGTAATCAAGGAAATTGCCAAGCGCCAACCACTCCGTGCTGTCTTCCGCGACAGCAGCTTCAACGGTAGTCCTGCCAAAATCAATGTAGGCGAGATCTTTAAGATGCTCGCACCAGATACGAGGGTCAAGGTAATCTAAAGGAGGTGGCGTCCCGATGAGGATACAGTACAAACATCAAAAATTTCAAGCCGACGCTGCCAAGGCCGTTGTGGATGTCTTTGCCGGTCAGCCTTACCTGACACCTTCATACATGATGGATAGAGGATCTGGCTATATCCAGCAGAGCTTGACGGACGAAGAGGACTTTACTGGCTGGAGCAACCATCGGATCATCCCAGAGCTGAATGATCAACTGATTTTGGAGCATCTCCAGAAGATACAGCGGTCCAACCAGATTTCACCGTCTACCAAATTGGAAGGTCGTGCTGACGGCTACAACCTGACCGTGGAGATGGAAACCGGCGTCGGCAAAACATATACCTACATTAAGACAATGTATGAGCTCAATCGCGCATACGGTTGGAGCAAGTTTATTATTATTGTGCCCAGCATCGCTATCCGTGAAGGTGTGTACAAGTCCTTCCAGATGACACAGGAGCACTTCACCGAGGAGTATGGAAAGAAGATTCGCTTCTTCATTTATAACTCCTCCCATTTGACGGAGATCGACCGGTTTGCATCCGATAGCTCCATCAATGTCATGATCATCAATTCGCAGGCATTCAACGCTAAGGGCAAGGATGCACGGCGTATCTACATGAAGCTGGATGAGTTTCGTTCCCGCAGGCCAATTGATATCATAGCCAAGACGAATCCGATCCTGATCATCGACGAGCCTCAATCGGTTGAAGGTAAGCAGACGAAGGAGCGTCTGAAGGAGTTCCATCCGTTGCTGACCCTGAGATATTCCGCCACCCACAGGTCGGACAGTATTTACAACATGGTCTATCGCCTCGATGCAATGGAGGCCTACAACAAGCGGCTGGTTAAGAAGATCGCCGTCAAGGGCATTTCCGAAACCGGCAGCGCAGCGACGACCAGCTATGTTTATTTGGAGGGAATCAACCTCTCCAAGAGCGACCCGACCGCCACACTGCAGTTCGATGTGAAGCAGGCTACCGGCACCAAGCCCAAGAGCCGGATCGTAAAAATCGGGGACAACCTGTACGACTACTCCAACGGACTGGAAGAGTACCGCAACGGCTTTGTGGTGAAGGCTATTGATGGCCGTGACGACTCCGTTGAGTTCCTGAACGGAATTAAACTCTATGCCGGTGACGTGATTGGCAAAGTGGACGAGGACCAGCTCCGCCGCATTCAGATCCGGGAGACAATCCTCTCCCACATCCAGCGGGAGCGCCAGCTGTTCTATAAGGGCATCAAGGTTCTGAGCTTGTTCTTCATTGATGAAGTTAAGAACTACCGTGATTATGATGACGCGGGTCAGCCGATGAATGGCAAGTATGCCGCCATGTTTGAGGAAGAGTATGAGGATGTCGTCAGTACGATGCAGCTTGCTATCGGCGAGGACGACTACATCAAATACCTGAACAGCATCAAGGCGTCCAAGACTCATGCCGGGTACTTCTCCGTGGACGGCAAGGGGAAAATGGTCGATCCCAAGGTAGGAAAGAAGGAAACTACCTCTGACGACGTCAGCGCATATGAGCTGATCATGAAAAACAAGGAGCTTCTGCTGGACCGTGATCCGAAGAAGTCGCCAGTGCGTTTTATCTTTTCCCACTCTGCCCTGCGCGAGGGCTGGGACAATCCTAATGTATTCCAGATCTGTACGCTGAAGCAGTCCAGCAGCGATGTCCGGAAGCGTCAGGAAGTGGGCCGTGGCCTGCGTCTGTGCGTCAATCAGGACGGCGAGCGTATGGACACCAATGCACTGGGGAACGACGTGCACAACGTCAACGTGCTGACGGTCATCGCCAGCGAGAGCTACGACTCCTTTGCCAAGGGTCTGCAGACAGAAATGGCGGATGCCGTGGCGGACCGTCCGCGTGCGGTCACAGTGGATTTGTTCGTGGGCAAGGTCATCAAAGACGACAAGGGCAACGAGCAGGTCATCGACCGCGACACCGCAGCCGCGATCCACTTCGATATGATTGTCAACGGCTATATTGACAAAAAGGGCATGCTAACCGACAAGTACTACGAGGACAAGGCCAACGGAGCGATCAAGGTCGCCGAGGAGGTCGCTGACTCCACCACTGCTGTCATTGAGATTGTCGACTCTGTCTATGACGGCAAGAGCATGCAGCCTGAAAACGCTCGCAGTAATAACGTGGAGCTGCAGGTCGACGAGGACAAGCTGGCTATGCCAGAGTTCAAGGCTCTCTGGTCCCAGATTAACGCAAAGTCTGTCTACGTGGTGGACTTCGATACGAATGAGCTGGTCAAAAAGGCAATTGCCTCGTTGGACAGCAAGCTCCGTGTTTCCAAAATATACTTCAAGGTGGAGACCGGCGCGATGGACTCCATTAAATCAAAGGACGACTTGCTTAGCGGTGCTTCCTTCGTGAAAGAGGAGTCTGCGAGTTACAATGCGACCGTGACTGCCAGCTCAAACGTGAAGTACGATCTGGTGGGAAAGCTGGTAGACGAGACTGGTCTGACCCGGAAAGCTGTTATTGCCATCCTACAGGGCATCCAGCCGTGGGTGTTCAACCAGTTCAAAGACAATCCGGAGGAGTTCATCATCAAGGCGGCCTCCCTGATCAACGACCAGAAGGCTACTGCCATCATCGAACACATCACCTACGACGTTCTGGACGAACGTTATGGGATGGACGTTTTCACCGATCCCACCATCAAGGGCAAGCTCGGCGTAAATGCCATGAAGGCCAAGAAGCATCTGTATGACCATATAGTCTACGATTCTACGGGTGAGCGGGACTTCGCCACGGATCTGGATACCAACGTGGACGTCGCGGTCTATGTAAAACTGCCAGATGGATTCTATATCTCGACACCAGTCGGCCACTACAATCCCGACTGGGCTATCGCCTTCTATGAGGGCAAGGTCAAACATATTTACTTCGTGGCAGAGACCAAGGGCTCCATGAGTTCCATGCAGCTGAGGCTGATTGAGGAGTCCAAGATTCACTGCGCACGTGAGCATTTTAAGGCCATTTCCAGTGATAATGTAGTCTATGATGTGGTGGACAGCTACAAGTCTCTGTTGGAGAAGGTCATGAGATAAGATGAAATGGGAAGGAGTATTCATGATGGAAGTGTTTTATAAAGGGCGAAAGCATAGAACAATGGCGTTTGGCGATTTTGATGTGTCAAATGGCTCGTTGACTGTAAAGAAAGGATCTATAGTGTCAGAAGAAGTAGCGACATTTAAAGGTGATACTGTAGTTTTAGAATTGAGAAAAAAGTATATCGATGAAAAAGGTGTTCTGACTCAAGACATTATGTTTGGGAGTGCTTCTGCGGCAGCATCTTTTGTTGCAGGATACAGTGCCAACGGACTGTTGGCATGGCATGTGGACAAACACGTAACGCTGAAAGACGCATTAAAGTAACGAGCTGGAGGTAAAAATGTCCAAGTTAAATATTGATCAGAAAAGTGTAAGGGCTCTTTTCAGCGAGAAAAAGTCTGATTTTCTGATTCCAGATTATCAGAGGCCATATGCATGGGGAGAAAAGGAATGCCAAACCCTCTGGGACGATCTCTTTCTATTCGCCTTCCCGGATAATGACTGCGATAAGTTTAACAGTGAAAGCGACGAGTATTTCCTTGGACCGATTGTCACCTTCAAGAATGATGATGGTAAGATGGAAATCATCGATGGTCAGCAGCGTCTTACCACGCTGATGCTCTTGCTGCGTGCCTTCTATGACAAGTACGGCAGCATGAAAAATGATAAGGCCGTCAAGACCAGCAAGTTCATCGAACAGTGCATCTGGAAGACCGATGAGTTTGGTGACCCGGATAAGTCCGCCCTGAAGATTGATTCCGAGGTGGCAACGGATAAGGAAAAGGGAGAGTTCCTCAGCATCCTGAAGACTGGCATCGTTACCGATGCCGAAAAGAGCAGCTACGCTTCTAACTATCGCTTCTTCCAGCGGAAAATCGTGGAATTCCTGAACACCTACCCGGACTGGTTCTCCTTTTTCCCGATTCGGATTATGAACAACTGCATCCTGCTTCCGATTGAAGCAGAGTCACAGGATACAGCGCTACGCATCTTCTCCACGCTGAATGACAGAGGTAAACCGTTGTCAGATGCGGATATTTTCAAGGCGCAGTTTTACAAATATTACTCGCTTAAGGGTGAGAAAGAAACCTTTATTGAGAAGTGGAAGGATCTGGAGGTTCTTTGCGATTCTATATTCCATCCGATCACAGGTACACCGATGGACGAGGTATTTACCAGGTACATGTATTTCGAGCGTGCCAAACAGGGCATCAAGTCTTCAACAACAGAGGCTCTGCGTAAATTCTACGAGAAGAATGCCTATGTGTTACTGAAGAACGACCAGACATTTGAAAACTTGATTGACCTCGCAAACTTCTGGAATGATGTCCAGAATCAGAGTGTGGACCGGTTCACAGACAGAATTCTCCGGAGACTGTTTGTTCTCAATTACGCGCCTAACGGCATGTGGACCTACTTCGTCTCCGTATACTACATGGCAAACAAAGACGATCAGGGCATGCTGGAAGAAGAATCCTTCTATCAGTTCCTGAACAAAATCACTGCTTTCATCTGGGCTTATGCCGTAACGAATCCCGGTGTGAACGCATTGCGAACTCCAATCTTCGCGGAGATGATCAACATCGTAAATGGACAGCCGGTCACCTTCAAGGAATTTCTGTTCAATACACAACAGGTGCAAAATGCCTTCCAGAATTATTCGTTTAGCAACAACCGTGCCATCACCAAGTCTATGTTGACATGGTGGGCATATCAGGATGAAGCGCAGGTTTTGCTTCCTCTGGAAAGTGTACTCGAGATCGAGCATATCTATGCTCGCAATCGGTATGATAAAGAACACTCGCTGACGAATCCGAGAAATGTTGAGGCTCTGGGGAACAAGGCGCTTCTGGAAAAGCGAATCAATATTCGCGCCTCGGACTACCGTTTTGACGACAAGAAGAAATACTATGTGGGCTTTGAGAATGCACGGAAGCAGATGAAGGAAGGCACAAAGATCAAAGAACTGACAGATCTCGCCGCGAGTGCATCTGACTTCACCGAGTCGGATATCGCCCAGCGCAACGCCAAGATGATTTTCGGATTCATCGATTTCATGCATAGCAATGGGCTGCTGAGCGAGGACTGATATGGTCGGAAAGTATAAAGTCATTACCCTTTGTGGCAGCACTCGATTCAAGGACGCTTTCTTGGAGGCGCAGAAGCGTCTGACACTGGAAGGCAACATAGTGATCAGCGTGGGGCTCTTCGGCCACTCCGGTGACGATGAGGTCTGGACCGAGGGGACCAAGGAAATGCTCGATGACATGCATAAACGTAAAATCGATATGGCCGATGAGATCTTCGTGATCAACGTCGGCGGCTATATCGGGTCCAGTACCAGGTCCGAGATCGAGTATGCGACTGCGACCGGGAAACCTGTTAAATATTTGGAGCCGATGACATGAATCAGAGCTTTGCAGAGTTGGAGAAGGCCGATTGGGTCTCGCTCACCCATGAGGAAAAGAACAGACTGCTGTTCCTTCGCCAGAAGAAAACGCTGGACATGTTTCTGGAGCGGGGCGCAATCTCACAGGCCCAACATGACAAGAGCCTCCATGACCTGATAGAGAAAATGGGCATGAAGGCGGAGGTGGAATCAAATGACGATTGAAACAGAGCGGCTTGTCCTCAGACCCTTTACGGAAGCCGATGCAGAGGATGTATTTGAATATCTGCATGAACCGGCTGTGAACTGCTTTGCCTGCATGAAGCTTGAGTCACTGGAAGCCGCCAGAAACGAATTAAAGCAACGGCAGGGTGACGAACTATACCTTGCTATTACTCTGAGGGAAAGCGGCAAAGTGATCGGTGAGATCTTCGCCCATCCGGAGGGAAACGACCCGGAAGACGAGAAGATGGACACGTTCAGTCCCTGTTGGATGCTGAACCTGTATTATACCGGCAAGGGTTACGCCTATGAGGCCGCCCATGCTTATTTCGATTATTTGTTCCATGAAAAAGGTGCGAGACGCATCTACGCCTACACGGAGGATTACAACCTACCCAGTCAGCGGCTTTGCGAAAAGCTCGGCATGCGCCGGGAAGGCCTATTTATGGAATTTGTCTCCTTCATCAATAATCCGGACGGCACACCGCGTTATGAGAACACGATGGAGTATGCGATATTGAAAAAAGAGTGGAGATAGGATTATATGGTACGCTGGGTCAAACTGTTCGGAAATCAATATCTGGGTTTCTGGGTGCTGGGGCTTGTTCTGTTTGCACTTCAAGAGCTTCCCTACATGCTGATGCATCTTTTCCATCTGGAAACGAATCCCATTATGAATATGACGGAAACGTCGGTGATACTGGATATCTGCGAAAAGGTCCTCGGATCGCTGTGTATCGCTCTGATGGTCTTTATCGTTCACAGGGACGCTAAGCTGTTCTCAGTATCAGATGGAAGGGAAAAACTGTTCTTCACACTGGCGATTATTTTGTTGCTGGCGAATTTTGCCGGATGGGCACTGTATTTCACCGGCCATCAGAGCGTTTTCGTGATGCTGTTGTTTATTGTGGCGCTGCCGCCGCTGTACTATGTGGCAATTGGCATTTGGCGACAGAACACTCCGTTATCGATTTGCGGTGCATTTTTCATTGCGGTACACTTCATGCATGTGCTGGGGAATCTGAGAGGATAAGACAAGGAGAGTATATTTCATATGAAAAAGCTGTCAGTATGCTTTTGGGTTTTGGCTGCATTGTTATCTGATATCATGTGTGCAGTCGTAGCATGGAACTACTGCTCCATGTTATGGGGAATCAAATATGCAGGATACAGTGCTCCGGCATCGACAGCATTTTTGTTGGCTATTCCTTTCGTTATTGGAATTGCGATCAGTATAGCTTTGGCGCTGTTCTTCAAAAAGAAGTCAATATAGGCAGGCGACTCCAGTATGCAAGACTACACTTTTTAACGATTTGCCGCACAATTTAATTATTCCCGCACCTTTTAATTATTCGACCACATTTTAATTATTTGCCAGTCGACGCTGGATAGGGGGGTAAGTTTCTCCGGCACCGCATATGCACAATGACAACTGCATAAAGCATCAAGGGCCTTCACAGCTCTGCCGGATGAACCGGTAGGAACGTGAAAGCCCTTGATTTCTTTATATTTCCGGCCTCTGGGTGACGGTGGCCGGGAATTTCATTTGTATCAAAGACAGCGTCTTTATAGATCCGGCCTGCGGTACATCGGGCTTCCTGGTGGCAGTCAGCGATTATCTGAAAGAAAACCGCAAGCAGGAGGTCTTTTTTAACCGGCAGAACAAAGATCACTATATGAATCACATGTTCCATGGCTATGATATGGACCGTACGATGCTGCGAATCGGCGCCATGAACATGATGACCCACGGGGTGGATAATCCCTTTATTGAGTACCGGGACAGTCTGTCGGACCAGAATCCGGACCGGGAGAGATATACCCTGATCCTTGCCAATCCGCCCTTCAAGGGCAGCCTGGACGCAGATATTGTTTCCACTGATCTTCTGAAAGTATGCAAGACCAAAAAGACAGAACTTTTGTTCCTGGCACTGTTCCTGCGTATGCTCAAAGTCGGCGGACGCTGCGCCTGTATTGTTCCGGACGGTGTGCTCTTTGGCTCATCCACCGCGCACAAAGCTATCCGAAAAGAACTTATCGAGGGGAACCGCCTGGAGGCCGTGATCTCCATGCCTTCCGGCGTGTTTAAACCTTACGCCGGTGTGTCTACTGCAATTTTGATCTTCACGAAGACTGGCCACGGCGGTACAGACAAAGTCTGGTTTTACGATATGAAGGCTGATGGTTACAGTCTGGATGATAAGCGCAGTGAGACGAAGGAGAATGATATCCCGGATATTATCACAAGGTTCCATGCACTGGAAAACGAACAAGACCGTAAACGTACAGAGCAAAGTTTCTTTGTACCGAAGGATGAGATTGTTGGAAATGATTATGATCTGTCAATCAATAAGTATAAAGAGACAGAATATGTAGCAGTGGAGTATCCGCCGACCAGCGAAATCATGGCAAAACTTGATGAGCTGGAACTGGAAATCAGTAGGGAAATGAATGCGCTGCGGGAACTGCTGGGATTGTAAGCTTGTTATTTGTGGGGATGAAAGATGCGACAACTACTAAGGAATATAGCGGAGATAGGTGCTGGACAAGGAGCTCCACAAGGCGAGTCGAACTATTGCGATTACGGAATTCCATTTGTAAAGGCAGGTAACCTTCAAGAATTGACAGCAGGTGGGTCAATTGATGATATTCAGAAGGTCTCAGAGGAAGTTGCAAAGATACACAAGCTGAAGTTATATCCCAAAGGGACAGTGTTATTTGCTAAGAGCGGAATGTCTTGTCTGAAAGGATACGTATATACACTTCCACAAGACGCGTACGTTGTTAGTCATTTGGCTTGCATAACCCCTAAAGAAGATATTTCTGAATACCTGAGATTATATTTCACTTTTCATAGACCCAATCAATTGGTTAAAGACGCCGCTTACCCATCAATTAGTCTTGCTGATATTGGTAATCTTGAAATTGACACGAGAGACGAACAAACAAGAGAACACATAATCTTAACCCTTAGGTCAGTTGAAGAAATCATTGCCATCAGAAAGCAAGAACTTTCCGTCCTTGACGACCTCATCAAAGCCCGATTTGTCGAGATGTTTGGAGATCCAGTGAAAAATGATAAGGGCTTTGATTCAAAGCTTGGATCGGAAGTTTTCAAGTTATCAAATGGGAGGTTTGTTCCTGAAGGCAAACGCTTTGACAGCGGAATTCCGGTATATGGTGGCAATGGTATTTCATGGTATACGGACGAGTTATTATTTGAAAAAGATACAATAGTCGTTGGACGTGTTGGCTTTCAAAGCGGGAATGTGCACCTTGTCGGCGGTCCTTTATGGGTCTCTGATAATGCAATGTATATCAGCAGCTTTTACGATGATGGATATGACCTGCAGTTCCTGTCTGCTGTAATGGAACATATTGATTTTACTAGGTTTCAAGACGCAGGTGATCTGAAAAAGATCACTCAGAAGCCATTTATGCAGATGTTATACATTAAGCCGCCTATTGAAATGCAGCAAGAGTACAATGCCTTCGTCGCTCAGGTCGACAAATCAAAAGTTGCCGTGCAGGCGGCAGTAGAAAAAGTTCAGCTGCTATTTGACAGTCTGATGCAGCAATATTTTGGATAATTTGTTTGGCTGAAGGCTGGTGCAGGACGATGGTATACAACGAAGAGGAGTATATCATCATGGAAGAAAAACTGGTCAACATCCTGAATGAAATGGCAGAGTACTTGAGTGTGCCACAGATGAAGAAACTACAGGAGGTATTATTAGAAAACCTATCTGATACTACTGCACGGAAAGAAAATATCGAGAATAGCGATTATCTGATGCTTTTTCTGGATGCAAAACGAATCGAGGGGTGTTCTGAACGTACACTGCAATATTACAGGGTTACGGTGGAACAAATGCTGAATAAGATCAGCACTCCCATCCGCAAAATGACAACTGACGAAATCAGAACCTATCTGGTGGAATATCAGCAACGCGGCGGGGTCAGTAAAATGACGATCGACAATATTAGACGTAATATATCAAGTTTCTTTTCCTGGTTGGAAGAAGAAGATTATATCCTGAAAAGTCCGATGCGGCGTATTCACAAAATCAAAACAAAGAAGGTTGTTAAAGAAGTGATCTCGGATGAGAACATGGAAAAACTGCGAGATGCCTGTGAAGAAGTACGGGATTTGGCCATGATCGATCTGCTTTATTCAACGGGTATCCGTGTAGGAGAACTGGTCCGGTTGAACATCGCAGATGTGAATATGGAGCAACGGGAATGTGTTGTGTTTGGCAAAGGAGATAAAGAACGAAGGGTTTATTTCGATGCAAAAGCAAAAATCCATCTAATGGAGTACCTTGCCTCACGAACCGACAATAATCCGGCGTTGTTTGTATCTTTAGACGGCAGACATAAACGTCTTGGGATCAGTGGAGTCGAGATCCGGTTGAGGCAATTAGGACGTAAGCTTTCCTTGAATCGAATTCATCCACATAAGTTCAGACGAACTATGGCCACGAGGGCGATAGATAAGGGAATGCCTATAGAACAAGTACAGAAGATCCTTGGACATTCACAGATTGATACTACGATGCAGTATGCTATTGTGAACCAAAATAATGTCAAGACTTCTCACCAGAGATATATAGCTTAACGGCAATTCCAATTTGTCGAGTGCTTCGACAAAGGAGAACATTAAATGGATAGAAGTGTAAGTATAACGCAAGACATCAATGGACACAGTATTGTTATCATAAACGATATACTTTTCAAGAGGAAACGATCGATAAACTGGAATGATGTCGAAGCATACCTTCACAGATATGTGGGAATTCTACGAGATAGCTGCGATAGAAGATGTCATTTATATTGAAAATGATTTACCGGATGAATATACAGGGGCAAAGTATACTCGTAGTTTGAAAGGTGCAGCGGCCAAGGCGAAGCAAACGCAGCACAGGGTATTCCGGAATTGATAGAAATTGCAACTGGAAAGCACTATAGGGAAAATGACGGTGAGAAAAATAAGTGGAATGCTCGATATGGATGGTATCATTACGATTCTCGTTTTGCACTTCCGGTATATCATGATGATGGAAAGGTTGGAAGGTATAATGTATTTCATGCATCAATGCTCATAAGACATGATAATGATGGTAAACTGTATCTATACGATATACTGGACATAAAAAAAGAAAAAGAAACGAGCAACCCTTTGGAGCCATAAGGCTTTACTAAGCAAAAAACCATTTCTTTTCTGATAAGAATGTATACTGATGTATTTAATTTGTCAAGATTGATATTTGTGAAGGTAAGAGAATGAAAGAGCCTGAAGGTAATACTCTATTGTTTTAACGAATGTTCTAAAGCGGTTCCACTGTATGACAATCTGGAGGAAACCATTTCCGGTTTCTTTCTGGCGGTGAACAAACGTCTTTAGAAGATAAGGATCAGTTTTCAAACCTTCATTTTTTATATGCGTATCATTTACACGGTAAATAGGAAATCCGAAGTCCCTGATCCGTTTATTGTCATTACTTTGGGATTTTTTTCCGTTGGAGTCAGAGCGTGTTGACGCAAAAACGGAGCCAAACTGTGGTAGATGGACAATACATATTGTTGTCGGGAATATAGACGAAATTGATGAGGAACTGCTCGCTTTGATCAGGCAGGCTTATTTTTTCGCAAATTCCAAATAAAATGACAATGCCCGATTTGTCGAGATGTTTGGGGACATAATCCGGAATAATAAGGGATGGCCGCAGTATGTTTTTTCAGATATAGCGACTTCACGCCTTGGGAAAATGCTTGATGCTAAGCAACAGACCGGAAAATATAAGTATCCATATCTTGCAAATTTCAATGTGCAGTGGTTTAGGTTTGAGCTTGAGAATCTGAATGAGATGGATTTTAACGAAGCAGATCAAGTGGAATTTCAGCTTAACGATGGAGACCTGCTAGTTTGTGAGGGCGGCGAGATCGGACGCTGTGCAGTTTGGCATAACGAGATACAGCCCTGCTATTTTCAGAAAGCGCTACATCGTGTTCGTTGTAATACAGATGTGGTTTTGCCAGATTATTTGGCGAGATGGTTTCAGTATAATTGCGAGCATGGCGGATTTGCTTCAATAGAGGGAGCAAAGGCTACTATTGCCCATCTTCCTGGAGCAAAGCTGAAGATGTTGAAGGCGACTGTTCCCCCTATAGAACTTCAGGAGCGGTTCGTTTCCTTCGTCGCCCAGATCGACAAATCAAAATCTGCCATTCAGAAATGACTTGATGAATTGCAGTTCTTATTTGACAGCCTTATGCAGTAATACTTTGGGTGAATACCATAACGGATGCTCAGTAACTGACTTTAATGTGATTTTACAGGAGAGTATAGGATGTCTAAATCGGAAATAGTTCATGAGTTGTATGAACAATGTAAAGGCTTGAATTTCGATGATACCTACCAATTGATTAAAAATGCTAAGAGCGAAGAGGAACGGGATTTTCTACGGGTGGTTACGAATTGTATATTACAACAAAAACAAAAAAAGACTATGCGTGAGAAGAGGTTTTGATATTGTAGCGGCATGTGATTTTTTCGGGGTGAAAGGAATGGAACTACCGTACCGCAATGCATATTCTTGATTTAACTGACTTTATCCAAATGAATATTAACCACTGAGATACAGAAAAATTTATAGAGCAGAAGGTGTTAGTGGGGTCGAAATGGAAACATATATTGTATATTTTGATGAAACCGGCGATGATGGAGCAAATACTCTCTCCAGTAAACATTTTGTGTTATCAAGTGTTTACTTAGCGGTGGATTCCTGGCAGGATAATTTCAATCGGATACGAGAATTCAGGAAAGAACTAAAAGAAAAGTATGGTCTGCATATAAAAGAAGAGATACATACGAAACATCTTGTTAGAGATAAAGGAATGTATCGATCATATAACTGGGGGGATGAGCAACGGCGTCAAATGTTGATTGATATTACAAAGTTTATCTCTGAATTGGATATTAGAGTAATAAACGTTGTAATAGACAAGGAGAGGATTAAAAGCAGTGACTACCCTGTTTTAAAAAATGCGTTAACATACAATATTCAACGCATAGAAAATGATTCAACGGGGAAATGGCATTATCTCATCATCACAGATGAGGGCCGCCTCGCACCGATGAGAAAAACAGCAAGAGAGATTAGGGCATATAATCCTATTCAGTCACATTTTGGGGGTTTTCAGAATGCACCTATAAAAGGATTAGTAGAAGATATCATGGCTAAAGATTCAGCAGAATCATATTTCATTCAGATTTGCGATTTCATTTCTTTCTTTACAGATTTATATTATCGGGTTGTCGACAAGAAAGAGAGTCTTCCGAAAAGGGTTGAGAGAATTGTTGACGAATCGTTTATAAAAAGGGTAATGGTAACTTTTAAGAGAGGAAATATTCTAAACCTTAAAGCGAGTAGTACACACCCATATGGACTGGTTATATACCCAAAATAAAACACCACCTACGAGGCATTCGCCCTTTCAGTGGTTCATCCTTATTATACCAAATCATAATTATTTGTCAAGAATGGACATTTATTACTGATATGGAAGGAATATTTGTTGCCGGGATATATCCGATGCTGTTATGTGAAAAGTGCTTGATGAGGCACGATTATTGTTCAATGGCTCGATGAAGCAATGTTATGGTGAGAAAGGAATAATGGTATGGATGGGCTTTATACACAGCCATTAGTTGATATGGGTGTGGCTTTAGCAGAGTTAGCTGTTAAA
This sequence comes from uncultured Lachnospiraceae bacterium, assembly GCA_902779575.1. Taxonomy (GTDB): domain Bacteria; phylum Bacillota; class Clostridia; order Lachnospirales; family Lachnospiraceae; genus Porcincola. The sequence goes on from CACZBW010000007.1 coordinate 62,734, forward strand.
GGTACAGCGTCTACTGTCAGTAAGAAAATTCGTGCAATAAAAGATGTAAAAGATGTGGAAAAGCTCAGAACCACATATGATTCAATTGTCAATGAGATTATTCAGGAACGCGAGGATGCTGTCCGGATTGCACAAGCATATAAGGCTGAGCTTGATAGGATAATATCTTGAAATATTTAAAGATTTGGTTAGTGCGGATATCTTGAAGACTATGCAATTACTGGGTTTTAACTACAAAGCGGCTATAGGGGAGCCACTTACCAAGCTTTGTGCGGATGCAATTATTTCATGGGGAGCAAAACAGAAAAAGCCCGATGTAAATAGCAGCCAAAAGAGGAAGCGGTGATACTTGCTAAAAATGGAGGTTAGTTATATGACTAACTTTGATCTCTTTACAAAAGAACAGGATTTCGCTCCCTTTGCGGAACCTGCCGTATCCGCGGAGCGCATTTATCAGATTGATCCGGCGGCCTGTGCACTGAATTGCCGCAGGGCGATGGAGGTTGCTGTCAAGTGGATGTATTCTGTGGATTCGGCGTTGGTGATGCCTTATCAGGACAATCTTGTCAGTCTGATCAGTACGGATGAATTTCGGGGTATCGTGGACGACAGTCTGCTGCGCCGGATGGATTTCATCCGGAAGACTGGCAATTCTGCTGCGCATGCGGGAAAAAAGATCTCAAAGGAGCAGGCCGCACTCTGCCTGGAAAACCTGTTCATCTTCCTGGATTTTGTGTCTTACTGCTATGCGGATGATTATCAGGAAGGAAGCTTTGATCCTTCGCTTTTGGAGCAGGAGCCTCCGGCAGCTGCACCAGTTATCGATACTGAAGCAGAATTGAAACTGGAAAAGCTGATGGCGGAAAATACGGCACTTCGGGCGGAACTGACTGCCCGCCGTGCTGAGCAGCAGCAGACTTATGTCCCGAAGCCGCTGGATATTACCGAATACAAAACCCGAAAACTCTATATTGATGCTATGCTGGAGGATGCTGGCTGGATTGAGGGGAAGAACTGGATCAATGAGTATAAGATCCCTGGCATCCCTAACAAGTCCGAGACGGGTTATGCAGATTATGTGCTGATCGGCGACGATGGGCGGATTCTGGCGGTGATCGAGGCTAAACGAACCTGTCTGGACGCAGTCAAAGGCCGCGAGCAGGCAAAGCTGTATGCGGACCAGATCGAGCAGAAGCAGGGACTTCGTCCTGTGGTGTTTCTGACCAATGGCTTCGATACCCGTATCGTGGATAACCAGTATCCGGAACGGAAGGTTGCGGCATTCTATTCCAGGCGGGATCTGGAGAAGCTGTTTAATCTTCAGCGTATGCGCAACAGCCTGAAAAACATTATCGTGGACAAGACAATCGCAGGCCGCTATTATCAGGAGGCTGCGGTCAAAGCTGTGTGTGACAGTTTTGGACAGAAGAATCGCCGAAGGGCACTGCTGGTCATGGCTACCGGTTCCGGAAAGACCCGTACGGTCATTGCTCTGGTGAAGGTGCTGCTGGAGCAGGGCTGGATCAAAAACGTACTGTTTCTGGCGGACCGAAATTCTCTGGTTACTCAGGCCAAACGAAATTTTGTCAATCTTCTGCCGGATCTGTCCGTGACAAACCTCTGTGAGGAGAAGGACAATTACACTGCCCACGGTGTTTTCTCCACATATCAGACTATGATGCACTGTATCGATTCGGTGTGCGATGAAGAGGGCAAACTGTTCTCCTGCGGGCATTTCGATCTGGTGATCTGCGATGAAGCGCACCGGTCGATCTATAACAAGTATAAAGATATCTTCAACTATTTCGATGCTCCTCTGGTAGGCCTGACCGCTACGCCGAAAGATGAAATTGACAAGAATACTTATGCCGTTTTTGAACTGGAGAGCGGTGTGCCAACTTACGGATATGAACTCGCTCAGGCAGTACAGGACGGCTATCTGGTGGATTTCATGTCTGTTGAAACGACTTTGAAATTCATTCAGCAGGGTATTGTTTATAATGATCTGTCCGAAGAAGATAAGGAGATTTATGAGAACACCTTTGAAGATGAGAACGGGGAGCTGCCGGAAAGCATCGCCTCCTCCGCACTGAATGAATGGATCTTTAACGAGGATACAATTCGTGAGGTACTTCATATCTTGATGACCCACGGCCTGAAGATCGATTACGGAAATAAAATCGGAAAGACGATCATTTTTGCAAAAAATCACACTCATGCAGAGAAGATTCTCGAAGTCTTCGGAAAAGAGTATCCGCATCTAAACGGCTATGCCAGTGTCATCGACAACTATATGACCTACGCTCAGACAGCCATCGATGAGTTTTCTGATCCGAAGAAAATGCCGCAGATCGCGATCTCGGTTGATATGCTGGACACCGGCATTGACGTGCCGGAAGTTCTGAATCTGGTCTTCTTCAAGAAAGTCATGAGCAAAGCGAAGTTCTGGCAGATGATCGGCCGCGGTACGCGTCTCTGCCCGGGACTGATTGACGGTGCAGACAAGGACAGGTTCTACATTTTCGATTTCTGTGGGAATTTTGAGTTCTTCCGGATGAACAAGGGAAAGCCCACTGCAAATATGATTGCGCTCCAAGGGGCTATTTTCGGACTCCAGTTTGAGATCACCTATAAACTGCAGGATCTCCAGTATCAGACAGACAGGCTGATCACCTATCGAAAAGGGCTGGTAGATCATATGTCCGGAAAAGTCCAGGAACTGAACCGGGACAACTTTGCTGTCCGCCAGCATCTGCGCTATGTGGATCAGTATGCCAGCCCGGTAAACTATCAGGCACTGACCTATGAGGATACACTCATGGTCCGGGAAGAACTGGCTCCGCTGATTGAACCGGAAAAAGACGATGCGAAGGCACTTCGGTTCGATGCTCTGATGTATGGGATTGAGCTGGCTTATCTGGCTGGAAAGAAATATAGCCGTGCCAGGCATGACCTGATGAAGAGAGTATCCGCAGTGGCCAGTGTCGCCAACATCCCGGAAATTATGATGCAGGCAGACCTGATCGACAAGATCCTGCATACGGATTATCTGGATAACGCAGGAATCGACGAATTTGAACATATCCGTGAGAATCTGCGGGATCTGATGAAATATATCCCGACAACAAAAATCATTTATGATACGGATTTCGATGATGAGATTCTTTCAATCGACTGGAAGGAGTCTGAGCTCGAAAATGATGACCTGAAAAATTACAAGGCCAAAGCAGAGTATTATGTCCGTCAGCATCAGGATAATGCTGTGATCTCCAAGCTCAAAAGTAATGTCCCGCTGACCGGAGCCGATGTGAAGGTGCTGGAGGAAATTCTCTGGAGCGAAGTCGGTACAAAACAGGAATATGAAGCGGAATATGGCGCCAAACCATTGGGTGAATTTGTACGCGAGATCGTAGGGCTTGACATGAATGCTGCCAAAGAGGCATTTGCAGAGTTCCTGAATGATTCGAATCTGGACAGCCGGCAGATTTATTTCGTGAATCAGATCGTGGAATATATCGTCCACAACGGAATGATGAAGGATCTGTCTGTATTGCAGGAAACGCCGTTTACCGATCAGGGCAGCATCGTGGAGGTTTTCACGGATCTGACCATCTGGATGGGTATCCGGAAAGTGATCGAACAGGTCAATGCGAACGCGTTGGCCGCATAAGGAGTGTATGAAATGGATTATTGCAAATCAGCAGGTCTGGAAAGCAGAAATAACCGGATCATTAAAGCAATCCTGGAAAAAGAAAAAACAGTATGTCCCGGTTCCGTGGCGCTGATTGGAATATACGGTTCCTTTCAGACAGGCGATATCCACCCCCTGTCGGATCTGGATCTGCTGATCCTGATTAACGATGAGCGCGGCTGGCAGCTGGGAACTGTTTTTATTCAGGACGATCTGGGCGTTGGGCATGATATTTACTGCACAAGCTGGGAAAGCCTCCGGGAGGACGCCCGTTTTACCCATCCTCATATCTCCAAACTGATGGATTCCCGGATCGTGTACTGTGCGGATGAAAAGTATCTGGCTGAGCTGGAAAATCTGCGGGAGCAGGTCCGGAGCAAACTGGCGGAACCTTTTGGAGAGGAAGATTATCAGAGAGCGGAAAATGAACTCAAAGAGGCGCGCTGCTGCTATGCAGACGCTATGATGGAGGATAATCTGAATGCTGTCCGCAGGCAGGCGGGCGGTGCGCTCTATCACGTCGAGAACGCGCTGGCACTGCTGAACAAGACTTATTTCCGCAAGGGAACAAGACGCCGCTTTGAAGAACTAAATGCCATGGAGAAAAGGCCGGAACAGCTCACCCGGATGATTGACGATATCCTGACGGCCGCAGACGTAAACGGGGTAAAAGAATGCCTGACTGTTCTGATGAAGGAAATGAAGGTGTGCTTTGAGAAAGCGCATCAGCCGGTCCGGCCGGAGAAGAAAGCTGCCAGTATATCAGCCCTGTCCGGAAGCTTCGAGGAAATGTTTTCGAACTGGCATGGGAAAATGGTTCTGGCGGCGGAATGCGGTGACCGCTATCTGGCTTTCATGAGCCTGGAAAGTTTTAACGAAATGCTTCGTGATATCAGCTCTGAACTTGAAATCGGATCCTATGACGCGTTCTCGGCCTATGATCCCGGAGATCTGCAGAAGACACTGGAACAGTTCGACATGGTATTGCGGGACTATCTGCAGGAATATGAAAAGGCTGGCTTGAAAGCAGAACGATATCCGGACATTGACGCCTTTGTCAGATCGTATCTGGATTCTGAAAAGTACTGATTCGGGTAAAGGTACTGTAAGTATACTGGGAAGAAAGTATTTGCCTGGAATGACTGGTATTCATTGAATAAGCAGAGTATTTTCTGAGATTCCGTATCAGGGAGCGTAGGATAATACCGGAAGTCCAAGGAGATTGAGATCTATGAACCATTTTGATATTCATTCGGAACGCCTGCTTCTGACCCCGCTGGGATTTGATTTTCTCGAGTCGGTGAATGAGTACGCCCTGGATTATGAAAATACAAAATACATGTTTCATCTTCCGAATGAAAGCTCTGAAGAGACGGCTGCCTTCCTGAAAGGCGTCGAAGAGGAATGGGCTAAGGAAAATCCGGAATCCTTTGAATTTGCGGTGATCCGGCAGGGCAGGCAGATCGGGGCGGTCAGTATCTATCTTGAAGACGGTACAGGCGAACTCGGCTGGATCATGAATAAAAAATACTGGGGAAACGGATTTGCCTGTGAGGCCGCAAAAGCATTGATTGATTACTTTGCGGAGCATTTCGGCGTCAGACATTTTATCGCGCACTGTGATACCGAAAATATTGCCTCCAGGAGAACCATGGAGAAACTTGGCATGGCGCGGACGGGCGAGTACGGCGGCCGGATGAACAGAGCCGCACAGCGGGAGAGCTCCGAGTATCAGTACGAACTGAATCTGTAGGAATCTGCTGTTTTCTGCAGCGAAAAAGGCTTCATGCCTGCGTGAACAGTCGTAGCCATTTAAATGAGGGCAGACCGGCACCGCGGGCTGAGCAGGACGCGCAGGACAGAAGGAAAGGACAGACCGATGATTGCGAATTATCATACCCATACATGGAGATGTATGCATGCAGACGGGACAGAGAGAGAATACGTCGAGAGGGCGATAGAAGGCGGACTGAAAATCCTGGGCTTTTCCGACCATACGCCTATGCCTTATCCGGACGGCTATGTCAGCCGCGTGAAGATGGGGATGGACCAGCTGGAAGGCTATGTGGATACCATTCTGGCGCTGAGAAAGGAATATGCCCGGGAGATCGATATCCGGCTGGGACTGGAAGTGGAGTATTATCCGGCTTATTTCGAGAAGCTTGTCTGCTTCACGAGCCAGTTTCCGATTGAGTATTATATCCTGGGACAGCATTGTCTCGGAAATGAGATCAACGACGTGGATGTCTTCAGGACGACGGAGAATCCGCGCACTCTGCAGCGCTACTGTGACCAGACCATCGAAGCGCTGAAGACAGGCTGCTTCACCTATTTCGCGCATCCGGACGTCCTTCATTTTGTCGGGGACAAGGCTGTCTATGAGGAAAAGATGAGGAAGCTCTGCCGGGAGGTGAAGGAACTCGGGATTCCCATGGAGATTAATTTTCTCGGCATCCGGAATCATCGGCACTATCCGAACGAACAGTTCTGGAAGATTGCGGGGGAAGTGGGGAATACGGTGATTTTCGGTTCGGACGCCCACCAGCCGGAAATGGTCTGGAATCCTGCGGCGCATGAAAAAGCGATGGAGATCGTGAGGAAGAATCATCTGCATCTCATCGACACGGTAGATTTTGTGAAGCCTGTCCTGGACTGAGCTTCGGCATGGTCCCCCTCCGGCTCAGGGATTTGTTTCCTGATGCACAGACCGGTTTTTATGGCCGGCAGCCATCGCCGGATTATGGCCCCGGGCCGGACAGCCGCTTTCAGCATCCGGCGTATAAAAACGGCCCGGTACCGCAGGTACCGGGCTTATTCTTTCAGGTTACTGGCCGAAGGCATTGATCAACAGCTCCTTCGTCTCGCCTTTATCAATCCCCAGAACGACCGAAAATTCTTCAATCAGCTTTTCGGAAGCTGCTTTATAATAACGGTCATCGGTTGCAGTGACTTTTTTTCCCTTCCTCTTTCTGGTCGTAATGCGTTCATTCAGCGTCTTGATCAGGCAGATCCATTCACGGCAGTCGCCGGAATGAAGGGCTTTCTGGTACGCAATTTCCTGCTGGCGCGCGCTCTGTTCGGGAAGCGTCTCAATCTCCGGAATATCATCCAGAAGCTGTCTGGTCTCCTCCTTGCTGATCAGCTTGCGCATAATCACTTTCTGATTGTCAACAGGGGTCATGATCTTACAGGAACGGTCATGAAGGGGCCGAAGAATATAGCATTGCCGACTGTCCACATTTTCCATGGAGCTGTCCATCGTTTCTGTTCCGACAATTTCACATACGCCATTGTTTCCATAAGAGATGTATTCGCCAATGTTATACACTTCAACACTCCTTTCTGTAATAGTACAGGCTTTTTTATCTTCCGTCTTTTCTATTCTAACAGTTTTTTGCTTTTTAAGTAATGAACGAAAAAGAGAAATAAACAGGGCAATTTGGCTTTTCTTCGTAAAAATTTGGCAATTATATGCAGATTTTTCATTGCCGCAGAGGAAATGATTTACAAAAGGGAGAGGCTGTTCTATAGAAAGAATACGGGCTTCGTGTTATATTTGTCAGGTAAGGACATCCTGTCACATGCAGATCAGGAAGCCATGTTCTCTGCGCTTCTGACATGACCGGAAAGTCATGGGATTCTGCATTATGTAGTTTTGATCCGGGGCGGAAGATCTCCAGCTCCAGAAAGGCGGCCTGCTCTTATGAATGAAAATGAAAAGAAATCTTTTTTTACCTCTGAAGACCTGAAACGAATTTTGCTCTGCATTCTTTCAGGTACCGTAATGGCTGTAAACCTCAGAACCTTTGTCAGGACGGGGGGGCTGTTCCCCGGCGGAATGGCCGGACTGTCCACCCTTCTGCAGGGGGTCGGCGAGAAGTTCTGGGGCGTGTCGATCCCTTACGGTAATATTTACATGGTCCTGAATGTCTTTCCGATCCTGCTCGGTTTTCTGAAAGTGGGAAAGAAGTTCACGGGCTATTCCTGCATCACGATTGTGCTGGTTGCGGTTCTGACTGATCTGATCCCGGCCTATACGATTACCTATGATATCCTCCTGATTTCCGTTTTCGGCGGAATTATCAACGGAGCGGCGGTCGCGATCGCGCTGCATGCCGGCGCGACGACGGGAGGCACCGATTTTATAGCGGCTTACATTTCCGAGCATCTGGGGATGGACGGATTTACCTGCGTGCTGGTCTTCAACGCCGTCATGCTCTGTACGGCGGGCCTTCTGTTCGGCTGGGAGAGAGCCCTCTATTCCATCATTTTCCAGTATGCCTCCACGCAGATCATCCACCTGCTCAATAACCGTTATAAGAAGAATACGCTTCTGATCATCACGGATTATCCGGAGGAGATGATCCGCTGCCTGAACAGGGACGTCCGGCACGGCGTTACGGAGATGCATGTTATGGGAACCTATAAAGAACAGGAGAGAACCATGCTGTACTCCGTAATCTCAAACTCCGAGCTGAAGATGGTGCTCAGGGATCTGCATGAGACAGACCCGCATGCTTTTATCAACGTCATCAAGACCGAGCAGGTGAACGGGCGCTTCTATATCAAGCCGAATGACTGAGTCTGAGGGAATTATTTCCGCCCCGGCTGGATTGCGTCCGGGCGCACGGCAGCTTCGGCTGCCGGATTTCATCAGTGCGCCTGCAGTATCCGCGCGGCAAAGTATGGAACAGGGAGATCAGGAAGGACAGGCGGAAGAGCATGACAGAGATGAGGAAGATCGCTGAGATTCACAGCGATTTTGATGAGAAATTCGGGATTCCGCGGCAGAGCGGCCTGATAGAGGAACTGAAGGCGGAGATCATCTTTGAACCCGGCTTCCGGGATCCGAACTGCTTCGCGGGGCTGGAGGACTTTACTCATATCTGGCTTCTCTGGGAGTTTTCCGGCAATCCGAAGGGGAAATGGTCCCCCAAGGTTCTCCCGCCAAGACTGGGCGGGAAAAAGCATATGGGCGTTTTTGCCACCAGATCCCCGTTCAGGCCGAATCCGATCGGTCTGTCCTGTGTGAAGCTGGATTCCGTCGAGATGCGGGAACATGTGGGTCCGGTCCTTCATGTGTCCGGAGCGGACCTTTTAAACGGCACGCCGATCTATGATATCAAGCCCTATATCAGCTACACAGACTGCCATCCGGAAGCGGTAAGCGGATTCGCGGAAGCTGTGAAGGAGTATGCGCTCGAAGTGGTATTTCCGGAGGAGCTTCTTCAGATTCTTCCCGAAGACAAGCGCGGGGCGGCAATCCGGATTCTGGAGCAGGACCCGAGACCGGCCTATCAGAATGACCCCGGCCGCCGCTACGGAACCGCCTATGCGGGCTATGATATCCGTTTTCACGTGCGGGAAGGGGTGCTGACGGTCTGCGAAGTGGTGCCATACAGAAAAAAGATATGAGTAAGGAAACGAATGGATTGTGTAGAGTATATTGACTGCGGCGAATATCTGATTCTTTACCGCATGTACGGGGACGGGGCGGAAGCCTGGGTTCCGGCTTTCGTGGACGGAAAGCCGGTCAGGGAGCTGGCGGACCATCTGTTTGCGGAGGAAGCCTCCGGACGCTACCGTCCTGACCGGATCCGGACGGCTGTGCGGGTGGGGGATGATTACATCCGGACTGAGACCCTGCCTTCCGGAGAGGAGGCGCTCTGCGCCGGCCGGCTCCGCCTTGTGGAGATACCGGAGGGCGTGGAAGCGATCGGGAACTACGCCTTCTACGGCTGCTATTACCTGAGAGAGATCCGCTTCCCCGTAAGCCTGCGGCGGATCGGGAGCGGGCTGTTTACAGCCTGCCCGGCGATTCAGCGCATGGTCTTTGAAAGCGCCGACGGCGGAACGCCGCCTCTTCTGGGGGAGATCACCGGAGCCGTGACTTACGAGCTGGAGGTGCGCGTAAGCCTTAGAGGAAGAGAACTCTGGCGCCTGCTGTTTCCGGAATATTTTGAAGAATCAAAAGAGAATACCCCGGCCAGGATTATCGAGATTATCTGGCACGGGATGGGATATCAGTACAGAAACTGCTTCCTGGACCGGCAGATCCAGTTCCGCAGATATGACGGGCTTTTCCCGCTCTCCATAGCGCAGGAAAGCCCGGAGACCTGCAGACGGATCGCGATGGACCGCCTGCGGTCTGTGCGGCTGCCGGACAGGGATTTCGGCATGGACGAAGATCCGGATCTTCGTGCTTTCCGGGAGCGGGCGCTTAAGGACTGCAGGGTGGCTGAGACTGACAGGATCCGCTATGTGGAATATCTGCGGGAGGATCCTGCGGCACTGGCCGGGGAAATCCTGAAGCAGCAGGAGGAGCCGCCGGCGGAGGAGCTGAAGGTTCTGGATGCGGCCGGCTTTTTTACGGAAGAAAATATCAGCTGCTTTATCGGCCGGGCTTCGCTTGAAGGGAAGGCGGACGCGGTCAGTTTTCTGATGAATGTCCGGCGGCAGCGCTTCCGCAGGAACAGCAGTCAGAAATATGAATTCTAAAGAAGCAGCAGGGAGATCTTCTGATGATTGAAAGACCGGCTGGATCAGCAGGGCCGGTCTGAATGATATACCGGCTGGACTAAAAACAGGGACCGTTCTGACGGGAATTTTAAACCGGACAGGGAGAACAGGGGCAGGAGATGAAGACCGGAGAAGACATCGCGCGGCGCTTTACCGAAGTCTCGAGAGAGATTCTGGAAAGCAGCAGAAATGAGCTGTATTTTTATATGCGCTATCTGGGACTTGCCCTTTCCGGCCTGGACTTTGTCATAACGACGGATCTTCCCGGAATCGGTACGGACGGGGCGAGCCTGGTTGTTAATCCGAAAATTCTTGCGGATCTGTACCAGAAAGACCGCCGGCTGGTCACGCGGATTTACCTGCATGAAGTCTACCACTGCCTCTTCCGCCATATTTTCAGGAAGATGCCCCGGCAGCAGGATTACTGGATGCTGGCCTGCGACATGGCTGTTGAATTTCTGATCGACAGCGGCGACGGCAGGGCGGTCCGGATGCCCAGAAGCCGCTACCGGATGCATGTGCGCTCCTTCTATGAAAAGCAGGTGAAGGTGCTGAATGCGGAGAGCATTTACCGTGCGCTCTGCAGGGTGAATCCGGATGAAAATGAAATCGCCCGCCTCCGCCGGGAATTCTGTGTGGACGATCACAGTCTCTGGCCATCCCGGCAGCCGGACCGGAATCCAGAGCTTCCGCCTTCCGCCGCGAAACTGAAGGATAAATGGGATGACATTTCCAGAAAGACGCAGACGGAGATGGAATCCTTTTCGAAGGATACCTCCAGGGGAGCGCAGGACCTGCTTGAGCAGACGAAAGTTGAGAACAGGGAGCGCTATGACTACCAGTCCTTCCTGCGGAAATTCGCGGTTCTCAGGGAGGAGATGCATGTGGACGACGATTCCTTCGACTATGTGCTTTACACCTACGGGCTGAATTTCTACGGCAATATGCCCCTGATTGAGCCGCTGGAGATGAGGGAGGTAAAGAAGATCGAAGAATTCGTGATCGTCGTGGACGTGTCCATGTCCGTTTCCGGCCCCCTGGTACACACATTTCTGGAACAGACCTACAATGTGCTGAGCGAATCGGAGAGCTTCCTGAAGAAAGTGAACATCCGGATTCTGCAGTGCGACGAGGAGGTCCGGTCGGATGTGCGGATCCACTCAAAAAAAGAGCTGGAGCAGTATATGGAACACTTCGAGCTGACAGGCGGCGGTGGGACGGATTTCCGGCCGGCATTTGCCTATGTGGACCGGCTCATCCGGGAGAAGGAGTTCGTAAACCTGAAAGGGCTTCTGTATTTTACGGACGGTTACGGGATCTACCCGCGGAAAAAGCCGTCCTACGACACGGCTTTTATTTTCTGTGAGGAAGATTATGAGGACAGGAATGTTCCGCCCTGGGCGATCCGGCTGATCCTTCCCAGGCAGGACCTGGAACCGGATAATGAGATGAGGGAAGACTTCCGCTTTGTCTGGGATGACGGCGATGGCTGACAGACCGGGAGAATCCCTGCAGATAGCCGGTATCAGTCCGCGGACAATCGTGACAGCTGAAACGAAAGAGAAACGCTTCACGGACTGCAGCCTTTGTCTTCGGACAATTACAGAGCCCGGGAAGCGGGAGAATCCCGCATACGGAGAGAACTGCGCGCTTCAGGCGCATGACAGGCACAGAAGGAAGAACAGATGAACATCAAACGCGCGAAACAGGAGATCAGGGATACGATCGAGGCGTATCTGGCAAAGGACGAATTCGGGGCGTACCGGATTCCGGAGATCCGGCAGCGTCCGGTTCTGCTGATGGGGCCTCCGGGCATCGGAAAAACCCAGATTATGGAGCAGATTGCCTCGGAATGCGATATCGGCCTGGTGTCCTATACCATCACGCATCATACCAGGCAGAGCGCGATCGGCCTTCCCTTTATCCGGGAGAAGGAATACGGCGGCAGGCCTTTTTCCGTCACGGAATATACGATGAGCGAGATCATCGCCTCCGTATACGACCGGATGGAACAGTCGGGAAAGAAGGAGGGAATCCTCTTTATCGATGAGATCAACTGTGTCTCGGAGACCCTGGCGCCCACCATGCTGCAGTTCCTGCAGTGCAAAAGCTTCGGAAACCAGAAGGTTCCGAAGGGCTGGATTATCGTCGCGGCGGGCAATCCGCCGGAGTACAACAAGTCGGTCAGAGACTTTGATATCGTCACGCTGGACCGGGTCAGGGTGATTCCGCTGGAGGCGGACTTTGAGATCTGGAAGGAATACGCCTATGCCGTCGGGATCCACGGGGCCGTGATCGCATATCTGGATATTCACAGGGATCATTTCTACCGGATGGAAACGACGGTGGACGGAAAGCGATTTGTGACCGCCCGCGGCTGGGAGGACCTGTCGGAGCTGATCTGTGTCTGTGAAGGACTCGGAAAGAAAATCGATGAGGACGTGGTAGTCCAGTACATTCAGTATCCGCGGATTGCAAAGGACTTCTCCAACTATCTGGAACTGTATTACAAGTATCAGAAGGATTATCAGACAGATGAGATCCTGTCCGGCAGAATCCGGCCCGGCACCCTGGAAAAACTGCGCTACGCTCCTTTTGACGAGAGGATCGAGATCGTCGGACTCCTGCTGTCGAGACTTGCGGGAGAATTCTCAGACAGCCGGGACGCGGACCGCGGCACGGGGGAACTCTACGGGGTTCTGAAGCAGTTCCGGGAGACGGCAGGAATTGCCGCGGGAACGCAAACCGGCGATATGGGCGGAACTGCTGCAGGAACGGAATCCGGCGATGCGGCAGGAGGTCCTGCAAAAGCGGAATCCGGAGAAATAGACGAGAAGAGACCGGCTCAGATTCTCCATACGCTGATTGAAGAGAAGAAAGAGCAGGTCCGCATGCGGATCGACGCGGGACAGAACGCGCGGGCGCTCGAGGCCCAGTACCGCGGCGTGTTCCAGACGCTTGAACACTATGAGCTGCTTCTGAAAGAAAGAGGAGGCAATCTTCCGGCGGAGGAAGCCTGGGAGATTCTCAGGCAGGCATTTGCGGGCGACAGGGAGAAGCTCAGGGAGAAGACAGAACGCACGTCAGAAATGCTGGAGTATGCTTTCGACTTTATGGAGGCTGCTTTCGGGGAGAGTCAGGAGATGGTATTCTTTATCACCGAGCTTTCCGTGGATGTCCACGCGATGTGGTTTATCGGTGAAAATGACTGTCCGCGCTATTACCGCTACAATAAGGCGATCCTGTTTGAAGACCAGGGCGCAGGGGTGCGGAGACAGCTGGATGAGATCCGTTCCGGGATGAGAGGGAGCGGGAAAACAGCAAAATAGAGGAACAGAGAAACGAGCAGAGCCATGAGCGGTGTGCCCATGGCTCTGCTGCTGTTCAGAACGATGTTTTGCGAACCTGTGATTTCAGCCGCGGAAGAAGGGAGATCTGCCTTTTCTGACCGGTCCGTACGTACATATTATTCACGGCTCTCCGCGCTTTCGGCAGGAAGCTGTCTTTACGGCTGAGCGGGAGGAATATTGTTCAGGATCTCGATGACAGCCTGACTCTGGTCAGAGGCCTGATTCTGGCTCTGTCCCGTATTCTGGCTGATGTCCGCTTCCTGGCCCTGCGGTTCCTCCAGATACCAGGTACCCTGTGGGGACTGCGAAACGCCGGCGGTGTTATCCTGCCCGGGATTCAGGACGGTCTGGTCGGAGCTGTAGATCGTGATGCTGCCGCCCTGGGATGGCGCCGGGACCGGCTGCTGCTGTTCCGGATAGCTGCTTCCGCCGGACGGATCAGGGCCGGCAGGCTGTGTTCCGTTTCCTGCATTGTACTCCGGGGCGGATGTCCCGTTTTCTGCATTGAAACCGCTGACAGGCACAGTAGCTGAGCCGGGGGTGCCGGCAGATGTCCCGTTTCCGCTGTCAACCCGGTAGTCACTGCCGTTCGGATCAGGCGGGATATACGCGCTGTCCTCATTGTTGATCAGGAAAGCGGAACCGCCTTCAGCGCCTGATATGCTTCCTTCGACAGCAAGTCCGCCGTTTCCGTGGACGGAGCAGTAATAAGGCGGCTCTGTTCCGGCGGCGAAGGATTCGACATAGGTATCCGGGCAGCGGTCCGACGCGCACATAAGCGTTTCCCTGCACAGATTCACCTGCACGACGTCCTGAGCCGTATGGAAAGCCGTGATCTGCAGATCCTTATGGATCCCGTTCATGATGCTGTTCCAGAGTATTTTGCTGTAGCTGTGATAGATTCCGCTGTCCGGGAGCACGGCGTTATTGTCATATCCGCCCCAGATCCCGCAGGTATAATAGGGCGTGTAGCCGACAAACCAGGTGTCTTTGTAACCGGAAGTGGTGCCTGATTTGCCTGCGGCAGGCATGAGCCCGAGGTCGATATAGCCGTGGGCGGTGCCCTTCTCGTCCTCTATGACGCCGCGCATGGCGGCAGTGAGGAGGGCTGCAGTGCTCTCGCGTATGACTGTGCGGGACTTCGGGTCGGTATTGTCCAGCACGACGTTTCCGTACTGATCCAGTACTTCCGTATAGAACTTCGGCGCCGTGTAGTGGCCCAGGCTGGCGATGCAGGCGTAGGCCGCCGTCAGGTCCAGATTCGTAACGCCTCTTGTCAGGCCTCCGAGCGCCAGGGTCTGGGTGATGTCGGTGAGGGTTTCGCTGCCGTTGTCGTAGGATTCCACCAGACTGGAAATCCCGAAATGCTGCGCATATTTGAACCCGACATGCGGACCCAGTTCCGTCAGGCATTTTACAGCGACGACATTGACGGACTGTACGATCGCGTCACGGATGGTGATCTCTCCCAGATAGCTCTGGTTTGAATTGCGTACAGGCGTACCGCCCTGATATTCGTAAGGCTCATCAACATAGGTTGATATAAGCGTCTTATCCCCTTCGTTGAGGGCCGGCGCATAGGCGGTCAGGATCTTGAAGGTCGAGCCGGGCTGCCGGGTCGTATAGGAGGCCCGGTTCAGGGTCAGGCTGGCGTCCTTTGTACCGCGCCCGCCGACCAGGGCTTTCACAAGGCCGTTCGCCTGGTCAATGATGACACAGGAGGCCTGCGGCTGCGGGGTGACGGTGACACGTTCCCCCAGGACTTTATCGCCTTCGGCTACAGTGGCTTCCCGGAAAGCCTGCGCGCTTGCCCGGGCTTCCTCTGTTGTCTGATACATCAGGTCAAAGGAAGGATCGGAAGTCCTCCGGATCCAGGCGCGCAGGTCATCATTGCCGTAATCCGTGATTTGCCCTGCCGCGTCCTGGACACTGAGCGCATAGTCGATGCCGACTTCGGTTCCGTCGGGGAAATTGGAAGGATCCGCGAAGGCTTTGTCGCAGACCGCCTGAATGGCGTCATCCTGGGCGGAGTAGATGCGCAGACCGCCGGAATATACCGCAAGGTAAGCCTGCTGCCAGCTGTATCCCTTCTCATTCTGCAGATCCTGGAGGACCTGGTCGATCAGGGCGTCCTGATAATAGGTATAAACAGACGAGCTTGTGTCGACGCTCTGCTGGTTGTTCTGGATCCTGGAATAGACGTCGTCCGCAAGGGCTTCCTGATAGCGGGCCTCATCGATGTAATTCTGCTCCAGCATAGCGTTCAGAACCAGTTTGCGCCTTGCGGCGTTCTTTTCGGGGTACACGATGGGGTTGTAGGCGGTCGGATTCTGAGTGATTCCGGCGATGACCGCCGCTTCGGACAGGGTAAGGTCCGATACGTTTTTGCCGAAATAGCGGTAAGAGGCGGCCTGGACCCCATAACAGCCTGCGCCGAGATTGATCATGTTCAGGTAATTTTCCAGAATCTGGTTCTTTGTCATGATCTTTTCCAGCTTCAGGGCAAGGTACTGTTCCTGGATCTTCCGCGTCAGGCGCTCCTGGAAGCTGGATTCCCGGGTCCAGCCCGGAAAGACGCTGTTCTTGAGCAGCTGCTGGGTGATCGTGCTGGCTCCTTCCGAAAAGCTTCCCTTGCTGATCCCTCGGATGAAGGCGCGTACGATACCCTTCGGATCGATTCCTTTATGCTCGTAGAAGCGTTCGTCTTCAATCGCCACCACCGCGTGCTGCAGATCCTGCGGCACGGATGCCAGGCTGACGATATCCCTGTTGGCTTCCGGCAGAGTCAGCTTCTGGATCCGCTCTCCCGACTGGTTGTAAATGTAGGTGGCCGATCCGCTCGGCGCGAGAGCGGCGGTGGAAAGGTCGGGAGCCTCCGCAATGACGGATGAGACAACGCGGCTGGCGTAAATCCCGGCGCCGATCACGGCAGTCAGCAGCGCCAGAAGAGCCAGCTTAAGCAGTGTGCTGACAAGTTTCCGGAATATCTTCCTGCCCGTGTGCGGGGTCAACTTTTTTACCAGTGCCTGTTTTCCGTAATTCATAAATCTCCCTCCATGCTGCGGACGCGCTATGCGGCGGCAGACCGAGTTGACGCAGTCCCTTTGGGTATTGTATAACTAAAAGGAAAAGAAACTCTTTGTTTTTTTCTTAAGAGTCGCTTATATTTTCTGACCTGCCGGAAGGGCAGGCCTGCGGATGCCCCAGCGGGACGGAGAGCGGATGAAGATCTTATATGAAGGCGGGAGCGCTGAGATAACGGAGAAGAAGTCGCGATTTATCGCTACTGTGCGGCCGGTGCACTCTGAGGAGGAAGCGGCCGTTTTTCTTGCTGAGATGCGGAAAAAATACTGGGACGCCAGGCATAACTGCTCGGCTTTTGTTGTGGGAGACCGGATGCAGCTGCAGCGCTGTTCGGATGACGGGGAACCCCAGGGGACGGCCGGAAAACCGATGCTTGCAGTTCTTCTGGGGGAGGACGTACATGACGTGTGCGTTATCGTGACCCGTTATTTCGGAGGAGTCCTGCTCGGAACAGGCGGCCTGGTGCGCGCTTATTCGAAAGCGGCGCAGGAAGGACTGAAAGCCGGCAGGATCATCGACCGGATCGAGGGATCTGTCCTCCGGATCAGAACGGATTACAACGGCGTCGGAAAGATCCAGTACCTGCTCGGGAAAAGGGAGCTGACCATAACGGACAGCGTTTATGCGGACAGCGTGGAGCTTGAGACGATGGTTCCCGCCGGGGAGCTGAAAGCGCTGAAAGACGAGATTACCGAGAAGACGGGCGCAAAAGCGCAGTTCCTTCTGGAGAAGCCCGCTTCCTACGCAATCATTGACGGGAAAGCCGTACTTCTGTAAATACTGCTGCGGATGTCAGCTGAACAGCCTCGTATTTTCCGCATGCGCAGGAGAGAAGGGCAGGGCGTGGACAGAAAGATGGAGGGGAGTGTGGACAGATGAGTGCCAGAAGGGATTTGCCGGTCGCCTTTTTTGATTCCGGCGTGGGAGGACTCAGCGTGCTCCGGGAGGCAGTAAAGCGGATGCCGCATGAGAACTGCCTGTATTTCGGGGACTCCGCGAACGCGCCTTACGGAACGAAGAGTGAGGAGGAGATCCGGAGCCTGACGCTGGGACATGCACGGAGGCTCTATGATATGGGCATCAAGGCTCTGGTGGTCGCCTGCAATACCGCGACAAGCGCCGCGATCCGGCCCCTCAGGGAGATCTATACGGATATTCCGGTGATTGGGATCGAGCCTGCCCTGAAGCCGGCGGTACGCAGCGGAGAACACCCCAGGGTGCTGGTGATGGCCACTCCGCTGACCGTACAGGGCAGCAAGTTCCACAGGCTGCTGGACCAGTACCGGGACTGGGGCGAGATAACCGCCCTTCCGTGTCCGGGGCTGATGGAATATGTGGAAAAGGGGGAGCTTAACGGACCCGGCGTGCGCAGCTGCCTGGAAAAACTGCTGAAGCCCTGCCTTGAGAGAGGCGTGGACGCGATCGTCTTGGGATGCACCCATTACCCCTTTGTCCGGCCCCTGATCCGGGAGATCGCGGGCGAGAATGTGCAGATCCTCGACGGCGGTGAAGGTACTGCCCGCGAACTGCAGCGCAGGCTCGCAGAGATGGATCTTCTTACGGACCGGAAAGAAAAGGGGGAGATCGTCTACATGGAGAGCCTGCCGGAGCGGATCCCCCTGTGCAGGGAGCTTATGAAAATGAATTGAAGACCAGCTGCTTTCATAAAATGACAGCGGCGCAAAAGTCAGGCCGTCAGAATTGTTTAGTGGTAAATTCCGCTCCGGCGGAAGAAAAAGAACCGCCCTGCCCGGGCGGTTCTCAGTTTATCAGCCTTATTTGTCTTTCTTTTCGTCCTTATCTTTTCTGAAGCTGAATTTCTCATACCATTTTTTCTTCACAGGCGGCTTTTCAAGCTGTCCGCGGATCGCCTTGACATCCATGATATAGATACCGGAAATGACGGCTTTGACTTCCTTTTTCACCGGGATCAGGGGGAAGATCTTCTGGTCGGCGACCAGGGTCATGATTCTTCCCTGCACACGGGCTTTCACGATCGGCATTTTGGAACGGCGCATCAGCTTCGGGGTCTGGTCGATCACGATCTGGGGCAGGCCGGAATCCTTCATCCGAAGCATCTTTTTATCTATGACCAGCATCGAAACAGTCTGTTTCGTCGCCTCCATCTGAGCCTGCGACTCTTCCTGACGCTTCTGAAGGCGCTTTCCCCAGAAATAGAGGACAACCAGCGCCACGATCAGCACAGCTAAAATAATCAGCAATACTATGGTTAATGTTGACATATAGACCCTCCTGGACAGACAATTGATGCCGCGGCTCCGCGCATATGTCCTCCGCCGCAGCGCACTTTAGGAATTCTATCATCATTTGTGTAAAAAGGCAAGAATTGTGTTATACTAATCCAGACTGCAGAAAAAGAGCTCTGATACAGGGCTGTGTAAACCCGGTCAGAGGATTCTGATCCGTGTATTAGTAAAAGAAAGGAATTTTGACATCTATGAAAAAACTGACAATGATGGCACTGCTTGCCTGCTGTGTTGCCGCAGCCGGCACCGCGCAGACTATGGCGGCAGAGACCGAGGCGGATATTATTTCCAATGAAACCGAAGCGGATATTGTTTCTGCCGAGACTGAAGCGGAGACGGAGGAGGAACCGCTTCTCGCGCCGGTTTATGAGATCAGCGATTACCTGGAGATTGATGACGAGGACTACAAGGGCCTTTCGATCGAAGTTGCCCCGCCCGTACAGGTTACGGAAGATGAGATCCAGGCTTATATGACCAGCGAAGTCGAGGCGGCGGATCTGTATGAGGAGACGACCGAGGGCGTGGTCGAGATGGGCGACCTGGTCAATATCGATTATGTGGGGACAAAGGACGGAGAAGCTTTCGACGGCGGAACAGCGGATAATTACGATCTGGAGATCGGATCCGGTTCCTTTATCGACGGCTTCGAGGAAGGGCTTGTCGGACAGGAGATCGGCGATACGGTTGAACTGCCGCTCACTTTCCCGGAGGATTACTGGAACGAGGACCTTGCAGGCGCGGAAGTTGTCTTCACGGTTACCCTGAATGCGATCAAGGAACTGCCGGAACTGACGGATGAGATCGCGAAGAAGGTTTCCGGCGGTGAATACGATACCCTGGAAGCGTATAAGGAATCCGTACGGGAGATGTTCCAGAATAATTATGACAATGAGGCGCTGACGGAGAAGTATACGGCGATCATGAACCAGCTGGTCAAGATGTACAAGCCGGAAGGGTATCCGCAGGAGTACATCGATTACTATGTGGAGAGCAATCTGCGGCAGTTCCGCTCGGAGGCGGAGATGTACGGCATGGAACTGGAAGAGTTCCTGGCCGCTGCTTACGGAGTGGATACGGACTATGTCAAAGGCTACTTCACGGAAGCCGCGAAGGCTCTGCTTCAGCAGGATATGATCCTGGGAACGATCGCGGAGAAGACCGGCATCTCGATTACTGACGAGGAGCTGGAAGAAATTATCGCCGGATATGCACAGCAGTACGGAATCTCCGTGGAAGAGCTGAAGTCGATGAGTGACATGACCCTTGTCCGCAACGGCCAGCTGGATACGAAGGTGCTTGACTGGCTGCTTACCGTGACCAATGTCAAAGAGGTTGAGGAAACGGAAGCAGAGTTTGAGTTCGATCTGTCCTTTGCGGAGACAGAGGCTGATACGGAAGCGGAAGTCGCTTTTATTGAAGATACCGAGGCTGAATAAGAAAGCATTATGAAAAAAGAGAGATTATTTGCATGCCTGCTTGCGGGACTGCTTGCCGCAGTTCCCGCCGGCGGACCGGCGCTGGCCGGGGAGGCAGCCGATGCGGCAGCCGCGTCCGGGACGGCAGAACAGGCTGCAGAACAGCAGCCTGATGAAAGCGGGGAACAGACGGAAGAGAACGATCCGGAAGCGGAGGCGGCGGAAGCGCCCGCTGCCGGCATCCGTCCGGAATACAGGGCGCTCGACTGTGTTGAGATCAGCGATGAGGCTTACAAGGGGATTGAGATCAGTCTTTATCCCGCGGCGGATTCTTCTGAAGAAGCGCAGAACGCTTACTGGACAGAGGTGGATACAGCCATTATGACCAGGCTGTTCAATCTTTATCCGGTAAAGGAGTATCCCGCGGCGCTTCTGGAATATGTTACGGGCAGCCTGGAAGAAAGCTACAGGCAGTACGCGGATATGTACGGCCTTGACTTCGGTCAGTTTCTTTCTTCCTATATGAATATGGATGAGGAATCTTTCCTCAGGGAGACGGATGAAGCTGCGAAGCAGACGCTGCACCAGGAGATTCTTCTGAAAGCTATCGCCGAGAAGGAGAATCTGACGGTTTCCGATCAGGAATTTGAGGATGGCTGTGCGCAGTATGCCGTGAAATACGGTTATGATTCAGCGGATGCCCTGAAGGCTGCTTTTGACGAGCCGACGCTCCGGATCAGCCTGCTGATGGACAAGACCCTTGATTTTCTTGAAAAAGAAGCGCATATCCACGAAATTATCGAGACGGAGAGCGAGTCGGAATCCGCAACGGAAGCGGAATTCTGAACAGTACTTCCTGCGGGACAGGCTGCGCAGGCCCGGTCCTGCAGGAAGTATCTTTATGCGCTTTATACAGTGCGCTCTGCGGCCGCTTCGGTCAGCGGCTGCAGGAGGGTTCCGGGGAAGCACTGATTCCGTCCGTATTTCTCCAGATTCAGGAGGGCTGCCTCCCGCAGGAATTGTCTAAAGAGTATGTACTATTTGTACAATTTGCCAGTTGACACAGACATATGGTGAGAATAAAATAACGTGAACCTACATGCAGAGGGGAAGGGAGACTGCCTCTGGTGTAAAAACCATGGGCAGGGACTGATTACCTGCCTCTTTTTTTGAGCAGCGATGACCCGGACGGAAAGAAGATCCGGGCCGGAAAGAAAGGTCTGCGGCAGCGGAGGATCCGTCAGGCACAGGCCGGACATCACAGGAGGAAATTGTTATGAGAGGATCTGACGGGGCGATCCGGGACGCCAGGGAACTGGGTGTGCCCAGAATGCTGATTCTGGGTCTGCAGCACATGTTTGCCATGTTCGGGGCTACGATTCTTGTTCCCATTCTGGTTGCGAGCTATTTCAGGGATGCCTGCGGGGAGGCGCCTTCTTCCGGGCTTACAGTAGCCGTTACTCTGTTCTGCGCCGGTGTCGGCACACTGCTGTTTCATGTGTGCGCGAAGTTCAAAGTTCCGGCATTTCTGGGTTCTTCTTTCGCATTTCTCGGAGGTTTTGCCACTGTTGCGAATCTGAAGTCCGGCATCTACGAGAACATGAGCGTCAATGACAAGGCAGCCTATGCGTGCGGCGGCATTGTGATTGCGGGTCTTCTGTATCTGCTGCTCGCTGTGATCATCCGCTTTGTGGGCGTAAAGAAGGTTATGCATTTCCTTCCGCCGGTTGTGACCGGACCGGTTATTATCTGCATCGGCCTGTCCCTCGCGGGCTCCGCGATCGGCAATGCGAAGACCAACTGGTTTCTCGCACTGATCGCTCTTGTGGTTATCATTGTTTTCAATATCTGGGGAAAGGGAATGTTCAAAATCATCCCCATTCTGATGGGCGTCGTGATTGCTTACGGCGCGGCGCTGATTATGAACGCAGCCGGCATCAAGAACCCGGACGGCTCGGTGATTCTGGATTTTTCCCAGGTTGCTTCCGCCGCATGGATCGGAATTCCTCATTTCCAGTTCGCGAAGTTTGACCTTACGGCGATCCTGGTCATGGCGCCGATCGCTGTTGCTACCATGATGGAGCATGTCGGTGATATTTCGGCTATCTCCGCGACGACAGGAAACAGCTTCCTTGTCGACCCGGGACTTCACAGAACACTCCTGGGCGACGGACTTGCGACCTCATTCGCGGGCCTGATCGGAGGTCCCGCCAACACGACTTACGGTGAGAATACCGGCGTTCTGGAGCTTTCCAGGGTTTATGATCCCAGAGTGATCCGCCTTGCCGCCTGCTACGCGATCATCGTCAGCTTCATCCCGAAGCTTTCCGACCTGATCGGAACCATGCCCAGTTCCATCATCGGCGGAGTATCCTTCATGCTTTACGGTATGATCTCCGCGATCGGCGTGCGTAATATCGTTGAGAATAAGGTTGACCTGACCAAATCACGCAATCTGATCATCGCGGCGGTAATCTTCGTATGCGGACTCGGTTTCACAGACGGAATCACCTTCCATGTCGGAAGCGCTTCCATCACCCTGACCGCCCTCGCCATCGCGGCGATCGCGGGCATCATTCTCAATGCGGTTCTTCCGGGCAACGATTATGAGTTCGGCGTGAACCAGGTGGGAGATGAGAACCGCGGCATCCACAATGTCTGACCGGCATTATAAAAAAACCTGAATACTGCAAAGATACGGATTCATCCGTGTTTTCCCCGAAAGGCTCTGCCCGGCGACATGAAATCGCGGGCGGGGCCTTTCTGACTGTTCAGGTCCGGAAGCGGCTGCCGTGTCCGGATCAGAAGAGTTTTGAAGCGACTTGCGGAATCCTCTGTTGACACGAAAAAGTATTCAATGCTATGGTAGATTTGAACCTGCAGAAATGCCTTCCGGAGTAAAAAATATGGTGGATAAGACAAATTGGAAAGAAGAATTTCAAAAACGATTTGATGAGCGATATGATGAACTGAAATGGCTTTACTGCTCCCTGTACGGGGAAGATTATCAGGCACTGGACTGGCTGACCGCGGCCATGGCCGGTTTTTATGAGGAGCGGAGTGAATCCCTGAAGAAACTGGACCGGGAGCGGGAGGCCAATCCCGGCTGGTACAAAGGCAATGACCTTCTCGGCATGATGATGTACGCGAACCTGTTCGGCGATACCCTGCAGGGCGTGCGCAGCAGGCTGGATTACATCAAAGGATGCGGCGTGAACTACCTGCACCTGATGCCTCTTCTGGACAGTCCCGAGGGACGCGATGACGGCGGCTACGCGGTAGCGGATTTCCGTAAGGTGAAGCCGGAACTGGGCACCATGGAGGATCTGGAAGAGCTGACGAACGACTGCCATGAGGCAGGGATCAGCGTTGCCCTCGATTTCGTCATGAACCATACAAGCGAGGATCATATCTGGGCAAAGCTGGCGCGCGAGGGCGACGAGGCGGCCAGAAGCCGCTATTTCTTCTATGACAACTGGACCATTCCGCTGAAATATGAGCAGACGATGCCGCAGGTATTCCCGACGACCGCGCCGGGCAATTTTACCTGGCTTCCCGAATGCCAGAAGATCGTCATGACGACTTTCTATCCCTATCAGTGGGACCTTGATTACAGCAACTGCATGGTCTTCAACGATATGACGGCCAACATGCTGTATCTGGCAAACCGCGGGATCGACGTCATGCGCCTGGATGCGGTTCCCTATATCTGGAAGGAACTTGGGACAAACTGCCGCAATCTGCCGCAGGTGCACACGATCGTCCGCATGATGAGGATCATTTCCGAGATTGTATGTCCGGGCGTTCTTCTGCTCGGCGAAGTGGTTATGGAGCCTTCGAAGGTCGTTCCCTATTTCGGCAGCGTGGAGAAGCCGGAGTGCCACATTCTCTACAATGTGACGACTATGGCCAGCACCTGGAATACGGTGGCGACCAGGGACGTCGGCCTTCTGAAGCGGCAGCTTGAGCAGGTTGCGGCGCTTCCGAAGGATTATGTCTTCCAGAATTATCTCAGGTGCCATGACGATATCGGCTGGGGGCTGGATTACGACTGGCTGA
Source organism: uncultured Lachnospiraceae bacterium (assembly GCA_902779575.1). Lineage (GTDB taxonomy): Bacteria > Bacillota > Clostridia > Lachnospirales > Lachnospiraceae > Porcincola. The sequence continues at coordinate 87,119 of CACZBW010000007.1, forward strand.
AGCAGTTCGGGATTGACCAGGTTGCCCATAAGAAATACCTGAATGATTACCTGACGGGGAAATGGTACGGAAGCGACGCCAGGGGCGAACTTTATAACGATGATCCCAGACTCGGCGACGCGCGCCTGTGCGGAACGACCGCTTCCCTCTGCGGGCTGGAAGCCGGCCTTTATGAGAAGAACACGGCCAAGGTGGAGAAAGCCATTATGTGCGACCTGATGCTGCACGCCTGGCTCTTCACCCAGAGCGGGATCCCGGTACTGTATTCCGGCGATGAGATCGCGCAGGAGAATGACTACAGCTATAAGGAGGATCCGCTGAAGTGCGCGGACTCCCGCTACCTGCACAGAGGGAAGTTCCCGTGGAAGAAATGGGAGGAGAAGGATCCTGTCTCCATGCGGATTTTCAACGCGCTGAAGGAGATGGAGAAGATCCGCGCTTCCTACGATGTCTTTTCCGGGCAGGCCGGCGTTGAGAGCCTTGAGACAGGCTGCTCCAGCGTCCTGGGCGTGCTCCGTTATGTCGGCTTTGAGCAGCATCTGAGAGCATATTTCAATTTCAGCGAATATACCCAGTATCACTGGACGATGCCCGATGAGGAGGCAGAACAGTATGTGGATCTGTTTACCGGGCAGAACCTGAAAGAGACGCACGGGGAGATTCCTCCCTACGGCTACCGCTGGTACCTGAGAATCGCGAAGAAGGAAGAGGAAAAAGCTCCGGAGAAAAAAGCCGCGCCGAAGAGAAAGAGAAAGACAGCGGCGGAAACAGGAAAGACCGCACTGAAGAAAGAGAAGGCGGAGGAAGCACCGAAGACCCGGAAGACCGCACTGAAGAAAGAGAAGGCGGAGGAAGCACCGAAGACCCGGAAGACCGCGCTGAAGAAAGAGAGCGCGGAGGAAGCACCGAAAGCCCGGAAGACCGCGCTGAAGAAAGAGAGCGCGGAGGAAGCACCGAAGACCCGGAAGACCGCGCTGAAGAAAGAGAACTCCGGGGAGACAGCGAAAAAAAGGAGAACTCCGGGCAGGAAAGAAAGCGCGGAGAAGGCGGAAGAATGATGCAGGAGGAGCAGAAGGATATGAAGATCAGTCCGATGCTGGAGGATGTGCGCAGGTATGAGGAAGAGATGAGCGGAAGGATTCCGCCTGCCGACCGGCCTGAGTTCCATCTCTCATCCAGGGTAGGCTGGATGAACGACCCGAATGGTTTTTCCTGCTATCAGGGAAAATATCATCTGTTTTACCAGTACCATCCCTTCAATACGGTCTGGGGCCCCATGCACTGGGGACACGCCGTGTCGGAGGACCTGCTCCACTGGGAATATCTGCCGGCGGCTCTGGCACCGGACGAAGACTATGACAGGGACGGCTGTTTTTCCGGATCGGCCATAGAGCTTCCGGACGGCAGGCAGATGCTGGTTTATACCGGCGTCCGCAATGAAGAGGGGGAAGACGGAAGCATCAGGGGCGTCCAGACACAGTGCCTCGCATTCGGGGATGGACTGAATTATGAGAAATATGAAGGCAACCCGATTCTGACAGAGGAAGATTTTCCGGAAGGCGGCAGCAGGTATGAGTTCCGCGATCCGAAGATCTGGCAGGCGGATGACGGAACCTACCGGATGGTGACCTGCGGCGCGACAGCTTCCAGAGACGGCAGGATCATGATGTTTTCCAGCATGGACGGGATTCACTGGAGCAAAGGAAGAGTCCTTGTCCAGAATAATGAACGCTTTGGAAAAGTCTGGGAATGTCCGGAATTCTTCCGGCTGGACGGGAAATGGGTACTTCTGACCAGTCCGATGGATATGCTTCCGGAAGGATTTGAATACCATAACGGGAACGGAACCCTGTGCCTGATCGGGGATTATAATGACGCTGAGGGAGTCTTCACGCCGCAGCATGACCAGTCGATCGATTACGGCATTGATTTTTACGCGACGCAGACCGTGATTACGCCGGACGGCCGGAGGGTGATGATTGCCTGGATGCAGAACTGGGATACGACGCCGGGCTACCGGATCAGTCCCACCAGCTGGTTTGGACAGATGACGGTCCCCAGAGAGCTTTCCGTGCGGGATGGCAGGCTTTATCAGCTTCCGGTCCGGGAGCTTGAGTCGCTTCGCCGCGGCCGCGTGAGTTTCCGGAATGTCTACGTGAACGGCGAGATGGAGCTGGAGGGCGTGAAAGGGCGCTGCGTGGATATAGAACTGGAGATCAGGCCGGCGGACAGCGAGGCTGTGTTCAATAAATTTGCCGTAAAGTTCGCGGCGGGGGGCAGGTACTATACCACTTTAAGTTTCCATCCCCAGGACCGGATCATGAAGATTGACCGCAAGTTTTCCGGTTCCCGCAGGGCGATTATTCACCAGCGCAGGGCCAGTGTCAGCAGTACGGGCGGCGTCCTGAAGATGAGACTGATTCTGGACCGTTTCAGCGCGGAGATTTTCCTGAACGACGGCGAGCAGGTCATGACGGCTAACCTTTATACCGATCCGTCGGCGGACGGGATCAGCTTCCTTTCGGAAGGCGCTGTTTCCATGAACCTTGTCAAATATGATCTTGTAAGATAAAATGATGACAGTGCCGGAAGTGAGCGTATGTGCCCTGCCTGTGCGCGGGTTATGACGGTCCGGTATTCTGCGTGAGCAATCCGTAATCATTTTTACGGACTTATTAAAATCTCTGCGGCAGAAACCGCGGGAACTGGTTTTTAAATGTGCGGAAGGAGATAATCATGGGTAAGACTTATGATGTAGTCGCTCTTGGAGAGCTTCTGATTGATTTCACGGAGAACGGATTCAGCGCGCAGGGGAATCCCCTGCTGGAGGTGAATCCCGGCGGCGCGCCCTGCAATGTTCTCTCCATGCTGGAAAATTATGGAGATAAGACAGCTTTTATCGGGAAGGTGGGGGATGATATGTTCGGCCGTCTTCTTACAGAAGCAGTGCAGAGTGTCGGAGTGGATACGAGGGGCCTCTGTGTGGATCCGGTTGTGCATACGACGCTCGCTTTTGTCCATACCTATGAGGACGGCGACCGTGACTTCTCTTTCTACAGGAATCCGGGAGCGGATATGATGCTGAAGAAGGAGGAAGTGAACCTGGATCTTCTTAAGGATACAAAGATTTTCCATTTCGGAACCCTTTCCTCCACTCATGACGAAGTGAGGGAAGCTACCCGCTTCGCCCTGGATGAGGCGAAGGCGGCAGGGGCTGTGATTTCTTTTGACCCGAACCTCAGAGCGCCGCTCTGGAATGATCTGGAGGATGCCAGAAAAGAGATTGACTACGGCCTGAGACACTGCGACGTACTAAAGATTTCGGACAATGAAGTGGAGTTCATGTGCGGAACAGATGATTATGACAAGGGCGCTGCGATCCTGAAAGAAAAATACAATATCCCGCTCATTCTCATCACGCTCGGGAAAAACGGAAGCAGGGCCTACTATAAGGATCTGCGTGTGGAAGCCGCCCCCTTCCTTCAGGAAAACACAATAGAGACAACCGGCGCCGGGGATACTTTCTGCGCCACATCCCTTCATTATGTCCTGAAATACGGGATTGACGGCTTTGATGAAGAAAAGCTGAAAGAGCTGCTTGTCCATGCGAACGCGGCCGCATCCCTGATCACGACCCGCAAGGGAGCGCTTCGCGTAATGCCGACAGCAGAGGAAGTCAACGCACTGGCAGCGCAGGCCTGATCCGCGGACGATACGAAGGAACGGAAAACGACGGAAGAAACCTGCCGCAAGGAGGTTTCAGACATATACTTTTCTCACTCCTGATGACAGCCCTGACCATCCGGTCAGGGCTGTCACATGTTCCTTCCATTTGGCACTGTTCCGGGAAATGCTGAGATAATCGGTGTTTTCCCGGAAAATGCGGTGGATTCTGCGGCGGATGTATTTTATAATGCTTAAGACAGCGCACGCCGGCTTCCGCGGAGCGGAGTCAGGCGCTGCGCCGCAAAGACAGACCGCATTTCAAAGCTTCGAGCTTTTTATGGTGTTGATTATGAAAACCAGAATGATAAGAATTCTGTGCGCGGCCGCATTTCTTGCCCTGGGGCTGGGCGGCTGCAGCAGGAGCCAGATGAATTTCCAGATTGCGGAGGCGATCGGAACTGCCGGCATGTATGAGAATAATGAGCCGGTCGAGACGCCGCAGATGGCTGAAAAACGAAAAGCCCAGGAGGAGTCAGACCGCGCGGAGGCGGAACTTGTATCGGTTCTGGACCGGGCCGGAAAGCTTGCCCTCGGATATAATTATGAAGAAGCGCTGGAGGTTCTCGATACGATCACCGGCCAGCAGTCCCAGGATGAGAGAGTCCTGGCCGCCCGCAGCCAGTATGAGCAGGGCGGGTCGAGCCTGGAGAAATGGGAAGGCAAAATTCCCCATCTGTGCTTCCCCTGCCTGATCGAGGATTCCATGATGGCCTTCGACGGGGACAACCTGGCGTATACCTATAATACCAGCATGGTGACGACCAGGGAGTTTAAGCGGATTCTGCAGAGCCTGTATGACAATCATTATATTCTGATTGATATTCACAGCATTGCGGGGCCGGTTACGGACGACAGGGGAACCACGACGGTGGAGGCCCTGAACCTGAAAGTCCCGTCAGGCAAAAAACCGATCCTTCTCTCCCAGGACAATCTGAACTATGAGGGCGTCAGGAACGGCGACGGCATTGCCACGAAACTGGTGCTGGACGAGGACGGCAAAGTGAAGGCAAAATATACCGACAGCGGCGGACATGACCTGGTCGGGGACTACGACTTCATTCCGATTCTGGACAGCTTTATCGAGGAACACCCGGATTTCTCCTATCAGGGAGCGCGCGGGATCGTCTCGGTATCCGGGTCGGAGGGCGTATTCGGCTATGACCTGCCGGAGAACAGCGGAAGCGATACGGGCAGCGGTGCCCTGACCTCTTCCAGGCTTACCGCGGCGGACATGACCCCGGAGCAGAAAGCGGTGGCGGATATCAGCGCCGCGCTGAGGGCCGAAGGCTGGCAGATCGCCAGTGCAGGCTGGTCCCACGGTTATATGAACAGCATGTCCGCGTCAGAGTTCGCGTCCGAAATGGATAACTGGGTTTCGAGGGTCGGCGTTCTGACCGGGGATGCGGATATTCTCTTCTATCCCTACGGCGCCGAAGTTTCCTACCCGGGCGATAATCTGGATTATCTGACCGGCTACGGCTTTATCTACCTGTGCGGCCTCTGGGCAGATACCGATTACAGGGAAGTCACTGATGAATATATGCGCATGACAAGGCGCTTCATCGACGGATATACGCTGCAGAACGCGCCCCATTATTTCACCGATTTCTTTGTAACGGAGAATATCCTGGACGAAGACCGCTGAATTTAAAATTTTTTGTCGTTGACTTGCTTTCATGTGCTGTGATATACTTTTCGGGCGTATGGAAGCGGATCAGAGAGAATTGTCTTTTTTCTGATCCGGAAAACAGTAATAAGCGGCTGTTTTCTGCGACACTTTAGAAAGAGAGCGAGGTGGAAGTTGTGCGTACACGAATCACATTGGCATGCACGGAATGCAAACATCGTAACTACAACTTGACGAAAGACAAGAAAAACCATCCTGAGCGTATGGAAGTTAAAAAGTATTGCCCTTTCTGCAAGAGACACACAGCACACAAGGAAACAAAGTAAGCATCTGACCGATTCGTTTTGAGGGAAGTAATTATGGCGAAAGAAGAAGTCTCCAGGGCAAGAACCTGGTGGGAAGGTGTCAAAGGAGAATTCCGTAAGATTATCTGGCCTTCCCAGGATGATCTTGTGAAGCAGACCACCGTGGTTACAGTGGTATCGATCATTCTCGGCATAATCATTGCTATCCTGGATTTCCTGATCCAGCATGGCATTGACTGGCTGATCAGCTTGTGAACAGTTTCCTTGCACATGCGAAAGACAGGGTGATGAGATGGCAGAAGCGTACTGGTATGTAGCCCATACTTATTCCGGATATGAGAATAAGGTCAAGGCCAATCTTGAGAAGATGATCAAGAACCGGAACCTGGAAGAGCAGATCTTCGAGGTACGCGTTCCGGTCCAGGAAGTGGTCGAGATCAGAAAGTCGGAAGACGAGGGTACGGAGAAAGTAGAATATACCGAGAGCGGAGAGCGGAAGCCTCCGAAAAAGAAGAAGGCACCGGTTCAGAAGGTTGTCAAAAAGAAGCTCTTTCCCGGTTATGTGTTCGTCCATATGATCATGAACGAAGACAACTGGTACCTGGTGAGGAATACCAGGGGAGTGACCGGTTTTGTCGGTTCCGAGCCCACCAGGCCGGTCCCGCTTACCGAAGAGGAGATGATGAACCTCGGCGTTCAGGCTCCTGCGGTGCAGCCCGGATTTGAGATCGGTGATTCTGTCAGAGTCATTAACAGCGCATGGGTCAACAACCCTGTCGGCGTTATCAGAGAAATCGATGTGAGCAAGCAGACTGTCAAGATCAGCATTCCGGAATTTATGAACGGTACTCCGGTCAGTATGGATTTCACGGACATCGCAAAGATTTAATCACTTTAGTGGGAGGGACTCCCCGCTAATACCACAAGGAGGTTTTTACTATGGCAAAGAAAGTTACAGGATATATCAAACTGCAGATCCCGGCAGGCAAGGCTACTCCGGCTCCGCCGGTCGGCCCGGCCCTCGGACAGCACGGCGTTAATATCGTGCAGTTCACGAAGGAGTTCAACGCGAGAACAGCTGACAAGGGTGACCTGATCATCCCGGTCGTCATCACAGTTTATGCTGACCGCAGCTTCAGCTTTATCACCAAGACTCCGCCGGCTCCGGTACTTCTGAAAAAAGCATGCAATCTGAAGTCTGCATCCGGCACCCCGAACAAGGTTAAGGTTGCCACCATTTCCAAGGACAAAGTACGCGAGATCGCTGAGACAAAGATGCCGGATCTGAACGCAGGATCCATCGAGGCAGCTATGAGCATGATCGCAGGAACAGCCCGCAGCATGGGGATTGTAGTCGAGGATTGACACTTAAGTGGGAGGGTAGATCCCGCGAACACCACCAGGAGGTAAAAAATGAAAAGAGGAAAGAAATACGTTGAAGCTGCGAAGCAGTATGAGCGTTCCCAGCTTTACGAAGTAAGCGATGCAGTGAGTCTTGTAAAGAAGGTTGCTGTTGCCAAGTTTGATGAAACCATCGAAGTTCATATCAGAACCGGCTGTGACGGACGTCATGCGGACCAGCAGATCCGCGGCGCTGTCGTACTTCCCCACGGCACAGGCAAGACTGTCCGCGTTCTCGTGTTCGCAAAGAACCTGAAGGCGGACGAGGCCCAGGCTGCCGGAGCGGATTATGTAGGAGCTGAGGAACTGATTCCGAAGATCCAGAACGAAGGATGGCTGGATTTTGATGTTGTGGTTGCCACCCCGGATATGATGGGCGTTGTAGGACGTCTGGGCCGTATCCTCGGACCCAAAGGCCTGATGCCGAACCCGAAGGCCGGCACCGTGACCATGGACGTCACCAAGGCGATCAACGATATCAAAGCCGGTAAGATCGAGTACAGACTGGACAAGTCAAATATCATTCATGTGCCAATCGGAAAAGCTTCTTTCACAGAAGAACAGTTAACGGACAACTTCCAGACGCTTATGGATGCGATCGTTAAGGCGAGACCGGCGGCGCTTAAGGGCCAGTTCCTTAAGAGCGTTGTCATGTCCCCGACCATGGGCCCGGGCGTGAAGCTCAACCCGATCAAGTTCAGCTGATCATCCGGTCAGCAAGATCTGTCGCATTAAGAGGACCTGCGCTTCGGCGCAGGTCTTTTATGAATTCCGCCCCGGCTGAACTGCGCCCCGGCTGCATTGCACCCGGACGCAGTTCGGCTTTCACTGCCGGGCTTACTCTCCCGTGACCTGAGTCACGGAAGTCCGGGCGGCAAGGTTCCGGAAAACGGGAGAAAAATGGGAAAAGAGGCTTGACAAGCTTCTTCCATGGTGATATTTTAGCAAGGATGACTGCCGAAGACAGCAGGTTCCCTGCGGGGTACAATGGAAGGATGACCGACCGCCTGCCGAGGAAGTATGAATTCTTTCAGGATTTTTACGCCTCTCTGTTATGGCAGAGGGGCTTTTCTATGTTTTCAGAAGCGGTCATTACCAAAATCTGAAAAGGAGGTAATGGTTCATGGCAAAAGTGGAACTCAAGAAACCCATTGTCGAAGAGATCGCTGAGAATGTCAAGGGAGCGGATTCCGTCATTCTGGTGAACTATCTGGGCATCAATGTTGCCGGTGACACGGCCCTGCGTAAGGAACTGCGCGAGGCAGGCGTTGTCTACAAGGTATACAAGAATACCATGATGAACTTCGCGTTCAAGGGTACGGATTATGAGCCGCTGTGCGAGCATCTTGAGGGAGCGAACGCAATCGCGATCTCCAGAGACGACGCCACAGCAGGTGCGCGCATCATCAAGAAACACCTGAAAGCGAACCCGACAATCAAGATGATGGCGGGTGTTGTCGAAGGCAAGTATTATGATGAAAAGGCTGTAGAGATGCTGGCGGATATCCCGTCCAGAGAAGTTCTTCTCGGCAGACTGTTCGGTTCGATGCAGTCACCGGTTGCAAACTTCGCACGTGTCATCAAGCAGATCGCCGAGAAAGACGGCGGAGAGGCTCAGGCATAAGCCTGATCACGATTATAATCATATACGGAGGATATTATTATGGCAAAACTTACTACTGCCGAGTTTATCGAAGCGATCAAGGAACTCAGCGTTATGGAACTGAATGACCTCGTAAAGGCCTGCGAAGAAGAGTTTGGCGTATCCGCAGCAGCAGGCGTTGTAGTTGCCGGCCCGGCAGCTGCTGAAGAAGTAGAAGAGAAGACCGAGTTCGACGTTGAGCTGACTGAGATCGGCCCGAACAAGGTTAAGGTTATCAAGGTTGTCCGCGAGGCAACTGGTCTTGGCCTGAAGGAAGCTAAGGATCTGGTTGATTCCGCTCCGAAGATGGTCAAGGAGCAGGTCTCCAAGACTGAGGCTGATGATCTCAAGGCTAAGCTGGAAGAGCAGGGCGCGAAGGTTACCCTTAAGTAATTTACACGGTTTAAAAAATACGGACTCCGGAAGAGCATTCTTCCGGAGTCTTTTTTATGTTACCATTCACAGCCCCGTACCCATCAGACCTCGCGCGTATTCCACCTGGCAGCTTTGCTGCTTAGTGGAATAGCGTACAGAGTGACCATCCCTGCTGCGCACGTATGCCGCATCTTCGATGCTTCTGTCTGAGGCTGCAGGGACGGTTCCTGCTTCGCAGGCTTTGTCTGATGAAAAAATGGCTGCTTACATGCAGGCATGACACATCCATTTTTTCGTCAGACACGCTGTGAACAGTAGCACTTTTGTTACAAAAAATGTTTGACAGATAGCCGCCGGAGTAGTATGATGTACGTTGCATTATTGTCCATGAGTCTGTCATGGGGGTTAGTGCGCCCTTAAAGCGAGTTTATTGACGACTGCAGAAAGACAGAGGTGAAACGTTAATGGAAAAAAACAGAATTCGCCCGGTTAAAACAGGCAAAAGCCTCCGTATGAGCTTCCAGCGTCAGGCGGAAGTCCTTGGGATGCCAAACCTGATTGAGGTTCAGAAGGCATCTTACAAGTGGTTCACGGAGGAAGGCCTGAAGGAAGCATTCGCGGATATATCACCGATCGAGGACTATGGCGGAAAGCTCAGCCTCGAATTCGTGGATTTCAAGGTGGCCGAGGACGACGTGAAGTACACGATTGAGCAGTGTGCGGAGCGCGACGCTACCTACGCGGCGCCCCTGAACGTACGGGTGAGACTCCATAACAAAGAAAATGATGAGATCAGTGAACATAAGATCTTCATGGGAGATCTGCCGCTGATGACCGAGAACGGTACATTTGTAATCAATGGTGCCGAACGTGTTATCGTCAGCCAGCTGGTCCGTTCACCCGGGATCTATTACGGAATCACCCACGACAAGATCGGCAAGAAGCTGTATTCCTGCACCGTCATTCCCAACAGAGGAGCCTGGCTCGAGTACGAGACAGACTCGAATGATGTCTTTTACGTCCGCGTTGACCGTACCAGGAAGGTGCCGGTCACGGTGCTGGTCCGCGCTCTCGGCGTGGGCACCAACCAGGAGATCGTCGATCTGTTCGGAGATGAGCCCAAAGTAGCGGCGACTCTGGCAAAGGACGAGGCGACAGATTATGAATCCGGCCTGAAGGAACTCTATAAGAAGATCCGTCCGGGCGAGCCTGTCGCGGTGGAGAGCGCGGAGACGCTCATCACCGGCATGTTCTTCGACCCCAGACGCTATGATCTGGCGAGAGTCGGCCGTTATAAATATAATAAGAAGCTTCAGCTGCGCAACCGCATCGCGGGACATACCCTTGCGGAAGACGTGGTGGATGAAAGCACGGGTGAGATCCTGGCTGAGGCAGGCCAGAATGTCACAAAGGAGATGGCCGATGCCATCCAGAACGCTGCGGTTCCCTATGTGCTGGTCGAGACAGAAGGGCATAATGTCAAGGTCCTCTCCAGCATGATGGTTGATCTGACGCACTGGGTGGACTGTGATCCGGAGAGCCTCGGCATCACGGAGATGGTCTACTATCCCGTTCTGAAAACACTTATGGATGAAAATCCGGTTCATGAGGACCTGCTGGAGGCGCTCAAACTCCATGCCCATGACCTGGTTCCCAAGCATATCACCAAGGAAGATATTCTTGCGTCCATCAACTACAACATGCATCTGGAGTACGGAATCGGCAATGACGATGACATCGATCATCTGGGCAACCGCCGCATCCGTGCCGTGGGTGAGCTGCTTCAGAACCAGTACAGAATCGGTCTGAGCCGTCTGGAGCGTGTGGTGCGCGAGCGTATGACGACACAGGAACCGGAGGGCATCACCCCGCAGTCCCTGATCAATATCAAACCGGTTACGGCTGCTGTGAAGGAATTCTTCGGATCCTCCCAGCTGTCCCAGTTCATGGACCAGAACAATCCGCTGTCCGAGCTGACCCACAAGAGACGTCTGTCTGCTCTGGGCCCGGGCGGTCTGTCCAGAGACCGTGCGGGATTCGAGGTCCGCGACGTCCACTATTCCCATTACGGGAGGATGTGCCCCATCGAGACCCCTGAAGGTCCGAACATCGGTCTGATCAACTCGCTTGCAACCTATGCCCGTATCAACAAGTACGGTTTTGTGGAGGCGCCTTACCGCAAGGTGGATCATTCGGATCCCGCCCGTCCGCGCGTAACGGACGAGGTTGTCTACATGACGGCGGATGAGGAAGATAATTATCATGTGGCGCAGGCGAATACGCCGCTCGACGAGGACGGCTATTTCGTTCACAGGAATGTGTCCGGCCGCTACCGCGACCAGACGCAGGAATATCCGCGCACACAGTTTGACTATATGGACGTGTCGCCGAAGATGGTCTTCTCCGTCGCGACCGCTCTGATCCCCTTCCTTCAGAACGACGACGCCAACCGCGCGCTGATGGGTTCCAATATGCAGCGTCAGGCTGTACCGCTTCTCACCACGGAAGCGCCGGCTGTCGGCACCGGTATGGAAGTAAAGGCCGCAGTCGACTCGGGCGTCTGCGTTGTTGCCAGAAGAGACGGCATCGTGGAGCGCAGTGAAGCCAACCGCATTGTTGTCAAGGCGGATGACGGCACGAGAGACGAATATCATCTGCGCAAGTTCGTCCGAAGCAACCAGTCCAACTGCTATAACCAGAGACCGATTGTCTATAAGGGAGATGAGGTTAAAGCCGGCGACGTGATCGCGGACGGCGCCTCCACCTGCAATGGCGAGCTTGCCCTGGGCAAGAACCCGCTGATCGGTTTCATGACCTGGGAAGGATACAACTATGAGGACGCGGTTCTTCTGAGCGAGCGTCTTGTCATGGATGACGTCTATACTTCTGTCCATATCGAGGAATATGAGGCTGAAGCCAGGGATACCAAACTCGGACCGGAAGAGATCACCCGCGATGTCCCGGGCGTCGGCGACGATGCCCTGAAGGACCTTGACGAGCGCGGCATCATCCGGATCGGCGCCGAGGTAAGGGCAGGGGATATCCTGGTCGGAAAAGTTACGCCCAAGGGCGAGACCGAACTGACCGCGGAGGAGCGTCTGCTGCGCGCGATCTTCGGTGAGAAGGCAAGAGAAGTCAGGGATACGTCCCTGAAGGTTCCGCACGGCGAATACGGCATTATCGTCGCGGCGAAGGTATTCACCCGCGAGAACGGTGACGAACTGAGCCCGGGCGTGAATCAGTCCGTACGCATCTATATCGCGCAGAAGAGAAAGATCTCTGTCGGCGACAAGATGGCGGGCCGCCATGGAAACAAGGGTGTTGTCTCCCGCGTTCTTCCGGTGGAGGATATGCCGTTCCTGCCGAACGGACGGCCGCTGGACATCGTCCTGAACCCGCTGGGCGTCCCGTCCCGTATGAATATCGGGCAGGTTCTGGAGATCCATCTGAGCCTCGCGGCCATGGCGCTTGGCTTCCATGTATCAACGCCCGTATTTGACGGCGCCAATGAGACAGATATCCAGGATACGCTGGAACTGGCCAATGACTACGTCAATATGGACTGGGATGAATTTAAGGCAAAGCACGAGGGAGAACTGCTCCCGGCCGTGCTGGAATATCTGTACAGCCACAGGGATCACCGGAATCTGTGGAAGGGAGTTCCGATCAGCAGAGACGGCAAGGTCCAGCTGAGGGACGGCCGCACCGGTGAGCCGTTTGACGGTCCGACCACGATCGGCCATATGAATTATCTGAAGCTTCACCATCTGGTGGACGACAAGATCCATGCGCGTTCCACAGGTCCATACTCCCTGGTTACACAGCAGCCCCTGGGCGGCAAGGCCCAGTTCGGCGGACAGCGTTTCGGAGAGATGGAGGTCTGGGCTCTCGAAGCTTACGGCGCGTCCTATACGCTGCAGGAAATCCTGACCGTCAAGTCGGACGACGTGATCGGCCGCGTCAAGACCTATGAGGCAATCATCAAGGGCGAGAATATTCCCGAACCGGGCATTCCGGAGTCTTTCAAGGTCCTGCTCAAGGAACTGCAGTCTCTGGCGCTTGACGTGCGCGTGCTGAAGGATGACGGAAGCGAAGTGGAGATCATGGAGAATATCGACTACGGCGATACCGACATGAGACATATCCTGGACGACGACCGGAGATTCGCCGGAACCGGAAACCAGGAGTCCTTCTCCTCACACGGCTTCCAGACACAGGAGCTGGTGGACGGCGAGGCCCAGGATGTGGAAGAAGAACAGCCGGAAGGCGATGATCTCGAATTAATCGAGGACAGTTTCGATGACGACGCTGCGGATATCGCGGCGGACGGCTTTATGGATCCCGAAGATATGAACGAGTGAAAGGAGAGCTTTCATGGCAGAGAATACGGCGAATGAAGTGTATCAGTCCATGACATTTGACGCGATCAAGATCGGCCTTGCATCTCCCGACAGGATCAGAGAGTGGTCCCATGGCGAGGTGAAGAAGCCGGAGACGATCAACTACAGGACACTGAAGCCGGAAACCGACGGTCTGTTCTGCGAGAGAATCTTCGGGCCCAGCAAGGACTGGGAGTGCCACTGCGGGAAATACAAGAAGATCCGCTATAAAGGCGTGGTCTGCGACCGCTGCGGCGTTGAAGTGACAAAATCCAGTGTAAGAAGAGACCGTATGGGCCACATCGAACTGGCGGCTCCCGTCTCCCATATCTGGTATTTCAAGGGGATTCCGTCCAGAATGGGCCTGATCCTGGATATGTCCCCGAAGGAACTGGAAAAGGTTCTTTATTTTGCAAGCTATGTAGTGCTGGATCCGGGCGATTCAAGGGTGACCGGGCTGCACTATAAGGAAATCATGACAGAGCAGCGCTACCATGAGATGAGAGAGGAGTTCGGAGACAGCTTTAAAGCAGGCATGGGTGCCGAATCCGTACAGAAGCTCCTCGAAGACATCGATCTGGAAGCACTGAGCGAAGAACTTAAGAAAGAGCTGGAGACCGCCACAAGCCAGAAGATGACCAAACTGGTCAAGAGACTGGAAGTGGTTGAGGCTTTCCGCGAGTCCGGAAACAGTCCGGCATGGATGGTGCTGAATGTAATTCCGGTTATCCCGCCGGATTTAAGGCCTATGGTTCAGCTGGACGGCGGACGTTTCGCGACCAGCGACCTGAACGATCTCTACCGCCGCATCATCAACCGCAATAACCGCCTGAGAAGGCTGCTCGAACTCGGCGCGCCGGATATCATCGTGCGCAATGAGAAGCGCATGCTTCAGGAGGCTGTGGACGCCCTGATCGACAACGGCCGCAGAGGCCGTCCGGTTACCGGACCCGGTAACCGCGCGCTCAAGTCCCTGTCGGATATGCTCAAGGGAAAGAGCGGACGCTTCCGCCAGAACCTGCTGGGCAAGCGTGTCGACTATTCAGGCCGTTCGGTTATCGTCGTGGGACCGGAGCTGAAGATCTATCAGTGCGGTCTTCCCAAGGAGATGGCGATCGAGCTGTTTAAGCCTTTTGTTATGAAGGAGTTGGTTTCCAGAGGAATCAGCCATAATATCAAGAACGCGAAGAAGATGGTGGAGCGTCTTGAGCCGGAAGTCTGGGACGTTCTCGAGGATGTCATCCGCGAGCATCCGGTCATGCTCAACCGTGCGCCCACTCTGCACCGTCTCGGCATTCAGGCATTCGAGCCGATTCTGGTCGAAGGTAAGGCCATCAAGCTTCATCCGCTTGTCTGCACCGCTTTCAACGCCGACTTCGACGGCGACCAGATGGCGGTTCATCTTCCGCTTTCCGTGGAGGCGCAGGCGGAGTGCCGCTTCCTGATGCTGTCTCCCAACAACCTGCTGAAGCCTTCGGACGGCGGCCCGGTTGCGGTTCCGTCGCAGGATATGGTTCTGGGCATTTACTATCTGACCCAGGAAAGACCCGGGGCGAAGGGCGAGGGAAGTATTTTCAAGAATATCAGCGAAGCGCTGCTGGCTTATGAAAACAAGGACCTGACGCTGCAGTCCCGTATATCTGTACGGGTCAGCAAGAAGATGGAAGACGGGACCGTTCATACCGATCTTGTCTCCTCCACGCTCGGAAGATTCCTCTTCAATGAGATCATTCCGCAGGATCTGGGCTTTGTCGACCGCAGCAAGCCTGAGAATGAACTCAAGCTTGAGGTTGACCGCCTGGTGAAGAAGAAGGATCTGAAGGGAATCCTTGAGAAGGTCATCACGATCCACGGCGCCACGACGACGGCGGAGGTTCTGGACCACATCAAGGCTATGGGTTACGGCTATTCCACAAGGGCCGGCATGACGGTTTCCATTTCCGACATGACGGTTCCGCCGGTGAAGCCGGAACTGATCCAGAAGGCGCAGGACGCGGTTGACGAGATCAACCGCAGATACCGCAGAGGTCTTTCCACGGAAGATGAGCGTTACCGTACGGTCGTCGACACCTGGAAGGAGACGGACGACAAGCTGACGAAGGCGCTTCTGGAAGGCCTTGACAAATACAACAATATTTTCATGATGGCGGATTCCGGAGCCCGAGGCTCCGATAAGCAGATCAAGCAGCTGGCCGGCATGCGCGGACTTATGGCGGATACGACCGGTCATACGATCGAGCTTCCGATTAAGTCCAATTTCCGTGAAGGTCTTGACGTTCTGGAGTATTTCATGTCGGCGCACGGCGCCCGCAAGGGCCTGTCCGATACAGCGCTCAGAACAGCCGACTCCGGTTACCTGACCAGACGAATGGTTGTGGTATCGCAGGATCTGATCATCCGCGAAGTGGACTGCGCGGAAGGCGCGGATGAGATTCCGGGACGCTATATCCGCAAGTTTGCTTACGGAAAAGAAGAGATCGAGAGTCTGCAGGAACGCATTACCGGACGCTATGCGGCGGAGACAATCCGCAATCAGGACGGAGACGTTCTGGTCAAGGCCAACCATATGATCACCCGCGCGAGAGCGGAGCGCATCATGAAGGAAGGCGTGGACGCGGACGGCAACTGCCCGGTACAGAAGGTAAAGATCCGCACAATCCTTACCTGCAAGAGCCGGATCGGGATCTGCGCGCGCTGCTACGGTTCCAACATGGCCACCGGAGAGCCGGTGCAGGTCGGAGAGCCGGTCGGCATCATCGCGGCTCAGTCTATCGGCGAGCCCGGTACACAGCTGACAATGAGAACCTTCCATACCGGCGGCGTTGCGGGCGGCGATATCACACAGGGTCTTCCCCGTGTCGAGGAGCTGTTTGAGGCGCGTAAACCGAAAGGTATGGCGATCATCTCCGAGATCTCCGGTAAAGTGGAGATCCGGGACAATAAGAAAAAGAACGAGATCGTCGTGACCAACGACGAGACGGGTGACAGCAAGGCTTATCTCAAGCCTTACGGCACCGAGACCAAGAAGAGGGGCGACGGTACCCATCTTGCGGACGGCGATTATGTGGAGGCCGGCGACCAGCTGACCGAAGGTTCCGTAAACCCGCATGACCTTCTGAAGATCAAGGGTGTGAACGCGGTGCAGGATTATCTGCTGCAGGAAGTACAGCGTGTATACCGTCTGCAGGGTGTTGAGATCTCGGACAAGCATATTGAAGTGCTGGTCCGCCAGATGCTGAAGAAGGTCCGCGTGGATGATCCGGGCGATACCGGCATGCTTCCGGGCACCATGATCGACAATCTGGAACTCGACGCGGTCAATGAGCGCATGAGAGAGAGCGGACTGAAGGAAGCGAGTTCCAGGCAGATCCTGCTCGGAATCACCAAAGCTTCCCTTGCCACAGAATCCTTCCTGTCAGCCGCATCCTTCCAGGAGACGACAAAGGTTCTTACGGACGCTGCCATCAAAGGAAAAGTGGACCATCTGGTCGGCCCGATGGAAAATGTTATCATCGGCAAGCTGATTCCCGCCGGTACAGGCATGAAGCGCTACAGAAGCGTGAAGCTGGATACTTCGGCTGTCGATGCGGATTACATCGGACAGAACATGCAGCCGGAGGAGTTCGGCGAAGCGCTGTACACGGAAGAGCAGCCGGAAGAGGATGTTCTTCTGAATACAGAAGCGGAGGGCGAAGATTTCCTTGCGGAAGCAGCGTTTCCGGAGGACGATCTGGTTGAAGCCCTGACATCGGAACAGGAAGACGAGTAAAAAGAACTGTCCGACCGGACCGCAGCAGGAGAAGAAAGATCTGTAAAGAGTAAAACAGGCTGCCGCATCAGAATAAGATGCGGCAGCCTGTTTTAATGTAATTCTCTGTGAATGTAATTCTCTGTGAACGGCTGTTATCGTTCTTTCCGGCCGCGCAGGAAACGGGCAAGCGGCATGTCCTCGGAAAGCTCATCCGGGCTGTTCATCGCGGAAGCGTCATCCGGCAGCTGCTCCCGGGAGATTTTTCCGGCTTCCGGGCGGCTTTTCCGCTTCCTGAACGGATGTTTCCGGCGGCCATCCTCCTTCAGCGCACCGGCGCCGTCCGGACGGTTCAGGCTGTCGGACTTTCTTCTATTATAATATGCTTCCTCTGAAGAGAAGCCTTCATCGGTCTGCAGCCGCCGCGGATCATAGTCGGGACGGCTGTTTTTCTTTCTGAGCTCCATCTCGCGCCGGGCCAGTTCTTTCTCCCGCGCGGCAATCTCCCGCTCCCTGCGGTCCAGCTCTTCCTGCTCCTTCTTCTGACGGCGCTCGTACCTGGGACCTGTTATGGCCATGCGGCCGGACCAGCAGAGGAGACGGACCAGGATGACTCCGGCAGTGATTCCGATCGAGTCGATTCCGACATCCCTCGGGGATGCGTAGCGGCCGGCTACCATGGCCTGATGGTACTCATCCCCGCAGGCGTAGGCCAGACAGATGATTCCGGCCAGCAGCATGAGGAAGAGCCCCCTCACGCCGTACACATACAGGGGAAAGGAGACGGCGACCGCCAGAAGGAAATATTCCGTGACGTGGGCGCCTTTGCGGACCAGGTGGTGAATCTGTTCCGTGTGCTGCTGAATCTGCCATTCTTCCCAGTGCTGCGCCGTCGTTTTGTCGATGCCCCGGACGATCAGTTCGCTCACATGATAGCTCAGGGCGGAGGACGCGTCGGCATCCTGACCGGAGAAGGAATAGATCATATACATAAGAGCCAGTGCCGGCAGAAAGGACAGAGGCTTCAGAAAAGTTGTAATTTTCATGATTTTCAAGACCCTCCTGATGTGCGATATCTTATCATTGACTGCCGTCAAAGTCCACAGTCTTCAGGAAATCTAAAGAAAAGAAAAAGAAAAGCACTTGACAGGATTTTTAGCCGCAAATATAATGACCTAGTGTGTTGCCCTAAGGCACACTCTGTTTTTGATGCTTTTGCAGTCACAGCAGGAATCCGAAAAGGGTTTACTCATCCAGGAGGTGAAGAAGAATGCCAACATTTAACCAGTTAGTCAGAAAAGGCAGACAGACAACTGTCAAGAAGAGTACGGCTCCGGCACTCCAGAAGGGATTCAACTCTCTGAAGAAGAGAGCAACCAACGAGAGTTCACCGCAGAAGCGCGGCGTCTGCACGGCAGTCAAGACCGCTACGCCGAAGAAGCCGAATTCCGCTCTTCGTAAGATCGCCAGAGTACGTCTCTCCAACGGAATCGAAGTTACCAGCTATATTCCGGGAGAAGGCCATAATCTTCAGGAACACAGCGTTGTCATGATCCGCGGCGGCCGTGTCAAGGACCTTCCGGGTACCAGATATCATATTATCAGAGGTACGCTGGATACCGCAGGTGTGGCAAACAGACGCCAGGCACGTTCCAAATACGGCGCCAAGAGGCCGAAGGCCGGCAAGTAATTCAAACCCAGTATCACGAAGCAACAGTTGTGTAATGAGTGTTCAGATCAGACGGAGTTCCGATTTCACCTTGTGACTGCAGTGAAATAGAAGTCCTCTCCTGACGCGAGACATGATAACAATCGTGAGTACCTGTGATCTAATTGAAAAGATAATTAAGGAGGGAAGTAACGTGCCACGTAAAGGACATACCCAGAAAAGAGATGTGCTGGCTGATCCCAAGTACAACAATAAGATTGTAACAAAGCTGGTCAACAGCATCATGCTGGACGGAAAGAAAGGCGTAGCGCAGAAGATCGTCTACGGCGCTTTCGATAAGATGGAAAGCAAGACCGGAAAGCCGGCTCTTGAAGTTTTCGAAGAAGCTATGAACAATATCATGCCGGTCCTCGAAGTAAAGGCAAGAAGAGTCGGCGGCGCCACCTACCAGGTTCCGATCGAAGTCAAGCCGGAGAGACGCCAGGCCCTTGCTCTGCGCTGGATCACCATGTATTCCAGGAACAGAGGCGAGAAGACCATGCAGGACCGCCTTGCGAATGAGCTTATGGATGCTGCCAATAACACAGGCTCATCGGTCAAGAGAAAAGAGGATATGCATAAGATGGCTGAGGCCAACAAGGCCTTTGCGCATTACCGGTTCTGATCCGGCATATCAGTTTCAGGAGGAAATAGATGGCAGGAAGAGATTATCCGCTCGAGAGAACCAGAAACATCGGTATTATGGCGCATATCGACGCGGGAAAAACAACATTGACAGAGCGTATCCTCTATTTCACCGGCGTGAATTACAAGATCGGTGAGACTTACGAAGGTACCGCCACCATGGACTGGATGGAACAGGAGCAGGAACGCGGCATCACGATTACCTCCGCGGCGACTACCTGTCACTGGACCCTGGAGGAACATGCCAGGCCGAAAGAGGGCGCGCTTGAACATCGTATCAATATCATCGATACTCCCGGCCATGTAGACTTCACAGTTGAGGTTGAGCGCTCCCTCAGAGTGCTTGACGGCGCAGTTGGCGTGTTTGACGCGAAGGGCGGAGTGGAACCGCAGTCTGAGAACGTATGGCGTCAGGCTGACAAATACGACGTCCCGCGTATGGCATTTGTCAATAAGATGGATATCCTCGGTGCCAATTTTGACAACACCGTCAAGGAGATCGGTACCAAGCTCGGGAAGAACGCTGTAGTAATCCAGCTTCCGATCGGCAAAGAGGATTATTTCAGGGGCCTTGTCGATCTGTTCGAGATGAAGGCCTATATCTACAACGACGCGAAGGGTGAGGACATCAGCGTTGAGGAGATCCCGGAGGATATGAGGGATGCCGCTGAGCAGGCTCACACGGAACTCGTTGAAAAAATCTGTGAGTTCGACGATGATCTCATGATGCAGTACCTCGACGGAGAGGAACCGTCTGTGGAGGACCTGAAGAAGGCCCTGCGCAGAGGGACGATCGAGAATAAGGGCGTGCCCGTGCTCTGCGGTTCGGCGCATCAGAACAAAGGCATCCAGAAGCTTCTGGACGCGGTTGTCGAGTATATGCCGGCCCCGACCGATATTCCGGATATCAAAGGCACGGACCTTGACGGGAACGAAGTGGAGAGAAAGAGCTCGGATGACGAGCCGTTTTCGGCCCTCGTCTTCAAGATCGTATCCGATCCTTTTGTCGGAAGACTTGCTTATTTCCGCGTATATTCCGGAACCCTGAGTTCAGGCTCCTATGTGATGAACGCAACAAAGGGGAAGAAGGAACGCGTAGGCCGCATCCTGCAGATGCACGCCAACAAGAGGCAGGAACTGCAGAAGGTTTACAGCGGCGATATCGCAGCCGTGATCGGTTTCAAGTTCTCCTCGACGGGAGATACGATCTGCGATGAGAACCATCCGGTCGTTCTGGAATCGATGGAATTCCCGGAGCCGGTTATCGAGCTGGCGATCGAGCCCAAGACCAAGGCCGGCCAGGGCAAGCTCGGCGAAGCGCTCGCAAAGCTTGCGGAGGAGGATCCGACCTTCCGCGCGCACACCAACCAGGAGACCGGACAGACGATCATCGCCGGCATGGGCGAGCTCCATCTGGAGATCATAGTCGACCGTCTGCTGCGTGAGTACAACGTGGAAGCGAACGTCGGAGCTCCGCAGGTTGCCTATAAGGAAACCATCACAAAAGAATCCGATATCGATTCCAAGTATGTCCGCCAGTCCGGCGGCAAGGGCCAGTACGGCCACTGCAAGGTCCGCTTCAAACCCATGGACGCGAACGCGGAACAGACATACGAATTCATCAACAGTACAGTCGGCGGTTCGATTCCGAAGGAGTATATCCCGTCGGTCGACGAAGGAATCCAGGATGCGATGAAATCCGGAATTCTTGCCGGGTTCCCCGTCATCGGCGTCAGCGCCGAAGTATACGACGGTTCCTATCACGAGGTTGACTCCTCTGAGATGGCCTTCCATATTGCCGGATCCATGGCCTTCAAACAGGCGATGCAGAAAGGCGAGGCAGCGCTGCTCGAGCCGATCATGAAGGTGGAGGTTTCCACCCCGGACGATTACATGGGAGATGTCATCGGAGACATCAACTCAAGGCGCGGCAGGATCGAAGGAATGGATGATATCGGCGCAGGCAAGATGGTGAAAGGCTACGTGCCGCTGTCCGAGATGTTCGGATATGCGACCGACCTGAGATCAAAGACGCAGGGACGCGGCAATTACTCCATGTTCTTCGACAGGTATGAACCTGTACCGAAGAATATTCAGGAAAAACTGCTCAAAGACTCAAAGGCCTGATCCGGGTCGTGAACGATAACCGGCAGGGCAGAAAAGTCTTGCATTAATTATAGTTTTGAAATATAATCAGTTTCAGGCTTGTGTTTGAAGATTATGCCGGATTCGGCACAGTTTAAGGAGGATTATTCAAATGGCAAAGCAGCATTATGACAGAAGCAAACCGCATTGCAACATCGGAACCATCGGACATGTCGACCACGGCAAAACAACTCTGACAGCAGCGATCACCAACGTTCTGTCCCATAGAGTTGCAGGCAACGCTTTCGTAGATTTCGCTCATATCGACAAGGCTCCGGAAGAGAGAGAACGTGGTATCACGATCTCTACCGCTCATGTAGAGTATTCTACCGAGAAGAGACATTATGCACATGTTGACTGCCCTGGTCATGCTGACTATGTTAAGAACATGATCACCGGCGCAGCTCAGATGGACGGCGCTATCCTCGTTGTCGCTGCTACCGACGGTGTTATGGCTCAGACCAAGGAGCACATCCTTCTTGCCCGTCAGGTCGGTGTTCCGAAGATCGTTGTTTTCCTGAACAAGTGCGATATGGTTGATGATCCGGAGCTGATCGAGCTGGTTGAGATGGAAGTCACCGAGCAGCTGGAAGAGTACGGATTCGAAGATTGCCCGATCATCAAGGGTTCCGCTCTGAAGGCTCTTGAAGACCCGGACTCCAAGTGGGGTGACAACATCATGGAGCTCATGGATACTGTTGACGAATGGATTCCGACTCCGCAGCGTGAGACCGATAAGCCGTTCCTGATGCCGGTAGAGGATGTCTTCACCATCTCCGGCCGTGGAACCGTTGCTACCGGCCGTGTTGAGCGCGGAACCCTTCATCTGAATGATGAAGTTGAGATCGTCGGAATCAGACCGGAAGTCCAGAAGACGGTTGTTACCGGTATCGAGATGTTCCACAAGCTGCTGGATGAGGCTCTTGCGGGCGACAACATCGGTGCTCTGCTTCGTGGTGTCAGAAGAACTGATATCGAGCGCGGCCAGGTTATCTGCAAGCCGGGTTCTGTTACCTGCCATAAGAAATTTACGGCTCAGGTTTACGTTCTGACCAAGGATGAGGGTGGCCGTCATACTCCGTTCTTCAACAACTATCGTCCGCAGTTCTATTTCAGAACAACTGACGTTACCGGCGTTATCAATCTGCCGGAAGGCGTTGAGATGTGCATGCCTGGCGATAACATCGAGATGACCATCGAGCTGATCCACACCGTCGCTATGGAACAGGGTCTTACCTTCGCTATCCGTGAAGGCGGACGTACCGTTGGTTCCGGCCGTGTTGCCAGCGTTATCGAGTAATTATTGCGCAGAACTGTATAAGACAGTATGAAAGAATCCCGGAAGCATTGCTTCCGGGATTTTCATCTTGTTCAAATATGTGGGCATTTTTTCTTTTCACATTAAGTAAAATGCACTATAATAAAAACAAGTATAAGCATCCCGGCAGATCTAAGCCGCAGGCGGAAGGGACAGCCGGGAGCCGGCGCTGGTCATCCTGTATGCGAGAAGGAGGAAAGATCTATGAGCAGCATGAATTATATGAAGATTCCGGCAAAGTATGATCCGAACGTAGTGCTTAGAGTTGTAAGCGGGCATTTTGCCACGCCGCAGTCGCATATCACAAAATATATGGACATCACAGCCATGAAGTCCCGCTGCAACGAGGCCAAGAATTCGGCCAGACTCCTGGCTCAGCGCTATGAGGCTTCCATGCCGGTGGATTCGATTGTCTGCCTCGACGGCATGCAGGTTGTCGGCACCTACCTCGCGGAAGAGCTGACGAAGGTCGGTATTCTTTCCTACAACGCCCATAAGACTCTGTATGTTCTTTCACCGGAATACAGCGCCGCCGGCCAGATCATCTTCCGCGATAATATGCAGATGGCCATTAAAGATAAGTATATTCTTGTACTGATGGGATCGGTCACCACAGGTAAGACGCTGCAGACCGCTCTTGACTGCATCCGCTATTATAAAGGAAAAGTTTCCGGGGCCTGCGCGATTTTCAGCGCGGTCAGCGAAGTGGAAGGCGTGGAACTGCACGCGATCTTCCATCCGGATGATATCAACGGTTTCAGTTCCTACCGCGCTTCCGACTGCCCGCTGTGCAGGGAAGGCCAGAGAATCGACGCGATTGTGAACAGCTTCGGCTATTCGGCCCTGTACTGATACAGGACGGGAGAGATGCGGCTCTGAACGCCACACGCCTGCTGCGCTTAACAGGGAAATGCTGAACCGCTTTCAGCGTTTCCCTGAACAGGAATACAACTGGAACAGCATTCCTGTTTCCGCAGCCGGCAAAGCCGCGCCTGCTTCTGCCATGAATCCGGACAAAGAATTTGCAAAATATGTTTGACAAGCGGAGGAATTTGGATTATCATAATCAAGTCATGGGGCATTAGCGCAGCTGGGAGCGCGCTACATTCGCATTGTAGAGGCCGTCGGTTCGAATCCGATATGCTCCAGAAACAGTGCCGGGGACAGAGCGATCTGTCTCCGGTTTTTTCAGCCCTGAAGCGGAGAACATTCAGAGGCATAGCTTCCGGGAGGCGGGAAATGGCAAAGATGTGCAATATTTTTCTTTCCGGGGCGGAAATTTAGTCGTTATTTTTTTGAAAGCATTGCCGGAAAGATCTTGCAAGAAAAAAAGAATTCGTATATAATAATCAGCGTTGTGACCTTGATAGCGTTGAAGCGTGAGGTTGCTGCGGGATTCCGCAGGTTTTCCGTGGAGCGAATGTCAAGTTTAAAAACTGGCGACAAGTCACTGTACAAATGGCAGGTCCGCTGAAGGCGGAAACACCGGGCGATAGAGAACATGCCGGGCCGGAAGGCTTTTTTCTATGAGAGAGCATGGAAACACCCGGGAGCGTGTACAGTCACCGCTTGTCGTACTTCCAAACAAAAAGTACGAATTAGGAGGCGACTTTTTTTATGGCAAAACAGGTTATGCGTATCATTCTGAAGGCTTATGATCATCAGCTGGTTGATCAGTCTGCCAGAAAAATCATCGAGACAGTGAAGAAGAGCGGCGCCGAGGTAAGCGGTCCTGTTCCGCTTCCGACAAAGAAGGAAATCGTTACGATCCTTCGCGCGGTTCATAAGTATAAGGACTCCAGAGAGCAGTTCGAACAGAGAACCCACAAGAGACTGATCGATATCACTTCACCGACACAGAAGACGGTTGATTCCCTCTCCCGCCTTGAGATGCCGGCAGGTGTTTATATTGATATCAAGATGAAGAACAAATAATGTAGCAGATCCTTTATCAGGACGATATGGAGATATCTACCCTGGCCTAGGATGATCGCGGGAGCGATCCGCTGTAGCAGACAGGAGGTTATGTAATGAAGAAAGCTATATTAGCCAGAAAAGTTGGTATGACCCAGATCTTCGGCGAAGACGGAAGCCTTACCCCGGTTACCGTTCTTGAAGCCGGTCCGTGCGTGGTAACCCAGGTCAAGACCGAGGAGAACGACGGATACAAGGCTGTCCAGGTCGGATTTGTCGACAAGAAGGAAAAGCTTGTCAGCAAGCCGCAGAAGGGCGCATTTGACAAAGCCGGAGTACCCTGCAAGAGATTTCTGGAAGAGTTCCGCTTCGAGGATGCCGAGTCCTACGAAGTGAAGCAGGAGATTAAGGCAGACATCTTCGCCGCCGGCGATCATGTCGACGCGACCGCTGTTTCCAAGGGCAAAGGATATCAGGGCCCGATCAAGAAGCACGGCCAGCACAGAGGACCCATGGCTCACGGATCCAAATATCATCGCCATGCCGGATCCAATGGCTCTTCCTCCGATCCGAGCCGCGTATTCCCGGGTAAGGGAATGGCAGGACACATGGGTGGAACAAAGGTCACCGTTCAGAACCTTGTCGTTGTGAAGGTAGACGCTGAGAACAATCTGATCCTTGTAAAGGGCGCTGTACCAGGTCCGAAGAAGTCGCTCGTAACTCTGAAAGAGACGACCAAGACTGATCTCAAGTAAGAAGACCTGTACAGAAAGGAGGAACTTAACTGTGGCTAACGTATCAGTTTACAATATGGAAGGTAAGGAAGTCGGCACCATCGATCTTTCCGATGCTGTGTTCGGCGTGGATGTGAACGAACATCTTGTACACCTTGCTGTTGTCCAGCAGCTCGCTGATAACAGACAGGGCACACAGAAAGCGAAGACCCGTTCTGAGGTCTCCGGCGGCGGAAAGAAGCCGTACAGACAGAAGGGTACCGGTCATGCAAGACAGGGCTCGACAAGAGCACCGCAGTTTGCCGGCGGCGGCGTTGTATTCGCACCGGTTCCGCGTGACTATTCCTTCAAGATGAACCGCAAGGAGAAGAGAGCGGCTCTGCGCAGCGCTCTGACTTCCCGCGTGGAAGAGAACAAGCTGATCGTTCTCGATGAGCTCAAGCTCGATGCGGTCAAGACAAAGAACATGCAGAAGGTTCTGGACAACCTGAATCTGAAGAAGGCTCTGGTTATCCTTGATTCCAACGATCAGAACGTCGTACTTTCCGCAAGGAACATCGAAGGCGTCAAGACTGCTCTTACGAATACCATCAACGTGTACGACATTCTGAAATTTGATACAGTGGTTCTGACAAAGGCTGCTGTCTCTTCCATCGAGGAGGTATACGCATAATGGCTGATATTAAATATTACGACGTTATCCTGAAACCGGTCGTCACTGAAAAGAGTATGTCGATCATGGCTGACAGGAAGTATACATTCCTTGTCAACCCGGAAGCGAACAAGTCTCAGGTAAAAGAAGCTGTCGAGAAGATGTTTGACGAAGTAAAAGTCAAGTCCGTCAACATCATGAACATCCAGGGCAAGAACAAACGCCAGAGCATGGCTCAGCGCTACGGCAAGACATCGAAGACAAAGAAAGCGATCGTCACCCTGACTGAGGACAGCAAGGACATCGAGATCTTTGAAGGTCTCTGATGCCGCGAGGTTCTCCGGAACGGACAGCGGAACTGGACGGCGCTTACGGCGCCGATCCGGTCTTTCCCACCGGCGGGAGAACGATGATATGCGTTGCTTAACGCGATAAATTAAGTAAGTGAAGAGAGGAGATTTAAGTCATGGGTATCAAGACTTATAAACCATATACACCGTCCAGAAGAAACATGACCGGTTCGGACTTCAGCGAGATTACAAAAGACAGACCGGAGAAGAGCCTGATTGTATCTCTTAAGAAGAATTCCGGAAGAAACAACCAGGGCAAGATCACCGTTCGCCACAGAGGCGGCGGAAACAGAAGAAAGTACAGAATCGTCGATTTCAAGAGATATAAGGACGACATTCCGGCAAAGGTAACCGCGATCGAGTATGATCCGAACAGAACCGCGAACATCGCTCTGATCTGCTACGCAGACGGACAGAAGTCCTACATCCTTGCACCGGAAGGCCTCACAGTCGGCATGACTGTCATGAACGGCCCGAAGGCTGAGGTCCGCGTGGGCAACTGCCTGCCGCTGAACCTGATTCCGGTTGGTACCATGGTTCACAATGTTGAGCTTTATCCGCAGCACGGCGGCCAGATGGTCCGCTCGGCCGGCAACAGCGCCCAGCTGATGGCGAAGGAAGGCAAGTACGCGACCCTGCGTCTTCCCTCCGGAGAGATGAGAATGGTCAGCCTGGACTGCAGAGCAACGATCGGTGTTGTCGGCAACGGCGACCACAACCTTATCAATTACGGAAAAGCAGGAAGAATCCGTCATATGGGCATTCGTCCGACCGTCCGCGGTTCCGTTATGAACCCGAACGATCATCCACATGGAGGCGGTGAAGGAAAGGCACCTGTCGGCCGTCCGGGTCCGAGCACTCCGTGGGGCAAGCCGGCTCTCGGTCTGAAGACCAGAAAGCACAAGAAGGCTTCTGACAAGCTGATCGTAAGAAGAAGAAACGGTAAAGCGTGATTGAATAAGGAGGAATAACAATGGCTCGTTCATTGAAAAAAGGACCGTTTATCGACGACAGCCTTATGAAAAAGGTTGAAGCTGTAGTCGCATCCGGTGACAAGTCGGTGATCAAGACATGGTCCCGCCGCAGCACGATCTTCCCGAACATGGTTGGTCTTACCATCGCAGTTCATGACGGAAGAAGACACGTTCCGGTATACGTGACGGAAGATATGGTCGGACACAAGCTCGGTGAGTTTGTCGCCACCAGAACCTACAGAGGACACAAAGCAGCTGAGAAGAAGGGCTGATCGCAATGACAGCTCCAGGCTGAAGAAGTATTTGGAAAGGCCCGACACAAGTTCGCCCGGGGAGGGCGCTGCGCACTGCCCTGATGGGCCGTCAGAAAAGAGGGGCAGTGTGAGTTCATGGAAGGAGGCCATCTATGGCTAAAGGACATAGATCTCAGATAAAGAGAGAAAGAAACGCTCAGAAAGACAGCAGACCGAAGGCTAAGTTATCCTTCGCCAGAGTGCCGGTGCAGAAAGCCTGCATCGTACTGGACCAGATCAGGGGCAAGGATGCGAATACGGCGCTTGCGATCGTTACCTACAATTCGAGATATGCTTCCGAAGTTATCGCCAAACTCCTTAAATCCGCCATCGCAAACGCGGAAAACAACAACGGTATGAATCGTGATAACCTCTATGTTGAGGAATGCTACGCCAGCAACGGACCGATCATGAAGAGGATCAGACCCAGAGCGCAGGGCAGGGCTTATCGGATCGAGAAGAGAATGAGCCATATCACCATCGTGCTGAACGAGAAATAAGGAGGAAAAACATGGGACAGAAAGTAAATCCGCATGGACTTAGAGTCGGCATTATCAATGACTGGGAATCCAGATGGTATGCGGAAGGCGATTTTGCAGATAATCTGAACGAAGATTACAAGATCAGACAGTTCCTGAAGAAGAAACTCTACAGCGCGGGTGTTTCCAAGATCGAGATCTCCCGTGCGGCAGGAAGAGTAAAAGTTACCGTTCATACCGCGAAGCCGGGTATCGTGATCGGCAAGGAAGGCAAGGAGATCGACAAGACGAAGGCCGAGATCGCTGCTCTCAGCGGCAAAAAGGTCGACCTGAACGTCAAGGAGATCAAGAGACCGGACCTGGATGCACAGCTGGTCGCAGAGAATATCGCTCAGCAGCTTGAGAACCGTATTTCATACCGCCGTGCCATGAAGGGCGCTATGGGCAGAACCATGAAGTTCGGTGCAAAGGGAATCAAGACATCGATTGCCGGAAGACTTTCCGGAGCAGATATTGCCCGTAAGGAATTCTACAGCGAAGGAACCATCCCGCTTCAGACACTTCGTGCTGACATTGATTATGGTTTTGCTGAAGCCAACACTACTTACGGAAAACTTGGCGTTAAAGTTTGGATCTACAAGGGCGAAGTACTTCCGTCTAAGAAAGAAGGGAGCGATAAATAATGTTAATGCCGAAGAGAGTAAAACGTCGTAAACAGTTCCGCGGTTCCATGGCCGGCAAGGCTAACAGAGGAACAACCGTTACATACGGTGAATGGGGACTGATTGCTACTGAGCCTGCCTGGATCAAATCCACTCAGATCGAGGCAGCCCGTGTCGCCATGACACGTGCCGTAAAGCGCGGCGGCAAGGTCTGGATCAAGATTTTCCCGGATAAGCCTGTTACTGCTAAGCCTGCTGAGACCCGTATGGGTTCCGGAAAAGGAACTCCGGAATACTGGGTTGCAGTTGTAAAGCCGGGACGCGTCCTGTTTGAGATGGCAGGAGTTTCGGAAGAGGCGGCCAAGGAAGCTCTGCGTCTTGCTATGCACAAGTTACCCTGCAAATGTAAGATCATTGCTCGTGATACAGATGAAGGCGGTGATAACAGTGAAGAGTAATAAATACGTTGAAGATTTAAGAGGAAAGACAGCCACCGAGCTGAAGGAAGAACTTGTAGCTGCGAAGAAGGAACTCTTCAACCTGAGATTCCAGAACGCTACGAATCAGTTGGACAACACAAGCAGGATCAGAGAAGTGCGCAAGAATATTGCCAGAATCCAGACTGTCCTGGCTTCCGCTGAGTGATCTGAGTGAATATGCAGGAGAAAGGAGTCATTTCCGTGGAAAGAAATCTGAGAAAGACCCGTACGGGCCATGTGATCAGCAATAAGATGGATAAAACCATCGTCGTGGCGGTTGAGGACCATGTCAGACATCCGCTCTATAAGAAGATCGTGAAGAGAACCTATAAACTGAAAGCTCATGATGAGAACAACGAAGCGAATATCGGTGATACCGTCCGCGTTATGGAGACAAGACCGCTTTCCAAAGATAAGAGATGGAGACTTGTCAAGATCGTCGAGAGAGCGAAATAATTAGGAGGAAATTGGAATGGTACAGCAGGAAACAAGACTTAAAGTTGCTGATAATACCGGTGCCAAGGAACTTCTTGTCATCCGTGTTAAGGGCGGCTCCACCAGAAGATATGCCGGCATTGGCGATATCGTCATCTGTTCGGTTAAAGAGGCAACACCAGGAGGCGTTGTCAAGAAGGGTGATGTAGTCAAGGCAGTTGTAGTCCGCACCGTGAAGGAAATCCGCCGCAAGGATGGTTCCTATATCCGTTTCGACGAGAACGCCGGAGTTATCATCAAGGATGACCTGACACCGACAGGCACCCGTATTTTCGGGCCGGTTGCGAGAGAGCTTCGTGAGAAGAAGTTCATGAAGATCGTTTCTCTGGCTCCGGAAGTATTATAAGGAGGATGCTTAAACTATGATGAAGATCAAGACAGGCGATACCGTCCGCGTGATCGCCGGTAAGGATAAAGGCAAGGAAGGCAAAGTCCTGGCTGTCAAAGACGGAAAGGTTCTGGTTGAGGGCGTCAATATGGTGACCAAGCATCAGAAACCGAGCGCAGGCGCTCCGCAGGGCGGCATCATTAATAAAGAAGCATATTTCGATATTTCTAACGTTATGTTCCTGTTCAAGGGAGATGTGACCAGAGTCGGATTCAAGGTGGAAGACGGAAAGAAGGTCCGCATTGCCAAGAAGACCGGTGAGATCATCGGCTAATAACGAAGGAAGGAGGAGAGACTGGTGAGCAGCAGATTAAAAGAACAGTACGCGAGCGAGATCGTACCGGAGATGACCAAGAAATTTGGTTATAAGAACGTTATGCAGGTACCGAAGCTCGATAAGGTTGTTGTGAATATGGGAGTCGGCGAAGCGAAGGAAAACGCAAAGCTTCTCGAATCCGCAATGAACGATCTTGCCATCATTACCGGACAGAAACCGGTTCAGACGATTGCAAAGAATTCCGTAGCGAACTTCAAGATCCGTGAAGGCATGCCGATCGGATGCAAGGTAACTCTTCGCGGAGACAGAATGTATGAGTTCGTTGACCGCCTTGTGAATCTTGCCCTTCCGCGTGTCCGTGACTTCCGCGGTGTCAATCCGAACGCTTTCGACGGAAGAGGAAACTATGCTCTCGGAATCAGAGAGCAGCTGATCTTCCCGGAAATCGAGTACGATAAGGTTGATAAAGTGAGAGGTATGGATATCATCTTCGTTACCACGGCCAAGACTGATGAAGAAGCCCGTGAACTGCTCAGGCTCTTCAATATGCCGTTCGCGAAGTAAGATTAGGAGGATTACATCCATGGCGAAAACATCTATGAAGATTAAACAGCAGCGCGAACCGAAGTTCTCCACCAGAGCTTATACCCGCTGCCGTATCTGTGGACGTCCGCATTCTGTGCTGAGAAAGTACGGGATCTGCAGAATCTGCTTCCGCGAGCTTGCATACAAGGGTGAGATTCCGGGAGTCAGAAAAGCGTCCTGGTAAGTTCAGCATATATTTATCAATGTCAGGTCAAGTCTAAGGAGGAAACTAACATGGCAATGAACGATCCGATTGCGGATATGCTCACAAGAATTCGCAACGCGAATACAGCAAAACATGATACAGTCGATGTCCCGGCTTCCAAGATGAAGATTTCCATCGCGAACATTCTTCTGGATGAAGGCTATATCGCAAAATATGAACTGACCGGAGAAGGCGTGAACCGTATGATCCACATCACACTGAAGTACGGCAGGGACAAGAATGAGAAGATCATCAGCGGCATCAAGAGAATTTCCAAGCCGGGTCTTCGCATCTATGCAGGCAGCGACAATATGCCGAAGGTTCTCGGCGGTCTCGGCGTTGCCATCGTATCCACAAACCAGGGAGTTATTACGGACAAGCAGGCAAGAAAGCTCCATGTCGGCGGCGAAGTACTTGCATTTGTCTGGTAAAGAACATTACTGAAAACAGAAGACAAGCGTGCCGCCTGGGTGCGAACTGTTTTCCGAGAATCTAAGTAAGGAGGATTTAAGGCATGTCACGAATTGGTAGAATGCCGATCGCAATTCCTGCGGGAGTCACCGTAAGCGTTGCAGACGGTAACGTTGTTACCGTAAAGGGTTCCAAGGGAACACTGGAGAGAACATTTGTCCCGGAGCTCACCATTGAAGTAAAGGACAATGAAGTCATTGTCACAAGACCGAATGATCAGAAGAGAGAGAAGTCCCTTCACGGCCTTACCAGGACTCTGATCCATAATATGGTTGTCGGCGTCAGCGAAGGCTTTACAAAGACACTGGAAGTGAACGGTGTCGGATACAGAGCTGCGAAGCAGGGCAGCAAGCTTACACTGAATCTCGGTTATTCCCATCCGATCGAAATGGAAGATCCGGAAGGAATCGAGACAAAGGTTGATGGCAACAAGATCATTGTCTCCGGCATCAGCAAGGAGAAGGTCGGCCAGTACGCAGCTGAGATCAGAGAGAAGAGAAAACCTGAACCTTATAAGGGCAAGGGTATTAAATATGACTACGAAGTGATCAGACGCAAAGTCGGCAAGACCGGTAAGTAATAAGGGGAGGTGGAATAATGGTCAGTAAAAAATCGAGAGCCAAGATTCGCGAAGATAAACACAGAAGAATCCGTAATCGTTTCCACGGCACCGCTTCAAGACCGCGTCTTGCTGTATTCAGGAGCAACATGAACATGTATGCTCAGATCATTGATGATGAGGCTGGTGTGACTTTGGTTTCCGCCAATACGCTTCAGAAGGATGTTGCGGCAGATCTGGAAAAGACCAATGACATTGCAGCAGCGCAGGCTGTAGGAACCATGATCGCTAAGAGAGCCCTTGAGAAGGGGATCGAAGAGGTCGTATTCGACCGCGGCGGTTATCTCTATCACGGGAAGGTTCAGGCTCTCGCTGACGCAGCCAGAGAAGCCGGGCTGAAGTTCTAAAGGAGGAGGAAAATCACATGAGACATGAGATCATTGATCCGAGTCAGTTTGAATTAAATGATAAAGTAGTCTCCATCAAGCGCGTTACCAAGGTTGTCAAGGGCGGACGCAACATGCGCTTCACGGCGCTTGTCGTAGTCGGCGACGGCAACGGTCATGTAGGCGCAGGGCTTGGCAAGGCAACTGAAATTCCGGAAGCGATCCGCAAGGGACGCGAGGATGCGCAGAAGAAGCTGATCGCCGTAGCTATGGACAGCGTGAATTCCGTACCGCATGATTACATCGGCAAGTTCGGCGGAGCGCAGGTTCTGCTGAAGAAGGCTCCGGAAGGTACCGGTATCATCGCCGGCGGTCCCGCGCGTATGGTGCTTGAGATGGCCGGAATCAGAAACATCCGTACCAAATCTCTCGGTTCCAACAATAAGCAGAACGTTGTTCTCGCTACACTGGAGGCTCTTAAGGCTCTGAAGGATCCGCAGGAGGTTGCCCGCCTTCGCGGTAAGTCCGTGGAAGAGATCCTGGCTTAAGGAGGTTTTCGCAATGGCTGATAAGTTAAAGATTACACTTGTAAAATCCCCGATCGCTGCGATCCCGAAACAGAGAGCGACCGTGGAAGCTCTTGGTCTGCGCAAGCTGAACAAGACCGTCGAGATGCCGGATAACGCAGCGGTCAGAGGCATGATCGCTCACGTATCTCATCTTGTCAAAGTAGAAGAGATCTGATAAGGAGGTGTCACGATGGATTTATCTAATTTAAGTCCTGCTGAAGGTTCCGTACACAGCAATAATTTCAGAAGAGGACGCGGACATGGCTCAGGCAACGGCAAGACCGCAGGCAAGGGCCATAAGGGACAGAAGGCCCGTTCAGGCGCTCCGCGTATCGGATTCGAGGGCGGCCAGATGCCTCTGTACAGAAGACTTCCCAAGAGAGGCTTCAAGAGCATCGGACGTGCGCAGATCGAGACGATTACACTCAGCGATCTTGACAGATTTGAAGACGGCGCGGATGTTACCGTTGACGCACTCATCGAGAACGGCATCCTGCGTGAAGCCAAAGACGGCGTAAAGGTTCTGGGCAATGGTACTCTGACCAAGAAACTGAATGTCTGCGTGAACGCATACAGTGCATCCGCAAAGGCAAAGATTGAAGAATTAGGTGGAAAAGCTGAGGTGATCTGATGTTTAAGACTTTACGCGATGCATTTCGGATAAAGGACATCAGAAAAAAGCTATTCTATACGTTCATGATGCTGGTTCTGGTGCGTATCGGCTGCCAGCTCCCTGTTCCGGGAGTGAACAGAGCGTTCTTCCAGAACTGGTTTGATCAGCAGAACAATGGTGCTTTCAGTTTCTTCAGTGCTTTTACGGGTGGGTCCTTTGAACGTATGTCAGTGTTCGCACTGAACATAACTCCGTACATTACATCATCCATTATCATGGAGCTTCTCACGATCGCGATTCCGCAGCTTGAAGAGATGCATCGCGACGGTGAGGATGGAAGAAAGAAGATTACGGCTATCACGCGTTATCTTACGATCGGCCTCTCTTTATTTGAGAGTACTGCCATGGCAATCGGCTTCGGACGTTCCGGACTGATCAGCAATTTCAATTTCTTCAGCGCGCTGGTAGTTGTTGTTGCACTCACCGCTGGTTCCGCATTTGTTATGTGGATTGGTGAACGTATCACAGAGAACGGGATCGGCAATGGTATCTCCATTGTCCTTCTCTTCAATATTCTTTCAAGAGTTCCTTCGGATCTTACGACTCTGTGGGGACAGTTCGTATCCGGCAAGTCGATCGCCAAGGGCGCTATGGCAGTTGTGATTATCGCCGCTGTCATTCTCGCTACGATCGTCCTGACTATTCTTCTTACCGACGCGATCAGAAGAATTCCGGTACAGTACGCGAAAAAGATGCAGGGACGCAGAATGGTTTCCGGACAGTCGTCCCATATCCCGCTCAAGGTCAATACGGCCGGCGTTATCCCTGTCATCTTCGCATCTTCGCTGATGTCGATTCCGTCAATCCTCATGAGCTTCACGGGAGCGCATGCCAGCGGTTTCTGGGGAACCGTGCTCGGTATCCTGAACCAGAACAACTGGTTTGATTTCAAGCATCCGGTTTATATGCTTGGACTTGTGCTTTATGTCGCTCTGTGCATCTTCTTTGCTTACTTCTATACGTCCATCACCTTCAATCCGATTGAAGTTGCTGACAACCTGAAGAAGCAGGGAGGATTTATTCCCGGCATCCGTCCGGGCAAACCGACCACGGACTATCTGCAGAAGATTCTGAACTACATTATCTTCATCGGTGCAGTAGGCCTCATGATCGTTGTTATTATCCCGATCTTCTTTAACGGCATCTTCCATGCCAATGTATCCTTCGGCGGAACGTCTCTGATCATTATTGTCGGAGTCGTCCTGGATACGATTCAGCAGATCGAATCTCAGATGCTTGTACGCAATTACAAGGGTTTCCTGAGAGATTAAGCGGATTGAGGAATAAGTTCATCTGTGTACGCAGATGGGCAGCAGGATACCGCAGGAGTGTGCTTTCTCTTTGTTGCTGTTCAACGGGAGAGAAAGTGCACTCTTGCCTGTCCGTTTTATTCTTCAGGCAGCATGCAAGCGCCTTTCACCCTTCGGAAGGCGTTTACATGGTTCCTGAAGTTGCTGTAATGGTTCAGTGCATAGCTGCGTGGGTCAGGCAGAATGTTCTATCTGGATTCTGCGTGTCCCGCGCACTTATGGACGTCCATTCAGGAACCTGTTTCTGTCGGTTTTTCAGAGAGGTATAAATATGAGGATTATCATGCTGGGAGCGCCGGGAGCCGGCAAAGGAACGCAGGCGAAGATGATTGCTGAGAAGTTCGGAATTCCGCATATTTCTACAGGAGATATCTTTCGCGCAAATATCAAGAATCAGACAGAACTCGGAAAAAAGGCAAAAGCCTATCTGGATGAGGGAACCCTTGTACCGGATGAACTGACCTGTGATCTGGTCGTGGACCGGATCGCGAACGAAGACTGCGCAAAGGGATATATTCTCGACGGTTTCCCGCGCACCATCCCGCAGGCGGAAGCTCTTACAAAAGCCCTTGCGAAAGACGGCGGGGCGATTGATTATGCCATCGATGTGGACGTTCCGGACAGCGATATCGTCAGACGGCTGAGCGGAAGGCGCGTATGTCTGAAGTGCGGCGCCACCTATCACACAAGCTTCAATCCGCCCAGAGAAGAGGGGATCTGCGACAGCTGCGGTGAAGCGCTTGTTCATCGCGACGATGACAAGCCGGAAACGATCCAGAAGCGTCTTGACGTTTATCACAGCCAGACGCAGCCGCTGATCGAATACTATCATGAAGCCGGATGCATGTATAAAGTAGACGGAACCCGTTCCCTTGAAGAAGTTTTTGCATCTATCTGCGCAATTCTTGAGTGAATCCGGACTGCCGCCTGAGATCAGACTTGCAGGCGTTTTCCTTTAAGGCATGCTGACGCGGTCAGAGCGTCATGCTGCGCGGAGGAAAAGCTGAATGACATTCAGAACGGAATCATACATTGCACTGCTGGAGGAATGCACGGGTTATGGCGGTATCTGTAAAGACAAAACATGAAATCGAACTGATGAGAGAATCCAATCATCGTCTGGAATATGTCCACGATGAGCTTGCGAAGATGCTTCAGCCGGGGATCAGCACCTGGGAGATCGATATGGAGGCAAGACGCCTCATTAAAGAGTGCGAAGGGATCCCGAATTTCCTGAATTATGAGGGATTTCCGGCTGCGGTCTGCACCTCCGTAAATGAAGAGGTTGTCCATGGAATTCCGAAAAAGTCCCGAAAGCTGAAAGAGGGGGATATCATCTCCCTTGACTGCGGCCTGATCTATAAAGGATATCATTCCGATGCGGCCCGCACCTACGGAATCGGAAAGATTTCCGAAGAAGCGCAGAAGCTGATCGATGTAACAAAGCAGAGTTTCTTTGAAGGAATCAAATTTGCGAAAGCCGGACATCATCTGCACGAGATATCCGCCGCGATCGGAGATTACTGCGAAAGCTTCGGCTTCGGAGTTGTACGGGATATGGTCGGGCATGGAATCGGCACACAGATGCATGAGGATCCGCAGGTTCCGAATTTCCGTCAGAAATCCAGAGGGCTTCGCCTGGTACCCGGGATGACGCTGGCCATCGAACCGATGATTTCCGCAGGAACCTGGGAAATTGAATGGCTCGACGATGACTGGACAGTGGTTACTGCCGACAGGAGCCTTGCCGCGCATTATGAGAATACGATTCTCATAACTGAAGGAGAACCGGAAATTCTGTCGCTGACAAAGTTCTGACGAGACATTGCGCAGCTGACAGACAGTTCCTGACAGCAGATGATCAGGTATGGATACACTCTGCTATAGATAGGTTAATCATTCATGGAAGAACAGTATCAGCTGCACCTTCTGGCAGAGTCCAGGGCCGGGCATGACACAGGAAAGATATATGTGGTTGTCGGGGAGGAAGGGGATTTCGTCTATCTTTCCGACGGACGGCTTAAGACTTTGCAGAAATGCAAGAAAAAGAACAGAAAGCATGTGCAGCTGATCAGGCATCTTCCGGAGGATCTCCTGCGGCTGCTCGGCAGGGCGGCTACAGACAGCGATCTAGTTCATATTATCAGGCTTTACCGGCCGGTTGACTGAGAGAAGGGAAAGGTATATGTCGAAATCAGATGTAATCGAAGTGGAAGGAACCGTTCTTGAGAAGCTTCCGAACGCCATGTTCCGCGTGGAACTTCAGAACAAGCATGTAGTGCTCGCGCATATCAGCGGAAAGCTGCGTATGAATTTTATCCGTATCCTGCCGGGAGACAAAGTGACGATTGAGCTTTCTCCCTATGATCTGGACAAGGGAAGAATCATCTGGAGAGATAAATAAAAAAAGATGAAATAGGTGTTGACAATACCTGATGCAGGTGATATATTGATCAAGTCGCCTGAGAAAAGCGGCGGGTTCCCGGATCAAAAGAGGGAACAGAGAAGGAGAAGATCGGACTTGCAAGTATGATTCTTCTCCGGAATCGAATCTTGATAACTGAACAGTGAAACAACCTTGAAGATTTCTTAAGTATTTATTCTTAAGGAACTGACCTTTAAAAACAGTAAAGGGATAGGA
>CACZBW010000008.1 GCA_902779575.1 uncultured Lachnospiraceae bacterium
AACAGGGCAGATCCATTCATAAACTATATTCAATTGTCAAGGTACAAACTTTTATGATCGCTAAGCCGGGAACATCCTGACTTTTGGCGACCTAATCATTATATCATGCTCATATTTGTCAAATGATGAAAATAACAGGCAGACTGATAGCCTGAAGCTATGAATTCATGTGCTTTCAGGATATAATTAGGACGGGAGGAATATCTTATGAATCTGAACTATCTGCTGTATTTTCAGACGCTGGCAAAATACGAACATTACGGAAAAGCGGCGGAGGACCTTCATATCACCCAGCCGTCCCTGTCCAAGGCGATCCGGAATCTCGAGCAGGATCTGGGCGTGGAACTGTTCGAAAAAAGCGGAAGAGGCATCCGTCTTTCAAGCCAGGGCGTCCATTATCTGGATTATGTGGATAAGGCTCTGCACGAACTGAGACTGGGAAATGAAATCCTTCGATATGAAAAAGCAAGCTTTGATGCTTTTGTGCCGATCGGTCTGGTCCTGCCTGCGGCCTCTTCTGTTTTTTCCCGCTGGGTTAAGGATTTTCAGGCCGGTTTCCGGGGAAAGGTTTTCTTTTCCTGCAAAAACGGGACGACAAAACAGCTGGTCCTTGCCCTGAAAAACGGAAGCGTCGACCTGATTATCTGCTCGGAGGTGAAGGATCCCAGAATTGAAATGACGCCTTTATATTCCACGGATCTTGTCCTTCTGGTTCCGCCCGGACATCGCTTCACGGGAAGAAAAAGCGTCCGCCTGAGGGAACTGGAGGGGGAGAGCTTCGTCGCCCACAGCCGGGGTTCTGTCCTTCATGACATGCTGGCGGATATCTACCGCAGAAATAACCTGAATGTCAGCATTGTCAGCGAAGCGGATGAGAACGCCGCAATCATCGCGATGGTGCACGCCGGGCTCGGATGCGGCGTCATGCCCCGCAGCGAAGAGGTCAGCCGGAGCGCTTTCGGAGCCATTCCCATCCGGGATTCCGGTTTTGATACCAGAATCTGCATCGGCCGCATGAAGGACCGGGCCATCTCGGACGCGGCATGCGCCTTTTACAGGCATGTTGCCGGACAAAGCACCATTACCGGATAAGCTTTCCGATGTCTCTGTGCGTCCGCTATAAAGGCACCGTTTTATGCCGAAGCGGCTGTTTGCTTCCACAGGCCGGTTTTGATATAATATGGCAGTTAAGGCTGTCTCCTGCAGGATGGAATTCTGCCAGTGTGAGCCTGAACTTTTTTCGGACCTTCTCAGCATCTTTATGAGAAGGTCAGAAGTTTTTCACGCGGCAGCCGGCAGAATTGTTGATCCAATTTTTGCAGGCCATACTTCCGGCGCCGCAGTCCTTATAAATTAAAAATATAATGAAAACAGTCTTTCATGACTGTCTGTGCCGCCTGCGAAAGGCGGCGGAATGGAGCGATTATCATGAATACGGAAAAAACGGACAGAATCCCTTCAGAGGGCAGCGCAAAAAAAGCCAACGGCCTCGCGCTGCTGCCGATCGTCGTCTTCCTGTTCCTGTACCTGGGCAGCGGCGTTTATTATGAGTATGTGCATCCTGTAAAAGGACAGATGGGATTCTATATCATGTCCGTCGTGGTAGCATTCTCCATAGCCCTGACGGTTGCCTTCGCGCAGAACCGTGCCCTCAGTTTCGACCAGAAGATCCATGTCTGCGCCCAGGGCATCGGCGATGACAATATCACCATTATGCTCTTTATCTTCCTGGCTGCCGGCGCATTCGGCGGAATCGCCCAGCAGGCGGGCGGGGCGTCCAGCACCGCGAATCTTCTGCTGAGCATTGTTCCCGGAAAATTCGCGATCCCCGGCCTGTTCGTAATCGCCAGCCTGATCTCCATGGCGATGGGCACCAGTGTGGGAACCATTACGATTCTTGTACCGATCGCGGCTCAGGCAGCGGCAAACGGCGGTCTCTCACTTCCTCTATGTGTCGGAACCGTTGTCGGCGGCGCCATGTTCGGAGACAACCTGTCCTTTATCTCCGATACCACCATTGCCGCCACCAAGACGCAGGGCGTTCTGATGAAGGACAAATTCCGGACCAATTTCCGCATCGCTTTTCCGGCCGCGCTGGTCACCCTGATCATCCTGTTCATCCTGGCCCTGAGGGGCGGCAGCGCCGCAATGGGGTCGTATTCCTATGACCTGATCCAGGCAATTCCGTATTTCATCGTCCTGGTCCTTGCGCTTCTCGGGATCAATGTCTTCATTGTTCTGGGCATCGGCATCCTTCTGTTTGTCCTCGCCGGAGCCGCAACAGGCATGCTGGATTATGTCTCCGCGTTCACCTCCATGGGCAGCGGAACTTCCGGAATGTTTGAAACCATGATCGTAACCATCCTGGTGGCTTCGATCGGATCGCTCATCAAGGAAAACGGCGGATTCGAAGCGATCCTTCAGTTTATCGAACACCATTTCTCCGGCAAACGCGGAGGCATGCTCGGGATCAGCCTTCTGACGGCGCTGATGGATATCGCCACTGCCAACAACACCGTAGCCATTGTCATGGCGGCGCCGATCGCAAAAGACATCAGCCTGGATTATCAGATTGAGCCGAAAAAGACCGCCTCCCTGCTGGATACCTGCTCCTGCATCATGCAGGGGGTAATCCCTTATGGCGCGCAGCTGCTGATTGCGTCCAGCCTGGCAGGAATCTCCAGCATGCAGATCATGCCCTTTCTTTTTTATCCGTATCTGCTGGCTTGCAGCGTGCTGATCTCCATCCTGCGGGCAGAATAATCCGCTGCCGGAATCCGGAATCATGCAGCCGGACTGGCTGCTGAAAATAAAGGGAACGGAAAATCTGCTGTAAGTTCATTTCCGCCCTGCTGGCTGCAGACAGGCGGAAAAAGGGTTTCGCTATTATTCATCACAAAAAACTACTGAGGAGGAAACCGTATGAGTCAGACATTTACAATGAAAAACAGCCTGAAAGAACTGCTGGAACAGGCCGGCCCGGGCATGAACCTGTTTCTGCCCGAATCTCTACTTGCTTTTATCCCGGAAGAAAAGCAGACGATTCCCATGGAGGAATGGGCGGACACCTTCCGCATGCCGTGGGGAATGCCCTTCCCTGCAGCAGATTTCGTGCAGGACGCCAATATGATTGCCCGTTCGGAGCAATACTGGGATATGATCCCGCTCTGGGATAAGGAGCATTTTACCATAGACAGCAATGATATTCATTTCTCCGGCATCATGGTCCCCAAATGTACCCTGGACGGCGTGCGCCCGGCAGTCCTGATCTGTCCCGGCGGCGGATATGAAAATCTGTCTTTTCACAATGAAGGATTGTGTACGGCCTGGCGCCTTGAAAAAACCGGTTACCGCACCTTTATCCTGAATTACCGCTACAGCCCGAACCGTTATCCGGCTCCCCAGCTGGACCTGGCGCTGGCCATCAAGTATCTGAGGGCAAACGCGGCAGAACTTCAGATCGATCCGGATAACCTGATGATTCTGGGCTATTCCGCGGGCGGTCATCTCTGCGCTTCCACGGCCGCCCTCAGAGAAGAACTGGAAGGTGCCCTTCAGAAAGAGATGGAGAAATTTCGTCCGGATCTTCTGGAAAGCTGCCGCGGAATTTCCATGCGGCCGGATAAAGTCTGCCTGTGCTATCCGGTTATCAGCTTTCTATCAGAGGATCACGAGCCCAGTTTTCAGGCTCTTACCGGCGGCGATGAAAGTCTTAGGGAGCATCTCTCCATTGAAAAACAGGTCGATCCGGATTATCCGAAGACCTTTATCTGGACCTGCGCGGATGACTCCCTGGTTCCGCCCAGCAACGCCTCCCGCATGGCAGAGGCGCTGGAAGCTCAGAAAGTTCCTCACAAATTCTGCCTGTATCCGCAGGGGGAACACGGCTGCTTCCTGGCGGTCGGAACCTCGGCAGAAGGATGGGTGGATGAGATGCTGGACTTCTTTGCCTGAGATAATACAGGTACAGTAATTCTGCCTGCACAGCTATATATAATAATCCGGATTTCCAGCCGGGCTGCTGACATCTGCGTCAGCGGTCCGGTTTTTTATACATGAAATCAGCGCAAAGCCAATTCCGGCCGGAAATCTGCAAATAATATGTTCACCAAAAAGACACAGAAATTTGAAAATTGCGTCACAATCCGGGTCTAGTTTTTTTGTTTGAAAAGAGAAAGCCCCTGGGGCTGAAAAGAAAGGAAGTTGGAGATCATGGAAAAGACAGAAGGTATGACGACCAGAAAGATCGCCCGATTCACATGTGGAATGCTGACGGCAGGTATGCTGACGGCAGCGGTTTTGATGCCGGTACAGGTCCATGCTGCAGAGAAAGAAACAAAGCTGCAGACGGAAACAGCTGAAGAAGCCGGCAAAGTCACCTTCAGTACGGATTACCCCGGAGTTACGGTAAAACCCGGCGGTACTTC
This sequence comes from uncultured Lachnospiraceae bacterium, assembly GCA_902779575.1. Taxonomy (GTDB): domain Bacteria; phylum Bacillota; class Clostridia; order Lachnospirales; family Lachnospiraceae; genus Porcincola. Next base: position 4,428 of record CACZBW010000008.1, read on the forward strand.
AACCTTTACCCTGTATATCACCAATACCGGTTCCGAAGAAGACACCGTATCGCTCAGCGCGGAAGATCTGCCGGAAGGATGGGAAGGGCGTTTTAAAGGAAGTTCCAACGAAATTTCCATGGTGCATATCGGCGCTTACCAGACGAAAGAGGATTCTCCTTCCTTAAGCTATTCGCTGACTGTGCCGGAAGATACAAAGGAAGATACCTATGCGATCACACTGAACGCAAAGGGCGGGGATCTGGATGAAGATCTTGCTCTTACCGTAAAAGTGGACGCGGAGGAAAAAAAGTTCGGCGCCGGAGAATTCACGACAGATTATGCGCAGCAGGAAGGCACCGCAGGAACAAAATTCAGCTACTCGACAAAGCTCACCAACAACGGCAGTGAGAATATGACCTACTCTCTTTCCGCCGAGGGACTTCCCGAAGGATGGAATGTAACATTTACCCCTTCCGACGCATCGATGGCAACTTCATCCGTGCCGGTAGACGCAGGCGCCAGCTCCACCATCAAAGCGGCAGTATCCCCGGCGCAGAATGTTACCGCGGGAGACTATCCGATCACCCTGATCGCAGCCAGTGCGGAAGAGACCCTTGAGCTCCCGGTCACCATCCGGGTTTCCGGCAGCTACGGCCTGACCGCGACGACGCCGACAGGCAACCTTTCCGCCAAAGCATTTGCGGGAGAGACGCAGGATGTAACCATCTCTGTACAGAATACAGGAAACATCGATCTGAACTCGGTCAGACTGGCTGCGCAGGCTTCCACCGACTGGGAAGTTACCTTCGATCAGGATACGATCCCTGATATCCCGGCAGGAGAAAGCAGAGAACTGACGGCACATATCACGCCGGCAAAAGATGCCATTCTTGGTGATTATGTAACCGTCATCACAGCATCCAACGACGCGGTTTCATCAGACTGCGCACTCAGGATTTCCGTGCAGAACCATACCAGCTGGGGCATCGTGGCTGTCGGCATCATAGCGGTCCTGGTTCTCGGACTGATCCTGATCATTCGCAGGTTTGGCAGGAGATAAATTATGACGGATACAATGATTATCCGTACCGAAGATCTGACGAAAGTCTACGGCACAAAGACTGCCGTGAATCACCTCAGCCTGGAGATCAGGCGTGGTGAGATATTCGGGCTGCTCGGACCAAACGGCGCGGGAAAAACAACAACGATACTGATGTTTCTGGGCCTGACCGAACCCACGCAGGGCAGGGCCCTGATCGACGGATATGACTGTACCAGACAGTCCATGCAGGTGAAGCGGATCACCGGATACCTCCCGGACAATGTCGGCTTTTACAGCGATATGACCGGAAGAGAAAACCTGCGCTTCACAGCCCGCCTGAACGGAATTCCGGAAAAAGAAATCGATCCCCTGATCGACAGCCTGCTTGAGAAAGTCGGAATGACTTACGCTGCAGACCAGAAAACGGGAACTTATTCAAAAGGCATGCGGCAGAGGCTCGGCATCGCGGACGTCCTGATCAAGGATCCGGAAGTGATCATCATGGATGAGCCTACTCTGGGGCTTGACCCGGAAGGCATGCGGGATTTCCTGAACCTGATCAAAAAGCTGAGCACGGAAGACGGAAAAACAATCCTGGTGTCCAGCCACCAGCTCTATCAGATCCAGCAGATCTGCGACCGCGTCGGCATCTTTGTAGACGGAAGCCTGATCGCCTGCGGCGGAATCAGCGAGCTTGGAAGCCAGATCGCGGCCAGAGGCCACTATACGCTGGAAATTGAAGCGGAGCCCTGTGACGACAGATTCCTGGGATATCTGGGAAAACTGGAAGGGATCAACGGAATCACAAAAGAAGGAAATACCTTCGTGATCAGTTCTTCAGAGGACCTGCGGAGCGACATTACCAGATTCCTCGGGACACATGACTATAAGCTCATGCACATGCACCAGAAAGGCGGGGATCTGGATGAGATCTACCGTGTCTACTTCGAGGAAGCGGAGAAAGAAGGAGATGAGGGCGATGCAAAAGACGGCAGCAGGAAGTACCGTTTCGGCCGCAGAGGAAGATAAACGCAGAAATATCCGTTATCACAGCCTCACGGCGCTCTACAGGAAAGAAATGGCTGACCATGTGACCAGCAAACGATTTATTATCATCCTGCTTCTTGTGATCGCGATGACAATCGCAAGTGTATACGGGGCGGTTACAGGCATCACAAGCGCAGTCAAAAATGCGGCAATCGATCCGAAAGCTTCATTTGACGCAAGCTACATGTTCTTGAAGCTGTATACCACGGGCGGAGGTTCCATCCCGTCCTATATGTCCCTGATCGCCCTGATCGGCCCCTTTATCGGACTGATCCTGGGATTCGACTCCATCAACGCGGAAAAGAACAGCGGAACCCTGAACCGGCTGGTCTCCCAGCCTATTTACCGGGATTCCATCATCATCGGCAAGTTCCTGGCATCTATGACGCTGATCGCCGTCATGGTGCTGAGTACAGGTATCGCGGTCGGATGTGCGGGCTTCCTGACCTCCGGCATAAAACCGACAGGGGAAGAAATCGTCCGTGTCCTGATTTTCCTGATCTATACGGTCATCTATATCTGCTTCTGGCTGGCGATGGCCCTGCTCTTCTCCGTTTTTACAAGGCACGCGGCAACCTCCGCCCTGGCCTCGATCGCTCTGTGGCTTTTCTTCGCCATCTTCATGAGTCTTCTGGCAGGTATCCTGGCAAATGCCGCCTACCCGGTCAATACGGAATATGAGCAGGCGTTCAACTCATTGAACAACTACAACCTGAATCTGAACCTGAACCGGATCTCCCCGTATTATCTGTACTCGGAGGCCGCCTCGGTTCTGATGAACCCTGCGACCAGGGCCATCAACGCGGTTTCCTATACGCAGCTGGTCGGCGCGCTGAGCAGCTACCTGTCCCTGGGACAGAGCCTTCTGCTCGTCTGGCCGCATCTTGTCGGACTGCTGGCTCTCACATTCGCGGCATTTACGATTTCCTACGTGGGCTTCATGAGGCAGGAAATCCGCGGCAACTGATCCTAAAAACTGTACCGCCAGCCGGAAACAGTGGCTGGCGGTATTCTTATGCTGCGGCACTATCGGCCTGCCTGAATTAAAAAGGTCTGTTCAATCGTCTGCTCTTTGTCTGACAGTGCAGTTTTTAAGGAAATTGCTTTCCAACTGTCAATAGACAGCTGAAGTTACCACAGATGATCTCAATTCCCGTTTTCTTTTGCCTGCATGAGTGTATGGATATACTCCATGACAGCACTATGGTATCCGGGATCTGTATAATTGAGAACGCCGCATACTTCCGCGAGGCTTTTTCCGAACAGTTCCATCGCATTTCTGAGAGCTTCTTCCGATGAAGGAATATCCACAGTATCATATGCTGCTGAAAGCATCCCCTGCTCTTCTTCAGAAAGATACCTGTACAGCCATCTGTAATACTTTCCGATGTTTACAGGAAAACCGCCTCTCGCTCCGGCAAGCCAGGACAGCATCCTGAGCAGTTCCGGATGGATTCTGTGCTCCATCAGCTGCCTGACCGTCTGCAGTTCCTTTCTGAACAGAGCTCTCTGTACATATGTGCTGCTGAAATAGAACTCATTTGCGCAATCAGTAACACATTCTTCTGATGGACGTTTAACACGGAATGCATCGTCAGTAGGGTCCGGAAGTTCCGGAGCGATACCGTCTTTATCAAGAATCACTTTAATCAGCGGATCTGATGCGAAATAAGCCTCTGCCTGGTCAAGCTTTATCAGCGTCAGATCGATCTTAGTTCCATCCCGGAACAGCATGAGATACGAGAACCATCCTTCAGGAAAATCCGGAGGAAACAGTGTCATCGCTTCCGGCTTCTGAAGAAAAACAAGATCCCCGAAAATCCCCAGCCATTCATCAGATACCATATAAGACTCCAGATCCGTCACCAGAAACGTGATGTCATAGTCCTGCCAGATATCAGGCTTTATATGAGGATTTACTCTGCTCCCTTCCAGGGTCATGACCCGGATCCTGTCATCTTCCGCCGCGATCCGTTCAAAAAGGCGGAACATCTCCTCTTCCGATCTCATATCACTTTACTCCTGTTCATTAAGATGAATATCGCTTTCTTCTTAAATAATAACAGTAACATGGGCAAAGTGTATTTGTAAATATTTTCAGCTGCACGGATTGGCTCGACAATTCTCACTGCTTCATAATACTAAATATTCCTGTACGGCATTCAGAAAACAGATACACAATGCCGCATGGTGTGAAGGCATTTCTGCAAAATGTGGTTTTTTCATTCCGGGTTCAGGGTATTGCTGCGCGATGATCACAGAACGGTTGAAGAGACACTGGACATTGTGGAAAAGGTGCGGAAGCTGAAAAAACAGTACTGGGTCACACGAATCCGCCGTTCTTTGTTATCCCGCTCTGCCGGTTTTTACTGCATTTTCTTCGTTTGCGTAAACCTTCCCGCAGCCGGCGCACTTAACGCCTCTGCGGGAATCGTTCATAAATCCTTTTACATCTTACGGCGGATATCCCAGAAACAGGCCGGGTTTCTGTCAAGCGCAATTAAACTTCCTTTGAATGCCTGTTCTGTTTTTCCCTCTCAGCTGTACAAAGGTTAAGCCAGTCATCTGCCTGAGAACGTGTTTTGAAAATGACTGTCTGTTTTTCCGGATACTGATCGATCAGCGAGTAGATAAGCGGACGATTAGCTTTATGATAATTCCGGACAAGCTTTACCAGTTCAGGATCCAGCTGATGCTCTGTCCAGGGAATATCCGAACGGCTCTTTCCAACCCGGTCGATAATTCCGTTCATGCACTCCTCCTCGCTGTAATCAAGAAAAATGATTGTATCACATGAGCGGAATCTCACTTCATAGGTCCTGCTGTAATCACCGTCGATGATCCATTTGTCCCCCTGCAGCAGTTTCTCCAGCCGATGGTCAAATTCTTCACGGCTTATATGCGTACGGTCCGCCTTCCACCAGACATTATCCAGGTGAATCAGCGGAAGGTTCGTACAGGCATGAAGTCTTCTGGCAAATGTGCTCTTCCCGCTTCCGGAACATCCCAGCACGATGATTCTGTTGCCGATTTCTGTGCTTTTCATAATCCTCTTTCTGCCGCTTTACTCTTTTCCAAACAGTAGATTATGCCCCCCGCGTTCATGCACCGCAGCCGCTCGTGAAGATACGGCAAGCCCTGAAAAGGGCAGCTTCAGCTTCCGCAGCCGCCGCAGCTGCTGCAGCCGTTGCATAAAATCCTGAAGGAACATTCTTCACATTTTTCAACAAAATGAGGGACATACAGATTCTCCTTTGGAATCACCTGTCCGGAGCTGTCTCTGAGCACAAAATCTATGGCCTTCCCCTGGAAGGTCATCCCGGATTTGTATGCCTGCAGATTCTGCTGCTGCTTGCTTCTGATCCTGTACTCCCTGCCGTCCCTGATAAAAAGCGTACCTGTCTCCATGAAGCAGAACGTGATATTTCTGGCTGCACAATCCTCCCTTAATTTCCGGACCCATTCAAAATCGCAGGGCCGGCAGCCGCCGTAATTTTCACCGCCGCAGGCGACCTGTTCGATCTGTCCGCTGTCCAGATACCCCCCGATACTTAACGGTCCCAGGAGAGGTGCGCAATGCAGGCCCTTGTGTTTAAACGGCAGGTCCAGAAGCAGCGGAATTCTTTCATCCGCTCTTTTTTGATTTTCGACTGTCACATTCAAAAAGATGTTGTCCCAGCCGGCTCCCCAGTCTGCCGGCAGGCATTCCGGAATTCTCTCCGGCCGTTTCGTCAGCAGCAGAAAAATGACATCGCTTCGCCTGCGCATGATATCACATGCTTCATCGCGCCATGCATCAGCTTCCTCCAGGAAAAAATCCGATGTCATGCAGACACTGATCATTTCACCGCTCTGTATCTTGTAGCTGCCTGCCCTGTCCCTGGACAACGGATACCTGAATCCTGTCTTTGTTCTGTAAATATCTGCCCCGTTTCTGCCTCTCATCGCATCAATATAGTATACATAACAGTTCTGACATCCTTCACTGCATTTTATGCAGCCGTGCCAGGGATTCCAATTACTGTGCATTGCCATCTGTTTTTCCTCATAAAGTCCCCATAATCGCAGGGGAAATTTCCTGAATGAATTCCATTTCCGATTCCATTTGAATATACGGGATGCGGAATTACTGCAGCTTCGCAAACTGACCCAAAATGACGATTATATATTGAGCATGCGGGGAAACAGGGATATTATTGAAATTGAAAAAGGATAAGATATATGACGCACTAAACCAGACCAGAAACCGCTCATGAAAGATCACAGGATGAACTCACTATGAAAAGGAAGACGATCAAGCTTCTCCGGCAGTCATTAAAAATAACCGGCGCCAGCAAAATTTTCGGTTCATACACAATTGCCTTTTTTATCATTGCTGTACTTCTTTTTCTGATCGATCCGGGGATCAGCACCCTGCAGGATGCGCTCTGGTACTGCTTTGCGGCGGCATCCACGATCGGCTTCGGCGATGTCGCGGCTGCGTCTCTGGCCGGGAGAATTCTTACCCTCGTTCTCTCTGTATTCTCACTGATCGTTATCGCGGTATTAACAGCGCTGATCACCAACTTTTTTATGGAGGCGGCCAGAGCAAGGGTCAATGAAAGTATGCAGGAATTTCTGGATGACCTGGAGCACCTCCCGGATCTTTCGAAAGAAGAACTGGCGGCGCTGTCGGAAAAAGTGAAAAAATACCATGTAAACTGATCCGGCCCGGAGAAAGCGATACTGGTGCCGGTTATGAATCGGAGGATCACAGTTCCTCCGGAGAGGGCAACCGCCTGCCGTTTTTCCGGCAACACTCAAAGTAAATATACCACAACCCGGGATAATAAAAACGCCTCCCGGCAGATATCTCCCGAGATCTGTTAAACTGATATTTGGTATTGTAGTTATTGCGCCAGGTATGAAGATGCTCTCACAGGTAAGATCACAGCTATTCTGCTGCTAATGTCAGGAATATCGTTAATTCTGAAAAATCTGTAAGGAAAATACTGGGGAGGTCCAACATGATCTATAAGAACTATTATGATTCACCTTTGGGAAGCATCCTGCTTGCCGGAGACAACGAAGGACTGACAGGACTCTGGTTTACAGAAGGCAGCAGATATACCGGACTTGGGTTGAAAAAAGATGCTGTTCTTCGAGAAATGGACTATTTTGATCAGGCGAAAAAATGGCTGGACATCTATTTTACGGGTCATGATCCCAGATTCTTTCCGAAGCTGCATCTGGTCGGCTCAGATTTTCGTAATCGGGTTGGAGAAATCATGTGCCGGATTCCTTTTGGGAAAACAGTCACATATGGGTGGATTGCTGATCAGATCGCACAGGAACGCGGACTCGACAGGATGTCCGCACAGGCAGTTGGCGGTGCGGTCGGTCATAATCCGATCTGTATCATCGTACCGTGCCACCGGGTAGTCGGAGCACATGGAAGTCTGACCGGATACGGCGGCGGAATTATGAGAAAAAAAGCCCTCCTGGAGTTAGAGGGCATTGATATGAGCCAATTTACAATACCGAAAAAGGGAACTGCACTTTAGGAGAGTCAGTCCTCGGCCTGCCGTTTACCAAGCAGGAATTATACTTCGAACTTGAATTCGTCTTCCAATAGAATCGAATTATGCTATTTCAGTAATCCACCATGGAATACGCATTCATATACCTTTTGATCGTCCTGATATATCTCCTCACATCCCTGAAACCAAGTGAAATCATCGGTCACTTTACATCTGTATGTGTACTCTCCGGATTGATAGATTTCAGGTCCTCTATATGGCATCTTCTCATCTGCTGCTCTCAAAGCCTCTTTCAGGAAGTTACCACTGAAGCCATCCTTCAATACTCGTCCCATATAATTCATAGCATAAATGGCCAACCCATCCTTCCATATGGCTTCTTCCCCGGCAAATTCCTCTCCGCCAACATATGTGTCGTGATAAATATACTTACCGTTCTCATATCTAAAATCATGAGATGCAGGTCTGGTGGCATCAACCTCATTCTTAAATGCAGCGTATGTATTGACATTTGCTTCCAGTCTGAATGCTATCAGTTCATCAAGATCCGTATCCAATTGTGGCTTAATACTCACTGCACAATCCCGATCCTTAACCAGATAATCAACACTGACGCTCATAAGGTCACTGATTTGAATTTGTGTTCAGTGGTATCATCTGCTTCATTCCACGGACATATGCTTTGATTCCAGGCGACATTTGCACTTACCAGATCAATGTCCATATTAGCACCTTGGAGTTGAGTCATTTTTTGAGTCATTTATCTTTCTCACCAAAACAAAAAATCCCGGAAAGCCTTGATTTTACAAGCTTTCCGGGACATCTTGAAGCAGGGGATGAGAGAATCGAACTCCCACCAAAGGTTTTGGAGACCCCTATCATACCATTTGACCAATCCCCTACAGTCACCCTCAGGCGACTCAATATATATATCACAATCAGCTGTTTCTGTCAACACTTTTTTCTCCTGCTGACCTGCCTGGTCCCCCGGCTAACCCGTTCTCTTCTACTGCTGACCAGCCAGTGTTCCAGACATCTATGGTTTTTCTGACTATACTATTCGTCCGGCGACAGAAGAACCCTGATGCAGCGTATTCATATACCGCAGTGATCCTTTTCAGACAGCGATAATTTCATTTGCGGATAAATCGTCAAATCCGGAAGATTATGTGTATAATAGTATTTATCAATATGATTCTGTGGCGCTGCAATTGATTCAGAAAGAAGATTCATGCAGAAAGGAGCATCCAGTATGGCTGTTTTCAAGATTACCTTCATGGCGGAAACTCTGGGGCGTACTGTTCCCCTGACCGTCATCCTTCCGACTGACAAGGTCTATATGCCGGGTATGCCGGTGCGGGAAGCAGGAAAACCCTATAAAACCCTATACCTTCTCCACGGCATTATCGGGGATGATACGGACTGGCTCTATGGTACCAGGATCGCCCGCTGGGCTGCGGAAAAAGAGCTCTGCGTTGTGATGCCTTCCGGCGAAAATATGTTTTATGTCGACCAGCCCTGGGTCGGAAACTGCTTCGGTGAGTATATCGGACGGGAACTGGTGGAATTTACAAGAAAGACTTTCCCGCTCTCCACAAAGCGGGAAGATACCTACATCGGCGGACTTTCAATGGGCGGATACGGCGCCCTGCGCAACGGACTCAAATATTCCGATACTTTCGGCGCGATCATCGGACTTTCCTCTGCCATGCTGATGGATGAATCTCTCCTTGTGGATAATCCGAACCCGAGATTCCCGTCAGAGCGCCTGGAATGGAGAAAGAGCGTCTTCGGCCAGGATCTGAAGGCTGCCCTGGAAAGTGATAAGAACCCGCGGGTTCTGATAAAAAAACTCCTTCAGGAAGGAAAAGCAATTCCGGATCTCTTCCTTGCCTGTGGCACAGAGGACTTCCTGTATGAGAAAAATGCTGCCTTTGTGGATTTCCTGAAGGAGAACAAGGTCCCGGTAAAATTCGTGTCGGCACCCGGCAGCCATGAATGGGATTTCTGGGATACCCATATCAAAGAGGCTCTGGAATGGCTGCCGCTTGAAGACGCCGCGGCCGGCCGCTCCAGCGGAAATGTAATCTGACACAACTGTCTGTATACAAACCGGCGGACTGCGCTGACGCTTGACTGCTCAGCAGAAACGTGCGTCCGGACGCATCCCCGCCCGGGCGGTATGGATTGTTATGAGATGATAAAATGGCCTGCCTGTGGATGCTTTTGATTCCACAGTCAGGCCATTCCGTTTTATACAGATTTATTTCATACAAGCGCTTCCAGCACGTCCCGCACGGTCCGGACTCCGATCAGCTTGAGCCCATCGATCTTTCCGACGGATTTTACGCAGGCCCGGGGCAGGATCACAGTCTCAAAGCCCAGCTTCTGAGCCTCCCGGACTCGCAGCGGAGCCTGGCTGACGGAACGGATCTCCCCGGACAGGCCCACTTCGCCGAAGACCAGCGTCTTCGCGTCGACGACAATGTCCTTGAAGGAGGAAATGACGGCGATCACGATCCCGAGATCGACCGCAGGCTCTCTCAGCCGCACGCCTCCTGCGATATTGACGTAGACGTCCATTTCCGTCAGCCTGAGCCCGAGCCGCCTCTCAAGCACAGCAAGGAGCAGATTTACACGGTTCAGGTCTGCTCCGTCCGCAGTTCTCCTTGGATAGGCAAGATTGCTATGAGCGGTGAGAGCCTGAATCTCGATCAGGATCGGCCTGGTTCCTTCCATGGAACAGGCGACCACCGAACCGGATGCGCCGACCGGCCTCCCGTCCAGCATGAATTCCGAAGGATTCAGCACTTCTCTCAGCCCGTCCTGTTTCATCTCAAAGACGCCGATCTCATCCGTGGATCCGAAACGGTTTTTCACCGCGTGGAGGATCCGGTAGCTCGCATGGCGGTCCCCTTCAAAATACAGAACCGTATCCACCATATGCTCCAGCACTCTCGGTCCTGCCACCGCCCCTTCTTTGGTCACGTGCCCGACGATAAAAATCGTCACGCCAAGTCCCTTGGCCAGCTGCAGCAGCACTCCCGTCGTCTCGCGGACCTGGGATACCGATCCCGGTGCGGAGCTGACACTCTCATTGTACATGGTCTGGATGGAGTCAATGATCACGACGTGCGGCTGCAGCCGGGCGATCGCCTCCTGGATCTCGCTCAGGTTCGTCTCGCACAGAAGAAGCAGTGTATCGCCGAACTCGCCCATGCGGTTGGCTCTGAGCTTGATCTGCTGCTGGGATTCCTCGCCGGAAACATAGAGGACCTTCATCGCTTCTCTTCTTCCGGATGCCCAGGCTGAACCGCCATTCTGCAGCCCCGGCTGACCCGCGGCTTCCGGATGATGCAGGTCAGTTCCCTGAGAAGCTCTGTTCTGCACCCCCGGCAGGGTCAGGTTCCGGCAGACCTGCAGGAGAAGGGTGGATTTTCCGATTCCGGGGTCTCCTCCGACCAGAACAAGGGATCCCGGAACAATCCCGCCGCCCAGAACCCGGTCCATCTCGGAGATCCCGGTCGAAACCCGCTGGGAATCCTCCGCGCGGATCTCCTTCAGCGGAAGCGCTTCCCCGCGGCTGCGCCACTGCGCATGCGAAGAGGAAGCCGCGTCAGCGCCGCTTTTCCGGTCGATTCCGAGACTGCCCCACTGCACGACGCCCGCCGTCGCTTTTGTCCCGCCTTTCGGGGCGGAGGAGCCTGCTGCCGGCTCCTCCACGAAAGAATTCCATTCGTGGCAGGCCGGACACTGTCCCATCCATTTGGCCGACTCGAATCCGCAGTTCTGACAGAAATATACCATTGTCTTTGCTTTCGCCATATTTCAACCCTCAGCGTACATTCTCCCGGCAGGGTCCGCGCTTTTTCCTGGTGAAGAAAGAAAGCCGGCCTTCCCTGCTCTTCCGTCAGTCTCCTCTGACTTTTTCCCGACAAAGAGAGGCAGGGCTTCCCCTGCCTCAGTTTACACTGGCTGTAGTTCATGTCTCCGCAGGCAGATCTTACAGGAAAACTGCATATACCGCGGCGCAAAAGATCATTCGCAGCTGACCGTTCGTGCGTGAAAAGTCCTCTCTCAGGCTTTCTCCACTTTCACAGACACCTGCGCCGTCTCCCCCATCTCAACGGAGAGCACCAGTTTGCCGCTCATGCCGGTTTCCATCATGCCGGTCTCTTTTCCGTCGATGAAAACCCTGTAAGCGGTATCATCCGCCAGAGACAGGATGATCTGCGCGTCCTCAGGTCCCTCTACGCAGAACGACACGCCGTTTTCATCTTCTTTAAAATGTAACACAGCAGTTCCCGGCTCGGACTCGTAAACCATCGCGTCATTGCGCTCAAGCCTCGTGGATTCCCGGAAGGTTTTTACCTTGTAGCGGTCCCCGCGCACCTCATAGTCACTTTTCTTTGCCTTCTGGTTCAGCTCATAGTTGCCGAAGCTGATGCTTCCATCCTCTTCCGTAATGATCAAATCTCTGACAACTGCCATCGTAAATCCCTCCTGCGGCAAGTCATTCTTCAATTTCTGCAGACTCCTGCTGCGCCTTTTCTTCCTCTTTTCCGGGCACAAAAACGATCTTTCCGCCCCGCACGGTGCATACAACATGCTGGCCGGCCTTAATCTTCCCGCTCAGAATCTCCTCCGCCAGTTCATCCTCTATCTCATTCTGAACGGCGCGCCGGAGCGGTCTTGCCCCGTATTTTACGTCAAATCCTTTCTCCGCGATCTGATCCCGCACCGAAGAGCGGAACTTCAGCCGGATCTGCATCTGCGCCTCCGCTCTGGACGCGAGTTCCTTCAGCAGAAGCGAAACGATCTGCCGGAGCTCTTCCCGGTTCAGCGAATGGAAGACGATGGTGTCGTCGATCCGGTTGAGAAACTCCGGACGGAAAATTCTCCGGACTTCCTCCATTACGGAACCTTTCATCGTCTCATAGTTCGCCTTCGCGTCATTTCCCGCCCCGAATCCGAGATTCTTCGGCGCCGCGATGGACTGGGCGCCGGCGTTGGACGTCATGATCAGGATCGTATTCTTGAAATCGACTTTCCTGCCCTGCGAGTCAGTGATATGCCCTTCATCGAGCACCTGCAGCAGAATATTGAAAATGTCCGGATGGGCTTTCTCAATCTCATCAAACAGGACGACCGAGTAAGGATGTCTTCTGACCTGTTCCGACAGCTGTCCGCCTTCCTCATAGCCGACGTAGCCGGGAGGCGACCCGACCAGCTTGGAAACGTCAAATTTCTCCATATATTCGGACATATCCACCCGGATCATGGATGACTCCGACCCGAACACGATCTCCGCCAGGGCTTTTGACAGTTCTGTCTTTCCGACGCCGGTCGGTCCCAGAAACAGGAAGGAGCCGATGGGTCTGCGCGGGTCCTTCAGGCCTGCCCTGCCGCGCCGGATCGCCTTCGCCACGGCTTCCACAGCCTCATCCTGGCCGATAATGCGCCTGTGCAGCGTCTTCTCCAGCTTTACCAGCCTGCGGCTCTCATCCTCTGTCAGCTTCTGCACCGGAATCTTTGTCCAGTCCGATACGACGGCGGCAATATCCTCCGTCGTTACCGACATGGCGTTTTTCTTCATCCTTCGTTCGCCGGCGGCCTTCTTTTTCTCAAATTTCCTTCGAAGTTCTTCGATCTGTGTATGGATACTGTGCGCCAGATCCAGGTTATCCCCGGCAAGCGCTTCCTCAAAAGCTTCGTTTTTCTTTTCGATCTCCAGCCGCATCTGGTCCAGGTCTTCCGGCAGATGGTAGAATCCCAGCTGTCGTCTGGAGCAGGCTTCATCCAGCAGGTCGATCGCCTTGTCCGGAAGAAAACGGTCCCCGATATAGCGCCCGGACAGCTTTACAGCTGCTTCGATGGCTTCATCCGGGATCGTCACGCCGTGATGCTTTTCATAGCTCTCTCTGAGTCCGGTCAGGATCTCCCGGGTCTCCTCAAAACTCGGCTCTTCCACCAGGATGCTCTGGAATCGTCTCTCCAGGGCCGCATCCTTGCCGATGCGCTTTCTGTATTCGTCGACGGTAGTCGCTCCGATGACCTGGATCTCTCCCCGGGAGAGCATCGGCTTCATGATATTGGAAGCGTCCAGGCCGCCTTCCGAGCTGCCTGCTCCGATAATCGTGTGGAGTTCATCGATAAAGAGCAGTATATCGCCGCTGCCCGAGACTTCATTCAAGACCTTCTTGATCCGGTCCTCAAATTCGCCCCTGTACTTGGTCCCCGCGACCATGCCGGCCATATCCAGCGCGACAAGCCGCTTATTCTTCAGCGGCAGCGGGACGTCGCCGTGCACGATCTTCTGGGCCAGTCCTTCTACAATGGCTGTCTTGCCGACGCCCGGCTCCCCGATCAGGCAGGGATTGTTCTTGGTTTTTCTGCAGAGAATCTGGCAGATTCGTCTTGTCTCCGTCTCTCTGCCGACGATCGGGTCGATCTTTCCGTCTCTGACCGCATCGGTCAGGTCTCTGGAATACTGATCCAGAACAGGTGTGGAGGAAACACCGCCGGCAGCGCTCTGCACGACGGACTGCATATATTCCGCCATCTGCTCATCGGACACCCCTATAATATCCAGGATTCTCTGATAAAGTCCCTGGAAATCCATGTTCAGTGTGTGAAGCAGCTTGGCCGCGTTGCAGTCAATATCCCTTGCCAGGGCAAGGAGCAGATGCTCTGTTCCGATCTCTTTTGACAGAAAATATTCCGCCTGTTCCGATGCCGTCCTCAATGCCAGTTCCGCTCTGGGCGTATACACAGCAGCGGCGTTTTTTTCCGCCCGGCCGCCTCCGATCAGGTTCTCCACCAGCCGGCGGAGCTCATCCGTCCGGATGCCGCCCTCCCGGAGGACCACTCCGGCAGTCCCGTTCTCCTCCCGGACCAGTCCCAGCAGCAGGTGCTCTGTACCGATTCCCGCACAGCGGGCCGCTTTCGCTTCATCCCCCGCATATTTCAGGGCCTGTGCCGCTGCCTGAGTGTACCTGTAGTTTTCATTTATGCCTGATATCATATTTCGCTTCCATGTTCTCCGGGACGCAGACTCGCCGTTCTGCTTTCTCCCGCTGCCCGCAAAGGGGGCTTCTGTCAAAGATCGATCAGATCGATCTGCACATCCTTCCGGTCAGGAGCCTCCGAAGGAGCAGCGCCTGTGCTCTCAGCTGCCTTCTGTGCTGCTCTCGCGGCTTCCTCGGCGCGGATCGCTGCCTCCTGCGCCGCTTTTTCCTTCTCGGAAGTCTGCTCCAGGACTTTTTCTTCCGCTTTCTGGCGCTCGGCTTCCGCGCGGCGGCCTTCCTGCACCCTGCGCATTTCTTCCTGAACGACTCTGCGCGCTTCGTCTTCCTTCACATCCGTCCTGCTGACCGGCCGGATCATTCTGGTCTGGTCTCCGGGCACTCTGTGTGCAGACTGGTTCTGCCCGGAGGAAGCCCGGTACATTCTGGTATTATCCGACACCTTCCCGGATCCTTTGCTCCTGGAAGCGCTGCGGGAAGCTGTCTGCTTTCTCTCTGAGGGCGCCTGATTTCTCCCGGCGTTCTCCCCGCGGGCGGGCGCGTCGCTTCCGCGTCCTCTTCCGGCAGATCCGCTATATCTCCTGGACGGCTCCGCAGGCGTGCCGACCTGGGTCTCGGTCCAGGAAGTCTGGACATTTACCGCTTCCTCGCGCTCAGCTGCGGCTTCCTCCCCGCGGTTCTGTCTGCCTTTCTTTTTCCTTCCCTTTTTCTCCCGGGCTTCTTCCGCCCAGTCGTCCCAGTCATCGTCATCATCCGGCCAGCGTTCTTCCTCCGGGATTCTCTGGGATGCCGGCGCTTCCCCTCTTCCCGCGCCGCCGCCCGGGACAGCCCCCATCTTCCTGTACTCCTTCAGCTCACGGGAAATATCCCTCCTGCGGAGCAGCAGGTTGATCACGATGAAAAGCAGAACCACGGAAACTGCAATCAGGCCGTAGATCACATATGTGAAGAGATTATTTCTCTCCTTATAGACTTCCATCTCCTTCTGCAGGCGTTCAATGGTATTCTCCGCCTCCTGGAGGGAGTTCTTGTCAACCTTAACATAGCGGGGATCTTCCGTCTGCGGCTCAGCCGGGGCCGGCGGAGTCTCCACAAGAGCGGCCTCATTTTCAGAGATCGCCTGCGCCGGATCCCTGACCTCTTCCTCCCGGGTCACGTTCAGGACGTACTGGATCGGATTGCCGCTCTCACTCACCACGGTAATCACCACGGTTCCGTTTCCGTTTTCATCCAGTGTGGTTCCGCTGATATCGGAAATCGTCGCGTTTGCGTTTGAAGTGACAGGTTCCAGCTCCAGCTCTGTCGTATACGCCGGAACAACTATATCATAGGACCAGATATCATAGGAGAAATCCGGACTCATCGTGATATCCTCCGTCAGGATACCAAGACTGGCGAGGGAGTTGTCGTCCGACAGATCTTCCTCCTCCGCGTGCAGGACCGTCCCCATACTCAGCAGCAGCAGTACTGTCATAAAGACTGCCGCGAGACTTCTGCGCTTCTGTTCTTTTAACATGATCTCAGCCCCCCTGCCTGTAACTTCCTTCCTGATGTCTCATTCCGAAACGCCGCAGCTTCCGGATTTACGCCTCGTCAATTGCTTTTCCGATATCATGCCGGAAATATTTGTTGTCAAAATCCACCCATTCAACTGCCCTGTAGGCATTCGCCCTGGCTTCCTTCAGGTTTTCTCCCAGGGCTGTAATTCCGAGAACTCTTCCGCCGTTCGTGACGATCTTCCCGTCCCTGAAAGCGGTTCCCGCATGGAAGCAGAAATAGCCGTCCCTGTCTTTAAAATGCTCGAGTCCGCGGATCTCTTTCCCCTTCTCATAGGAGAGGGGATAACCGTCGGAGGCCAGGACCACACAGACGCAGGCCTCGTCCCGGAACTTCAGATCAATCTGATCGAGTGTTCCGTCAATGCAGGCCTCGAAAACATCCACGATATCATTCTCCATCCTGGGGAGAACAACCTGCGCCTCCGGATCTCCGAAACGGCAGTTGTATTCCAGCACTTTCGGCCCGTCCTCTGTCAGCATAAGTCCGAAGAAGATCACGCCGCGGAATTCCTTTCCCTCGGCCCGCATCGCGTCCACCGTAGGCTGGAAGATATGCTTCTGACAGTATTCCTGAATCTCTTTTGTATAGAAAGGACTCGGGGAGAAATTGCCCATGCCTCCCGTATTCAGGCCTGTATCGCCGTCTCCTGCCCTCTTGTGATCCTGGGCGGAGGCCATCTCTTTGACCGTCTTCCCGTCGACAAAGCTCAGAACCGATACCTCGCGGCCGGTCATGAATTCCTCGATCACCATCTGATCGCCGGCGCTCCCGAACTTTTTGACGCCCATGATCTCTTCTGTCCCCTGCAGGGCTTCTTCAAGGTCCCGGCAGATCAGCACTCCCTTGCCCAGGGCAAGCCCGCTCGCTTTCAGAACGATGGGAAATTTTGCCTGCGTCCTGAGATATTCCTCTGCCTTATCCTTATCTTCAAAGACTTCATACTGCGCCGTCGGGATCGAATATTTTTTCATCAGGTCCTTCGCAAAAGCCTTGCTGCCCTCCAGCATGGCCGCCTCTGCCCGGGGTCCGAAAACCCTGAGTCCCCTGCTCTCAAAAACATCGACAATCCCGCCTACCAGCGGATCATCCATTCCGATGACCGTAAGGTCCACCTGGTGAGACACGGCAAAATCCGCCAGCGCTTCATAGTCGGAGGCACTGATCGGGACAAGCTCCGCGTATTCCGCGATCCCCGCATTTCCCGGCGCACAGTAAATTCTGTCCACTCTGCTGCTCTGCGCTACCTTATACGCGATGGCATGCTCTCTGCCTCCGCTCCCAACGATCAATACATTCATACATTCTTCCTTCCCGGCAGGCATCCTTCTGCGCAGGTGCAGCCGCACCCGGGCGCGCAGTTTCAGCCTCCAGATATCAATCTCTCATTTTTCTGCTTCAGCCTGCAGGATTTTCACCTTCCCGCCGTCCACTTTCACACGGCCGTCCGCGATCAGACGGATCGCTTCCGGGAGAATCTTCCATTCCGCCTCCTGCATAATGCGAAGCTGGAGGGACTTCGGGGTATCGTCCTCCCTGACCTCCACCGCCTTCTGCAGAATGATCGGCCCGGTATCGGTTCCCTGATCCACAAAATGCACCGTTGCTCCGGAAACTCTGACGCCGCGCGCCAGGGCTGCCTCATGCACCTTCTGGCCGTAGTAGCCGGTCCCGCAGAACGACGGAATCAGGGACGGGTGGATGTTAATGATCCGGTTGGGATACTCCTCCACCATCCGGGGCGGAATCACACAGAGAAATCCCGCCAGGACGACCAGGTCCGCGCCGGCTTCCCGGACGCTGCCAAGCAGCGCCTCATTGAAATCCTCCCTCGAGGCAAAATCCTTCGGTGAAACGCAGAGCGCCTCTATGCCGGCTTTCCGCGCTCTTTCCAGCGCAAAAGCATGCTTATTGTTTGAGATCACCGCGCAGATTCTTACATTCCGGATGGAACCGTCCGCGACAGAATCAATAATCGCCTGCAGATTCGTTCCTCCTCCGGACACCAGCACCGCTATATTCGTCACTGAACCCTCCCTGTGGATCTGTATCCCTGCCGCGCCTCGCGCAGCTTCTTCGTCTTATGCGAGCTCGCAGCACTTTTCGCCTTCTTTT
The DNA here is from genome assembly GCA_902779575.1 of uncultured Lachnospiraceae bacterium. Lineage (GTDB taxonomy): Bacteria > Bacillota > Clostridia > Lachnospirales > Lachnospiraceae > Porcincola. The sequence goes on from CACZBW010000008.1 coordinate 22,715, forward strand.
ACTTCTCCGATCAGGTACGCCTTCTCTCCCGCTTTTTCCACGGCGTCCATGGCCTGACCGGCATCTTCCGGGGCAACTGCCATGACCATGCCGATTCCCATGTTGAAGGTGTTGTACATAATCTTTTCTTCGATCTGCCCGTCTTTCTGAAGCATACCGAAAATCGGCGGCACGCTGTAGCTGTCCCGGCGGATGACTGCCTTTACTCCGTCCGGAAGCATGCGGGGCACATTTTCATAGAAGCCGCCGCCCGTAATATGGCTGCAGCCTTTGATCTCCACGCCGGATTCCTTCACGCCGCGCAGGGCTTTCACATAAATCTTTGTCGGGCGCAGCAGAACATCCCCGAGAGTCCCTCCAAGGGCTTCATGGTAGCTGCCAAGCGTCTTCTCGTCCATTTGAAATACTTTGCGGACAAGCGAAAAGCCATTGCTGTGTACGCCGCTCGACGCAATGCCGACAAGCAGGTCACCCGGCCGGATTCCTTTTCCTGTAATCAGATCTTTCTGATCCACCGCGCCGACCGCAAAGCCGGCCAGGTCATACTCATCCTCCGGATAGAAACCGGGCATCTCGGCAGTCTCGCCGCCGATCAGGGCCGCCCCGGCCTGTACGCAGCCTTCGGCAACGCCTGATACGATCTGCGCGATCTTCTGCGGATAATTCTTCCCGCAGGCGATATAATCCAGGAAAAACAGAGGTTCCCCGCCTGCGCAGGCGATATCGTTCACGCACATGGCGACGCAGTCGATCCCGACCGTATCATGCCTGTCCATGATAAAAGCAAGCTTCAGCTTTGTGCCGACGCCGTCCGTCCCTGATACCAGCACCGGATGCTCCATTCCCTTAAGCTTTTCCATGGAGAATGCTCCGGAAAAACCGCCGATATCCGTCAGGACCTCGCTGCGCATGGTCTTTGCGATATGCTCTTTCATCAGTTCCACTGACCGGTAACCGGCTTCGATGTCTACTCCAGCCTTCTTATAATCCATATCTGCCCCTTCCGTCGGAATCCGTCTCTTTTCTTATTCTTTTGTGTAATTCCGGTAGCCGGTTTCCTTCAGCCGGGCATCCGTCTTCTGAACTTCCGCGCACATCTTCGCGCTGTATTCCCTGAGTTTTTCAACAAGCTTATCGTCGCCGATGGCCAGCATCCGCACTGCAAGGAGACCCGCGTTTTTGCCGCCGTTGATCGCGACAGTCGCCACCGGAATCCCGCCCGGCATCTGCACGATCGAATACAGGCTGTCGCGTCCGCCCAGCGAACTGGTATGCATGGGAACGCCGATCACCGGAAGCGGGAAAATGGCCGCGCACATGCCCGGCAGATGGGCTGCCAGCCCTGCGCCCGCAATAATTACCTTCAGTCCTCTGTCTGCCGCCGTCTTTGCGTAGTCAAAAAAGATGTCCGGCTCTCTGTGCGCGGAAATGATCGACATCTCATAATCAATTCCAAACTCTTCCAGAATATCCGCCGCCTTTGCCATCACCGGCAGATCCGAATCACTGCCCATCACGATGCCGACCTTCGCCATTCAGAATTCCTCCTGTTCTGTCCTGTCTTCAGTTGTACTTGCCCCTCAGGGGCCTGATTCAGTCTGTGTTACTCTGTTCATTGCCCTCCACACAGATTCACGGACCATGAACAGTAACGTCTTTTCATTCTACATATTCGAAAAAAAGGTGTCAACCGCTTTCAGAAATGCCGTGCTCAGCCCACGTTCTGGCCAGGCAGTCCTCCGCGCACTTCCGCGCTGAGCATCGTCTCCGCGATATTCGCGACATGGTTCACGATACGGGACAGGCTGTTGAGGGATTCCACAAAGGTAAGACCCTGTTCGAAGGTGCATTTTTTATCACGCAGCCGCTCCATATGGTTGCTCTGGGCCTGGCTGCTCATCCGGACCACCTTTCTCTGTGCCTTCTTGATTAAGGACCACTGCTCCAGCGTGATCTCACGCCTCGAGAAGCAGGCCATCGCTGTATCCAGAAGGCTCAGAACCTGAGCGGAGATATCCTCCAGCTCTTTTGAGGCTTCATCGGAATAGATCAGTTTCTCCTCCAGGTTCTTTTCATTTTCCTCCATCAGTCTGAGCGCGTGGTCTCCGATCTGCTCGAGGTCATTGATCGCGGAATACACGCATCCCAGATACTCGGATACCTCCGGAGGAAGTTCTTCCACAGATGCCCGGGTCAGATAGTCCGTGATTTCTCCGGTCAGGTAATCGATCACCTCTTCATTATCGCTGATCTCGGAGTTTTTCGAAGCGTCATGAGCAGCAAGCCCTTTAAGGGAAAGATCCAGGTTGCCGCGGACGAAGCCCGCAAGCCGGTCCACTTCCTTTCCGACCTGAAGGGTCATAACCGCGGGGGATCCGATCAGCTTCTTATCCAGATATTTCAGCCGGAACTCGCTCTCGTGTTCCTGGATCGGGATAATGCGGTAGGTCAGTTTTACAACCAGCGATACGAACGGCATCAGAAGAAGACCGGTAACTACCTTGAACAGAATATGGAACAGGGAAATCTGGAAAGCCGCGTTCGGGATCGCCTGTTCGATCATATCCGTGAGCGGCGTAAACATGGCCAGCGGTACGAACAGGATCGCACCGACTACGTTGAAAATCAGATAGATAATAGCTGCGCGCTGCGCATTGTGCCTTGCGTTCAGGGCGGAGAGCAGCGGCGGCGTGGATGAGCCCACGTTGATTCCGCACACGATATAGGCGGCAAAACCGACCGGCATCAGGCCCTGCATGGCAAGCGCCTGCAGGATACCGACGGAAGCCGAGGAACTCTGAAGCACCGCGCAGATCAGTACGCCCATCAGAAAGCCGAGCAGCGGATTTTTCGCATGCAGGATAAATTTCTGAAAAGCGGGGGACTCCCTGAGCGGGATCATGGACTCGCTCATGGTGTGCAGCCCCTGGAAAAGAAGTCCGAAGCCAAGAATAATCTGTCCGTAATGCTTGCTGCGCTTGCGTTTCGAGTAAAGCATCAGCAGGGCTCCTGCCGCAATGCAGAACGGAGCGATTCCGGACACATCAAGAGCGATCAGGATACTGGTGATGGTCGTACCGATATTGGCGCCGAAGATAACGCCGGTCGCCTGCGCCAGATCCATAATTCCGGCGTTGATGAAGCCCATGACCATGACGGTCGTCGCAGCCGAAGACTGGATTACAACTGTAACCAGCATACCGACCAGGAAGCCGATGATCGGTCTTCTGGTCAGCTTCTCAAGAAGATCTTTCATTCTGGTTCCGGCAGCCAGTTCCAGGCCTTCTCCCATATAGTGCATGCCGAACAGGAAAGCTCCAAGTCCGCCGAGCAATGTAATGATGTTGTCAGCTCCCATGTCAGTAGTACTCCTTCCTCAGGAAAATATGTCATCCGAACCGTCTACTGCGCCAGACCGATACAGAAAACAATAAACCAGACCGCGACCATCAGGCCGCCAAGCAGGGTCCCCGCCTTGCTCATGGCATAAGACTGGCTCCGCTCCCGGAAACTTCCAAGTCCGGCAGTCATCCCGTAAAAAGCTGCTATAAAGCCGGTAAATCCGAATGGTCCGGCCCAGCTGCCCGCCCCGCCGTGCGTCGCCGTACATACCAGGGCCAGGGCCAGAAAAATGATGACAGAAACCGCGGACGAAACGGTTGCGAGAACGCTTTGTCCGGAATAATTCCTGTCATCGAATTTGTAAGCTCTGGATTTTCTAGCCATTTCAGTCACTCCTGTTTACCTGCCCTCCCGGATCACGCCGAACAGTCTCCTCCTGAGGGCGTTGCAGGCCGCAAAAAGCAGATAACCCGCAAAACCGCCCGCCGTATTCAGGATCACATCGTCCACGTCGCAGATCCCGCGCCGGAGCAGCAGCTGTGCGATTTCGACGCCCACCGAGAACAGCAGGCACACGCATATCATCCTGCCCGCGTTCCGGTAGCGCCTGTGCAGCAGGGGCAGTATCGCGCCGAAGGGCACAAAGCCCAGGATATTGCCGGCGACATTCAGAAAAACCGCACGCCGGCCAAGAATCTCTTCATTTTCAAGAAAGCGCCTGATCTCCCGCAGCGGGACAAGATTGTAGCGGTATCCGATCCCCTGTGCGCTTCTTCCGTAATTCTCGGCAAAGAAAAGGAAGTAAATCAGCCCTCCCATATAGACCAGAAAGAGCGCGCTCCCAAGAATCCGGACCTGTCTTTCTGTCAGTCTGCTCATCAGAAAAGCACTCTCTTCTTTCCCGCCAGAAGCATGGCGCCGCTTATAATCGTCATAACGCCCAGCACTACGCCGGTTACGATCAGAATGATTCCCGTCACCAGGCTGATTACGCCTGCACTGTTCATCGTATTATAGATCTTTTCCCCCGATTCCATCCCTGTCTCCTTCATAAATGCCCGCCGGGGCTGTTCCCGGTCTGTGTACCTTCCGCTTCTGCGGGCAGTTTTCGCATACAGTCTTTTTCAGCGTACTCCATACTGCTCGTAATAAGCGTCGATCGCGGCTTTGATCGTATCGTCGATCACGACTCTTCCTTTATATTCTCTTCCGTACAGATATTCCGTAACCTCTTTCATCGTAACGATCGCGGCGGTCTCAAATCCATAAGTATCGCGGATCTCGTCCAGCGCGGACTTTTCCCCGCTTCCTCTCTCACAGCGGTCTACGGAGACCACCAGTCCCAGAACCTCTGCCTTCGCCGCAGCTTTGATGATCGGCAGCGTCTCCCGGATTGAAGTCCCGGCCGTCGTGACGTCCTCTATGATAACCACGCGGTCCCCGTCGAGAATCGGCCCTCCGAGCAGAATGCCCGTATCGCCGTGATCCTTGACCTCCTTGCGGTTGGAACAGTAGCGGACTTCGCAGGCGCAGCGCCCGCTCAGAGCGATCGCGGCCGCGACGCTCAGCGGAATCCCCTTGTAGGCCGGTCCGAACAGAACGTCAAAATCCGTTCCGAACTTCTGCGCGATCGCCTGGGCATAATAGTCTCCCAGCCTCTGAAGCTGGCTCCCGGTTCTGTAAAAACCTGTATTCACAAAAAAGGGCGTTCTGCGGCCGCTCTTGGTGACAAAGTCGCCGAACTTCAGAACCTGGCAGTCCACCATAAATTCTATAAACTCTTCTTTATATCTTTCCATGTCGTTCCCCCTGCGGCAGAGCCTCTGCCCCATCATAAACTACAAGCTCAAATCGTGCAAGCAAAACAGATCAGCGGACACAGCCGATCAGCTCCCTCACGTCCCCGATTCCGTTCTCATCCAGATAAGCGCTGATTCCGTCAATCACCTGCAGGACAGTCGTCTGGTCATGGAAATTCGCTGTCCCCACGGAAACGGCGCTGGCACCCGCCATAAGCATCTCCAGGGCGTCCTCCGCGGAAGCGATCCCGCCCATGCCGATGATCGGGATCTTCACCCGCTGCGCGCACTGCCAGACCATGCGGACGGCGACGGGATGAATCGCAGGGCCGCTCAGGCCTCCGGTCCTGTTTGCCAGCGCAAAAGTCCTCCGCCGCACATCGATCTTCATGCCGGTCAGCGTGTTGATCATGGACAGGGCATCGGCTCCTCCGGCCTCAGCCGCCGCGGCAATCTCCGTGATGTCCGTCACATTCGGGCTCAGCTTCATGATGACAGGCTGGACGGCAGCTTTTCTGATCTCTTTTGTGATCCGCTCCACGCCCTTCGGATCTGTACCGAAAGCGATGCCGCCCTCCCGGACATTCGGGCAGGAGATATTAATCTCCAGAAGATCCGCCCGCTTCTCATCCGCAAGGCGCCGGACGCAGTCCACATATTCCTCCGCGCTGTGACCGCATACATTGACGATCACCTTCGTATCGAACTGCTCAAGGAAACGGAGATCGCGCTTAATAAAAGTCTCTGCTCCCGGATTCTGCAGGCCGATGGCATTCAGCATGCCGGAGGGCGTCTCGCAGATCCTCGGAGTGGCGTTGCCCTCCCAGGGCGTAATCGCGACACCTTTTGTCACAACGGCTCCGAGCCGGCTCAGATCCAGGAAGCGGGAGAACTCAATCCCCGACCCGAAGGTCCCGGATGCCACCATCACGGGATTCTTAAGCGTAACGCCGGCTATACTGACACTCATATTCTGTGACATCTGATCTCTCTCCTTTAAGGCCGCGGCAGCTCTCCGCCGCCGGCTTTTTCATCTGTCTTACCGGATTCCGGCTTGCGGCCCCGCGTCCTGATATCTGCTTATATCTGTCAGTACGGGATTCCGGCCGGCCAGCTGCTGCGCCCTGATATCTGTCTGAACCTGTCGTTACAGGATTCCGGCTGGCTGGCCCCACGCCATGATATCTGTCTGCATCTGCCATTACAGGATTCAGGCTGGCTGGCTGCTGCAGCCTGTTACAGCTCTACCTCTTCTGCCGCAAAGACCGGCCCTTCCGTGCAGACTCTCTTGTTTTTCACACGGGAATGTTCGTCGACCTCTGCCGACCTGCACACGCAGCTCAGGCAGGCGCCGACTCCGCAGGCCATCTTTTCTTCCAGGGACAGCCAGCATTCGATTCCCTTTTCTGCCGCATACTGCTTCAATGCCCGCAGCATAGGGGCCGGGCCGCAGGCGCAGATGACTTCAGGAGAACTATCATTCTCCCGCATTGCGTCCAGAACCGTTCCCTTTGTCCCCGCGCTGCCGTCCTCTGTCGCGATCAGGACTCTGCAGTACGGGGAAAAATCCTCCGTCAGAAAAAGACAGTCCCGGAAGCCGGCGACAGCCGTCAGTTCCGAAGCCTGGTTTTCCCCTCCGCTCAGAGCTTTCGCAAGCTGGAGCATGGGCGGAATTCCGATCCCTCCGCCTGCAAGAAGCACCTTCCTGCCCGCAAGCTTCTCCAGCGGGAAACCATTTCCCAGGGGGCCGGTCAGCGTCAGCTTGTCTCCCTTTTCAAGTCCGGAGAATTCCTTCGTTCCCTTCCCCGCGACGCGGAACACAAGCCTCAGTATTCCTTTTTCCGGATCCGCCTCACATACGGAGATCGGCCTGGGCAGGAGCCTGGAAGAATCTGCGCAGTAGACTGACACGAACTGTCCCGGCGCGCACTCTGCGGCGATCCGTTCCGTCTGCAGCCGCAGGCTGAAGATGCCGTCCGCTAGCCGTTCCCTGCCGAGCACCAATGCAGACTCCCTGTAGATCTGTGCCATAAACTGTCCTCCTGAATACTGCCGCAGTCAGGCAGATATTTCTGACTGCGGCAGCCTTGTGTGCCATCTGTTTCTTTCTCCTGTGTTCCTCTGCAGCCGGCGCACGCTCTTTATACGGTGCGTATTCCGCTGCTGACGCACGCTCTTTATCCGGCGCATTTTCCGCTGTCGGCGTACACGCTTCATCCGGCGCATACCCCGCTGTCGGCGCACCCTCTTCATCCGGCACGTATTCCGCAGCCGGTGCGTATCGGCCTCCGGCATGCTGTCTGCAGCTGAAGCCGGCGCGCTGTCTCAGCCGAGCGCCTGCCGGATGTCTTCCTTCATATCAAGTACGGCTGCCCTCGCCGCGTCGGCGTAATGGTCCGCTCCGTACTTCTCCGCATAGGGTTCCTTCGTCCAGGCCGCAATAATTCCTCTGGAGGAATTCACGATCGCGCCCAGGCCGTCCTCATTGAAGAACGCGGTCAGGTCCTTTCCCGTTCCTCCCTGCGCTCCATAACCCGGAACCAGGATGTAGCTTCTTGGCATAATCTTTCTCAGCACCGCGCCCATCTCGGGGTAGGTCGCGCCGACAACGGCTCCGACCTCGCTGTAGCCATATTTTCCGGTCAGGGAAGGCTCCGCGGCCCATTCCGCCACCTTCTCCCCCACGACCTCATAGAGCGGGCGGAAATGCACATTATCCATGATTTCCGATAAACCGGCGGGATCCTTCAGGAAAATGGAAGCCGGTCCGTCCTCCGCCTCCGGCACCGCGATATAGCGGTCCTGAAACTCTCCGCTTGAAGGATTGGAGGTTTTCACCAGGACGAAAATGCCTTTGTCCTGTTCCGCGCAGACCTTCAGGAAAGGCTTTACGCCGTCCGTCCCCAGATAGGGGTTCACGGTCGCCATGTCTTCTTCAAAGGGAGCGTATTCCTTCTCTCCGATCCGGATCTTTCCCAGATGGCCCACCGCATAAGCCGCTGAAGTAGACCCGATATCGCCTCTCTTGATATCGCCGATCACAATCAGCCCCTTCTGCCTGCAGTAGGCGACCGTTTTCTGAAATGCGGCAAGTCCCGGCACTCCGAACTGCTCGTACATGGCAATCTGCGGTTTGACGGCAGGAACGAGATCACAGACCGCGTCAACGATCCCTTTGTTGAACTGCCATACCGCCTCGGCCGCCCCCTCAAGGGTCTCGCCGAACTCCCGGAAGGCCTTCTCCTGAATCCGGTCGGGGATGAAATTCATCTGCGGATCCAGCCCGACCACGATCGGGGCCTCTGTCTTCTGAATCTTCTCTATCAGTCTGTCAATCATTGATTCTCCTCTTCCTGATTCCCTTAAAAAGCCGGTTCTGTTTCCCTGACAAATTCGAAGCCGCCGTCCTTGAATACGATCTCCCCTTCGCAGATCGTGCACTTCACACGGCCCCGTACCTTCCATCCGTTAAATGGCGTATTGCGGCCCTTTGACGCGAATTTGCCGCGGTCGATCACCCACTCCTCCGCAGGATCAATGATCACGATATCGGCCGGATTGCCCTCCGCGATTCTGCCATCTCCGTACTGTCTTGTCAAGTCCGCCACCGCCGCCGGTCCGGAGCTCATGACGCGGGCAAGGTCAAGCGGTGAAAGGATGCCGGGTTCCAGCAGGTAAGTGACCGCCAGGGGGACGGCTGTCTCAAGCCCGACAATCCCGAAAGCGGAAGTCCTCATGGAGCCGAATTTCTCATTGGCCGCGTGCGGAGCATGGTCTGTCGAAATGCAGTCAATCGTCCCGTCCCTGAGTCCTTCAATCAGCGCCGCCCTGTCCGCTTTCGTGCGGACCGGAGGGTTCATCTTGAACATGGGGTCGTCCCTGGCGATATCATCACTGGTCAGGGTGAAATGATGCGGACACACCTCCCCGGTCACTTTCAGTCCTTTTGCCTTGGCGATGCGGATCATCTCCACGGAATCTTTTGTCGATACATGGCAGAGGTGGAGCCTGGCCCCGGTTTCCTTCGCCAGAATGATATTTCGTGCGGCAATGATATCCTCCGTGCTGCTGCTGATGCCCGGAAGCCCCAGGCGTTCCGCGTTCTCATCATCGTTCATCACGCCGCCGTGGACCAGATTTTTGTCCTCGCAGTGACAGAATACCGGAATATCCAGCTGGGCGGCGACCCGGAATGCTTCCCTGGCAAGATAAGCGTTCATAACGCTCTTTCCATCCTCGGAGATTGCCGGCGCTCCCGCGTCCACCATTCCTGCGATGTCCGCCAGTTCCTCGCCCTTCTGCCCTTTCGTGGCCGCCCCGATCTGCATGATATGGATCGGGCTGAGGGCGGCTGATTTAAATCGTACATAATTCAGCTTGTCCGGTGTATCGATGACCGGTTTTGTATTCGGCATGGCGCAGATCGTGGTAAATCCGCCCCGGGCAGCCGCCTCCGCCCCGGTTCCGATGTCTTCCTTATATGTAAGCCCCGGATCCCGCAGATGCACATGCAGATCCACGAGGCCGGGCATCACAAAGCAGCCGGACGCATTGATAATTCTCGATTCGTCATGGATAATCTCATCCCCGTTATTACCCGAGCCGGAAGCGGACCGGGCTCTGTCCCGTTTCTTCGGGGCGGGAAGCGTCAGCTTATCGCCGATCTTCGTCACATAGCCGTCCTCTATCAGGATATCCGTAACTTTATCCGTCGAGGAGATCGGATCAAGGAGCCTTCCCTGCTTAATCAGTATCTGCATCTCATATCCTCCATAGCCGCAACTGAGGAACCGGCGCTCCGCGGCCGCAATACTGCCCTGCGGCTGCATACAGCCGGATCATTTCCTGACTTTCTGCATCCGGGGAAGCGGCGCCCTGCGGCCGCAATCGTGCTCCGCGGCTGCATACAGCCGGTTCAGTTCCTGACTTTCTGCATCCGGGGAAGCGGCGCCCTGCGGCCGCAATCGTGCTCCGCGGCTGCATACAGCCGGTTCATTTCCTGTATTCCTACATCTGGGGAACAGGCGTCGGGCGGTTGTCATCCCAGGCCGTCTCCACATCGAAAAGGTCCTCCAGCAGGCCCGGATTATAATACATCCGGTAGCCGTCCAGGTTTCTCCTTCCCATTCTCATATAGTCGGAACCGATCTGCACCCAGGCCTTCACGGATCCGTCCACATTGCAGTAAATGTTGAATCCCATGGATTTATAATAATTGAAATAAGCGTTTTCATGGGAATAGGGCGTCCAGTCGCTTATATCCGCCCCGAAGGCAAAAATCAGGACGTCCGTCGCTCCGACAACCGGCTGCACCCAGTCTCTCCAGCGCTCCGTATCGGTCTGCACCTGTTCAAGCGACCTGGCGGCGGGATTGATATGGCCCCAGGTGTGGGACGCAAATTCCCATCCTTCCGCCCTCATGGCGTCAGCCACCGCTTTTGCTTCGGCGACTTCTTTTTCAAAATCGAAATCCGGGTGTTCCTCCAGGAACTTTGTCTGCCATCCGGTCAGGCGGGCCGCCTCCCTCGTCTTATATACCTCATCCGTCCGGTAGCCCAGCACGCCTTCATATCCGGTCAGGGCAACGATTCCCTTGTGCCCGTGGTAGGCGAAATCCGGATGGCTTTCCACAAAGGTATCGATCAGCGGGACGACGTCATAATCGCCGATGCTCACGCTCCCGTCATCCTCGATATAGCTGTTCTTCACCTTTCCGTTTTCATCCACGATCAGCTTTTCCGCAAATCCGTCCCCGGCCATATAGTGGTAATAGCTGCAGTCGTCCTGACTGAGGACAAAGGGCTTCTTTCCTGCCGGAAGCCGGATCTCCTTCGTCGCAACCGACCCGTCCTCCGCCACTTCCACCATATCGTGCATGCTGACCATGACATAGCCCCGGTTGTACATCTGCTGGATGATGGAATTAAACTCGGAGATCGTGGTCATAACCTGGTTATAGCCATCCATATCCTCATCCCCGTCAAACGCTTTCGCGTCATCCCTGACAAGGGTATGGAAAAATACATGGGTAATCTGGTCAATCGCGTACGGGGAACAGCCGGCTTTTGTCTTCTCATAGGAGGCAACCAGGATCTTGCGCCTGTCGCTGCGGTCAAATCCGGGCTGTCCTTTCAGCAGTTCGATCGCGGCGTCATAGTCGTACTGGGCCGCCAGCCGGTTCGCCTGCGCCTCAAGGCTCTGCTCCTGCGCGCTCACCCGCTTCTGCGGCTGCGTCTCGCTCTCCGACGATTCCATCAGATCCCCGGTCTGCGGCGCCCAGGGATTGTTATATACTTTAAACTTTGTCTCATAGAGAAGCAGCGCCGCAAGGCCCGCCAGAACCAGAATCAGGAGCGCAATCAGGCTCTTCATGATCAGCGAGCTGCGTCTCCTGCGGATCTCCCTCTCTGTGACAGACAAATCCTCTCTGCCCAATCCATTCTCCTCCGTGAACGGTTTCTCCTTATGATTCAGAAATACTTTATCATACTTTGCACTCCGATTACAGCAAAATTTGATTAAACATGATCGGGATTGGGCCTGGCTGTGCCTGCATCGAAAAGTCCCGTTTCCCCGCGCGGAAGCCTGCTTTCACCTGCCATTCTGCCTCAGCCGGATGCACAGTACAGTTTCTTGGCGGAAAAGTCTGCTCCTTGCATAAGCTTTCCGCGGATGCTATGATGAGGGGCGTATATAAGCAGTTTACGCTGCCGTAAACAGCGGCCCTGCAGCGGCTTACTGAGGAAATGAAATGCGCTGGCTGGATAAACCTTACCACAGTCTGGACTATGAAATGAAAAGGCAATTCGGCTGCAAGGTCTACCGTCTCGCACTGGACGGAGGCTGCAGCTGCCCGAACCGGGACGGGAAAATCGGATATGGCGGCTGCATCTTCTGCTCCGCGGGGGGAAGCGGTGATTTTGCCGCGGACAGGCGCCTGAGCGTGACGCAGCAGATCCTGGCGCAGGAAGAAAAGATCCGTGAAAAACGCCCTGTGGATTCCTTTATCGCCTATTTCCAGGCTTACACCGGCACATATGCCCCGGCAGAGCATCTGAGATCCATTTTCACGGAAGCAGTGAGCCGGCCGGAGGTAAAAGTTCTGTCCGTCGCTACCAGGCCGGACTGCCTGCCGCCCGACGTTCTGGACCTTCTGGCACGGCTGGCGGAGCAGAAGCCGGTCTGGGTGGAACTGGGGCTGCAGACGATCCATGAAGATACCGCCCGTTTTATCAGGCGCGGCTATCCTCTTGAAGTATTTGAAAAAGCGGTTTCGGATCTCAGATCGATCGGGATCGATGTTATCGTCCACCTGATCCTGGGCCTTCCCGGTGAGGATGCGGGCCGCGTGCTTCAGTCTGTCCGCTATCTGAACGGCTGCGATATCCAGGGCGTGAAGCTGCAGCTGCTTCACATCCTCAGCGGCACGGACCTTGCGGAATACTGGCGCGCGCATCCCTTCCCTGTGATGACGCAGGAAGAGTACACGCTGCTGCTGATCGACTGTCTGGAGCATCTGCGCGGCGATATTGTCATCCACCGCCTCACCGGAGACGGTCCTTCGGATCTGCTGATCGCTCCGGACTGGAGCCGGAACAAAAGAAGCGTCCTGAACGGGATCCACTCGGCCATGAAGACCCGGGAGGCCTGGCAGGGACGGCTTGCATAAAAGAGGAATACTAATGTCAGATACGCTGCCCATTCTGTATAAACTGATGACACTCTATACCCTGAGCAGGGTGGATTTTGCCCTGACAAACAAACAGATTTCCAATGTTTTTCTTGATCTGGGCTACACCCATTATTTTAATGTGCAGTATACGCTTGGAGACCTGGTGGAATCCGGCATGATCCGCGAGGACGTCTATCCGAACTGCATTTATTATTCCCTCACCGAAGAAGGGCTGGAGAGCCTGGAAGCGCTGAAAAATAATATTTCCTCCGGCATCAGGCAGGATATCGACGGCTACCTGAAGAAAAACCGGCTGGAATTCCGCGAAGCCGTTTCAAAGAAGGCAGACTATTACCGTACGGCCCAGGATGACTTCGCGGTCCGCTGCCAGGTGCTCGAGCACATGAATCCGCTGATCGACCTCACCGTCACGGTGCCCAATGAACGCCAGGCGAAGATCATCTGCAGAAACTGGAAGGAGCACAGTCAGGAAATCTATTCCTATATTTATCAGTCCCTTACCCGGACCGGAGGGCATCCGTCTGCCGCCGGCGAAGGAGAAGAAGCCGGCGAAGCAGAATAGACAGATCCGGAGTAGCTCCGGAATCATTTCAGAAGAATGATCAGAGGGCGTGTGAAAGACGAATGCAGTTTTTCACACGCCCTTTTTTCTGTCCTTTACATGAGAGGAGTCATCCGCCGGGAATAATTTCCGACTGCTTCGTGTCTCTGCTTTGTATGCCTCAGGTTAATGTCCATCAAACGCTTCAGGCCACATTATCTGCCCATACCCAGGCACAAAAACGCCTGCCCGGACTTGCGCGCAGGCACGTCCTGCATGCAGACTGTCTGTGCTGTAATGAATATTTTTCGAAAGATATTGACAAAGCGGTTTCTAAGTGATATCAATATGATATCAGATCGATGGGAACAGACACCGGTCCAGTCAAAGCACGCGGCGGGATAACAGAAACACCGCCGGAAAGAGAGGACACTATGTCAGAGAAAACTTTAAAGGGGAATAAAATCGGAATGCTGGTACTGATGCTGACGATTCTGCTTTATCTTGCAGGAATCGCGCTCTTTATCCTGTCTTTGGTACATGGAGGCCGCAGCGGCCCGCAGCCCGTCTTCTTCCTGGCCGGAATGCTGATCATGATATTCGGCTGGATTCCGCTGCCCGGGCTGAAGGTTCTGAAACCGCAGGAAGCTCTGGTACTTACCCTGTTCGGCAAGTATGTCGGGACGATCCGCGGGGACGGATTTTTCTGGGTGAATCCCTTCTGCACCTCCGTGAACCCCGCTGCCAAGACAAGGCTTGGACAGAGCGGAGACGTGGACGGCGGATCCCATCCGGCAAAGCTTGTGACGCTGACCGCCGGATCTCACCAGACTGAGATCGTAAGCAAAAAGATCTCGCTGAAGGCCATGACCCTTTCCAATGCCAGGCAGAAGGTCAATGATGTGCTCGGCAACCCGGTTGAGATTTCCGTGGCTGTCATCTGGAGAGTCCGGGATACCGCGAAAGCAGTTTTCAATGTGGACAATTACAAAGAATATCTTTCCCTGCAGTGCGATACCGCAGTCCGGGATATCGTAAAGATTTATCCCTATGATATGGCTCCCGGCATCGACACCACCGGGGACGGCATGGCCGACGACGGCTCTCTGCGCGGTTCCACCACCCTTGTGGCGGAGCGGATCCGTCAGATGATCCAGGACAAGGTTGCAGACGCCGGCCTTGAGATCATTGAAGCAAGAATCACTTATCTGGCCTATGCTCCGGAGATCGCGGCAGTCATGCTGCAGCGCCAGCAGGCATCCGCGGTAATCGACGCGAGAAAAATGATTGTGGACGGCGCCGTCGGCATGGTGGAGATGGCGCTGGACCGTCTGAAAGAAAACGGGACTGTGGAACTGGATGAAGAACGCAAGGCAGCCATGGTTTCCAACCTTCTGGTGGTTCTCTGCGGAAACCATGACGCACAGCCGGTTGTGAATTCAGGAAGCCTGTACTGACCGGAAGGAGGTGGACTTTTGCCTAAGAAACAGATTCCGCTGCGGCTGAGCGATAAGCTTTATGACGCCATCGCCGCGTGGGCGGAGGATGATTTCCGCTCTGTCAATGGGCAGATCGAATATCTCCTGACAGAATGCGTCCGGCAGCGAAAGAAAAACGGCAGGTATGTCTCGGAACATCTGGATGAGCCTCCGGAACTGGATATCGAGTAAAAGCCGCAGAAAAGCAGGTCAGTAATACTGACGGAATAAAAGAGAAACCGGCGAAAATGCCGGCCCGGAAAAAAGCCGGCAGAGCTGCCGGCTGCGCAAAAAAGAGCGCTGCAGTATCAGGTACCGCAGCGCTCTTCTGCTTCTGTCCGAATAACAGTTATGAGAAATAGTGGTCGCCCAGCTTCGTAGTTCCGCTGGAAGTGTTGAAATACAGGGCTCCCGGCACCGGCTGAACGCCGTTCATCGCATCCCGCGCGGCACTGTAGCAGGTATCGTTGATTCCCGCCTCGATCGTCTTCTGCAGAGTTCCCGAACTTGCGGGATAGAACTGACCGGGCTGATTCAGCACTCCCGCCACAGTGTTGGGGAAACTGCTGCTCGCCACCCTGTTCATGACAACGGAGCCTACCGCAACCATGCCATCATAAGGCTGGTTGCCGGCTTCGCACCAGATCAGCGCCGCAATGAGATCGAGATCGCTGTAATTCGTGTAATCATTGGAAGGATCCGGGTCGGAAGACTTCTGCCCCTTAGAATCATATTCCTCATCGGAATCATCCAGAGAGACCTCATAGCTTTCCCCGGAATCGTATGAACCGGTACTCTCCGTGTCTGCTCCGGAACTCACATCCGAAACCCAGGACTGCATGCGGTTTGCCGCCGCAAGATAAGCCTCATAGGCTGCAGAGGCGGCGTCGGCTTTTGCCTGGGCATCCTCTTCGTTCTCCGGGTGCATCGCCGCTTCCTGCATCTCGACATAATAGTCGTACAGGGCCTGAACGTCCGCGTCTTCGCTGACTTTAGCCGCTGCGTATCCCGAAACATCTGATGACGGAGCAGCTTCCTCATAAACTGCAGCCTGCTCCTCTTCGTAAGTCTCTTCCTGAGCGGTATCCGCGGAACTGTATTCCGCCACGCTGTAAGAAGAACCCGTCTCTTCTGCGGGCTGCTCTGTCCAGGCATCCGTATTCCCGGCAGAAACTCCGGCTTCCTCCGCCGCAGAGTAAACTGCTTCTGCTGCCTGTCCGGCATCCTCAGCAATATAAATCTCTTCCGCCGCCTGCTCCGGGCTGCCTGCTTCCTCAACCGGAACCGCTGTCTCAAGCAGGAGGAGCTTCGTCACATCCTCGGAGGATACATACTCCGTCCCTTCTTTTCCGGCACGGACTGCCAGCCAGTGGCCGCCATCCGCGAGCAGAGGCATGGTACTGCCCTCTGTCAGCGTACGGGTAACCGGCGCGTCAGCATCCGCATCCGCAAACACATTTACATCATCCCAGTTGGCCGACACACCTGCACTGCCGTACTGCTCAGCGTACGCCCTGGCATCCTCGCCATAAACCAGAAAGCGGTTCTTAACGAATCCCTTCACGTTTCCGGACCGGATCTCTGTCCACTTCTCTCCCCGGAATATAACCTCCGCAGCAGCTCCGCGGTAAAGATAACCTGCAGCTTTGCTGTCCCTGGAAGCTTCTGAACGGATTACCACTCCGGTGGAAACTGTCTCGTCATTCGTCATCGCTATGCTGCCCCAGTCCTCTTCGGACCAGCCGGCCGCGTCGATCCCGATCACAGGACCTGCTGCGGAAGCTGTCATGCAGCTGATCATTCCAAAAGAAGCTGCCGCCCAGACGATCACAGCGATCTTTCCCGACAGATTCAGATTCATACAATTCTTCCTCCCATATCCATCTCCCGGGGGAGACTGGTTGTTAACGGAATTCGAGAAATATTACAATTTTATTACATTGTGCATACATGATATTACAGATTGTGCAGACTGTCAAGTTTTTTCCCTTCTTCTCTGCCTTCCCGCCTCATACATCAGGATTGCGGAGGCCACTCCGGCGTTCAGGGACTCCACATTTCCGCACATGGGAATGCGGATCAGCCGGTCCGCTTCCGCCGCAGCAGCGTCAGAAAGGCCGCGGCTTTCATTTCCGATCAAGAATGCGCAGGCGCAGCTGCAGCTGACCTGATCATAATCCCTGTCCCCTTTCAGGTGCGCCGCGTAGATCACAATTCCCTCCGACCTGAGCCGGCGCATGGATGCGGTAAGGTCTTCCGTATAGAAGAAGGGCACCCGGAAAATACTGCCCATGGTGGAGCGCGTCACCTTTGGATTATATACGTCCGCGCTACCCCTGCTTAACAGAATTCCGGTCACGCCCGCCCCCTCCGCCGTGCGGAGAATCGTACCCAGATTACCGGGATCCTGCAGATTTTCAAGGATCATAAGGAGGGGTTTTCCATCCGCCGCGGCCTGTCCGGCAGTTCTTCCCAGCAGGTCCTCCGGCCGGTAATGAAGCTGTCCTGCAAGTGCGAGGATTCCCTGAGGCGTCCGGGTATCCGAAATTGCCTGAAATACTTCATCCGAGACGACACAGATCTCCGCCCCGCATCTGTCCAGGGCCTGCTTCCCCTGGGCGCTGCGCGCGAAAGACTCAGATGCATACACTTCTTTCAGGAGGGCGTCCGGTATCTCCCGGAACATCTTGATCCCCTCCACCAGAAATACGTCCTCAGCGTCTCTTTCTTTCGCTTTTTTCCGAAGCTGGACCAGTTTTCTGATCCTTGAATTCCCTGTACTCGTTATCATATGATTCTCTCACCGGAAGTCCGTTAAGGAGGATGCAGAAGCAGATTGCGGACTGTTCCGCCCGCGCTGCCGTTCAGAAGGTTCCGGAAACAGATGGGGGACAAAGAACGGCTGCCTTCCGGACAGCCGCTCCATTTCCTTTCAACTGTATTCTCAGATGCTCAGCGCCTTATTCACACGGACCATGTAGTCCGACAGGCCCTTCTGCATATCCAGGGCCTCGGAGATATCGAAATCGACCCATCCGCCGTTCCGGTAACCAACCACCCTGTTGGTCTTTCCTTCCGCCAGAAGATCCACTGCGTACGCCCCGAGCATGGAACCGTAAACGCGGTCCCTGCAGGTCGGACTGCCGCCGCGCTGCATGTGTCCCAGAATCGTCGCGCGCGTCTCAACGCCCGTCGCAGCCTCGATTCGCCTCGCCATGGAGGCGGAATGCCCGATTCCTTCCGCGTTTACAATAATATGATGTTTCTTGCCCCTCTTGCGGAGCTCAATAATGTTGTTGATCAGAGCCTGCTCGTCATAATCATAAAGCTCCGGCAGGAGAACATCTTCCGCGCCGTTGGCAATGCCGCACCACAGGGCCAGATATCCTGCCCGGCGCCCCATGACTTCAATGATCGAACAGCGCTCATGCGAGGTTGAGGTGTCGCGGACCTTGTCGATCGCTTCCATGGCCGTGTTCACGGCGGTATCAAAGCCGATCGTATACTCCGTGCAGGCAATATCCAGGTCGATGGTTCCCGGAACCCCGATCGTATTGATCCCCAGAGCCGCCAGTTTGCCGGCACCGGCAAAGGAACCGTCGCCGCCGATTACCACAAGTCCTTCGATCCCGTGCTTCCTGCAGACCTCCGCACCGCGCTTCTGCCCTTCCTCAGTCCGGAACTCGGAGCTCCGGGCCGTATAGAGAATGGTTCCGCCTCTTGAGATTGTGTCGGATACGCTTCTGGCATTCAGATCAGCAATCTCTTCATTGAGCAGCCCCTTGTATCCCTGGTAAATACCCTTTACATTCATGCCCTGGCTGATCGCTGCGCGCACAACCGCGCGGATCGCGGCATTCATACCCGGCGCATCTCCACCGCTCGTCAGAACACCGATTGTCTTAATCTTTGGTGCCATAAGAAAACCTCCGTGACTGTAGCTGGAAAACCGATTTCATGCCTTACATTGTAAATCATTTGAATTCCAAAGTAAAGACGGCCTGTTCTCACTAACTGCGGTAGTTATGGTTCCTGTTCACCACCCCGCCTGCAGAGAGCGGTCTGATCCTGGCATCGTTCGCATCGGAAAGCCGAGTTCACGGCCCCGCCTGCAGAGAGCGGTCAGTTTCTGTCCTCAAGCTTGCGGTAGGATCTGTGATGACCTACATATTTGTAAGCAGGCCGGATCAGCTTGCTGTCGTTGATCAGTTCCTCCATGCGGTGCGCGCACCAGCCGGAAATGCGGGAGATCGCGAAGATCGGCGTGAAGAGCTGAACCGGAATCCCGAGCATATTGTAGATAAACCCGGAATAGAAGTCCACGTTGCAGCAGATCGGCTTGGCGAGTTTTCTTCTCTCTGTCAGAAGCCTTGCCGAAATCTTCTCCACTGACTCATAGAGGGCAAATTCTTCCTCGAGGCCCTTTGCCTCCGAAAGCCTTCTGGCCGCATCCTTCAGAATGACGGCTCTGGGATCGGACAGGGTATAGATCGCATGCCCCATCCCGTAGATAAGGCCGGAACGGTCGAACGCTTCTTTCCGCATGATCTTTTCCAGATACGCCTGGATTGCGTCTTCATTGGACCAGTTGTTGACATGCGCCTTGATATCCGTGAACATATTCTCCACTTTCAGGTTGGCGCCGCCGTGCTTCGGTCCCTTCAGGGAGGCCAGTGACGCCGCGACCGCGGAATACGTATCGGTTCCTGTCGATGAGACGACATGGGTCGTAAACGTGGAGTTATTACCGCCGCCGTGCTCTGCATGGATCACCAGGCATTCATCCAGAACCCTTGCCTCCAGATCCGTGTATGCGCCGTCATCTCTGAGCATCCTGAGAATGTTCTCCGCCGTGGAGAGATCTTCGCTCGGATAGCGGATAATCAGCGACCGGTCATTGTGATAATGCTGATAGGCGTGATAATTATACACGGAAATCAGGGGCATGACCCCGATCAGGAGCAGCGCCTGGCGCAGAATATTCGGGATCGATGTATCGTCCGGAGCTTTGTCATAGGAATAAAGAGTCAGGACAGACCGCTGCATGCCGTTCATGATGTTGGCGCTGGGGGCCTTCATGATTACGTCGCGGACAAACTTCGGCGGCAGTTCCCTGTACTGGGAAAGAAGGGTAATAAATTCTCTCAGTTCTTTTTTATCCGGAAGGTCGCCGAACAGGAGCAGGTAAGTGATCTCTTCAAAATTGAAGCGGCGGTTATGGAAGCCGCCGATCAGATCACTGATCTTATATCCCTGAAAATAGAGCTCGCCTTCGATGGGAATGGATACGCCGTCCACATCCTTATGTCCGTTGACGTCCGAGATCTCCGTAAGCCCGGTCAGGACGCCCCGTCCGTTTGACTCACGCAGCCCCCGCTTCACGCCATACTGTTCATATAGAGACAGATCCATCTTCTGAGAATTAAGGGTCCGGTCCAGAAGCGTAAGCAGCTTCTCATCACGTGCTTCTCTGTCAATATCGTTCAGCATTCAGCAGCCTCCCAATTCCATACTGATTTTGTTGCTTTTTACAGTTTTTCGCATTTTCCAGTAACATTAGCGCATTATTTTCTGTCTGTCAACCAGTGTACCCTGTGAATATCGCGCAGAAGAAGGGATCCGGCAGCATCTTGCCGCCGGATCCCCCTCCTTAACCGTTCGGGATCCCGATCCGGGTTTTTACGGATCTGCAGCCGGTTCCCGTCATTCCAGAAGGTCTGCATACTCAGCCTCTGAAACACGGAGCAGATCTTCCGGCCTCAGTTCAATCTGGGCGCCAAGCTTGCCGCCACTTACAATCATGGTATCCAGCGCACCGGCATCCTCACTGATCCTGGTCACATACTGCTTCTTCATGCCGATCGGCGTACAGCCGCCGCGGATATAACCGGTCACCGCATTTATATCCTTTACATGGATCATCTCCACCGACTTTTCGCCGACGCTTCTCGCAGCTTTTTTCAGATCCAGTTCCCCGTCTATCGGTATCACAAATACAAAATAATCCCCGCTCTTTCCCCTGGTCACAAGCGTTTTGTACATCCGCTCGTGGGGCTGGTGGAGCTGGTCGGCGATCTGCTGCGCATCCACGAACTCATCACACTCGTAAGTGATTACCCGGTAATCTGTCCCGGTACGGTCCAGAATACGCATCGCATTCGTCTTGACTTCTTTCTTTCTGGCCATGTTCTTCTTTCGCTGTCAGGCTTCGCCGCGGAAATGAGGGCGGCTTCCGCTCTCATTTTTTCCCGTTCTTTTTCCCTTTTTTGGATTTCTTTCCCTTTTTCTTTTTTTCTTCCTCCGGACCTTTCTTTGAGAATTCCGGGCCGGCGTTCAGCTCTCCTGAGTGCTTCTTTCCTGCCTTTTTCCCGTCCATTCTCTCGCTTCTAAGCTCCGGATTCCACCAGCCGCCGGATGTCTCTTCCGCCTCGTCGTCATCATCGTCATCCGAAGTCCGCCATCCCGGAAGCTCTTCCTGCTCATCCGCAAAGGTATAGCGGTCCTTCGGCTGCACCTGATCAGAACGCCAGGAACGCTTTTTATCCGGAACTCCTGTCTTCTTCTTTTCATCCTCAGCCGCTCCGGAGCCTTTTTTCTTCATCTTTGCCGGACCTTCTCCGTCCTGAGGTGCGGAAGGCTGTCCGCTGTTCGCGGAGGAGTCCGGTGAATCCGCAGTATCTTCCGCAGCGGTTCCGCCTGTGCCGGTCTTTTTCGTTCCGCCCAGGTACTGCCCGAGAAAATCATAGGCATCATGTATTACTTCCGGATTCAGGGTATAGCAGGTCCATTTGCCATTTCTGCGGGCATTTACAATGCCCGATTCCACAAGGCATTTCATATGATGAGAGAGTGTCGACTGAACGATATCGATGGACTGAAGCAGTTCTCCCGCATTCAGTTCCTGTTCCGCCAGAAGCTGGATAATCTTCAGCCGGTGGGGGTCCCCCACAGCCTTGAAGATCTGATCGAATGCTGCCCTCTCATTCTGAATGCTCCTCTGTTTCATAGTCCCGCTCCCCTTTATTTCTAGCCGGAATCCCCTGCATGCCGGCCGCTCAGTAACCGCCGCGCATGCGCGTGCGGACTGTTATCTCCCGAATCTGATTACATCTCCCCCGGTCCCTTTCCCGGAAGAGAGTCTCCCCTTATACATCCGTCCTGTCTTCCACCCGGCATACAGCACCGGATACCGGCTTCCGCAGCCCGCAGACCGCCCTTACGGACTGCTGGCCGGGAATCGTAATCTCCTGCTTACAGGTCCATGAGCAGTTCCCTCAGTCCGCTCACGGTCTGCACAATATAATCCGCGCCGGCTTCCTCCAGCTCCCCGGCTTCCGCGTAGCCGTAATAGACGCCCACGGAATCGATGTGCGCCGATCTCGCCCCTTCAATATCATATCGCCGGTCGCCGATCATCAGCGTTCTGTCCCTGTTCGCAGCGGCTGACGGACATCTGCGCATTACCTCCGCAAGAATCTCTTCCTTTGAGGACAGTTTTCCGTTTATCCCCGAACCGATTGTACAGGCAAAATAATCTGCAATGGAAAAATTCTCCAGAACCTTATTCACGTAGACCTCAGGTTTGGAGGACGCCACAATCAGCGTTCTTCCTTCTCCGGCCAGATCCCTCAGCAGTTGGGGGATTCCCTCATATACATGATTCTCCAGAATGCCCTGTTTCTCATACCGCTCCCTGTAGTATCGCACTGCCAGAAGGGCATCCTCTTCATTCATTCCGCAGAAGAGGCGGAACGAATCCGTCAGAGGCGGTCCGACAAATCGTCTCAGTTTCCTGACATCCTGCTCCGTAATACCGAATTTCTCCAGGGCATACTGCACGCAGCGCATGATACCCTCTCCCGAGTCAGTTAAGGTTCCGTCCAGATCAAAGAGCAGATAGGAATACTTCAATATGTACCTCCTCAGGATGACGAAACCGACGAATAACCGGTGGCCCTTGCCGCCGTTTTGTTCACGATCGAACCCAGTCCGTCATCTTCCACCGTTCCGAATTCATATTCAACCTGCTGAGTGATCGAATAAATGTCCTGGATACCGGTCTGCGCGTCAAGCGCTTCCTGCGACTCATCCTGATATACAATAACGGGAGTTCCGTACTCCACTGCCTGGTAAATCAGCTTCACAGCCGCAAGCGGCGTATTGACACATCCGTGGGAACCGCTCCCCTGGTAAATCTGTCCGCCGAAATAATAGCGGCTCTGAAGATCGTGGACGCCTACGCCCCCATTGAATCCGATCCAGTAATCCACCGGAGTGCGGTAATCGACTCCGCGCAGGGTGACGTTCCGCTGGATATCATATACCCTCCAGACGCCGCCGGAAGGCGTATCATTGTTTTTGTATGGATTGCCCGTGACAACCGGCGTATCTACGATCAGCTTTCCTTCCTTATACATCCACATCCGCTGATTCGTAATATTGATCTCAATATAGGTGTCGCCGATATCATTCAGTCCGCGGCTCTTCGCTGTCTGGGTATAGACCGGATCCAGCGTCCCTTTCTTTCTGTTCTTCAGAGCGTTCAGCAGCTCCTCATAGGTGGCTTCCTGATCCAGAATCCAGCCGTAATTGCCGTCGTACAGTTCCACTTCGGTTCCAAGGCTTGTATAGAAAGTCCTCCTGCCTGCAACCGTATCAAACTTCTCCGCCAGGGAACTCACATAGCGGCGTACCTTCTCCTCATCCAGGAAATACCTTCCGTTCTTTCCCTTCGAAAGGAACTTTGCAACCCGCTCGGGATCCAGCTGCTCGCTCCGGTCGCCGAAATCCAGCGTAACGCAGGCTCCGAGTACTTTATTCAGTCTTCTGGCTTCCTTATTCAGGGCAGCGTCATCCGAATAAACCACGGGATCCTTATAAAAGCCAAGCTGCTGGAAATCAAGCTGCGTAATGCCCTTATCAAAAGCATCCTTCACCGCTGCCGCAGCTGCTTCTGTATCCAGGGTATTCCCCATAATCTCTTCCGAGACATAGGCTCCGTCCTGGTTAAACGCAAGCTGCGCGTCAACGGGAGCGATGATATTCGCCTCATCAAAGCAGCTGAGCCCGCTGATCACCTGCTCCGCTGCATTTCTGTCATACTGTGTCTTCAGAACTTCAGACTGTCCTTTAATCCCGCGGGCGATCATCATGACCGGCCAGAAAGCCGTCATCTGACCTTCCATCGCGTCTTCGATCTCTCCGTTGTCCTGATAGCGGAGCCGGATCTGTTCCGCTTCGATCACGTCTCCGACGGCCGTTCTGATCTGCCCTTTCTGCCGTGCGGAAACAGCCTGCGTCTGCTCCTGATGAGCAGGCAGGTCACCAAGTCCGTCCAGCAGGGCTCCGCTGGCCGTATATCCGTAATACCGGGCTGTTTTCAGAAGCTGTCCGCCCCGGCTTTCCTCCGCGCTGTTTCCTGCGGAAAGGACGGCGGATTCTCCCGCACCGGAAGTCTCTGATTCCGTGCCGCCGTTTCGTTCCAGAATCGACAGGCTGTAGCTGTTGACCTTCGCTGTCACGGCGGTCTTGACTTCTTCCACCGTCATCCCCGCTGCCGGAATGCCGAAAAACTTCGTCCCCGGATAAAATTTGTCATGATAATATACTGCCGTACTGATGTAACCGGCGGTCAGAACAGCCGCCAGAGACACGAGCAGCGGTTTGCGGTGCCTGAGAGCAAAATCCTTCAGAAGCTCCCCTGCACTGCGGTTATTCTGGAGCACCGGTACTGCTGCGGTTCCTGCCGCAGGCATGCCGGCCGCTGCAGATTGCGCAGCCATTTCCGATCTGTTCCTGCGTTTCACCTGCAGAAGAGGATTCTCCTGAGCCGTCCTCCGTTCATGGCGCTCCACCGCCTGGCCCTCCTGAACCGCCTTCTTTTCCTGACGCTCTGCCGTCTGGTTCTCCTGAACCGCCTTCTCTTCCTGACGCTCTGCCGCCGGGCTCTCCTTAGCCGCCTTCTCTTCCTGACGCTCTGCTGCCGCGGTCTCTTTGACCGTCGCTGCCGTATCTGCGGCAGTCTGAACGGGCTCACGCTCTTCCCGGGCCTGCGCACGCTTTAATTCGCGTTCTTCCTGCGCCTTGGCACGCTTTAATTCGCGCTCTTCCTTCTCCTGCGTCCGCTTCAGCTCGCGTTCTTCCCGGGCCTGCGCACGCTTTAATTCGCGCTCTTCTTTCTCCTGCGTCCGCTTCAGCTCACGTTCTTCCCGGGCCTGCGCACGCTTTAATTCACGTTCTTCCTTTTCCTGGATCCGCTTTCTGTCCTGTACTCTCACCAGAGTATCACGGCTCAGAAGAGGATTCCCGTCCGTTTCAAGATAAGGCCTGCCCGGCTTTACGGACCTTGCAGGAAATTCCTCAGTCTTAGTAACCGGCGGATTAATCTGCGCTGCTTTTGCTGCATCCGCAGCTGCGGGAGCTGCACCTTCACTGACGACTTTTTCTTCTGTCTTCGGGACACTGTCCGGTTCTTTTACATGAACGCCAAATAAGCGTCCGTCGCCTCCTACCTCCAGCCGACTCATTTGGCTGTTAGGCAGACTGCGCCCGACGCTCTTCTTTGCTGATTTCTGATTCGATCTGACCGTACCCTTGCCGCTTCCCTGCGTGCCCTTCTTCCTGGTCACGTCCGGCGCATACAGCAGCTTGTTCTCCGCCTCTGCGCCCAAGTGGGTATAACGACTTGATGACGGTCGATCCACCCTTGGATCTTCCGCCAGATTACCCCTGCTCATTTGTCGCCCCTTATTACAGTTACAAAACTCCCGAACCGCCCTTACAGCCCGGTCGCTCTCCCCTCTGTTGCCTACACTTTTTTATTATATCGAAATTAAGCCCGATTTCAATGACTCAGCCAAACTTTCTTCAAAAATTTCTTTCCCGTTTCCGGATCAGGGCAAAAAATGAAATCAGGTTCTGTTCCTTACGCGCATCGGCGGCAAAGCGGAACCTGATTTCAAATCAGTCAGGATAATCGTTATTTATAGAGGATGATCGCTGTCCCTGTCTCGATACTGTTATAGATCTCCTGCGCCGCATAATAGGGAAGATTCACGCATCCGTGAGATCCGTCGTAAACATAGATATTCCCGCCGAAAGACGAGCGCCAGGTCGCGTCATGCAGGCCCTGTCCTTCAAAGAAAGGCATCCAGAAACTGACGTCCGTCCTCCAGCCGTTCACCGCATTCTGGCCGGTCAGAGTGGCCGGACTCTGTTTATAGGCGATCGGGAAGCAGCCCGTCTGTGTCTCCGTCCCCTTTGAGACGCAGCCGGATACCAGATCACACTCCGAGATCAGGCTGTAATCCTTGTAAAACCACAGATGCTGAAGGGAAAGATTGACCTCTACATAAGTTCCGGAAAGGTCGTCCATCCCGTCTCTTCTCACGCCGGCGACACTGTAAACCGGTTCCCGCGTAACCTTGCTGTTGGACTGGATGTCGAGAACCAGCTGCTGGTACTCTCCTTCTTCGTCCACTGTATATCCATACTCGTTCTCCGGGTCGGCAATCGTGATGTCCGTTCCGACTGAAGTATGAAAATGCCTCGGATAATGGCAGGTATTATACCGGGCGGCGAGATTCATAACGTACTCGCGGATCCGCTCCTCGCTCAGCATGCCTTCGCCGTTTTCCATAAAAACCCAGTCGCGGATGGTATCCCAGTCGATCTCCTCCGTCTGTGAACCGAAGGTATAGGTAATCACCGCCTGGTCATAGGAGTTGTAGGCGTTCATCTCATTATTCAGGTCGGTATCGGTAGAAAGAATATAGGGAAGCACATACAGGTGCTGCGGAATGGTGATGTAGAGATCCTCCTGGGGGCGGGCCTGTTCCACCAGCTGGTCCGTCTGCTGCTGGACAAAGATCTGCAGATCCATATCCCTCAGCTCCGTTCCCTGGACTTCCGGTTTAATCGTATAAGTTTTTGCCTTTTTCTTATAGACAAGTTCCGCATCCTGATTCGGGATACGCTCCGAAGCCATATTGCTGACGGCCACAGTGGAAGAAAACTGTCCCTGGTTGAACAGGAAAGGGACCTGTACATCAAAGGAATTCCCGTTCATCATACTGGCCATAAAGACGGCAAGGCTGCTCTTCTGCCTGCTGAGCGCGCTCTGAAGGCTCGCCTGCAGCGACTTCTCGTCCACCGTATAGCCGAGTTCCTCCAGCGACCAGACCGCCTGCTCCGCCTCCCCCTCGAGCAGGTGAACTTTCGGCGCGGAATAGGACTTGCTGAGCAGATCATAGAGATCAGCGGGCGTTTTATTCGACGCGTCAAATCCATTGATGCTGGTATTATTAAAATAAGTCGTCCGGTTCCATTCCCTGTGCAGATAAAACATCGCAACCGCTGCGATCGCCGCGATCAGAATCACACACACCAGAATAAAACGCTTCAATATCTTATTCACTTCAGGCTCCCCTTTTCTGCGGCCCTCTTCCGCAAATCTGTCTTCCGGAGGGTCCCGAAAGACCGCCGGAGTTCCCGGACACATGTCTGCCGTACTCCACTCCCCCGAGGGACAGACTCATCCCAGTAAACTGTGATACATCATACCATTAAAAGCAGGCATAGTCACCATGATTTTCAGCAAAACTTTCTGAATAAATTATGAAGCTCCTCTCTTTGCCGAAAGGCGGGCAAATCTGCGGCCGGCGGACCATTCCGTGCAGGATGCCCGGCTGAAAAAGAACAGGCCGCGCCTTCCCGGCACGGCCTGAACAGACACTCTTATTCCTTTTGTCTTCGGAATCCTGCTCCCGGCAGGCTTTCCGTCCCGAAAACTTCAGTTTCTCTTTACCTTGATCTTGTAGATAATAACCCAGAGTCCCATGAAGAGGAAGTAACCTGCGGCGCTTCCTCTCGCTGCCAGTCCGATATAGTCATTCGGCGCCATCGGAACCATGAGAAGCCCGCACAGCGCGGCTGCGATAATGGAGATAAAGGCCACATAACCGGGCATCTTTCCGGGATCCGCGCCTGTCTTCGAATTAAGCTTGACAACCTTCAGGCAGAACATCCACTGGATATAATACAGGATCACGAACAGAGTGATCACGATCATCAGGATCAGCATCAGGAGCCCCTCTATGAAGGAGCTGGTGAACTGGGCGCTGGAAGCACCGACCACAACAAAGTAAAGCGAAATGACAAGCCCGATGCCCAGAACGATGCAGGCAATGATGAACTTCAGGACCCACATCACTCTTGCCAACGTATATCCGCCCATGGAAAACTGTCTTCTGCGGATATCCGTCTGGCCGAACATCAGCCAGAGCGCCAGGCAGTACAGCGCGTTCGGAATCAGGAATACCAGCAGGATCCCCAGCATTACATTGTCGCCAAGCTGTTTTGCGATGCCATAGACATTGACAATCATCGATACCAGCTGTGAGCAGAGCTCGGTGAGAATCTGCGTGAAGAAGGTGTTGTTCCCTCCCAGGATGTTCGCAAGCATCGAATCTGCCTGGCTGAGGTTGTACATCGCGTTCCCGCTGATAATATTATAGGCGTTCAGGCCGAGCATCGCCGTAAAGAACAGCGCCATCAGGAAGAAGGTAAGAGACTTGACCCTCTTTCTGGCTTTGATCATGAAAGCCTTGCTTCCGCCGGCAGACTGTTCCCGCTTCCCGTAATCCGCCCGGTCGCGCGGCGGAACCTGGCCGCCCTGGGGCTGACGGTAACCGTAACCGGCATCACCGTACTGTTCCCTGGGTGCGCGTTCCCTCTGGTTCCCGGCTTTTGCCTCGTACTGCTGGCGGGCGGCATAGGTCTGTCCCCTGCCGACATCCTGTCTCCAGTCCGTCCCGTCATAGTACTGCTGGCCGCCCTGCATCTGACCGCTCACAGTACCTTCCGGCTGTCCGGCAAATGCCTCCTCCGGGTCTGCCTGCTGCGCGTAATTCATCTCCTCAAAACTATCTTCGGAGCCCGCGTTTTCCTCCTCCGGGAACTGTCCGGCAGGAGTTTCACCGGAAAACTGATCATCCACAGGCCTCTGTCCCGCAAAAGCCTCCCGGGTTTCCGCGGCCGGCTCTTCCGGCTTCTGAGTACTCTCAAAGGAATCCGCCTGCTGCCCGGCTGCAGCGTCCTCTTCTGAAAAATCTTCCGTAAATCCGATCTTTCTGCTGGTCTGACCATCCGGAATATCTGAAAGCCTGTTTCCGCATACCGCACATGTGACTACACTATCATCATTCTCGTGGCCGCAATACATACATCTCTTCATGACAGTTCTCCTAATTTACGAAGCTACTAAAAAATTATACCCCTAAAAGCGGCCCCGCGCAAGCAAAAACAAGCATTAAGAAACACTTGTACTGAAGATTCCGGATTGTTAAAATAGGACTAGCTTTTATTTGAATATGAATCGGCCAAAGGAGGTTTTACTATGTCGACTGATAACATTTTTGACCAGACAGTTCCTTCGCCGGCTCCGATCAGGCTCACATTCGGGGAGGAAGGAAGTCCGGAAATTGCAGTGGATGACGTGATCGCACAGGCTGAAAAAGCCGCCGCGCAGGCGCAGGAAGCTGCTGCTCAGGCTCAGGCGGAAGCTGCTGCCAAGGCTGCCGCGGAAGCCGCTGCGAAGGCGCAGGCGGAAGCTGCCGCTCAGGCTCAGGCGGAAGCCGCCGCGAAGGCGCAGGCGGAAGCCGCCGCAAAGGCGCAGGCGGAAGCTGCCGCTCAGGCCGCCCAGGCTGCAGTTCAGTACCAGGCTGCTCCGGCTGCCGCCCAGGTCCAGGCCGCTCCTTCTCCCGCTGCTACAGCGGAAGCCATCATGGCGGCGCAGAGCACTCGTCCCGCGGAGCAGGTCCAGGATGTCAGGCTCACGCCTGAAGAGCAGAAGATGGTTGACGATTTCGCGAAAAAGATCAACATCCATGATTCCAACGCGATTATGACCTACGGCGCGGGAACGCAGAAAAAAATGTCCGATTTCTCCGACCAGGCCCTGGCCAATGTCCGCAACAAGGATCTGGGGGAGGTAGGCTCCATGATCAGCGGCCTCGTCACCGAGCTGAAAGATTTTGACGTCAAGGAAGACGACGGCGGATTCCTGAAGTTCTTTAAAAAGCAGTCCAATAAGATGGTCGCCCTCCAGGCACGCTACGACAAGACAGAGCAGTCGGTGGATACGATCGTTGACGCGCTTGAGAAACATCAGGTCCAGCTGCTCAAGGACGTCGCCACGCTGGATCAGATGTACGCCCTGAACCTGTCCTATTTCAAAGAGCTGTCCATGTATATCGCGGCCGGCAAAAAGCGCCTTGCCGAAGTGCGCGCAGGGGAACTGAAAGAGCTGCAGGACCGCGCGGCCGCTTCAGGAGACGCACAGGACGCGCAGACCGCCAAGGATTTCGGCGCCATGTGCGACCGTTTTGAAAAAAAGCTCCACGACCTGGAGCTGACGAGGATGATCGCGCTGCAGACAGGTCCGCAGATCCGCCTGGTACAGGATGCGGATACCCTTATGGCCGAGAAGATTCAGTCCACGATCGTCAACACGATACCGCTGTGGAAAAACCAGATGGTCATCGCCATGGGCGTAGAGCATTCCAACCAGGCCGCGAAAGCGCAGCATGAGGTTTCCGAGCTGACCAACCAGCTGCTCAAGAAGAACGCGCAGCAGCTGCATACCGCATCCGTCGAAACCGCAAAGGAATCCGAGCGCGGCATCGTGGACATTGAGACCCTCAAGCAGACCAACGCGGAACTGATCAGTACTCTGGACGATGTTCTCAGAATCCAGGAAGAGGGCCGCACAAAGCGCTCCGAGGCGGAAGCCGAGATGGCGCGTATGGAAGCCGAACTGAAGCAGAAGCTTCTCGAGCTTTCAAAAACCTCCCGCTGAAGAAGTTCCCGCCGAAGACAGCCGTCAGGGCTGTCAGGCAGACTGATCAGGCAGCTTTCAGAAAATGGCGTGATCCCCGGGTCACGCCATTTTTTATGCCGCATCTGCTGTCTGAAGAATGTAAAAAGCACAGCCCGCAGGCCGTGCTTTTTCAATGCAGATCTATACCGGAACTCTTACAGGCTTTTCCGCCGCCTCCTGTTCCGCCGGACGGAATCAGCGGCCGTTATCACAGCATAGCGCTGTGCGTCATTTTCCCTCCCGGTCGGGCGCCTCAGCATAGGCGGCGCCGGATCCCAGCGTATCGGAATAGCCGTGTGTATACCCTTCCGTATATCCGTGCTCTTCCTCAAAAGTTTTCTCTTTCCGGAACTCATTCCCGGAAGAGGAAGAATATTCCCTGACCTTTTCCTCGCTGAAATCGTCTCCGCCGGTCAGGCCGTCCTGGGCCATCATGGTTCCCATGACGCTGATATCCGAAGAGACATCCCAGGCCGTATCCCGGAAGAACTGATCCAGGAAGCGCTCAAAGGCGCTGTTGATGGTATCCAGGGAGCGCTCGATCTCTCTCTTGGCGTTCTCCACGTTGGTGCCGCTGATATTCTGGCTGTCCAGAGTCGCGTAGGTATCGACCAGCTTCTGGGTGGTCGGCAGATAGTACTTCATCATGCGGTGGAGATCCGGCGCGCTCTTCGGGTCAGCTTCGACGCGCTCAAAGATGCCCGTCACGATCTGCTCCAGACGGTCCAGCTTTTCGGAGAATTCCTCGCCGGGAATCTCATCGTTTTTCTCATGAATATGCCGGATAAAAGCCTGGCCTTCCGCCAGCATCTGCTGCGTTTCCTGGTCCAGCCGGGCGTTCTTTTTCGCCTCGCTCTGCTCCCTGGCCTTCTTTCCCTCCTGCATCCTGTTGTATTCCTTCAGATCCTTCTGGCGGAATACGCTCTCATTTTCCTGCTTCCTGCGCTCAGCCTGGCTTCTCTCCAGTGCCTGGTACTGCTGGTAGGTCTCATGGCTGGTCATAAAGGTCGTATTCTGGCGATCCATATAAGCCTGACCGGTAAATACATTGTCCTGGATCATCCCGCGCAGCTCTTCGGCAGTCTCGTCATGATTTTTCCCGATCGCGGATGAGATCTCATCGACGGAAATATAATCCCGGCCTGCCATCAGCTTCAGAATCTTTCTGGCCAGCTTGATGCGGGAGATCTTCTTGAGATTTTTGATCCCGAGCACTGCAAAGAGTGCCGTGAAAAGCGCCGAGAAAATCGAAAAGACCCACATCCCGCCGCCGGGTCCGATTCCAACGGAGGCAATGAACATGATGCCGGAAATAAAAGCCCAGATCATCTGCAGCGCGGCCTTGATATAGCTGGCGACCGGGCTTGCCACTCCTCCGGAACCGGCAAGATAATCCGCCGTCTCCCTCAGATCAGAGCCCCGGTTCGCCCTGGACCGCGCAGTCTCATATCCTGACCGGTCGGATGAACGGTAAGTGCGCGACTCTTCTCTCTGCCAGTAGGGTTTATCCGCCGTTCTTCTGTCCTGGCTGCCGTCGCCGCTCTTTCCCCGCGCGGCATTGGTCAGACTTTCATGAAGGGCGTCCGCCGCCCGGTCCAGCGCTTCCGTCACCTGACGGCTCAGGCTGCTGTAGTCTGCGCTGCGGATCGCATTGTCGATAATCTCCTCAACGATCTCACCCGCCCGGAAGCTGGCCGCTTCCAGTCCTTCCAGCTCTTCTTTCTTCTTTTTCTGTTTCTCACTGCCCATATCTATCTACCCCGTCTTTACAGGGCGCATCGCCCTTCTGGAAGGTGTAAATCTGCTGTTTCGAATGCTCTTTCTCTCTTCAGTCCGCCTGTATGCTCCGTCTCCGGCGCTTTCCGCCGCGCGGTCCGCATACCGCCGCACAGGCGTTTTTCTTATTTTTTCGACTTGCCCAGATATGCTTCGCGGACCTGTTCATTTGCCGCCAGCTCCATCCCCGTGCCGGTCATGGTGATCCTGCCGGTTTCCATGACGTAGCCGATATCCGCCGCCCGGAGCGCCATATTCGCGTTCTGCTCAATCAGGAGGATGGTCACGCCCTGCCGGTTGATCTCGCTGATGATATTGAATACTTCCTGGACGATGATCGGGGCCAGTCCCAGGGACGGCTCGTCCATCATGACCAGATCCGGCTTGCTCATCAGGGCCCTCGCAATCGCCAGCATCTGCTGCTCGCCTCCGGACAGAGTGCCCGCGGGCTGCCAGCTCCGCTCCTTCAGGCGCGGGAACAGGCTGTATACCCATTCCAGGTCTTTCGAGAAATCATCTTTTCTCATATAGGCGCCCATGCGGAGGTTCTCCGCCACGGTAAGGTTCACGAATACGCGCCTGCCCTCCGGAACGAGGGTGATGCCTCTTGTTACGATGGTCTCTGTTCCCAGTTTTGTCAGATCCTGTCCCTCAAAGACAATAGAACCCGCCACCGGCTTCTCCAGGCCTGTGATCGCCCTCAGGGTGGAGGACTTGCCCGCGCCGTTCGAACCGATCAGTGTGACAATCTGACCCCTGGGCACCTCAAAGCTGATGCCGCGCACGGCTTCGATTCCGCCGTAGCGCACGACCAGGTTTTTTACTTCCAGGAGATTCTCCTGTGCCATATCCACACCTCCCTCAGTTCGTATCGCCGGTCCCGAGATACGCGTTGATGACAACCGGGTTGCTCTGGATGTCCTCAGGCGTACCGTCCGCGATCAGGCTGCCGAAGTTCAGCACATAGATCCGGTCCGAAATACTCATGACAAGATCCATATGATGCTCAATGACAAAGACGGTCAGATTAAAATCATCCTTGATTTTGCGGATGAAGCCGGACAGTTCCTCGGTCTCCTGCGGGTTCATGCCCGCCGCCGGCTCGTCCAGCAGAAGCAGGGACGGCTGCGTGGCAAGAGCGCGCGCGATCTCAAGGCGGCGCTGCTGGCCGTAAGGCAGGGAAGTGGACCGGTCGTTCATATGGTCCTGAAGTCCGACCATCTCAAGCAGCTGCGCTGCCCGCTCGCGGTTCGCTCTCTCCTCCGCCCCGTTTGCGCGGAAAGTGGCCGAGAATACATTGGCCTTCGAGCGCATATGCGTGGCAATCAGAACATTGTCAAAAACCGTCAGCGCCTTGAACAGGCGGATGTTCTGGAAAGTCCGCGCTATGCCGAGCTTCGTGATCTGATCCGGGGTTTTGCTCACCGCCCTGTCATAGGACGCGGCGTTCTCGCCCAGATAATTTTTCTTCATCTTTCCGTGCGGATAGTTCTCGATGATGGTTTCCCCGTTGAACTGGACGCGCCCGTTCGTAGGCTCGTACACGCCGGTAATGACGTTGAAAGCGGTGGTCTTTCCGGCTCCGTTCGGGCCGATCAGGGCGACGATCTCACCCTGGAAAACGTCCAGGGACAGGTTATTGACCGCGACGACGCCGCCGAACTGCATGGTCATGTTCTCAACGTGAAGTACATTCTTCCTTTCTTCCCGGGCCATCACTGATCACCCCCCGTCTGGACATTCTTCCGCTTTCCGCGGCGGAACAGGCCGAAAAACCATTTCCAGGAGAATTCATTGGTTCCCATAATGCCGCTGCGCCAGAACAGGACGACTACCATCAGGAGGATGGAGTAAATAACCATGCGCAGGCCCGGTCTGAACAGCGGGATGGAATAACCGGCGATTGCGTGCGGTTCATCCAGGAAGCGGAGCCACTCCTGACCTCCGTTGATCAGGAGAGATCCGATAATGGATCCGGATACGGAACCGATGCCGCCCAGGACTACAATCAGAAGAATATTGTAAGTCAGCGTGACCTGGAAGGTCTTGGTGTCGATCGAACGCATGAATACCGCAAGCATGCCTCCGGAGATCCCCGTAAAGAAAGAGGAAATCACAAAGGACAGCTCTTTATGGGTGAAGAGGTTGATCCCCATGGCTTCCGCCGCGACCTCATCCTCGCGGATCGCCTTGAAAGCGCGCCCGAAAGAGGAATTGATCAGCATGATCATCACGATAATGCAGACAGCCGCGATCAGGACAGGCTGGAACAGGTTCTTAAAGCCCGGAATGTTGTTGAGGCCGTAGGAACCGTTCGTGATCCGGTCCATCATGGGCGCCGCAAGAAGGGCGCGGATAATCTCGGCAAATCCCAGCGTTGCAATCGCAAGATAGTCAGACTTCAGGCGCAGAACCGGGATGCCGATCAGGGCGGCCAGAGCCGCGGCAAAAAGTCCGCCCAGCAGCATGGCCGGGATCATCGGCAGATGCAGATTCTCAAGCCAGGGCGCGATGCCGTTCATATAATATACATTCGGCCGTACGCCCGTCGGAATGGTCAGGACCGCCGTCACATAAGCCCCGATGGCCATGAAGCCCGCCTGTCCCAGGGAGAACAGGCCGGTAAAGCCGGTCAGAAGGTTCATGGCGACTGCGCCGACCGCGTAGATGGCCGAGCGTTCCAGGATGGATATCGCATAGGAATGCTGTCTGGCGTTCATCTGGTACCAGGCCATAAGGCCGAGCACCGCGGCAAGGGCGATGATGGTAAGGATCCGGTCTCTTACTTTGTTTTCCTTCACTATATTCACCCCCTCAGACCTTATCTGTCGCCGCCTCGCCGAACAGGCCGGTCGGGCGTACAAGCAGGATGATAATCAACAGCACAAATGTGAAGGCATCCGAGAATGTGGAGTATCCCAGTGCCACCAGGAAGGTCTCGGAGATACCGATGATAAATCCGCCGATGACCGCGCCCGGAATCGACCCGATTCCGCCGAGAACCGCCGCGACGAAGCACTTCAGTCCCGGCAGGGCGCCGGAATAGGGATAGACCGTCATACGGTCCGTAAAATAGAGCAGGGCTCCGATGCCGGCCAGGAAGGAACCGATCACAAAGGTCATGGAAATCGTGCTGTCAACGCGGATCCCCATGAGCCTTGCCGCCTCCGTATCTTTGGATACGGCGCGCATGGCCATTCCCATCTTCGTCTTGTTGATCAGCTGCAGAAGCAGAACGACCAGCACGATGGTAAGCACCGGCGTCAGGATCGTGACCAGGGAAGTCGTGATCTGCCCGAAGGTGAAAATCTTCTTCAGGCCAGGAATCTCCGGATATGCCATCGGGATCGCGGTAAACAGATAGGTTGCCAGATTCTCCAGAAGATATGAAACGCCGATCGCGGAGATCATGACCGACATGCGGGGCGCCGAACGCAGGGGCTTGTAGGCCGCCTTTTCAATCACGACACCGAGCAGGACGGAACCGATCAGGGCAGTCGGCACGCCGATAAACCACGGCATCGAGGATACCGCGAAAATCATAAAGTAACCGGACATCATAAAGATATCGCCGTGTGCAAAGTTGATCAGCCGAAGGATACCGTAAACCATCGTGTACCCGATTGCGATGAGCGCATATGCACCGCCCAGCGACACACCGGTCAGAAGATGTTGCAGGAATGTTGCGCCACTCATTGACTCCTCCCGTGCTCTGCTCCTCAGACAGAAAGCCGCGCCGCGGCTGCCTGCCTGGGAAGCAAAGCTGAATAATAAAACTGGCTGTCCGAAAACATTTTCGGCGTATACTGTGAAAAAGAGGGGCAGGAACATCCCTGCCCCCCTTCTGCATCGTTTGTCAGGAACCGCCCGGCGGCGTTCCGGCCGGGCCGGAATCACTCACCCGCGATCTTCCCGGTCATTCCGGAATCACTCTCCGACGGAGACGATCTTCAGGAATTCGAACTTGCCGTCCTTGGCGATGTCGATGTAAGCAGAATCCTTATCCGCGTCGCCAACCGCATCGAATGTGATGTGGCCTGTTACATAATCGCCGTCGATCGCCGCAAGAGCAGCCTTGACAGCTTCGCCCTCTGTTGAGCCGGCAGCTTCAAGAGCGTCACAGATTACGTTGTAGGTATCGAAGCAAAGAGCGGAGTTTCCGACGATCGCGTCATTGCCGCCGTTGTTGTCGATTCTCTTCTGGTCTTCATTCAGCCATGCCTTGTAGCCGCTGACGAAATCAGTTGCGATCGCGTTGGAGTCATCGTTCTCATCGAAGAAGGTCGATACGACTGTTCCTTCGCACTCAGCTGCTCCGGCGTTGTCGATAATCGTCTGGTTGTACCAGGTATCGCCTGCCATGAAGGGAACTTCGATGCCGAGCTCACGGGCCTGCTTGATGATCAGCGGAGCGGTCGTGATGGAGGACGGAGCGAAGATGGCGTCAGCGCCGCTTGCCTTGACCTCGGTCAGGATCGCCTTGAAATCAGACTGGTTGGTCTGGAACTGCTGCGTGGTGGCAATCGTTCCGCCAAGCGTCTCAAACTGTTTGATGAAGAAGTTGGCAAGACCTGTGGAATAGTCGTCGCCGAGCTGGTCGATGACTGCTACATTCTTATAGCCCTCATCGAAAGCATACTGAGCCATGACAGAACCCTGGAAGGGATCCAGGAAGCAGACTCTGAAGTAGTAATCGCATCCGTTGGTAACCTGCGGGTTCGTGCAGGAGCATCCTACTGCGGGAATCTGAGCCTCCGCGAAGGTCGGGCCGGCAGCGATGGAAACGCCGGAGCCATAGGAACCGATGACAGCTACGACGCCGTCGGCAACCAGCTTCTGCGCCGCGGTGACAGCTTCCGTCTTGTCGGACTTGTTGTCGACCTCATCCAGCTCTACCTTATATTCCGTGCCGTCGATCGTGACAGTCGGTCTGATCTCGTTCGCGTAGCGCGCGCCCTGCAGCTCCTGCAGTCCGCCGCCGCCGTTCTCACCGGTCTGCGGCTCAAAGACACCGATCTTGATGACGTCTTCCGCATAGACATTCATGCCTGCGAGAGCCATGACAGCCATGGACAGTCCACAGATCACAGAAATCATCCTCTTCTTCATAAGAAACCTCCTCTTTGCCAGAAACCCCCGGTCTCCTCCGCCTCCGGCAGAAGGGGCCGGTACGCGCAATCCCACTGACTGTGCGCGTTTTCGCGGATATCGCTCCGCTTTTAGCTACATAATGCGGATTATACCACTTACAGAATTGACATGCAAGGCTTGCCAAAATAATTTCGGAGTATCCCCGTTTCTGCATTAAAAAGTGTGAAACCGGAGCTGCTGTTCACGTCTTGTTTGAAAGCAGCTTCTGATTCGTCGTGCCTGCAGAAAGGGCCGGTTATGATGAGGCGCATTTATCCATCAGCTCAAGAACGCGGGAGGTCGCATGGCCGTCGCAGCCGCTCATGAACCGGTACTTGAACTCGCGCACTCTCGCAAGGTCAAAAGTTTCACGGGCTTTCTGCAACTCCCGGATCAGCTCGTCCTGCGTCCGGCAGACCGGCCCCGGCATCATGTCCTGCGGCGGATAGTAGAAGCCCCTCTCATCCAGATAACTGTCAAGGTCAAAGGCAAAAAAGATCAGCGGCCGCTCAAAGAGCGAGTATTCAAATATGATCGAGGAATAGTCCGTGATGCAGATGTCCGCGCTCGTGATCAGTTCCTCGATGGTCAGCCTGTCCGTCATGTCAAAAGCAAAATCCGCCGCTTCCGCAGGGATCGGGGGCCGTTCTTTCACAAAGGGATGGTGCTTGATCAGGAGAATATGATCCCTGCCGAGCGCTTCCTTCATCCTGACCGGATCCAGTCTGTCCGGCGAGGACGCGTCCCTGACGCTTCCCCGGAAAGTGGGCGCGTAAAGGATGATCTTCTTTCCCGGCACCAGGCAGGCGGATTCCTCTTCCTCACCGGGAATCCGGTCCGCATAGACATCCTGCCCGGAAGAGCGGAAGAGCTGCGGCGCCATCCGGCGCAGAACCCAGGCCGTCTTGCCGCAGGCTTTATCCCTGTACCTGCTGTGGAAAAACATATCCGTCCTGCTGACGCCG
This sequence comes from uncultured Lachnospiraceae bacterium, assembly GCA_902779575.1. Classification (GTDB taxonomy): domain Bacteria; phylum Bacillota; class Clostridia; order Lachnospirales; family Lachnospiraceae; genus Porcincola. The sequence continues at coordinate 61,316 of CACZBW010000008.1, forward strand.
ATGGGAAGAATGGCGTCCCTGCGGTCCTCCATATGGAAGGCCTCTGCGTAAGCCCAGACCACCTCGGGACCGGAGACTGTCACATAGTCGAAATTGCGGTGGACCGGATAGCGGTCCAGATCTTCCCTGCTGGTCCCGAAGCCCTGTCCCACGGCTGAATATCCGAACTTCTTGAAAGCGCCGCAGGCGTGCCAGGTCTGGATCACGGTGGTTCCGGACCGGATGGGCAGGCTGGAGAGGAAGTAGGAGACCTCATTTACAAAAATGAACTCCGCATCCGCGAGCTTCGGAATCGCGTTCAGACAGTTCTGCATCACCTCCAGGCTTCCCGTCATTCCCTCGCGGATACAGACCGTCGTCATCCGGTAAAGTGTTTTCCCGGCCCGCTCATTGCGCTTTTCCAGGGCTGCCCGGATCAGGCGGAAATTATCCGTCAGGGCTTCCTCCCGCACCTCCAGAAAAACCACTTTTCCTTTGACAAGCGGACTTTCGGCCGCCTTGCGGTAACGGTCTGGATACAGCCTTTTCAGCGTCATGTCTTTGTATGAACTTCGTGCCAGTTTACGCGCGGGTGCCAGGATATCCATACTGTTCCTCCTCTTTCAGGAATGCTTCTTCGTTCCGGCCGCGGTGCCGATGTCTTCTCCCAGTATCTTCCTTCTCAGAAGGTCCGCTTTTACGAAACGCTCCACGCCCCGTCTGAAACGCCCGGTTTCCTTCAGCATCTTCTGATACCGTTCCTCATAGGCCGGATAATAGCTGTCCCAGCGGTCCGCAAGCTCCTCCGTACTCAGAAGGGATACCGGCAGGATCGGGCCGAAGGATTTTACAGACGCCATACGACGGTCAAAGGGCGTGCTGCCGGCCGCCGGAATCCTGCCCCCGTCGTAGATCGTCTTCAGTCCGTTGCTGTGAAGAAAATGAATATAGTGCCGGAAATTCTCCCCCGCGGCCTTTTTCATGGGGGTGAAGTCCGCCTTCTCCGCAAGATCTTCCAGTGTGGTGTCTTCCCCGATCTCAGAGGCATAGACACAGTTCAGCCGGTGATATGCCGCAAGCTCCTCCATCCTGGAATCCTTGACGATCAGAACGCCCGGCGTCCCGGCCAGAATCGAGGCGATGTTCCCGTGCATTCTCGGACCCGCGGTAAAGGCGCTCTCCCGCAGAAAAGCAAGCCAGCCCGGCACGTCGCAGAAAAAGCGCACCCGCCCTTCCCGGTAGACCGGGTCCGTGATCCGGTCCGGATAATCCTTGCTGTGGTCCTTGTGCACAAAAGACGCCCCCGTATAAACCGTACGGAATTCCCTCTGCAGCTGCGGGAGAAAAACCGCGCCGGGATACTGCGCCATCAGGCGGCGGATGAACTTCTGGACATTCTGGTCCGCGTCCACATTGTTATTGACGCAGATCCTGCTGTTCTTTTGAATCTGCACCGGCCGGACTTCCAGCCGGTTCCCCCAGGTATAGAGGGACGGACAGCCGATGACGGTAAAATGCTTCTCGGGGAGAAAGCCCAGCGTTTTCAGGTATTCCGCCGTAATCTCGCCCCGGACGCCGACAAGGGCGGATTTGTCCAGTACTGCCGACAGGAACTGTTTCACCTTTCCGTTAAAGGGAAAATCCTGAAAGGAAGTCACCCCGAGCGGCGCCCTCAGGCCGACTCCGACAACCGTACAGGGAACCCGGACCGCCTTCACCAGCTTTGTCAGACTGTTGAGCCCGCCCTCGAAGGAGGAACGGAAAGCATCCGCCAGCGGGATCACAACACTGTCACAGCTTTCATTGATCATGCGCGCCTGGGACGGATAATACTCGTAGCGGCTGGGAAGAAACTCTGTCTGGTCATCCGTCATGAGAGTGCGGTAGATGCTGTTCATATAGATCAGGTTGCCGGCATTGTCCCCGATTGAATTGTCAAGAAGCATCTGCGCAGGAGACAGGCCCTCAAAGGGAGTCATCCCGGAACGGATGAAGATCTTTTTCATAGAGAAGTCTCCAAAAAATATTTTTAAAAATGTTGCAAAATGATTAACGAATTGTTAATATAAATAAGAAGAGCAGCGAAAAGTTGTAACAGGATTATGACGTCCGCCGGATCATCCTGCCATGTATATCCATGGGGGCAGGATCTGCGGGCAGTGCTTTGGCGCTGTACTCATATTATAATATATTATCGGAACGGTGGCTATGAACATCTATCTGACAAAAATAAAAGAATTACTCAAAAACACCCCCATACGCCCGCTCTACTGGAAGCTGCGCAATCTGCCTCCTTTCAGACAGATCCGCAGGGCGCTGAACATGCGTCAGAGGGACCTGCGCTACGGCAGGCAGTTTCCGGCCTATTACGCCCACTACGCGGACCGGCCGCTCGACAGGCGGAAAGTCATTTTCGTCGAAGACCGCTATGACAGCCTGAGCGATAATTTCCGTCTTCTTTACAACGACCTGACCGCCAGCGGAAAATACAGAATCCACGTTCATTTTCTCCATCAGTTTTCCGTACCGAGGGAGGAATATGAGCGTAATTGCTGTGCCCTTCTGGCAGACGCGGCAACCGCGAAGTACATCTTCCTCAACGACGCTTCGCCCGTGATCGGCTGTGTGGCCCTCCGTCCGGAGACGATCGTGACGCAGCTCTGGCACGGCTGCGGCGCATTCAAAAAATTCGGCGCCAGCACAGAGGACAAGCTGTTCGGGGATGACCAGAAAACCCGGCAGAAACATCCGGCTCCCTATTATAAAAATCTGACCCATGTGACGGTTTCCAGCCCGGAGGTCGTATGGGCCTACGAGGAAGCCATGTCCCTGGAGAACCGGCCCGGCGTCGTCAAACCGGTCGGCATAAGCCGCACCGACGTTTTCTTTGATCCCGCCTTCATCCGCGATTCCGTGCAGAAGGTGCACGATTTCTTCCCCGCCTCCGAGGGAAAGAAGATCATCCTTTTCGCCCCGACCTTCCGCGGACGGGTGGCGAACGCGACGACTCCTGACTATGAGGAACATTTCCAGCTCCGGAAGCTGGCACAGGCGCTCGGGGATCAGTATGTGATCATCACCAAGCTTCATCCCTATGTCAGGGGCGAGCGGATTCCTCAGATCCCGGAAGACCTGAAAGGCAGCTTCGCCGCGGATGCCTCCGGCGTTCTCTCCATCGACGAACTGCTCTGCGCGGCGGATATCTGCATCAGCGATTATTCCTCACTGATCTATGAATACTCTCTGTTTGAGCGTCCCATGATCTTTTACGCGTATGACCTGGACGATTATTTCGACTGGCGCGGCTTCTATTACAACTATGACGAACTCACGCCGGGTCCTGTCTGCAGAACCACTGACGAAATCATCGACTACATCCGCTGCATCGATGAACGCTTTGACCCGCGGCAGGTTGCCGCTTTCCGGAGTCTCTTCATGGGCTCCTGCGACGGTCACGCCACAGAGCGCATAGAAGAGCTGGTCTTCGGACACAGCCTGCGCTGACGCGCATTTTCCCGCAGTATATTGCTTCGCGCGATGTCCGTGACTGAAATCACGGGCCCGCGCGATAGAGTACCGTCTCCCCTGTCCCGGCGGACCTCTGGTTTCCCTGGCCATGATCCGCCGGCCGAAAAGGCCCCGTGCCGGCTATCCGGCCGGAACTGCTGTAACCAGCTTCCGGCGTATATGCCTGCCCGGGGCCTTTTTCGCAGACACCCGGAAGTACAGAGGAAAAACTTCACTGCCGTACTCCCGGGTGCAGTTCCGCCAGGGCGGAATCGATATATGACGGGCAGAATTATACGCCCGGTTCGTTCGTGAGCGAGAGAATTTCAACAGGGCTGCTGAAGATCCCGCCGGCATATTCTGTCCGGAAGACGGAGCAGGTGCCGATATACCTGGACCACCAGGATCCGCGGGATTCGGGCATCAGTTCTTCCAGAGCGCCTTTCAGGGCGATCGCATGCGTGCTGGCAAGGATATTTCCCTGCCTGTCTCCGCCGGAAGGAGCCGTTTCCTTCAGCATTTCCAGAAAAAGGCCCATCCGCTCCTTTACATGATCAAGTGACTCCATCCCCTGCGGGGCGGGATTGTGAACAAAATCGCTGAAAAAGCGGATAAGCTCGGGTGCCGGACGCTCCAGGCTGCACCCTTCCCAGGGGCCGTAGTCCATCTCCAGAAGCCGGTCATCTGTTAAGATCTCCGCATCCTCCCCCGCGATAATCCGCGCCGTCTCCACTGCCCGGATCAGCGGACTGGCATAGACTCTGTCAAACCGTATCCCTTTCTCTTCAAAAAAACGGGCGGCCTGCCGCGCCTGCTTTCTGCCGTTCTCATTCAGCGGAACATCGCTGCGTCCCTGCAGAAGCTTCTGCCGGTTTTTCGCGGTTTCCCCGTGCCGGATCAGATAAAGATTCATTCTCAGTGCTTCCCCCTGTGGTCTCTCCGGAAATGGTCCCGGATCAGCTCCATCCGCGCGCGCACCCGCTTTACGGGATGCCGTTTCCAGGCCTCGTATCTCAGCTCTTTTTCTTCCACCATCAGATGGTCTACCATACAGCTGAATACTTCCGTGATCTGCTCCGTCGTGAAGCTGGACTGCTCATCCTCCCCCACCAGGTCCATAAGGTCAAAAAGGATAACCGTCCCCAGATATTCTTCCGCTACAGCGCGGTTTCCCTTTGCGTAGCGGCTCATGAACTCCCTTCGCTCCTGCCTGGTAAAATAGACGCCCTCCAGAAGCCTGCCGTTTTTCTTCAGGCGGTTTTCCGCCCCGTGGAAGGCCGCGACGATCTCGTGCCTGGTCAGGTCCGGATGCTCCATCATATTGTAGAAGCGCTTGGCTTCCAGCACCTGGCCGTGGAAGGTCACATTCTTATCCGGGTTTCCCTCCAGCAGGTCCGGCGTATACTCCAGCCCCACCGCTTCCAGGAAATCCGACTGGATCGTCCCTCTGCTTCCGCCGAAGCCATCGCGGTCATATTTGCGCACAATCAGATTCTCTTTCCCGATGGCGGACGCGATCAGCCCCAGCTCCTTCTCATAGTCAAGGCGGGCCCTGGCCGGACCGTCGACAAGCATATAATCCCGGAAACATCGGATTTCCTCCGCCTCCTTGATCTTCTGGGCATAGTAGGAGAATGCATACTGGTCCTGCCTGCGCAGATAGACGATCACCTTCAGGTCCAGGTCCATCCCGTCCAGCATTTCCTTCAGCTTCTTCCAGAAAGGCGCCGTCTCCACATCCGGATGCCCGTAAAAGGTCCAGATGGATTCATCGGAAATCAGGATCTTCGGATACAGGGCCGCCTGCTGTTTCAGGATCTTCATGCACACGCCCATCTCTTTCGCGCGGAAGGGATCCTTTGTGGCAACCAGGAAATGGGCGTTGCGGTTTTTGGCCACTCCCTTGTAGACAAGCCCGAAATCCGGAAAAACAGCCCCGTGCTCCTGCAGCGTTTTCCGGTTTTTCGCCAGAAATCCCTGAAGGGCAGTAGTTCCCGTCTTCGGCGTCCCTATATGAATATAAAGAGTAGACTGAGCCATATCTGTCTCCTTCCCTTCTCATCCTGTCATTCCTGACACGGTGCTGAACGTATGATCGCAGATGCGCACGGCGTACGGACGCTGTTTCTCATTTGTCATCCAGCATGACTTTGCGGCCGAATTCCTTCTCACTCAGGCTGAAGGCTTCCTCGACCACCTGATCCATATTATAGTAGCGGTAAGCTCCGAGCCGTCCCCCGAAAATCACTTTTTTCTGCCTGTCCGCAAGCTCCCGGTAGCGGAGATACAGCTGCTGGTTTTTCTCATCATTGACAGGATAATAAGGCTCCATGCCCGGCTTCCATTCGGTGGAATATTCCCTGGAAATAATCGTCGCCGGCTGCTGCCCGAACTCAAAATGTTTGTGTTCGATGATCCGGGTCCAGGGCACTTCCCGCTCTGTGTAATTGACGACGGCATTGCCCTGGAAATTGGGCATATCCAGCTCCTCCGTCTCAAAACGGACGGTCCGGTATTCCAGGTGTCCCAGCTTATAGTCGAAGAATTCATCGATCGGGCCTGTGTAGATCACTTTTTCGAAAGCGTCCGGATGCTGTAAGACAAAGTTCTTATAATCCATGCCCGTCAGGACCGGCGATCCTGTCAGGAGCTTTTCCGCGATCTGGGTATAGCCGCCCTCCGGAATCCCCTGATAGCGGTCATTAAAATAGTTGTTGTCAAATGTAAAGCGCAGCGGAAGCCTGCGGATGATAAAGGCGGGGAGTTCTCTGCAGTCCCTGCCCCACTGCTTCTCGGTATATCCCTTGATCAGCTTCTCATAGACGTCCGTCCCGACCAGGGAGAGCGCCTGCTCCTCCAGATTCTGCGGCTCCGTTATATGAAGCCTGGCAATCTGCTCCGCGATCTTCTTCCGGACCTCCTCCGGGCTGGTCAGTCCCCAGAGCTGGTAGAAGGTATTCATATTGAAGGGCAGGTTATAGAGCCTGTCCTTATAGCGGGCCACCGGCATGTTGATATAGCGGTTGAAATCCGCGAACTGATTGACATAATCCCAGACCAGCGTATTGCTGGTATGGAAAATGTGCGCCCCGTATTTATGAACGTTGATATCGCTCTTCCGCTCGGTATAGATATTTCCGGCCACATGATCCCTTTTGTCGATCACGATGCAGCTGCGGCCGTTTTTCTGCGCCTCATGGGCAAATACAGCTCCGAACAGGCCGGCCCCGACAACCAGATAGTCGTACTTCCGTCCTTCTTTCAGGGCTTTGCGGTCCTCTTTCGCCTTGCGGGCAAAGGAATATACCTTCTCCTGCCTGGCCAGGTAGGACTCGCAGACCGTCTCCGTTTCCCCGCTCATCAGAACCTCGCCGTGGTCCAGCCAGAGGGCGTGGTCGCAGAGACGCTTTACGGACTCAATGTTGTGGGAGACGTACAGAAGAGTCGTCCCGCCGGTCAGCATCTCCTGCATACGGTCCTTACAGCGGCGTTTGAAAGCCTGGTCGCCTACGGACAGGACCTCGTCCACGATCAGGATTTCGGGATCCACCATGGTGGCTACCGCGAAGCCCAGGCGGGCCTTCATGCCGGAGGAGAAGTTCTTGACCGGGGAATCCAGGAACTTCCCGATCTCCGCGAAATCAACGATCTCGTCGAAATGTTCTTCCATATACTCCCTGGAATGTCCCAGCACCGCGCCGTTCAGAAAAATGTTCTCCCGGGCTGTCATCTCAGGGTCAAAACCGGCGCCGAGCTCGATCATGGGCGCGATCTCGCCGCGCACCTTCACAGTCCCCTTGTAAGGCTTCAGAATCCCGGTGATCGCCTTAAGAAGGGTGGATTTACCGGAGCCGTTGACCCCGATCAGTCCCCAGGATTCTCCTTTTTTTACATGCAGATCCACATCCTGCAGAGCCATGAACTCCTGGAACATAAGCTCATGCTTGATCATCTTGATCGTATATTCCTTCAGGTCCGTCACCTTCTGGCTGGCAAGGTTGAAGCGGATCGACACATGGTCCACATCGATTATATTTTTCGCCATATTCTTCTCCCGGAAGCTTTTGTCCCGCCGGGGACGCTCCGCCTCCTCTCATGCTGTTTCCAAAACGATCCTGAAAACATAAATGCCGTACGCTTCTGTCAGATATACAGGATAAAGCGGTCCTTCTGTTTCTGGAATCTCCAGAGGCCGACCGCCAGCATCGCAAAGGCCCAGATCCAGCCCATGATTACGATTCTGGGACCCGGCGTCTGCCCGTAGAGCGCGATATCGCGGAACTGCCAGATATAGCAGTACATGGGATTGAAGGCCTTGATGCAGACCTGCAGCACATTCGGAAGGCGCTCGATCGGATAGAAAAGCGGGGTCAGATACTGCCAGGCCGTCGCAAAGGCATGGTAGATATACTCAATATCATGGAAGAAAACGTTCATCTCCGCCAGCAGGAAGGACAGACCCAGTGTAAAAATATAGAGCTGGATCAGGATCCTGGGCAGGAAGATCAGCTGCCAGTGAAACGGAGTCTTCGTCGCGAACATGACGATAAAGAAGGCCCCGAGAGAAAATACCGTCTCAATCATCTGGCTGGTCACCTTGGCCAGGGTAAAGACATATTTCGGTATGTAGGTCTTCTTCAGCAGGGCCGAGTTGCCTGTCACCGATTTCAGGCCGCCCATGGTTCCGTTCCGCATGCATTCAAAAAGCATGCGTCCCGTAAACAGATAGATCGGATAGTTTTCGATCGTCTTGTTGAACATGGCAGAGAACACGATCGTCATGACGATCATGATCAGCAGCGGGTTCAGAACGCTCCATACATAGCCCAGGAAACTGCGCCTGTATTTCAGCTTGATGTCCCGTTTTACCAGCTCCAGGATCAGGTCCTTGTACTGGCGGAATACTTTTATGCGGTACTTCATGGTACTGCTCATAGACAACTCTCCTCATGTGCAGAACTGCCGGATGCTTCCTGCCGCAGACTGCCTGTCCCGGACAGACAGCCCGCAAAATTCTGTTCCGCTTATTCGGCGGACAGTTTATCCGCATCCACCAGAACCACCGGGCAGACAGACAGGCTTTCGCTTCTCACGTCATTTCCGTAGGGTACCAGGATGCCAGATTTGGTCATACAGGCTGCGGCGGTCCGGTCATGTCCGGGCGTGCACAGCCAGGTATCCTGGTTCGGCTTCTCAAAGATCTTCCGGTAATCCGCCGCTTCTTCCAGAGACAGAAGGCGGATCAGGTCTTCCGTCTCTTCTCCTCCGTCCGTACCGTAGATCGCATTGGTCCCCGGAACTGTATTCATGGGAAGCATGGCTCCGCGCTCGAATTCACTGAAAGCCTTGCCGAGCACTTCCGTGTTCAGGTATTTTCTGAGAGACGATTCTGCCCAGACCGTATCGGACGCCGGACCGCTGCAGGCTTCGTCGTAAAGGCGGAGGATATCCTCTTCCTGCTCTGTCTGCGCGTTTTCTTCCGTCTCTTCGGTCCCGGCAACGATCCGCATGTCACCGTTATAGCTGATATGGGAAAGGAAAATGTCCTCCTTCGGGGTCTGGCAGAGGAGCAGCCGGGTGGAACCGTCCCGCTCCAGCACGGTCCAGCTGTAGTCCCCGAATTTTACCGTATCTCCCTTATGCCCTTTCTTAACGCTCTTGCTTTCATTTTTTTCCTTCTGCCTGAGCATCTTGTCCTTATAGCGGGCAGCCTGCTTTTCACTGTCCAGAAAATCCCCCAGCTTGACAAATCTGCTGTAGGCAGACTCATAGATGCCGCCCCTGCCCTCCAGCCTGGCGGCCAGGTAGCTGAAAAAGCCTGCTTTCGCGCCCACAGCGGCTCCGACAGCGATGGCAGCCAGCAATATGAGGACGGCCGCCTGCTTCACACGGAATTTTTTCCTGAGCCTGCCGGCCTGCGCGTCCGCTTTTTTCTTCAGTTCGGCGGAGTCCTTATAGCCTTTCAGTTTTTTGAACTCTTTTGAAACCTTGGCCAGATCCTCCTCCGAATCGGCTTCCTCCAGATGGAGGACCGCCCTTCCGTAGTCGGATTCGAGTTTTTCCGCCTTCGCCCTGTCCGCTCTGTCGAGGCATTCCTGACGCAGCGAAGCCGCGCCGGGATAGTCTCCGGCCTGCTCCAGCAGATCCGCGGCTTTCTCAAAATTTTCTATGCGATAGGCAGGCTGAACGATAAGCTCGTCCGCCTCGAGCCGCTTCTTTGCCCGCTTCACAAGCCCTTCCTCAGACTCGTAGACCGGGCCGGCATTCTTCTTTTTCCGGAGATACTCCCTGAATTTCACTTTCGCCATATTGCTTCCCCGCAGCGGCTGTGAAAGCCGCTCCTGTTTACGTCCAGATGATAAAAACTTCTGCTATCTTATCCCAGCGCGGAATTTTATGCAACCTTTACCGCCGGACTAAGTTTCCGGAAGCCCTTTCGCGCGCCGGATCCTAAGAAGGATCCGCTCCGTTGCGTGCCCGTCGCAGGCGCCCATGTAGGGTTTCAGGAAGGCTGCATATCCCCCCGTCTCCGTATCTTCCCCTGACAGTTCACAATTCCGGGCCGGGTCCGATCCGGCACCGGAGTCTTTCTCCACAGAAAGGCTGTGCTTCGGTGAAGCATATCTTCCTGTCGCGCTACTCTTCTCTGCGGCCGCGCGGACCGCCCCCGCCAGCGCTTCCTTCTCTGTCACGATCTCACCCGGGATTTCCCGGATATTCATATAGAAGCCTCTTTGATTTTCGTAGTCCTCAAGGTCCGGCACATAGAGCACGACCGGCTTTCCGAAGAGAAGATATTCATAGATCAGGGACGAATAGTCCGCGATCAGCAGGTCCGTCACCGGATAAAGCTCCTCCGTGGGAATCGGGCAGCTGCGGATCTCATTTCCGGAAATTGTCCCTGTCCCGGCGCCGTTTTCCTTTTCCAGCTGCCGCAGCAGATGGGGATGGAGGCGGGTGATTACGAAATACGTCTCCCCCAGCTCCTTCTGCAGCCGGTCCGGGCTGAGCATCTCAAGGGAAGGCGTATGGGCGTTCCCGCGGAAGGTCGGCGCCCAGAGCACGACCTTCTTCCCCGCCGCCTGCGGATAACGCCGGAAGAAAGCTTCCCGGCAGCCGTCCCGCCATTTTTCATCAAAATACAGGTCCGTCCGGCTTACCCCGACGGCCTTCACCTGTTTTTCCGTAAGGCGCATGGCCGAGCAGAAGGGCTCCACCGCCGCTTTTCCGCTGACTGTGACAAGATCCGTATTGCGGAATACATTTCCGCGGTATCCCTCCGGGATATCGTCCCTGGCGTCATAGCCGAATTTTTTATAACAGCCGCATGCATGCCAGAGCTGTACAATCTTCGTTCCCGGCTTCTTCCGGCAGGACGCGGCCGGAAGAAAATTATCGCAGATCACGACCGTCCCCGCCTGGGCATAAAGCTTCATAAAAGCCATGGAATGCAGCAGCGCCCTGACCTCTCCGCACCTGCCGTAGTCCAGGTAGTCTTCCGCGACGCGGAAAGAGCCGTCCTCCCGCACCGCACGGACAAGCAGCTCCATGGCCGCCGGCCGGCTGTCGTGGTGGGCGTCGGCAAATACGACCAGCTCCGGGCGGATCTTCCGCCAGCTGTTCAATCTATAGCAAAAAGGCAGTACAAAGTTCTGCACTGCCTGCTTGAGTAGCTGCCTGATCTGGAAAGCTGCGGCGTTTTTTCCCATTTTGTCCTCCGGCTTATTTCAGAAGCTGTCCTGCCCGTTCCTGTCATCAGTCCGGGGAGACCGCTCTCAGGATATCGATGGTATGCTCCAGCGCCGTTCCGATCGGGAACTGCGCTTTCCATCCCAGGGCCTGAAGTTTGCTGCTGTCCAGGAGGGCTTTGGTCGCCTTCGAGTAGCCTGCGGTCTCCACCTCGTCCGGAATCTCGAACACAACCTTCCGTCCGGTATAATCCGCAATGATCCCGGCAAGGTCTTTCAGGCGGATATCGCAGCTTTCATCAGCAATATTGTAAGCCTCTCCGCACACGCCTTTCGTCAGGCAGGTCAGAAGTCCTGACACCGCGTCCATCACATAAGTATAGGAGAAATACTGGGTTCCGGCGCTCTTGAGCACGATGTCCTCCCCGGCCACCCCTTTTGCGATAAACTGGGAGAGGGCCTTGGTGTCCGTCTTCAGCAGAGTCGGACCGAAAGATCTGGTAAAGCGCGGAATCACCACATCAAGCCCCTTCTGGCGGATATAAGCCTGGCACAGGGCCTCGCCGGCCCGCTTGCTCTCCGTATACCCGGCCCGCAGGGTATTGCAGTCGATATAACCGCAGTATTTTTCATCGAAACGCTCGATATCGCCGCGGTTTTCCCCGTAGATTTCATTGGAGGAGGCAAAAAGGAAACGCTCCGCTCCAAGATCCGCCGCCAGATCCAGCAGGTTGTTCAGGCCGATGATATTGGTGACAACCGTCCCGATCGGATCATTCGCGTAGGCGACCGGGTGCGTGTTGCTTGCCGCATGGAAGATATAATGGAAGGAAGCCCTCCCGTCATCCGACAGGGCCGCTGCCTCCCTGGCCGCGCCGCGAAGGTTCTCCATATCATTGATATCGCAGCGGACAAAGGTAAAATCATCCCGCCCCCAGTACTCTCCCAGCCTCTCATGGCCCTTTTCCTCGTTCCTTCCGAGGGCGGTCACGCTGCAGCCAAGTCCGTGCCGGTCATTCCGGTCCATCAGGACCTGTATCAGGGTGCTCCCGATCATGCCGGTAGCGCCGGAGATCAGAAAGCTTTTTCCCTGCAGCTTTTCCCAGGGCAGGGCCAGGTCTGAAACGCTGCGCAGGTCCTGCAGATAGCATTCATTTTCCAGAAGTCTCATATCAGTTCTCTCTCTTTCTCCCGCCGCTCCATCCGGACTTCCCCGGCGTTCCCGCTGCGCAGCCGCTGTCCGCGGCGCTGTTTCCGGTTAACCGGGTCCCTCTGCCATTCTGCAGGTGCAGCCGCCCCCGTATCCGGTTTTCCTGCCGGATGACCGCAGCGCTTCCCCTGTCAGGATTCCTTCGTCCGGAAGGCCCAGAACTTGTTCAGAAGGAAATTCACCGGCACGCTGATCAGCAGGTTCAGGATCGGCGCGATCAGCTTGGATACGCCGAAAAAGCCCACCAGCACCACAGACAGGATGTTGTTCAGGACAAGTCCCGTAAAAGCGTATGATATATAGGTTTTCAGAAGCGCCTGCGGCCAGGACAGGGTCCTGCCCTCCTCCGGCCGGAACACGAAGCGGCGGTTCCAGTAAAAAGACCACAGGACACTGAGCAGGAAGGAAAGCACATTTCCGATCAGGTAGTCCGTGTCCGGAAAGAGATTCCTGCTCTGCAGGAAGAGAAGGACCGCCAGATAGATGCAGTAGGAGACTGCTGTGTTGGTCACGCCGATCATGCCGAACTTCACAAACTGCTTCAGCGCCTCCCACTGTCCTTCGCTTAAGCGGATGTGCAGGAGGCGGAAAACCCATTCCATCAGTCTGACCACCAGATGCCATATTCTTCTCAGCAGCTTCTCCATACAGCTTCCATCCTCTGCAGGCGCGACGAATCAGAACCTGCTTTTTACGCGTGGGCGCGACGAATCAGAACCTGATTTCATACAGGCCGCCTCCCATTGTCCGATTCACGGCCTTCCACATCCTGCCGCCGACCATCCGTGCTTTGCAGGCAGGCCAGCCGTGAATCGTAACTCTTATTTCAGCCAGTTGTCCTTGTCCATCTTCAGGTAGGCTTTGAACATCTCCAGGTCGTCCCTGGTTGTCAGCTTGATATTTTTGTCGGAGCCCGCGGCAAAATAGAGGCGCTCTCCCAGCTCCACCATCATCGTGTTGGTATAGGAGGAACCGTGGATGCCGATTCCTTCTTCGAATGCCTTGTGATAAGCCCAGTCAAGCTTTCCGAAGCGGTAAGCCTGCGGCGTCTGTACCCGGCGCAGGGTTTCCCGCGGAATATAGCGGACCGTGGAGATCTCATCGTCGCGGATAAAGATCTGCTCATTGTAGGGCATGGAAGTCACGCCGTTTCCATACTGTTCGCATTTTTCTATAACGTCTGCCAGAACGGAGTGGTCCACAAGAGGACGGATTCCGTCATGGATGACTACGATATCATCTTCCGCGCAGATTCCTTCCAGGTTATAGACGCCGTTGCGGATGGATTCCTGTCCGGTCTCCCCTCCGGAAATCACCCATTTCAGTTTGTCGATCCCGAACTGCTTCGCGTAAGCCCAGGCGACGTCGTGCCAGCCGTCGATGCAGACCAGCTCGATGGCGTCGATCTTCGGATGCTTCTGGAAGCCCTCCAGGGTATAGACCAGAACCGGCTTATCATAGACGTTGATAAACTGCTTCGGGATATCCTGTCCCATCCGGTGCCCGCTGCCCCCGGCGATAATCAATGCAACATTCATACTTACACCCCTTCCCCTTTTTCTGCTTCCGCCCCTTCCTGCGCCGTGCTCCGCGGCAGTTCCAGCATGCAGAAGGCCCTTCCGCCCTCCTGCCTCAGCGAAGCAAAGAAGATCAGAAGAAAAATATCATACTGCGCCTGAATGAGGCGGTTTTCCATAAATGACTCCGCCGCGATCACTGTCAGCAGCAGAAGAAGCAATACGTCCTGTTCTTCCCGGGCCCTGTAAGACGACCACACAAAGAGGGCCAGCAGGACCAGGAACATCAGGATTCCGAAATTGATGAGAATCATCAGGTAGGAGCTGTCCAGATTGAAATAATTCTTTACCTCCTCCAGTTTCCCGCCTGTTGTCTTATATTTGACCGTTGTCCCGAGCAGGGACAGGCCGTATTTGCGAAAACCCTTTTTCCCGAGGCTCAGCCTGGTGTTCAGGATGGTATTGATCCGGGAAAGCAGGGGATTGTCCGGATTATAGTACCGGGCCGCGAGAATAATCCATCCGGCCATAAGCGGCATCGCGGCGATCAGAACCGCGCTGAGCCGGCGGAAGATCTCCCGCGCCTTCTCCGGCAGTTTTCCCCGGACCATGATCCAGCCTGTCACCGCCGCCAGCAGCAGCATGCAGAGCGCGTCTGTCTTCGCGTCGCACTTTATTTTCAGGAAAACGCCGACCGCCCCGCACAGAACAAGATCAACCAGGTTCAGCTTCTTCCGGCGCAGGTAAAGCCAGGCGCAGCTCAGAAAGAAAACGAACTCGGAAAAGGTGGTCGGGTAGGTTGTTCCGTAGGCGGACCTGACACGGAGACTTCCGTCCGCTTCCGGCTGCAGATACACAAGGTTTGTAATCAGCCCCGCGCAGGCTGCGGCCACAGTAACCGCGAGCATGCCCCCTACAGTGATCAGGAACAGCTTCAGGATCCGGTCAAAAGGCACCTTCTTCGCCCCGACCGTCAAAAGCGGAAACATCAGAATCCAGTAGGTATCCGAGGTCCGGCGGACCAGAATCCCCAGGAGAATCAGGATGCAGGATACGGCAATCTCCGCCCGGCTGTAATACTGAAGCTTCAGAAGCTTGAATAGAATAAGCGCCGCCATCAGGACAAGCCATGCTGTCTCCGCGCCTTCCACCCGCTTTATGCCGAAATCCTTGCGGAACATCGTATTGAAGAAGGTCCGGTAGGCCAGAAACCAGACAAGGAGTATATAATATGCAATTTCTGTATATTTTTCAATCTTCCCGTACGTTTCCGTCACTGCCTGCGCTCCTTTATACAGCCGCTCCGGTCCTGCGTCTTTCCTGCCGCTGTCTTTTCCGTCCCGCCTTCCCTGCCGCTGTTTCACTGCCGGCGCTGCCGCCGCCTTTTAATTTGTCACTCAGATCCTTTTCCCGTCAGGACGACAAGTACGGTCTTGATCAGAATCTTGAGATCCAGCCCGATCGACCAGTGGTCAATGTACTGCATATCCAGCCGGACGACCTCGTCGAAATCCTTGATGTCGCTCCGCCCGCTGATCTGCCAGTAGCCCGTAAGGCCGGGCGTCATGCTGAGCCTTGCCTTGTGCTTTGCCTCGTACTGCTCAAACTCGTCCACTGTCGGAGGCCGGGTCCCGACCAGGCTCATGTCTCCCTTGAGGATATTCCAGAACTGGGGCATCTCATCCAGGCTGGTCCTGCGCAGGAAGCGCCCCACCTTCGTAATGCGGGGGTCATCCCCGATCTTGAACATCAGCCCGTTTACTTCATTTTGCTCCAGGAGATCCTTCTTTTTCTCCTCGGCGTCCATGTACATGGAGCGGAACTTGTACAGGCGGAAGCGCCTTCCGTTTTTGCCCACCCGGATCTGGCTGAAAATGGCCGGCCCAGGGGATTCCAGGCGGATCGCCGGTACCGCGAACAGAGCGGTTATGCCGAAAAGCACCATGCCGATCAGGCCGCCGATGATATCCATCGTCCGCTTCGCGATGGCGCCCCTGGTGGAGATCACATTGCGGGAAAATGCCACGACCGAATAATCTCCCACCTTGTCCAGGGTCTTGGTGCCGTGGCGGACCAGATTGAAGGTCTCAATATTGACGTCCACCTGGATGCCCATCATCTGGATCTCATTGATCAGCTCCCGGGCCTTCTCATCCTCCTCGACTCCCCTCCAGGAGAAGAGGACCTCGTCCACATCATTGTGTACAATGTAGTCCAGCATGTCTTCCGAGCCCGCAACCACGGGGATCCGGGCCACGCTGCCTCCTCCGCTCTCCCGGTCCGCAAGGATTACGCCCGCGAGGGTCCGGTTCCAGTCGGCCTCCAGCTTCGGGAGAAGACGGGTTACAATCTTCTCCGCCTCCCGGGACTTGCTGACCAGAAAGAGCAGGTGCCCGTAGCGGCCGTTTTTGTAGATCCGGAACATGTACGCTTTCAGGATAAAACGGAAAAAGTACATGAGCAGGGTGTTGACAAGAAAGAAATAGACCATCAGAAGACGCGATACGCTGTCCGCGGGATGGATCAGGTACAGGGCTACAACAAGCATGACGAAGAAAATGATCTCTTCCCGGAGCACCGCGTAAAGTTCATCGATCTTCCCTCTCGCGAAAAAAGTCGAATAGTAGTTTGTGAACATGGTGATCGCGGCATAGAGGGTAATGATCACCAGGATCTGCTGGCGCTGGTCCCCGTAGGCCTCCGCCCAGCTGAATGTACCGTAGCGGATCGCCACCGCAATGCAGAAGCTGAGAAAGAGGGCCGCGAGATCAGAACACAGGACAAGTAGATTTTCTACCGCTTTGCGCTTCTGATACATGCAATTACCTCTGTTAAATTACGCATTTCATGCCAGGCTGTTTACCGCCTTCCGGACATCTGCCTGACCCGTTTCCTTCAGCGGACCTCTTCCAGGATCTTTTTCAGTCTGACCGCCGAGCGCTTCCAGGAATATTTCTTCAGGACGTCCTCCGCGGGGCCGGCTTCCCGGCGCATCAGTTCCTCCATCCGGATCGGACGGTAGATCCGCGGATCAAAATAGACCGCGCTGCCGCCGTAGATCTCAGGCAGGCACCCGGCGTCGGACAGAAGAATCCTGCTTCCCGCACTGAGCGCTTCCAGCGGGGGGATCCCGAAGCCTTCGCTCAGGGATGGGTGGATGCAGGCCGCCGCATGCTTCATCAGCGCCTTCACCTGCCCATCGGTCAGATAACCGGTGACGGTCACATTTTCAAGCTCCAGAAGGCCTGTGGAGCCGATGTAATCCGACAGCTCCAGGCTCCCCGTCACGACAAAAAGCCGGTCCGGATTCTGCTTTGCCGCCTCGGCGATCCATTTCAGGTTTTTGTGGGGCAGCACGCTGCCCAGCGTGAAGAAATATTCGCGGATCTGTCCCCTGTCCCGGCTGATCAGTCCGAATCGTTCAAGGACGCTTTCGTCCTCGCGGATCCTTTTAAAATGCTGCCAGGCGCAGGGAACCAGCATGAGTTTCCCCGTGGGAATCCGGTAATAGTCCTGCAGCTGTTTTCCGGCCGTCCTGCTGAGTACGATCAGCTTCCTGCTGCGCCTGGTCACAAGGTACGCTTTTGCAAGGTAGCTCAGGCGCTTCAGCTTCTCTCGGACGGAGCGGAAATCCTCCGGGAAGAGCTCATAGGTGCAGTCATAGAGACCTGTGATATCACATTTCAGAACGGGAAGTCCCAGGGTCAGGTCAAGCGCGAAAGCCCGCCTTCTGAGTGCATATAACGGAAAACAGATCTGCCGCCAGAGAAAAGCGTTCCGGATCCTGCCGCTGCGCACCACCCGGATCTGCTGAAAATCGGAGAGCATCTCCGCCGCGGCAGCATACTCCGGGATGACCAGTTCAATCTCCATCCCGCCCAGGTCCATCCGGTCAAGCTGCCGCAGCAGCTCAAAGGCAAATCTCTGGATCCCGTATATCTTTCCCCCTGCAAGGGTATCTCCCAGAACCGCGATTCGTTTCATCCTGCCGCTCCATTCAGACTCCGGCCTCCCCGGCTTCTGAGTCATTTCAAATCTGTCCCGGCGACCGTTTCCGCTTTTTCATCCGCTTCAGAACAATCGTTACTGCATCAGAAGCTTCTCAAAATGCGCGCTGAGCCGCTTCCAGTCATAATAGCGCAGATGCTGGCTGATCTGTGCCTCGTCTGCCCTGCATTTCCCCGCCAGCACATCCCCGATACACTGCGTGATCTGTGTAATATCCTCCGGATCCACCGTAAATCCGACGCTGCCCACCACCTCCGGCAGGGAGGAAGTGGAGGAGACGATCACCTGCGCGCCGCAGGAAAGCGCCTCAAGAGGCGGGATCCCGAAGCCTTCATAGAGGGACAGGAAACAGAACACACGGCAGCGGGAATAAAGTGCGACCAGCTCCCGATCTGTCACATAACCTGTCAGGATAATATCGTCCTTTACCTTCGAGCGGCTGACATGCCGCTCAATCTTTTCATAACCGGATCCCGGCATCCCGGCCAGGATCAGTTTTCCGTCATATTTTTTCTTTGCCTTCAGCCGCTCAAAAGCCCGGATCACGCTCATGGCGTTCTTTCCGGGATGGTCGACCGTCCCCGCGTAGAGCAGAAAATCCTCAGGCCAGCCCTTTCCGGCAAAGATCCGGGCGGATTCCTCCTCCGGCATCCTGCGGAATTTTTCACGGTCCACCCCGCAGCAGACGACGCCGATTTTCTCCGGCGGAATATGCAGGAATTTTACTATATCCTGCTTGGAATTCTTCGAAATCGTGATCAGGGTATCCGCCCTGCGGGCTGTGACGGGATCGGCCAGCTTCGTGCGGTAGAACATCTTCAGCCTCGAGAATTTCTGCGGAACATGGAACTCGATCAGGTCATTCAGGATAACCGCGGTCCTGCGGAATTTGAACAGGAGCAGGGTGAAATTCGGGATCAGGGCCCGGTCCGCGCCTTCCTTCAGAACCACCAGCGGGAACACAAAGGTCGTCCACAGAAGATTTTTCATGGAATCCTGGGAACTTACCGGATAGGTTTTCACCGTCACGCGGGGGTTGCGGAACTGAAAGTCCTTCGCGATGTCATAATTGGTGTAGATCACATACTCGATCCCGCTTTCCGACGCGTCCAGCAGGCTGATCAGGTTCCGCCCGATCCCCGTGATCTTCTTCCCGATATATCCGCTCACGACTACTTTCATACCGAATCCCCCTCTGTCTCCTTCAGCCCGTTCGAGGCGACAGCGTGCAGATCGCAGGTGCTGCAGCGGTCGAGCGCCTCCTTCGTCACCTTTCCGTCCCGGTAATCCCGGACAATCTTCAGCTCGTACATGCTGTACTTTTTCTTTGTCCAGAATTTCAGCTTATGGCGGATCACCCAGAAGGCCGGAACCCAGATATATTTGTGCATGGCGGGCGACACGGAGCCGATCATCCAGCACTGGCGGTCGCAGCAACGTACTTTTCTGCGGACTTTTTCCGCCCGGCTGCTGTTCCAGAGCTCTTCCCAGTCCTGCTCGTTCAGGTTGCCCATGACCTCCTTGTCCTTCGTCCCGTTGCAGGGCATCACGTCCCCGTAAGGATCGATGAAGAAGGTGTCAAAAGCCATGTCGCAGGGCAGAAGTCTCTTCTGTCCGTAAATATAATTGATCAGGCCGTGGTTGAAGTAGGCGCGGAACCACTTCTTCGGGCTTTTTGAATTCAGCAGCTCATTGACGAGCTTCTCGAAATTTTCCGCCACCATAGGACGGTCATGGATGATGTTCCCGGCCTCGACGAAATAGAAGCTGTTATGGAGGGAAGCCGTCGCGAATTCCATGCCGAGTCTGTCGGACAGCCTGTACAGGGGCACCAGGTCCGGAGCATTGATATCCTGGACCGTCATGCCGAAGCCGACGTCCTTCATCCCCATCTTCCTGAGTCTGCGCAGAGTCGTATAGCCGCGCTTAAAGCCGTCCGGCAGGCCGCGGATCGCGTCGTTTGTCTCCTGCAGCCCCTCAATGGAGATCCGGATACCGATCTGCGGAAATTCCTTTGCCAGATCCAGGATCCGGTCCGTAAAGAAACCGTTTGTCGAGATCACGATCCGGTCGCTCTTTTTGTAAAGTTCCCGCACGATCTCCTTCAGATCCTTCCGGATAAAGGGTTCTCCGCCCGTGATATTGGTAAAATACATCTTCGGCAGCTTCCGGATTGTCTCGATGCTGATCTCGTCCTCCGGGCGCGAAGGCGCCTTATAGCGATTGCACATGGTGCAGCGCGCGTTGCAGCGGTAAGTGACGATCACCGTCCCGTTCAGTTTTTTTTCTGCCATCTCCGTCACCTCCGTCTCCGTATAAAAAAATCTGCCGACAGCCTCAGCTTCCATCATCTGGTCCTGATACAGCTGAGTTCAGATTCGGCCTTTCGCAAGCACACGCCTGTAGACCTTCAGGTTCTTCTCAGCGGCGTCCTCCCAGCTGTATTTCCCGCAGACCGCGTCAGCAGCCCCCGCCCTGATCTCCCGAACCTTCCCGGGATCCCCGCACAGTTCCTGAAGAAGCTCCCGGAGGGCGTCCTCGTTTCCCTTTTCAAAAGAGAACCCCCATTTGCCCGTCACATCGGTGCACTCCCGGATATCGGAGGTCACGCAGCAGTTCCCGTAGCTCATCGCTTCCAGAAGGCTGAGGGGCATCCCTTCCACATCGGAAGGCAGCAGATACAGGTATGCGTTCGAATAAAGCTCCTCCAGCTCCTGCCCCTGCACAAAACCCGTAAAGAGAATGCGCGGGTCGGAGGCAGCCAGGGCTTTTATCTCCCTCACAAAATCCGGGGAGTCAGATTCTCCCCCAGCGATAACCAGTTTTTTATCCGTATCCAGTTTCTGAAATGCCCTGACCAGGTATCCCAGCCCCTTCTCCGGAACCAGCCTGCTCAGGTAAAGGAGGTAGCCGTCCTTCTCAAGCCCCCATTTCTCCCGGATCCGGTCAGCCCCCGCGATGCGCGGTCTTGTCACGCCGTTCGGAATGCAGACGGTTTTTCTTCCATAACGCTCCAGGAAATAGTCCTGCTCATTCCGGTTCAGGACAATCACGGCGTCCGCGAACCTTGCTGCGGTTTTCTCGCCGGTCCGGATGAACCAGCTGGCAAATCTGCCCCATTTGGCTCTCTTCCAGTCCAGCCCGTGGATCGTCGCGATACATTTCTTCCCCGTAAGCTTCGGAATCCAGAGAAATGCGCATGGACCCTCCGCATGGAAATGCACGATATCCCAGGGGCCGAAAGCCGCTGCCAGCGAACCGAAAAAGGAAGCGGATACGGCCGCGAGACCTCTTTTGTCGATGGTCGGCACGGTGATCAGGCGGATTCCCCTGTATTCCTTCCTGCGCGCCTCATCAAACTGCAGGCCGCTCACATGATGGCCGCCCCGGTTGATGCAGGTTACCGCAAATCCCTTCTCAGCCATGCGGGAGGCCAGCTCATCCACCACAATCTCGATTCCGCCCTCCCGGGAGGGAATCCTCTTATGGCCGAGCATTACAATCCTCAGAGCGCCGTCCCGGCGCTTCCGGCCGGCGGAAACCCCGCTGTTCCCTTTTCGCATAGCTTTTCCTCTTTTCAAACTTCTCCCTGCGGAATCTCCGCATTAAAAATCCGCTTTTCCTGTACCGCATCCGGTCCGGGAAAGGGCGGTCTTCTCAGATCTCCGTTTCCACAACCCGGTTCTCCCTGGCAGAGAGGAAGGCGGCCTCCACAACCCGCATCTGCCGGTAAATCTGTTCCAGCCTGACATAAGGTTCTTCTTCCCGCCTCGCTGCCCGGAGCAGATTGTCCCAGAATTCCATCTGCATATCCTCTTCCTTGGGAATCGGCAATGCCTCCAGCATATCCGGATGAAGCGGCGCCATGGTGCGGCTCGGTCCCAGGTCCTTCTGGCCCACAACGCTGTCAAATCCCTGAACCTGCTCCCGGATGCGGGCGGCTCCGCCGACTACTCCGGAAAAATCATTCAGCTTCATGGTGCCCCGGTCGCCGAACACAAACCAGCGGGGCATCTTCTGCAGGGCAAAGGTAGTGACGGCCACCCTGGCGCAGACTCCGTTTTCCAGCAGCATCGTGATTTCAAAGAAATCATCGACCGCCGGCGTCAGAACGCTCAGGATTCTGGCATAGACACTCTTCACCTTCAGCGGCTCAAAAAGCATCAGGATCTGGTCGATCAGGTGGACGCCCCAGTCATACAGCATGCCGCCGCCCGACTCCGGGTCCGCGCGCCAGCCGAAGCATACGCCCCGCTCGCCGAAAACCCTGGATTCGATCGTCGTCACATGCCCGATCTCACCGCTTCTGACCACGTCGCAGACCGCCCGGTAATCCGGGTCCCATCTCCGCTGCTGGTGAACCGTGAAAAACTTTCCGGTCCGCCGGCTGCAGGCCGACACTTCATCCAGCTCCCGGACCGAC
Organism: uncultured Lachnospiraceae bacterium; assembly: GCA_902779575.1. Lineage (GTDB taxonomy): Bacteria > Bacillota > Clostridia > Lachnospirales > Lachnospiraceae > Porcincola. Next base: position 83,648 of record CACZBW010000008.1, read on the forward strand.
AGGACGGCCGGCTTCTCGCAGAGCACGTCCTTCCCCGCCTCCATGGCGGCAACCGCATAGGGCGCGTGCCACTGGTTCGGGGTCGCGATCACGACCAGGTCAATATCCGAACGCAGGAATTCCTCCAGGCCGGCGAAAGCCTGTATGCCTTCTTCCTCCGCCAGCGCGCGCTTCTCCTCGTCCGTGTCAAATACGGCGCACACGCGGGCATCCCGGCAGCTTAACACCTTTTTCAGGTGAAAATGCCCCATATATCCGAAACCGATGATGCCAACTTTTATCATACTGCCTTCTCCATCTGCACCGCGTCTTAAGCCCGGCGTCCGGTCAGCGCCGCTTTGTCCGGGTCATTCCATCCAGGTCAGCCCTGCGGATTTTCCTTATCTTTCAGCTCATCATAGACCAGTCCGCAGCGCGGGCATCTCATCTCCCCGTCCAGCTTCTGCCCGCAGCGGCACACCCAGCCGATCTGCCGGGCGGGATTCCCGACAACCAGGGCGTGGGCGGGAACATCCTTTGTAACTACGCTCCCGGCTCCTACCATAGCATATTCACCGACGGTATGTCCACAGACGACCACCGCGCCGGCCCCGATCGAGGCGCCCCTCTTCACCAGTGTCTCAGAGACTTCCCAGTCCGCGTTGAAGGCGCGGGGAAAAAGATCATTGGTAAATGTCATGGACGGTCCCAGAAAAACATCGTCCTCAACCGTCACCCCGTGATAAACATTTACATTATTCTGGATCTTGACCCTGCTGCCGATCCGGACGCCGATATCGATATAGACGTTCTTGCTGATGATGCAGTCCGTACCGATCCGGCTGTCCTCCCGCACCTGCGCCTGGTTCCAGATTTTTGTGCCGTCTCCGATTTCCGCGCCGGGCGACACCTCCGCGGTCGGATGAATAAAAATATTCATAGTCTCTTCCTCATGGCAGCTGTCTCACAGTTCTTTTCTCAGAATGGAACCTGCATGTTTCCCGGCAATTACCTGCACTTCAGAAAACCGTATGTTTTCCTGCGTTGCCGGATAATGCCTGCAGTCCCTTTGCTTCCGGACTGCCCGAAAATGCCTGCATTCCGCCGCCCTGCATCCCGGGATCACTGCGCGCAGAATTCTTTCACGCACTGCGCCACGTAATCCAGCTCTTCCTGCGTAAGTTCCGGGAAGATGGGCAGGCAGACGGTCTGTTTCGTGATCTTTTCCGCCACAGGCAGATCTCCTTCCCTGTATCCCAGCCCGGCAAAAGCTTTCTGCAGATGCAGCGGAACGGGATAAAAGGCGGCGCTGCCGACGCCTTTTGAGGCAAGGAAGCTGCCCAGCTCATCCTTGCGGTCACAGCACAGCGCGTACTGATGCCAGACATGTCCAACTCCCGGAGCGGTCGCCGGAACCCGGATTCCCTTCACACCGCGGAAAGCAGCTGAATAGAATTCCGCGATCTGCGCCCTCCGCTTATTGAACTGTTCCAGATAATCCAGCTTGATGGTCAGGATCCTCGCCTGTATGGCGTCCATCCTGGAATTATAGCCGATCAGGTAATTGTAATATTTATAAGGATTATAGAGGCCGTCCGGGGAAACGGTTCCCTCCAGCTCATCTTCAACTCCCTCCAGCAGAAAGCGGGCCTTTGCTCCGTTCTGCGCCATCCCGTGCTCTTTGTAAGCCCTGCAGATTACGGCCAGATTATCGTCATTGGTCGTGATCATGCCCGCGTCGCCGAAAGCGCCCAGATTCTTGGTCGGGAAGAAGGAGAAGCAGCCCAGGTCGCCCAGAGCTCCCGCCATGACCCATTTCCCATCCTCTGTCTTAAGGCCGGAGCCCACAGCCTGGCAGGCGTCCTCAATCACAGAAAGGCCGTGCTTTTCCGCGATCCGGCTGATCCGGGGCATGTCCGCGCACTGCCCGAAGATATGCACGGGGAGGATCGCTTTCGTCCTCGGCGTGATCTTCTCTTCGATCTTCGAAGGATCCAGATTGTAGCTGGTCCCGTCGATATCCGCAAAAACCGGAAGCGCTCCGGCCATGGCGATGGTCTCCGCCGTCGCAAAGAAAGAGAAGGGCGTTGTGATGACCTCATCCCCCTGGCCGATCCCGAGCGCCTTAAGCGCGATCACCAGGGCGTCCGTCCCGCTGTTGACGGAAATGGCATGCTTCACTCCGATATAGCGGGCAAATTTCTCCTCGAAATCCGCGACGGCCTTCCCGCCGATAAACATACCGGTGGCCATCTGCTCGCACACGGCTGCCTCTGCCTGCTCCTTCAGCAGCTGATACTGCCGAGTCAGATCAAGTATTTTTACCTGCATTTTCCTTATTCCTCCCCTTATACTTCTGCCATAACGGCATCAGCCGCCCAGGCTGAACACGATGACGCCTGCCACGATCACAAACATTCCCGCCGTCTTGCGCCGGGTCAGTTTCTCTCCCAGAAGCGTCCTGCTCAGCACCAGGATATAGATGTAGGTCAAGGACTCGATTACCGCGCCGTACTTATAGGGCATTCCGCGATAGGCAAGAATCGTGAGAACCATGCACAGGGCCGTAATTCCGTAGCCTCCGATCACCAGCGGGTTCAGGTATTGTTTCAGAAAAGTATCATACTGTTTCAGAGCGCTCTTCTTCAGCAGGATCTGGGAGAAGGAAGAAAGCATGCCTGAAAGGATCGCAATCAGAAAATACCGGTTCATCTTCTTCCCCCGCTGAGATTCTCTTCCGCCCGGACTTCATTCCGGACCGGCGGCTGCCCTGAATCTCTTTTCTCCGTTTCCTGATCATTCCGGTCGCCGGAGACCAGCCAGATCCCCGCGATGATAATCGCCGCCCCGGCCAGGTTGTATCCGTTGACCTGCTCCCCGAAAAGGAGAACCGACCAGATCAGGTTGATGAGCACGACGCTGCCTTTGTTCGCCATCGCGACGACCAGCGGAAAGCGGCTGAGCACCTGCTGCCAGACCAGAGCGTAAACGCCCAGGCAGACCAGTTCAAGCACCGCGAACACAAGGACCTTCACCATCATGTCCTGGCGCGCGGCATATTTCGCGCAGACCGTGGACGCGGAATAAACCAGGAATGCCCCGTAGAGCACCGCATAGTCTCTCAGCCTTCGCTTCTCCATCTTACTCCTTCCAGGGCGGATGCTGCCTTCTGCTCCTTCATCATCGCTGTGAAAGAGCATTTTCTCACACAGGCACTCCGTCCAGAATTACCCGCCTTTTCTTCCGGATTCAGTCAGCTCGTCCCTCAGTTGTTCCTCTTTCTCTTCAAGGTCCAGCCGCTCCGCCTCTGACACAATATAAGGCGGCCTCGCTCTCGCAGCGTCGTAGGTGCGCCAGAGGTATTCCGCCAGGATTCCCAGCGAGATATTGGTTACGCCGAAGCCAAGAGCCAGAAGGCTGGCGATGGTGGAATAACCGATCGGAACCGCGGGATTGATCAGCTTGTTCACAAATGTAAACAGGGCCGTGAAAAGGCCCAGAACGAACATCACGATTCCGACGATGCTTACCAGACGGATCGGCATGAAGGAAAAGGACACAAAAGAGTCGATGAAAAGCTTGACCTTTTTCTTCAGGGTCCACTTGGATTCGCCGGCGTAGCGGCTGTTGAAATCCAGCGACAGCAGGCTGCTTTTAAATCCCGCGTCCATGATCTGCAGCATGATGGAAGAGTTGGACTCCTGGTTGCCGTTCACATAGTTCATGATTTTGCGGTCAAAAACGATGGTGCTGATTCCGCCGGAGGCATAGCTGGATACGGCGTATTTCCGCATCAGGTAAGAATAGAACCTGGAGAAGGAACGGTTGGCGGAGGAAACCTCCACAGACCGTTTCTCGATGTAGACGGCGTCATATCCCTCCGCGATCCTGTCCCAGGACAGCTGGAGAAATTCCAGCGGCTCCTGCAGATCGCTGCCCATCCAGGTGCACAGGTCGAAACGGGCCTTCGCGATTCCGGCCCGGATCGCGGCGTGGGAGCCGAAATTCTTTGAAAATGTGATCAGCTGAATCATTTTTACATTCCGGAACTGGTGCGCCCGGATCAGGTCCCCGGTCCCGTCCGTGGAACCGTCATCCACGAAGATCAGCTCCAGCGGAAAAGTCAGGCTCTCCGCATGAATGTCAATCACATTGCAGAAATGCATGATGCCCTCCGCCTCATTCAGGCAGGGGACAATGACTGATAAACCGTTTGCTTTCATTTGCAGCTCCATTCAGACTCTCAGCAATCATAAACAAATTCCACGCTGCCGTCCTCAAGCTCCTTCACTCTGCCGATCACTCTCGCGGGACAGCCGGCGGCGATGGACCAGTCGGGAAGGTCGCGGTTGACGAAGGAGTGGGCCGCTACCACGCAGTGTGACCCGATCGTAACGCCGCAGGCGATCATGCTCATCGATCCGATCACCGTATTGCTCCCGATTGAGACCGGTCCGTTCTCGAAAGGCATCTTTCCTCCCGACACATAATGCCTGGTCGAATCATGGGTATAAATCTGCACGCCGGAATCGATGCTGACAAAATCGCCGATTTCAAGCTCCCCGGAACTGCCGTCCAGCAGGGTATAAGGCCCGATCCAGACATGTTCCCCGACACTGACCTCCCCCATCACAACGCTCGTGTCATAGATGGAGGATCCTTCGCCGAAGCCAAGGTCCCGGGCTTTCTGAAAGCGGTTGTAGATCAGTTCCCCGCTCGGCAGCGTCCTCTTATAGTTCTCCTGCATCCAGGCGCGGCGCTCCTGCATCAGCGCGTCGAATTCTTTTTCAAAATCACTCATTGCCCAGTCTGCCCTTCCTGTCCATGGACGTCCCGGCCTCCCTGCAGCTATACCCATATGCCATCTTCCCCTGTACAGGGTCCGGTCCGCCGGGGGCGGATTTCCGCCGTAAACATTTACTGATAGCGTTCCCCGTACCATTCAAGCGTCCGGGCAATCCCTTCCTCAAAGGAAACCTGCGGTTCAAAGCCAAGAAGCTTACGGGCTTTCGAGGCGTCCGCGCAGAGTTTTCTCACGTCGCTCTTGCGGGCCGGGCGGTGCTCCCATTCTCCCGTATATCCCATGCAGTCACAGATCGTCTTCAGCAGATGGTTGATGGAGATATCCGTACCGGAGCCCAGATTGATGATCTGTCCCCGGGATTCCTCGTGCTCATATGCCAGGATCAGGGCCCGGACAGTATCCCCCACGTAAATGAAATCGCGGGACTGCTCCCCGTCCCCCTCCACGACGGGCATCTGCCCCTGGCGGATTCTGCGGGCTGTGGCCGGGATGATCCCCGCGAGCCCGCCCTCCGCGTTCTGGCGGGGGCCGTAGTTATTAAAGGGTCTCACGATGGAAATGTCCAGTCCCAGAACCTTGTAAAAGCTGTGAACCATCAGGTCCGCAGCCGCCTTGCCCGCCGCGTAGGGCGTGGTCGGATTGGTCGGGTGGTTCTCGTCCATAGGCGAATACTGCGCTGTCCCGTAGGCCTCCGAGGATGAGGTATGGATCAGAGTCTGAAAAGCGCCGACCTTCATCAGTTCCAGAAGGGTGTTGGCGATCTGGACATTGTCAAGGTAGGCGTCGAAGGGGTTAAAGAATGAATAATTGAGAGCGATTGTCGCCATATTAAAGACGACTTCTGTCTTCTCCTTCTCCAGAATCGACTGCACGACGCCGAACTGGCGCGCGTCGTCCCGGTAAAGGACAAAACGCTCATCCTTCATGGCCTCCGCTATATTCTCCATCTTCCCGAGGAAGAAATTATCAAGGCAGACAACCTTCTCCGCGCCCGCCGCAAGCAGGGCGTCGCAGAGATTGCTTCCGATAAATCCCGCGCCTCCGGTCACAAGTATTCTTTTTCCGGCAATTTTCGCCATAGTCACATCTCCCTGAATCCAATCTGATCCGCAGCCCCCGGCGCGCAGATAAAGCCTGGCAGTCATTGCCGCCGTGCGCCCGGGCGCAAATCCGCCGGGGCGGATTCGATAGACAGCGGATCGCTTACACAGCTCCGGCTTCCCGTACCGGACGAAAGCCGGCCGGGTCTTCTCAGGCCTCTTCTTTCTTCATCTCATCCAGCTCCCTGCGCAGAGCCTCCGTCACCCTGTCCTGATCCTCTTCCGTAAACTGCACGTAGTTCGGAAGGGTAATGGACAGATGGTCGCAGGCGTACGCGTTCGGATAATCCTCCGGCCTGTAACCGTAAGTATTCCGGTAATAGCCCAGCATATGCACGGCGTGCGTTCCCTGCCTTGTCGCGATTCCCTGATCCTCCAGCCGCTGAAGCAGACGGTTCCGGAAGGCTCCGCCTTCCTCCACGCTTCCGATGCCCAGGGCCTTAAGATCCAGCATGCAGACATAGGACTGATAGGTGTGGAAATACCCCTCCGGGACTGCCGGAGGAATCAGTTCCGGTACGCGCTCCTTCAGGAGGCGGTCATAGCGGAGGGCGTTTTTCCTCTTTATATCGATGATCTGATCCAGCTTCTTAACCTGGACGCAGCCGACTGCCGCCTGGATATCCGTCATGCGGTAATTATAGCCTGCCTCATTGAATTCCGGAAGCAGGAAGCCTTTGCCCTTGTCGCGCGCGTCGGCGGACACCGTACTGCCGTGGGTACGCAGCTCTCTCATGCGGATCGCCGCCGCCTCGTCATCGCACAGAACCATGCCGCCCTCGCCGGTGGTAATGGATTTTCTGGGATGGAAGCTGACGCAGGACATATTCCCGAAGCTTCCCTCATGACGGTCTCCGATCCTGGCCCCCAGGGCGCAGGCTGCGTCCTCGATCACCTTCAGATTCCAGCGGGAGGCGATCTCATTGACGCGGTCAATCTCACAGCAGAGCCCGAATTCATGCACGGGAACGATTCCCCAGAGCCGGTTCCCGCTCCTTCTGTTCAGCAGAACGCCGTCCCGCTCCTCATATAAGTCCCGGATTACCTGCTTAAGACTGTCGATGCTGATATTGAATGTCTCCTGGCAGATATCGCAGAAGACCGGCTCCGCCCCGGTCATCAGAACGGCGTTGGCCGTCGCGACAAAGGTAAATGCGGGTACAATGGCGTCCATGCCCGCCTTCAGGCCGCCGGCCGCCATCGCCAGATGGAGGGCTGTCGTGCAGGAGGTGGTGGCCACGCCGTATCCCGCCCCTTCATGGGCGGCAATCAGCTCCTCAAAACGGGTCACCCTGGGTCCCTGGGCAACCCAGCCCGACGAAAGGGCTTCCCGGACCGCCTCGCTCTCCTCGTCTGTAAAATACGGTATCGTCACCGGAATCTTTTTTGTCATCTCCATCTCCACCCTGTCTCTCTTTCAGGGAAACTCTGCCTGATTCGTTTTTCCAGTTCATATAATCTTCGCACCGGTATCTCCCGGATCACCCGCCGGACTGCTGAGAAATGCCGCTTCCTCAGTCTTTCCCGGGTCATCCGCCGGGCGGCTGAGAAATGCCGCTTCCCCAGTCTTTCCCGGATCCATTTCCGGACTGCCGGAGAAAGCCTCATGTGTCGGCACCTTTCAGGATACCATGGCCTTCTGGGCCCGCTCCAGGACCTTCATCACACGCAGTGCCTCATCCGGGCCGGACCTTGACTGCCTTCCCTTCTGTACGCAGTTCTCGAAATATTCCAGGCTGTTCTGAAGAGAATCCTCGAATTCGATATAGGGAATATGAATGTCCCCTCTCCGCGTCAGGAAGGCATAGTCCATATATTCCTTTGCCGGGATGACGTCGATCCCGCAGTCATAGATGCGGACCTTCTCATTCAGGCTCATATCGTCAAAGATTACCATCTTCCGGGTTCCCGCGACGACCGTCTGGCGCACCTTCAGAGGCGAAACCCAGCTGGATTTGAGCTGTGCCAGGAAGCTGCTGTATTTCATGGTCAGGTAGGTCAGGGTTTCCTGCTGCCCGAACGGCTTCGCGCCGAAAGCGGACAGCTGCTCCGGCATCTGTCCGTCGGAGAACCAGTCCAGCACCGCCACGTCGTGCACCGCCAGATCCATGAGGGCATTTACGTCCATGCGGATCGGGCCCAGGTTCAGCTTCTCCACGTCGAAATAAATCAGGTCTCCCAGCTCGCCCGCGTCATAGAGCTTCTTGATATAGCGGTAGTAGGGATTATAAAGCATGATGTGGTCGCAGTGAAGGATCATCCCGGTCGAAAAGGCCCGTTCCCTCAGTGCCAGAGCCCGTTCTACCGTGGTGGCAAGCGGCTTTTCCATAAATACATGCTTGCCGGCCGCCATGGCTTTCATGCCGATCTCATAGGTATTCTCGGTCTGCGTGGCGATGACAAAAGCGTCAATCTCCGGATTCTCAAGATAATCCTCATAGTGTTCCCACACCCTGACGCTCTCCGGAAGCTCTCTCCTGGCCTTCGCGATCCGGTCCGGCAGGATCTCGCACAGAGCTTTAAAATCAAAGCGGGAGGATGCGGTCAGTTTTCTTGCGATGTTCGCTCCCCAGTATCCGTAGCCAACCTGTACAACTCTCAGCATCAGTATCCTCCTTAGGGTTTCCCGGTCTGTCTTCCTTCTCCGGTTTCCCCGGCGCTGTTCTCTGTCTCCGCCCCGGTTACCGGCCTTTCCGCGGCAGGTTCTTCTGCCTGATTCCCATTTTCCTCTCCTGTCTCCAGGCTCCAGAAATAAAGCTTTCCGTCCTTGCTGACGAGGGGGGCCCGGCCGGTTTTCTCCGTGAAGGACTCGATCTTCTGCTCCGTCTGCACCCGGGCGGCGTCTTCGCTGAGGCCTCCTGCCTGCGCGATCGTAAGGCAGGCTGCCGTGTCGAGATACAGACCTGCGTATCCGGCCTTCTGCAGCTTGCGGATCATCTTTCCGGAGGGCAGGGAAGCTACGCCGCTCTGCCACTGCGCTTCCTTCCGCCCCTGCATGGAGGCAAAGCTCCAGCGCAGGGAAGACGACTCCAGATAGCCGAGAAAGAGCCTGTAGCAGCCTCCGCCCGGCCAGTCCACATAGGGATATTCAAAAATAAGGGCTCCGTCGTCCATCTCCTCCTCGATCTGCGCGGCAAAGCTCCGGGCATTGTCGATCTCGGATGTGTCGGAGGCTCCGCAGTCCACCGTCTGGTCAAAGATTCCGACGCCCGCGACGGCCAGACACAGGACCGCCGTCCGGAGGCGTTTTCCCCCGAAAGCCTGCTTCAAATGCTCCATCCACTGGGCCGTGATCAGCAGGCAGAGAAACATGATCGTCGTGGACATGCGGTTGTAGCCCCTTACGGGCGAGCTGACCAGAAGCGATACGATGCTGCTGACGCCGCCCACCGTCGCGATCAGGAAGCTGCCGAGTACGAGCGGCGGTACCGAATCGTACAGGCACAGTTCCCGGCTCTTAGCGCCGTCTTTCACGCTCCTGCCCCTCATCAGCAGGAGAATGGCGGCTGTGAATCCGGCTGCGGCGACGAGTCCCAGCGTGGAGGTGGTACTCTCGTTCAGGCTGGCGGAATTGACATTGTAATAATTCTTGATCTCCGCCAGAAAGCGGATCCTGTGCCCGTTCCTCGGCATGAGCAGCTGAATCAGCTTCAGGCTGTAAAGCTCCGATTCAAAGGGCAGCCTTGTAGCTGTCTCGCTCATGGGATTGGGCCCGTTTTTCAGGGTATAAAGCACCGTCGGGAAAATATTGACGGCAACCCCGGCCCCGGAAGCAAATACAAAAAGGAGCGGATAGAGATTCCGCAGGACCTTCTTCTCCCTGAGCATGCGCACCAGCGCCGCCAGGGCAAAAAGCGCGCAGGAAAAGAAAGCATAGTAAACGCCGGTCCAGGAAACCAGGAAGGCAAGGAAAATGCAGTGAAAGAGACGCTTTGCGCGGAGCCGTCCTCCCGCTGCGCCCGCAGCTGCCGTTCTGCTGCCGCCGGATCTTCTGCCCGCGCCGGAAAAAGCGGCTGCGGCCGCGCCCCCTTCCGCCTTCTCCCAAAAAGCCCCCTCCACGATCCATACGGCGATCAGGCAGGAAAACGGCATCATAAAATACGGAAGCACCCACATGTGGGTGTAGCGCATCTGGATATAGGGAGAGAAGGCAAACAAAAGCGCCGTGGTCCAGGAAACCGCCTCCGAGATTCTGAGCTTCCTGAGGACGCAGAATGCGGTAAGCGCGCTCAGCAGATAGCAGAGGAAATAGAAGAGGTTCGTGATTCTGTAGACGTCCGAAACAAAAAGGCTGATCAGCTTCACCAGCAGGAAGGGCAGATAACATCCGTAGGGATAGTCGTACATATCCGCTCCGCTCACGCCGCCCGTCTGCGGGTTGACCAGGCTGATTCCGTGATCCCGGATCGTCTTTACCACATAGAAGACGCCCAGGCCGTCATCCCCGTAATACCCCAGCGGATAATTCAGCGGCGCGCCCCGGTAAATGAGAGCCAGTCCTGCCGCCACAGAAGCCGCAAGCAGCAGGATCCACATCAGATTCCGTGATCGGAACACCTTTCCCATCCGGCTATACCTCATATGTCCAGTCATGGCCGAAGCAGGCAACCCCGACGTCCTTGTATTTCGAAACGACCTCAAATTTCACTGCCTGCTTGTAATAGTCCACGGGATTTCCGTTTCCCCACTCGATCGTCACATCCAGCCAGTAAGCGCCCTGGATGAGGTCCAGGGAATCGATCCGGAAGAGGAACTCGCCGTCCTTCACCAGGTCAAAGCGCTCCTTCTGGGCGATCCGGGTATTGGTTCCATAGACCCAGAGCCCGTCATTGCGGAAAATGCCGATCCCGAAGACCGCGTCCTCCACCTTTTTGCTCACCTTGTACTGAGCCCGGATCGTAAAGGGCGATCCTGTCTCGAAGACCTTCCCTTCCTTTCCGTCCTTTCCCAGGAGCCGGATCTTCTCGAACATGGCCTTCTGGTTCCCGTAGCGCTTCCGCTCCGCGGGATCCTTCTTTTTCTCATCCTCGCTTTCCGCCCTGGCCTTCCGCTCATTGTTCATGAATTCCAGGTAGGCCATGTCAACATCTTTCGGATTGCCGTCCAGGACGATCTTCCCGTCATTGATCCAGATCGAACGGTCGCAGAGGCGCTCGATCTGTTCCATGGAATGGGAAACAAGGACGATGGTTGTTCCCGCGGCCTTGATCTCCTGCATCTTGTTGAAGCATTTGGTCTGGAAATTCGCGTCTCCGACCGCCAGAATCTCATCGATCAGAAGGATGTCCGCGTCCACATTGATGGCGACCGAAAAGGCCAGCCTCATGTACATGCCGGAGGAATAGGTGCGGACCGGATTGTCGATATAGTCCTGCAGCTCGGAAAATTCGATGATGTCTTCCAGCCTGCTGTCAATCTCTTTGCGGGTTAAACCGAAGATGGAGGCGTTGATATAGATATTCTCCCGCCCGCTCATATCCGGATGGAAGCCCGCGCCCAGCTCGATCAGGCTCGAGACCCTGCCCCGCATCGTGATGCTTCCCTCGTCTGGGTACATGATCCGGGTAAGAAGCTTCAGGGTCGTGCTCTTGCCGCAGCCGTTGTGGCCGATCAGGCCGACCGCCTCCCCCTTCCGCACATTGAAGCTGATGTCATTCAGCACCACGCGCTCCTCAAAACGGCGCCGGAAGCTGAACAGGGCCAGCTCCTTCATCGTGTAGCCCTTGTCCATGTACACGCGGAATTTCTTCTTCACGTGGGAGACTTCGATTGTATTTTCCACTTCGTTTCTGTTCTGATCCATACAGCAATTTATCCTCTGCCTGTCAGCAGCTTTCTCAATTCTACATCCGTCAGCGGCGGCATGATCCTCTGCCCGTCAGCTGCCTTCTTGATCCTTCCTCCGCCGGCGGCAGCTTGATTCTCTGCCGGCCGGCAGCACTCTGGTCTTCTGCCTGTCAGTTTTTAATCAGCCCGGCAAAATAGTCCATGTACTTCTTCACGATAACGTCCCAGGAGAAGTTCGCTTTCACGAATTCTTTCCCGTTCTCTCCCATCTGTGCGGCAGTGACCGGATGATCCAGCAGGTACTGAAGAGCGCCTTCAAATTCATGATAATTCTGGAAATACAGGCCGCCCATCGCCTTCTTCACAAAGTTCTTCGTCACGGCGCAGTCGTCGCTTACCAGAACCGGTCTTCCTGCCAGCCAGCTCTCCATAATCACGATGGAAAAGCTTTCATGCGGCGAAGGATTGCAGAAAACGGAGGCTGCCCGGTATGCGTCGTATTTATCCTGAACCGGCAGAAACCCCAGATCCAGGATGAACTCCTTCTGATCAGAAGGAATAGCCACCTTCCCGCCGCCGATCAGGACCAGCTTCAGGTCCGTCGTGTGCCTTCTGCGGTATTCCGCGAAATAATTCACCAGGACGTCCACATTTTTCCCGGCGTCCTTGCGGCCCGCATAGAGGACGAAGGGCTCCTCCAGCTTATATTTCTCCCGGAAACGCGCTTCATCCGCCTCCGGAATATCATCCACCCCCGCGCCCAGAACCCTGGCGTCCACCCGGGACAGATCGTAGAGCCGTTCCGCCAGTTCTCCCTCCGGCTCCGACAGGAAAATCATGCCGGCCAGATGACGGAAGCAGCGCTCGAAGACGCGCATATGGGCGTAGCTCTCCTCGTGCAGGCAGGGAATCAGGACCGACTTCCGCGGGCAGGCTTTGACCCCGTAATAGGTCGTGCCGAACATGTAGGGAATGAAGACATAAAGGTCATACTCGGAGGCATGTTCTTTCATATACCGGTACAGAGCGGGGCTGTTGACACATTCCTTGATGAAGGTGTGCTCCAGCTCATCCGTGAGCGGCATATCGTTGTTCATCAGGCGGATATTGACCGCATCGAAAGCGGCTGTATCCCTCTGCCGGACCGGAAAACGCCGGATCGGAATCCCCTCCTCGACGCTCAGCCCCTCCTTGTAGTAGTCCACATTCCAGTCGCTGTTGAACTGCTGCACGCAGGTCGTCAGCACCTCCAGGTCCATCCCGGCCGCGTGGAAATGAGTGACAAGGCCTCTGAGCTCTGTCTCCGCTCCTCCGGAAATATTCATGGCAAACCACGGTATGACAAATCCGATTCTCATCTCTGTTTTCCCTTCTCTGCCTTTTTTGCTCCCGCATGCGGATGTTTCCGGCGCAGCATACCCGATCAGCGCAGCGGAGACATTTCTTTCTCACACACGAAGATGATCAGCGTACCGGCAGCTCTGCCGGCGCGCCGGGTTTTTCCGCTTCCGCGTCTGGTAACTTTACTGCCTCAGGAATGAAATATCCGTCAGCTGCAGCGCCAGCTTTCTGCCGTCGTTCCCGACCTTCAGTTCCACCGGTGACACTGCGTCGGGAAGCTCCATTCTCAGATCATTTTTTCCCTGCCGCAGACGCAGCGGAATCCGCATTTCAGCAGCTCCCGCAAGACTGTCCTCATAAACCGTCTCCCCGTTGAGAACGGCGGATACCCTCTGGCTTCCGGTAAAAATCCCGGCTGCCTGAACCGTCATGAGATAATCGCCCTCCTGCGCCGCGTTAAGGGGGTAAAAAACAAGCTCTTTTCCGTCCGTCCAGGTGTAGGCGGCCTCATCCATGGAGGTTCCCTTCCGGATAAACTGGTTAGCGTCCCAGTTCGGCTCGCAGAGGCGGATCCGGAAGCTCTCCCCGAGAGGGATTCCTCTTACTATAATAGACTTTGACAGGGGCAGCCAGATTAAAACGGCGGCGGCGACTGCCATAACCAGAATCGCCGGAAGGCCCGGAGCCAGAGCGGCCGCATGACCTGTTTTCCCTGCACCGCGCGGCAGATCTGAGCCGGCGCCGCTCTCAGCGGCTTCAGGAGAAAGGTTTCCGGGCATTCCGGATTCTTCTTTTCCCGTCTCCGGGACTTTCTCCAGTTCCTGATAAAGCTTCATATCAGATCTCCATAGAACGCTTCCAGCATCCGGCAGGCCTTCTGTACAGGCCCGGTTTTCATCAGCGGCTTCTCGAGAAGTTCTTCCCGGACCTTATCCAGCAGCGTGATGGCCAGAAACATGTAAAGGATGGCTCCCACCATATAGACCGGCCAGGCCGGGGAATCCAGATGATCCGGAATCCGCACCAGCTGTTTCCACAGGAAAAGAGTGAAAACCGGCACCTGGTGAACAATATAGACGGCCAGCGTTGAGGTGGAAAAGAAATTGATCCATCTCCTGCTGCCGATCTCAAGCCCGAGGAAAAAGCGGAATACGCAGAAGGCAATGAGCAGGTTGGGCAGCGCTTTATAATCCTGCAGGAACTGACCTGCCCAGACACTTGCCTGGTACATGACTGTCCCGCAAGATCCCAGCATTGGCCGGACCGTCAGCAGGCACAGCAGGAAATAGCCGGCCGCAGCCGCGAAAAGATACAGCCAGCCTCCCCAGGATCCGCTCCCGCTCTTTTCCCTTCCCTGATCCCCGCCTTTATAAATCTGTCTTTTGTACCAGCCGGCAAAGACAAACATTGAACAGAACCAGACCAGCGTATCCATGGTCTCATTTTCAAAAGGGCGTACGCTGCTCCAGATACAGGTAAATGCAAACAGAAGCAGAACCAGCTTTTTCAGCCGCTCCGGACGCATCTCCAGAATCTTTTTCAGGAAAGGAGACAGCAGGATCAGAACCAGGTATCCCGAAATGAACCAGTGGTTATATCCGAATACCGGAAAAAAAGCGGCAATGACATAGTTCGGCTTGACGTCCGCCGGATAGAAACAGACCATTAACAGGGTCAGGATCACCGTATAGAACAGCTCCTCCAGCCACAGCTTTACAAAACGGCTGCCCCGGAAAGAAGCGTCCGCCATGAACCAGCATCCGATGATCAGGAAAACATTTACTGAAATTCTGGCAGCGTTGCCCACGAAGAAGGAGAACAGGAAATTCACGCCGGAAGCGTCCCTCAGCACGTCTCCCTGCCCGACCAGGTGGTTGGCAACGATGCAGAACATGGCAAGAAGACGCAGCAGTTCCAGATTCGAACTGCGCTCCTTCCGGATGCCGCCTGCCGCAGATGCCCCCTTCATGTACCTCTCCTCCGTGAATTTCCCTGGTTCATACATTTATTTACCCCGGAATCTGCTCCCTGATTACGGGAAATTCGTTCCGAAAATAATGTTTCCATCCCTTCCGTGTTCCGCCGGCGGCAGTTCCCGGCCGCTCTTCTCAGCGGAATGCTTTCCCAAGCTCTTCCGTCAGCTTTTTTTCCATCGCCTGAGCGGTTTCTCTGTCAGGCGCCGTGACTGACAGATACAGCTTGAGCTTCGGTTCGGTTCCGGACGGGCGGACAACGACGCTGCTGTTTCCTTCCAGCAGATACTTCAGGACGTCCGACTTTGGAAGATTGTTCAGTCCTTTTGAATAATCCTGTACCGCAAGAACCTTCAGGCCGCCGAATTCCCTGGTCTCACCTGTCTTTGCCTTCTCATGGAAGTCCTTCATGATCTCCTGCATGCGGTCAAAGCCGGCGGATCCCTCAAATTCAAAGGAATGCAGGGTATTATAGGTGTAGCCGTAGAGATCATAGAGTTCCTGCAGCTTCTCCGTCAGGCTGATCCCGCGCGTCCTGTAATAGCTGAACATCTCCGCGATCAGGAAAGCGCCGTCAACCGCGTCCTTGTCCCTGACGTAGGTTCCGCTCAGGTATCCGTAGCTCTCCTCAAAACCGAAGATGTAGGAATCCTCTTTCCCCTGTTTTTCCAGCAGGCCGATCTGCTCCCCGATAAACTTGAAGCCGGTCAGGACGTTGATCGTGCGGACTCCGTAGTGCGCGGCAATCCGCTCCGCCATATCCATAGTGACGATGGTCTTGACAAATACCGGATCTTCCGGCATCTTCCCGAGCGCCTGACGTCTGGAGCAGATGTAATCGAGAAGAAGAATACCGGTCTCATTTCCGCTCAGAAGCCTGAAGCTTCCATCGCTTTCGCGGACCGCAATGCCGACCCGGTCACAGTCCGGATCTGTCGCCATCAGAAGGTCTGCCTGCTGCCCGGCGGCGTATTTCATGCCAAGCTCCATCGCCTCGTAGATCTCCGGGTTCGGGTAGGGGCAGGTCGGGAAATGTCCGTCCGGCATCTCCTGCTCCTTCACGACCGTAATATTCCGGTAACCGCTCTCCTTCAGCACACGGGTTACAGGCTTCAGGCCGGTTCCGTTCAGCGGACTGTAGACAATCGCCACATTGCGGTCCACCGTGTCATCCGGTCCGAGCATGGACTGCTTCTTTACTTCTTCCGTAAAGTCGGTGTAAATCTGTTCCGGGATCCAGCGGATCAGGCCGCTCTCAAGAGAGCTGTCAAAATCTGACCGGAGCACATCCTCAAAAAGGTCCAGCGCCCCGATCTCCTTCAGGATGTCCGAAGCCGCCTGCGTGGTGATCTGGCAGCCGTCGCCGCCGTAAACCTTATAGCCGTTGTATCTGGAAGGATTGTGGGAAGCCGTGACCATGATTCCCGCCGCGCAGGAGAGAGCCCGCACCGCATAGGAAAGGCAGGGCGTCGGCATCAGACAGGGATAAATGTAAACCCGGATCCCGTTTGCCGCAAATACTCCGGATGCAGTCTTCGCAAATAACTCCGACTTGATGCGGGAATCATAGCTGACCGCGATGGAGCGTCTGTCAGGCGTATAATTCTTCAGGATATAATTTGCAAGGCCCTGGGAGGCTTTCGCTACGGTATAGACGTTCATGCGGTTGGTTCCGGCGCCGATCACGCCCCGGAGCCCGCCTGTGCCGAAAGCCAGATCCCTGTAGAAGGCGTCCTCGACGGCTGACGGATCGTCCTTCATCGATATAAGTTCTGCCTGAAGATCCGGATCCGCCGTCGCAAGCTCACACCAGCGCGCGTAATTCTCCTCAATTCTCCCCATCTTTCCTCTTTTCCTCCCGAAATATCCTTCAACTGTTCCTTTCAGTTTTCCTCAGTCTTCCTGCTGCAGAAATCTGACAGGTAACGCAGAAACAGATCCCGGATTTTTTCAAAACGGAATCTTGACAGCTGCCTGCGCTGTCCTTTCAGGATCTCCTCCCTCAGCTCCCTGTCCCGCGCGACGCGGTCAATCAGGCCCGCGGTCAGAAGCGGATCCTTCTCCTTCAGCAGAATGCCTCCGTCCCCGAGCGTATCCGCCACGGCGCCCGCGTCAAAGGCGATAATCGGCGTTTTGAAGAGCATTGCCTCCACGATCGGAACGCAGAAACCCTCATGCTCGCTCATGCAGACGAAGACGTCCGCGATGCGGTAGTAGGCAAGGATCTCCGCAAAGGAAATATGGCCCGTGAAGAAGACATTTTTCACGCCAAGCTCCTGCACATAATCCCTGAGCCTGCAGAAATAGACGTCGTCCTTTCCGTAATTTCCGACCAGGAACAGCTTTGCGTCCGCGTCGTAATTTCTCTGATACAGGGTGAAGGCCGCTATGATATCTTCAAATTTCTTGTTCGGAACAATCCGGCCTACAAAAGCCACGTTCGTCCCTTTTGCGCAGGGATTCGGGCTGCTGTACTTGCGGATGACCCTGGAATCCGGTTTTTTCCGGTAATCCCCGAAGGGAATGATCAAAGGAAGTACATCGATCGGGCAGCTGTAGCCGTAGGAGATCAGGTCCTGCCTGTTGAACTCGGAATCCGCGAGACAGTAGTCGAACTCGTTCTTCAGGCGCTTCACTTCATTGAGACCGCTCATGCAGCCATCATAAAAGTCTTTATGGTACTCTTTGAAAAAGGAGGCGGGCGTCACATTATGGTACAGGGCGATCTTTCTGCACTGTGCCCGCTGGATGCAGGGGAAATAAGGCCAGGCGATCGACATATGATAGAGAATCACGTCGTCCCTGTCCGGCTCTTCAAAACCCTGCCTGATATCATGCACAATATTCTTCGGAATCGAATCGCTGATATTCTCCGCATAGATCGTGGTATCATAACCTGCATCCTTCAGAATCCGGTCGATCTCAAGCGCCTCGTTCCCGATCGCGTCGCCGAACATAAAAGTCGGCAGCATCTGTATGACTTTCACTCTATCACCCTCAATTTCCGGCACATGCCGCTTTAAGCCTGCGCCCCTGTCTGTCTGCCGCTGTTCACGTGCTTCCGTACATCAGGCCGCGCGCAGATTGCATCAGCCGGTTCTGCTGCCTCAGTACGACAGCGTACAGAGCAGGCCATCCGTCCTGAGCAGCTATTCCTATTTAAAATACTTGGGTTTCGTGCCTGTGCTCCTTTTTGCCTGCTTCAAATTCCGGGAGCTGTTTTCTTCCGTTCTCTGCTCTCCGTATTCAGGCATGCCGGCCGCACTTTCAGCTTCCGGTCTGCCGGCCGCGATTTCCGCCTCCAGCGCCGCTCTGCCGTTTTTCTTCAGTTCTGCGATTTCCGTCTCCAGCGCCGCTCTGCCGTTTTTCTTCAGTTCCGCGATTTCCGTCTCCAGCGCCGCTCTGTCGTTTTTCTTCAGTTCCGCGATTTCCGTCTCCAGCGCCGCCACCCGCTCTTTCAGCTCCCGGACTGCCTGTTCCTGGATCTGGATATAGTTCCGCTCCTGGCGTAGCGCATTGACCAGGGCGGCGTTCACGCTGTTCTGGTCCTCCACCACCGGCTTGATATAAAACCTGGTGAATTTGCGCACAGCTTTCTTGACCGTCATGGCGCCGGCGTTCCCGGCCTCGATCACACGGTCCAGGGGCACCTTGTAATGGTCCGCCGCATAGAGCAGATTCCTTCTCAGTTCCTTGCGGGAATACGCATGACTGTCAGGCAGGACATTCATGATCTCATTGGAGAAGGGGATCTCGTCAAAGGGAACCAGGGTATCGTCCAGTTCCCTGCGCTCGATATCGGCGCGAATCTCATCCATGATCTTTTCGACATCTATCTTCTGTGCCATATCTTCTCCCCTCCGCAAAAGCCGCCGCGCGGCCCTTTCTGTCCTTCTCTGTGCTGACGCGCAGATTTTTACCTGTTGACTGTGATCCGCCCGGCAGGCCGCCCCTGCCGGCTCTCTGCCTCCCAAAGAGTACGGTCTTTCCGGGAGACTGTGTGCGCAGTTCCTGCCTCACGGGCCTGCATAAACAACGGCGGCAGATTACAGATTTTCCGCAAAATGCCTCTGCCGGTTCTTGAAAACCGCAAGTCCGATCAGGAGCAGGGCGATTCCGACGATGACCGCTTCCGCCAGCGTGCTCAGATCCGGAATCTCCTTGTAGTAGAGGATCTGACGGTAAGCTGTGATTACGGAAGACATCGGGTTGAGCCGGAAGACAAACATCAGCTTGTCCGGAACCATGCTCTCGTCATACATGATCGGCGTCATAAACTGCCAGGCCATGGTCACGATTCCCATGACGTGCATGAGGTCTCTCAGGAAGACCGTCAGGGCCGAGAAGAGGAGCGCCATCCCCAGGGCCAGCACATATTCCACGACCATAATAATCGGGAGAAAGAGCAGGGCGAGGGGGTTCAGTCCTTTTCCGGACACAATGAGAACCGCGAAAACCACGATAAAACAGAGCAGCATATTCACAAAGTTTCCGGTCACGAAAGCGATCGGAAGGACTTCCCGCGGAAAATAAATCTTCTTTACCATGTCCGCCGAGCCCAGGATGCAGCCGCAGCCGCCCGATACGCAGGTGCTGAAGAAAATCCAGGGAATCAGCGCCACGAAGAGGAACAGGTAATAATCCTTGATCCCGTTCCGCATAATAACGGAGAACACAAGCGTATAGACCATCAGCTGCAGGAGCGGATTGATAAAAGTCCACAGAAAGCCCAGCACAGAGCCTTTGTATCTGCCTCTTAAATCCCTCTTGACCAGGCTGAAGATCATCTCCCGGTATTCATATATCTCTCTTACTGTCTTCAAACGCTCTGCCTCCTCAGCAAGTTACTCTCAAAAACTGGGCTTTCCCATGCAGCTTCAGCTGGACGGACGAAGCCGGAACAAACATGCAGTCCCCGCGGAAAATCCTCAGAGCCTGTCCTTCCGCCTGCTGCAGGCCGGAAGCGCCGCCGTCCTCCTGCGCGCAGCCGTCCTCAAAGACAACTCCGCAGCCGTCCACGCACAGCCAGATCTGGAAAGACTTGTCGTCCGTACGGAAATCCGCCATGCAGCGCACCCGCTCCGTATTGATCAGGATCCGCTCCACCTGAAAATAGCGGCAGCGGTACAAAAGCTCGGAAGCCCATCCCGGCCGGTAACGCAAAGTGCGGATCGGCTGACGGGGCCTGGCCGCGCTTCCAAGGTCCGCGACTTCAAGCGCTTTCTCTATATGCAGCGGCCGCTTCTTCCCGTCTTTGTCCAGACGGTCATAATCATAAACCCTGTAAGTAATATTGGAACTTTCCTGAATCTCCGCCACCAGCGTGCCGGCACCGATCCCGTGCATCGTTCCCGGGCGGATCACGAACACGTCGTCTTTGTGCACGGGCACCTTCTGCAGGTAGCGCTCTATATTGCCCTTCGCAAGGCTCTGCCTTACCAGGCGCTCCGTCATATTTCTTGAAAAACCGTAAACCAGCTTCGCATCCGGCTTCGCGTCGACCACGTACCACATCTCCGTCTTGCCGAGGGAACCGTTCTCATGCTCCGCCGCGTAGTCGTCGTCCGGATGTACCTGGACGGACAGGTCCTTCGCCGCGTCGATCAGCTTGACCATGACCGGAAGCCCCCCGTCCGGCATCCTGAGCGGACTTGTCCCGATGTAATCCGGATGCTCTTTAAGCACGCTAAGAAGTGTCCTGCCCGCCTCACTTCCCGAAGCGATTACGCTCGGTCCGTCCGGATGGGTAGAACACTCCCAGGTCTCCGCCAGCGGCGTCAGGCCGGTCTCCTTGGAGAAATCGTCCTTCAGCCGCCTCCCGCCCCACAGATAATCCTTGCAGGCGGGATGCAGCAGAAACGGCCTGTTACCGTTCCAGCTCGTATTTCTGTTTGTCATGTGCCGATATCTCCCTGCCGATCTGCACCTCTATGATGTTCAGATCTGTTTCGGCGATCACTGTATGACGGCAGCCGGCCTGCATGGTTATGACGTCGCCCGCTTCCACGTTCTGCTCCATGCCGTCGACGATGGTCCGTCCTTTTCCGGAGATCACGGTCCACATCTCGTCTCTGTGCTGGTGGCTGTGGTAGCTCATGCGGTGCCCGGCAAGAACCGTAATCTTGACGGTTTCATAACTGTCGCCGATATCCAGGACACGGTACTCGCCCCAGGACTTTTCCGCGTAGCGGACCTGCTCGTCCAGGCGCTCCACATATTTTTTCAGATAACCCGACTGTTCCTTGTCCGATACCAGGATACCGTCCGGACTGGCCGCGACGACCACATCCTTCAGTCCCATCCCGATTACGGGGATATCCAGCTCATTGATTACGTGGACATTCTCGCAGTCGTCCGCCAGGATCACGCTGCCCACCGTATTCTCCGTCATGGACTCGGTCAGTGTGTTCCAGGTCCCCAGGTCCTTCCACTCTCCGGCAAAGCGCATGACCGCGATGCTCTCTTCTTTTTCCACAACCGCATAATCAAAGCTGATCTTGTTCAGATCCTCATAACGGTTGAACAGGTCCTGATAATCCGAAAAATCAATCAGTTCATGCGCCTTCCGCATGACATAGCCCAGTTTGTAGGCAAATACGCCTCCGTTCCAGAGGGCTCCCTGGGCGATGTATTCCCGGGCAGTCTCCGTATCCGGCTTTTCCCGGAATGTCGAGACGGGGCTCACCGGATCCGTATTCTCCGGAATGATATAGCCGTATTTCTCACTGGGATAGGTCGGCTCGATGCCCATCAGGCACAGATTGGCTCTCCCCTCCGCCGCCAGGTCTCCCAGCTGCTTCAGGGCGTCGAAATAATCATCCTGCACGTAAGGATCGACCGGACACACAACCACCGGCTCCTCCTCGCTCACGCCCATCACGTCCTGCAGATATGCGGTTGCCAGGGCGATCGCCGGGAAAGTATCTCTCCTGCAGGGCTCGACCGAGATGCCGATCTCCTCCCCCAGCTGGTTCAAAAGGTCCGAGACCTGGGTTCTGGAAGTGGCCACGGTCACCTTCGCGTCTTTGTCAATGCGCCGGATCTGGCGGTAAACGCGCTGGACCATGGACTCGTAGTCTCCGTCCGGCTTCCTGAAAATCTTTATAAACTGCTTCGAGCGGATGTCATTGGACAGCGGCCAGAGCCGTTTTCCGGATCCGCCGGAGAGAAGAACAATATTCATACTTCCGTCTCCTGTCTGTAACTGTTCACGATTCTGCGCACGACAGGCAGCCTGCCGCGGGCTGCATCTCCTGTCTCGAATATTCCTCAAACATTTCCTTCACGGTATCAAAAATCGTATATTCCGGCTCCCAGCCCAGCCTCTCGGTAATCAGCGAGTGATCGCAGATGATGACGGGATTGTCCGAGGGCCGCATGAGCGCCGGATCCTGCTCGGCCGTGATCGGCTGCTTTGAAAGAGAAATGATGTAGGCCAGAAGGTCCGCGAGTTTTACGCCCTGTCCGTTCCCTATATTATAGACCGTTTCGCAGTCCTCACTCTCCAGCACCATCCGGTAAGCGCGCACGACATCCTTCACGCAGCCGAAATCCCGGATCACTTCCGTATTGCCGACCTTCATGACGCCCGGTTTCCCGCTCTCGGAAATACGGGCGGCCTGCCTGCACCAGCTCGGGATCACAAAGCCTTCCGACTGCCCGATCCCCGTATGGTTGAAGGAGCGCACATGGTGCACCTTCATCCCGTAGCGGCTGCGGTAAATCTCCGAAAACTGCTCCAGAGCAAGCTTTGAAATCCCGTAGGGATTGCCCGCGTTCAGCTTCGCGTCCTCGCGGATCGGTCCGTCCGCCACGGCGTACTCTTCACTGGAGCCCACAAACAGAATGCCGGCCTGCGGCACGGATGCCCTGGCCGCCTCCAGAATATTCAGCCCGCCGCAGACGTTGACCTCCATGGTCTTCCCCGGCATTTTCCAGGACTGGCCGACGCTGCTGATGGCCGCCAGATTGACGATCAGATCCGGCTGAAACAGATCCACTGTCCGCCGGACCGCTTCCATATCCAGAAGATCGCAGCATTCAAAAGCGTCGCATTCCCGCGCGCTTTCCGTCTTCACCACGTCGCTTCCGGCAACCCTGTAACCATGCTCTTTCAGCTCCCGGGTGAGGTAGCGCCCCACAAAGCCGCCGGCGCCGAATATAAGGGCTGTCTTCATATAATAGCCTCCCTGTTCAAAACTTCGCCGCGCGGATTTCCGTATAAATCCGGACAAAGCTTTCTCAGCGGTTCTTCGCTTCCTTCCTGGCAAGCTCCAGGTCATGCTGCGCCATGATGGCGACCAGCTCCTCGTAGCTCGTGCTGAGCGGATTCCATCCGAGCTTTTCCTTTGCTTTCGCCGGATTGCCCCACAGGTTCACGACGTCCGTCGGACGGAACCAGGCTTTATTGACACAGACCAGCATCTTTCCGGTCTTTTTGTCATAGCCCTTCTCATCCATGCCGCTGCCCTTCCACTCCAGCTCGATTCCGTCATTGCGGAAGGCAAGGGTCGTAAACTCACGTACAGTATGCTGCACGCCGGTGGCGATGACATAATCGTCCGGCTCGTCCTGCTGCAGGATCAGCCACATGCATTCCACATAATCCTTCGCGTAGCCCCAGTCCCTGAGAGAATCCAGGTTGCCCAGTTCCAGATGGTCCTGCAGACCGCAGGCGATTCTTCCGGCCGCCAGCGTAATCTTCCTGGTGACGAAATTGTCTCCGCGGCGCTCGGATTCATGATTGAAGAGAATCCCGTTGCAGGCAAACATGCCGTATGCTTCCCTGTATTCCTTGATCATCCAGTAGCCGTACTGCTTGGCCACCGCATAGGGACTGTAGGGGTGGAAGGGCGTGTTCTCGTCCTGCGGGCACTCCTCCACCTTGCCGTACAGTTCGGAAGTGGAAGCCTGGTAAATCCTGGTCTTCTTCTCAAGCCCGAGGATATGGACCGCTTCCAGAATTCTCAAAACGCCGAGGGCGTCAACATCGCCGGTATATTCCGGTGCGTCAAAACTGATCTGGACATGGCTCTGCGCCGCCAGGTTATAGATCTCATCCGGCTGCGTCTCGCGGATGATGCGGATGATGCTGGAAGAATCCGAAAGGTCTCCTTCATGGAGGGTAATGGCTTTCTGCTCCAGCAGGTGGTTGATCCGCTCCGTGGTTGAAACGGAGGACCTGCGGATCATACCGTGCACCTCATATCCCTTGCTCAGCAGAAGCTCCGCAAGATAGGAGCCGTCCTGGCCTGTAATACCGGTAATGAACGCTGTTTTCATAATCGTTTATCTCCTCTGAAACGTATGGTGAATCATATCGATAAGCCCGCTGAAAGTATGACTACGGATGGCTCCGGACTTCGCGCACGCTCAGTGTGAGGGCAGATTTCCGGAACTGTAATCAGTCTATCATAACACATAGAACGCCGGCGCTCAATCAAAAAGCGTCCGGCAGGCCGCGGGAGCTTTTCAGCCGATCTCCTTCAGCCGCTCAAGAATCTTCCGGGCACTGTTGTCCCAGGTCCAGTTTGTCCTTGCGTCAGCGGCGGCAATCAGGCCCAGTTCCCTGGCTTCCTGCTTGTGGTCATAGACGTAGCGCATGCGCTCCATCAGATGCTCCTCGCTGGGCTGCGCCCACTGGAAGCCTTCATAGTAGGGGCATTTGGCCTCCGCATTGATGAGTTTTTCCACATCCACCGGATATCCGTTCTTCTCATTGAAGAAATCCGTCTGCGAGCTCCAGTTTGTCGCGATAACAGGCAGGCCGCAGGCCATGGCTTCCAGAATCGGCATGCCCCAGCCCTCTCCCCTGGTCGGCAGGACGAAGCAGTCCGCGGACCGGTAAAGAGTCGGCATGTCATAAGCCGCAAATTTGGTATTGTAAAGGAAAAGGATGTCCGGACCGTCAGCCGGAAGCTGGAGCTTCCGGATCTCCTCGTCGATATTAATGCTGCCGTCATTGTTAAAGACCTTGCAGATCAGGCAGACGTCACGGTTTTTGCGGAAGGTGTTGCTGAATGCACGGATCAGGATATCCGCCGCCTTGCGCTCTCCCCACTCGAAAACAGAGAGGAAGGTGAACTTTGTATGATGCTTGTAGGAATGGATCTGCGGACTGTAATAGTTGGGATCCACCCCGAGCGGAATCACATGGACCGGCACTTTCACGCCGCTGTCCCGGAAGGTCTTCTCATTGAAGCTGGACGGCACCCACACCTCATCCATGAGATTGCACTGCCGGACCCATTCCGCGGGAATCCCGGTTGTCTCCAGCATGGTAAAGCCGATCTTGTAGCGGCCGTCATTTTTGTAAAGGACGTCGCCCTGGCCGTAAGCCACCTGCGGGCAGTTCGTCTCAAACGGCCTTCTGCGGATCAGGATCATCAGCCTGCTGTCGCAGTCGTCCGTCTCCTCCACCGGGAAAGGCGTCCCTTCGCCGTAGATATATTTATAGCGGATATCCACGCCCTGCTCGTCCAGCGCCGACATCATATTCTTGGCGGAAACCGCGTAGCCCGACGGGAAATTCATGATGGAATGCCAGACCATGGTCCGGTTGTAGCGGCTCTCCAGTTCTTTCCCCCACAGCTCTTTGAACTTGTTCTGGGAGACCAGGAACATGTCGGAGAAATCAACCTTGTTGATGCTGGTCGAGACATTCTGGTAATGCACCAGCGTCACCTTTCCGCAGTTGATCACCTTAAAGCCTGCCTCGCGCGCGCGGAAGCAGTAGTCCGTATCCTCGAAATAGGAGAAAAACGCCGTGTTCAGGCCGCCGATCCGGTCGACCACCGCCCTTTTGATATAAACCGCGGCGAAAACAACTCCCTGGACCTCGCGGTTGTCCGGATACTGGCCGATATCCTTCTGGCCGCCTCCGATCTGCTGTCCCCAGTAATCGTCAGGATAGATCACCGTTCCGCCGTGCAGGAACTCTCCCTTTTCATTGATCAGCCTGCAGCCGACGACGCCGTTCTTCTCATCTTCGTACGCGCAGTCCTGCATCTGTCTGATCCAGTCCTTCTGGTTGACGATGATATCATTGTTCATCAGGATAATATCATCGTCCTTAATCTGCTCAATTGCCACATTATTGCCGCGCACAAAACCCAGATTTTCCCCGTTCCGGATCACCCGGATCCAGTCGATGGTATCCAGGTATTCCAGCGTGCCGTCCGTGCTCCCGTTGTCCACCACATAGACCGTCGCTTCCGGCGTCAGCGTGTCCTTCAGAGAGGTCAGGCACTGCCTGGTATAGCTCAGGCCGTTCCAGGTAAGGATAATGATCGATACATTTTTCATAACAACTCCTCTGCCGCTTAGAATCAGAAATCCCTGTCGGACCTTATTTCGTGCACACCATATAGTAATCCCGCGGCCCGTACAGCTTCCGGTTCAGCTGCTCGGCGAGCTGCCTCGTCCCGCGGTCCATATCCTTTGTGACCTGGATCTGCTGTTCCTTCTCAAAGCCGTTGATAAAGCCTGTCTCGTCGACCGTGAAACCGGCCTGCTCCAGCAGAAACTGAAGCGCCTCCGGATCGACCGGCCTTACATTGAAGGGATTCTTATAGAATCCTTCCGAGAAAATCGCCAGAGACTGCGGATTCGCGGTCTCGATGATAAGGCGTCCGCCTCTCTCCAGCCTGCGGTAGGAATAAAAGAGAAGCCTGTACAGGTCGTCCTGGCTCATCGTTTCGATCAGATGCGAGGCAAATACGCCTCCGAGGCTGTTGTCATGGAACTCCTTCAGGAAAACGACGCAGTCCTTTCTCTTCACGTCATAGCCCTTCTGTGTGCAGCATTTGACCATCGACGTGCTCAGGTCCACGCCCTGCGCGCCGATGCCGGCCCTGCTCAGAAGTCCGAGGAATTCCCCTCTTCCGCATCCGAGGTCCACCACGTTCCTGCTGCTCTTCCGCTCTTTGAAGAAATCAACATATTTCTCCAGCTGCGCCGTATCCTTCTTTGTCTGTGGATGGAACTTCTCCTCGAACTTCAGATACCAGGCGCCCGGAAAGCTCTGGTGAGGCTCAATCGAATGATCGTGCAGGAAATTCAGGTAGGAAACCACACTGGAATTGAAATCCACCTGCTGATGTACCAGGTCGCCGACAAACCAGCTGGTTACCTTCTTCACGCCCTTGCGGTAAGCCTTTTTCACAGAGGCAAGCTTCCCCCCGGCTTCTTCCAGGCCGCGGTAAGCTTCCAGCGCCCAGAAACGGTTGAGTTCCTTGAGCCTCAGCCGGTTCTCCCGCTCAAAGTCCATGCTGGACGCGACGGAAGATTCACGGAAATACTCCCTGTCGTCCATATTATAAAAGTCATTCACATGGTCCATAGCCTCTTCCACATAGTCCACAGACGCATCCGTCAGAAAATATACCATCTTCCTGTCCTCATAAATAAAATATACTGAGCGGCCCCTGCTGGCAAAGGCCGAAGTTCCGTCCAAGACATCTCCGTTCCGCTTCTGCCGGCCGGCTGCCTGCAGACAGGGCACGGCGCCGCAATTTCACGGCGGAATCTTCCGTAAATGCCCGCAGGCCCTGAATTTACGCCCTATCTTAACACAGCACTGCCAAAAAGAAAAGCCGCTTCCCCAAACCGGCACCGTCCATCCTATATTTCAGGATTTAACCGACACTGCCGGATCGGAGCATGAGGAGCACATAGATCAGGTCCCCCCTGGGTATAAAAAGAAGACTGGCCAGAAAGAGAAGGATATTCACCCGTCTCTTTCCAGCCAGACCGATGATCCGGCTGCCCACACAGTGTCTGTTTTCACAAGCTCTTTTACTCAAAGGGATAGCGCAGTCCCCACCGGGCGCGCAGCTGATCGCAGAGTGTCAGCACATTTCCGGTCTTCTCCCAGGTCATGACCGGGGACTGGGTCAGTCCCGAACGGATGCAGTCATTCACGTGGCGGATCTCATACTGGTAGCCCTCATCCTCGATCCCTTCGATTTTCTGGGATACGGGCGCCTCAATCCACTCATCCCGCGTATCTGTCACAAGGTGCATCTTCTGAGGTTTCCAGAAAACCGGAATCTCGATGGAACCCTCTGTCCCAAACAGCCACGCGGTATCCGGCATCGTCGTGCGCACGGCGCTGGTCATAACCGCAAGGGCGCCGTTCTCATACCTGGCGATAAAACTGTTCTGCTCGTCAACCTTCAGATGCAGGCTGTCCGTATCCATGGACGCCATGCCGGTGATCGCGTCCGGTTGTCTCCCGAAGACCATATCGGCAAAATGCAGGTCATAGACGCCCACGTCCAGAAGCGCTCCGCCTGCCCGCGCCGGGTCAAAGAGCCTCGGCGCCGCCTCCGGCGTGCTCCGGAAGGAGAAGGAGGACTGCATCAGGCGCAGATCCCCGATCGCGCCTTCCTTCAGGACTTCCTCCAGTTTGCCCGCAAGGGGGAAGAATCTCGTCCAGACCGCCTCCATCAGAAACTTTCCGTTCTTCTTCGCGCAGGCAGCCATCTCTTCAAAATCTGCCGCCGTTACGGCAGCCGGCTTCTCAACTAGTACATTCTTCCCGGCTTCGAGAGCCCGGATGGTCAGATCTTTATGGGCTGTGTGGGGAACGGGAACATACACCGCGTCGATGTCATCCCTGCCGAGCAGTTCCCCGTAGGACATCACCTCAGGTATGCCGTATTTCTCCGCCATGTGCCGGGCGGACTCCGCAGTTCTGGACGCGACCGCGGCAATTTCCATATCTTCCACCTGCATCGCGCCTTTGATCCAGCGGTCGATGATTACGCCTGCGCCCAGCAGGCCCCACCTGATTTTTTCTTTCCCCACCTGCAGCCTCCTTTCCGGATCAATGTTCCGATCCGTCCTGTTCTTCTTTTCTGTACCTTAAAAGCCGGATATCCCGGGCTTCAATAGTAACTGATCTGAACCTGTTTGCCCATTTTTCTCAGGTACTCCGACAGCTCCTCCACAATTTTCATCTTGATATGGAAGCTGATCGGGAGATTCGGATTCTGATGCGCCGGATTGACCGCCCTGCCGACGAAGAAACGGATATCCGTCGCTTCCTCAAAGAGCAGCTGGCAGATGCGCGAAGCCCCGTCATGCCCGAAATTCCAGGCTTCATAGTTTTCATTTTCCTTCAGATAGTCCTGCGCGTAAGCCAGAACCTTTCCCATGGTGACAACCCCTTCCGTCACCAGGTCTGCCCCTTCCAGCTTCGACATGGGCGGGACGCTGCTGTCCTGCACGGGACTGTAATCCATCTGCAGGGGTTTGTGCAGATACTCCGCCGCGATGGAAGCCGTAGTTCCCCCGCAGATGATATGCTTGCCCTGCCTTGAGAAAAACAGGGCCGCCATTCTCATGCTGTCGTCAGGATTCACCGGCGGCCCGAACATAACGTTCATCGGCACCCTGCGGCGCATCTTCACCACGCAGGCGGTCGCGTCGTCCCCCGGTTCCCCGCCGTAGAGCTTGTCGCACTGCTCCACGAGCATGGTGGACAAAACCTTCGCCGTGTACCCGGTCATGGACATTTCCGCCATAAACTGCGCGATGTCGCTGACTTCCCAGCTGTAATTATAGGACCTGCCGGTACCCGCATGCGGACACCCGTCGCTCATGACCACAAACAGGTCATTCTCCGACAGCCGGACGACAGACCTTAAGATCGTTTTCCCGTCAACATGCATCTCAATCTTCGGGTACGAAGTGACTTTATCATTGTGTATGTAAAT
Organism: uncultured Lachnospiraceae bacterium; assembly: GCA_902779575.1. Classification (GTDB taxonomy): domain Bacteria; phylum Bacillota; class Clostridia; order Lachnospirales; family Lachnospiraceae; genus Porcincola. The sequence continues at coordinate 113,352 of CACZBW010000008.1, forward strand.
AACCGGCGGGTTATCGTACTGAATCACTTCCGCCGTCTGATTGCGGTCGATGCGGATGATGGTAAAGGTCGAGTAAGCCACCCCGTGCTCGGAACGGACCGGAAGCGTGTCCACAATTGTTTTCACGCACTCCTCCAGAGACCGTCCCGCGGCCATCATGGTGGATATGATCTTTGAAGTAAGGGTGGACAGAATGCTGGCTTTCACGCCGCTCCCCAGCCCGTCCGCAAGGACAATCACGGTAGAACCGTCCTCCTGCTCCACGATCTCCACATGGTCGCCGCAGAGCTGTTCTCCGACGTGATTGATGCTTTTATATCCGATATCCGTATACAGATCATTCATCGCGGATAGACTCCTTCAGTTTTAAGAGGGCAATCTTGGTCTCGGCAGCAGTCTCGCCCAGGAGGGAGGCGATCTCCTGTACGATCCTCATCTGCTTTTCAATCACTCCGTCTGCTACTTCCGCCGTCTGACGGCTGATCTCGTCCCTGCGTCTTCGCGAATCCTCCTCATCCGTCACGTCGCGCAGAATACAGAGCAGCATCGTCCTCTGTTCCATCGGAATAACTGTCTGCTCGACGCATTTGCCGTATTCCGCAAGATACTCCCTCTGGTTCCTGACGCCTCTCCCGGTATCCAGAACATTGACAAAGACCAGCGGATCCATGATATTGACAATCTGTTCCCCGAGGATATCCGACGCCTGCCGGAGATTCAGAAGCTTCACGGCAGCGTTGTTGACTTCCTGCACTTCGAGCCGGTCGTTCAGAACCAGAATGGCGTTCGGGCTGTTCCGGACAATTGTACTGGAGAAATCCTCCGCCTTATCCTTGAGGTAAGGCAGGCACATGGACATCTCCGCCTTGCCCTGGAAAATGGCGATGGCCTTCTCCCGGCAGGAATTATAGCCGCAGGAACCGCAGTTGAGTTCCTTGCGCGGATCGGTCTTGCCCATATCCCTCAGGATCTTCCGGATCTGCTCCTCATCCGGCATCGGGGCATTGTGCATGATTGGAGTGAAATGCTGCTTCATCAACTTCTCTTCCGGCTGGCTGACCGGGAAATCCTTCTTCCCGGCATAACCGGAAATCGAAACATAGCTCTCAACCGGGCTGCGGTGGCTCTTTCTCATAACCGGCCCGCCGGCGCAGCTTCCCACGCAGGATGACATCTCGATAAAGCATTTGTGGACTTTCCCGCTCTGGATATCCTTAAGCGCCGCAATGCAGTTCTGCGTGCCGTCGATGGCCATATAAGCGTAATCTTCCGCATCTCTGACCATCGTCTTCAGGATGCCGCCCGTCGTAGGGAAGAAGCGGGCCCGGCTCTCATCATCCGGAACGATTGTATGCTCCGGATGTACATTCTCGCGTTCCATCCATTCCGTGAGTTCCTCAAAGGTCAGGACAGCGTCGACGAGATCCCGGTGTTCCTCCGCTTCGTCTTTCTTGGCGACGCAGGGGCCGATGAACACGGTCCTTGCGTTCGGAATCCGGCGTTTGATATCCGCGCAGTGCGCCAGCATCGGGGACAGAACGTCCGCCAGATACGGCAGCAGATCCGGAAAATACTTGCGGATCAGAAGATTGACGGAATGGCAGCAGGAGGAAATCACGATATCCCGGTTCCCCTCTTTGAGCATGCGGTCATACTCTCTCTTGACCATCGTCGCGCCGAGCGCGGTCTCTTCGACGTCGTAAAAGCCCAGTTTCTTCAGCGCATCCCGCATCGCCTCTATGCCCGCGCCGTCAAAATCGGCGATAAAGGACGGGGCCAGACTGGCGACGACAGGCTGTCCGCTCTGCAGGAGGACACGGACCTTCTCCGTCTCATCCACAATCTGCTTCGCATTCTGGGGACATACCACGAAACACTGTCCGCAGAGGATGCACTCATCCGGTATGATGTGAGCCTGACCGGCGGAAAAGCGGATTGATTTTACGGGACAGTGCCGGATACATTTGTAGCAGTTCTTACAGTTGGATTTCTTCAGCGTTAGGCAATTTCCCATTTTTACACTTCCCTCAATGTTGTCAGAACAACTTTGTCTTCTTTTTCATTGTAAAAGATTTTCCGGAAAATGTACAGAACCCGTATCCGCTCCCGTGAATCCCACAGGCAGACGCCGGATACCATGGGCAGATGTCATATTCACATTCCTCACACAACAGGCAGCAGGTCATCCGCACCGCGCACATATACCGCATTTTCGATGCTCTTGCCGGAGTCTGCGTGTGGACTTCCCGCTCTGAGGTCATAATTTCGAAAAAAAGTGCCCCGTCTCCGGGGCACTGTGCACATCGCGCAATTATGATCAGAGTTCTTCGTTGCTGCCGTCTTTTCTCACGATTTCAATCTTGCAGGAGAAACCGTAGGCGGCGATCGCTGCCGCGATCAGGGCGCCGGGGGCTGCCGTCAGCGCGATGGCGGAACCGACCAGGCCAAGGTTAACAGGGATATTCACCAGAATCTCGTCGTTGCGGCGGATCAGGATGCGGTCCACATTGCCGGCTTTGATTGCCGCGCGGATCTTTGCGATAATCTCTTCCACTACGATTTTTGGATCGTCCTGTCCGGCATCCGCTTCTGCTGCGCATCTTTCTGCTTCCGCGTCAGCGGTGCCTTCTCTCAAGTCTTCAGCATCATCGGAATTTTCTTCGCTGCATCCGCAGTTTTCCGCTTCTGCTTCAGGAGCTCCGTTTCCGCATGCAGCTTCCTCTCCGGAAGCTGCTGCTTCACAGCAGGGCTGCGTCTCAGAGCTGCAGCGCTCTGTTTCTTCTGCCTTCTCCATCAGCAGGCTGACCGCTGCCTGAACATCTCCGTCTGTATTGAGCAGCGCCTGCTTTGCCGCGGGAAATTCCGCGTTTGCCTGTTCCATAACTGCTTCAACTGCTTCAAGTGTAATGTTTGCCATCCTTCAATTCCCCTTTCTTAAACAATGAATGATCTGAATACCTTTTTTGCAGGCCGGAACCGGAGTCCGGACCCGGCTTTTACGCCAGGCCCATTGTCCGGCTCCTGCTGCGAAATCCCGGAAGAATCCGGCCTGCTTATAACCTTTCGTTCCATCTGCTGGCAAAACCGCTGCAGAACGGCATGATCACCTTGCTGATCAGCAGGATCAGAAAAATCAGCGGGAGAAGTCCGAAACCAAAACCGATAATCAGTCTGAAGATCCAGAAGAATGCAAGGACTCCGAACAGTCTGGATACAATGTAGTTTGTTTCGCGGCTTCCAAAAAAGATGGATGAAAGAATCCAGAAAACAATCAAATTCATTAACATCTTCAGCACCTCCTTCTGCGCTGTGAAAAAAACAGGCTCACATGCATGGTCATGATTTCAGGCTGCTTTTTCTCTTTTGTCCTGCCGGTCCGGTTATTTCTCCGCTGTCTGCCGCTGCTTTTTACCGCTGCGTCTTCGCTCCGGTCAGGATATAAAAAAGAGACCTTTACCATGACTTCTGCCACAATAAAAGTCTCGCTTTCTCACTTGATACGGATGCTTTCGCATCGGCTGACGGTTTCAAGCCCACCTTTCGGTGTTTCGCTACTCCCTTTTTATTGATTGACAATGATATATCACAACTGCTTCTGCCGGTCAATAGTCAGAAAGAAAATTAAGAATTCCTTCATAATTGTCAGCCAAAAGCTTCGCAGCAGGATCCGCTCCCGGAAGCCCGGGCAGGAGCATCGAAGATGCGGTGCAGGCCCGCAGTACAAATGATCCCGAGTTTGCCACTTCCAGTACTAATCCTCATAAAAAAATAGTTAAAAAGTGTTGATTTCGCAAGGAAACCCCTTGCTTTTTTGTACTTGTATGCTATGACATTTATGTAGGCATATCGATATATAGAGGTGGCATTATGTTCGTTGAACAGATTAAAAATAATGGGAAGCCGTATCTTAGATTGGTTCATGCTGTACGCAAGGCAAACAAAAACGGCGACATGGTATCATCTAAACAAGTATTGCTAAATATTGGACCTCTTGACCGTTTTGATGACGGCCAGCCTGACTACGTTGACCGCTTAAAGAAATCATTTAAGGCTGGGAATCCGCTTATTCCGGCCCTCCTCCCTTTTTGTTCTTCCCCAAAGTCGACAGAAACTTATCGTTTCACGATCCGAGAAAGCAGCCCTGACTGTTTCGGCCATCCAAAGCTCTTCTGTCACCTTCTCCTCGAACGAATACTGGAAGAACTGGGTCTGCGCAACTTCTTTTCTTCCTATAAAGGCTTTACTAAGATCGAGTATGATGTCTATGGCTTTGCCAGGCTCCTCATCTTCGGCCGGCTGCTTAACCCCGCCTCCAAATGTGCGACAGTCCGGCAGAATGATGATTATTATGAACCTGTTTTGAAGGATTTTAATCCAGATAACGTTTATGACACCCTTTCCTTTATCGCCGATAATAAAGATAGGATCATACGCAGGATTAACACTAACCTCGTTAAAAAAGCAGGGCGTTCCCCGGAAGTTATTTATTATGATGTGACAAACTTCTATTATGAGACTGAAAGTGCAGATGATGACATCCTTGATGAGGAAGGTAACGTCATAGATAAGGGCTTGAGAAAATACGGTGTCTGCAAAGAAGAACGGCATCTGCCTATCGTCCAGATGGGTCTATTTATGGATGATGATGGTATTCCCATTGCAATTGAGTCTTTCTCAGGCAATACACTCGATCATCTGACCCTGCGTCCTGCCATGAAGAAGACGATTGATGATCTGGAATTCTCCCGTTTTATCCTGATCGCTGACTGGGGCATTTGCAACTACATGAACTTGCTTCATCTGCTGGATGCAGGAAATGGATACATTGTATCCAAGAGTCTCCTGAAAAGTACAAAAGCTGAGCAAAAGTGGACCTATGATGATGAAGGATACAAGATCGTCAGCCCGGATTTTAAATATAAATCCCGGATCGTAAAACGGACGGTAAAAGATGAAAGCGGCAATTCCCGCAAAGTAGAGGAACAGGTTGTTGTCTACTGGAGCCGAAAGTTCGAGGAACGCAGCAAACGGGAAAACAAAAAGTTCCTGGATTTCCTGCAGAAACTGGAGGAATCACCTTCCAGTTTCCGGATCACCGCCCTTCAGTCCAAAGCACTGCGAAAGTTCATGTATAAAGACTATGTGAACATCAAGACAGAAGAAGCTGTTAATTCATCCGATATCAGGGGATTTGTCGATTTTGATAAGGTTGCAGAGTACAGAAAAAGCTTGGGATACTATCAGATCGTAACTTCCGAACTAGCAATGGATCCGCAGACCGTGATTGATAAATACCATGGTCTGACACAGATTGAAGACCTGTTTCGGGTAATGAAAGGAGATCTGGAAACACGTCCTCTTTATGTCAGGACCCCGGAACATATAGACGCTCATCTCCTTACCTGCATGATTTCATTGATCCTGATACGGATTATCCAAAAAAAGATCCGGGATCTTGGCGAAAACAAAAGAGAGGATGCCTATTGGAATGTCGGTATGAGCGCGGAAAGGATCCAAAGGGCTCTTAATAAATGGGAGGTGGACAAACTTCCTGATGATCTTTACCGCTTTATGGATATAGATGATCCAGACCTGGCTCTTATCTTGAAAGCTTTTAGCATAGAAATTCCACCAAAGCTTTATCGGAAAGCCGACCTGAAATCCATCAAGACCGGAACCAAGATATTCACGTAGGTCCTTAAAAGTAGGTATATTTTCTCAAAAATATCAAATCCATTATTTATGAGATGAATTCAAATTTTATAAAGAAACGGAGCCATAATTGGCTCCGTTCATCACTTTTTTCGATCCCGACGCCGCGGCCCAAGTTTCCCAAACCGCTGTGCTAAAGCTTCTATGTTTCCGTCTGAGGCAGAAAAAATGCACCCCCTGCTGTGACAGGGGGTGCACAGAATACACCGTTTAATTTGTTGTCTGCTTCATTGAAAGGACAGCCGCCTTACACCGCGGGCTGTTATTCCATTTTCTGCCTGGCATCTCTGACAAAGTCCGCGCTGAGCACAAACTCAACGGAGTAGCCGTTCTTTGTGGTGATGCTGTATGTCCAGTTGCCTGCCTCATCAGCCTCTGGAACTGCAACCGTTTCATCGGAGAAAGTGAATACCAGCTTCTCTCCCTCAAACTCGAAGGTGCCGTACAGACGCACTCCGTCAGAAAACTCCGCAAGGAAAGAACTATCTTTATACAGGTACAGCCAAGTATCATTGACCTCCCACTCGCCTCCGCTTAGTGCCGCGACCAGCGGTATGTCGTTTATTGGGAAGATATCCTTAAGTTCGATAACAATTCCGCTGTTTTCGAATGTAAACAGTTCCGGATGATCGCCCGGGGAGTTGAGTTGATCAAATGCACCGGTATTATCCAACAACGTAACAGTTGCAGGCGCAATATCACCACAGTTAATCAATGTGCCACTGTTGATAATGTAGCTCAGCTTAACGGGATTCAGCATAATCCGTTTCGTGACAATGGTAGGTGTTTTCGGATCCGGCGTAATCGGAATGATTGCTTCGGTCGCTGCGGCTGAATAGATGTTTGCGCCCCTTTCGTTGATAAGCGTTCCCTTATTGTCAAGCGTTCCCGGTGTCAGCACAATATCTCCGTTGTTGATCAACATGCCGCCCACGTCATTGGTGAGCATGCCCGCCACGATGTTTTTCTGTGTTACGTCATCTTTCCAGGATACCTGGATACCCTTGTGGTAGTTAAAGGCGCCCTTATCCGGGTCGTTGGACTTGATTACATCGTCAAATCTGCCGTTGTTGACCAGCGTGCCAAGGTTTTTGAGCTTTCCGTAAATGACCAGCGCGCCGTTATTCGTAAGGGTTGCGCCCTCTCTGATGGTCATTTCGCCGCTGCCCTTCTGGGAGTCAATCGACTGCTGCGCAGTCGGGGAACCCGACTGAATCGGCTTGCCCTCCGTACCCTCGATGGTGATGATGCCGTTGTTGACGATCTCGCCTCCTGCACGCAGATCCAGCTGACCGTTGTTCAGAATATCAGCCGGGGGCGTTGAACCGTCGGCCGCGGGCGTCGTGGTGGCGCCGTCCCATTCAATCTCGAGCTGGCAGGTCTCATCGATGATCAGTTTGCCGCCCTGATCGATTACGAACTGGGCATTGTTGCCGATGGCCATTTCGGCACCGGTGGTATTGCTCTTATCCGCGATGGTAAGCCAGGCGTTTTTCACCAGGATGTTCTCCGCGGCTTTTCCTTCCGTTCCGGTATTGGTAGCCACCTGAATATCATAGCTGTTGACATCCAGGGTGCGCTTCTTCAGATTGTTCTCATCCGTTCCCTGAAGGGTAAGGCCGTTTGTGATGGCAACCTCACTCATCAGTTTCACGGTCCGGCCGCATCCCTCATCGTTCGGGTCACTGTCAACCGGCTGATCGTAATAGGAATCCTCCATGGATTTTTTCAGTGACCAGTAAGTTGTCTTGCTGCCGCTCGCGTCCGATTTCTCCACTGCGGTTTCAAGCGCAAGATCAGAGCCCTTCACCAGATAATGGGAGATGGCGGACTGATTCGGGTCGAAGAATTTCTTATGCCAGCTGGCGTCATAATTCGCCGAGGCATTCGGATCGCTGCTCTGACTGACACTGGTCGGATCATAATCCACCAGAGCGTCATTGTACTGCAGTTTGTCATCGACATAGAAGGCCAGCGGAATATCTCCGTTCGCCGCGTCTGCCTTGCCGGCATCCGCTCCGGCCACGTTCGCCGCGGTCGCGTACAGAATGACGTCAACATAAGGCGTGGACGAAAGGCTGCCCGGATCCACCAGGTCCTTCAGGTTATAGGCAGCCGACCGGTTGCCCAGGCCGTCCGTGAAGGAATTCACGGGCTTTACATACCCTGCCATGCCTTTGGCCACGGTGGCCGCCGCCATCAGGGCTTTGTTGTCCTTCTGCTCCATATGGAGATAAATGTTGTCTGAACCGGAAGAGAAGAACTCCTGGACATCCAGACGCACGATAACATAAGTGCCGTCAAAGCCGGAAGCTTTCCTGTGGACAGTTCCGTCCGCTCCCTGCTCTTCCATAATCTTCACTGTGAATTCCGAATACGGATCGGGACGCGCCTTGATCGTTTCATATTCCGTAGCGCTGATCCTGTTTTCGTACCCTACTGCCGCTCCCTGGATGATGGCCGGGGATTCCGTGGTGGGTACAGGCAGGTTGCCGTCCGCGATGCTGTCAATACCGATCGTCTGGCTTGTTTTGGCAGTTTCCGCGGAATCCGTATTCTTCCTGATTTTCGTGGTGTAAACCCCGACATAATCCTGACTGCCGTTATTGAACAGCTTCGCGTTATAAACATAAGTGATTCTGCTGTTGGTTGTACCGACATAAGAAGAAAAGGAGGACGCGCCAAAGCTGTAGCTGCTGTCTTTTGTATCAGCACTGAGTTTCTCCGTTTCGGCACTGCCATCGCTGATGTCCTGAAGAACTTTTTCCAGGGCTTCCTCCGACAGGTTTCCTGCCTGGTCCAGAAGGTCTGATTTTACATGGAGGACATCTGTTTCGACATCATAAGCGCTGCCATCGGTATTTCTGACGGACACCTGGACCTGCGTGCCGTGATCCTCCGGCTGCCAGACCTGTCCATCGACAACAAGGCGGATATCATAGGCAAAAAGTGCCGCCTTCCCGGACATCTTCGCCGCGGCATCCGCGGGGATCGCGGCCGCCTGGAGCTCGGTTCCCTCCGGGAATGTGCCCGTAACGGTGATGATATGTTCGCCAACCTGGATTTCCACAGTGCGCGGGCTCTCATCGGCAGCTGCTTCTTCCGGGTCAGCCGCGGATGCGGATTCTTCACTCTGAAGGCCGGCATCCTCGCCGGAATCCGAATCTGCGTCGAGAAGAATCAGCTCTTCCTCAGTTTCAGATGCATCGCCTGCTTCAGCTGGATCTGAAACTGCTTCGATCTCAGCGGAAACCGGAGCTTCCTCTGCTGCCGGAGCCGGTGTCTCTTCCACCACAGGAGCCGGAGCTTCTTCTGCTGCCGGAGCCGGTGTCTCTTCCGCTGCCGGAGCCGGAGCTTCTTCTGCTGCCGGAGCCGGTGTCTCTTCCACCACAGGAGCCGGAGCTTCTTCCGCCGCCGGAGCCGGAGTTTCTTCCGCTGCAGGCGCAGGAGCCTCCTCTGCCGCCGGAGCCGGTGTCTCTTCCACCACAGGAGCCGGAGCCTCTTCCACTGCAGGCGCATGAGCTTCCTCTGCTGCCGGAGCCGGAGCCTCTTCCACTACCGGGGCAGGAGCTTCCTCTGCTGCCGGAGCCGGTGTCTCTTCCACCACAGGTGCAGGAACTTCCTCTGCTGCCGGCGCAGGAGCTGCTTCCGCTGCCGGAGCCGGAGCTTCTTCCACCACAGGCGCCGGAGCTTCTTCCGCTGCTGGAGCCGGAGCTTCTTCCACCACAGGCGCCGGAGCTTCCTCAACGACTGTCACAACTTCTTCCACAGGGACAGGCTCTGCCGCGCCCTCCAATTCAGCTGCCGACACCCCGACAGCAAACACGTTTGCGAGGTAGATGGCAGAAAGGGCAACTGCTAAGATTCTGCCCGGCCGCTTCCTTCTAATCATGATACATCCTCCTAAGTGTGACTTTTGTCTTCCTTGTGTCAATAACAGGTTCTGCTGAATCTGTCATTACCGCATCAATGAGATCTTTTCTCCTGTCTGATCGTCTTTTCCCTCGCCGAAGCTGTCGACCGTGTAGCATTCGGAAATTCCGGTCCCGGAAGCCTGATCCGCGCCTTCCTCCCCGGTCAGATGAATTGTGAAAGTTCCGTCTGCATTCTCCGTAATATCGGCTTCCGCCGGAAAAATCCCGCTGCTTCTGAAGCAGTAAAACCGTGCCCAGATCCCCAGCTCTTCCGGCTGATAGGGGCCGCCCTCTGCCGGACAGAAAAAGCTCTGCTCTTTTGTGCTGTCCGGGCTGACACCTGTCGGTACCATCAGATAGCTTCCATCCGGAAGGAAATCTTCCTCACTATCTGCCTCCGTATTTTCATCCCGCTGAACCGTCATCACAGCTCCATCGAGATAAAACTGAAGGGTCAGTTCCCGGAACCGGTCTGAATAATCTGCATAGTCGAGGTCATAGACCCGCAGGATTCCCAGGCCTTTCTCTGAAACTTCCGCCGCGGACAGGTCCAGAACCAGGCAGCGTTCACGATCCGCCGGGTCCTCTGAGGGGAAATAACAGTGCAGGACCGGGTTATCCGCAAGATTTTCCGAAAGGTCCAGCCAGTATTCCGGCATCCCGTCCTCCCGGCAGTACAGATATCCTGCCGCAGGTCCCTCGCCCTCAGCGTCGCTGTCTGAGATGAACTCACAACCGGCCACGATATCTTCAAGCATGCTGCCTGCTGTCAGACCCAGTTCTTCGATCTCCTTGGAGGTAAATACATAGACGACGCCGTCAGCTGCCGTCACAATCCGCCTGTCCCTGACTTCATATCCGCTGACCTGATAGCTGTAACTGATCTCACGGCACTGCCTGCCTCCGATTTCCTTTTCGGAAATCTCTTCCGTCACTTCCAGATCAGGATACTGCTCCTTCATAAAAGCCGTGAACTGGTCCAGAAAAGCCGCTGAGTCGTCATAGCGGTAGCTTCTCAGCATGATATAGGGAATGGAGTCCTCTTCCTGCAGATAGATATAATATTCATTGCCCTTGAGGGCGGCAGATGCGCCCTCCGGAAGCGCGACCCTGATGTTCAGACCCGGCAGGGGATCGTCCGTTTCTGCGCCGAAGCTGCAGCAAGCCATGAAAACACAGAAAACCAGGCTGAAACACAGGGTGTATAAATACTTTCTCATTTCTTCAATTCCTCGGAGATTTCCATAATCTTTTGGTGGAAAGACCCAAACCGGAACGCATAAATACACAAATATTTTATACAAAATAATCTGTCCAGTGTCAATTATAACTTTCCCAACCAGTGAGACTATATAAAAGCCTATAGATTTCACTGAGTTGAGTTTTTAACATCTCAAACTGTTGAATCAATCGCCAAAACG
>CACZBW010000009.1 GCA_902779575.1 uncultured Lachnospiraceae bacterium
GAAGACAGAAGAACGAAATCCGGCATTTAAAAAGAAACAAAATGAACCGAAGTATCTTCAGGAATGGACATCGAGAGTTAAAAAGATGGGAAGTTCACATTTTTCTTTGCCGATTCTTGTCGGCCTTCTTATTTACGGGTTCAGACAGCTGATTCGATAGATATCGATATGTTTATGTTCCATGGGAAGAGGCCTGTGTTGCTGACAGATACAGTCGTAGAAAGCGAATGATGAAAGCGGAAATGAGCAGAGCAAATTAATCCAGGGGAGCATTCAGGGATGAATGATGTTCCGTGAAGCAATATAAACAGCAGAAACCAGTGTACACCCCTGTAAATCAGGATAAGTATGGGAGGATGTCTATGAACAAATCGAAGAAAATATTTGCGATCTGTGATCTGGAAGAGTCTTATGTGGTGCGGCTTGCGGATTATCTGAACCGCCGGAAGATGGTACCGTTCGAGGTGCAGGCTTTTACGAATCTGACGAGTCTCCTGGATTACTCACAGGATAACCATATTGAGATTCTGCTGATCTCCACAGAAGCCATGAGCGACGAAGTGAAACGACTGGATGTGTCCCGGACGATTATCCTCTATGACGGCGAGGAGTTGAATCTGGAAGAGCGGGAAAACTGCGTCTACAAATATCAGGCGACGGACTGTATTGCCAGGGAAGTCATGAATCTTTATACAGGCGGCAGCGGAGCGCTGAAATTTTCCCTGCAGCAGGCAGGATGCGAGGTGCTGGGCGTCTATTCTCCGGTCGCGCGCTGCGGAAAGACGATGTTTGCTCTGACCCTGGGGGAGATTCTTTCGGAAACGGAGAAGACCCTTTATCTGAATCTGGAGGATTACAGCGGTTTTGAGTCGCTGTTTGCCACCAGTTATCAGAGTGATATTACTGATTTCGTCAGCCTGGCAAGGCGCGGGGACGGGAGCTTTGCGGCACGAAGGGAGAGTATGGTGCATACTTTCCGAAACCTGGATTATATCCCGCCAGCTTTCTTTCCAAATGATCTTCGAGTGATCCGACCGGAAGAGTGGAACAGCTTCCTGGCCCGGATTCTGACGCCCGGACCTTACCGCTATCTGATTCTGGATATCGGAAATGAACCCGCCGATGTACCGCAGCTGCTGCAGCTGTGCAGCCGGATCTACATGCCCCTGGCTACGGATCCTGTTTCGCGGGCGAAGCTTTCCCAGTTTGAGAAAGATATGGAAGCGCTGTCCATGACGGATGTGATGGAGCGAACCGTACGGCTGTACCTGCCTAAGGCGGGGCCCAAAAGCGGCACGACAGACCTGATCGATGATCTGTTGTATGGACGAATGGGACAATTTGTGCGGAAGATGCTTCGGGAAGAGGCTGCTGAAGCAGGGTGAATGTTGTCTGATTGACGAAAAACAGCAGCAGGGAAGGGGCAACCGGGCCTGTTTCACCGGAATACTTCGTGAAAGTGCTGAAAATTATATATTTGCTAATTTTTTCAGAAAATTTTGACTCTTAAATCAAATTGTGTGCTAAAATAAAAAAAACATATTTTTCCATTCTGGAAGAATATGCCTGAGCGCGTGAGAAAGATGGAATTTATCCTCGCTATACTCCGCTGGCGGCCAGTATCCGCTGCGGAGGAGAGGGATGTGCGTATATTTTCATAACGAAAGGAGGCTGAGTTGGAATTCCGTAGAAAGGGGGGACATGAACGAATTATTAGGATTTAAAGAAGAAGGACTGAAAGGCTTGCATTTCTTTATCAGAGATCTCGACTATCCGCTGGTGGTCGGTGAATACACTCCGAAAGATGCTTATGCGATACGATGCCTGAATGAGAGTGTGAGAAAAGGCGGAATGAACAGCGAACAGATCTGTGAGTGGTGCATTAACCACAGAATTTATTACAGATTGCTATATGGAATCCGCATCAGCCATATACTGCGTGATCCGCTCAAGGCGGTGGAATTTGTAAAGATGCGTGGGAGATTAAAGATGTATGCAGCTGGACAGTGACCGGTCTGTATGCAGTGGGGCGTGCAGACGGTCCTCTGAGCTGTATACCGGAGGAATCCGGAGGTGTCAGGTGAACAGAGATTGTACGGGTGATATGAATTTAATTCATGGGAGAAAGAGCTGTGACTGAATCAGACAGGAACGGCTCTTTTTTTACCTGAAAAAGACTGCTGTACTAATTCCTCAGTGCGGCAGCCTTTTAGGAATCGTATACTGAATTATCTGCCCGTCTGTGGTGGTGTTACAGAGGGCTGTGCTGCCAGGCTTAAACCGAGTTCCCTGAATATTTTCAGGAGTGTACTCAGGTTAGGAATCGTTTTCCCGGATTCGATTCTGGCGACAGAAGAATGTGGGATACCACAGAGTTCTGCCAGATCCCGTTGTGAAAGGTCAAGATCGTGGCGGCGTTCGATCATGGCTCCTACAATTTTGGAGATAGCTTCAGCCTCGTCAAGATCTTTACCGATTTCAGGATTGGTTTCTCTTACATGTCTTTTGTAATCGTTCCATGTTGCCATAATGTATTACCCCTTCCTGAATTTCCAATCATCGCGTTCAAAAAGTAATGATAGCATAAATGCGTTCAAAAACAAGAAGTAAAAGACGGTTCAACGAATAATATGTGTTTATTTCAGGATCAGGCCTCCCGGTTGACGGACCGGGAACTTTGACGTAAGATGGTTCTGCGTTTGATATTTCGAATATATGGGAATTACATGAGTATTATATAGAGAACAGAGTGAGGACTGCGGATGAGTAAAAAGATCGTTCTGACGGGCGGCGGGACAGCCGGCCATGTTACACCGAATATAGCGCTTCTTCCTTCCCTGCGGGAAGCCGGTTTTGAGATATCCTATATCGGTTCCTACAACGGAATTGAGAAGAAGCTGATTGAGGAACAGGGAGTTCCTTATTACGGAATTGATTCCGGGAAGCTGCGCCGATATTTTGACTGGAAGAATTTCACGGATCCGGTTCATGTAGTACACGGATATGGCCAGGCGATGAGTCTTCTGAAGAAGCTTAGTCCGGACGTCCTTTTCTCAAAGGGCGGATTTGTCAGCGTGCCTGTTGTCCGCGCGGCGGCGGCTCAGCACATTCCGGTTATCATTCATGAATCCGATATGACGCCGGGGCTTGCCAATAAGCTGGCGATTCCGGCAGCGAAGAAGGTCTGCTGCTCTTTCCCGGAGACGGTTAAATATCTTCCGGAGGGGAAGGCGGTCCTCTCCGGTTCTCCGATCCGGCAGGAGCTGCTTCAGGGAATACGCAGAAGGGGATTGGAATTTACTCAATTTCCGGATGACGGTAAGCCGGTACTGCTGATCATAGGAGGCAGCCAGGGTTCTGTCGCCATCAATAAGGCTTTACGGGCGGATCTGGATGCGCTTCTGGAAGATTTCCGCATCATTCACCTCTGCGGCAAGGGCAATCTGGATGAAAGTCTGAAGGACCGCAGCGGATATGCACAGTATGAATATATAGAGGGAGAACTGAAGGATCTCTTCGCGCTCGCGGATATCGTTCTGTCCAGGGCAGGCGCGAATTCTATCTGCGAGCTGCTGGCTCTGCGCAAGCCGAACCTTCTTGTTCCGCTCTCAGCTGCCGCCAGCCGGGGAGACCAGATCCTGAACGCGGATTCCTATGAGAAGCAGGGATACAGCATGGTTCTGAAGGAAGAGAATCTGACGCCGGAATCTCTGCTGACGTCGCTCCGGAAGCTGTATCATGACCGCGGACAGTATATCCGGGCGATGGAGTCGAGCAGACAGAGCAATGCGATCGAAGTGATCATGGGCCTGATTCGGGAGGAAGCAGGTTTATAGAAAAAGAGAAGGTACAGACAGGGGGCCGGACTGCCAGCAGACAGATCCGGCCCCGTTTTGTCCGGGTAAAAAGTTATACGTTTTTTACTTCACTTTCCGGATCTGTACGGCCATATATTCTTTGCCGGGCAGGTCTATGCGGAATTTTCCTTTGAAAGTACCGCGGTTTTCCACTGTCATCATCCAGGTGTCAATCACTTTCACTTCAAATTCTGTTTCGTCATCAAAGTGGAATTCCCGGAAAGACGGTCTCATGAAGCTGTAATAGATCAGGTAATAGCTCTTTACCGGCAGCATGAACTCGTTCTCCGGCACACCGCAGATATCATCCCAGCTGTTGAAATATGGCGCAAGGCCCAGGCCGGGCGATTCACTCATGATCTGGTGCAGCAGCGCAAAGCGCTTCCAGCTTTCTCCATGAAGCGGACCGCCGTGAGACCACCACAGCACATCATCCGGGCTCATATAGGTTTCTCCATGCCCCGGGTAGCCGCCGCGTACGGCACATTCCCAGAATCTTCTGGTCAGCTCCTGTCCGCTGATATTACCCCAGCCATGTTGAATGTTTCCTTCATAGCAGATCTCATCCAGGACAACAGGTTTTCCGTATCTTTCCCGGTACTCTGCTACCAGTTCCGCGCACTTGTACAGATCCTGCCGCTGAATGCTGCAGTGCGTGATCCAGGATCTGTTGTGATCATAAAACGGCCTGCAGTTGTGGATTGAACGCAGATGACGGTATGGATCCTTACAGCAGATAATCTTCGCGTAGCGTTCCCAGTCTTCCAGCGTCTTGGTCGGAAGCAGATCGTACTCATTGGCCAGAGACCACCACACGTTCCGGAAAGCCGCAAAACGTGCAAGCGCGTAGTTCCAGTACAGGTCGTCCTGCTCTTTTGTCATGGTGCAGAAGCCCCAGCGGTCATATGGGTGCATCATGATGATGTCTGCCTCGATGCCCAGCTCCTGCAGTTGCTGTATGCACCACTCAACATGGCGGAAATGGGCCGGGTTAAAACGGGTGTAGTCAAAATCATTCAGATCCGCGCGGAAGTTGTATTCCTGGAAATTCTCTTTTGTAAGCACGCTGGAATCCATAGGCGTTCCTTCATAGGGGTAGGAGCGCGGTTCTCCCAGGTTATAGTCATAGTGCTTCGGGAACACACAGAACCTGATCTTGTTAAACGAACTGTTTTTCAGGGATTCCAGCGTCTGGGCAATGCGGTCGTCCGGCTGCAGGTCCCACACATAGCACGTGGTTCCGATGGAATAGTAGGGCGTTCCGTCCTCATACGCAAAATGGAACTGGTTCGCCGTGCGCACGGGTCCGTGGTTTCCCTTAAGAGGCGCGGTTACGGTAAAACTGCCCTCGTAAACCATCGCTGTATTCTTTCCGCCTGTTGATTCATTACTGACATCTTCCCGGCAGAAATTTCCGGAAACGGCAAAGCGGTATTCCCCTTCAAAGGACGGCATAAAGCGTACCTTATATACACCGTCTCCGTCATAAAACCCATCTACTGTAACCTGTTCCTGTGTCCCTGTAAACGTTGCCCGGATATACCTCTCGGTAAACGGATTACCTTCTGCAATGCCATTGAAGGATACTTCAAAGCATCCCCATTTTTCTACTTTTTTCTGATACTGCATATAAATCCCCTGGTACTTATTCAAAAAGATCCAGGATCTCAGCTTTGTCAGCGTCAGTCAGCGTGCCCGGATTCCAGCTAAGTCCCGCAGAATCGTTTTCATAGCGGGGAATCAGATGCATATGAAAATGAAAGACTGTCTGACCGGCAACCTCTCCGTTGTTCTGAACCAGATTGAGTCCTGCAGCGTGGAGCCCGGTGTAAAGCTTTTCCGAGATCTTTTTCGCTACACAAATCGCTTTGGACGCAGTCTCTTCCGGCAGCTCAAAAAGATTGGCATAATGGTTTTTTGGAAGGATAAGAGAATGTCCTTTGGCTGCCGGATTCAGGTCGAGAATGACACGGAATTCGTCATCTTCATAGAGGGTGGCAGACGGAATCTCTCCGTTTGCGATTCTGCAGAAAATGCAGTTGTTGTCTTTCATGCTGTGGTTCCTCCTTACTGTAATCAGTTCAAACAGATTCTATGCGGATAAACCGGGAGCAGGGCTTCCGGATATCTTCTTCTGTGCGGAAGTATACTGCAGCGACAAAATACTTCTCCCGGAAAACGTCTGGTGCAGCTCTTATAATTTTCTTTCGGGCAGATGTAGATGTCATAACTGCTGGTACGTGTTTCGCCCAGCGCAGGGTCTGATTCATGCAATATCAGGAATTAATGGCGTTCTGAGTGCGTGTTTCGCGCCGGACGGGGATGATAGAGGAGAATGGCCAGGAGAAAGCCTCCTGCAAGCCCGCCGCCGTGGGCCGCATTGTCGACGCCTTTATCTACAACCCCCTGCATGATCATCAGAACGATCATCAGGATCAGGCGGCGCATATTATTTTCCCCGAAACGGGTGCGGTTGCGCAAAGCGATATAAAGGATCGCCCCTATGATGGCAAAGATCGCTCCGGATGCGCCGGCGGATACGATGTACCTTCCGGAGCGGGCACTGAGCGCAAGAGAAAGCAGGTTGCCGCAGAGCCCGCCGGCCAGATAGATGATCAGATAGCGGACCGGGCCGACGACCGACTCCAGAATATCGCCGATAAAGATCAGGCTGAGCATATTGTAGGTTATGTGGTAGAAACCGAAGTGGAGAAACATGGACGTAAACAGGCGCCAGTATTCCCCATTCAGGATATAGGGCGTATATGCGGCCCCGTGACTTACCATGAACTGGCTGCTCTCCGTATCGCCGATTATTTCAAGAATGATATAGACGATAAGATTGATCAGCACGATAGCCAGATTGGTTTTCCGCCTGCTTTTTATAAAGGTACTGAAATCGTTCATTCTGCCGTATTGCTCCGTTGAGACTCAAAAAGCTTCTGTCTGATACTGCTTTTTATTATATGCTTTCCTGCAGAAAAATGCTCTATTTTTTTATCCGAGGTCCGCATATCCGTATGCACCAGGAAAGTCCCGCGCTCTTAAGGAAAATGCGGAAAGACTGTTTGACCGTTCTTTCTGACGGCTTTAATAGGCTGCCCTGGAGGAGTACGCTGCATTTGCCTCGTCCGTTCCCGGTATCTGTACACGATAGTTATAACCGGCTATGGTCAGCCGGGCGGAATCCAGCAGTCTGGCTGAACGGTTTGGTTCAAGGCGGTGTCCGTCAAGGAAGGTGCCGTTAGTCGAGAAGAGGTCTGTTACATAAAGCCCGTCGGATCGTTTCTCTATGCGGGCATGGACCCGGCTTACGGTTTCGGAGGGCAGGATGATATCTGCTTTGTCCGGATTTTTTCCGATCAGGAGATGATCTCTGTTCAGGGAAATATCCGGATAGGAATCCGGGCGCAGGCTGATCAGCGCGGCAGGAACCGCGGAAGAATAACCGGCCTGGCCGGCCAGAAAGCGAGTCGCGTCGACTGCCGGGGAATCCGTCGCTTTTTCACGCTTGAGGCTGTCCCGGCTGGCCTCTTTCCGGGCAGTGCGGTTTCGTCCGGCGCTGACCCGGCCAATGTTTTCCCAGCCGGCACTGTCCCGATTTGAGCTTTTTTCATCCGGGAAAAATGACTGCTGCGAAGATTCGGGCTGCGAATAGGCTTCTTTCAGAAGATTCTGGTAGAAGATATCATCGTCTTCCGTGTCAAAATCTTCGTCAGCCCAGACATTATGGATTTCCCCGGAATGCCGTTCTATTGTATTGTGAATCATCCATATGACAGCTGCAGAGAGGAATCCTGCTCCGCCGATCTGTGTCAGGTCGGGGTGAAAGATCAGGATCAGAACAGCGGCTGTGCCGAGAACAAGAATAGCGGGCAGCAGGAGGCTCAGGAAAAGCCTTCTGTTTTTCCGCTTTCTTTTTTTGCTGTCGTTCTGTATCCCTGTCTTTCTTTTTGCAGGAGGCTTTGCGCCTTTTTTGCCTGTTTTTTTCTGGCCGCCCTGACCGGCCCTGTTTGTCCTGCCCGGACTGTTGCCGGATGCATATGCATACTCCGGAGATTTTCCTCTCCCGGATTTCAGGTTTTCCCTGCCGGCAGGTTCAAAGGGGGCATAAAGGTCATCAGACTTGCTGATGGAATCCCCTGTGCGGATCTTCTGATCGGGCAGAGTTCCTTCCTGCCGGAATCCATAATCCGGAACCGCAGCGGAATCCGCGGCCGGGCCTGCAGCAGGATTTGGAAGCAGCAGGGTCTCAAGCAGATCGAGGAGGACATAGTTCTCCCCGGACACCGCGTCATAAAAAGCATAGGCCAGGGAGGCGGCGGCCGGATCATTGTGATCGGTCTTTTTCAGAAAGAATTCTGACAGGGTTCTGACAGTATCCGGGCTGCTGTCGCTCAGGTGCGGAATATAGCAAAGAAAGATCTGGTCCTGGCCGGGCCCGAGAAAGACGAACTCCGGCTCCAGGATCAGATCTCTTGCGTCCAGCAGAAGATCGCTCAGGTGAAGGGCGGTCTCCCGGATTGCAAAAAGAATACGGCGAAGGTCCGTTCCGCTGAGCGCAACCGTGTCAAAGCGCCTCGCCACGGAGGTGCAGGCTGTGATATCGAAGCGCAGGGATGCTTTCCCGTCCCGCATCGTGATATCCGATGGAAGCAGCTGATCGAGAGGGTTATGCAGGAACATCTGATAAACATATTCAGACTGATCGATTTCAATATCTCCGAAAAGAAGATAATTATGCTCTGAATCTTTTCTATAACTGGCTTGCATAGTGTATTGTCCTTGATGCGGTTTATTGTGCCTCAGAGAGCCTGTCCGTCATATATTCCAGGCCGCGGATTGTCCGGATCAGATCTGTGGGATGCAGCAGAACCCTGTCCCGCTGCTGGTCAACGGTAAGAATGCCTTTCCCGAACAGCCGCGGAAGGATGCCGGGCAGGGAGAAGCTTCCGCTGTAGGATACCCGGACCTGATCTTCGCTGACGGACACCTGCGTTTTTACATTCCGCGCACAGAGCAGATGTTGTTTCGCAAGAGAGGAAGCTTTCCGGTCAAGGCCATTGCCGGGATTCTTTTTCCAGAGCATGTTGTCGGCTGTCGCCGTGATTTCACAGGCCGCGCCCATGAGGATCCCCCTGTCATGATCGCAGAAGCCGAGGTAGAGGATGGCAGCCAGAACCGGAAGCAGGATGGTCATAATCAGGGAAGCTTCAACTGTGAAGCTTCCCCGAAGAAGGAGAAACTGTAAATGGAATCTCTCCGGACCGGGCAGCCCGTCCCGGGAGCTGAAAAAGCAGGATCTTTTAGTCGGAATCATTGTAGTTCTCCATGTTTATTTCTTTGCAGAGGACAGCATGGCAGGCAGGTGTTAAAAGGGACGGCAGCAGCTTAATGTCAGTGGTGCCGGAGTGAACTGTTTCACAAAAAACGGAAGAAGTACGCAGTATCCTGATGGCTGCGGTATGGGAATGAATTATCTCCGGAAGAACTGTGTCAGGGTCAGAATCAGATGCCCCGTGAACAGGAAAGGAAGAAAGGGAAGTGTATCCTTGCGGGAGATTTTTCTGCGGAGCAGAAGAAAGATGGAAAAAAGGGCGGTAAGCAGAAGGGAGAGCAGAAGGGCCGCAAACTCCGCGGATCCTCCAAGCGCTGACGCGCAGGAGAGGACAGCAAGGGCGTCGCCTCCGCCGATCGCGGAATGTGTGATCAGGCTGATGACGAGAAGTCCCGCGCCCAGCAGACTTCCCCATAAAAGCTCTTTGAGGGGAAGATCTTTCAGGATGATATGGGAGAGGAACATTCCGCCCGCGAAGATCAGCGCGGGAAGAAGGCGGACCCTTCTGCTTTTTAAGTCCTCTATGGAAAGAAAAAAGAGAAAAAGAATGGTAAAGCAGCAAAACAGAATCATGTCATTTTCCTTATGGACAGGAGCAGTTTTTGCCTGTAAACCTGAAAAGCGTGACAGGAGAGTTCAGTGAAATGCGGCAGAGTTCAATGAGCCGCGGCAGCAGCCTCCCGGCGGGCTTTGCAGTCTGCGCATTCCCGCATTCCGTCGCAGTCCCTGAGCTTGACGGTATTGACGCTTCTGCTCAGGCCAGGGCAGTCGAGGGAACAGTGGTAAGCGTCCCCGAAAGGACAGATATAATAATTCTGGGTATAGCTGTGCTGGTATTCCCCGGAGGAATGCGGGTGCCCCTCTCCCGGATGGCTGTGGGAATGGCTTCCGGAAAGAGCGTGCATACAGTGCTCGCATGGTTTGTACCGGCCTCCGCTGATGTTGCGCGCGTTTTTCAGGTCAGAGAAGCTTACCTCGTTGATGATAAGTTTCAGGTGGGTGCAGTTCGGGTCTGTATGATAGACAGTGCCATAGTCAGTGACATAGACATAACGGTTTTCTTCATTTTCCGGCAGAGCCGCGTCTGCCCAGGGAGTTCTTCCGCTGCGGCCGGTCCAGCCCCGGATAACGGCTTTCTGGACAAAAAAGGTGTGCGGAAGGGAGAAGGAGGAAATGGGAGAGCGGACCTGATAGGAAAGAACCAGACGGATCCGGTCGCCTTCCTTCATGTAGGAGGAATTAAGAAATGTCGCGTTTTTGACGGAATCTGCGTCAGGCGCCCGGTTTATGACGTTTGCCCGGGCATAGGCGTCGGATATGGCGCCCCGGATAATGTTGTTTGCGTCCCCGTATTCTTCCTTGTATGCGACGATCGCCATCTCTTCCGCTGTCTGGCACAGGCCGTCGGCAAATTCCGCGGCGGCCCGGCAGACAACGCAGTAGTGAAGGACGACAACCATGCAGATGAGAAAAAACGGCAGCTCGATCGCGGCTTCTGCGGTAAGCACCGCTTTTGCAGATGAGGTCAGAAAGAATGCTCTTCCCCGGCTTCTGCCGCCTGTTTTTTCGGGAGTATGGCCGGTGGCTGCCGCCTTCTGTGGAGAGAGTACGCAATCCTTTCTTTGGAGAAAATGTGATAGTGTTTGAAGAAATTTGTTTTTTGAAAAAGATGTGAGATCCGGTCCGGCTGGAGCAGCCGGACAGCATTGGTCCCCGCCGGGGCAGTCAGAGGGGGTACCCCGGTCGTGAGGGGAGAGACTTGCGGGGACCGGACTGACCGGATCCTGAAGATGTCTGCTTCGGAAGAGCATCCTTTCTCACCTCATATGTATTTTGAAATTCAGCAGCGGATCCCGGATTCGGAAATGACAGCAGAAATCCGGAAGCGTGCCGGGTACAGACTGAGCGTTCAGCAGCGGAGTCCGGAATCGGAAATGACAGTAGAAATCCGGAAGCGTGCCGGGTACAGACGGAGCGTTTAATAGCGGAATCCGGATTCAATGTCGGCGGAAAGAATCCGGGATGCAGTACCGAGAAATACTGCCGGAACGGTGGAGAAAACCGGGTTGATCAGCCAGGAAGATCTGCCGGTGATGGCAACCACACAGTTGTCGACCCTGAAATTGGGGCAGCCGCCCGATGCTCTCAGATTCAGCTCAACCAGATCCAGGGAGCGTTTCTTCTGGGTGGTAATGGATCCCATATTCAGAAAAACCCGGATATAATCCTGATAGCTCATACCGGCGCCGGGTGCGCCCGCATCCCTGTCCGCCCGGGGAAGGATTACTTCGATGTCGATCAGGTCTTCCAGGGGGATATGCCAGTCCGCAAAAGTTTTTACAACCGGGACTCTTCCGTCATGGACCAGCATGCGCACGTCATAAAGGCTTTCGCCATAAGCCCAGAGCAGAAGAAGCGTGTGTTTCAGGGCCTGAACCAGTGCGGGACTGCCAAAGCAGCCTACGATCAGAGCTGCGAAGGTCTGGGCTTCCATATTGGCGGCAGGCGTGCTGACCAGGATACTGTAATTGACAGCTTCTCTCAGCCCGATCAGTCTATCGATGACGGCCTTAAGGTTCTTTTCGTCGCTGGTCTTGCCGCAGAGAATGTATTCCATCTGATACCGGATGGTTCCTGTCTCCGCATTTTCGATGAAGTCCGGGAAATGATCCAGGAGATATTCCCGGAAAAGCAGATCGTCCACAGATCCGCCCCTCGGAGCGTGGAGGGACAGGTTCCCATGGTTTTTGCTTCTCTGGGAGGCAAGATCTTCCGGAGAGAGTTTTTTATCGGAAATCATTCTTGAGCCGCAGACAAGTTTGAGAAGACCCTGGGAGCGGAGAGAAGAAATTTTAGAAATGGGATTGCGGCTTCGGGCTCTGATTTCTTCCGGGGTCGGCACATACTCTTCCTCCATCTCCTTGTTGTAAGAGTCCGAGAGCTCTGACAGCAGGCTGCCGGAGCTTTCCGCGTCACTGCTTTTGTCCTGCTGGTACTGCTCCTGGGCATTGTGCGCCGTGGTTGCGTCCCGGTATGCATCCTGCAGTTTTCCCAGAGCGTTCATCCAGGCAGTTTTATGCATGAACTCGACTGCCTGCTGATAATAGGGTTCCCCGCCTCTGTCTGAGAGGAGGGCATATTGAGATACTGTGACGTTCCTGAGAGACAGTTTCCAGGGATCAAAAGTCATCCCCGGCAGCTTTCCGCCTGCGTCTCCCGGTAAGTCCGTATTCTCCAGCATACTGGCTTTCAGCTTGCTGATCAGATAATCCGTGGAGAAAGTGCCGCTGTCGAAACCGGTATCGATACCGAACAGATCATATTTTTCCAGCAGACCGTTTTCATATTCGCTGAACAGGGTCCAGTTTGCGATCGCCGCAAGATCTGCGCACTGCGCTCTGGCTCCGGAAATGCGCACTGCCTCCACTATGGTGAAGGTGAACGCCAGAAATACGACACTCAGAAGACTGAAGAATACAGTGATGGAAGCATTCAGTTTTCTCATATGCCCTCCTGTCGGGATACAGATGACCGAGGCGGCAGAAGAACCTTTCCGGCTTCCCGTGCCTCATCCGTCAGGGATCAGACTCCCTTCGCGTCGCTCGCCGCTTTGGACAGGATGTCTTTGACGATCTGCGTCACCTGCTTTTTGAAGATGACGACCAGAGAGATGAGAACGATCATGATGAGAATGATCTCGACGACTCCGACTCCGGTTTCATCCGCGACCAGATCGCGGACAGCCGTATCGAGGGAGCTTTTCAGATAATGCAGCTTTGCCGGCATGTGGCATTCCTCCTTTCTGTATGGATTTTCCTATGAGAAGACCTGTCACGGAATGCCGTATTCTCCTGGGTCTGTGTATGGGGAGAGCTTAGGTCCGGATCCGCCGGGAACCGGTGCGGCATTGACTGCATTTCCGGCTTCGGACAGAGGCCTTCGGGTGCCTGTGCAGTGGAACATCGTTCCTGTACACATCAGCGTAAGACTGTCCTATGCCGGTGTGACCGGTCTGCAGGAAGCTGGTGCGCGGCGCATGAAAAATATGGTTCAACCGCATATACTGTGGGGAAAAACAGTTGGAAAAGGATTTGGGCGTGTATATAGATTTTGCCAAACAGAAAGTAATACAGTCGTGAGTGGGAGATTCGAATGCCTCTCCCGATGTGGCAGTTATAGCACAGCTTCCGGGGAAAAGTAAATGGGGAAAACGGGGCTTTCGGCAACTTTGGATGAGTGCACAGTTTATGGCCTGCCGGATGAATAATATCTCTTCATCAATAAGTTGCAGCATATTCAGATGGCCGGACAGGCGAAGGCACTATTGAAAGTAAATGCGTCCGAGTATCTCAGGTATCGTTGTGAACATCATCTCCGCCTCCGATAACGGAAAAATGAACGTTGATTGTATGCAGCCCCGGATTGTACGCCGGAGCTGTTTTTTATGGACAGAAATGTTTCAGGGCATTATATTTGATTTATCATGTCCGGTGTTTTCTGAAGAAGCAGGAAGAGATTTATTATATTCAGAATGGAGCATTTTTATGGAGAAAGAAAACAGAATAACTCCTTCTTTTATTTCTGTTCCGGGAGGCCCGGTCCTTGGTCTGACGGATACGCCGCTTCTTGATGTCGACGGTCTGAAGTTCAAGGATCTGGAGCGCTGCGGAGAACTTCTGCCCTATGAGGACTGGCGCCTGACCGCCCGGGAGCGGGCGGAGGACCTGGCAAAGCGGCTGAGCACGGAAGAAATTGCGGGCCTGATGCTGTACAGTCCTCATCAGATGGTGCCTTCATTGCCGGGTATGCCGTTTCCGGCAACTTACGGAAAGAAGAGTTTTCCGGAGTCCGGAGAGGAAGCCTGGGCAATCAGCGATCAGCTTCATGAGATGATCGCAGACGGGCATGTAAGGCATATACTGCTGATGCGCTGTCAGGATACCGGGACGGCGGCGAACTGGAGCAATGCGGTCCAGGCTCTGTGTGAAAGCCTTCCGCACGGGATTCCCGCCAATGTCTGCAGTGATCCGAGACACGGGGCCGGTCAGGCCGGTGCCGAGTACAAGTCGGACGGGTCGGATACAAGCAAATGGCCGGAGGGACTTGCGATGGCCGCTGCCTTTGATCCGGAGCTTTGCCGGGAAGCGGCGGAAATCATTTCCAGGGAATACCGTGCCCTCGGCATCACGACAGCCCTGTCTCCGCAGCTGGATCTGGGGACGGAACCCCGGTGGATGCGGGTGGAGGACACCTTCGGCACGAGTCCTGAGCTTGTAACGGAGATGGGACGCGTTTACTGTGAAGCCATGCAGGGCACGGAAGAGAATGACGCCGGCCTGAAAAAGAGGGAAGAGGAAGGCTGGGGCAGCGGCTCTGTCAATACGATGGCCAAGCACTGGCCGGGAGGCGGGCCCTGTGAGGGCGGCCGGGACGCCCACTATCCTTACGGAAAATTCGCGGTCTATCCGGGGAAGAATCTGGAGGCACACCTGAAGCCATTTAAGGAAGGCGCCTTTGCCCTGAAAAACCGCACGGAAAAGACAGCCGCGGTTATGCCCTATTATACGGTGAGCTGGGACGTCGATCCGTCCGGCGAACGGGCAGGAAACAGCTACAGCCGTTATATTATAGACGATATGCTCCGGCGCGGCTGCGGCTACGACGGAGTGATCTGCACGGACTGGGGCATTACCGCGGATCCGGAGAAGGAGGTGGATTCCTTCAGTTCCCGCTGCTATGGCGCGCATCAGCTGACGGAAGCGGAACGGCATCTTAAGATTCTGGAAAATGGGGTTGACCAGTTTGGCGGAAACAGCCGGATCGAGCCGGTTCTGGAGGCTTACAGGATCGGCTGCGGGAAATACGGCGAGGCGGCGATGAGGCGGCGTTTTGAGGAAAGTGCTGTCCGGATCCTGATCAATATTTTCCGCTGCGGGCTGTTTGAGAATCCGTATCTGGACCCGGAAGAGAGCTGCTCAATTGTCGGGAATGAAGAGCACTGCAGGAAGGGATTTGAGGCGCAGCTGCGGTCGGTCGTGATGCTGAAAAACAGCGGCGTTCTCCCGGTCAGGGAGAGGAAAAAGGTATATGTTCCGGGAAGACATCTTGACGCGCATAAGAATTTCTTCCGCATGCCGGTCGGGGCGGAGGATCTTCCGGGTGCGGACCGGAAGCTTCTGTCCGCTTATTATGAGATCGTAGATCAGCCGGAAGACGCGGACTTTGCGCTCTGCATGATTGAGAGCCCGATGAGCGACGGTTATGACGCGGAAAAGGGCTATCAGCCGGTTACCCTGCAGTACAGGCCTTATACGGCGGCGAACGCGCGCAGCGTCAGCATTGCCGGCGGTGATTTCCGGGAAGGGAGTAAAAACCGCAGCTACCGGGGAAAGACAAACAGGCCATGGAATGAGTCTGATCTGGACCTGGTTCTTGATACGAAGAAAGCGATGGGGGACAGGCCGGTTATCTGCGTGATCCGTATGCATAATCCCTGTGTTCTCGCGGAACTGGAGCCTTCCGCGGACGCGATCCTGGTCCAGTTCGGCGTGCAGCAGGCCGCCATGTTTGAGATCATAGCGGGAAAGCGGGAACCTTCGGCGCTTCTGCCTGTCCAGCTGCCGGCGGATATGAAGACGGTTGAAGAGCACTGTGAAGATCTTCCCTTTGACATGACCGCTTATACGGATACCGCCGGAAACTGCTATGATTTCGGCTTCGGAATGAACTGGAGCGGCCCGATCCGGGACGGACGGGCGCAGAAATATGCGCATTAAGATTCACGCATACTCAGAGGAGGAGTTCCTATGCAGTACAGGAAAAACCGAAACGGAGACGATCTGAGCATTCTGGGCTACGGCTGCATGCGCTTTACCAGAAAGGGCGCCGGCATTGATCTGGAGAAAGCAGAGAAAGAGCTGATGGCCGCTTACCGCGCCGGGGTCAATTATTATGATACGGCTTACATCTATCCTGGGAGCGAGGCTGCTGTGGGGGAAATCTTCGAGCGGAACCATATCCGGGAGAAAGTCAACATCGCGACCAAGCTGCCGCAGTACCTGATCGGAAATTACGCGGCGCTGAACCGC
The DNA here is from genome assembly GCA_902779575.1 of uncultured Lachnospiraceae bacterium. Lineage (GTDB taxonomy): Bacteria > Bacillota > Clostridia > Lachnospirales > Lachnospiraceae > Porcincola. The sequence continues at coordinate 16,284 of CACZBW010000009.1, forward strand.
TATTTTGACGAGGAACTGAGCCGCCTGCGCACCGATTATATCGACTATTATCTGATGCATCATCTGACCGATCTGGCTATGTGGGAGAAACTCAAAAAGGTGGGCATTATTGACTGGATCCGGGAGAAAAAGCAGTCCGGCGTGATCCGGAACATCGGCTTTTCCTATCACGGGAATTCGGAGAATTTCCTGAAGATCCTTGAGGACTACGACTGGGACTTCTGCCAGATTCAGTATAATTATCTTGATGAAGTGGCGCAGGCCGGAAAGATCGGGCTGCAGGCTGCCGCAGCCAGAGGAATCCCGGTGGTCATCATGGAGCCGCTCAGGGGCGGCAAGCTGGTGAATATGCTGCCTGAAGCGGCAAAAAAGGCTATGGCGGAAAGCGGCCGGGACTGGAGTCCTGCGGAATGGGGGCTCCGCTGGCTGTATAATCAGCCGGAGGTCACGGTGGTCCTTTCCGGCATGAATTCGCTGAAAATGGTAAAAGCTAACTGCCGCACAGCAAGTGAAGCCCTGGCCGGTTCTATGACGGATGCGGATTTTAAGACGCTGGAAAAGGTAAAACGCGCCATTCTGGAGAAGGAGAAGGTGGGATGCACCGGCTGCCGCTATTGTATGCCATGTCCCAAAGGGGTTGATATTCCGGGCATTTTCCGCTGCTGGAATACCATGTATACGGAATCCAGGAGAGATGGCCGCTCTCAGTTTATCCAGACGGTCGGCCTGACCCGGGAACCGGCTTTTGCCTCCCAGTGCATCCAGTGCGGGAAATGTGAGAAGCACTGCCCGCAGAATATTCCCATCCGGAAAAAGCTGCAGGAAGCAGACCGGGAGCTGCGGCCGCTGCCTTATAAGATTGCGATTCAGGCGGCGCGCGCTTTTATGTTCCGCAAAGTTTCGGGCAAATGACAATATAATTCCCGTCCGGGAAGACAGCCGGATGCAGGGGTTTTCGGACCCGCTACGGGCAGGAACGGGACCGGCGTGCTGTGGCAATTTTGGGGGACCTGTAGTACAATTATGCGAAGAGCAGCAGATATTCCATTGCGCAGTACTGACAATGTTTTACGAGGTATGAGAAAGTGCAGCAGTTTGTAAGTGACTATATGGAGGGAGCCCATCCGAAAATTCTGGAAAAGCTCCTGGAGACGAATATGGAAAAGACCGATGGCTACGGCCTGGATCCTTATTCGGAGAGCGCGCGGGAAAAGATCCGGAAGGCAGTGGGAGCGCCGGAGGCGGAGATCTATTTTCTTGCCGGCGGAACCCAGACCAATGAAACAGTGATCAGCTCCGTGCTTCGCCCCTATGAGGGCGTGATCGCCGCGGACACAGGGCACGTCAATACCCATGAAGCCGGCGCGATCGAGCACGGCGGGCACAAAGTTCTGACGATTGCCGGGGAAGAGGGCAGGCTTTCAGCGGAAAAGATCCGTCTCTGGGCGGAGAAGTTCCTCTCTGACGCCAACCATGAGCATGAAGTGGCGCCAGGGATGGTCTACATTTCCCATCCGACGGAATACGGAACGCTCTACACGAAGGAGGAGCTGACGAAGATCCGTGAAGTGTGTCTTCACTACGGGATGAAGCTGTTTCTGGACGGAGCAAGGCTGGGGTACGGACTTGCTGCGGAAGGGACAGACCTGTCGCTTAAGGACATTGCCGCGCTCACCGATGTGTTCTATATCGGAGGCACGAAAGTAGGAGCATTGTTCGGGGAAGCGGTGGTATTTCCGAAGCCCGGACTGGTCCCGCATTTTTATACCATCACCAAGCAGCACGGCGCCATGCTGGCCAAGGGGCGGATCACCGGCATTCAGTTCGACGTCCTGTTCACGGACGGTCTGTATGAGAAGATCGGGGCCCATGCGGTCAGGCTTGCGCGCAGGATCCGGGAGGCGCTTCTTAAGAAGGGGTATGAACTTTATATCGATTCCCCGACCAACCAGATCTTCCCGATCGTGACAAAGGAGAAGGCAAAGGCGCTGGAGGAGCAGGTTCAGTACAGCTTTATGGAGGAGTTGGACGACGGCCGTCTTGTGATCCGTTTCTGTACCAGCTGGGCGACCCGCCCGGAGGATGTGGAGGAGCTGGTCCGGCTTCTGTGAGGCGGCCGGTTCCATATTGCTTTCATGTTATAAATAATGGAAAAGGCAGAACAGAAACAGTTGAATGCAGGATTCTTATCGGAATGACAGAATCGGAAAGGGTTCTGAAGGGAGGAGACTATGATGCAGAATGAGAATGCGAGATATCAAATTGACACCGAAGAAAACCGTGCGTTTCTGAAAGAGATCTGTGAAAATCTCCTCAGCTTCGGCCATCGTTTTCCGTCTCCGGGAGGCAGCTCCTATTATCTTGGAGACGACGGTACGCCCTGGACGGAGAGAAACCGGGAGACTTGGATTACAAGCCGTATGGCGCATGTATACTGTCTGGGATCTTTCCTGGGGCATGAAGGCAGCGAAGCGCTGGCCGACGCGGCACTGAAGGGACTCAGGGGAGAACTGCACGATAAGGATCACGGCGGCTGGTATGCAGGTCTGACTCAGGATGGTCAGATTCTTCCGACAAAACAGTGCTACGCGCACGCCTTTGTAATTCTGGCAGCCTGCTCGGGCGTCCTTGCGGGAAGACCCGGAGCGCAGGAACTCCTGGATGAGGCGCTTGAACTCTATGACCTGCGCTTCTGGAGAGAGGACGAAGGCCTGAGCGTTGATACCTGGAATACGGAATTTACGGTTCTGGACAGCTACCGCGGCCTGAACGCCAACATGCACTCTGTCGAGGCATTTCTGGCTGTGGCGGACGTGGCGGGAAAGGAAGAATACCGTGTGAGAGCGGGCCGGATCATTGATCAGGTGCTTGGCTGGGCCGGCAAAAATGAATGGCGCATTCCCGAACATTTCTCCAGTGACTGGGTCGCGGACCTGGAGTGCAACAGGGAAAAGCCGGATGACCCCTTCAAGCCGTTCGGCGCCACCCCCGGACACGGGATTGAGTGGGCCAGGCTGATAACCCAGTGGGCGCTCTCGACCTTCCGGGAAGACAAGGAAGGGCAGGCGCCGTATCTTGAGGCGGCTCAGAATCTGTTCCGCCGGGCAGTACAGGATGGCTGGAATTCAGACGGAGCTCCGGGAATCGTCTATACCACAGACTGGGACGGGACTCCTGTGGTGCATGACCGCATGCACTGGACCCTGGCCGAGGCGATCAATACCTCTTCCGTGCTGTACCGTGTAACCGGGAAAGCGGAATATGCGGAGAATTATGCAGCCTTCATGCGCTATCTGGACGAGTGTGTCCTGGATCATGTAAATGGCTCCTGGTTCCATCAGCTGGATCGGGAGAACCGGGTGATCGGCACTGTATGGCCGGGCAAGTCCGATCTTTATCACGCGCTGCAGGCGACGCTGATTCCTTATCACAGGCCGGATCTTTCGATTGCGCCAGCCGTGAAGGAAGCGGCAGGGAAATAAGCTGCCGCCGCGCTGCTGTTGAAGGCGGGGGAGAGTGCAGTATAGGAAGCGGACATACGAACCTGAGAAGGGAAGGCTGCAGCAGGCAGCCGGACTGGAAAACAGAATAGCAGAGAGACTGCAGGACTGAACAACAGAACAAAAAATCCTGACTACCGTAGAAAAATGGCGGAAGTCAGGATTTTTTTGATGGTGAATGAAACGCGGTCAGCTCTTCTTCGGAATTGCCCGGGCTTACCGGGGGACCTGATTCAGATCCGGTCAGCCTTTCATCGGGATCAGCTCGCCTGCCAGGAAATTCCGGATGTAGGGCAGGGCGGCCCCGATGGTTATGTTGTGCTTGGGCATTTTGCTGACATGAATATAATCTATGTTTTCCGGGAACGGCGACAGTTTTTCAATATTCTCACAGATACAGGCAAGGTCTGCGTCATACAGGCGCGAAGCCAGATAGCCGCCGAGGACAAAATCCTCATTATAGAGCAGATGCATATTATTGATGGAAAGCGCCAGGTAATACAGGTAGGTTCTCCAGCGCTCCATCACAGCCGGATCACCGGCCTCTTTTTTCTCAAAGAAAGTGTCCTCCTCGTCCTCTCCGAGAAGTGCGTTCATGGAGCAGACTGTCTCGATGCAGCCCTGCCTGCCGCAGTAGCATTTCTTACCGTTCGGAACGATCTGGATATGCTCTATGGTACCGGAATATCCATGCTTGCCGGGAAGAATCTTCCGGTCATGGATAATCGTCGCTCCAAGATGGATGCTGATATTCATATAGATGAAGTCCGATAATTCAGGGGAGGCCCACAGTTCCGAGTCGGCGGCGGCGGCAGCGGCAGGGATAGTGCAGCCAGCGGGAAAAGCTGTCTATCGTAAGGCCTGTACAGTCAAGGATCTTGCCGTAAGTGATGCGGGTGCCTTCCGCGTTTACCAGCCCCTGGAAAGAGAAACCGACTCCCAGGATCTGTTCCTGCGTATACGGCAGCGATTCAACATAGCGGTTGACCGTTTCGCAGAGATTCTTAATATAATCCTGCGTATTCTCATAGGGAATCTCGAACACTTTCCGGTAATAATACTGCCCTTTCAGGTCGACGATCAGCACCTTGAATAGTTTTTTCATTACTTCAACGCCGACCGCAACGCGGTAGTCCGGCACAACCGAATACGCGGCGGCTTTTCTGCCGGCAAGTTCGGAGGAGATCTGCCCGGCCTTGCGGATGAGGCCGTGTTCCTCCAGTTCATTGACTTTAGCGGACACAGTAGGGCGGCTCAGGCGCAGGGCGTAGGCGATATCCTGCTGGGAAACCGATTCTCTCTGGTAGATGTACTGATAGATCAGCTTCAGGTTGGTCTGGCTGATCTGTGCTGGTGTAATGGTCGTTTTCATGAAGCGGCTCCTTTCTGCTGTGTTTATGAGCCGCCCGGCGCCGCAGAATGCGGCCGGAAAACCCTCCGGACCACTGTGCGGGCAGAGCTGTCTCATTCTTATGATACTGGATAAAAGTGAATTTGTAAAATGGTTTTTGAAGATCGGCGTAACGAACTGCATATTTTGTTCATATGCGACTAAATAAATGAGAATTATTTGTCAGTACTGCTGCATTGACAGAAGACGGTTCTCAAAGTATCATTTAGTTATCCAATTAACGCAAGCCGTTTTACAAAATGAATTAAAAAAAGAGATTTAAAAAGGTTTTCAAAAGGAGGAACGCATGGGTATTATTGAACAGATGAGACTGGACGGGAAAAAAGGTTTCGTCACCGGAGCTGCAAGAGGAATCGGCAAGTGCACGGCAACCGGTTTCGCGGAGGCAGGCGCAGACGTGGCGATCGTAGACCTGGATTTCCAGGAAGCACAGAAAACCGCTGCCGAGCTGGCGGAAGCTACCGGAAGAAAAGTGATTGCCATTAAGTGCGACTGCACCAATAAGGAAGAAGTCGACGCCATGGTGAATCAGGTAGTCAGTGAGCTGGGCGGCCTTGATTTCTGCCACGCCAACGCAGGCATCTGCATCAACGCTCCGGCAGAGGAGATGACCTATGAGCAGTGGCTGAAGGTGATCAACATTAACCTGAACGGCGTTTTCCTCACGGACATCGCGGCAGGTAAATACATGCTGGCAAACGGCGGCGGATCCATCATCAATACCGCTTCCATGTCGGCGCATATCGTCAATGTACCGCAGCCGCAGTGCGCGTACAACGCTTCCAAGGCAGCTGTGATCCAGCTGACCAAGTCCCTGGCAATCGAATGGGCAAAGAAGGGCGTCCGTGTGAATTCCATCAGTCCGGGATACATCGGAACCGACCTGGTTCTTACGTCCAAGACCCTCATTCCTCTGATTGAGAAGTGGAATGCCATGGCTCCCATGGGAAGGCTCGGAAAACCGGAAGAGCTTGAATCGATCTGCGTATACCTGGCAGGCGATACCAGCAGCTTCACCACCGGCTCCGACTTTATTATCGACGGCGCTTTCACCTGCTTCTGATTCAGCAGCTTTCACCCAAAGAAATGACCGCATGGAGCGACATAATAAACCTATTTAAACCCACGTTTCTATTTATGAAAGGAGAAACACAATGAAGAAGCTTTTGGCAATGGTTTGCACCGGAATGCTGGCACTTGGCATGATGACGGGAGCAGCGATGGCTGACACCGGCGACACCGAAGGAGTGCAGGCAAGCCCTGAATTCTATGAGAAAGCGGATCTTTCCATTCTGGAAGGAAAGAAGATCGGCATCACCATCCAGTCTCTGGAAAATGCTTACTGGGCAGGCGTTATGACCGCTCTTCAGGAACAGCTTGATGAGCTCGGAGCCAATACCACTATCGTTGCCTGCGACGACAGCTCCGCTACCCAGATCGGCCAGGTGGAAAACTTCATTTCCTCCGGCTGCGACCTGATCATGATTCATCCTTCTGATGCAGCGGCTGTTGAAGATGTATGACCAACACCGACGGAAACTGGATTCTGAACAATACCGACCTTGGTATCGCGATCGGCGAACTGACCGGTGAGTTCATCAACGAGCACTATGATGAGGACAACAAGGCCCAGGTTACCGTTATCGGCTATCCGCAGACCACGATCCTGAAAGAACGCGAAGAAGGTATCCTGGAAGGAATGGCGAATGTAGCGGACGGCAAGTATGAAGTTATCGCAAACCAGGCCGCGATCGACGCGAACGCTGCCCAGACCGCGATGGAGACCATCCTGATTGCGCATCCGGACTGCAAGGTTGTCACCGGTATCGGCGCCGGCGCCATGATCGGTGCGGACGAAGCTCTGAATATCCAGACCGGCGGAAATATTCCGGAAGATATGGCAGTCATCACCACCGACGTGACAAAGCAGCAGCTTGAGCAGCTGGCAGATCCGGCTTATCCGGCAAAGGGTATCATCGGTTTCGAAGGATCTGACGAAGATACCGCTAACGCTTGCGCTTCCATGTTTGCCCTGATCCTCGGCGACGCTCTGGAAAACCAGAATGTATTCCGCGGCGTAGCTCCGATCACTCTGGACAACGTTGATGCGATCAGCGCAGGAATGAAGTAATCGGCATAGAAACGGAAAACCGAAATTCATGCAATGGTCCCCGCCCTGAAAGGGGCGGGGATACTCATCCGTAATATCAGGAGGCAGGAAGCGTATGAGTGAAGAATATGTCCTTGAGCTGGAACATATCCGAAAAGAATACCCCGGCGTAGTTGCCCTGAAAGACGTCACCCTTCAGCTTCGCAAGGGCGAGGTCCTCGGACTGATCGGTGAAAACGGGGCCGGGAAATCCACCCTGATCAAATGCTGTTCGGGAGCCGTTATTCCGACCTCGGGAAAGATCAAGGTCAACGGAAAAGAGTTTGACCGTATGACCCCGCAGCTGGCAGCCGAGAACGGTATCGCCATCATTTACCAGGAATTCAACAATGTCGGAGAGCTTTCCGCTGCGGAAAATCTGTTCCTAGGAAGGCCGATCCGCAACGGAATCATGATCGACAGAAAAGCCATGGAAGCGGAAGCCGCAAAGGCCTTCGCCCAGCTTCAGATCAAGATCGATCCCAGGGAGCTGGTGAAAAATCTTTCTGTCGGATATCAGCAGATGATCGAGATCGCGAAGGCGATCCAGCAGAACGCGAAGGTTCTGATTATGGACGAACCGAGCGCACCTCTTACCTCCAACGAAGTAGAAAACATGTTTAAAGTCGTGGAACTGCTTCGTACCCAGGGGGTTTCCATCATTTACATTTCCCACCGTCTGGAAGAGATCTTCCGTCTGAGTGACCGGATTGAAGTTATCCGCGACGGCGAATACGTGACAACCTTGATTACGCCCGAGGCTACGGTAGATGAACTGATCCGCCTGATGGTCGGCCGCGAAATGACACAGAAATATCCGCCGAGGAAGGACTGCATCGACGAGAAGAATGTCGTTCTGGAGCTGAAAAATGTCACCGGCAACGGTGATCACAATATGTCCCTGAAGGTGCACGCGGGCGAAGTGCTTGGCCTGGGCGGCCTGGTCGGCGCCGGCAGAACAGAGCTGGCGGAGGTCATATTCGGCGCGAAACCGAAGGAGTCCGGACAGATCCTGCTTCACGGAAGAGAGATTAATCCGAAATCTCCGCGCGAGGCGATCGACCTGGGAATCGCCCTGGTTCCGGAAGACCGCAAACGTCACGGCGCGCTGCTGACCAATTCGATCAAGAACAATATCAATATGCCGATCTATGAGCGGATTTCCAAAGCCAGTGTGATAGATTCCGGTACGGAAAAGAAAACCGCTGAAAAGTACCGCAAGGAGATCCAGATCAAATGTCCGACCATCAACCAGCTGGTAAAGAACCTTTCCGGCGGAAATCAGCAGAAGGTTATCCTCGGAAAATGGCTGGCCGCGGATTCTACTCTGATTATCTTTGATGAACCGACCCGCGGAATCGACGTAGGCGCCAAGTTTGAGATTTATAAACTGATCAACGACCTGGTGGAATCCGGCCGCAGCGTACTCATGATCTCCTCCGAGATGGAAGAACTGATCGGAATGTCCGACCGGATCATCGTTCTCGCGGAGGGGCAGATGACCGGTGAGCTGGAGAAAGAAGAGTTTAACGCTGACACGATCATGGCATATGCCTCAGCTGTCGTGGACAACAAGGAGGTTGGGTAATGAATATGAAAAATGCTCTCAAGTCAAATGCGATCTGGCTGGTGTTTGCGATTGAAGTCGTCTTTTTTGCCATCTTCAGCCACGGAGCTTTTGTTTCCGGAAATAACATCATCAATATTTCCAGACAGGTTTCCTATTACGGTATCGCGTCCATCGGTATGACTTTCGTCATCCTGATCGCCGGCATCGATCTTTCCATCGGTTCGATTATCACCATCGTCAACGTAGTCTGCGCATTCCTGATGGTCAATAACGGACTGAACATGTGGATTGCCATTCTGATCTCTCTTGCGCTCGCGACTTTGATCGGCGTGCTCAACGGCGCCATGGTGGCAACGATCGGTATCCCGGCTCTGATCGCGACTTTCGCGTCCCAGACGATCTTTGAAGGTATCGCCTACCTGATCTCCGGCGGACGTCCGATTTCAGGCCTCCCGGCAGGCTTCGCCCTGTTCGGCCGCTGGTCGGTCGGCCCGGTTCCGGTCTGCTGCCTGATCATGATCGCCTGCTTCGTGATCGGAAGTTTTATCCTCAATAAAACTTTCTTCGGACGTTATTTCTACGCGATCGGCGGAAATGAAGAGGCTGCGGAACTGTCCGGTATCCGCGTCAACCGCATGAAATACCTGATCTACGCGCTTTCCGGTTTCTTTGCCGGCCTTGCCGGTATCGTCCTGCTCTCCCGTTCCAATTCCGCGCAGAGTACGGTAGGAAAAGGCCTTGAGTTTGACGTTATCACCTGCGTTGTTCTGGGCGGCGTTTCCGTTAACGGCGGTGTCGGAAGAATTTCCGGCGTTGTGGCCGGCGTTCTGATTATCGGATGTCTGACCAACGGCATGATCCTGATGAACGTCAGCGAATATACCCAGATGGTGGTTAAGGGCCTTGTCCTTGCAGTGGCCGTCGGTATTGACTGCCTGTCCAAAAAGCGTCAGACCAGCTGATCCCGGAGGACTGTCGGGCTGTCCGGACCGGCGTGCAGGACAGCCTGTATGGGAACAAGTACCGCAAAGGGCTTAAGGGAAACGGATGTCAAAAGAAACTGACCATAAGGATTCTACTGAGGAGTTGGGAATATGAAACTTTCTTATAGCGGAATCAGGGAAACAAAAGCCTGGGAGGAAGCCGGCGTCAGCCTGCCTTCCTATGATCCGGCTCTGCTTGCGGAGCGCACAAAGAAGGATCCGGTGTGGGTGCATTTCGGCATCGGCAATATTTTCCGGATCTTTATAGGCACGATTGCGGATCAGCTGATTGAGAGCGGAGATCTTGACAGGGGCATTATATGTGCAGAAACGTTTGACGCGGAAGTGGTGGATAAGATCTACGATCCTTTTGATAATCTTGTTATGTCCGTCATTATGCACGGGGACGGAAGAAGGGATCTGAAGGTTCTGGGCCCGCTGAGTGAGGCGGTCAGAGCCGACGGTGGATCCCCGGCCGGAAGGGAGCGCCTTAAGGAGATTTTCCGGGCGCCGGGCCTTAAGATGGTTTCATTTACCATCACGGAGAAGGGGTATTCCCTTCGCGGTGCGGACGGATCTTATCTTCCCTATGTGAAGGCGGATATGGAAAATGGTCCGGAGAAGGCTTCCGGAGCCATGGGAATCGTCACAGCCATGCTGCTGGAGCGTTTTCGCTCCTGCGCCGGGCCGCTCGCCCTCGTCTCGATGGATAATGTATCCAGGAACGGGAAGAAGCTCAGGGAAAGCGTGCTGGAAACAGCGAAGGTCTGGGAAGAAAAAGGATTCGCTGAGGCAGGTTTTACAGACTATGTATCTGATGAGGATCGCGTCAGTTTTCCGTGGACCATGATCGATAAAATCACGCCGCGCCCCGGGGAAGAGATATGTGAGATGCTGACAGGGCTCGGCATTGAAGACATGCAGCCGGTTGTTACGGCCCGCCATACCTATATCGCTCCGTACGCGAATGCGGAAGCTCCGCAGTATCTGGTGGTGGAGGATCATTTCCCGAACGGGCGGCCGCCGCTGGAAAAAGCGGGCGTTTACATGGCTGACCGGGAGACGGTCAACCGGTCGGAGCGGATGAAGGTGACGGTCTGCCTGAATCCGATTCACACCGCCATGTGTACATATGACTGCATGTTTGGATATACCTTCTTCGCGGACGGCATGAAGGACCCGCTGCTGCTGAAATATGCCGAGAAGCTGGGATATGATGAAGGGCTTCCTGTGGTGGAGGATCCGGGCATCCTCTCGCCGAAAACGTTTCTGGATGAAGTCCTGCAGGAGCGTTTCCCCAATGTTTATCTTGGGGACACCAGCGCCCGGATCGCGGTGGATATTTCCCAGATGGTCGGGATCCGCTTCGGCGAGACGATCAAGGCATATGTGAAGAAAGATGGAAGCGCCGCGAATCTCACGGCGGTTCCGCTGGCGATCGCCGGCTGGCTCAGATATCTTCTGGCCGTTGATGACGAAGGCCGGCCCTTCACCCTTTCCCCCGATCCCATGATTCCCGAACTGACCGGGATGCTTGAGGGTATTGTCTTCGGCAGCCCGGAGAGCCTGACGGATCAGCTGAAGCCGATTCTGTCCAATGTCAATATTTTCGGTATTGACCTGTATGAGGCCGGCCTCGGGGAAAAGATCGGGAAGATGGTGCGGCAGATGCTGGAAGGAAAAGGAGCTGTGCGCAGAACTCTGGCGGCGTACATGGAATAAACGCCGTACATTGCAGCGAACAGGCCTGCAAATTATTATTCATACGCTGGTGCGGACAGGGAGGATTCTGCCGCGGCTTCTGAAAGGGGCCGGGGCGGGAGTCTCCCTGTTTTTTTGCTGCAGGAGACAAGCTCCTGTTTACCGCTGTCTTCTAGCGTCTGATTCCGCCGGCATATAATGTTAAGAGCAGTCTGCGGAGTATGCCGGGAGTATAGCTGTCAGGTGAAATATGTGCGCGGCTTGCTGTAAGGAGCGCTGTGAAGAAACATCCGCCGTTTCCAAAATAGCGGAAATATGGTAAAAAAGAAGAGTCGCCGGCTGTTCGTTGTCCTGAAACAGAGATTTGACAGTCGGCGGGGAAAGGGAAAAAGGAAAAAGAAGCGAAGGGAAAACGGACAGAAGGGGTGAGTGCGAAATGGACTGGTTCCCGCTTTTTAATTCTTTGCGGATCGCGGCCATCAGCTGCGTGATTGTTTTTTTCAGCGGGATTTTTGCCGCTTATTACGCCGCGAAGCTGCCGCGGGTGCTGAAAGGGATTCTGGACGTGGTCCTGACACTGCCGATGGTGCTGCCTCCGACGGTCTGCGGCTATTTCCTGCTGCTTCTTTTCGGAACCCGGCGGCCGCTCGGAAAGTTCCTGATGCAGTTCGGCGTCAGATTTGTCATGAACTGGTACGGAGGAGTTGCAGCTGCGGTGCTGGTTTCTTTTCCGCTGATGTACAGGACTGCCCGGGGGGCATTTGAGAGTTTCGATCAGAATCTGGCCTGGTCTGGACAGACTCTCGGTCTTTCCAACATATGGATCTTCTGGCATGTGCGCATGAGTGCCTGCCGGCAGGGGATTCTCGCGGGGGCCGTGCTTTCATTTGCAAGAGCCCTGGGAGAATACGGGGCCACCAGCATGCTGATCGGCTATACGCCGGGAAGGACAGCCACGGTATCCACGACGGTCTATCAGCTCTGGAGGACCAACGATGAGAGGGGAGCCCTGTTCTGGGTGCTGGTCAATCTGGGGATCTCCGCGGTGGTTCTGCTGACAGTGAACCTGATGGAGGAGCGGCAGAAGGCAGGATAAAGCGGGCAGGGAACTCATGGGAAAGATCCCGGAGGAACGATGCTCAGAGGGTCGAAGCTGGAGAAAAGTTACCGGAAAGACAGCAAAGGAAAGACACCAAAGGAAAAACACCAAAGGAAAGACACCAAAGGCAGGATACTGAAGGAAGGGTACTATGGCTCTGGAAGTTGATATTGAAAAAAGGGCAGGCGGATTTCAGCTGCGGACCGCATTTTCCTGCGGAGAGGAGTTCCTGGGGATCCTGGGAGCGTCCGGATGCGGCAAAAGTATGACTTTAAAGTGCATAGCCGGAATCGAAAAACCGGACCGGGGCAGGATTGTGCTGGACGGAAGAGTTTTATTCGATTCGGAACAGGGGATCGACCTGCCTGTTCAGAAGCGCCGCGTGGGCTATCTGTTTCAGAACTATGCCCTTTTCCCGAACATGACAGTGCGGCAGAATATTCTCTGCGGCCTGCATTACGAGAAAGACCGCCGGAAAAAAGAGGAGGAGGCGGACCGGGTCCTGGAACTTCTGCAGCTGAAAGAGCTGGAAACACTGCGGCCATCGAGCCTGTCCGGAGGCCAGGCCCAGCGGGCGGCTCTGGGGCGGATTCTGGTGAACAGGCCGGATCTTCTGATGCTGGATGAGCCATTTTCCGCGCTGGATACGCACCTGCGCCTAAAACTGCAGATGGATCTGAAGACCCTGCTCTCTGGTTACGGTAAGGGAATTCTGATGGTTACTCACAACCGGGATGAGGCTTTCCGTATGTGTGAACGGATCGGAATAATGAGCCGGGGACGGATGCTGACGGTGAAAAAAACGAAGGAGCTGTTTGCGGATCCGGGGAGCAGAGAGGCTGCCGTGATTACCGGGTGCAAGAATATCGCCCGGGCCAGGAAAACCGGAGAATATGAGGTATTTGTTCCGGAATGGAATGTCCGGCTGACGACGGGGAAGGCTGTCAGAGATGATCTGGAGGCGGTGGGAATCCGCGCCCATTATTTTCATCCGGGCACGCCGCGCAATGCTTACCCGGTGACATTTGTCCGGGAGATGGAGGAACCCTTTGAATGGGTGAGCGAATTCCGCTACGAAGGGCAGGATCCGGCAAGCCCTGCCGTCTGGTGGCGTTATTCCAAAGAAAAGCGGCCGGCGCGGCTGCCGGAGCGCCTGGGGATTTCACCGGCCAATATCCTGCTTCTGTATCCGGAAAGCTGACAGGACACAATTACCCGGCTGGTTCGGGCTCCGGCCGGATCTGCTCTGAGGAAAAAGCTGATCCCATTTCTGAGATCAGCTTTTTAAAATTATTTCACTTCAACCAGTTCTATCGTGAAATTCAGCTCTTTTCCGGCCATCTCATGATTTGCGTCAAAAGTAATGGTTTCCGCGTCCTTTGCGGACACTCTGACCGGGAAGGGCTCTCCCTGCATATTCTGCAGGTAGACCTGCTGTCCTACTTCCAGCTTTTCTGTTCCCGGCATCCGGGCAATCGGGACGGTAAGGAAGGCGCGCGGATCCGGCTGGCCATAGGCTTCCTCCGGCATGAGATGGACGGTGACGGTCTCGCCGACTTTCATATTTGCGACGGCGGCGTCAAAGCCTTTTATCATCATGCCTGCCCCGCAGACAAATTCCAGCGGCTCGCCTCTGTCATAGGAGGAGTCGAACTGTGTCCCGTCATTGAAGGTTCCTCTGTAATGTGTCCGGCAGGTTTTGCCGACGTTGACGCCTTCGATGGACGGTTTTTCATGACATCCGCCGCAGTCCTCGCCATCATGATGGCCGCATCCGCCCTCGTCACCGTGATGGCCGCAGCTGTGGCCTTCACCGTGGTGGTCGCAGTTGGCGCCTGTATTGACAAGTTCTCCTCTCAGGTAGGCTTCCACGGCTTTGTCCGCGTCTCCTGAAGCGCCGGCGCAGAGCTCGATTCCCCATTCTGCCAGCGCGTTCTGCGCACCTGCCCCGATGCCGCCGCAGATGAGCACATCCACAGCCTGGCCGCTGAGTAGGCCCGCAAGGGCGCCGTGTCCGCTTCCGTTGGAACCGATCAGTTCCGAAGAAACTACTTTTCCGTCTTCCACTTCATATACTTTAAAAGTTTCTGTATGTCCGAAATGCTGGAAGATTTCTCCGTTATCATAAGTCACCGCAATTTTCATACTGTTCCCCTTCCCGCGCAATAATCCGTCGGCGGGATCTTTTTATGATCCGCTCCGTGTTGTAGTTCCATCAGCGGGACCTTATTATAATCCGTCCCGTGTTATAACTCCGTCAGCGGGGTTTTTCTTCCGATTCGTTCCCCGCGTCGCAACCTCTGTATTATACACGAAAATAGAATGAAGTACAGTCACCATTCAAATACTTTTCTGGCTTCTTCTTCAGAGCGGGTCTCAAAATATGTCCTCTGCGGAACAGAGATCTTTGCCGCCTCATCTGCGAGGATCAGGAGCCGGTCTTCCTCCAGACTGTTCCGGACAGTGAGGATTGCATCCGGGTCAGGCAGAGTGCATGCCGCGGTTTCTGTCAGCTGTCCGTTTTTCGGATCAAACCAGGCCTGATATACCTTCCCCTTCATCACGCCTTTCAGATCAATCTGCTCTTCTGTGTCCGAAGCAAAATAGACAAGCATAACGTTGTTTTTTATGTCGACGGCTGCCTGCTCATGAAGGTCCAGTTCATCTTCTGCGGCGCTCTGGCGCAGCAGGCGTTCCTGGCAGGGCTCAAAGCTGTTGAGGTCATAGGCTTCCATAAAGTCGCGCAGTATTTTCATCTGGTAAGAGCCCTCAGACTGTATGGCTTCCGCCCAGGTATAGCGGCAGATCATGTTTTTCTCTTTTTCCGTCGCGGTATTCCAGACGGACGCATGCCCGTAGGTGTGGCCGAACGCGCCGGCCAGCAGCGCCCAGTAAGCCCGCCTGCGGACAATACGGGTATCATGAAAGCTGTTTAGGTCTTTCACCGGCCAGGTCATGGGCATCATCTCATATGCAGGCTCCCCGTCCCATACGGGGTAGATCAGTTCTTTCTTTGAGGGATCCGTTTCTGCGCCGGAAGCTTTTCCTCTGCGCTCTTTTTCAATCAGCTCGTAGTTTTTCTTAAATGCTCCGTGTCCGGACTGAAGCATGGTAAAGCTGATCCACTGATCTTCCGGAGTCCAGTAGGAGAAGGTGGAGCATTCCCCGGTCTCCGCTTCGTGGCAGGCGTGGTAGGTTATCAGCAGTTTTTTCCATTCTTCGCGGTCAGAATCATATTTCAGGCATTTTCCGGTAAGGCCTTCCGCCAGCCCTTCCGCGAGCAGACGCCATACCGGTCGGTAATCTTTGCCGCGGCAGACGGGCATGCGGTCCCCGCCGAGGCACCAGAGGATATTATTCCGTCCGGCCATTCTCCTGCCGAGCCATTTTCCATAGGCGGCTGCGTTCTGCTCCGTCATATAGAGCGGATGTTCTCCGCCGTTCCAGTCCCAGCCGACGACCAGTTCGCCCCAGACAGGAAGCAGCAGCACATAGAAGCCGTAAGCCTCCGCCTGGTCGAGTACCCAGTCCACATAGGAGAAATACTGCTCCTCCGGCTGAAGAAGATCATCCTCTTTCAGGGCTTTTATCCCGCAGGGGTTTCTCATCTCTTCATTAAATTCCGGGTCCAGGACTACCATCTGAAGAACGGTAAAGCCCTGTTTCTTTCTGGTTTCCATATAGTGCAGGACATCGTCCCACTTGAGCCTCGCCGGAACCGTCCAGGCTGTGTCCGCGAGCCAGACAAAGGGGGATCCGTCCGCTTTTTCGAAGTACCGTCCATTCTCAGAAATGTGAAGTTTTTCCATGCGCAATACAACGTCCTCCTGTATATTTCTGTTTTTATTTTTCTGCCGGAAAGTTTATCTCCCTGACCATAAAGTTATGATACAGCGATCCCGGCCTGATTGCTTTTGATTATTTAGCATAAGCTGCTCAATTTCATGCTATAATTTTTCAGAAAGTCGCTGATTCATTCGCGGAAGAGTCTTCAAAGGAGGAAAGATATGCTGAAGGATCTGGTTGTGAAGAGCAGAAGCTACAGGGGCTATGATGAGAGCCGCAGAATTACGGAACAGGAGCTGCTGGAACTGGTGGACTGCGCCCGTTTTGCTCCCTACAGCGTTAACGGACAGCCTTTCTGCTATCTGCTGCTGCATGAGAAGGAAGATACGGACAGGCTCCAGCCCCTTACCGGCTGGGCAAAGGCGCTGCCCGGAATGAAGCTTCCCCACCCCGGGAAATGTCCGACGGCCTTTATCGTGATCTGCCAGAATACAGAATGGGACAGCAATCTCAGCAGATATCTGAGGGATGTGGGCGCGGTTGCCCAGACGATGCTCCTGGCAGCGACGGAAATGGGACTGGGCGGTATCATGATCGGCAATTTCAGCCCGGCGAAGGTTTCCGAAGCCATGAAGCTTCCGGATACGATCGTCCCCATGCTGATCGTTGCTTTCGGTAAGCCGGATGAAAAGATCGTTCTTACGGAGGTCAGCAGCGGAGAGAGTATTAAATATTACCGGGATGACCAGGACGTTCATTACGTACCGAAGAGAAAGCTGGAAGATATCGTGATCCGCGCAAATGCGGAAAAGTATGACAAATGAGCGATAACGACACTGCTGAATGCTGCGGCAGTATGAACACAAGGCAGCAGGGGAGGAGAACAGGATGGATTTCAGAATCAGCAGTTACGGAGAGCCGGATGCGGATACCATTCTTTTTCAGATGGTTGACGACCATGACCTGGAAGGTATCGACAGGGAGATCGTCTGTATCAGAGAGCTGTCCGGGGGAAAGCCTTTCTGTCTCAGGACTTTCCACGTAAACAGCTGGAATACAGACCTGTCACCCTGGGAGGCACCAGCCGTGTTCGGAAATGAGGCTTTCGGGGACGGAGCGCCCCGGACCCTGGATTTTCTGCTGAATGAGCTGTCTTCCTGTCCGGTGAAGGGGCGGGTTTTTCTCGGAGGATATTCTCTGGCCGGTCTCTTTGCCCTCTGGGCGGGATATCAGACAGACTGTTTCCGGGGGATCGCGGCGGCATCGCCCTCTGTCTGGTTTCCGGGCTTTACGGATTATATGAAGGATAATAAACTCCATGTGGATGCGGTCTATCTCAGCCTGGGCGACCGGGAGGAAAAAACGCGCAATCCTGTCATGGCCCGGGTAGGGGATGCAATCCGGGAAGCATATGATCATCTGCAGAAGGCCGGGACAGACTGTGTACTGGAGTGGAATAAAGGAAATCATTTCAAGGATGCGGATCTTCGGACGGCAAAAGCCTTTGCCTGGCTGATGAACCGGGAAGAGGCAGAATGATTGCAGCGCCGGAAGCAAGGCTGGAGATAATACTTTATACGATCTTTGCAGACCCTGCTTCTGGCAGGTGAATCATGGAATACAGGAGAAATATATGAGTCAGTGCGAGAGCTGTGCTTATTACGTCTTTGACGAAGATTTTGACGAATATGTCTGCGAAGCGGATATGGATGAGGATGATTACGGCAGGCTGCTGACGGAGGGAGCTGCCGCGTGCAGATATTACCGCGACGGGGATGAATACAAAGTCGTGAGACACCAGATCTGACAACATCCGATTTCGCCAATTTTGTCCAAACTGCCGCCAAGTCTGTTCATGGGATTTGAAAGGACTCCCGGGTATAATCGTAGACAGAATACGATGCCCGGGATTTTTTAAGAGAAAGGCCGGAAAACGGGCAGCTGATACAGCAGACAGGACTTGGGGGACAGGTATGCAGTACGGACATTTTGATAACGAAAACAGGGAGTACGTAATCGACCGGGTGGATCTGCCGGTTTCATGGACCAATTATCTGGGCGTAAAGAATATGTGCGCGGTGCTCAACCATACGGCGGGCGGATATCTGTTCTGCGGTTCGCCGGAGTATCACAGGGTCACCCGTTTCCGGGGCAATGCAGTCCCGATGGACAGGCCGGGTTACTATCTGTATCTGCGGGACAATGAGGACGGGGATTATTTCAGCATCTCCTGGCAGCCGGTGGGAAAGAGCCTGGATGAGGCGGTATACCGCTGCCGGCACGGGCTGTCCTACTCGGTCTATGAGTGCGGATACAGGGGAATTCAGGCTTCCCAGCGGATGTTTATCCCGCTGGATGACGACGCTCTTCTCTGGGACGTGACCATCCGGAATGACAGTGACCGTGCGCGCAGCCTGAGCCTTTTTTCCTATCTGGAATTCTCCTGGCACCATATCATGATCGATCATCAGAATTTCCAGATGAGCCTCTACTGCTCCGGATCTTCCTGTGAGGACGGGATTATAGAGCATGACCTGTTTTATGAGGAATTCGGCTATCAGTTTTTTACGGGAGATTTTGAACCCGACGGATTTGACTGTCTCCGGGATTCATTTCTCGGGACCTACCGCAGCGAGTCCAACCCGCAGGCGGTGGAGCAGGGGAGATGCGGCGGATCCTTTGAAAAGGGCGGCAATCACTGCGGCAGCCTGCAGAAGAATCTGGTCCTGCAGCCGGGGGAGGAGAAGCGGCTGATTTTCATGCTGGGAGACGGAAACAGGGAGCAGGGGCGGAAGATCCGGGAGAAGTACAGGGACCACGCCCGGGTGGATCGGGCTTTTGAGGAGCTGGCTGCTTTCTGGGACAGGAAATGCGCCGCGCTTCAGATTCAGACGCCCAGCGGGGCGATGAATACCATGATCAATATCTGGACGCTCTACCAGTCGGAGATCAATGTGATGTTCTCAAGGTTTGCCTCCTTTATCGAGGTCGGAGGCAGGACCGGGCTGGGCTACAGGGATACCGCCCAGGATTCCATGACAATCCCGCATTCCAATCCGGAGAAATGCCGGGAACGCATCCTGCAGCTTTTAAGCGGGCTGACGTCAGCCGGCTACGGGCTGCATCTGTTTGAGCCGCGCTGGTTTGAGCCGGAAAAAGAGGGGGAGAAGAAACCCTTCCGTTCGCCTACGGTGATCCCCGGCATAAACAGGAAGGATATCATCCACGGGATAGAAGATGCCTGCGCCGACGACGCCCTCTGGCTGATCCCGGCGATTACGGAATATATAAAGGAGACGGGGGACCTGGCTTTTGCGGATCATCCGGCCTCTTACACGGATTCTTCCGTATCGGAAAGACCGGAAGCGAGGGCTGACAGTGTGTACGGGCACATGAAGCGGATCCTGGATTTTTCGGCGCGGGAGACCGGTCCGAACGGGATCTGCAAGGGCCTTCGGGCAGACTGGAATGACTGTCTGAATCTGGGCGGCGGCGAGAGCGCCCTCGTATCGGAACTGCATTTCTGGGCCCTGTCCCATTTTATCGGACTGGCTGAGCGGCTGGGCCGGGAAGAGGATGTAAAAACATATTCTGC
This sequence comes from uncultured Lachnospiraceae bacterium, assembly GCA_902779575.1. GTDB lineage: Bacteria > Bacillota > Clostridia > Lachnospirales > Lachnospiraceae > Porcincola. Next base: position 36,078 of record CACZBW010000009.1, read on the forward strand.
TCTTCGGGAAAAAGTGGGCCGGGTGATTTCGGATAAGCTCTGGGACGGAGGCTGGTATATCCGGGGCGTCACGAAAAACGGAAGAAAAATCGGCACGAAGACGGACAGGGAAGGCCGGGTCCATCTGGAGAGCAACGCCTGGGCTGTCCTCTCGGGGGCGGCCGAAAGGCAGCAGGGCATAAAGGCCATGGACAGTGTCTATGAAAACCTGTTCACGCCCTACGGAATCATGCTTAATGCGCCTTCCTACACAGAGCCGGATGATGACATCGGCTTTATCACCAGGGTCTATCCCGGGGTAAAGGAAAACGGGGCGGTCTTCTCCCACCCGAATCCCTGGGCCTGGGCGGCGGAGTGCGTGCTGGGAAGAGGGGACAGAGCCATGGAATACTACAACGCCCTGTGCCCTTACCTGCAGAATGACATGATTGAGATCCGCCAGTCGGAACCCTATTCCTACTGCCAGTTTATCATGGGGCGGGATCACAGCGCTTTCGGCCGGGCCCGGCATCCCTTCATGACCGGATCGGGAGGATGGGCTTATTTCTCCGCCACAAGGTATATGCTTGGAATCCGGCCGGATTATGATAAACTGATAGTGGATCCGTGCATTCCGAAGAACTGGGATCATTTCCGGGTCAGCAGGATCTGGCGCGGCGCGCTGTATGACATCGTGGTGGAGAACCCGCGGCATGTATCGAAAGGCATCGAAACGATACTGGTGAACGGGAGGCAGCAGCAATGCATTCCGGCTCTGCCGGCAGGGGAGCATGCTGAAGTAAAAGTGATCTTAGGATGAAAACAGGGGATAAATCCGGGAGGTAGAAGATGTTCAGATTTGGAACCGGCGGCTGGAGAGACATAATCGGAGACGGATTCACAAAGAAAAATATACAGCTTCTAGCGGCGGCCATGTGCGTAAAGATGAAGCGGGAAGGGCTTGCGGATAAAGGGATTGTCATGGGATACGACCGGCGTTTTCTCTCAAAGGAAACCATGCGCTGGTGCGGCCAGGTATTTGCGGCGGCGGGTATTACAGCCAGCCTGGTCAACAAATCCTCGCCGACCCCGCTGATCATGTTTTATGTGATGCGCCATAATCTGCCTTACGGCATGATGATTACGGCCAGCCATAACCCCGCCATCTACAATGGGATCAAGGTATTTACCGAGGGCGGCAGGGATGCAGACGTGACAGTTACGGGCGAGATCGAGAAGATCGCGGAATCGATAGATCCCGATACGATTGAGGAGATGGACTATGATAAGGCAGTTGCGGCCGGACTGATCCGGGAGATTTATCCCATCAACGAGTATCTGGACGATATTCTGGAAAAGATCAACGTAAAGGCCATCCGGGAGGCCAATCTGCGGGTGGCCTTCGACCCCATGTTCGGCGTTTCGGAGGTGCCGCTGCAGATTCTGCTACTGACCACCCGCTGCGACGTGGATATGCTGCATAATACCCATGACGCTCTGTTCGGCGGGCGTATGCCTGCCCCCAACGCGGCTACCATGCGCCAGCTCAGCACCCGCGTCATGGACTACCGTTTTCAGATCGGCATAGCAACGGACGGGGACGCGGACAGGCTGGGCGTAATCGATGATACCGGACATTATCTGCACGCCAATGACATTCTGGTGCTGCTGTATTATTACATGCTCCGCTACAGAGGAGAGAAGGGCGCGGTAGTGAGAAATATCGCCACGACCCACATGCTGGACCGCGTGGCGGAGCGCTTCGGACAGGACTGCTATGAAGTGCCTGTTGGTTTTAAATACATTTCCGCGAAGATGCAGGAAACAGACGCCCTGATCGGCGGCGAGTCCTCCGGCGGACTGACGGTGCGGGGACACATCAACGGCAAGGACGGCATATACGCAGCCATGCTCCTGGTGGAAATGATTGCCGTTACCGGTCGCAAACTATCTGAAATGTTTGAGGAGATCCGCAGGGAATGCGGCGAGATTCATATGGAAGAGCGCAGCTATCACTTCAGTCTGGAGAAAAAGCAGGCGCTCAGGGAGCTTCTGTTCACAGAGAAGCAGCTTCCCGTCTTTACGGAGGAGATCGACCATATCTCTTATCTGGACGGCGTAAAGGTATATTTTAAAAACGGAGGATGGGTGATCGCCCGCTTCTCGGGCACGGAACCTCTGCTTCGTATTTTCAGCGAAATGTCCACAGCCGATGAGGCCGCCGCGGTCTGCAGGCTCTTTGAGACATTTCTGGGAATCATCCAGGATCCGCAGTGAGGGGAAGCGCAGATGCGAGGGTTTCTATACAGACAAAGGATGCAGCGGGATTCGAACAGAATCTGACTGTCCGAGGCTTTTGTAAAACCCTGGGGGATATGCAAAGCCGTCAGGAATAAAGACGGGGACGACCGGATATGAACAGGATGAACATTCGGAAAAAAGATAAGCCCCGCAGGCTCACTTCGGGGATGATCAGGGTCATTCTGACCTGCTGGATCATCCCCTATATTGTGCTGTCCGCAGCCCTGATCCGGGTTTCCATCGTGCGCAATTCCCGCCAGGTTGAAAATACCCTGCATTCCTCCATGGAGAGCGCCGGCCGCACTGTGATGGAGAATCTGAACAAGGCGATCGAAGATTCCAGGCAGGCTTCCTATGACGGCGTCATCAAGAAATCTTATGAGACATTTCTGAAGGACGGGGATGAAAATGCCATGCACCGGACCGTGACGGATTATCTGAACCGGACCTACAAGTTTTCCCGGACCATCTCCAATACCATCCTGCTCTACGGGGACAATGTGCGGATGGAGTACTATACCTACAGCAATGTGGCGGGAGCTACCTACGCGAGCATAGAGGAGTTCAAGCGGGATACGGCGGAGGCGGTGCGCCTTACGGCCCGGGACCTTGACACAAAGACCAGGCTGATCTGCCTGTCCGGCCATATGTATGTGGTGCGCAACATTGTCCTGAGCAATTATGAGCCTTTTGCCACCTTTGTCCTGGAGCTGAATATGGACCGCCTGTTCGGGAGTATGGACAATGTGATCTGGAAGGAAGACGGGATTGCCCTTCTGGATGAGGATATTGTGTATATCTGGCCGGCGGACGGAAAGGATGACGGGGCAGAAATGTCCGCAGACCGGCTTACCCGGCTGCAGGCAATCCTTGCTTCCTCCAGGGAAACAGAGCCTGCGCCCCGGGACCAGGGCATGGTCTTTTCCTATCAGAGAAATGAAAGCGCCTGCTGCCTGGACATGAAGATAAATGATCAGCGCTATGCCTTTGTCACCGGGCTGGACCGCAGGGCGATGCTCGCCGACAGGATGACCTTCCTGTCCGTTTATTTCGCGGTCTTTATCCTTCTGATCCCTCTGCTGATCGCCACCTTCTATTTCTTCTACAGCAATATCAACAAGCCCATCAGCTCCCTGGTGGAAGGCTCTGAAAAGATCCGGAGCGGCCTTTACGGCAGCCAGGTGGAGCCTTTCACGAAGAACCAGGAGATCGGCCAGCTGGTGGATAATTTCAATCATATGTCCAGGAGCCTGGAGGAATCCTTCCGGCGGATCTACGCCGAGGAGATTGCGGGGAGAGACGCCGCCCTGAAGGCGCTGCAGTCCCAGATCAACCCGCATTTCCTGAACAATACGCTTGAGATCATCAACTGGAAGGCCAGGATGAACGGCAATGACGACGTGAGCGAGATGATCTCGGCCCTGAGCGTCATGATGAACGCCGCCCTGAACCGGAACAATGAGATGTTCATCAGTCTGGAGGAGGAGCTGACTTATGTGGACGCCTATCTCTACATTATCCAGGAACGCTTCGGCAGCCGCTTCCATTTTACGAAGGAGATCGATCCTGCGCTGACAGACTGCAGCGTTCCGAGACTGATCATCCAGCCGATCGTGGAGAACGCGGTGGAGCACGGCGGGGACAGCGCCGGGAACCGGATCGGGAAGCTGCGCATATTCGGAGACCGGAAGGAACTGCATATTGTAGTGGAAAACAACGGTTCCCTGTCTGAGGCGGACAGGGAGAAGATCGGGGCGCTGCTTTCGGATGCGGACCAGCTGCCCGGAAACGGCAGGCTGGACAGCAGCAGTATCGGCATCCGCAATGTACACAGACGACTGCGTCTGCTCTACGGAAAAGAAAGCGGCCTGACCATCCGGGACAGCGGAGACGGAAAGACGGTGAGCGAGCTCATCATCTGCAGGCAGTAGACTCTCCTGACAGCGCCGCTTTAGACGGAGCTTTCCCGGGCACACGGATAAAACGGCGGTTTTCAGAACAAAAACAGGCAAGCCGGAACAAGAAAAATCAAATGTCCCTTCAAAACTGACAAGAAAAGACAAGGGAGCCCCAAGTACATTCATTCACTTTTTCCTCCGTGCGGGATATCCTTTGGTTACAACGAAGCGGGGGCGCTCCCCGTCATAATAAAAGGATCCATTTGGGAAACCAGACAGGAACAGGAGGGTTTTACTGATGAAAAAGAAAATGATGCTTGTACTGGCAGCGATTACAGCGGTTTCCGCGGCATACGCGGTTCCGGCCATGGCAGAAGGCGTGACGCTGAATGTAACGACTACCTACGCGGGCGAAGACGGAAACGCCCAGAACTATAAGGACAGCGTGGCAGCCTGGGAAGCGGAGAGCGGAAACAAGGTGGAAGACAGCTCCGCCACTTCCGACGAGGCGTTCAAGTCCAGAATCGTCACGGACTTTGAAGCAGGCTCCGAGCCGGATGTCCTGTTCTTCTTCAACGGTGTGGACTCCAACCAGTTCGTAGAGCAGGGCAAGGTTGTATCCGTGGATGAGATCCGCGAGGTCTATCCGGATTACGCCTCCAACATGAAAGACGATCTGCTCGGCGCTTCCCCGGTGGACGGCGTGAATTATTCCGTACCGGTCAACGGATACTGGGAAGGCATGTTCGTCAACAAGGAAGTCCTGGAAGCCGCGGGCGTCGAGCTTCCGACAGCGGATACAACATGGGATGAATTCCTTGCAGCCTGCGAGGCCATCAAGGAAGCCGGCTATACGCCGATCGCCGCTTCCCTGCAGGAGATCCCGCATTACTGGTTTGAGTACGCGATCTACAATTTCCAGAGCCCTGAAACTCATAATACCGTACCGGAAAGCGTAGACGATGAATATGGAAAAGCATGGGTGGACGGCCTGAACGATATCAAGGCCCTCTATGAAGCGGGATATTTCCCGGAGAACACGCTGACCGCAACGGATGCGGAGACCTTCCAGCTCTTCACCGGCGACAAGGCAGCGTTCCTGATCGACGGCTCCTGGAAGATCGGCGGTATTGCCGAGGCAGTGGATGACATCGAGAACTTCACGGTTGTAAACGTTCCCGGCAAGGGCGACCGCAAGACCACGGATGAAATCGGCGGCCTGTCCATGGGTTACTACATCACCAGAAAAGCATGGGATGATGAAGAGAAGCGCGACGCGGCGGTATCCTTTGTATCCTTCATGACCTCCGACGAAGTGGTTTCCAAATTCGCGGGCGTCTCCGCAACCGCACTGAAAGAAGGCGCGGCGCCGGATACCTCCGAGTTCAATCCGCTCCAGGTTGACGCGATTGCCTATACCGCTTCCTTCACCGGAATCTCTCCGGCAGTTCAGGACAACCTCTCCGCGGCAGCCCGCGAACCGATCTTCGCCGATATGGCTTCGATCGTAAACGGCGACGTAGACGCGGCGGACGCTGTTGCGGCAGTCCTTGAAGCGAACGCTGAATAAAAAACACAATCTGAACAAGAAGCACGATGAAACAGGGGACGGTTCTCTGTGTCAGAGCACCTGACACAAAGGGCCGTCCCTTTTCAGGCCCTGAAGGGGCGGCCGCGGGCTTTCAAAAGCGGAGAAAAGGGAAGGAGAGTAAGGATGGGTGCAAATATCTACAAAAACAAAAAGCTGATCTGGGTGTTCCTGCTTCCCGCTTTTCTGTTTATGCTGGTATACCTTTATTACCCGTTTGTCCAGAATATACTGAACAGCTTCCGGCATATCAAATATATGGGAACTGCCGGGGGAGACTGGAATTCGCCCTGGTATATCAATTACACGAAACTGTGGGCGGACCCTAAAATGCGGATTGCCCTGAAGAATACGGGCATCACGATCGCGGCGACCATTCTCGGCCAGGTGGGCATCGCCCTGCTTCTGTCCCTGCTGGTGAGCAACATAAAGGCGGGCTCCGGCTTCTTCCGGACCGTGTACTTTTTCCCGATTGTCATTTCGGCAACCGCGCTCGGCCTTCTGTTCAACCTGGTGTTTCTGTATGACAAGGGCATGGTCAACCAGTTCCTGCAGTTCGCCGGCTATCTGGACAGAGAGAGCAACGAGCTGATCGACTGGAAATCGAAGCACGCGATGTTCACCATGCTGATGCCTGTCATATGGCAGTATGTGGGCTTCTATTTTGTAATCCTGCTGACGGGCCTTTCCGGAATCCCGTCGGAGCTTTATGAAGCGGCGACCATCGACGGAGGGAGCAAATGGCAGCAGGTGCGCTTCATCACCCTGCCGCTTCTGCGCAACAGCATCGGCACCTGCGTGATCCTGGCGGTGACCGGTGCCCTGAAGGTTTTCGACCTGCCCTGGACCATGTTTGTGAACGGGATGTCCAATACCTGGCTGACGGGAACTTACATGTATTCGAAGGTCTATTCCGACGTGGACTACGCCTCCGCCATCGCGGTGGTCATCGTGCTCATCGGCGTGATTCTCTCGGCGCTGGTCAACCGCATTTTCAGGCAGAACGACGACTATCAGGTCTGAGGAAGGAGGAGACAAGCCATGAAGAAAAAGATCAGCCCCGGCTACACCCTGATCTATCTGTTCCTGAGCCTCTGGGCCCTGACCACGATCTTCCCGCTGGCCTGGTCGGTGATGAATTCCTTCAAGGACAAGAAGACGATCTATCACAATTCCTTCGCCCTTCCGGTCGGGAGTACCTTTTCTCTGGAAAACTACAGGAGCATTTTTGAAAATTATGACATCCTGCATGCATACCGGAACAGCTTTATCATATCGGGCACGGTAGCCGCGGCGGTGATCCTGCTCGCGGGCATGGCCGCCTATATTCTCTGCCGCTACCAGTTCTCCGGAAAGAGGCTGCTGAACCTGCTGCTCTACGCCGGGATGATGTTCCCGATCTATTCCACCATTATCCCGGTTCTGCGGATGCAGGCCGTCTGGGGAATCGTGAACAGTCCTTCCGTAGGGAAGAATCTTCTGTCCGTTATTCTTCCGCAGATCGCCGGAAATATGTCTTTCGCCATCATTGTTCTGATGGGATACATCCGCACTCTCCCTGTTGAGCTGGAGGAAGCGGCCTTCCTTGAAGGCTGCAGTATGTTCCAGACCTATTTTCGGATTGTCTTTCCGCTGTGCAAGCCGTCGATGGTGACCGTAGGCATTTTCAGCTTCCTCTGGAGCTACAATGACCTGTTTACGCAGATGTTTTTCCTGCGTACCAAGGAGAACTGGGCGATTACCATCCTGCTCAACAACATTGCTTCGAAAGAGGGCGTCAACTACGGCGCGCTGTTCTCCTCCGTAACCCTGATCGTGATTCCCGTCCTGATCGTATATATTTTCCTGAACAAATATATCATCAAAGGAATGACGGTGGGAGCGGTCAAAGGCTAGGCTTCTCTTTCCGGAAATGTTAGAATGACTGAGATAGAAGAAGCCGGGCCGGAGGAAAAAGTATATGCAGTTGGTTTTGCAGACCATGTTTTGGCGGTGATTTATAAATACAAAGCACAGCTGGGAAAGCAGCCGGAACTGAACGGGCTGTCCGGGATGCGGGAGCGGAGAAGGAAAATGTACAGGGTACTGATTGTGGATGACGAACCGATCATATGCGAGGGGCTCAGGAGAAGTGTCCGCTGGTCGGCATTTAACTGCGAGGTGGCCGGGACGGCCGCCAACGGAATGGAGGGACTGGAGAAGGTCCGGGAACTTAAGCCGGATATCCTGATCTCCGATATCTCCATGAACAATATGGACGGCCTGGCCATGGTGGCAGCTGTCAAGTCGGAGCGCCCTGACATGGAGGTGACGTTGCTGACGGGATACCGGAACTTTGAATACGCCCAGCGCGCGATCAAACTTGGCGTGACCCGTTTTCTTCTCAAGCCTTCCCGGATGGACGAGATCGAGGAGGCGATCACGGCGATGACGGACAATCTGCGCAGCATCGGCAATATGGGCGCCCAGATCATCGACAATCTCTGGAATATGCAGCTGGACGCGGACCGCTATCTGTACGAAACTTTTATCAGAAACAGACCCGGGCCGGAGAATGACGGAGCTCTGCCGGAAGGACACAGGGCGGAGGGAAGGGTCAGGGACTCGGAAGCCAATCATTACGTGCTCCGGTCGGCGCTTGTGTATATCCTGGAACACTATACGGAAAAGCTGAGCCTGGGCGATGTGGCGGAGCACTGCTATGTGAGCAGCTGGCATCTGAGCAAGCTTCTGAACCAGTACACCGGCAGAGGTTTTTTCGAGATCATCAATATGATCCGCATCGACAGGGCGAAGGAGCTGCTGGGGGATAGCGGCGCCAGGGTACAGGAGGTATCCGACGCGGTCGGTTTTCTGGATGTGGCGCATTTTTCCAGGATCTTCAAAAACTATGTGGGCTGTTCCCCGAAAGAATACCGCATGCGGGGAGGAGACGGATCCTGATCCGTTCCGCTCCGGAGGATCTGCGCCTCAGTGCGCGGCGGCTCTTAAAGCCGGATGGAGCAGCGCATCCCGTGAACCTGCGCTGCTGTATGGAAATATGTCCCGGAACGCGGGCAGTGAGAGGCTTGAAGCCGGCTTACTGCCCGTTTTATTATATTTTTGTATCGTGAGCGCCGGCTCTGTGATAGAATGAAAACTGGAGTCTCAGTGCAGCTGAAAGGAGAAGGCCGTATGAAACTGACATTTCTGGGAGCGACGCATGAAGTAACGGGAAGCTGTTATTATCTCGAAGCATGCGGTAAGAAGATTCTGATTGACTGCGGGATGGAGCAGGGTCCTGATCTTTATGAGAACGAGCCGCTGCCGGTCGCTGCCGGTGAGATCGATATGGTACTTCTGACTCACGCGCACATGGACCATTCCGGGAATATCCCCCTGCTGTACAAGCAGGGATTCCGCGGCCAGGTTTTTTCCACCGTCGGGACGGCCGCCCTGTGCCGGATCATGCTGATGGACGCTGCGCATATCCAGGAATTTGAAGCGGAGTGGAAGAACAGAAAAAATCAGAGAGCAGGCAAGGAGCTGGTGGAACCCCTCTATACGCAGGAGGACGCGGAAGGGGCGATCAGCTGCTTTGTCGGCGTGGAGTATGAGACTGAGAGATATATCGCGGAGGGCATCTGCCTGAAGTTTATCGATGCGGGGCACCTTCTCGGATCGAGTTCCATCGAACTGACAATTTCAGAAGCGGCCTCCGCCGCTTTCCGGGATGCTTCCGGAATGAAGAAGGAGCCCTGGGCCGGAGAGACGGCGGATCCGGGCAGCGGAGCGCTGCAGGGGCTTTCCCTGGATCCTGAAACGGCCGCGGCACTGAGCACGGAGATCATCAGCCGGAAGATCGTCTTCTCGGGAGATATCGGCAATACGGACCAGCCGCTGATCTCGAATCCCGTCTGCCCGACAGAGGCGGACTATGTTGTCATGGAATCCACCTACGGCGACCGGCTGCACGAGCGCCCGGAACGGCTGGATTACGCCCTGGCGCTTGCCGGAGTGATCCAGAGAACCTTCGACCGGGGCGGCAATGTGGTGATTCCTTCCTTCGCGGTCGGCAGGACACAGGAGATCCTGTATTTTATCCGCGAGATCAAGCAGAGGGACCTGGTGCAGGGACATGACGGCTTTAAGGTGTGGGTGGATTCGCCGCTTGCCAATGAGGCGACTAATATTTTCCTGCAGCGGATGTACAGCGATTTTGACAAGGAAGCGAAGGCCCTGCTGGAAGAAGGGATAAATCCGATCGGTTTCGAAGGCCTGAAGACTTCTGTCACCGCGGAAGATTCGAAAGCGATCAATGACATGCCCGACCCGAAGGTTATCATTTCCGCCAGCGGCATGTGCGACGCGGGCCGGATCAAGCATCACCTGAAGCATAACCTCTGGAGGCCGGAGTCGACGGTTCTTTTCGTCGGATATCAGGCGGTCGGTACGCCGGGGCGCGCAATTCTGGAAGGCGCCGGCGATATTAAGCTTTTCGGCGAGGAGATAGAGATCCGCGCGGAGATCTGTTCCCTGCCGGGCGTCTCCGGACATGCGGACAGGGACGGGCTCCTGCAGTGGATCGGCGCCCTGCGGACGAAGCCGAAGATGGTCTTTGTCACGCACGGCGAGGACGAAGTGACGGAGATCTTCCGGGACAGGCTGATCAATGACCTTCAGCTGAACGCCTACGCCCCGTTCTCGGGCACCCGTTTTGATCTTGCTTCCGGCAGATTTGAGAAGGAAACGGGACCGGTTCCGATTCAGAAGGAAGAGCGCGTCGTGCTCCAGATCGAAAAGCTGGACGGCGGCAGTTATGTGCAGGCGAAGGGGAGCGAGCGCAGAGCGCTCAAAAAGATCTCTTCGAAAAACAAGAAAGCGGCTGCGATCTTTGCAAGGCTGGTTGACGCAGGAAACCGCCTGATGAATGTCATCCGGAAAAACCAGGGCGGGGCGAACAAGGATCTGGGCAGGTTTACGGAAGAGATCAACCGCCTGTGTGAGAAATGGGACAGGTAAGCAGACCGGTCCGCAGCGCCCGGCCGCAAAGACAGCAGCAGCTGTACGGAACGCCTGCGGGAGAGCGTCTGCCTTTATTTAAGGAGCTTCATGTTCAGCAGGAAATTTAACAGACATCGCGGCTCTGCGGAGCGGCTGTATGCCGCGCCGCGGAAGTTTGCAGCGCCTCTTCTTTTCCTCTGCCTGTTTCTGACAGGCTGCAGCCTCAGGCAGATGGGGGTGGAAGCCGGCCTGGTCGATAATCCCTATTATCAGGAGGGGGATACGGAATGGGATCACGGCGGCATAGAAGAGTACTATTTTAATAATCTTCCCAGTGAATATAATGAGATCTACCGGGAACTCTATTCCCGGCTCTCGGCGGGGGAGGACAGCGGAGATCTGTACGCGCGGACGGACGCGGATCATTTCTGGAAAGCTTACTACTCGGTTCTTGCGGACCATCCGGAGCTGTTCTGGCTGGATTCCAGCGCGGAGATCCAGTCGAACACCTTCTCCGGAACGGTCGTGCGCTACAGCGCGTCGACGGTGGTGGAGCCTGAAAAGCGGGAGGAGATGCGAAAAGCGCTGGAAGAAGCCGCCGACGCATGTATCGCCGGCATCGATCCGGGCTTTTCAGATTACGGAAAGATCAAGGCAGTCTACGAATATCTGATCAATGAAACCGATTATGACGCGGACGCGAAGGACAGCCAGTGCGTGCAGAGCGCCCTGCTGGGACACGCCTCGGTCTGCGCGGGTTATTCGAAAGCCTTTCAGTATATTCTGCACCGGATGGGGTATTTCTGTACTTACATTACCGGCACGATCGAGGGCGGCGGGGACCATGCCTGGAATATCGTACGGATTGACGGGAATTATTATCATGTGGATGTAACCTGGGGGGATCCGGTCTTCGCGACGGAGCAGGAAGAGGGAACCGGGATTTCCCTGATGAATTATAATTATCTGTGCTGCACGGACGAGGAGATCGGCCTGACCCACAAAGCGGGCGACGCGATCCCGCTTCCGGCCTGCACGGAGGATTATTACAATTACTATAAACTGAACGGAATGTACTATGAGAGCTGGGACTATGATCAGGTTTACAATGCCCTGATGGATTCGGTATACAGCGGCAGGTCCTCCATCGTCCTGAAATTCGGGTCAAAGGAAGCCTATGAGACGGCCCGGTACGAGCTCTTTGAAAACAGTATGATCAATGACGCGGATCAGTATCTCATGCGGCAGTACGGCGTGAACAGCTGGAATAACCGGTACGCCGTGGATGATAATTTTTATGTGATCATGATCCAGTGGATATAGAGGAAAAAAGAAAGCTGGGGGATTCTGCCGGATGGGTGAGCAGATCATTACGATACGGAATTTTATCATACGCATCATCGTGCTTGGAACGGTATTCGTTTTAGCGGTACTGGTATGGAGCAGGGTAATCAACCAGGTTACGCCGGATATGGCGTCGGCCATGGCGGATTCGACTTTTCCGCTGGTCAGCATGAACAAGGACGGGACGGATTTCAACTGTCTGCACGGTTACAGCCGGGAGATGGACGTGAGCCAGATCCGCCAGTCGATCACGCCTCTGTCCAGTGACCGCAGCATTACGCTGCGCATCCAGACCTTCGGCGCGGCAGTGGATTCGGTGGCCTACGAGATTCTTACCATCGACGGAACCCAGTCTCTTGAGAACACGAAGGTAATCAAGCTCAGCCAGGACGGGGATTACCTGACCGCGAACCTGCAGCTGCAGGGGGGCATGCTCATGAACAAAGAATATGTCATGCGCATCCAGGTTACGACCGGCGGCAGGAATATTTATTACTATACCCATGTACTTCTGGCGGACGGCCTGCATACCTCCGATTATCTGAATTTTGCGGCGGGTTTCTGGGACAAATGCATCAACCGGACAGATCTGGATACGATCGGCGCGGCCGTCGAACCCGACTCCACGACGGATATCGAAAAGACGCTGGCATATATGGATATCCATGACAGCGTCAATCAGCTGACCTGGGCGGATTTTCATCCGCAGATTTTCTATAAGCCCACGCCGATGCTGACGGAGATCAATGAAAATACGGCGACCCTGACGATGGATTACCGCATTTCCGCCAACGCGGAGGACGGTTCCACGCAGATCTTCAATGTACACGAATATTACCGGCTCAGATTTACGGACAGCCGTGTCTTCATGCTGAACTTCGAAAGGACGACCGACCAGGTATTCAATCCGGAAAGCGGAACCGTACTGAACAAGGCGGGGATTGTCCTCGGGATTACGGACCGCGACGTCAGCTACCTGACGGACAGCAGCAGTCACCATATCGCCTTTGTCCAGGAGAACGTACTCTGGACTTACGCGATCCAGACCGGAACCTTTACCAGAGTATTCGGCTTCCCGCAGACAGAGAATATGGATGCCCGGGATTTTTATAAGGAAAATACGATCCGTATCCTCAGGCTTTCGGAGGAGGGAGATGTCTGGTTCGCGGTCGGCGGCTACATGAACCGCGGCATTCACGAGGGGGATAACGGGATCCTGCTCTGCTATTACGACGCCCGCTCCACCATGGTCACGGAGATGGCTTTCCTGGACACCAATGAAAATACCGAGCGCGTGCAGTTCGATCTCTTAAGCTGCCTGTACCTGACCCAGGATGAAAAGTCGGTTTACTGCCTGCTGAACGGGGTGCTGTACCGGGTCGACCTTACGAAAAATGAAGCGGAAGTACTTGCTTTCGGCGTGAACAATGAATGTTATACAGGTTCGGCCAGCGGCAGGTTTTTTGCCTGGCTGGAGGAGGGGAAGGTGTACGATTCCTCCGTGCTGAACCAGATCGATTTCGAGAAGGGGGAAATCCGGAAGATAACAGCCGCGGAGGGCGAGAAGATCCGTCCCCTGACTTACATGAAGGAAGACCTGGTGTACGGTATCGCGCGCAGCTCCGAGATCGACGTCCGTCACGGAGGCAACGGGGTCTTCCCCATGTACTCTGTCCGGATTGAGGATGAAGATGGGAACCAGGTCAAGGATTATCAGGCCGGCGGTCTCTATGTGACTTCGATCAGCCAGTCGGACAACCTGCTGAATCTTTCCCGGGTCAGCCGGAACGGAAGCGGATTCATAGAAGCGACGCCGGATCAGATCGTATCCACGGATACTTCTTCGGATGTGGCGTTCGGCGCAGCCACCATGGAAGACAGCAAGAGGCAGACTCTGGTCCTTCTGAGAGTGGGCAGTTCCATCAGCCAGACTTCCCCCCAGCTGATCAACAGCAAGATCGTCAGCGGCCAGAGGGTTCCCCAGATTGACATACCGGAGAATCCCGAGGCGGAGGATCTGTATTATGTCTACGCATCCGGCGGTCTGGACGCGATCTGCAGCTTCCCGAACGAAGCGATTGTGAAGGCGGACGAACTGTTCGGCGTCGTGGTCGACCACAACCTGGACTATGTCTGGGTCAGGGGTGACAAGGATGTCAAATGCCTGATCGACGTGGAGGAAGTGCCCGCGGCGGTCCGCAGCGGTACGACGGATATCGCGCAGCTGGAGGCGGGACTCGGAACGGAAGTGATCGATGTGTCCGGCTGCAGCCTGGATGAGGTCCTCTATTTTGTATCCCACGGAAGACCGGTCATCGCGCAGACCGAGGAAGGCGTGAAGATCATCGTCGGCTATGACGATTACAACACCCTGCTCCTGAATCCGGGAGAGGATGAGTGGTATTACTATGGAATCAACGATTCCACCAACCTGTTCCTGCGCTCTGGAAATGAATTCTATTCCTATATGAATCCGGTGCGCTAGGCGGAATCCGCAGGCCCCTGGTCTGTGCTTTCTGAAGTGCAGGCACAGCGTACAGGCAGACCATGCTTTTGGAGCCGCAATCAGAGTATCGTTTGCGGTGGGAAACAGGAAAGGGAGATTGTCCGAAATGAATTTTACAGAGCTTGCCGCTTATATTGATTCCCTTCCGGGCCTGGGCGTTCCGGGCTGCGACCTTGTGGTTTACAGGGATCACGGGCAGATCTTCCGGCATATGGCCGGCTGGAGAGACGCCCGCAGGACACAGCCGATGCGGGGGGATGAGGTCTACTGGATTTATTCCTGTACAAAGGTGTTTACAAGCTGCGCGGCCATGCAGCTGATCGGACAGGGAAAGCTGAACCTGGATGATCCGGTGAGCCGCTATATCCCGGCCTACGCGGATCTTACGGTAAAGGACGGGGACAGCGTGCGCCCGGCTTCCCGCGTCATGACCGTACGGCACCTGATGAGCATGCAGAGCGGGCTTTCCTACGAGCTGAAAACGCCGGCCATGGATGAGCTGCTGGCGAGGACCGGCGGAAATGCCAGTACCAGGCAGCTGATGGAGGCGAAGGCGAAGGATCCCCTGGAATTTGAACCGGGAACGGATTTCCTCTACAGCCTCAGCCATGACGTCCTGGCCGTGGTAATCGAGGCGGTTTCCGGGATGCGCTTCTCGGAATATCTGAAGAAGAACATTTTCGATCCGCTCGGGCTGACCACTGTGGGCTTTCGCCTGGCGGAAGAGACAAAGAAGCGTATGTGCGCGCCGTTTGTCTGCGACGGGGAAGGCAATTTTGTTCATGCCCCGGAGGACGAGAACAATTACCGGATGAGCCCTGATTATGAGAGCGGCGGGGCAGGCCTTCTGAGCGATGTGAAGGACTATATCACCTTCGTGGACACCCTTGCCTGCAACGGCGTCAGCCGGCAGGGCGTACGGATTCTGTCACCCGAGATGATCCAGCTCTGGAGCGCGAATCAGCTGGCGGCAAAGAGCAGACAGACCTTTGACCAGTGGAACCGCAAAGGCTATTCCTACGCCCTGGGCGTCCGAACCCGCGTCGAAGCGGACCTGGGCGGAAAGGGGCAGGTCGGGGAGTTTGGCTGGGACGGCGCAGCAAGCGCGTGGAACATGGTGGATCCTGTCAACCATGTATCGGCTTATTTTGCCATGCATGTCCGCAATTACGGCTACAGCTATGACGTGATCCATCCGAAGATCCGGGATCTGATCTACCGCGGGCTTGAGGCCTGAGGCCGGCAGGAACTGTTGGAAAACTGATACGTCTCATCGTTTCCGGCGCGGTGCTGCCCGGCGGACAGGTGCCCGGATAACAGTACCGGCAGGAGCGGGAGGCGGGATTTATGGGGGCTGCGATGAAAGGGAAACGGAAGATTGTTGTAAATGCGCCTGTCGTGATCGGCTTCACAGGCGTCTGCTTTGCGGCGACCCTCGCCGGACTTCTGACCGGAGGGTACAGCACCAGGCTGCTTTTTCAGACGATGCATACGTCTTTGAAAAATCCGCTGACCTGGCTGCGCTTTTTCACTCATGTCTTCGGGCACAGCGGCTGGTCTCATTTTATGGGAAATGCCGCCTACCTTCTGCTTCTGGGACCGATGCTGGAGGAAAAGTACGGGCAGGCTTCCATCGTGAAGGTGATCCTGGTGACAGCCGGCATCACAGGACTGGTCAATTATATCTTCTTTCCGGGAGTGGCGCTGTGCGGGGCAAGCGGAGTGGTATTTGCCTTCATCATCCTGACCTCTTTTACGAGCTTCAGGAGCGGGGAGATTCCGCTGTCCTTTATTCTGGTCGCCCTGATCTATATCGGCCAGCAGCTGTATGACGCTGTCTTTGTGCGGGACAGTGTCTCCCAGCTCTCCCATATCGTCGGCGGCGCGGTAGGCGCGGTGACAGGGTATTACCGGAACAAAACATCCTGAGAAGAATTCCGCCGGCCGGGAAGTTTCCGGCCGGCGGAGATTTTTTGGAATGAATCGATTTTTTCAGGCTCCGGCAGATTCTTTCTCAGCCGGGGTCTTTTATTATGCCCGGGAAGCGCTCTCAGACTTCCTCTTCCATGCTCCGGCATTTTTCCAGAAGCTCTATGATCGGAAGATTCTGGGGACATGCCGCCTCGCACTGTCCGCACTGAATGCAGTCGCTTGCTTTTCCCTTTCCCTGGGTAACGATGCCGTATTCCCGGATGGTGCGGAATTCGGGGCTTCCCTTGCGGCGGTTGGCCACCGTGAAGATCTCCGGAATCGGGATCCCCATGGGGCATCCTTCCGTACAGTAATGGCATGCGGTACATGGGATGGATTTATCGCCGTTGAGGGCCTCCTGCGCCTGCCGGATCAGATCCAGCTCCGCATCCGAAAGAGGCTGGAATTCTTTCATGTAGCTTAGGTTGTCCTCCATCTGCGCCAGGTTGCTCATACCGCTGAGGACCACGAGGATGTTATCCAGGCTTGCCGCGAAGCGTACCGCCCAGCTGGCATAGGAACGCCCGCTGCCTTCCGCGTCGAACACTGCTTTTACGGTCGGGATGGGATCCGCCAGGATGCCGCCCTTTATCGGCTCCATGACGGTTACGGGCTTACCGAATTCTTTGCAGATCTCCCAGTTTTTCCTGGAAGCGACGCCGGGATTTTCCCAGTCCGCATAGTTAAGCTGGAGCTGCACAAATTCCGCGTCAGGGTGTTTTGTGAGCAGCATTCTCAGAAGCTCCGGATCGGAATGGAAGGAGAAGCCCCAGTGCCGGATCAGACCTTTCTTTTTCAGCTCCGCCACATAATCCCAGATTCCGTATTCTTCATACATTTCATAGTTTCCGCGCTGGATGGCGTGAAGCAGATAGTAGTCGATATAGCTGACGCCGGTGCGCTCCAGGCTGGTATAGAACTGCTGCCGGGCGTCTTCTGCGTCCTTCGCCACGCGGACGTTGAGTTTGGTCGCGACAGTATAGCTGTCACGGGGATAGCGGTCGGCGACGGCCGCCTTGAAAGCAGCTTCGCTGGCTCCGTCATCGTAGACGTAGGCTGTGTCAAAGTAAGTGCCGCCCGCCGCGATGAACCGATCAGCCATCTGACATACCTGCGGAACATCGATGGAACCGTCGGGATTTTTCGGAAGACGCATGAGGCCGAAGCCTAATTTGAAAGTATCCTGTCCCAGATTATTGCCCATTGAAACTCCTTTCTCTCTGAAAACCTGTATGCCGTCCGGATTCCCCAAATTTCCGCCTGACCAGTCATTTTTATTCATCGGATCATAAAACCATGGTGTAATTGGAAGACTGTCCGGAACTGCCGAGGGGGTTTTGAAAAAAAATGACAGGACGCAGATGATGCAGTATCATCCGTCAGCACTGTCAGCGTGGATCTGTATAAAAGTATAAACATTGCAGGCTAAAATGTAAAGGAAGGGAAAAATTATTTCGTATTCCGGGCCTTTCCCCAAAAATCTGTTGACAAATGTTCGGATTCGGAGTACCATACCCACTGTAAAGAGCAGGGGAAATCCGGAATCAAAAAACAGAATTACATTCTTCTGCTTGTATTGCAGAGAGGTATTTCGAAACCTCTCTCTTTTTTTACCTGTTTTGAGAAAAACGAAGTGCAGCGAGAGCCCCCGCGGTGCGGGGCAGTGAACGAAAAGGAGGATTTCGGCAGGATGAGAAACAAGATGATCCGGAAAGTACTGGTGCTGGCAGCCGCTGCCGCTTTGATTACCGTTCCGGTTTTTGCTTCGGCTGAGACCGAGACAGAAGCAGAACTGCAGGATGTGATCGGCTCGCTCGGTGAAATCCCGGAGACAGATCTGCTCCATGATATCCTGGAACGGGGATATCTGATCGTCGGGACGGAAGGAACCTATGCGCCGAACACCTATCATAATGAGGACGACGAACTGGTCGGCTTCGATGTTGAGGTCGCGGGTCTGGTCGCGAAATATCTCGGCGTTGACGTGAAATATCTGGAGACAGAATGGGCTTCCATTTTTGCGGCCCTTGACGCCGGACAGATCGATCTCATCGTCAATGAGGTGGGATATACGGAAGAGCGTGCGGAGAAATATGATTTTTCCGAGCCCTATGCCTTTGTGAAGGCCGCGATCCTGACCAGGGCTGACGATGATTCCATCAGCAGCTTTGAGGATCTGGAGGGCAGAATCGTGGCGAATGAGTCCACCAGCCTCTGGGGCGAGAGAGCGCTTTCCTACGGCGCCAATCTGGATCCGGTCAACGCCATGGCCCAGTCCATTTCCGAGGTCCTTTTTGAGAGAGCGGACGCGACCCTGAACGCAGAGACGGCGTTTGCCGACTATATCAGCAAGCATCCTGAGGATAATGTGAAGATCGCCGCTCTGAGTGATGACGCGGTTTCCGTATCTTATATCCCCATGGTAAAGGGAAATGAAAAGCTGATGGAAGCTGTCAATGCCGCCCTGGACTGCGCACGCAAGTCCGGAGAACTGTCGGAAGTATCCGAGAAGTATTTCCATGTGGATGTAACTGAAGAATAAGATGCGGCAAAAGAATTAGAAAAGTGTTACAGTATACAGCGGGGAGAGATCCCCGCTGTATATGTGCGCTGAAAGAAGAAAAATGGCTGCCGCGGCTGCATCCGCTGCAGCTTATGGCGGAAAACCATTTCAGGATCTGACCGGAGGGGAATGTGAACGAGAGAATACTTCAGGAACTGTCCGACTCTTTTGTAAAACTTCTGATACCCGGGATCCGGGTTACCATTCCTCTGACCGCAATCTCTTTTTCCCTGGGGCTGATACTGGCTCTGACGGTGGCTTTGATTGAGATTGCACGGATTCCCGTTCTCAACCAGGCTGTAAGATGCTATGTCTGGATTATCCGGACGACGCCCATGATCGTCCAGCTGTTCGTGGTTTATTACGGCCTTCCGAATGTGGGAATCAAGCTTGACGCATTTCCGAGCGCAATTCTTGTTTTCACACTGAGTGTGGGAGCCTACTGCTCCGAGACCATCCGGGCTGCGATTCTGTCCGTGTCGTCGGGACAGATGGAGGCCGCGTACTGCGTGGGAATGAATTATCTTCAGGCCATGTGGCATATCGTGCTTCCGCAGGCCTTCCGCACGGCGTTTCCGCCGCTGTCCAATTCCCTGATCGGACTGGTTAAGGATACTTCCCTTGCCTACAGTGTGGCGATCGTGGAAATTCTGGCGACCGCCCAGAGGATAGCGGCCAGGACCTATGACTATTTCTGGCTCTACTGCGAGGCGGGGCTGATCTACATGATCATCTGCACGATCCTGACTTTTGCGCAGAGGAAGATTGAGAAGAAGCTGGAAAGGACCGGGTGAGAGGCATGCTGCAGGCTACAAATATCAAAAAACGCTTCGGGGACAATGAGGTGCTGAAAGGGATCAGCCTGACGGTCCGGACGGGGGACGTAGTGTCGATCGTGGGCCCCAGCGGTTCGGGAAAGACGACGCTGCTGCGCTGCATGAATTTCCTCGAGATGGCGGATGAGGGGGAGCTGAATCTGGACGACAAACTATATGACGTCAGGAAGGTCCGCAAAAACGAGATCCGCGAATACCGGAAAAAGACAGGTTTCGTCTTTCAGAACTATAATCTCTTTGCCAATAAGACGGCGCTCGGAAATGTGACCGCGGGCCTGACGATTGTGCGGAAAGTCCCGGCGAAGCAGGCGGAAGAGATCGCGGCGGACGCGCTGACCAGGGTCGGTCTGCAGGACAAGATGTCCTTCTATCCCTCGCAGCTGTCCGGAGGGCAGCAGCAGAGAGTGTCAATCGCCCGCGCGATTGCGGCGGACCCCAGCGTCGTGTTCTTTGACGAGCCGACGTCCGCGCTGGACCCGGAGCTTACGAAGGAAGTCCTCTCTGTCATGAAAAAGCTCGCGGACGAAGGAACCACCATGGTGGTTGTCACGCATGAGATGCAGTTTGCGAGAAATGTCTCGGACAGGGTAATCTTTATGGAGGACGGGACGGTTCTGGAGGAAGCTGCCGCGGAGGAATTCTTCCGCAATCCGCAGTCTGAGAGGTCCGTCCGCTTTCTGGAGTCCTTCTCGGTCGGGGCGGAGCCGGGCTGAGAGGGATCTGCATGGCAGAACCGGAAAGAAGCTGAGAAGCTCCGCGGACAGTCATACAGGGATAAACGGAGATCCGGAAGATAAGCAGGTGATGCTTCCGGATATCATAGTACCGGCAGGAATAAGGAGAAAATGGGTATGGAGAGAATAGCGAGTTTTACCGTTGATCACACGAAACTGAAAAGAGGCGTATATCTGTCCAGGCAGGACGGCGACGTGATGACCTGGGACGTGAGGATGAAGGAGCCGAACAAGGGCGACTATCTGTCAACCGGAGCGCTTCACACCATAGAGCATCTCTTCGCGACATACGCCAGAAACTGCGCTTATAAGGACGGCGTCATCTATGTCGGACCGATGGGATGCAGAACCGGCTTTTATTTCCTGACCAGGGGACTGACCGACGCTGAGGTTCTCGACTGTCTCGTACAGTCCTTTGATTTTATGGCGTCTTTCGACGGGGCGATTCCGGGGGCGAGCGCGGAAGAGTGCGGCAACTATCTGGATCAGGACCTGAAGGGCTGCAATGCGGAAGCGGCGGCGTATCTGAAGGTACTCAGGGGACTGACCGCGGCGGATATGAGATACAGCTATTATCTGGAATGAGGCGCTGTGGATTAAGGCAGATAAAAAATGAGATTCCGGCTCGCTGTATGATTGGAGCGGGGTTTGCAGTCTGCGCGTATGAAAGCTGTATACATCAGCAGGAAATCTGCACGACGGGAACAGAATCTGACAGAAATAAAAGAGCGGAAGCATCTGCCAGCTGATGGTCAGACGCTTCCGCTTATCTGTCTCAGGCGCCGAAATGCATTACGTTCAGAAGCAGCAGCCAGCTCAGGCCATAATAAGCGATTACGGCGACAAGGTCATTTACCGTCGTGATCAGCGGCCCTGAGGCAACGGCAGGATCTACTTTGATCTTCTCGAAAAAGAGAGGAATCAGTGTCCCCACCGCGCTGGAGATGAGCATCGCCAGCACCAGGGAAATGCCGATGCAGCCGGATACCGCAAATGAGAACAGCGGCGGCTGTCCCTTGAGCAGCAGAATATACAGTCCTACCAGCAGGAAGGAGATTCCGCCGAGAATGAGCCCGTTGCAGAAGCCCACGCGCATTTCTTTCCAGACCAGACGGCCCTTCTGGGCGATGGTGAGATTTTCATCTGTCAGGACACGGATCGTCACGGCGAGGGACTGCGTGCCGACGTTGCCTGCCATATCCAGAATCAGGGACTGGAAGGCCATGATCAGCGTCAGCTGTGCCACGACTCTTTCAAATGCGCCTACTACCGTGGACACCACAATCCCGAGTCCCAGCAGGATCAGCAGCCAGGGCATGCGCTTTTTCATGCTTTCCGGGAGGGTTTCGTTGAGGTCCTCCTCCGCGGTCAGACCGGCAAGCCTTGCATAGTCCTCGCTCATCTCGTCGTCAACTGTTTCGATCAGGCTCTGGGCGGTGATTACGCCGAGAAGTTTATTCGTTTCGTCCAGAACGGGGATGCTGTTCTCGGAGTAATCCTTCAGCCGCTCGATACAGTCCGATATCTGTTCATTGGCGTAAACGTATGGGAAGGAAGACGCAATAA
This sequence comes from uncultured Lachnospiraceae bacterium, assembly GCA_902779575.1. Lineage (GTDB taxonomy): Bacteria > Bacillota > Clostridia > Lachnospirales > Lachnospiraceae > Porcincola. The sequence goes on from CACZBW010000009.1 coordinate 58,347, forward strand.
TCTCGTCCAGAGGCGTCTCCTTCCGGGCGGTGATCAGATCCTTCAGATCCACTGCGCCGCAGTAGATATCCTGTTCATCTGTGACGAAAAGTGTGGCGATGTTGTCGTTCTCCTCCGCCTGCCGCACCAGCTCGCTCATGGCCTGCTTGATCGTCATATTTTCCCGGATGACGATGAAGTTGGTGGTCATGCGGCTGCCAATCTCATCCTCATCAAAAGAGGCGATCATACGGATCTCCCGGCGCAGATCATCCGAGAGCAGATCCACGATCAGCGCCCGCTTTTCACGGTCCACGCAGCGCAGAATCTCCACGGCGGTGTCCGTATCAAGTCCGGAGAGGACTGCCGCCGATTTTTTCAGGTCCATCTCGCCGAAGTAACTGCCCGCCTCATCGCTCTCCAGATATTCAAATACATCTGAAAGGAGTTCTGCCGGGCAGACGCGCCAGAGTTTGATCCGTTCCGCTTCTGACAGCTGGCTGAGGACGCCGGCAATGTCGCTGCCGTGATAATCCTCCAGCTTCCGCATGATGGCTTTCGGCGAGCCGCCGCTGCGCAGAATGGAGAGAATTTCCTCCGTATAATCCGGCCTGATTCCGGGTGTGTTTGTCTGAATGTCTTTGATTCCCATGCTGAAACCTCCGCTGTTTCGTTTTTCGTTCGACACATGCGGGAAAATGGACATAAAAAGTCCGTGTACACGCAGGCATACACGGACGGACGATGGCTTGTTCAGTGAAACGCAGGCGGCAAAAAGTGCCGGTCCGCGTTCCGTGCCGCGCATCGTCGGTCAGGTCCGCTTTGCCCGTAACTGTCACCGTTTGCCACTTGTTTCACCTCCTGTTTTCCGGAATATCCACATTCTATCACGCAGACGGCGGGAAAGCAACCGCGGCGGACACTGACACGCTGCCTTTCATCTGAAAAGGGCAGCTTTTCGTGTAGTTCACAAAAAGCTGCCCTCCGTACAGAGCATATTATATTTGGAAAAAATGTCTGATCAGAAATTACCAATCAGAAGCTGAGCGTCTCGGTGCATACATGGGCCGGCGAGACCGGATAGTGGATCCCGTGATTCAGGCTGAAACTGGTATCCCCGTTAAAGCCGTGGGTCGAATTGGAGGCGAGCAGCCATTTGTGGCTCCGGTTCGTGTCATAACCCTGGACGTCCACATTGTACCAGGTGCCGTCAATCTCCACCTGATTCCAGTAGTGGCTCTTGCTGCCGCCGTTCTTGACGATGATCGTCTCGATCCCGACCGCGTCGGCCAGGAGCTTGAAGGCGGTGGAGTAACACCAGCAGTCGCCGACTCCCTCGTCGATCACGCGGAAGAAATTCCCCTGACCGGGACCGTAGGTAGCGCGGTCGGCGATATATTCGGCAAAGTAAACGACCAGTTCTTCCTCGCTCATGGACGGTGAGACGCCTGCCAGGGCATTGGCGCGGAAATCCGCCCTCTTTTTCCAGACAGATGACTGAGACACTTCCAGATCACAGCTGATGGTAAGCCCGTCCGGGTCGGTACCGATGACCGTCAGTGTTCCGCCGGAAGGCCAGACCGTGAGCTTCAGCCTTTTGCTGGTCTTATAATCCGAGCTGAGGATATGGGCGTCTTCAGCCGCGGTTCCGGAGAAAGTCCAGGTCCAGTCGTGGCTTGCCGCTTTTTTGTTCAGCTTGAGAACGACGGCCTGTCCGGTCTGTACACTGCTTCCGGAAGCGGGCTTGATCTTTCCGGCATTTGCAGATGAGACCGGATTAGAAGAAGCCTGACTGGCAGAAGTCTGACCGGAAGCGGTCTGACCGGAAGAAGCCTGGCCGGAAGCGGCCGGATCAGAAGACACCTGATTTTTCAGGTCGGCCGGTTCATCCATATCGCCGGAAAGATCTATGACTCCGGAAGAGCTTTTCCCTGAGGAAAGGTCCGGATCGGCTTCCGCCGCGGGGACTGCTGAAGGGCCATGTACCGCCAGAAACAGGGACATGGCCAGTAAAATGCCTGCTTTACGGATCATTGATTTCATAAAAACCTCCTGAATTCTTCCGTGAGGAGAAAATAACATACTTTTCGATAATTAACACAACTGTAACACATTCGTAATGAAAAAGCAACGGCAGTTTCCGAAGGGAACTGCGGCTTTCGACCCGGCGGCAGTTTAGAGCAGGAAACAGGCAGCTTTCTGGTCCCTGGCAGGGGTCTGTATGAACCGCTGACTGATCGGTCCCTGGGCCGACGGCTGTCTTGACAGCCGGATAAGTGACCATTATAATAAGTGACCAAACGTTCACATTACCTGGGCCGGCGGCGTATTGCGCTTTCTGCTGTGTAACTGTACGGGCGCCCGCCCGGAGGAGAACAGTGCCGGAAGACAGAAAACGATGCCAGTTTATAAGGAGAAGGGAATCATGCTGAGAATAGAGCATCTGACGAAAAGCTATGGGGAGAAAAAAGCGGTGGATGATCTCTCCCTGCATATTAAGGCAGGGGAGATTTTCGGATTCATCGGGCACAACGGCGCCGGAAAAAGTACCACGCTGAAAAGTGCGGTTGGAATTCTGCAGTTCGATGAAGGTACGATTCAGATCGGCGGGAAAGATATCAGGAAGGAGCCTGTCGCCTGCAAAAAGATGCTGGCCTACATACCGGACAACCCGGATCTGTACGAATTCATGAGCGGGATCAAATATCTGAATTTTATCGCGGATATTTTCGCGATTCCGGCCGCCGAAAGGCAGGAAAAGACCCGGAAATACGCGGATCTGCTGGAACTGACTTCCGATCTGGCCGATCCGATTTCCGCATATTCCCACGGAATGAAACAGAAGCTGACCGTGATCTCGGCCTGGCTTCATGATCCGCAGCTGATCGTGATGGACGAGCCCTTCGTCGGACTTGACCCGAAGGCTTCCCATCTGCTTAAGGAGATGATGCGCGAGCACTGTGACAGGGGCGGCGCGATCTTTTTCTCCACCCATGTGCTTGAGGTGGCGGAAAAGCTCTGTGACAAAGTGGCGATTATCAAGCAGGGCAGGCTGGTCCGGGAAGGCACGATGGAAGAAGTGCGGGGCGACGACAGTCTTGAGGAAGTTTTCCTGGAACTGGAGGCGGAGTAAATGCTGAAAGTACTATTAAAAAAGCAGATTGCCGAGGTATTCCGGAGCTATTTCTACGACGCGAAGAAAAACAGGATGCGCTCGAAAAAGGCAATTGCCGCGTGGATCATATTCTTCCTGGTTGTGATGATCGGTCTTCTCGGCGGCATCTTCACGGGATTGTCGCTGAGTGTGTGCGAGACGCTTGCGCAGCTGGATATGGGCTGGCTGTATTTTCTGCTGATGGGCGGGATCGCCGTCATGCTTGGCGCTTTCGGAAGCGTATTCAATACCTACTCAGGGCTGTATCTGGCCAAAGATAACGATCTGCTGCTGTCGCTGCCCATACCGGTCCGGACGATCATGACCGCGCGGCTGCTGAACGTCTGGCTGATGGGTTCCATGTATTCTGCGGTGGTTCTGGTTCCGGCGCTGGCTGTTTACTGGGTTAAGGCAGGAGCGTCCGTTTCGAGGATCATCTGCGGCCTGCTGCTGCTTGTCATTGTGACGGTGATCGTTCTGCTGCTTTCCTGCGTTCTGGGCTGGGTCGTCGCGAAGATCAGCGTGCGGCTGAAAAACAGGAGTTTTATCACAGTCTTTATTTCCTTATTCTTTGTCGGAGCCTACTATTTCTTTTATTTCAAGGCAAACGGCTTTATCAGGGAGTTTCTCCTGAACGCGGTAAGTTACGGCGAGAAGATCAAAGGTGCGGCCCGCGGGCTCTATCTGTTCGGACGCATTGGAGAAGGAGACGGGCTTGCGGCAGGGATTTTCACGGCCGGCGCGGGGATCCTTTTCCTCTTGGTCTGGCAGGTTATGTCCAGGACATTTCTGAGCATCGCGGCTGCCGGCGGGAAGACTGGAAAGACACGCTACGTGGAAAAGCAGGTCCGGCAGAAATCCGTGTCCGGAGCCCTGCTTGCCAAGGAGTTTGCGCGTTTTACGTCCAGCGCCGGCTATATGCTTAACTGCGGCCTGGCGATTATTCTCATTCCGGCAAGCGGCGTGCTGCTTCTGGTCATGGGGCGGGAGATTCTGCCGGTGCTTACGGAGGTCTTATCCGGCCGGCCGGACAGTGTCGCTGTTCTGCTCTGCGCAATGCTCTGCCTGCTGGCTTCCATGAATGATATGGCGGCTCCGTCGGTCTCCCTGGAGGGGAAAAGCATCTGGATTCCCCAGTCCCTGCCGGTCACTCCTAAAGCAGTGCTGCGGGCCAAGACAGCGATGCATCTGATTCTGACGGGAATCCCTGTGCTGTTCGCCGCCATATGTGCTGCTGTCGTTGTCCCGGCTTCTGTGCCTGTCCGTCTGCTGCTTTGTCTGACCGCACTGGTTTATACGGCGTTTTCAGCCCTGTTCAATATGGTTCTCGGCGTCAGGATGCCGATCCTGAACTGGACGAATGAGACCGGTCCCATCAAGCAGAGCGGTGCGGTGGTCGCCGCCATGTTCGGCGGATGGGGCTTCGGCATTGTGATGGGCGGACTGTACATGCTGATCGGTTACAGGATCGGCGCAGTTGTCTATCTGCTTCTGTGCATTCTTCTGTTCGGCGCGGCGGCGCTTGCCATGCTGCACTGGCTGGATACAAAAGGCGCTGAGGAATTTGCGGCTCTGTAATGAAGAGAGCTGCCGGAATGCCGCCGGAAAAAAGTTTATGACCCTCCCGGTTCTGCTTCGGGAGGGTTTTTCAATGAAGCCGGAGAAGCGCGTTCTGCCTGCATGAAGAGATGCCTGCGGGGTTGCGAATGTTTGGAAAAAATGGAAATGCCGGCCGGGAGGATTCGTGGAAATGAGTTCCTCTGTCCGTATGTTAGGATGTCGGGAAGAAAAAACACCTGACAGACTTTTATGCAGAGAATTATACGAAAAATCCGAATAAATGATGCGATTCAGGAGGTAAATAAAATGAAGAAATTAGTCGGAGCGCTTCTTTGCGCAGCACTGGCAGCAGGTTCCTTCACCGCGTTCGCCCAGGAAAATACCGAAGCGGAGAAGAAGGCTGCGGCAGCAGAGGAATTTTCTTTTGAGGAACTGGACGATCTGGTCTTTTATTACAGCAGCGGCGTGGGCGGATGGTTTGTTGAACTGAATGTCGCCCCGGACGGCTCCTTTAAAGGGAACTATCATGATTCCGAGATGGGAGAAAGCGCGGATGAGTATCCGAACGGAACGGTCTACGGATGCCTCTTCCACGGACAGCTCGAAGCAGGCGGCATGCTGGATTCCGGCGCGGTTGAACTGAATGTGGCGAGCGTTGAGATGGATGAAGGCCAGCTTGATGAAGTGATCGAGGACGGAATCCGTTATGTGACGGTCGCCCCGGCAGGCCTTAAAGCAGGAGAGAGCCTGGAGCTTTTCAGACCCGGTTATCCGGTTGAGGAGCTTCCGGAGGGCTATCTGTTCTGGTCTCATCTGAATATGCTGGATGAGAAGCCGGAAGAGCTTCCTTTCTACGGGATCTATAACGCGGCTGAGGACAGCGGCTTTACGGGCGAGCAGAAATATACCGGGCTGGCAAATCCCTGGAGCGAGACGGACGAGAACGGCTTTATGCAGACCGTCGGTATTTCGCTGAATCTGCCGGAAGGCGCTGAAGACGTATCCTGGCGGGTACTGAAAGAGAATGGCCTGGGAGAACTGATCTTCACTCTGGACGGTCAGGAGTATACAGCCAGGGTCTGCTCCTCCGGCGTATGGGAGGATATTTCCGGTCTGTTATATAATCAGTGGGATTCGGAAGAAAGCTGCAAGGTCGATTATTGTGAGGGTACGCTCAGGAGCGTGAAGGACGAGAGCATGGGATACACGGTCTGCAGCTGCCTCTGGTTCGACGTTGTACCCGGCTTCATGTACTCTGTGACGGCTGAAGCGGAGGATCCTGCAGCGGCTGATGTTCTCGGAGTGGCGGAAGCTGTCTTTGTACCGGCACAGGGAGATTCATGAACCCTGCCGGAGAAATCCGGACCGGCGCAGGAGAATATATTTAAGATGAGATTCCGTTGGGCGCAGCGAAGAATTATCGCTGCGCCTTTTTCTCTATGATAAGCCGGATCAGGGCGTCGGCGCAGCCGGAGGTGGAGGCGCTGCCTTTAAGGTCCGGCGTCAGATGCCTGCCTTCTGACAGGAGCTGTTCCATGCAGCTGAGAATCCGGCTTTCCCACTCCGGATAGCCGAAGAAATTCAGCATCTGGGCCGCGGTCCAGATACTTGCCAGCGGATTGGCGATCCCTTTTCCGGCAATATCGGGAGCGGATCCGTGGATCGGCTCGAACATGGAAGGATATTTTCTTTCCGGATTCAGGTTTGCGCCGGCCGCGAGCCCGATTCCGCCGGCGATGGCGGCCCCGAGGTCGGTCAGGATATCTCCGAAGAGGTTGGAGGTGACCACGACCTGGAAACGTCCGGGGTCTTTTACCATAAACATGGAGGCGGCGTCGACCAGACAGGACCCGGTCTTCACTTCGGGATAATCTTTCCCGACTTCGGCAAATATCTGGTCCCAGAAGACCATGGAATAATTGAGGGCATTGGCCTTACTGATACTGGTAAGGGTCCGGCCCTCTTTTTTTGCCAGTTCATAGGCGTAGCGGATGACCCTCTCGCAGCCCTTCCGTGAAAATACCCCGTTCTGGATGACCACTTCCTCCGGCTGGTCTTTGTAGAGCCAGGCTCCGGTTCCGGAATATTCGCCTTCTGAATTCTCCCGGATAAAGGTCATGTTGATATCTTCCCGCTTCACGTCCTTCAGGGGGCATGGCGCGCCTTCGAGCAGGCGTACGGGGCGCAAATTGATATACTGGTCGAATCCGCGGCGGATCTTAAGGAGCAGTCCGCGCAGGGAGATATGGTCCGGAACGCCGGGAGCGCCAACCGCACCCAGAAGGATCGCGTCAAAGTCCTTCAGGATTTCAAGTCCGTTATCAGGCATCATCTTCCCGGTCTTAAGATAATAGCCGCAGCCCCAGGGAAAGTCCGTAAAGGAAAATGCAAATCTGCCGTCGATTTCAGCCGCTGTCTTCAGTACCTTCACTGCTTCCGCGATTACTTCGGGACCGACGCCGTCGCCTGCGATTACCGCAATCCTGTATGTCTTCATGATCCTGTCTCCCTTCTGACCGGCTCCGGTTTCTCCGTTTTCCCCGCAGTACTGTTTCCGCAAAACACGGTTTTTGTCCGGATCTGTTTTCTTCGTCCGGCAGCTTTCATATTTCCCGCCATGGATACAATTGTACGGTTCCGGGATCGATTTGTGAAGCGGATTTTACTGACAGTCCCGGTTAACAGGTGAACACTTTGGATGGGCTTTATGCTTCTGCCTGCCAGGACTTGCGGGAACCTGTTTCCCCGCGGTTGCCTTGCTTTTTTTGCCGTGATAAAATCAAAATGGCTGTAAGCCCGGTCCTGCTTTATCTTTTTTCATCGCAGGATACCTGCGGCTGAATTCCTGAGAAGGATGCACTTGCGAAAGGAACGGCAGATATTCGGCTATGAAAGAGGACAGAAATCGATCAGGATCGATGGTTAAGGATCTCACGGAAGGAAATGTGGCAGGGCTTCTGCTCGCCTTTGCCATGCCGCTGTTTGTGGCCAATGCCCTTCAGGCGGTATATAACCTGGTGGACATGGTGGTCGTGGGCCAGGTTATAGGCGGTCCCGGCATGTCCGCCGTCTCGATCGGCGGGGATATTCTGCATATTCTTACCTTTCTTGCCATGGGTTTTTCCGCGGCAGGGCAGGTGCTGATTTCCCAGTTTGTGGGAGCCGGCGAGATGGATAAGGTGAGAAAGATGATCGGTACCATGTTCACTCTTCTGCTGGGAATCGCCCTGTTTCTCTCTGTCGTCTGCTATTTCATCCGCTTTTCCATTCTGGATATCCTTAATACGCCCGTGGAATCATATCGGTTCACCATGGACTATACGGTGACCTGCATCGTGGGACTGGTTTTCATTTACGGCTACAATATTGTATCCGCCATTCTGCGAGGAATGGGGGATTCCAGGAGGCCTTTCTATTTCATTGCGATCGCCGCCATTCTGAATATGGTGCTGGATGTTTTCTTTGTCGGATTCCTGGGCCTTGAGGTGTTCGGGGCTGCCCTTGCCACGGTCATCGGGCAGGCGGTCAGCTTTATCGTTTCTCTTATTTATCTTTACCGGCGGAAGGAAGCTTTTGGGTTTGATTTTAAGCTGTCCAGTTTCCGGATTGACCGAACCATGATCGGCCCCCTGCTGAGCCTGGGCATCCCGATGGCCATTCAGTCCGCGGCCATAAGCATTTCAAAGATTGTGCTGACGGCCTGGATCAATGCGGAGGGAGTGATCTTTTCAGCTCTTTCCGGTATTTACAATAAGACCGGCATGATGATGGGAATTGTGTCCAATTCTTTTACGACGGCCGGCAGTTCCATGGTCGGCCAGAATATCGGGGCCGGGAAATACGACAGGGTTCCGAAGATCCTCAGGGTTGTGATCGCGATCGGGCTGTCTATCGCCGCGGCGGCGTCTCTGCTGGTCCTGCTTTTCCCGGAACTTCTGTGTGAGATGTTCACAAGCGACAGGGAGGTTCTGGCAAAGGCATCGCTCCTGACCTTTCCGATTATACTGAATTTTTTTGGTGCCGCGACGCGGTCCGGGGCGTTTTCGATCATCAATGGCTCAGGCAATTCAAAAATGAATCTTCTGATCGCCCTGATCGACGGGATGATTTCCAGAGTAGGACTTGCCGCTCTGTTCGGATTTGCCCTGCATATGGGCTGCAAGGGCTTCTGGTACGGGGACGCCCTGGCCGGCTTTATGCCGATGGTGATCGGCGGTCTGTTTTACTTGTCCGGCAAATGGAAAACGAAGAGAAACTGACGATGCAGCGTTTTTGCGGAAGAAGGGAAACCGGATGTGGACGACAGGGGAAAGACGGCGGCTGCGTCTGGCTTAAGGATGGAGGAAAAGGATGGAGGAAAAGAGAGAGTTTCGGACAGAACATGATTCCATGGGGGAGGTAAAAGTTCCGGCGGACCGCTACTGGGCGGCGCAGACGCAGCGCAGTCATGAGAATTTTCCGATCGGCGCCGGCATAGAGACGATGCCCGCGGAGATTATTCAGGCCTTCGGGGTTCTGAAGAAAGCGGCGGCTTCTGTGAACCGTGTCCTGAAGGGCGAGAAGATGACGGAAGAGAAGTATGCCGCGATTGCCCGGGCGGCCGACGAAGTCCGTTCAGGAGCCCTCATGGATCATTTTCCGCTGGTTGTCTGGCAGACCGGCAGCGGGACCCAGAGCAATATGAACGCCAATGAAGTCATTGCGAACCGGGCCAACGAGATCGCCGGGAAAAAACTCTGCCATCCCAATGATGACGTCAATATGAGCCAGTCCTCCAACGATACCTTTCCTGCTGCCCTCCATATCGCCGCGGTCTGTGCCCTGGAGGACAGGCTGCTGCCTGCTGTCCGGCATCTGACTGAGGTATTCAGGAAACTTGAGGAAGACAACAGGGGAATCGTCAAGAGCGGGCGCACGCATCTGCAGGACGCGGTGCCGATCTCCTTTTCCCAGGAAATCAGCGGCTGGAGAACTTCTCTGGAGCAGGACGTCAGGATGATCCGGCTCGCCCTGGATCCGCTTCGCGAACTGGCCCTGGGCGGGACGGCCGTTGGAACAGGGCTCAACGCGCCGGAAGGATTTGCGGAGAAGGCAGCGGAAGAGATTTCTGCCCTGACCGGGAAGCGTTTTGTGACTGCGCCGAATAAATTCCACGCGCTCAGCTCAAAGGATGAGCTGGTCTTTGCTCACGGCGCGGTGAAAGCTCTGGCGGCGGATCTGTTGAAGATTGCCAACGACGTGCGCTGGCTTGCTTCCGGACCGCGCTGCGGACTGGGAGAGATCCGGATCCCGGAAAATGAGCCCGGAAGTTCTATCATGCCCGGCAAGGTCAACCCGACCCAGTGCGAGCAGGTGACCATGGTTGCGGTCCAGGTATTCGGCAACGACGCGGCGATCGGCTTTGCCGCTTCCCAGGGCAATTTTGAACTGAATGTATTTATGCCGGTCATCGCCTATAATTTCCTTCAGTCCGTCCGCCTGCTCTCGGAATCCATCCTTTCCTTCGCGGACCGCTGCTGCTGCGGGATTGCGGCGGACCAGGAGAAGATGCGGGAGAATCTGAACCGTTCGCTTATGCTTGTAACCGCCCTGAATCCTTATATCGGCTATGAGAACGCTGCAAAAACCGCAAAGCTTGCCTTCCGGGAGAATCTTTCCCTGAAAGAAGCCTGCGTGAAGCTCGGCTTCCTGACTCAGGAGCGCTTTGACGAGGTTTTCCATCCGGAGAAAATGACCGGAGAATCGTGAAGGGCAAGATCGGGAAGCTGCAGAGAAAAGACTTTGAGGAAAAAGAAGCATCAGCGGCATTTGCTTTTTTGAGAATGCTGTGCTATTTTAGAAAAAAGAAAAGAATAAATTCAGCCGGCTTAACGCGTGAAATCAGAGGAGTGCTGTCCTCGGATTTCACGTTTTTTTTTATGCGCGGCGCTTTCAGCAGGAGGGTATCTACGAAAATGGACAAAAAAAACAAGATGGAAACTATGCCGATGGGAAGACTGATTCTGAGTATGTCTCTTCCCATGATGGTATCGCTGCTGGTGCAGTCCCTTTATAACATCGTGGACAGCATCTTTGTCGCCCGGCTGAGCGAGCAGGCCCTGACGGCGGCTTCCCTGGCATTTCCCGTGCAGATGCTGATGATCGCGGTCGGCGTCGGCACGGCTGTCGGCGTCAACGCTCTGCTTTCGCAGACCCTGGGGAGAAAGGATTATGAGGAGGCTTCCCGGGTGGCCATGACCGGACTCTTTCTGTCAGTGATCAGCGCAGCTGTTTTTACGGCAGCGGGACTGGCCGGAGCAAGGTCAATCGCACGGTCTTTCACGGAGGATGCGCAGATCGGGCAGCAGTGCGGGGAGTATCTGTTTATCTGCATGGTATTCTGCCTTGGCAATCTGGTCTGCATGGTTTTCCAGAGGCTGCTGCAGGCGGCAGGCAGGGCTGTGCTGAGTATGATGATCCTGATTTCAGGCGCTGTCACAAACCTGATTCTTGACCCGGTCATGATCTTCGGCCTGCTTGGATGCCCCGCCATGGGAATCCGGGGGGCGGCGTACGCTACTGTCATCGGCCAGTGGGTCAGTATGTTTGTAGGCCTGTACCTGAATCTGAATAAGAACCCGGATGTCCGTCTGGGGCTGAAAGGATTTTTCCTGAGCGGGAAGCTGATCATGGGAATCTACAGGGTTGGTCTTCCGACAATTATCATGCAGGCGATGAACAGTATGATGGTTACGGCTTTCAACGCGATCCTCCTGCCCTTCTCATCCACTGCGGTCGCATTCTTCGGCGTCTATTACAAGCTCCAGAATTTCCTCTTCATGCCGATGAACGGACTCGGGCAGGCAGCGATTCCGATTGTGGGTTTTAATTACGGAGCCGGCCATACAGACCGGATATTGGAGGCTTCGAAAATTACCTATGCGGCTGCGGCTGCAATCGCTGCTGTTGGAACCGTTGTCTTTCAGCTCTTTGGAAGAAATCTGCTCGGGATTTTTTCTGCCGGGGAGGCCATGCTTAAGATCGGAGTTCCGGCATTGCGTATTATTTCACTGACCTTTGTATTTGCGTCTGTGACCATGATAACCGGCTATATTGCCTCCGGCCTCGGCGACGGGATGACAAATATGACCGGCTCTATCCTGCGTCAGTTTATGCCCCTGATCCCCTGCGCGTATCTTCTCGCGAAGACCGGCGGAATCGGACCGGTCTGGTATGCCGTCTGGATTTCGGAAACGACCGCCCTGATTTTCTCGGTCTTCCGGATCTTTCGCCTCAGAAAGACCAGGTTGAAGCTGTGAGAGGCTTCTGTTAAGGGATAACGGTAGACGGCTGTCCGTAAACTGCTATAATGGCATCAGAGAAGGCCACAGCTGCGGGTTCGGGGCTATGACCACAGATTACTGCGAAATCCAGGGAGGGAAAATGTCATGATTATCGATATTTCGCAGGAAGTTTTTTCCTGCCGTGTGTATCCCGGTGATCCCGCGCCGGAACGGCGTGTGCTGTCCACCATAGAGGAGAGCGGAATCTGCAATCTGACGGCTCTGTCCATGTGCGCGCACAATGGAACCCATGTGGATGCCCCTTCCCATTTCATCCGGGGAGGGAAGACCATCGACCGGATTCCCCTGGATGTTTTTACCGGTCCCTGCTGGGTAGCCAGGCATGAGGGAGAAGTCAGCGGAGCAGATGCCGCCGCCATTCTGGAAAAAGCAAAAGCGGAACAGGCGGACAGGAGGATCCTGATCGCCGGAAAAGCGACGGTTACCGGGGAAGCCGCACAGGTTTTTGCGGATTATGAAGTTATGCTGCTGGGAAATGAAAGCCAGACAGTCGGTCCGGAGGATGCCCCCATGCAGGTTCATCTGATCCTGCTCGGCGCGGACTGCGTCCTGCTGGAGGGCGTCGTACTTGACGGAGTGGAGGAAGGCGTTTACTGTCTCCACGCTGCGCCGCTGAACCTGGGCGGCAGTGATGGAGCGCCGTGCCGCGCGTATCTGACGCGATAAAGATATAGCTGAGGAGGATGGGATTATGGGATTGTTTTCAAAAAAGAAGAAAGCTGAGAGCCTGTCTTTTGATCCGGAGAAGGAATATCCGGTTCTGCGATGCAGCATCTGCAACGGGGAACAGGTCGCCGGTTTCCGGGACCGGGCTACAGGACATTTTACAGAAGTGACGCTGATCCGGAATGAGCAGGAGCTCGAGGAATTCAAGCAGCGCTGCAACATCACGGAGATTGTGAAAGAATACTGAGAGATCAGTATACCACGGATGTTTTTCCATTATTGTAATTATTTTTTATATTGGGAGGAAACAAATAATGGCACTGGAACTGCTTCTGGAAGAGGCACAGGGAATGTCAGAGGCTTCGCTTATGGAAGTCGTACGCTTTATGCGTTTTGTAAAGCAGGAAAACAATAGAGATTTAAAAGAATCTATTCCTTATTTACCGGAAGATAATAAACCTGTGTTTCGAAAACCAGGATTATATAAAGGTCAGATCGTAATGGCTGATGATTTCGATGCACCGCTTGATGATTTTAAGGAGTATTCGTAATGCTGTTGTTAGATACACACGCTTTTTTATGGTTTCTAAGTGATGACAGCAGACTTCCCTCGGAAGTCTGTAAGATAATTCAATCTGATGAAGACGTTTATATTAGTATTGCCAGCTTCTGGGAGATAGCGATTAAAAACAGCCTCGGAAAGCTGCAAATACCAAAGTCAGTTTCACAAATAATGGAAGACTGTGTACAGAATTCTTTTAAAATTCTGGAAATTCATGGGAAACATTTGGAAAGGCTGAAAGATCTTCCATGGTATCATCGTGATCCATTTGACAGATTATTGATCTGTCAGGCAAAGGAAGAAGGACTTACTTTAGTCACTGCAGATGGTAATATACAAAGATATGATATCGAAACATTATGGGGATAGTTTATGTTAATTGTATCGCATATCATTTTGGCCTTTATCGATACGATATAGTTCGCTTAAAAACATCAGACAGGTGACAGGCTCTTTTGGGAAGTCTGCATGAGGAGCAGGAAAAAGGATGACAGTAGAAGGACAGCTTCGGCTGATAGAAGAAATTGAAAAATACGAGCCTTTCAATGAGATGGAGGAGCGGGACAAAGAACTGATTCTCAGGGCGCTTCGAAGGGAAGAGAATGTATTCAGCCGGGAGAATTCCCTCTGTCATATGACGGCGAGCGCCTGGATCAGCTCTCCTGACCGGACGAAAGTGCTGATGGCCTACCATAATATTTACGATTCCTGGAGCTGGCTGGGCGGGCATGCGGACGGAGATACGGATCTTCTGCGCGTGGCGCTGAAAGAGGCGGAGGAGGAATCCGGGCTGAGTAAGGTAAAGCCTCTGATGCAGGATATCTTTTCCCTGGAAGTTCTGACGGTGGACGGTCACATGAAAAAGGGAAAGTATGTCAGTTCCCACCTGCATCTGAATGTGACCTATCTGCTTGAAGCGGACGACCGGGAGATGGTCCGTGCAAAAGAGGATGAAAACAGGGGCGTACGCTGGTTTTCTCCGGAGGATGCAGTCGCAGCGAGTTCCGAGCCATGGTTCCGGGAACATATCTATTCCAAGCTGAACGAGAAGCTGTACGCATATCGGGCATTGACCGGTGAACCGCTGTAAATGGATCAAATCAGTTCCGGTACAAGTGCGTCCGGGTACGGCAGCTCAAATGCCGGATTTCAGGCTTTTGAAAGAAGGCTGAACAATGAAAATACTGCATATATCTGACCTGCATCTCGGCAGGTCCCTGGCGGAGTATGATCTGAAGGAAGACCAGGAATATATCCTGCAGCAGATCATCTCGATCGCCGAAGAAAAAAAGGCGGACGCCGTCCTGATTGCGGGCGACGTCTATGACCGGCCGGTTCCCAGCGAGTGGGCGGTCGGTCTTTTCGACCGCTTTCTTTCCGGGCTTTCGGACCGGGGATTCTGTGTATTTGTGATCTCCGGAAACCATGATTCCGATGAGCGGCTGAATTTCGGAAGCAGCCTGCTGAAAGCGCGCAATGTTTTTATCTCGGCAAAATACGAAGGAAAACTGCAGAGAGAAGACTTCACGGATTCCTGCGGGGAGGTCCGCGTTTATCTGCTGCCTTTTGTAAAGGCTTCGCAGGTGCGGCATTTCTTCCCGGATGAAAAGATCGAAACATATGAGGACGCGGTCCGGGCTGCCCTTGCCCATGGCGGGATCGATCCCTCCGCGCGGAATATTCTTGTCGCCCACCAGTTTGTAATTGGTACGGGCGGCGGGGTCAGCTTCGGCGGGTCGGAGAGCAGCGCCGTGCGGAACGTCGGCCTGGTGGAGCAGATCTCCGCTTCCTGTTTTGAAGCTTTTGACTATGCGGCGCTCGGACATATTCATTCCGCCCAGCAGGTCGGGCGCAGGGAGGTGCGTTACGCCGGGTCGCCCCTGAAGTATTCGCTGAGTGAGGAGGGAAATGAAAAATCAGTGACATTTGCCGAGCTGGGGGAGAAGGGCGATGTCAGGATCGAGTTGATTCCTCTTCGTCCGCTCCGGGATCTTCGCCATATTAAGGGAAAAATGGAGCAGCTGCTCAGCAATGATATTATCACGGATACGGACGATTACATTTACGCGACCCTGACAGATGAGGAACTGATCGATGACGCCATGGGGATCTTCCGAAGATATTACCCCAGAACGGTGCGGATCGATTACGACAACAGTCATACCCGGGAGATTTCGGCTGCGGTCTTTTCTCCCGCGGAGGAGGAGAAAAGTTTTTCCGCTCTGATTTCGGAATTCTATCATGAGATGTACGGGTGTCCGATCTCGGAGGAAGAGCTGAGGGAGGTTCTGGAAGTGGCAAAGGAGGCGGGAGTGAGCGATGAAACCCATTAAACTGGCACTTTCCGCTTTCGGCCCCTATGCGGACAGGGCGCCGGATATCGATTTTGAGCGGTTCAGCGAGAAAGGCCTGTTCCTGATCTCGGGAGATACGGGCGCAGGAAAAACCACGATCTTTGACGCGGTCTGCTACGCCCTCTTCGGGGAGGTGAGCGGCAGTTACCGGAAGACACAGAATCTGCGGTCGGAGTACGCGAAGCCGGAGACAGAGAGTTTTGTGGAGTTCACATTTTCTCATCAGGGAAAGGTCTGGACGATCCGCCGCACCCCGGTTTATGAACGGCCGAAGCTGCGCGGCGAGGGAGTGATCACCAGAAATGAAACGGCCATCCTGCAGTGCGCTTCTGAGACGCCGACGGAGGGCGTGAAGAATGTAAATGCCGCGGTCACGGAGCTGCTCGGCATCAGCGCCAGGCAGTTCAAGCAGATTGTGATGATTGCCCAGGGAGAGTTCTGGACCCTGCTCAATGCCTCGACCAAAGAAAGGACGCCGATCCTTAGGACGATCTTTATGACAGAGGGTTATAACCGGATGGAAGGCCTGCTGAAAGAGCGCATGACAAGAAGCTATACGCAGAAGGCGGACCTTGAGAAAAGTATCCTGCAGCATTTCCGGGATGTGAAGGCGGGGGAGAACAGCGCATTTGCCGGAGAGCTGGAATGGAACCAGAACATGGGGACGGGGAACAGTTTCCGGATCGACGACCTGTTGGCCCTGATCGGCAGAATCTGCGAAGAAGACCGGGAAGAATCCGCACGGCTTAAAGAAAAACTGGAGGCGGAGGACCGCCTTCTGGCGGAGATGGTTAAGGCTGTTGCGACGGCTCAGGCGGACAATGCCCTTCTGGATGAGCTGGAGAAGCTATCCGCGGAGAAAGCTTCGCTGGACGGCTGCCGGCCGGAGATGGAGGTGCTTTCTCAGACCCTGCAGCTCAGAAAGAAAGCCTCTTATTTTGTAAAACCGGAATATGACCGCTGGAAGTCGGAGGAGAAGGCGCTGGAACAGGCGCAGCTGCAGCTGAGAAGGAAGGAAGCACTCCTTCCGGACGCGGAGCGGAACTGTGTCCTTGCGGAGGCGGAACTGGAAAGAGCACTGGCCGGGGAAGCGGAGGAAAAACGACTTGGCGCTCAGATCGCCCGGATCGAGGGCGACAGAGAGAGATATGCTGAGCGGGACCGCCTGAAACAGAAACAGGAAACGCTTCTTCACGAGGCGGAAGGCTTTGCCCGGGAGGCGCAGCGGCTGAAGGAACGGGAGGAGGCGCTCAGTGGGAAGATCGTTTCTCTGAAAAATGAAATCGCCTCCCGGCAGGATGCTCCGGCTGCCCTTGAGAAAGCCAGGGGCAGGAAGGAAAAGCTGGAGAGCCTGCAGGCGGAGATCGGAGAAATCTTCAGCCGGGATATTCCCTCCTGTAAAAGGCTTCAGAAAGAAAGAGACCGTTCGCAGAAGCGCTTCCTTGCCGACCGGGCAATATATGAGAAGGTCAGCCGCGAAGCGGAAGAAGGGGAGAAGCTGCTGGAAAATTCCAGAGCCGGCATCCTGGCCTCAGCCCTCAGGGAGGGGGAACCCTGCCCGGTGTGCGGCTCCATCCATCATCCTGCGCCGGCAGCGCTTCCGGAGCATTTCATCACGGAAGAGCGGATGAAGGAGCTCACGGACGCGGAGGAGAAAGCCCGCGCCGCCAAGGACGCTTCCCTGACCGCCGCCGAGCTTTCGAAAAACCGCTGCCTGGACGCAGAGAGCCGCCTGGCGGAAAGAATGCGGAAATGCCTTGCAAATGAGCTGTATGCGGCAGCTGATGCGGGAGAAAAGCAGGAGGATGAAGAGCGCCTTTTTGAGGAGAGAGCATTTACGGAAAAGGCCCTGCAGGATCTTGGCGCGCTTATGACCCGGCTGCAGGAGGACTGCCGGGTTCTGCTGAAGTCCCGGGAGAGCCTGGAAGCGGCAGCAGGAAAAGAGACAATGGAACTATCGGAACAGAAGACAGCGTTTGAGCAGAAGAAGAGCCGGAATGAGAAGGAGCGTGCCTCCGCCGGAGCTGCCCTGTCCCAGCTTAAAACCCTGCCTTATGGAAGCCTGAAAGAAGCTGAAAATGCCAGGAAACTGGCGGAGCAGGCAGCCGGGCAGATCCGGGCGGGGATTGAAAAAGCCAGGAATTTCCGGGATACTGCGCTGAAAGAGCGGACAGAGCTTCAGTCGGCGATTCTGGTTCTGAAAAAGGCCATGGAGGATTCCGCAGAAAAAGAGAAAGCGCTGAAGGGCGCATTTCAGAAGGTTCTTGCGGAGAACAGCTTTTCTGACGAGACGATGTTTCTGAACTATGCCGTGGGACAGAAGCAGATCGGGGAGGACGAGAAGTCCATAAAAACATATGATGAGCTGGTGAAGACCAATGAAGTCCGGCTGGAGAGGGCACGGGAGAGCGCAAAAGGGAAAAAGCGCGCAGATCTTGCGGCTTTGAGCGCGGAGCGGGACGGACAGAAGGATAAAGCAGAAGCAATCCGCAGGGAGAAAAACCTGGCGGATAACCGCCTGGAGCTGAACCGCGGTAAGGAGAGCAGGATCCGGGAACTGAAGGACCAGCTGGCCCGGGCGCTGGAAAAATATACGGTTGAGGCAAGACTGTACAGGCTGGTGAAGGGCGATATCAGCGGCAAGGAAAAGATCACCCTGGAGCAATATCTGCAGGGTGCCGGATTTGACAGGATTATCGCCGCGGCAAACCGGCGGCTGCTGCCCATGAGCGAAGGGCAGTATGAGCTTTTCCGCAGGAAAGAAGCAGGAGGAAGACAGAGCGGCACTTTCCTGGATCTGGAGGTACTGGATAATTTCACCGGCCGACGCAGGCCGGTCAGCAGCCTTTCAGGAGGAGAGAGCTTTAAAGCGTCCCTGAGCCTGGCGCTCGGTCTGTCCGACACGGTGTCATCCGGCGCGGGCGGCATCCAGATGGACGCTCTTTTTATCGACGAAGGCTTCGGGACTCTGGACCGCCGCTCCATCGAGAGCGCCATGGAGATCCTGACAAGTCTTACCGGAGCGGGCAAACTGGTCGGCGTGATCAGCCACCGGGAGGAGCTGATGGAAAGTATCCCTCAGCAGATCCGGATCACGAAAACCCGGGAAGGCAGCAGGATCTGCTTCAGCGACGGTGTGTGAGCAGAAGAAATACCTGCATACAAAATACTCGCATACAAAAATACCCCTTGGCCTGTTGCCGGCTAAGGGGTATCTTTATTCCCGAAATGATCTCTTCGCCTGCCGCAATTCGGCGCGCCCGTCGGGTGAGCGCTCAGTTTTTGATTATTCGGCGTCCGGCTCCATATGGCCGTCGCGGTGCATGGAGAAGCTGTCCATGGGATAGTTTTTCAGATTCTCCAGAATTTTCCGGCCGTCCGCCTTTTTCAGAAGCGCGTTCCTTGCGCGCATGGTTTCCGCCTCTGTCTTGACCCGGGAGGGTCCACCGACACAGCCGCCCGGGCACATCATTCCTTCGATAAAATCTTCCTGAAGCTTTCCGCTCTTGAGCTGCAGCAGAGCCTTTCTGCAGTCCGCTCCGCCCGCGCAGGCCAGAAGGCTGATCTGAGAAGTATCTTCCCCCATCTCCTCCATGACTTCGAGGACAGCGGCTGCGACGCCGCCGGTACCGGCAAATTTCTTTCCGTAGAGGGAAGCTTCCTGGTAATCTTCCTGAACCGCCTCAAGATCGATATCTCTCGATGCGAGAAGATCCTTAAGTTCCCCGAAGGTCAGCGCGCAGTCCGGGCGGTCGGCGATATATTCGTTCAGGGTTTCCCCTTTCTTTGCGATGCAGGGCCCGATGAATACGGTCACACAGCCCGGATGGACCGCTTTCAGGTAACGGGATACGGCTACCATCGGGGAGACTGTGGCGGACTTGTTTTCCTCATACTGCTTCGGGAACTGATGACGGAGCATGGAAATAAAAGCCGGGCAGCAGGACGTGGTCATTTTCCTGCCTTCTTTTTTTGCCTCAACCCACTCCTTCGCTTCATAGGCAGCGGTCATATCGCCGCCGAGGCCGACCTCCACCATATCCGTGAAACCGATCTTTTTCAGGGCGGACCGGAGGGAACCCATGCCGATGTCATTCCCGAACTGGCCTTCCGCTGCCGGCGCGCACATGGCGTATACTTCCTTTCCGGCCTTGATCGCGTCGATGACGGTGCGGAAGAACCGCTTGGAGCTGATTGCGCCGAAGGGGCAGGCGTGGACACAATGTCCGCAGTGGACACATTTATCTTCGTCGATATTACAGTAGCCATATTCATCGTAAGTAATGGCGCCGGCCGGGCAGGCTTTTTTGCATGGCCGTTCCACATGGATAATGGCTCCGTAGGGGCAGGCCTTCGCGCACATGCCGCACTCCCTGCATTTGAGCGGGTCGATGCGCATGCGGTGCTCGCCCTGGGAGATGGCGCCGAATTTGCAGGAGTTCAGGCAGGCCTTGCCCAGGCAGAAGCGGCAGATGTCTGTCACGGAATAGGATGCGATCGTACAGTCGTCGCAGGCCGGCTTGATTACCTGAACCACATTGGTGGTGGTACTGCCAACCTCTGAATTTTTCTGGCAGGCGAGACGGATTCTGTGACGGACGATCTCTCTTTCTTTATAGACGCAGCAGCGGTATTCCGGTTTGGGACCGGGGCTGATTTCGTAGGCAATCTTTTCCAGATGGTCCGAATCGACATTGCCCTCCCACATCAGACGGCAGACCGCTTCATTGACTTTATGGGTTACTTCTGAAATACCGGTATCATTTTTTACCATTTGCTTTCTCCTCAGCAGGAAGTTCAGTTTTCTTCTGTCATGTCTGCATTGTAACAGAATCGGGCCGGAAATGCCATGCGAATTGACTTTTATTTCACAGATGCCCTGGCAGAATCAGCTTCCCGGCAGCTTTATCATTTGATTGCGGGAACGGCCGGAACGGAGTATATTTACACTATGCGGAAAAAGAGAGGGCCCGGGTATTTATGCGGCCAGCCTGGCGGGCGGTAAACGCCGGGAACCCTCGAATTTCAGATTAGAGGTAAACAGTTATGCACAGAGAATTTCTTATGGGGAACGCCGCGATCGCGATGGGAGCCCTTGCCGCCGGCGTGGAGCTGACAAGCGGCTACCCCGGAACGCCCTCCACGGAGACACTGGAGACGATCGCGAAAAACAGGGGACCGGACACTTACGTAGAGTGGTCCGTCAATGAGAAGGCGGCCATGGAGGTCGCCGCGGGGGCGGCTTACGCCGGTGCCAGGACGCTGGTAACCATGAAGCAGGTGGGGCTGAATGTGGCTTCCGATCCGCTGATGAGCCTGGAATACGTCGGCATCAAAGGCGGCATGGTTGTCCTGGTCGCGGATGACCCGGGTCCCATTTCCTCCCAGACGGAACAGGATACCAGGCATTACGCCTCTTTCAGCAAGCTTCCCTGCTTTGATCCCACTTCCGTCCAGGAAGCGTATGAGATGATACAGGAAGCCTTTGATTTCTCGGAGAGATACGGAACGCCCGTATTCTTCCGGCCGACTACGAGGATCTGCCACGCATACGCGTCCATTGACGTCCTCGATCCGGATCAGTACCGGAAACACCGTGCGGAAGGTTTTGTGAAGGACAGCAGGCGCTGGGTTATCTTCCCGCGTCTGTCTTACGCGGCGCACCAGAAAATCGAGAAGCGGAACGCGGAACTGAAGGATGTCTTCTCGGAATACGGGAGAAATGAAATCTTCCCTGCCCGGGGAGACGCGGAAGCCGGTCCTGTCCGCCGCGGAATTGCGGCGGGCGGCATCAGCTGCGCGCTGGTCAGGGATATTCTGGAGGAGAAAGAGACTGCGCCGACGCTGCTGAAGGTGGCTACGCCCTATCCTTTCCCGGAGCGCCTGGCGCTTCAGTTCCTTGAAGGCCTGGACGAGGTTCTCTGTATTGAGGAACTTGATCCGGTCATTGAGGAGGAACTGATACAGATAACAGGAAAATATCAGCTCTCTGTCCGGATTCTGGGACGCCTGAGCGAGGATACCCAGGTCGCGGGCGAGAATACGCCGGACCGGGTGAGAGGATACCTGGATCATTTTATGGGCCGGGAGAGGGAAGCGCTGCCGGACCGCGGGGAGATTCCCGCTCCGCCCGTCCGTCCCCCCGTTCTCTGTGCCGGATGTCCGCACCGCTCCTCCTTCTACGCGGTAAAGAAGGCCATGAAGGGGAAGAAGACCATCTTCTGCGGAGATATCGGCTGCTATACTCTTGGGAACGCCATGCCTCTGGATATGGTGGACACCTGCCTGTGCATGGGAGCCGGCATCGGGATCGCGCAGGGCGTTTACAGGATGGAGCCGGATACGACAGCATTTGCCTTTGTGGGCGATTCCACTTTCTTCGCCTCGGCGATCACGGGAATCATTAACGCTGTCTACAATCAGGCAGAGCTGACCGTCGTCATTCTGGACAATTCCACTACGGCCATGACCGGCCACCAGCCGCATCCGGGAACCGGAAAGACCATGATGGGTGACGTCGCGGCGGCAGTGGATATCGCGGCGATTCTGCGGGGAATCGGCCTGACCTTCGTGGAGACCGTGGATCCCATGAAGCTGGACCAGGCGGTGGACGCGGTGAAGCGCGCGGCAGCTGAGAAGGGTGTAAAAGCGATCATTTTCAAATCTCCCTGCGCGGCGATTATAAAACCCGGAAAGCCGCTGGAGATAGATCCGGAGAAATGCATCGGCTGCAGAAAATGCATTAAGGAGATCGGCTGCCCCGGCATCGTGCTGGAGAACGGAAAGGTCTGCATCGATCCCGCACAGTGCGCCGGCTGCGGCTTCTGCGCGCAGCTCTGCCCGGCCGGAGCGATCGGAGGTGGGAGAGATGAATAAGAATATCGTGCTTTGCGGAGTCGGCGGACAGGGGACAGTCCTCGCGTCCAGGCTGATCGCGGCGGCGGCCATGGAGAAGGGGCTTAAGGTTATGAGCGCCGAGACGATCGGCATGGCGCAGAGAGGGGGAAATGTCTTCAGCAATCTCAGGATCGGTGAGAATCTGAAAGCGCCCCTGCTTTCTTCCGGGCAGGCGGACCTGATTCTCGGTTTTGAACCGGGAGAGACGGTACGCATGCTGCATTATCTGAAAAAGGACGGGATCGTTGTGACGAATACGCGGGCGGTGAAACCTACTACCGCGACGCTCACGGGATCGGACTATGACGGGAGCGATATGGTCGCTTACCTGAAGAAGCAGATCAGCCCGGAACGGCTCTTCCTGGTTGACGGAGAACAGGCGCTGAGGGATCTGGGCTCGCCCAGAGTCCTGAATGTGGTGCTGCTGGGCGCGGCCGTCCGCACCGGAGTCCTGGGGCTTAAGGCGGAAGATATTGAGAAGGTCATGGAATCCATGATCCGTCCGCAGTTTCTGGAACTGAACAGAAAAGCTTTCCTGTTTTTTAATCACAATCATTTAGGTTTTTACCGATATGCAGCGATTTTCTCATGAATCCGCCACCATTATCTTCGGCTCGAAGCCCATTTGCTTCAATATCTGGAGATCCCGCTTACGCGCATTCCTGAGATTCCAGTTGTTGCCACGCCGTTCCATCTTCATGCATCTTGCCATCAGCAGGATGTCGTGGACAGAAATGGCATTGTTATCAAGCTTTTTTATTGCGGCAATCATCTTCTGATGGATCTGCCCGGTGACCAGCATGATGAATGACAGTCCCTGCTCCTTGTAATAATCCTGAACCATGAGGTCGTTGAAATCGGCCTTGTTCTTCAGGTACTGGTATAATGTTTCAATGCCCCAGCGCTTTTTGTAACCGCCAAATATATCTTCTGCCGGTTTCGCACTGTTGCTCTGCAGGACATACACACCAAAGGTTTCCTTGCTCTGCTCGAACTTTTCCTGTGTGTATCCGGACCTGCCAAGTTCCATGCAGTGCTGGTAGTTGTAACGGCATTTTTCGTTTTCATCAATGTCGCGGAACACATAAACGTATTCGCTGTCAGACAGCCTCCGGGATGTGTATTCGATCCTTGCATGCTTTTTGCCGGACCGATAATAGAAACTGTCCGTATACCTGACATCTTTCATTGCATTTTTGAAAACATCCGTATGGGACGGCACAGGTATGATGTAGGTATTGTCGTTTGAGGAGAGGATCTTCAGGTTTTTCGCGCTGTAGAAGCCCCGGTCCACGATAAACAGGATACCGGAGAAATCCAGCAGGTCTGTAAGGTCCTCAATCGTGGATTTATCATTGCAGGCACCGCGGTACATCCGGGCGAATAAAGGAACATTGGTATTTACGTCGTATCCCATAAGGAGGTTTACCTGGTCCTCTTTCAGGGAACTGAACTTGTAACCGGCCTCGCCGAGGCAGTTCTCATCTGAGCAGCTGCGGATCGCATGGCCATCGATTGCAATTGCAGAGGAATTACTGATTGCGGCATTTTCATACTTTACAACCCTTGTTGTCCGCCTGCCAAGGTCATCCAGCAGGGTGCTAAGGGCAGTTTTGCCCATTTTAAACGGGAATGACCTGTATTCCTGTGACAGCCAGCTCTGCTCATAATAGCTTTGTACCTGGTCGAGATGGACAAAACCATTCGTGAAGAAGATGCAGGCATACGCAAAGATCTGGGCAGCCCGGTCTGCAGGGAAACACTGTTCCAGGGAAGCAAGTACATCTTTGGCGACTTCCGCTGTCAGGGCATACTGGCCGTACTCAAGGACCGTGATCTCATCCTGGGATTCCTCACCTTTGTAAAGGTGGTAGTTCCTGTTTGGGATGAACCCTGTACCGGGGATGATTGTACCGATGCATTTGCCGGTCTTTTTGCCCCATTTCCCGCTTGGAAGCTGCAGGGACTGGTACATGTAAACGTAGTAATGGCCACTGATGAGTTTCACTTCGGTGCACGGGCCCGGACGGTACTGTTTGATCTCTTCTGGAATCGATGTTTTTGCCATGGTATCACTCTCTTATTCATATCGGTAATATCTCTAAGATTATGATACCATAAATGTCCGGAAATGGCAACTACAAAATGCGAGTTTTGCTTGATTTTATAAGGTTTTTCAAGGTTCTGATATGTGCCTGAACGACCCGTATCGGTAGCACATATCTGTAAATTACTTAATGATTGTGTTTAATCAATGAAGTTTTAAGGAGAAAGGGTTCGAATTATGAGAATCAGTGAAAAACAGCTTGCTCAGGTGAACGACAGAATCCGGGCGCTGGTCGGCGCCGGAAGTTTCTACGGGAAAAAGCTTTCCGAAGCGGGTATCACCAGCGTTTCATCCGCGGAAGAGTTCGAAGCGCTCCCGTTTTCTGAAAAAAGCGACCTCAGGGAGGCGTATCCGCTCGGCCTTATGACCGCTCCGGAGGAGGAGATCGTGCGCATTCATTCCTCTTCGGGAACGACAGGTCTTCCCGTGATTATTCCCTATACCGCGAAGGACGTCGATGACTGGGGCGAGATGTTTAAGCGCTGTTACGAGATGGCCGGCATCACGAACCGTGACCGGATTCAGATTACCCCGGGCTACGGTCTGTGGACAGCGGGAATCGGTTTCCAGAACGGGGCCGAGAAGCTGGGTGCCATGGTAATCCCCATGGGACCGGGCAATACCGAGAAGCAGCTCCAGATGATGATGGACATGAAGTCGACGGTGCTCTGCTCCACTTCCTCCTATGCGCTTCTTCTGGCGGAGGAGATCGAGAAACGGGGAATCCGGGACAAGATCCACCTGAAGAAGGGCGTGATCGGCTCCGAGAGATGGGGCAAGGCGATGCGCGAGCGGATTCAGGGCATCCTGGGCATCGAGCTCTATGATATCTACGGGCTGACGGAGATATACGGACCGGGCATCGGCATCAACTGTCCGGGCGAGGAATATATGCATTACTGGGATGACTATCTCTATCTGGAGATCATCGACCCGGTCACGAAGAAGAATCTTCCCGACGGGGAATGGGGTGAGATCGTTATCACCACTCTCGTCAAGGAAGGCGCTCCGCTGATCCGTTACCGTACGCACGACCTGTCCCGGATCGTGCCCGGACAGTGCAGCTGCGGAAGTGCTTATCCGCGTATCGATGTCATCCGCGGCAGAACGGACGATATGATCAAGATCAAGGGCGTAAATGTCTTCCCGGCCCAGATCGAGGAAGTCCTGAACCAGTTCGACGAAGTTTCCAGCGAATATCAGATCCGTATTTCCCACCTTGACGGCAGGGATACGATGCGTCTCTATGTGGAGACAAACGGACATGTGGACTTCGCGGAGCTTTCCAGAAGGATCGCCGAGAAGGTCAAGAGCAGGATCGGCTTCACGCCGCTGGTAAAGGTCGTGGAAGAGGGCGTACTGCCCAGAAGCGAGAAAAAGACAAAGCGCGTGATCGACGAGCGGTATGAATAAAACAGAAAGGGACGGGGGAAACAGAACGGTCCCTGTCAGCTGAAAGGAGCCGGGAATCCGCTCTGGCGGATCTCCGGCTCAATCTTCTGTCAATTCAGTTTTTCAGACGCTGACCTTACGTCCGCCGGACGCAAAGATCCATGATATCTCCGGCAGCCGGTCATCCCTGATCTGCAATTCGTCCGGGGAAAACACAGCGCTGCGGAGGGGATCAATAATAGCGGCTGCCGACGCGCTGTGCGTATTCCTTTATCTTCTTTGCCTGCGGCTTAACCTGTTTCATATGTTCTTTCACATAATCCGCGGACGAGGATACCGGGCGGGTGCCGAGAGAACGGATGAAAGTCAGTTCGCCCTGGATGCAGCTCTGCACATAGAGCAGAAGTTTGCGGCCCCTCTTTGTGACGCCCTTGTCCAGCAGGCGGTTGATTTTCGAGTTGATGGATTCAAGACGCTGAATGGCTTTCCCGGAAGCGGCAGGAAAGCCGGGCAGGCCGCTGTAAACCGTGGTGCTGCCTACGGCTGCGGCGCCTGAAGTGAGGGAAGCGGATAACTCAGTATAGAAGGTACTGGTTGTGGTCAGATAGTCTTTGGCACAAGTCAGGCATTTCACGGCTCTCTTTCCGGTCATGCCGCGGGAAACCGGCTTAACAACTTCCGCATGGCCTGTGACTGAGAAAGAAAATACCATCAGCAGCAGGCAGAACAGGGGTAAAACTTTCCATTTGTTTTTCATTTGCTGTCTCCTCCTACAAGCAAGATTGTGATGGGGTACCGGTGTTTTGGCGGCGCTGTCCGGGGTTGTTCCGGACCGCGCGGCTAAGCTGCCGGTCAGATTGTTACCGATAGTATAGCATACTTTTGGGGGTATTCGGAATGAATAGTGTATCCTTTTATTTCGGCTGGGAAGTCCGTCTTATGGAATTTCTGCAGAAGGAGATGGGACCTTTCGGGACTGCGGCCGCGTCCTTTTTCACGATGTTCGGGGAAGAGATCATTCTTGCGGCAATTCTGTTTTACATATATCTGTGCCGGGACAAGGAGTTCGGAAAGGTTCTGGGACTGAACCTGATCATCGGGACGGTCTGGAATCCCATGATCAAAAATGTCTTTTTCAGGAGACGCCCCTATTTTGATCATCCGGAAATCCGCTGCCTGAGGAAGGTGAGTGCGAAAGCGGATGCCCTGGATATAAAGGCGCAGGGATATTCCTTCCCAAGCGGGCACTCCACAAACGCGGTCACTGCGTTCGGGACGATCGCCCTGCATCCGGATATGGAGGGAAAGCGGAAAAAAACGGTGGAAGCCGCCGCAGGCGTACTGATCTTCCTGGTCGGCCTGTCCCGCGTACTGCTGGGCGTTCATTACCCGACGGACGTTCTGACAGGATGGATACTGGGTTTTCTGATTATTCTGTTCCTCGGATTTCTGCGTCAGAAAATCCGGGACAGGCGGATTCTCTATGCCCTCCTGCTGGCAGTTTCCCTGACAGGCGTGTTCTACTGCAGAACCGAGGAGTATTTTGCGGGACTGGGTCTTCTGACCGGCATGCTTCTGTCCTTCCTTTTTGAGGAGCGCTTTGTGAATTTTGAAAAGACTTCCTGCATTCAGGAAACGCTGCTGAGGACGCTCGGCGCGGCTGCCTTATTCGGAGCGCTGACCTTTCTTCTGAAAAAGCTCTTTTCCGTATGCTTTCCGGATCCCGGGACAGGGCTTGAGATGTTTCTGCGTGTAGTCCGCTACGGTGTTATGGCCTTTGTGATATTCGGCCTGTATCCGATGCTGTTCCGGCCGGTAAGAGACCGGTTCCTGCGGAAAGAAGATGCGCAGAAATGACCGTACAGCGCAGCTGACGGTTTCTGCAGAGAAAGACAGTATACGGAGGAATTGACACAGGACCCGCAGACGGAATACAGAATCGGCATTCTGCAGCGGCGGCGGGGACGATGCCGCATATAAACAGCGGTGGAAAGGTTTTTCAGGAGTTTCAGGATTTTTGGATACGGCAAAAAAAGCTTTTACGGCATCGCTGCCCGTCATGGCGGGCTATTTTGTACTGGGTTCAGCGTTTGGCGTTCTTCTGAGCGACAAAGGCTATTCATTTGTGTGGGCTTTTGCGATGAGTCTGTTTATTTATGCGGGCTCCATGCAATATGTCGCAATCAGCCTCCTTACGGGAGGCGCTTCGCTGATTTCCACTGCGCTTATGACCTTCATGGTGAACCTGCGTCATCTCTTTTACGGGATCAGTATGCTGAAAAAATACAGCGGGACGGGGAAATACCGGCCGTATCTGATCTTTTCGCTGACGGACGAAACCTATGCCCTGGTTGTGAATGGGGCGCCGGAAGGAACAGACGAGCATCTGTATTATTTCCTGCTCTCGCTTTTTGATCATTGCTACTGGGTAGCCGGCAGCACGATCGGCGGCCTGATCGGGGCAGCTCTGACCTTTGACACAACCGGAATTGATTTTGCCATGACAGCCTTGTTTGTGACCATATTTCTGGAGCAGCTTCTTGCGGCGGAGGACTATTTTCCAGCCATTACAGGTGTTCTTGCCACAGTTCTTTCTCTGATTCTGTTCGGACCGGATACATTCCTGATCCCGGCCATGCTGCTGATCAGCGTGATTCTGACAGTTTACGGTCTTCTGCAGATGAAGAGGGAAAAGACGGCGGAAACAGATGCCCCCGCAGCCGGCAGAGAGGAGGAAGAGAGATGATGCACTCCGCGCTTATCGTTGCGGTTATTGCGCTGGTGACGGCCCTGATCCGCTTTGCGCCTTTTCTGCTTTTTCCTCAGGACCGCGAGCTGCCGGCGATCGTGACAAAACTCAGTTCGCTGCTGCCTTCCGCCGTGATCGGCATGCTGGTTGTTTACTGCCTGAAAGGTGTAAAACTGCTGAGCAGCCCGCATGGGATTCCGGAGCTTGTTTCCTGTGCCTTTGTTGTCCTGCTCCATGTCTGGAGACGGAATACCCTGCTGTCCATTCTGGGAGGGACGGCCCTGTACATGATCCTGCTGCAGCTGGTTTTCAGATAATCCGCCTTCCGGTTTTCGAACGCCGGATCTCCATCCGGAAGCAGAGGAGCGGTCTGGGGGCGGCAGGATGTATTATTTCCGTCTGCCGGCAGGCGGAAGAGAGGAAGAGCAGAGAAACGGAGGCGCGTTCAGCCATGCGGATAAGATACAGGAAAAATAGAAGGCGCTGGCCGCTGTATGTCCTGGCCGTCCTGTGTATGGCGCTTACTGTGCCGTCCGCTTACCGCGTCTTTCAGGAGCAGGCGCAGAGGGGAGAGGCGGCAAAACTTGCCGGACTTGTCTCAGAGAGCATTGTGCAGGCAGATCCGCAGCAGATTCCGGATTATTCCGGGGAGGATGTAATCGTCCTGAACGGAAATTCCCCCTCTTTTACAGCGGAGGACCTTACCGGCTTTACCGGAGAATACTACAGCAGCCTGGACATTCTGGGCCGCTGCGGGACAGCGGCGGCGCTGCTGCACCGGTCCATGATGCCGCTGCAGGAGCGGGGCGAGATCGGGAATGTGCGGCCGTCCGGATGGGAGCAGAAAAAATACCCCGGCATCGTGGACGCAGATCCGCCCTATCTGTATAATCGCTGTCATCTGATCGCCTACGCCTTTACCGGACAGAATGACAATGAAAAGAACCTGATCACCGGGACCCGTTATATGAACGCGGCGGTAATGTACTCCTGGGAAGAGCAGGTAATACATTATCTGTACCGGACGGGCAATCATGTGCTTTATCGGGTGACCCCGTATTTTAAAGGGATGGAGCTTCTGGCCAGAGGGGTGGAAATGGAGGCCTACTCGGTGGAAGACGGGGGATCCGGAATCTGTTTTCATGTATTTGTCTACAACGTGCAGCCCGGCGTTGTTCTTGATTATATGACCGGAATCAGCCATGCGGCCCGGGAAAATCCGGAATGACATGGCCGGTTTGAGCCGGGCGGCTTGAAAAGCCCCTGCGGCCTTCCAAACGCGGCCGGCACTGCTGTCACCGTATCATCACGATTCTAAGGAAACAGCTGCCATCAATGGAACAGGCGGGGTGGTCAGAACCATCCGCGTTGTGAAATAAACGAAGTGCGTATCTGAAATTTGTACTGGTTTTAAATAAATTTGTTCTGTTTTTACAACTATTTCACTATATTTTTTCAGAATGAAACACAAGAACCCTGTTGATTTGCACAAAAAAATATTCTATAATGTGTGCATATTATGAAGGTCGGCGAAGGGGATACCCGGGGCATCCGCCGGCCGGGCTGAAAGGGAGATGCCGGCACAAAAAAGGAGGATACGTAGATGAAAAAAAGACTGACCATGCTTGCTGTCTGCGCGGCGGCAGCGCTGTCCATGGGCCTTGCGGCTTATGCAAGCGAGGACATTTTCGGACCGGACAACGGCGGCGATCCGATTGAGATCTGGCATTATTTTGAGGGTGAGGCAGATGCTCTGAACGCTCTCTGCAAAGATTACAATGCCATGCAGGATGAGATTTACATCACCGCTACTTTCGTATCTCGTGAAGAGCTGATGAAACAGTACACCATCGGCGCTGTTTCCGGAGAGCTTCCGGACATCGGCATGGTTGACTCACCGGATATGGCTTCCTACATTTCCCTGGGCGTGTTCGATGACATCACGGACGATCTCGAAGCATGGGGCGAGCTGGACAATTTCTATGAAGGACCGCTCAACAGCTGCCGTGATTCCGAAGGCCGTCTCCATGGTCTTCCGAACAACTCCAACTGCCTTGCGATCCTCTGCAACATGGATATGCTGAAGGCTGCGGGAATCGAGAAAGCTCCCGAAACCATGGAAGAGTTCCTGGCTGCCTGCGAAGCGACCAGCAATCCGGATGAGGGCGTCTATGGCTTTGCGATGTGCGCTGTTTCCAATGAGGAAGGCACATTCCAGTTCATTCCGTGGCTGTATACCACCGGCGGTTCCGTCGGCGATATCGACAGCGCAGAAAGTATTGAATCCTTCCAGATCATTGGCGACCTGATCGCAAAGGGCTGGATGAGCAAAGAAGCTGTCAACTGGGGCCAGGGCGACGCTCTGAACGCATGGGCTGCAGAGAAGGCAGCGATGCTTGAGTCCGGCACATGGCAGATCGCCCAGAACCTGGATGATTCCCTGAAGGATACCATCACCTGGGAATACGCATATGTTCCGATGCCGAAGAGCGCCAACGGCGCACAGGCTTCCGTTATCGGCGGCGAGAACTTCGGCGTCTGCACAGGCGCTTCTCACAGAGATGCCTGCGTTGCCTTCCTGGAGTTCATGCAGACAGCTGAGAACAACGCTGACTGGTGCGAGAAGGCCGGCAAGCTTCCGGTCCGCGGCGATGCAGTCGGCCTGAAGGATTTCTGGACCGCAGATGAAAGATACGCGGTATTCAACGAGTCCATGAACTTTGCAGTGCCGAGAGGCCCGCATCCGCAGTGGCCGACCATCTCCGAGGCTCTTTACACCGCAGAGCAGGCTGTCATCCTTGGCGAGAAGGACGCAGCTACGGCAGCGGCAGACGCAGCGGCAGTGATCGATCCGATCCTTGCGGAGACTCCGCTTCCGTAAGCGGCAGCTGTATAACAGCATAACAGACGATAAAAAGGGGGCTGGTGCCGGCTGGCACCAGTCCTCCTGCTATATAGGCAAAAAACGCTTTTCCGATTGAGCGATAAGTCGGAAAACGGCTGTCACGCCTGTAAAAAGTGTCTCTTATGCGTCCGTCAGAACCGCTGCGAGGAGAGAAAGAAGGAGGCTTCCATGAAAATAGCAACCAAGAAAAAACTGGAAGGCTATATTTTTATCCTTCCCGGTTTCATCTACATCCTTGTCATTCTGGGGTATCCGCTTATTTATAACGTGGTTCTTGCCCTGCGCAACGTCAATGTAAAGACCTTTGCTTCCCATACGGACGTCTTTGTCGGGCTTGGAAATTTCAAGATGCTGATCGCGGACCCGACCTTCCGGAAGATTTTCCGCAACACGCTGGTATTTACCTTCGGCTGCCTGTTTTTCCAGTTTACAATTGGTTTCATCTTCGCGCTGTTTTTCTCACAGAAGTTCAGCCTTGCGGGACCGATCCGCGGCCTGGTGCTGGTTGCCTACATGATGCCCATGTCCGTTACGGCTCTTCTTGGTAAAAACATGTTCGACGTATCCAGCGGTGTCTTTAATGACCTGCTGATGAAAATGCACCTCATAAAATCGCCCGTGGAGTGGCTGCTGTCAGGCGGAACCGCGATGGCGGCGGTCATATTCATGAACTGCTGGGTCGGCATACCCTTCAATATGCTGCTGCTGACTTCCGGACTGACGGGCATCTCACAGGATATCTATGAGAGCGCCGAGGTGGACGGCGCCAGCAAGTTCCAGAAGTTCATCTATATCACGCTCCCGCTGGTAAAACCGGCGATCACCGCCGTCCTGATGCTCGGCTTCATCTACACGTTCAAAGCCTTCGACCTGCAGTTTGTCATGACCAGCGGAGGACCGCTGAACGCCACGGACGTGCTTGGCACCTACTCCTATCAGCTGTCGTTCACGCAGTATGAATTTTCCAAAGGATCCGCTTCGGCGATCATCCTGTTCTGCTGCCTCTTTATCGTAGGGCTTTTCTACCTGCGCATGATTGCAAGGGAGGATGACTGATATGACTGAAAAAATTAGCTTCCGTACCTCCAAAGAGGCCAGAAAGAATCTGATCCTCTCCATCATAGCACTGCTGATCGCGATCGTTTTCCTGTTTCCGCTCTACTGGCTGGTCTGCATGTCCTTCAAGTCGGATGCGGAGTCTTTCGGAAAGATCGTCACCTATTATCCGCACAATTTCACTGTTTCGCCCTGGCTTGAGAACTTTACGGACAAGGATTTCCTGTTCTCCCTCAGAAACAGTTTTCTGATTGCCCTGATCGCCATGACGATTTCCATGGTATTCGGCGTCACGGCCGCCTACGGCATGGGCCGGTATAAGGTGCCCGGACAGAAGGGCTTCATGCTCAGCTTCCTGATCACCCAGATGCTTCCCGCATCCCTGACACTGACCCCCATGTACCTGATCTTCAGCCGCCTGCACCTGCTCGGCACCTACCTGGGCCCTGCCCTTGCGATCGCTTCCGGAACCGTCCCCTTCATTGTGGTAACGCTCCGACCTTATTTCAAGAGCGTGCCGACGGCGCTGGACGACGCCGCCAGAATTGACGGCTGCAATGTATTCCAGGCTTTCTTTAAGATTATGATCCCGGCAATCAAGACCGGTATCATCACCTGCCTTGTCATCTCCTTCCTCAACGGCTGGAATGACCTGGCTTACTC
Source organism: uncultured Lachnospiraceae bacterium (assembly GCA_902779575.1). Lineage (GTDB taxonomy): Bacteria > Bacillota > Clostridia > Lachnospirales > Lachnospiraceae > Porcincola. The sequence continues at coordinate 91,734 of CACZBW010000009.1, forward strand.
CATGACCTTCAACGTAAAACCGGAGATGCGTCCTCTGACAGCGAACATTTACCGTTTCCAGAACAAATACGGCACAAAGTGGAACTGTATCATGGCGTACGGCGCGATTCTGGCCATGCCGGTTGTAATCCTGTTTGTATTCCTGCAGAAATATATCGTCGGCGGCATGACAGCCGGTGCTGTAAAAGAATAAGAACGGCGCGGAAAATACCCTGCGCTGCCGCAGCTGCGCCGGACCGAGCCGGCGCTGTCAGGGAATAATAAGGATGATAATGACGCGAAAATGCGGAGATAAGGAATGGGCAGGAATTCCGGAAAGGAGATAAGACATGCCCGATTTTGTGAAAAAAGAAGGGGAAGCCGGGGGAGATTTCCGCTCGGACAACCGTTTTCTGCTTGGATTTTTTGAAGAAAAAGACGGAGCGCTGCATTACCGCTACGACGCGGAGCGCGTGATCATCGAGCCCTGGGGCCCTGACAGCCTGCGCGTGAGAGCGTCGAAGATGCCGGAGATGCCGCAGGAATGCTGGGCTCTGTCGGAAGAACCGAAGCCCTCCCGCAGCTGTGTCGAGATTTCGGAGTATTCCGCGAAGATCAGCAACGGCAGAATCTGCGCCGAGGTGAACAACATCGGCAAGATCACATTCTTCAACGCGAAGGGGGAAGTCCTTCTGGAGGAATACGTCCGCAACCGGGAGGATATGTTTGCGAAGACCACCAGTTCCCTGGAGGTGGAAGCCAGAGAATTTAAGCCGATCATCGGCGGGGATTACCAGCTGACCGCGCGCTTTGAGTCCAATCCGGATGAGAAGCTCTACGGCATGGGCCAGTATCAGCAGAAGTTCCTGAATGTAAAGGGCGCGGAGCTGGAGCTGGCACACCGCAATTCCCAGGCCAGCGTTCCCTTTGTCCTTTCTTCGCTGGGATACGGTTTCCTCTGGAACAATCCGGCGGTAGGGCGCGTAAGTTTCAATAAGAACATTACTACCTGGCAGGTGCAGTCCTCCAAAAAACTGGATTACTGGATCACGGCGGGCGATACGCCGGCAGAGATCGAGGAAGCCTACGCGGACGTGACCGGAAAAGTTCCCATGATGCCGGAGTACGGCATGGGCTTCTGGCAGTGCAAGCTGCGTTATCAGACCCAGGAAGAGCTTCTTGAAATCGCCAGGGAATATAAAAAGAGAAATATCCCGCTTGATGTAATCGTCGTGGACTTCTTCCACTGGCCCAAGCAGGGCGACTGGCGCTTTGACCCGACCTACTGGCCGGATCCGGACGCAATGATCGCCGAGCTGAAGGAGATGGGCATCGAGCTGATGGTCTCCGTCTGGCCGATGGTGGATTACAAGAGTGAGAATTTTGCCGAGATGAAGGCGAAGGGGCTCCTGACCCGCGTAGAGAAGGGCGTCCGCATCGACAATACCTATATGGGGAATACGATCCAGTTCGACCCGACCAATCCCGAAGCGCGGGAGTATGTCTGGGGCAAGATCAAAAAGAACTATTACGATAAGGGCGTAAAGATCTTCTGGCTGGATGAGGCGGAGCCGGAATATACGGTCTACGATTTTGAGAATTACCGCTATCATCTGGGACCGAACTGCCAGATCGGCAACATCTATCCGGTCATGTACGCGAAAGCCTTCTTCGACGGCATGAAGGCGGAAGGCCAGGAAAATATCGTCAACCTCCTGCGCTGCGCCTGGGCAGGCAGCCAGAAATACGGCGCCCTGGTCTGGTCCGGGGATATTCACTCCACCTTCGAGAGTCTGCAGAATCAGTTTGCTGCCGGCCTGAACATGGGTATTGCCGGCATTCCCTGGTGGACGACGGATATCGGCGGCTTTTTCGGCGCAAATATCTATGATAAAGAATATCATGAAGTATTTGCCCGCTGGTTCGAGTACGGGGCATTCTGCCCGGTGATGCGCCTGCACGGCTACCGGATGCCCTATCAGCCCCAGTACGGCACTACGGGCGGAGCCGAGTGCGTTTCCGGCGCCCCGAATGAGATCTGGTCCTACGGGGATGAGATCTATGAGATCTGCAAAGAATACATTAAGATCCGCGAAAACATGAGGCCTTATATCCGGACCCTCATGCAGGCGGCCCACGAGAAGGGTTCGCCCATTATGCGCCCGCTTTTCTATGATTTCCCGGAGGATCCGGTATGCTGGGAGAGGGAAGCTGAGTTTATGTTCGGGCCGGATGTGCTGGTCGCTCCTGTCATGGAGAAAGGCCAGAGAAAGAAAGAAGTATATCTGCCGGCCGGCGCGGAGTGGACCTGCATCTGGTCAGGAGAGCGTTATGCGGGCGGACAGCTCGTTACGGTGGATGCCCCGCTGGCTCAGCTGCCGGTGTTCACAAGAGATGATTTCGTCATCGAAATCTGATCCCGCTGCGATTTACGGCATTACCTGTTTTTATCTGCGGGCACGGCCGGCCGGAGACGGATTTCAGACCGGCCTTGGACAGTTATTTGATAGTTCAGACAGGAGAAATATATGATTTATAGAAAAAACAATCAGCTGTTCAGACGGAATGACAAAGAACTGCTGCTGGTGGAACCCTGGGGGAAGAACAGCTTTCGAGTGAGAGCGACGCAGCGAAGCGCATTTCTCCCCGATGAACTCAGCGCCCTGCTGCCGGTGCAGGAGACAGAAGCTGAGATCAGCATCGACGGTGACCGCGCCCGGATCGTCAACGGAAAGCTGACCTGTCAGATGATGGAGGACGGGATTCTCCAGTTTACCGACCGGAAGGGAAAAGTCCTCCTGCAGGAGTATGACCGCACCCGCAGCATGTACGAGGGCTCCGGAAAGTTCGCCAGCGCGCTGGAGATCGTGCCGCGGACCTTCATGCCAAAGGCCGGGGCGGACGGATATAAGCTGATTTACCGCCTGGAAGCCAATGAGGGCGAAAAGATCTTCGGCATGGGCCAGTATCAGCAGCCTTATCTGGACATGAAGGGCTGTGTGGTGGAGCTTGCCCAGAGAAATTCCCAGGCAAGCGTTCCCTTCCTGATCTCCAGCCGGGGTTACGGCATGCTCTGGAACAATCCGGCCATCGGCAAAGTTACCTTCGGGAAAAACCTGACGGAATGGATCGCGGAAAACACAAAACAGCTGGATTACTGGATTACGGCGGGAGATACGCCCGCCGAGATCGAAGAAGCATATGCGGACGCGGCGGGGAAAGTTCCCATGATGCCCGAGTACGGACTGGGTTTCTGGCAGTGCAAGCTGCGCTACCAGACCCAGGAGGAACTGCTCGAGGTTGCCAGGGAATACAGGAGAAGAGGGATTCCGGTGGACGTCATCGTAGCGGATTTCTTCCACTGGCCGCATGAAGGCGACTGGAAGTTCGACAAAGACTTCTGGCCGGATCCGGCAGCCATGGTGAAAGAGCTGGAGGAGATGGGCACGAAGCTTATGGTTTCCATCTGGCCGACCGTGGACGGTGAGAGTGAAAACTATGAGAAGATGAGGGAGATGGGCTATCTTGCCCGCTCCGAGTACGGCAAGCGGCTGGGGCAGATCGGAAACGCCTGCTTCTTCGACCCGACAAATCCGGATGCCCGGAAATTTGTATGGGAACGGATTAAGGAAAACTATTATAAGGACGGCATTCAGATTTTCTGGCTGGATGAGGCGGAGCCGGAATTTACCGGTTACGAGTATGAGCACTACCGCTATTTTGCCGGCGCGGATCTGGAAGTGGGAAACATGTATCCCAAAGCTTACGCGCAGATGGCATATGACGGCATGGAGGAGGCAGGCCAGGAAAATATCGTAAACCTGCTCCGCTGCGCCTGGGCAGGTTCCCAGAGATACGGAGCCCTGGTCTGGTCCGGCGACATCGATTCCTCCTTCCGGGCGCTGCGCAATCAGCTGGCCGCGGGTCTGAACATGGGTCTTGCGGGAATCCCCTGGTGGACGACGGATATCGGCGGCTTCCACGGCGGCAATATCCATGATGAAGGCTTCCGGGAGGTCCTGGTCCGCTGGTTTGCCTGGGGCTGCTTCCTTCCTGTCATGCGTCTGCACGGCTTCCGGGAACCCTTCAAACCGGCGCTGTCTGAGAGCGGCGGCGGGAAACAGATCAGCGGCGCGGAAAATGAAATCTGGAGCTACGGCGACAGGGTCTATGAAATCTGCAGAAAATATATTACACTCAGAGAGAATATGCGGCCTTACGTGCGCAGCCTGATGAAGGCTGCCCATGAAAAGGGGACGCCGCTGATCCGGCCGCTCTTCTATGATTTCCCGGAGGACGAAAAAGCCTGGGAAACCGGCGATGAGCACATGTTCGGACCGGATGTGCTGGTCGCGCCGGTACTTTATGAGAACATGAGAGAGCGCAGCGTATACCTGCCGGAAGGCAGCTGGAGAAATATCAATGACGGCGAATGCTTTGAGGGCGGCCGGACGATTACGGCGCCGGCGCCTTACGAGGCCATCCCGGTATTTGTAAAAGCAGGCAGCGAAGTGGAAAAGATGCTGATCCCGTAAGTCTGTGTGTAAACGCCAGGCAGCTGCGTTACGCAGCTGCCTGTTTTACGCTGAGGCGATCCGTAAGAAGGATGCAGGCCGGCCTCTCGCGGTAAAGCTTTTCAGGAAGAGATGTGGACGGAGCACACAGCCGGGCTGAAAAGGCGCGGGCGGAAACAGTCAGGACAGAAGAATTGATCGTATGAAAATCGGCGGAAAAAAAGGAAACAGGAAAAAACAGAACAACGGCGGGGGGACCTTCGGTTTCGGAGGCAGTTTTACGAATTTCGGGAGCAAGCTTTTTGACGTGTGGATGCTGGGAATCTGCTGGCTCTTCTGCAGCCTGCCGGTTATCACCATCGGGGTGTCCAGCACGGCCCTTTATTACGCCCTGATCCACAGCGTAAAGGCGGACGACGGCTACGCCTCGACGATGTTTTTCCGCTCCTTCAGAAGGAATCTGAAGCAGGGAATCATCCTCTGGCTTGTGACCCTTGCCGTATTTATGCTGATGCGGCTGAATACGGGAATCCTGGAAGCAAAAACCGACGGAATGGCCGGCCTTGTGATGATCGGTTTCTATACGGCGGTGATGGTATACACGATTCTTGCCGCCCTTTATCTGTTTCCTCTTCTGGCCAGGTTCGACATGGATATCTTCTGGTTCCTCCGGGTTGCGGTCTACATGGTGGTCCGTTACCCGCTCAGCAGCCTGATGCTGGCCGTTGTGGCGGGAGGAGCCGGGGCTCTGGTCTACCGCTTCCCCTTCCTGATTTTTGTGCTGCCGGGCCCTGCCATGTGGCTGATGAGTGAATTCCTGGAACCCGTGCTGGACCGGCACGCGCCCGGGGAGACTACTTGAGGCCTCGCTGCCGGCAGCAAGGACGGCCGGGGGAATTGCCTGCGCTTTCACTGCCTGGCCGGACGGATCTGCGCTCAGGGAAAACGAAGAGCAGGCCTGTCCGGCGGGATACAGGAAAAAAGAACAGTGCCGCCTGGAAAGGCGGCGGAATGGAGATCTGTATGAAATTTACAAATGGCTTCTGGCTTGTCCGGGACGAGTACACGCCGGATTATGTCCGGGATTTTTACACGGTGGAAGAGGATGAGGACAGTGTCCGCGCCTACGCGCCTTATAAAAAGATAGACGGGCGCGGAGATATGCTCAACATCGGCGTCATGACCTTCTCTTTCACGGCGCCGGCGGAGGACGTCCTGGGCGTTAAGATGCAGAATCACATGGGAAACTATGATCATTCCCCCTCCTATATCCTCGGCGGGATGCAGGGAAGAAAGGCGCTTGTCAGAGAGGTGAAAAACGCGGAGGGCGGAAAGGAGATCTCCTCCTGGGAGATTTCATCCGGAAAAGTCAGCGTCAGGTTTTCCCAGGGCAGCCCGGAAATGAATTATTTCGCGGAGGGAAAGCCGCTTACCTGCACAAAATCCCGGAGCATGGGGATGATGCATGAAAAGAGCGGGAAGAATTACATCCTCACAGGCCTGAACCTTGGCGTGGGAGAACTGGTCTACGGACTGGGCGAACGGTTCACTCCCATGGTAAAAAACGGCCAGGTCGTGGATATGTGGAATGAAGACGGCGGCACCGCCAGCGAGATCGCCTATAAAAACATCCCCTTCTACTATACTTCGGCCGGCTACGGCGTGTTTGTCAACCATCCGGGCGCGGTCAGCTTCGAGATCGGAAGCGAAAAAGTGGAGACAGTCCAGTTTTCCGTGGAGGATGAGGAGCTGGAGTTCTTTATCATTTACGGGCCGACTCCGAAGGAGATCATTGAGAAATACACTGCCCTGACCGGCCGTCCGGCGCTTCCGCCCGAATGGTCCTTCGGCCTCTGGCTGACGACCTCTTTTACGACCAATTACGACGAAGACACCGTCACGGGATTCATCGAAGGCTTCCGGCAGAGGCAGATCCCCCTCCAGGTCTTCCATTTTGACTGTTTCTGGATGAAAGGCTTCGAGTGGTGCAATTTCCTCTGGGATAAGGATATGTTCCCGGATCCGGAAGGAATGCTCCGCCGCTACCATGAGCGGGGCCTGAAGATCTGCGTCTGGATCAACCCCTATATCGCGCAGAAATCGCCTCTCTTCCGCGAGGGGATGGAGGCGGGATACCTCCTGAAGAAAAACAGCAGGAAAGTCTGGCAGTGGGATCTGTGGCAGGCCGGAATGGCCCTGGTGGATTTCACGAACCCGGATGCCTGCGCCTGGTATCAGTCGAAACTGAAGGCCCTGCTTGACATGGGAGTGGACTGCTTCAAGACCGATTTCGGCGAGAGAGTTCCCACGGACGTGGTCTGGTATGACGGTTCGGATCCGATGAAGATGCATAATTATTACACGCATCTTTACAACAAGTGCGTCTTTGACCTGCTTGTCAGGGAAAGAGGAGAAGGGGAGGCCTGCCTCTTTGCCCGCAGCGCCACGGCCGGCGGCCAGCAGTTCCCGGTTCACTGGGGCGGGGACTCTACCAGCCAGTATATTTCCATGGCGGAAACCCTGCGCGGTGGCCTTTCCCTGATGGACAGCGGCTTCGGTTTCTGGAGCCATGACATTGGAGGCTTTGAAGATCAGGGCTCGGCAGATCTCTACAAGCGCTGGGTTGCCTTCGGCCTGCTTTCCTCCCACAGCCGCCTGCACGGGTCCAGCTCTTACCGGGTGCCGTGGAATTACGACGACGAAGCCAGTGATGTCCTTCGCTTCTTTGTAAACCTGAAGCAGAAGCTGATGCCTTATATCCTGGAGCTCGCGAAATGCGCGCATGAGAAAGGCATTCCGGTTCTCAGACCCATGCATATGGAATTCCCCGATGACCCGGCCTGCGCTTACCTGGACCAGCAGTATATGCTGGGCAGCCGGATCCTGGTCTCGCCGGTCTTCTCTGAGGACGGCAGGCAGCGCTTCTATCTTCCGGAAGGAAAATGGGTGCACCTCATCAGCCGTGAGCCGGCACAGGGCGGACGCTGGATGGAAGGATGCTATGACTATTTCAGCCTGCCGCTCTATGTGCGCGAGGGCGATCCTCTTCTTGAGATGGTGTGAAATCCAGCATCCGTCAGGCGGATGATCTGTCTGCCCGGATGACGGATCCGGAAAAATACAGTGTGCTTCAGCGCCTTTTCGCGCCGGAAAGGCGCTGAATTATTGTTTTATCCTTCGGTATTCTGACAGGGTGATTCGTATCGGAGCGACTGTCTGACTGTCTGTACAGGCGGATAAAGGCGGCGGAATGGAGAATTAAATGAGTTTGGAACAGATGGAAGTGCTGCGCGCCGGCGAGGAATGGGCAAGGGCGGGAGCTTATTCGGTACGGATCCAGGGCATGAACAGGCAGCACCACATTTCCCTGAGAGAAGAATTTGATGAACATGACGGGGATGGCACGAGATATATCGTGCTTCTGGATGAAGGCTATCCGGTGGCGACATGCCGTTTCTATGAGCTTGACAGGGAACGGGTCATGATCGGCCGGGTCGTTGTACTTCCCGAATACCGGGGCAGCGGACTGGGCAGGAAGGTTATCCTGGAAGCGGAATCCTGGATCCGCGAGCTGGGATATACTGCGGCGGAGATTGAGAGCAGAACGGTCGCAACGGGTTTCTATCTGAGACTCGGCTATGAGATCGAAGACGGCAGCGTCGTCCGGAGCGGGGTCTTTGAATGCGTCCGGATGCGGAAAGACCTGAAGAAGGATCAAAGAGAATTATAGGAGCGCGGAGCCATCCGTAACTATACTTAAGGCGAATAATACAGATTGTGAGAGATGGAATTTATGGGCGGACAAAAAGAAGAAAAGAAAAGCTCAATGATTACAGAACAGATTTTTGATGTCATTTGTCTGATTACGTCATATGGCATTCTGTTCCTGCTTCCGCAGAAGATCGATGTTTTCTTTTATCTGATCTTCGGAATATCCGCTTTTCTCTTCTGCATAGGGTTCTTTCGTCTGGGATTCACCTTCCATGCACCGGCAGGCGCAAATGGGATTCTGATCGCCGGATTATTTTATGTCATTATCGGAGCTTTGATCAATGCGGCAGCTTTATATGAAATCTGCCGGGATCAGGGCAGCGGACGCAGTATTACGATTGCGACGCTTCTGCTGATTGAGGCTCTTGTGTTATTTGCCATGGCTGCGGGCAGAAGCAGCACGCCGGAAAGTCAGCGCAGAGCAGCGGTTCTTTTACGGGCTGCGGCTGTTTTTGCCGTTCTTTTCGGAATTGCATTTGCTCTCTGGAAGCATTTCAGCGAGGCTGCTGTGATAATGGGGACCATACTCCTGATCGAAGCTGTCTGCCTGTGGAAAATGGGAGGCGGCAGCAATCCCTTTAACACACTGACTCCTGAAATACAGTCAGTCCCGGGGATGCGGATTCCGATCGGGGAGCTGAAATCAGTTTTTGCCGATGTTGAGACGCAGCTGGGGTATCCCTGGATCGGGAAAATTCAGACGATGAAGCAGGATTCCATCATTTACGGTCCTTCGGAAGACGGGTTCTGTGTTTATGGGTATTATCTGTTCGGCCAGTTTTATATATCAGGCAGTACGAATCCTCTTTTCCCCGACCCTGAAAATGCACAGGGTCATATCACAGAGGAAATCCCGGACAGCGATGGAATTTTGCTGGCAAAAGAAAATCTTCCGGAAGCATACAGAAATATGTTCACCCGATATACGGAAAAAGGGGAGGCCCGCTGGAGTACGGATCTTTCGGATCATTAAGAAAGAACAGGATTGAGAAAATTACAGACAGACGGGAGGATTCACGATGCGTTCCATTCAAATTCAGAAAATCAGTATAACGGACCTGGAGACAGACGTTGTTGTAAATGCGGCAAATGAAGGCCTGTGGGCCGGCGGCGGCGTATGCGGCGCGATCTTCAGGGCAGCGGGACACTGGCAGCTGCAGGACGCCTGTGACAGAATCGGTCACTGCGATACGGGGGCGGCTGTTATCACGCCGGGGTTTCAGCTTAAGGCAAAATATATCATTCATGCTGTCGGTCCCGTCTGGAGAGACGGAAAGCATAATGAACCGGAACTGCTGTACGGCGCATACCGGAAGTCGCTTGAACTGGCAGCGGAAAACGGCTGCTCCTCCATCGGCTTTCCGCTCATTTCTGCCGGAATCTTCGGATATCCTGCGGAGCAGGCATGGCAGACGGCGATACAGGCATGCCGTGATTTTCTGAATAAAGGAAATGAGATCGACATTGTATTTGCGGTTCTTGACGATGCCATGCTGAGGAAGGGGCAGCGGATCCTGGAGAATACCGGAAGGTGACAGTTCACTGACGGACCAGACAAAAAAGGACGTTTCTTTTCTGCATTTCGCAGTAAGGAAACGTCCTTTCTGAATTTTAGCGGCGGAGTCGGCTGACAGCGGAGCCGGCGGCCTTTCATTTATAACACAACGGTTCTGTTCTGCTCTGCGGCCAGATAGGCGATCTGCGTAAGTTCCGCGGCTTCTCTGGCGATCTGAAAGCCTGACAGGGGCTCCCGCCCCTCCAGCATACATTCCAGGAAATCCTGGATCTCGCCATAATAGCCCCGGATGATCTCTTCACTCACGATGGCCCTGTGATGGCCGATGTTGCTGTCGTTCTTCTCAACGAAATGCTCGTCCTCAATGCCTTTATCGTCCGAGAAGTAGACGTCCAGCAGATCCGCCTGGGAAAAGCGGCATTTGAATACGGCATCGTTGCCGTACATATCGAAGGTCGTCACGGATTCACCGACAAAGGTGTCGCCCGAGGTCAGGGTGGCTTTGGAACCGTCACGGAAGGTGAGCACCACATGCGCCCAGTCTTCGGTATCCACCGGGTCCGCTTCGATGTAGCGGTTCTCGATGTGCTTCATAACCTGCGAACAGTCGCAGGCGACGGACTTCACGCCGTATTCCAGCCCCCTGCTCTCCATTTCCAGGCGCTTGGCATAGATCGCTGCGCTCAGCGGATGGATGAGATTGCGCGCAAGGGTCCCTCCGCCGCTTTGTTCCCAGTATTTTACGTAGGATGCCGGGGAACCTTTATGTCCGGCGATGCTGTCCATCTGCACAAGCGTTGTGCCTTTGCTGCGCATCAGCTCGCAGGCGCGGATAAAGGCAGGCGCGTAGATCCAGTTTTCCGCGTAGAAGAAGCGCCGCCCGGTGACGTTCATGACCGCTTCGAGTTCATCGATGGTCTTTCTGACTTCCCGCAGCATCTTCTCTTTTGAGACATTTCCGACTGGCTTTTTATCGTCAGGCATACCGAAATAACCCGTCAGGGGTTTCTCACAGATGACATCCTTCCCGGCACGCATTGCCTTCACGATCATATCCGCGTGCAGAAATGGAGGAGTAGTGATGTCAATGAGATCGACTTCCGGGTCCCGCAGGATCTCCCCGAAATCGCGGGTACAGCTTTCGAAGCGGAACTGCTGCGCGAATTCAGAGAGATTCTCCTCCAGGCCGCATACCGTCTTGCGGCGTACGTCGATCCCGTAGACGTGGTTGTATGCCCGTGCATGCATTCTGCCCGCCCAGCCGATTCCGACCAGGGCGACGCAGATTGTTTTATTATTCATAATGATCCTTAAAACTTGATAACTTTCTCAAAAGCTGTAGACGGCTTTGACAGATTCTCCCGGCCGGGCAGTCTCAAAACTTGATAACGGCCTTGATGGCTTCTCCCGATTTTGCGTCCTCAAATGCCTGAAGGGCATCTTTAAAGTCGTAAACACGGATGATCTTTGCAAGATCATCTTTCATCAGGGACATCATGTGCACTACCGCGGAGCTTCCGTCCGTTCTCAGGAACGCGCCCGGGCCCTTTGCTCCGACAATGGTCAGTTCCCTGCGGAAAATGGGAAGCGGGTCAAACTCCGGGATTGTGCCGTGATAGACGCTTGCCGCCACGACCCGGCCGCCGTACCGTGCCGTCGTCATGGCCTGGGACAGGACGGAAGGAGTACCCGTTGCCTCAATTACCACGTCCGCGCCGTGCTCGCCGCAGATTTCGCGGATCACCGCCATCCCTGCTTCGTCGTTGCCTACTACTGCGTCAAAAATACCGGTCTGACGGGCCTTTTCCTGGCGGGCAGGACGGCGTCCCACGCAGATGATGGCTCCCGCGCCGAGATGCCTGAGGATAATCGCCGCGATGATACCCATAGCGCCCAGGCCGTAGACGACCACATTGTCACCGGGTTTGATATTCGCCTTCATGGCGATCTGATAGGCGCAGTTGGTGGGCTCCATCAGCGCGGCGGTGACATCGTCTATGGCATCGGGAACAGGGCTTAAAAAGCTGTAATCCGGCGTGCTGCGCGCCAGAGTGTATTCGGTGAAACCGCCGGGAGTAATGGCGTCGTTCAGGCTGCGGCAGTATTCCGATAGACCGTTCAGGCAGTACCAGCAGGTACCGCAGGTGCGGGAAACCTCACTGGCCACTCTCATACCGGGCTCGATCTTCACGCTGCCTTTTGAAACTTCTGTGACGACGCCGGAGAATTCGTGTCCGAAATACAGTTCTTTGCTCACATCCCTTTTTCCGCTGAGCAGTGCCAGGTCGCTTCCGCAGATCCCGCAGGCGCTGACGTGTACCTTTACCATACCGTCCTGAAGGGCGATCTCGTCTTCAGGATATCTCAATTCCAGCTTACCGCCGGCAAGCAGTGCGATTTTCTTCATCTTCAGATCCCCCTTATGCAGGTGTCCAGCAGCTCCCGGGCGTCTTTTCCCGCGGCCTGCCAGTCGTCGGGAACGTCAGCTTCAATGGTCAGCGTGCCGTCGTAGTCTTTCAGCCGGTCAAAGAATGACTGGTAATTATATCCGTCTCCCAGCTTCGGCCAGCGTCTCTCGGGCCAGGACAGCGGAAAGTCGACGTGGATGTGTTTAATGATATCGCGGTATTTCACCAGGTCGTCAAAACTTTCACCGGACCACACAAAGTGGCGGAGATCCGCCATGACGAACAGGTTCGGCCTGTCTGTAAGTTCTATTACCCGCGCCGCCTCGGGTACGGTGTTCATATAGTTGGAATACTTCGGCCCCAGGGGCTCGATCAGAATCCGCTGGCCCTGCCCGCCGGCGATGTCGCAGAGCATCCGCAGGAAATCCACGAACACATGCTCGCGGGAGAGACTGTCTTCATCGATCAGCCAGCGGGCCTTTCCGTTGCCGAAAAGAATGTTTTTGATGCCCGCTTTCGCGCATTTCGCGCAGGAGGAGCGGACATAGGCTTCGAGGCTGGATACCTGGAAACCCGGAACAAAGAATGTCGGCTCCGTGATGGGCAGGATGCGGGCTCCGTTGGGGATGTCGAATGCCGTCTCCTTAACATGGGCAAGGAAGCTGTCGAACTCCTTATCGCCCAGGGCTTCGATCTCCGGCATGTCCAGCTCGGCGTAGTCGAAACCCGCACGCTTTATTTCATCGTAATCTTTGATAAATCCAAATCCACCCAGCTTAATCATCTGCATCCCTCCCTGAGCACGTCCAGAACGGAAGCGTCGAAGCCCTGATAGTTTCGTTCACGCATCAGCGCCTGCACCTCGTCAAGGACCGGCAGGCTGTTGATGGCGCCCATGCGGGACACAGTGATTGCCGCGGTATGGCTGGCAAAATCCAGTGCCTGCGCCTGGGGCAGCCCGGCTGACAGCGCCGTGCAGAAGGCAGCCACGAAAGAATCTCCGGCGGCGGTGGGGTCTGCCACATGGGGCATCTTTACGCAGGGCGTATGATGAATGCCGTCCTGTCCCGCGATCACCGAACCGTTGCCGCCCATGGTGATGATGAGGTTCTGAACGCCTCTGTCATGAAAGGCCTTAGCCACAATTGCCACATCGTCAAAATTGATCCCGTTCTCCACATTGATCTCATGTCCGGCCAGCAGCGCCGCTTCATGCTCGTTGGGAGAGAGAAAGGCGGCACATTCGAGAAGACCGTCGGACATGGGCGCTGCGGGGGCGGGGTTGATCATCACCGGAACGCTGGCGTCATGGGCCCAGCGGGCCACGGTCTCCACTACAGGCATCGGCAGCTCAAACTGCATGATGACCATGTCGTAAGAAGCAATCCCCTCCCGGAGCCAGGAAAGCTCCTCCGCAGTAATGGTGAAGTTCGATCCGGGGCATACCGTAATACGGTTCTGCGTGCCTGTTTCGCTGACTTCCAGCTGGATCATGGCCACACCGGTAGACTCGTTTTCATCCGTCAGCACGCGGGAAACATCCACTCCGGATTCCTGCGCCACAGCCAGCAGAGCCTTTCCGAAATCGTCCTTTCCGACTTTACCGGCCATAGTGACTTCAGCGCCCAGACGGGCGCACTGTACGGCCTGGTTCAGGCCCTTTCCGCCCGGCGCGGTCTGAAACTTCATTCCGATCACTGTTTCACCGGAATTGGGAACTCTCTTCGCCGAGGCGGTCAGATCCATGTTCAGGCTGCCGACTACCAGTATCTTCGGTCGCTTCATTTTTTTGTCCTCTCTGCAGCCGCGTTCATGTCATCCAGAATGCGGCGGGTTGTAAGCATCTCCGGCAGCGCGGCTCTCGGCCTGCGGCCGCAGACAAAGTCTTCAAGAGATGCGGCGGCAAATTTGGGATAATATACGTCGCTGTCGGTGCTCAGCGGGATGCGCACGACTTCTTTGCCGTACTCCCGGGCTTCCAGGCAGTTGTCCGCAAGAATATAATAGCCGTTTTCGGTGACGATGGTCCAGCGGTTTTCCCGTTTGATGCCGTCCTCCATCGGGTAGGCGTAGCCGGTCTCCAGAGTAAGCGACGCGCCGCTGGAGAGCCTCAGCAGCGAAGACGCGTAAGTCTCGATGTCATATTCTCCGTACTGATATACCGAAGCCAGCACATCGGCACCGTCGGAATCCGTAAGGTGCAGCGCCATATCAATAAAGTGGACGCCCAGGTTGGTCATGCAGCCGCCGCCCGCGGTATCCGCATGGAGCATCCACGGCGAGGTATCCAGGTAGCGGGAGGGCGGACCGGCGATGAAGCGGTAGGACATATGGATGATCTTTCCGCTGAGAAGTTCCTCCTTGAGCTGGGCGACGGTATCGGAATAACGCCAGACAAAGGGAATGGCGCAGAAGGCGCGGGCTTTCTCAGCCGCGGCGATGATTTCGTCCACATCCTCCGCCCGCATGCCCATGGGCTTTTCCATGGTAAACGGCAGCCCCCGGGCGATGAGTTCCAGGGCCATCTCCTTCATATCACAGTGGCGGGCAAAAGCAAATACGAAATCCGGCTTCACCTCGTCCAGAAGCTTTCTCCAGTCCGTGTAGCAGGGGCAGTTCAGCTGCCCCGCGAAACGCTGCGCGATCTCAGGACTTGCGTCACTGACAGCGACGACCGAGTTTTCCGGCAGACCCGGAAAATAGAGCGGAACATGCCAGTGGCTGACGCCCAGAAACGCGATTCTCAGTTCATTTACAGTCATTGCTTCTGCCTCCTTATTCCATGCCCGGAAGTCCCGCGCTGACAAGGATCCGGTTCAGGAGCTCATGGGTCTTATAAGCGTCCTGGGGGCTGGTGAGCGGCGTGGTATCATTGCGGATGCAGTCAAAGAAATGGCGGATGGCGTAGCTGAATCCCAGCTTATCCTCGGACTTGGCCCAGCCCATTGCAAGGGGGGTCAGCTCCGTGGTATGACGCTGCGCATTGTCTACAACCGTCAGGCTCTCCGGCATATGCACCAGCACCGTACGGTTCAGGCCGTGCATCTCGATGCTCTCTTCCCACTGGCCGGCGCTGCGGTCGGCAATGAGGATGCCCGAGGATCCGCTTTCAAATTCAATCTGTGCGGTGGTAAAGGTTTCATAGTCCCTGTCGGTATATTTTGAGAGAGCTTTCACGTCCTTTGCTTCCCCGCAGAAATAGCGCATCAGGTCCACCATATGTACGGCATTTTCCAGTGTCGCGTGATATTCGGTCTGGGGACGGTTTTTCTGGGCGATGATAACGTCCGGCATGGAGCCGCCCCACGCTTCCTTCGCCTGGGTGATCACCGGCGCGTAACGTCTGTTGAATCCGATCATCAGCTTCCTGCCGGTCTTTTCAGCCAGTTCGCAGACCATGGAGCAGTCACGAAGGGTGGTGGCCATAGGCTTTTCGCAGAAAGTATGTACGCCGTGGTTCATGAGGAAGGAGACCTGCTCGGCGTGGACGGCCTTGGGGGTCAGCACGAAAGCGCAGTCCAGACCCAGGTCCACAAGTTCTTCAATTGTCTGTACCGCGTGCTGCGCGCCGAAGGATTTGGCGGCGCGGACGGCGTTCTCATAATTCTTTGCCATCACGCCCACAAATTCGATGTCCTCGGTCTGTGCCAGCACGGGCAGATAGTTGTTTTTGGAGACATAACCGGTGCCGATGACACCTACGCGAAGCTTATCAGCCATTGATCTTTTCCTCCTTGCAGTATTCTTCCCAGATATCTGTGAGCTTCTGAACCTCGTCATCCGTGAGCGGACGCAGCGGTGCACGGCAGGCGTCGCACTGGATCACGCCGCGCAGCTTCAGGAGGGTCTTCAGGGCCGGGATGCCGGGAATGGCAGCCAGTTTTCTGTCCGTATCGACGATCTGCTTCTGGGTGGCCATCGCGCCTTCCAGGTCGCCTTCGCAATACTGTTTATACATCCGGGTGAAGCGCTCACAGAACAGGGCGCCGGGACCGCTGACTTCGCCGACGCCGCCGATGGTAAGGCAGGGGACAAAGAGGCTGTCGCAGCCGATCAGCAGATCGGGGCGGCGGTCACAGGCAAGCATGTAGTCCTCGAGACGCATGAGGTCGGGTTTGGAGAACTTGATTCCTTTGATGTTGGGGAATGCCTTCAGCAGACGGGCCAGGAGGGCCGGACTCACGTCATTGCCGGTACAGCCCGGAATATTATAGATATAGACCGGGAAATCCTCAGGCAGCGGAGCGACGACGGCGCTGAAATACCGGAACAGTCCTTCTTCATCCATTGTGAAGAAAGCAGGCGTCATGACGCCGATGCCGTCCGCGCCGATCTTTACCGCGTGCTGCGCGTGGCTGGCGGCTTCTTCGGTGGTCATGGCACCGCACTGGATAAATACGGGCACCCGGCCGTTGCTTACTTTCACAAAAATCTCGGCGATCTTTTCCCGTTCTTCTTTTGTCAGCAGCAGGCTTTCGCCGTTTGTGCCGTTGGGATAAAGGCAGTTGACGCCTGACTGTACCAGATATTCGGCAAAGTCTTCCACACCTTTATAGTCAATGCTTCCATCCTGATTCATAGGGGTAATCGCTGCGATTACCACACCCTGCATACGCTTGTTATCCATTATAAACCCTCTCTGTACTTTCTAAGTCTGAAATTCCAAAATGAATGTCAGGTTATCGTGTAATCGTTTTCATCTCTGTTAAAATCAGCGCCCGACGATCACTGATATGAGTCGCCGGGCACTGTGAATGGCTTAATACGGATCAGCCGCGGACTTCCAGAAGCAGATTATAGAGCTCAACCTGTTCGGGAGTGCCGTTGCTTGCGAAATCGTCACGCACGGACTGGGTGGCTTCGATGAACGGAGCTTTGTCGATTTCATTTACTTCGCAGCCTGCTTCGGCGATTGTCTTGAGGGCAGCTTCTTCGGCATCAGGCCAGATCTCTTCGTTCCAGACACGGGTATACTCTTCGCCTGCCTTCAGGACGCCTTCCTGCTCTTCAGGTGTCAGCATGTTGAACCAGGTGGCGCTGACCAGGATCGGGTCGGGCATGATGAACTGCTCAGTCAGAGAATAGTATTTGCCGACATTTTCCATGGAGTTTGCTACGATAACAGGAGCGGAATTCTCAAGGCCGTCGATGGTGCCCTGCTCCAGACCGGAGTAGCACTCAGACCATGCCATTGCCACCGGAGCGCCGCCCATTGCTGCGATACTGTCTACCAGAACGGGGTCCTGGATGACGCGGATGGTCATGCCCTTCAGGTCGTCAGGCGTATTGATCGCCTGCTTGGTATTCAGGATGTTGCGGGAACCGAGGTTCTGCCATGCAATCGCCATCATGCCGTTCTCTTCCAGATCGTTCTCCAGAACCTCTTTTACTTTCTCAGAGGTGATGACGTCGATCGCTTCCTGGCCGCTGTTCCACAGATAGGGCAGGGAGAAGGTGGACCAGATGTCAGAATATGCGGAGATGGCGGTCAGGGACAGCTCGGTAGCTTCGATGGTGCCCATGCGGAGACCTTCCATGGATTCGGTGTTTCCGCCGAGGGTGGAAGCGTAGTAGATTTCCACTTCAACGCTGCCGTCGGTATATTCCTTTACCAGATCGGCAAACTTCTGGGCACCGTCAGCCTGAGTGCCTGCGCTGGGGAAGGTAACGGCGTATTTCATGGTGGCTCCGAAGCCGGTGGTGGACAGGGCCATAGTCATAGCTGCTGCTGCGGTGAGTACCAGGATCTTCTTCATGATAATTTCCTCCATTTCATGAAAATATGTGGTGGGTTGTAAATGAATACTGCTTATATTTATGTTTCAAAACAGTGCTGCCGGAATGAGCAGCCGCACTATTTGATAACGGTGTTCCGATTTACAGTGTGATGCTCTTGAGATAGTCTGCGGATTTCTTCATCCCGATGGACGCGTCCGGAATGTCGTCCGGATGCCAGCGGCGCTCGTACTCCAGGGACAGCCAGCCGTCGTAGCCGTCGGCCTTCATGCGCCTGAGGATTTCCGGCCATTCTATGATGCCTTCGCCCACGATGCGGGTGATGACGTTGCGGGAATCCTCATCCGGATGGGACACATCGTCATTGCCTACGAATGCCCGGTTCTGGCCCTTGAATACCAGATCCTTCACGTGCATATGTCCCACGAGGCCCTTCTGGATCTCAGTTGCTTCCTGCCAGTCTTCGTTGCCGGTGAACGTCAGGTTTGCCTGATCATAGAGGATCTTCACATTGGGGTGGCCGATCTCAAGGATGGTGTCCGCGGTCTGGCGGGCAGACATGGTCATGGTGTTGAAATGGTTCTCTATGACCAGCGTCACGCTTTTTTTCGCAGCCATGTCGCCCAGGGTTCTCATGGACTCCACAAGCTTTGCGTGTTTCTCATCCCAGTGATCGTTCTCTTCTCCGGGGGCAATGTTGCCGCCGTA
Source organism: uncultured Lachnospiraceae bacterium (assembly GCA_902779575.1). Taxonomy (GTDB): domain Bacteria; phylum Bacillota; class Clostridia; order Lachnospirales; family Lachnospiraceae; genus Porcincola. The sequence continues at coordinate 110,366 of CACZBW010000009.1, forward strand.
AATGCGGATGTACTTCGCGCCGAAGAATTCACAGTAGTCGATGACCTTCCCGACCGCCCGGATCTCTGACTGCCGTACTTCCTCGTCAAGGCTGTTGAATCGGGAGTTATAGGGAGTCAGCGCGATGATTTCAATGTGATTGGCTCCGGCGCATTCCCTGACCTGCTCAAGCAGTTCCTGCGGGCAGTCGACCGGCAGACCGGATCTGTAATTGTCCTGGATGACGATCTCCGCTCCGTCCAGGCCGATGCGGTGAAAGAGTTCGATCGCTTCCGGAACCGTATATTCCGGGGTGCCCATAGTGTGTCCTGCAATCTTATACATATTTCAGACCTCCTAGATGGCGTAGCCCATGGCCTGGGGGAACCAGGTGCACAGCGCGGGGATGTAGGTAACCAGCAGCAGTACGATCAGTTCGGTAAAGATATAGGGCAGGGCGCCTTTGACGCCGCGTTCCACGGGGATGTCCGCTATCTTGCAGCCGATGAACAGGCAGGCTCCCAGAGGAGGCGTGCCGGCACCGATGATCAGATTCAGTACCATGATGACGCCGAAGTGCAGGGTGCTGATCCCCATGGCGGCAGCGACAGGCATAAGGATGGGGGCCAGCAGGATGACTGCGGCGGATCCGTCCATGAACATGCCCATGATCAGCAGTACGATGTTGACAAGCAGCAGGAACACATACTTGTTGCTGGTGAGGGAAAGGATGGCGTTGGCTACGATGGTGGACATCTGCAGCGTCGCCAGTGCGTAGCTGAAGATCTTCGCGCAGGCAATGATCAGAAGTACCGTTGCGGACATCGTGGCGCTCTTGAGCAGCATCGGGTACAGGTCTTTCACCTTCACGTTCCTGGTAATGAACAGGCCTACGATCAGGCTGTAGAACACAGCGGCCGCGCCTGCTTCAGTGGCAGTGAAGACGCCGCCCATGATTCCGCCGAATACGATGATGGGCATTCCAAGGGGAAGCAGTCCTTCTTTAATGATGCGGAGGCGTTCTTCCTTCGTATAACGTCCGGTACGGCGGGGGAAATGATACTTGCGGTCACGGATCAGCACCATGCCCATCAGGAAGAAGCCAATCATCAGTCCCGGGATGACGCCTGCCATGAAGAGGCCGCCGATGGAGCAGCCCACCGCTACGCCGTACACCACCATCATGATGCTGGGCGGGATGATCGGGCCGCAGGTGGAAGAGGTAATGGTGACGCCCACGGCTTCCTCCGGGCTGTATCCTTCGTCTACCATGGCCGGGATCAGAAGGCCGCCGATGCAGGAGGTATCAGCCTGGCAGGAACCGGTGATGCCGCCGAAGAACATGCTGGAAACGATGTTTGCCTGGGCAAGGGAAGCGGGGAGCCTGCCGATCAACAGCTGGGCAAATGCCACCAGCTTCTTGGTGATGCCTCCTTTATTCATCAGCTCGCCGGCAAACACGTAGAAGGGGATGGCAAGCAGTGAAATAGCTGTAGCTCCGTTGTAGATAGAGGAAGGAATGACGATCCAGGAGAGCGCCGCTCCTTTGGTAACGGTCAGGGCGATCAGGCTGATGGTGCCCGCAAGGCCCAGGCTGGCGTAGACCGGCACACCAAAGATGATGAGCAGAAAGGCTGCGACAACCAGAAGAAGTATCAGAAGTCCGGTATTCATAAATCTTCCTCCCCTCTGTAGTTTTCCGGATCATACACATCGATGGCCGGACGGGTGATTCTGTGCCTGATGGTCTTTACAAATTCATACAGCATAAAGCAGGAACCGACGGCCAGTACCATATAGCAGTACTTCATGGGGATCCGCAGGTTGGTGGTCTTAAGCTTGCCCGCGCTGTTCACAAAGATGAAGCTGGAATACACGAAGATCACCAGGAAAGCCAGGGTCGCCAGAGTAGTGATCACGCGAACCACCGTACGGGGACCGGCAGGCAGGGAATCCGACGTACCGGTCAGTTCCGTATGCTCGCCGGTGCGGATCGCTCTCGCGCCTCCGAACATGATGCATACCACAAGCAGGTTGATGATGACTTCATCGCTCCATGGAATACCGCTTCTGAGAACGTACCGAAAGAACACCTGCACGATCTCTACGGTCAGTATGACGGCCATGGGAGCGGCGCAGAGTACGTTTTCAATGATCTCAACGATCCGGTCGAAAACGCTGAATGCTGACTTCATTTTGATCAGACACCTCTCTTTCTTTATTAAATGATGTTGTCGTGAACGCTTTCGGATTATATCGGAACATGTAATCGATTACACAGAACCGGAAAAAATAATGCGGGATCGATTGTTCCGTCCGTCGCTTCTTGTGTAATAGATTACATGAACATCAGGTGCCTGTCAATGTACAGAGTGTACATATTAGCAAGCACAAATTTGTGCAATATTCATTAAATGCGTCCTTGATTGACGCATAAACCCCATGATACAATCATGTTAGGATGTAAAAGATTACACTATATGAAGAGGATGTAACTGTTTACATACTCCCGGGCAGAGGCGTTTGCTTCTGAACGCAGTAGGAACCCGGTTGTACAGAGGCCGGCCGGCGGCCGTCGGCCGTCCGATAACAGTTTGTGAAACAGGAGATTCTGTTATAAACTGAAAGCTGTCTTTAATCATTCAGGAGGTAAAATCCATGGCGACCATTCAGGATGTCGTGAAACTGTCCGGCGTTTCGGTAGCGACAGTCTCGAGAGTCATACATAACAGCCCCAACGTACTCCCGGCCACCCGGGAAAAAGTACTGGCTGCGATCCGTGAGCTGGATTACCACCCCAACAGGCTTGCGCAGCAGTTCCGGACACAGCGCACAAAGTGCGTACTGGTGCTTCTTCCCCGTCTCGGGGACAGTTTTTATTCGGAAATACTCAAGGGCATAGAGGAAGTTGCTTCAGCAGCGGGATATCACATTTTCATCGCCAATACCGGCAATAATCCCGAGATGGCAAAGTTCTATTATGAAGCCCTGATTCAGAAACAGAACGACGGCATTATCGATTTTTCCGCCTGCCTGCCCAGGGAATATATGGAGGAAATCGCCGGCCAGAACCCCGTGGTGGTGGCCTGCCGTTATCTGAGCAATTCGAACGTCCCGAATGTGACGATAGACAATCTGGCCGCGTCCCGCGAAATGACGGAGTATATGCTGAATCTCGGTCACCGGCGCATCGCCTATATCGGCGGCAATACGGAGCTCGCCCTTTACCGCTCCCGCCTTTATGGATATCGCCAGGCGCTGGAAGAGCGCGGAATTCCTGCGGAAGAAACGATCATATACACTGCCGACCCGGATATCCAGGGCGGCTATGACGCCGCCATGCAGCTGCTGCGCTCCGGGGAAAAGTTTACCGCCATCGTCACAAGCGGCGATACCCTGGCGGTGGGCGCCATAAAGGCGCTGCAGGAACGGAAGCTGCAGGTACCGGAGGAGATTGCGGTCTGCGGCTTCGACGATATTGAGATTTCTTCCCTGCTCAGCCCCACCCTGACCACCATCCGCCAGCCGCGCGGCCTGATCGGGCGGCATGCCATGGAAAAACTGCTGGGACTCATTTCCGGCAAGGATGAAAATCTTTCCGAGCAGATCGTGCTGCCTTATGAGCTCGTAATCCGCGCCAGCAGCGGGAAATTCAGAAACAACAAATAATGTGCATTTCTGCGGAATCTCTGGTATAGTAGAATGGTATTGTACAGAAGCTCTTTTTTTACACCACATATAGAGGCGGACGCTGCCGGCGCGCTGTTGAAGTCCGGCAGCCGGAGCTGCCGCGCCCGGGAGTTTTCTGTGCCGGGGCGGAATTGATTGGAGAAGCAGGATGAACGAAAAGCAGGATAAAAAAGTCAGGGCGGAACGACCGACTTCCCCTGAGCAGATTGACGATTATATCAGAGTGACGACACCCGGCATGTGGGTTCTGGTCTCAGGCATGCTGGTGCTGCTTCTGGCCGGCCTGATCTGGGCTTATGCCGGCAGGATTGAGAAGAGGGATATGACTCCGGACGGTCAGGTAACTACGGAGTATGTTGCCCCGGCGTCTTTTCTGACGGACGCTGAATGAGAGATTTCGGTATCTTTTCTGACAGACGCTGAATAGGAGATTTCGGTATCTTTTCTGACAGACGCTGAACGGGAGATTTCGGTATCTTTTCCGACGGACGCTGAATAAGAGATTTCGGTATCTTATCTGACGGACGCTGGATGGGAGATTTCCGGCATCCTTTCTGAAGGATGCTGAAATGACAGCTTTCACGGTACAGAAAGTCTGAGAAACTGCTGCGGACTGCAGCCCGGAGACAAATATGATCGGATCGGACAGAAAAGCCATAAAGGCACCGGTTAAAGGAAATAAGGTGGCGAAGGTCCCGGTGATCATGCAGCTGGAGGCGCTGGAATGCGGTGCTGCCTGCCTGGATATGGTCCTTGCCTATTATGAAAAATGGATACCGCTGGAGCAGGTCCGCAAGGACTGCGGCGTTTCGCGCGACGGTTCGAATGCCAAGAACGTCATGCTGGCAGCGCAGAACTACGGCCTGAACGCCGAAGGCTTCCGGGTGGAGAAAGAGTATCTGGAAAAGAACGGTTCTTTTCCCTGCATCATTTACTGGAACGGCAATCATTTTGTGGTTCTGGACGGATTCAGGAAGGGGAGGGCCGTTTTAAATGACCCCGCGCGGGGCGTGGTAGAGGTCTCCATGGAGGAATTTGACCAGGCCTTCACGGGAATCATCCTGGAGATGTCGCCGGGTGAAAACTTTGAGCCCGGAGGCCATCCCAAGAGCATCATGGGCTTCGTGAAGAAAAAGCTGAAGGGACTGAAGTCTGCCTTCATTTTTGCCTTCAGTCTTTATCTGATCACCGCAGTCTGCGACATGTTCTATCCCGGTTTTCAGAGAGTCTTCCTCGACCGGCTGCTGACCGGGAAGAGTCCGGAATGGGTGACGCCCTTCCTGATCCTCCTCTGTATCCTGACCGCGATCCAGATTACGAACAGCCTGATCAACCGCTTCTTTCTGCTGCGGCTGGAAGGAAAACTCGCGATTTCCTCCAATTCGTCCTACATGTGGCATATCCTGCACCTGCCCATGGAATTCTATTCGCAGAGGCAGGCCGGGGACATCGCGATGCGCAAGCAGACGAATGCCACGATCGCGGCGACTCTGATCAGTACCTTCACCCCGCTGGTGATGGATACTGCCCTCATGTTTTTCTACCTGTACCTGATGCTCCGCTATGATTTCAGCCTCTCCCTGATCGGCGTGGCGGGAATCCTGATCAACACGGTGGTACAGAAATATATCTCTGACAGGAAGGTCAATATCTCCAGAGTAATGATGCGCGATATGGCCAAGCTGCAGTCCACAACCGTAGCAGGCGTCGAGATGATCGAGACCATCAAGGCCAGCGGCGTCGAGGATGAATTCTTTGCCAGATGGGCAGGCTATCAGGCTTCCGTGAACCGGCAGAACACATCCTCCGCGCGGATCAGCAACGGATACGGGCTGATTCTGCAGTTCGTCTCCCTGGCGGCCAACAACCTGATCCTCGGCCTGGGGCTTCTGTATACCATGGAAGGCCATTTTACCGTCGGTATGCTCTTCGGATTCACAACCCTGCTGACCCGTTTCAGTTCCCCGGTAGGCCAGCTGACTTCGGCCCGGGACATGATCCGTCAGATGCGTACGGACATGGAGCGTATCGAGGACGTTATGGAATATAAGGCGGACGTGCCCGAGACAGATCCGGTGCGGACGGAGGAGACCAACTATACAAAACTGAGCGGCAAAATCGAGATGAAAAATGTCACCTTCGGCTATTCTCCCCTCGCGAAGCCGCTGATCGAGAATTTCAACCTGACCATTGAACCCGGGCAGAAGATCGCCCTTGTCGGAAGCTCCGGCTGCGGGAAATCAACCCTCGCAAATCTCCTGACCGGCCTGTATAAACCCTGGAGCGGCGAGATTCTGTTCGACGGGATACCCCGCGAGGAGATTGACAGGAACCGCTTCACAGGTTCTGTCGCCATGGTGGATCAGGAAGTGACCCTCTTCGAGGATACGATCGAGAACAATATCAAGCTCTGGGACAATTCCATCGAGGACTTCGAGATGGTTCTTGCGGCCCGGGACGCCAGCATTCATTCGGAGATCATCCAGAGGGAAGGCGGATATAATTATATCCTGAATGAAAATGGAAAAGACCTGTCCGGCGGCCAGCGGCAGAGGGTCGAGATTGCCCGCGTGCTGGCGCAGGATCCCACGGTTATCATCATGGACGAAGCGACCTCGGCCCTTGACGCGAGGACGGAGGCTGAGGTGGTCCAGGCGATCCAGGACAGGGGAATTACCTGCATCGTGGTTGCGCACAGACTTTCGACGATCCGGGACTGCGACGAGATCATCGTCATGGAAAACGGGCATGTCGTGGAGCGCGGAAAGCACGATGAGCTGTATCGGAAAGGAAGCTTCTACACAAAGCTTGTGACGAGTGAATAGGATATCCCGGTTTTTCCGGGAAAGCTCCGGCTTTTTTACAGGCAGCTGATCAGATGGTATTTTTATCATTTCGGAAGGAGGAGCGGCTGAGACTGCCGGCAGATTCTGTCTGCCGAAGAAGACGGGAAAGGAGCGGCGAAGAAGACGCCGCCCGGCCTTCAGGCAGTCCGGTCCACAGAGCGCGTGGGTTGGTTTGACGAGCAGATCCGACAGCGGATACAGAATGATGATGACATTCTGGCCGATGCTTACGCCAGAATGGCCAATGCTGTAAATGGAAAAGACAAGATCCGGATCCTGTTCCAGTCTGACCGGGAACTGGCGGAAGCGGCCGTGGGGGAAATCCTGCGCTATTACCGTGTCCGTGCCAGAATCATCCCGGAAGGAATGGAGGATTACGAAGAGATCCTTGAATATCTGCTCCGGCCGTCCGGCATCCTGAGAAGGAGGGTCCGCCTTACAGAAGGCTGGTATAAGGACGCGGCCGGCGCCATGCTCGGATCAAAAAAAGACGGGACCATGGTGGCCCTGATTCCGGGGAAGCTGAGAGGCTATACGATCGTCGACCCGGCCAGCGGGAAGAATGAGGTCGTGAACGCCCGTACCGCGGCGGAGCTGGATACTGACGCTGTGTGCTTCTATAAGCCTTTCCCGCTGAAGGCGATCGGCGTGAAAGATGTGATCTTCCATGTGATCTCCCTGCTCCGCACCAGAGACTATGCCTGGATGATCGGGCTGACGGCGGTGATCACGCTGATCCAGGCGATCGGTCCGAGGATTACCCTGAAGATCTACAGTCCGGAGTTCCTGGGAACCGGCAGTCATCTGCTCCTGATCAGCATGATCATGGTCCTGACCCTGTCCGAAGTGTCAAAGATCCTGTTCAGTCTTGCCAAAAACCTGATCAGTCAGAACATTCAGGATCAGCTCAGGCTTCAGGTCGAGAGCGCGGCGATGATGAGGATTCTGTCTCTGCCGATCTCCTTTTTCTCACGCTTTAATTCGGGAGAGATCATCACAAGGCTGCAGGCAGTGTCAACCCTGTGTTCCACCATCTCGTCAACCTTTTTCTCGGTATTCCTGACCGCGGCGTTTTCGCTGGTCTATATGGTGCAGATTTTCAACTATGCCGCCTCACTGGTCCTTCCGGCGATGGCGGTGACCCTGCTCACGGCCGTGCTTACACTTCTGACTTCTTTCCTGCAGATGGGAATCTCCCAGAAGCGCATGGAAGCGGAAGGAAAGGAAAATGGAATCGTCCTGGCGCTGCTGGGAGGAACGGACAAGATCAAGGTTGCGGGAGCGGAGAAAAGAGCTTTTGCCGAGTGGGCGGAGCGCTACGCGGTCTGCGCGGGCCTGACCTACAATCCTCCTTTCCTGCTGAAAGTCAGCGGCCCTCTGTCTCAGATCATCACCCTCTGCGGGACGGTAATGATGTATTACATGGCCCTCAAGGGCGGTCTTTCCGCCCAGAATTACCTTGCCTTCAATGCGGCCTACGGACTGATCTCGGGGGCGTTCGGCGGCCTGGTCGGCGCTGCTGTGGCAGTCGCTGGCGTCAAGCCGGCGCTGGAGATGGCGAAGCCGATCTTTGAGACCGCGCCGGAGATCCAGGAAAAGAAGGAAGTCATCCAGCACCTGGAAGGTATGATCGAACTGAATAATGTGACCTTCCGTTATACGGATTCAACGCCATATGTGCTGAATAACCTGTCGCTGAAGATCCGCAAGGGAGAGTACGTCGCCATCGTCGGAAGAACCGGATGCGGCAAATCAACCCTGATGCGTCTCCTGCTGGGCTTTGAGAAGCCGGTCATGGGCGGAATCTACTACGACGGCAGGGATATCCAGTCTCTGGATATGAAGTCTCTGCGCAGAAATATCGGCGTTGTCCTTCAGTCCGGCAAACTGTTCCAGGGAGATATTTATTCCAATATCTCAATCTCCGCGCCGAACCTTTCCCTTGACGACGCATGGAAAGTCGCGGAGATGACGGGAATGAAGGAAGATATCGAGCGCATGCCCATGGGAATGCATACCCTGATTTCCGAGGGTTCCGGAGGCATCTCCGGAGGCCAGAAGCAGAGGCTGATGATCGCCAGGGCGATCGCGCCTAAGCCGTCCATCCTGATGTTCGACGAGGCGACCTCCGCCCTTGACAATATTACGCAGAAGGTGGTATCCGATTCCCTGGATACGCTCCGCTGCACCAGAATCGTAATCGCCCACAGGCTTTCCACCATACGCAACTGCGACCGGATCCTGGTTCTTGACGGCGGCCGCATCATAGAGAGCGGGAATTATGAGGAACTGATCGCGAAGAACGGATTCTTCGCAAAACTTGTGGAGCGTCAGAGAGCGGACATCTGACAGATACGGGGCACTGACAATCTGCGGATTGCCGGTGCCTTTGTGATATAAAATGAATTGCCGGTGCCTTAACCGATTCAGGAAATGGAAGACGGAGTGTGCCGGCGGCTATTGCGGATGAAAGAGCAGGATTATAAAGATATACCCGCAGCTTTGGCAAACGAGGAGCGATTATGACACAGACAGCAGGGGTTTATGCAGAAACAGAAGAACTGGCCGGGCTGAAGGAATTTCTGAAGAAAAGTCCGACGGCGTTTCACGCGGCGGATACGATCCGCCGGGAACTTGAGGCGGCAGGCTTTCAGGAACTGAAGGAAAGCCGGCGCTGGCAGCTTGAAAAAGGCGGTGCTTACTATGTCGTGCGGAACGGCTCCAGCGTGATCGCCTTCCGGATCGGGGAAGACTACAGGGAGACAGGCTTTCTCGTGACAGCCTCCCACAGTGATTCTCCGGCATTTAAAATCAAGGAAGAGGCTGAAATCACGGTGCGGGACCACTACATGCAGCTGAACACGGAAGGCTACGGCGGCATGATCTGTTCCAGCTGGATGGACCGTCCGCTTTCCATAGCGGGGCGCGTCCTGGTCCGCAAAAAGGGCGAAATAAAGGATCCTGGTCAGACAGAGGAAATGCAGTCCGTACAGGGCGGCGGGGAGATCTACGAGGCCAGGCTGATCGACTTTGACCGGGATTTGGTCCTGATACCGAATCTTGCCATTCATATGAACCGGAAGGTCAATGAAGGCATGGCCCTGAACCTGCAGACCGATCTGCTTCCCCTTCTGGGAGGCGCGCCGGTAAAAAGCGGCCGCTTCCGGGAAATGGCCGCAGCGGAAGCCGGAGTCAGTCCCGAAGATCTTCTCGGGATGGACCTGTATCTTTACAACCGCATGGAGCCCTCTGTCTGGGGCGCGGACCGGGAGTTTTTCTCCGCCGGGCGGCTGGATGACCTGGAGTGCGCATACGGAACTTTGCAGGGATTGCTCCGGAGCAGGGCAGGAAGCGGTATCCGGCTTTACTGCTGCTTTGATAATGAGGAGGTGGGCTCCGGTACGAAACAGGGCGCCAGGTCCACCTTCCTGCAGGACGTTCTCAGGCGGATCGTCTTCGGACTGGGGATGGACGAAGAAGATTACCGCTGCATGTGCGCGCGCAGCTTTATGCTCAGCTGTGACAATGCCCACGCGGTTCATCCGAATCATCCGGAAAAAACCGACGTAAAGAACTGCGCCTATATGAATGAAGGGATCGTGATCAAGTCCCACGCCGGGCAGAAATACACCAGCGACGGAGTCAGTGTTTCCGTTTTCCGCGGAATCTGCGAAAAGGCGGGCGTTCCTGTGCAGTATTTCTCCAACCGTTCCGATGAGGCCGGCGGAAGCACACTGGGGAACCTTGCCATGTCCCAGGTTTCCATGAACTGCGCGGATATCGGCCTGGCGCAGCTGGCCATGCACAGCGCTTATGAGACAGCCGGCGTAAAAGACATCGCATATCTGATAAAAGCATGCCGGCAGTTTTATGACAGCCGGATCGTCTCCGACGGAAACCGTGTCTATGTCCGGTCGTGAGTTTATTCTCAGCTCCGGATATAAGACGACTGATTCCGGAGACAGACAGCCCGCAGGAAGGGTTTCAGGTGTAAGGCGGCAAAACTGCCGGATGAAATATGTGTGCGAACCGGAGTACAATGAACAGGAGAGAATAACAGAAGCAGAGAAAGGATTTTATGAGTCTGTATACAATCGGCGACCTGCATCTTCATTTTCAGTCCGAGCTGAAATCAGAGGAGCAGCTTCATGGAAAACTGTGGAAAAACCATGAGAAGCTCTTTCAGGAAGCCTGCTCTGAACTGCTGAAGGAGGAGGACACCCTGGTCCTGGCCGGGGATCACAGCTGGGGCAGGAAGCTGTCGGAATGTGAAGAGGACCTTGCCTACATCATGGGTCTGCCCGGAAGAAAGATCCTGCTGAGGGGAAATCATGACAGCTTCTGGGATGTCAAAAAGACAGAGCGCCTGAATGAGCTGTACCGGGGAAAACTGGAATTTCTGCAGAATAATTTTTATACTTATAAGGATTATGCCCTGGTCGGAACGAAAGGATATACTTTTGAAGGTCCTTTTTACCTCAGCCGCAGGGGATATATCATGGGCTGGGACGAGGAAGAGGCTGCGCGCGCGGAGAAGCTGGTGGAGCGGGAGTATGACCGCCTGCAGCTTTCTTTCAAAGCCGCGGTTCAGGCGGGATACTCCAGGTTTATCATGTTCCTTCACTATCCGCCGACCAATGTACTGCAGAAGGAGAGCTGCTTTACCAGAATTGCGGAACAATATGGGGTCGAACAGGTGATATACGCGCACTGTCATGGGGCGTCCAGATTTCATGACAGTATCTGCGGGATGAAGAACGGAATCCGCTATTCCCTGGTATCGGGGGACTGCCTGCGCTGGCGGCCCATGAAGGTTCTGGATTGAAGAAAGGAAAGAAAGGGGAAACAAGATGTCGGACTGCAAGATGATTGTGGCGGGATATATCTCGCTGGATATTACGCCGGTTTTCCCGGAGAATTACAAAGGAAGAACCATGGGTGATATCGTGCGTCCGGGCAAGCTCAGAAGAGTCGGCCCGGCCGAGGTTTCACCCGGAGGATGCGTCTCGAATACGGGACTGGCCCTGCATCAGCTCGGGGCGGATGTGGCGCTGGTCTCGAAAGTCGGAGATGACGAGTTCGGGCGTCTCCTGCAGGATACCTACCGGAGAAAGGGCGCCGACGCGGAATTTATTGTATCGAAAGATGTCGATACATCCTATACGCTTGTAATCGCGCCTCCCGGAAGCGACCGCTGTTTTCTGGTAGATTCGGGAGCGAATAATTATTTCTTCCCGGAGGATCTGGATTACGAGAGAGCAGCCGGCGCCCAGTATTTTCATTTCGGTTACCCGGCCCTGATGGAAAGCTTTTTTTCCGACGGAGGTCAGCGGCTCGCGCGGATGATGAGGCAGATGCAGGAGAAAGGCCTTGTCACCAGCCTGGATACCGCCCAGCCCGACCCGGGCTCCGAGTCCGCCGGGGTTGACTGGGAAAGCCTGCTGGCAAAAGCGCTCCCCTATGTCGACTTTTTCTTCCCCAGCATTGAAGAACTCGGAATTATGCTTGACCGCAGCCGTTATGAGCACTGGCAGAAGAAGGCGGACGAGACGGGGGAGGATATCTGTATGATGCTTTCTCTGGAGGAAGACGTGCATCCTCTGGCAAAGAAGGCGTTAGACCTTGGCTGCGGAAGCGTGCTGCTCAAGTGCGGCGCCGCGGGGATGTATTTCCTGTCGTCCTCTGAAGCGCATATGGAACAGATCGGAGAAAGGCTGAAGAAAAAACATGAAGGCGCGGCTTTTACCGGAAAAGGATGGGGAGATCTCGCCGTCTTCCAGGACAGTTTCAGGCCGGACCGGGTTCTGTCCGGCACAGGCGCGGGTGACACGGCGATTGCCGGTTTCCTTTACGGAGTCAGCGCGGGTATGGATCCCGATCTCTGCCTGAAGATCGCCGCCGGATGCGGTTCCATGTGCGTTACCACTTACGATACATTGTCCGGACTTCTGCCGGTTGACAGGCTGATCGGGCGGATCCGGTCCGGCTGGGAGACCCAGCATTTCATCCGGCCGTGATATTTTTATACCGAAACGAAGCTGTTCGGAACAGGCTCTGTTTAACCCGTTATGACAAATCATTCGGAACAGGTCCTGTTATCTGATTTCATATCGGAAGTCATTCGGAACAGAGCCTGTTTTTCGTTTATTTCAGAAGCTGTAAACGGATCTTTTTGCTGTCAGGAGGAGAAAAGTTATGCTCATCACATTAAAAAACATTCTGAAGATCGCTGAGGCTGAAAATATCGCGATCGGCGCTTTTAACGTCACATCTCTGGAAGGCATCCGGGCTCTCTTTAAAGCCGCGGAAGAGCTGAATACCCCGGTAATCGTCCAGTTTGCCAATGAAGCCCATAAACAGTATATCTCCCTGTCAGAGATCGGACCGGTCATGATGCAGTACGCGGAGCGGTCGAAGGTTCCGGCCTGTGTCCATCTGGACCATGGCGCGAATCTGGATGAGATCAGGGAAGCCCTGGAACTGGGATTCACATCGGTTATGTATGACGGCTCTGCCCTTTCTTATGAGAAGAATGTCGCTTACACGAACGCGGCTGTAGAGCTGGCGGAGAGTTATGGCGCCTCGGTGGAGGCGGAGATCGGCTCCATGGGACGGGAGGAATTCCTGTCAGCGGGCGGGAGCGCGGAAGACGCGGCGGTCGAGGGGGCCTACACAGATCCGCAGCAGGCGGCGCAGTTCGTTGAGGATACCGGGATTGACGCTCTTGCCTGCTCCTTCGGAACCGTTCACGGGATTTATCTCTCCGCGCCTAAGCTTGATTTTGACCGGATCAAAGCAATCCGGGAAGCGACCGGGAAGCCGGTAGTCATGCACGGCGGCTCCGGCATCAGCGACGAAGATTTCCGGAAATGCATCACGAACGGAGTCCGGAAGATTAATTTCTATACCTACGCAGCCAAATTTGCCGGGGAATACGTAAAAGAAAAAGCGGACGCGCAGAAGGGGAACGTCTATTTCCATGACATGGCGCTCTGGGCGGAAGAGTCCATGAAGGAGACCTATCTGCACGCGATCCGGGTATTCTCGGGGAAGTAGTACGCCCTTTTCTTTCTGCTTATGAAAACTCAGTCACTGCCTGGTCCTGCAGGGCAGCTCTGCCGGAATATGGAAAAGCAGTGGTTTTAGAATTCATCGGATTTTCATATAAAAACTCCGCATGTGTGACAGAAAACGCACATGCGGAGTTTTTTCAGTAGTTTTGTTTTTATTCGAGATTCAGCCGGCTGTCCAGAAGTTTCCAGGTAATGGTGCCGTAGACCAGGATTCCAACAAGCGAGAACACTACCGCTGCGGGGAAAGCCCCGCTGAGCTGTTCGTTGTAGAGGAGGCCGCCCCGCTCACCAAGCTTCCTGATGAAAGGCATGAAGCCGAGGCACATTTCGATAATGGAAAATACGATATAAGCCGCGATGCTCATGATTCCGCGATGGCTGTTGAACTGATGCCCGACAGCCATGGAGGCATAGATTTCACTGAGCGATTTCAGGACGCCCAGAATCAGGACCAGTACCATCATTCCCAGCTGACGCATGAGGCTTCCGCTGCCAAAGAGCGCATCCAGATTGTTCATGATCTCGGAGATAAATTCATTGAAAGTCTTCAGGTCGCTTATGATGGCGACCATCAGAAATCCGGCGGAGGTTCCGGCAAGGATTCCGACGACAATCCAGATCATGGAGCTGAGCATCTTGCTCAGGATGTGCTCCAGTGTCGAAGCCGGCAGGGTAAACATCAGATAGCCTTCCTGTCCGAGAAGATTCTTGTAAAAGCGCTGGACAACCAGGAAGATCATTACAATGACCACCACAAAGATGCAGGCTACAAACAGAATCGTGGTGATGATGGAAAGAATGTTCATAAAGCCGGACAGTGTCTGGGCTTTGTCGTTCAGCTTGATATTCACGGCAAAGAGACCGGCTGCGAGAATCAGGACCAGATAGAGAGGCAGGATAATCCGCCCCATGGCTTTCAGCTCATATTTTAAAAGTTTTCCTAACATCTGAATACCTCCCTGAAATATTCATCCACACTCTTCCCGGTTTCCGTCCGGATCTCATCCGCCGGCTTGTGAAGGACGATGTGCCCCTGCTTCAGGAAGACCGCTTCGTCCAGCACCGACTCCACGTCCGCGATCAGGTGGGTGGAAATGAGAACCAGTGAGTTTTCTTCATAGTTCTGTATGATGGTGCGCAGGATATAATCCCTCGCCGCGGGATCCACGCCGGCAATCGGCTCGTCCAGCAGATAGACTTTTGCCCTTCTGGACATCGTGAGGATCAGCTGTACCTTTTCCCTGGTTCCTTTGGACATCTTTTTCAGAACCATATCGGAAGGGATATCGAGGCTTGACAGCATCACGCTTGCTCTCCGGGGATCAAAATCATCATAGAAATCACCGTAGAAGTGCATGAGCTGCCGGGTATTCATCCAGTCCGGAAGATATTCCTTGTCCGGAAGATAGGCAATGCTTTTCTTGGTTGCAACGCCCGGCGCCTTCCCATCGATTAAAATCGATCCGGAAGTCGGCTGAAGCAGACGGTTCGCCAGCTTGATCAGCGTGGTTTTTCCGCTTCCGTTCGGCCCCAGAAGACCGACGATCCGTCCGCTCTCCAGCTCAAGATCGATATTGTCCAGGGCTGTCAGCTTCCCGTAACGCTTTGTCAGGTTCTGACACGCGAAAATACTCATGTTATCCCTCCTTCACAGCTGCCGGCGTTCCGGCAATTACACTTACATCATCCTGCGGAAGATTGCCTTTTTCCCCCGCTTCCTGCCTCCAGTTCCGGACCGCTTCAACGATTTCCTCGTCGGAGAGACCCAGCCGCCGGAGATTTATAAACATTTCACCGATAACAGAATTACCGAGCTCCATCCGCAGCGTCCGGAGCCGTTCTTCGCTGCCGGTCACCAGCCTTCCGCTTGTCCGGACTGTCATCAGCAATCCTTCCCTTTCCAGCTCCGCCAGCGCCCTCTGCATGGTATTCGGATTGACCCCGGCTTCCAGCGCCAGCTCCCGCACGGCAGGAAATTTACTTCCCGGCGGGTAGGTACCGTTCGCAATCCGGAACTTGATCGCCAGCACGATCTGCTGATAGATCGGAGCCCCGCTCTTAAATTCCCATTCCATGTCGTCTTCTCCGTTATACGCTCATAATCTGCTTCTTTCCGGATGCGCAGGACAGCAGCTGCATCCTTTTTCATCTCCGGTTTTCAGACAGGCGGCGGAAAGCACTGCCGATCCGCCAGCATCTGTCCCAATGTCTTAGTGTCTTAATGTATTACTCAATTAGTACAATGAGACTATACATCGGAACTCTTTTGCTGTCAAGAAGAAATTGTATTTTTTTTGACGGATCCCTGAACGTTCGTATCAGAGCCATGGCAGCCGGGATTTAAAAAGGCCCTGCCTCAGGAATGAAAACCTGCAGCAGGGCCAGAAGTCATTCTGGATATTAACCATCCGATCCGGAAGCGATCGCCGCGACCTGATCCCGTTTTTCGTACAAAACGCAGCCGCCCACATGCTCACCGCTCAGAATCCCCTGCTCCTGCAGCTGATGGAACAGCGGGGAGGCGATGGCGTCCCTGAGAGAAGTGTCTTTTACATTAATGTCCGAGTAGGGGGAGAAGGGACACGGCTCCGCGCCACCGTGGGAATTGATATGGAAAAATTCCCTGCCGGCCGCCATGCATCCGCCCATTGCCAGTTCATCGCCGGGGAAGGAAAGGAGGACAGCTTCATCATAATGGCTGCGGAGTGATTCCATGGCGCTTTCCATATAGGCGCGCTCTTTTTCGCCCGGAGCCAGATGTCTGGCTTCTTCCGTAACCGGGACAAATTCCACATAGATGACCAGCTTGCAGCCTTTTTCGATCAGGCCGTCCAGAAACTCCCGGGAGGTGACCTCCTCCACATTTTCCGTGGTGACAGTAATAGAGGCACCGAAAATCAGGCCCTTCTCCCGGAAAGCATCCATGTTTGCCGTAACAGTCTCATAGATGCCTTCGCCGCGGCGTTGATTCGTGATCTCCCGGCCGCCTTCAATACTCAGGACCGGAACCAGGTTTCTGCGTTCGTTCAGCAGGCGGAAATAGCGCTCATCCAGGAAGGTCCCGTTGGTAAAGATCGGGAAGATGATATTCTGCATCTTCCCGGCCGCCTCGATGATGTCGCGGCGGATCATGGGTTCTCCGCCCGCCAGGAGGATAAAACTGATCCCAAGGTCATCCGCTTCACGGAAGATTTTCAGCCACTCCTCACCGGTCAGCTGCCGGACCGGCGCGCTGTCGACAGTCGCGTTGTTGCAGCGGGAATAGCATCCGGCGCAGTGCAGATTGCAGCTGCTGGTGATGCTGGCGATCAGAAATCCCGGTACATGCAGTCCTTCCTGCTCAAATTTAAGGCGGGTTTTAGAAGCTTTGCGGCTGGAAACCGCGAATTTCGCCATAAACGCGCTTTCACGCGGATTCTTTAATGTGGCTTTGAGCGTATCTGTCACGATCTTTTCCACACCCTGTTCAATATGTTTCTGCAGGTCAAACTGTGCCATATGTCCCCCTCCGGTATTACTGTGACACCTCACTGATATCGATTATATATTTGCCCTCTCTATAAAACCGGCTGCTGGTTTTTCAATGTTATATCTATATCTCCCATATATAATATATTCAAAGTGATAAATAGTATCATCAGCCTGCATTCAGTGTTTATGTATGCATATCTTATCCGAATTATACTAATTCGGGCAAACCCCCGCAAGCGTTAGTTCCGGCACGGGCTGCGGCCTTATTATATTGATATGCGGGAGGCCAGATACTATAATCTGAACATGAATTATGAACGAAGCGGAGGATGTTTATTTTGGAAATCTTTGATGTTGTAGACGAAAATGGAAATCCCGTCGGTGAGACGGTGGGGCGCGGCAGGGCGCATGCGGAAGGAATCCGCCACAGAACCGCCCATATCTGGATTATCCGGGAAAAAGATGAACGGGTGCAGGTTCTCCTGCAGAAAAGGTCCGCGGAAAAGGACTCTTTCCCCGGCCGTTTCGATACATCCTCGGCCGGCCATATCCAGGCAGGGGATGAGCCCCGTGAATCGGCGCTCCGGGAACTGAAGGAAGAACTGGGAATTGAAGCGGAGAAAGAGGATCTGGACTTTGCCGGGACTTTCCGGATTCAGTATGATCTGGAATTTCACGGGAAACCTTTCCGGGACAATGAGGTCGCCTTCGTTTATGTATACAGAAAAAACGTAGACGAAACACGGCTGGTCCTGCAGACGGAAGAGCTGGAGTGCACTGAATGGTTTGACCTGGAAGAGACATACCGGGCGTGTCTTGCCCGGGATCAGAAATTCTGCGTACCGATCGGCGGCCTTAAAGTACTGATGGAGTATCTTGATAATGTATACAGAGAGGACACCTATGCCGGTAATTCTTGATCATCAGCTGCGCGAGCAGATGCATCATATTTCCCCGGAATTCCCGATTACGTATTTTCATGATGAACTCATCGCTCTTCCCAATCGGGAAGGTCCGGTTCACTGGCACCCTGAATTTGAAGAATTGGCTGGCGCATTCTCGTGACTTAAGTCGTGAGTAAGCCAGCCTGATTTTTTATTATGGTTTCAGATTTGCGCCTGTTCGTCCGCACTA
>CACZBW010000010.1 GCA_902779575.1 uncultured Lachnospiraceae bacterium
AAGTCCACTGTATAAACCAATGCATAAACCGAAAACTGATCTGCAGTAAACTGTACACTCTCCCCCGACTCCGGTATCGATATTTCTTCCACCGGTTCCGCTGGTGCTGAAGTCATCTGACTATTGGTACTGTCGCCTGCTCTCAGTGCAGAGCGTTCTGCTTCTGTTTTTACTACATTTTCAGAATTGGCTGCGGTACGCTGATCAACTGCAGTTTCTCCCGAAGAATCCTTCGCTGATCCATCTGCCTCATCTGTTACAGACGCAGCAGCCTTCACAACTTCTTCCTGACTGATTCCCGAAGAGGGAACTTCTTCCGCATTTCCTTCGTTATCAACATGGATAACCAGAGATTCTTCTTCCTCTTTCTTTTCTTCCGCCGTCAGGATAACACTGATCGGAAGAAGCGGTTCTATCTCACGACCATCTTTGTCGGAGAATGTAATATCTACAGCATGAATCTGACTGACACGCGAACTGACAGCCTCTTCGATGGTTGATAATGTCTCCTGATCTTCCACGTCTTTTACAGACATTGAAGTTCCTTCCGGGAAGGCTCCGGAAGGGGCGTTTACAACGACAAAGACTGTCCCGGTATCTGCGGTAAATTTCTGAGCAGGCATATAGATGTCTGCCTCTGTCTCATCATAGATATTCTCGGTCTCTGCTTCCGTCTCTCCGCCTGAATACCGAGTATTCGCTTCCGTTTCAATCCCTTCGGCGTCTTTTGTCAATGCGGAAGGATATTCCGGATCCGCTTCTGTATGATCTTCCGTCTCATTCTCCGGACGGACAGACATCCCTTCTGATTGAGAAGTACTCTCTTCTTTCCGGACCGTAACAGTCTTATCCTCTGAAAAATGGATCGTCACGCTCGCCGAAACCGAAGAAGTAAACAATAAGATACACAGAAATACAGCCAATACTCTCTTAAGAAAATGACCTGACATCTTTTATCCCCCGTTGGTTTTTTCAGATCGGAAGGATCTGAAAAAAATGATAAAGCATATTCTGATTAAGCATAATCCGCCAAATACATACTTATTTGCATTCTACCAATCACTTGCTGACAAATATTAGACACAAATGCTCTATATTTGCATTTGTAAGTTTTTCGCTGTCTTCCGAGAGACTTTTTCAAAACAAATCAGAATAAATACGGTTTGTGAATAGTAGACAAAAAGATGTGTGTAATGGTATTCTGTATGGGTAATCAGTAACATTTTTTAGGAGGGGATCCATGAAGAAAAGGAGGTATATATGCTTATCAAAAAATGGAATTCTCTGAGTCTGATTGTACGGATCTGTATCGGCCTTGTGATTGGTGCGGTTCTGGGACTGCTCCTTCCCGGCTGGACATGGATCGGTGTACTGGGCACTTTGTTCGTCGGCGCATTAAAGGCCATCGCTCCGCTTCTGGTCTTTGTTCTGGTCGCTTCATCGCTGGCAAACGCAAAAGGCAACAATATGTCCAAATTCCGCACAGTCATATTCCTCTATCTTTTCAGCACGCTCTGTGCGGCAATTGTTGCGGTACTTGTGAATTTCGCGCATCCGGTCACCCTTACCCTGACCGGCTTAAATGCAGCCGAAGGATATACGCCTCCAGGTAGCATGAGTGAGATCATCCTGAATCTTCTGAAGAGCATCATCGCCAACCCGGTCGACGCTCTGGCCAATGCCAACTATATCGGCATCCTTTTCTGGGCGATCATCTTCGGTCTCGCGCTGAAAAATGCCAGCGGCGGAACAAAAAAGATCATGGAAGATCTGGCTGACGGAGTATCCATGGTCGTTCGCTGGGTCATCAGCTGCGCTCCTTTCGGTATTCTCGGCCTTGTATTTGAAGCTGTTTCCACGAGCGGCCTGGAAATCTTCACTACCTATGGAGAACTGGTTCTCGTTCTGGTCGTGTCCATGCTTCTGGTTGCCCTTGTGGTAAATCCGCTGATCGTCGGCGTTACGCTCCGGCATAATCCGTATCCGCTGATTCTCAAATGTATCCGCCAGAGCGGCGTGACTGCATTTTTCACCAGAAGCTCCGCGGCGAATATTCCCGTAAATATGGAACTCTGCAAGGAACTTGGTCTGGATGAAGATGTGTACTCGGTCTCGATTCCGCTTGGATCAACGATCAATATGGACGGGGCCGCGGCAGTAATCACTACCTTTGCACTCACAGCGGCCTACTCGGTTGGCGCGGAAATAACCCTGCCCATGGCACTGCTTCTCAGTATCGTGGCGACCTTCTCCGCATGCGGTACGTCGGGTGTTGCCGGCGGTTCCCTTCTTCTGGTTCCGCTGGGATGTTCTCTGTTCGGCATTTCCAATGACGTGGCCATGCAGATTGTCGGCGTCGGCTTCATCGTAAGTGTTATTCAGGATTCACTGGAAACTGCGCTGAATTCCTCCGGCGATGTTATCTTTACGGCGACCGCGGAATTCCGCGACTGGAAGAAACAGGGAAAGGAGCTGCCTATCTGATATGAAAAGCATAACCAGTGTTTATAAGATCGGTAACGGACCCTCCAGTTCCCATACAGTTGGTCCCTATCACGCTGCGCAAACTTTTGGTTCCCGCTATCCGGACGCGGATTCCTATGAGGTGACGCTGTTCGGATCGCTGGCATTTACCGGAGAGGGACACGGTACGGGAAAGGCTATCCTCGAAGGCCTTCCCGGTGCAAAGATTGTATTTGACCGTGATACTTCAGATCTGCCACATCCGAACACCATGCTGTTCAAGGCATTTAAGGATGGGAAAGAAATCGCGGCCACCCGGATCTTTAGTATCGGTGGTGGTTCCATCCAGATCGAAAATGAATCCTCCGAAGAAGACCGCGAAGTTTATCCGCAGAAGAATTTCTCCGAAATCGTAGCGCTCTGCAATCAGGAAAATATCAGTATTATTCAGCTGATCTACATTCTGGAGGGATATAAGCTCCGCGACAGCCTGAGGAAAGTCTGGCGCGCCATGCAGGACGCAGTAGAGCGCGGGCTGCAGGCGGACGGCATTCTTCCTGGCGGATTGAAGCTTACGAGAAAGGCAAAATATCTTTTTGAGAAGCGCTGCTACAATGAGAGCGCGGATGTAACGATGAACCGCATTATCGCAGCCTATGCCTATGCGGTCAGTGAAGAAAACGCTGCGGAAAACCTTGTTGTTACCGCTCCTACCTGCGGCAGCTGCGGCGTTCTTCCCTCAATCCTCTACTATATGTACAAGGACAGGGGTTTCCCCGAGGAAGAAATCCTAGACGCCCTCGCCGTCGCCGGGCTGGTGGGAAATGTAATCCGCACCAACGCCAGCATTTCCGGCGCGGAATGCGGCTGCCAGGCGGAAATCGGAAGTGCCTGTTCCATGGCTGCCGCAGCTGTTGCCCAGCTCTACGGACTAAGTATTGACCAGATCGAATACGCCGCCGAGATCGCAATGGAGCATAATCTCGGCCTGACCTGCGACCCCGTGGGCGGCCTGGTACAGATCCCCTGCATCGAGCGGAACGCGGTTGCCGCGATGCGCGCGCTCAGTTCCGTTAATCTCTCCCGCTTCCTCTACGCAACCAGAAAGATCTCCTTTGACGAAGTAGTTGCGACGATGTACCGCACTGGTCTGGATCTGAATGAAAAATACCGCGAGACAGCGCATGGCGGCCTCGCGCAGATCTATCAGGAGAACCTGGAAGCAAAGAACTGAAAAACCGACTTGGGTTTTGCCATGTTCGTACAGAGACGCTTTTATTGCGTCTATATTGACTGGCAAAAAGGAGATTCCAGTTCATCTAAACCTGTGGAGCTTTACTCTGCTAAATACAGAGAAATTTCCCCCAGTGACATAAAAACGTCCGGCTCATAACCTTTCAGCCATGAGCCGGGCGTTTTCAGCATTCTCCGGAAACTGGGTTTCTTGCTTATTCGATACAGGAAATAATACTGCATTCTTGCAGAAAACGGCAAAACCCAGGAAGATTGTTTTGACGGATTGCTGCCAGTGTAGAATCATCCGGATCAGAATCATCATCAAGGAAGTTCTGGGCATATGTTGTTGTGGATCGTACTGCCGCATGATGACATCTTTGGTTTTATCTTCCATAAATATCATAAAGCGTAACGTCAATTTTCTAAAGTCCCCTGTTTTTAGACAAGACACTGCGGTCAATTCCCACAGAGCCTGTCGTCATTGAATACTGTTTATTCTTTTTTGCACAACGACTGCACACCTCTCACGCCGCCTTTCTCCGTCTCCGCTTCATCACGAATGCCGCGCCTGCAATGCTTGTGAGCATGAAGCCAGGGAGGTAGAAAAGATATGTGCCGGGGCCGCCGGTGGAAGGAAGCTCATAGCCGGGGTTGTTGTAAATTTTCACCTCATAGATCACTGTGCCGTCTTCCTGTTCTTTCACTTTAGCCGTGAACGGCTGATTGTTTCCATGATCCGGTTGCTGGTATATAACGACCTTTTCCTTTCTCGTTTTGTCAATCGTTACTGTCACATACCCGGACAGCTGATTGTAACCGGCTGGAGCCAGCGTTTCCTCCAGAATATAGGTGCCGTCAACGAGCTCGAAAACCGTGACAGGTTCCTCCCCTTCCGATGATTTGGCGAGAACACCGTCCGCGCCCGAGGTTAGACTGCCCTCGACAAGACTGTCTGCAGTCGCCTGCGTTCCGTTGTAGAGATTGAAGGTCGCGGCCGCCAGCGGGATTTCCTGATCCACCGTACTGCCCGGAGTCACCTTTACAAACCGGATCTTTTTCAGCGCCAACTCGTTCGTAACAGGAATCGTGTAAATCACGTCGGCGCCTTCACCCGTCTGCGTAACGGAAATGAATGATTCTGTCGGTTCTCCCTCTTCGGGGGTGACTTTCAACTTCGCGCTAACGCTGTCTGCGTCAACATGTATGAGAATAATTCCTTCTGAAGCCTTATACCCGCTAGGCGCGTCGGTTTCCACCAGCACATAGTCCCCGCTGGGCAGCAGACCGATCTCGGCGATGCCCAGGCTGTCTCCTGTTGAGACTGACGTCATCCCTGTCTTGATTGCTCCGCCCTGCGGCTCGCTTTCATAAGCCTCTGCCGTGTACAGATCGAATTTTGCCCCGCCCAGAGGCTCCCGATCTTCTGTGTTTTCCGCATCGTCCGTTTTCAGGATCCGGATGTTCTTCATCTTTCCATTCAGGACGGTGAGGGTGTACGTGGTCAGTCCCGTATTGTCGTCCGGGCCGGTCACTGTCTGAATAACAGGAAACTCCGGATTGATGGTGACTTTTCCATCTTTTCCGATCGTGAAGCAGAGATCTGTGGCCAGCTTATCATAATCCCCAACTGCCTGCGTCTCGGTTAGGTAGTAGGTTCTGCCCCAGGTCAGATGTTCCAGCGTAATGGCTTCTTCACCGTCTTTCACAGGGACACCGTTTCCGTTTGTCTCAAGATCTTCATAGCCATTGATCGGAAGATAATCTCTGACCTTCTCTCCGTTTTCATTCGTCACCTGATTGTACAGAGCGAAGTGTACTCCTTCGATCTTCTGCTCCTGATTTTCCGCGTCCGCTTTCACGACATGAAGCTCGGCGGGCCGGTTACGGATGGTGATGGCCGCCATCTCGGCTTCTTTTGCTTCTGTGGTTTCCGTGGCCTCCTGGGCTTCCATGGCTTCCTGGAACTTAAAGTATTCATTCGGCTCTCCCGGACCGGTCACAGATGTGACCTTCATCGTGCCGTCGTTGTCCTCCTCGACTGTGATGGTAAGAGGGCTGTCCAGCGCAACATAGCCCTTCGCAGTTTCGATTTCTGTCAGGGTATAAATCCCCGGATTCAGATACGCAATGGTAATCAGGCCGTCGGAGGCTCTGGAAGTATAGGTTGGCGCCGCTACATCATCCCTGTTTTCATCTTTCAGGGTAAACACAGCCCCGGCCAGCGGGTCTTCCCAGTCCCAGAGCGTTTTATAAAGCTTAATGCCGGGACGGGAATTTGTCACCGTGTCAAGGCGGACGTTCTCATGCTTCCCGGTCTTCTGACCCCGCTGATAACTCACCATATAAGCGATGGCGTCCTGGTGAGTTCCACCGATGGGCGTCCCACCGACGGTGAGCTTGTTGTTGTCCTGCTCTCCGGTAATCGGAGTAACTGCAACATTCTCTGTGATCGTCACTTTTCCGTCCCCGTCGATCTCAAGACCGTATTCGTCCGTAGTGGTCACAGTTACCTCGTAGACATTGAAGTCTTCGAAATTATACACTTTTTCGCCGTCTCTCAGATCGTCGAAGAAGTAATAGATCTCCGTCTCCGAAGTGGGAAGCCTGTAGACCCTGTCTTCCAGAAGCACATTTTTTCTGTACACCGCAAAAAAGATATCGTCGTGACTTTGCATGAAGTCCTTGTCGGTCCAGATCTTCTGTACCGTGAGTCCCCACCCTCTCTGGTTTCGAACCTCGATCTTGGGGTCCTCATCGGCATACATCGTCCCGGAGATCCCGGTGTTTGGCATTGTTTTGTGTTCTTCCTCAGGACTG
Organism: uncultured Lachnospiraceae bacterium; assembly: GCA_902779575.1. GTDB lineage: Bacteria > Bacillota > Clostridia > Lachnospirales > Lachnospiraceae > Porcincola. The sequence continues at coordinate 6,517 of CACZBW010000010.1, forward strand.
ACATCCACGCGGGTATAGCCGTCGAAGATACGCAGTGTGTAGCCGCGCGGAATCTCATTTCCCTGCTCCTCCACCTTCCATTTCGAGCCGATGATCAGTTGGCGGACTTCCACCGTGTGGTCTGCCGGAATCTTGGAGATTGAACCGTACTGGGATGTCGCGAAGGCAATTGCCTCCCGTTTCGTGCTGCTGAGCGTATTAAGATATACACTCAGACCGTTCGGCCCGTCGTAATCTGTAATCTCCAGGGAGACAAATTTCTGCTCGTCAGCGTCCCACCTGCAGTAATTATCGTTGGCGTCTTTCACATAGTAGGTGTAAAAATTCGCTGGGGGAATGGTATCCGTGACGCTGTTCTCGTCGCCCAAGTAGAGCCGGAAGCTAAAAGGCGTGTCGTCATCGGCATAAGTCAGAGGCTCTCCCGCCTCATTATACAGTTTCTTGGTGATGGACAGGGTGCGCATCGCGCCTTCGCTGACATGGTTGTCAAAATCGACTCTGGAGCGGTTTTCTGTAGTATCTGAAGATGTCTTGTAGTCGCATCTTTTTGTTGTACCGATCGTGTTTTTGGTCACAGTGTAGCCTGCGCTGCTCCTGTAGTGTTCGTCCTGCTCCGTCAGTTCCTTTCCTTCTCCGCTCAGAAGCATGTTATTTGCACGCACCTCATCGTATACATCCGGGTTGATGCCGCACTCGACAACATAATATTCCCTTGCACCCTCCGGCATCTCCACTTCCGCGGACTGTCCGGGTTTCAGGAAAAAGACGTGCTGATAAGCTTCCGTACCGTCCGCCGGCGTAAAGGTTGCGGCGTACTTGACAGGTGTAGTGTTTCCTGCATAGTGCACCAGGGCGCTCTCCCCCTCTTGATCACCCAGCAGATGCCACTCGCTGTCATCTGTGCTGAAGTACCAGACCTGATAGGGGAATTCGATCAGGTCGTTGTCCTGGAGTTCGGTGCCGGAGAGCTGCTTGCTAAAGACAAAATTCCCGGGCTTGACCGCGGCGAGGTTGAAGCGCATTTTCAGGTTCGAGGCGCCGGCACCGCGTTCCATGTAGAACATGCGCATAGTGTGTTCTGAATAATCGGTGAACACGTACTGACCGTTTTCGTTTGTCGTAAAGATCTCATTCAGTTTGGCATTAATCTCATCTTCTGACATTCCCCTCGCCTTATAATTCGCACGGAACGTATCATACAGCGTTGAATTGCCGTTCGAGCTGGTGATCACGCCGGTCCGAAAGTTCACTGTACCAACCTGTGCACTGTGGACACCGCCAAGATCCAGGACCAGCTCCCCGTCCACATAAAGCCAGAAGTCGTCATCGCCGGAGAATTCGAAGATGATGTCGTGACCCCAGGCATCCAGCCCGCTTGCAGTCTGGGTGAAGCTTGCGCTCATCTCCATACCGAAGAAGTAATCGACGCCATCTCCGTCTGTTTCGTTCCTGCCTTTATTGTTGTCTCCGATGAGATAAAGCTTTTCTCCCTTCCTCGCGTCAAGGTCAGAAAGCTCATTTGCTTTTACGTCCGTCTGATTCGTGATAATATTGCCATTGCTGTCTATCGCATATCCCTTATCAGCGGAAATATCATTATATGGCATGAACTGGCCATGCTCTCTGGTATTTTTGTGTTCTTCATTTCCAACAATGGCGCCGATCTGGTCATAGACCGTAAAATTGCCGGTAGTCTCGTCAAAGTGTGCAAAGTTCTGGGTGCTGTCATACACGAAGTAACCGCTCTCGTTGTAGACGCTCTGAAGGAACAGATGGTTTGCCGGTACACTGTCACTTGTAAACAGCTTATTTAACGATTTATTGTTTGATATAACTGTCGGATAATCGTCATCCAGATCTGTGCTCAGCAGCCCCTTCCCGCCGCCCGAGGTGCCCATTACATCGGTTTGATGCTGGTTTCGGGCATTATCTGAAGGATCGTTAAAGTCGATCATCTTCATGGTGATGCCGTATTCATTGCTGTCCACGGTCGCCACAGTAGTAGGATTCGGAGCGGTCTGCCTCGGCTCCATAATGGCAAAATAGAAATCCTGCGCTTCGGACAGCGCACAGGGGACCACTTTGCCGTTTTCCACCTTCAGGCCGGAGTAGGCATACTGCGCATCGTCCCATGCGATGATGGTGGTGTAGTTCTGCCCGTACCGGCGTCCGTTCAGATTGATGCTGGCATCGTTCAGAACTGCACCATCGTTGAAGATCGTGTCCGCCGAGACCTGAGGGACGAGATAATTATCGTATTGGGTATTCTGAAGCCAGAAATAATAGCTCAGAGATCCGTCGGAATTCGTCCCTTCCGTGAACGTCCAGAGCGCAGTGTTGATGTGGGTCCCGATCCATTCGATGTTGTCGCCGGTGTCATAACACGGAATCAGAGTGCCGTCATAGTCTACCGCGTAGAATTCATACTTTTTCTTCGTATCATTCCAGACGCGGGTATAGATGACCACTTTCTGGCCATTGTCAACATTCTCCGTATCGCTGACGCTGACCTTTTTCGCTGTATACAGGTTGAAATCGTCATCGTTCAAATCGGATTTTTTAACGAGATTCAGCCATTTTGTGGCTCCGTTGCTGTTTGTTCCCCAGAAACCGCTGCCGGCGCTGCCGTTGAGCTCAATCGAGTATCCATTCACGGTAAAGGAGTATTTGCCGCTGTTGGCGCCTGTGCCCGGCACCGCCTTAAAGACGGAATATATTTCATCCGGTTCGTCCGAAAGAGTTAACGCCTGTCCGTTCAGCGTGAGGTATTTCCCGTCAGATGATTTGATATAGTATTTATCCTCTTCAACACAGTCAAATGTCCAAAGGGGGATCTCACTGTTCTCTGCCACCAGAAGGATACCGTCATTGTCCAGCACGTCCGGACGCATAAGCATATCCTGACCTGCAAGATGTTTATCATCCTTTGTCTCTGCCATCAGGGCTGCGGCGATAGCGCTGTCGTTGTGATAGGCAATGCCGAAGGTTTCGCCGTCGAGTCCGTAGGGATCGTCCGGAAGCTTGCGGGAGGACGCGTATGTGATGGTGATTTGAGCGTTACCGGCATTGGTATTGGCTGTGTAAAAACGGATTCCCTTACCGCCATCGGAATACTGAAGCCATCTATTATCGCCGCTCTTTTTCATATAGAACTTGCCTTCAGAAGCCTGGCTCAATTCAAAGGTGACGGCACTGTTTGTATTTTCCACCAGCCCTGCCAGATTACCGCTCGGATTGTTTACATACCGCTTTACCGGATTGCCGTTCCCGTCATCGACATAGGTATAGAGATAATAGCGGTCCGTTCCTCCTGCAGATTCAAAATACCAGCCGTCCGCCTCCAGATAATTATTACCGCAAGTATAAAAGCAACTGTCCTTATTCATGCTGTTGAGGAAATAGCCGTGTGACTGTGTGGACAGCAGGAATTCTGATTTCAGGTTTTCCGCCAGTTCAGCCAGATTCTGTACCGTTTCAAGTGTAACAACTGCCGGCTCCTGTGCTTCCACAATGGCGTATACCGAAAACCCGTCCGCGGCAAAACTGACCCGGCTGCCGGCAACTTCGATACCGTCCACCACATCACCGGTCTCAGCTCCGTCGGCAAAATGAACGACCATGGTTTCCCCCGTCGCTTCATCTCCGGCTTCTTTGTCCGCCAGCTCAATCCTTACATCGACTGTCGTCCCTTCCACCGCCTGGTACTTTATTTCCGAATCACCTTTTTTCACGATCTTGATATCAAACAGCCTGATATAAGAGGCAATCTGATCTTCCCAGCCAAGAGCGCTGTCTACCATGGAGACATACTCCTGCCAGAGATCGGTCTCACCGTCTTCCAGGTTTTCCGCAGGAAGAATCTCCTCCACACTCAGATCAGCATCATCCGGAATCTTCGCTTCCGGTCCGTAAGTTACAGTTATTTTGTAATTGCGCCCGTTTCTCGCAAGTACAGTCTTCTCAATCGTTGTTCCGAAGACACCAAATACGGAGAATCCGCCTGTCTCAAAGACGACTGCGTTCTCCATCTCTTCAGCTGGGGTAACTTCCGCATCCAGCAAAACCGGATTCTCAATAGTCGCAGGTTCTTGCTGATCTTTGGAAACCTCCGGCGCTTCCTCCTTCTCAAAATGAATGGCCTTTACATCCTCTGCCAGTTCATCCGGCAGTTCGATCCTGACGCTTACCGGGCCGGCAGGCTGGATTTCCTCCCCATCCTTCATAATGCAGATGTCGAAGAAGCGGGTGAATGTTATCTTCTCTTTCCCGTCAAGGGCATTCTCCGCATCTGATACATATTCCTCATAACTCTTTTCCTGTTAATGTGCATCCTGCGCATTATCCTGTTTCTCGGGCAGGATCTCGGAAACCTTAAGCTCAGCATCGTACGGAATCCCGGCATCATGCCCGCAGGTCACAACAATCCGGTAATCCGCACCCTCGCTGACAAGCACAAGCGGTTCTGTCTCAGCTTCCGTTTCATCGCTTAACTCTATCTCTGTTTCCGCTTCCGTTTCGTCGCTTAACTCTACCTCTGTTTCCGCTTCTGTTTCGTCGCTTAACTCTATTCCTGTCTCTGCTTTTGTCTCGTCCCCAATCTCTGTCATTACTCCGGCTATTGTCTCAATACCCGTCTCTGCTTCTGTTTCAGTCTCTGTCTCATCTTCTGAATCAAGGAGCGGATCCTGATCAGATTCCGTTTTCTTTTTCCAGCCTGTGCAGAACGATGGTTTTCTCCGGATGATCCGGATCAAAAGAAATCGGAAGATCCATGGCCGCGAAAGGCTGCAGCAGATTGGATACCAGTATTAAAAGGCAAAGCAAACAGGACAGCGCTTTTCTGATTCCGAAAAGCTGCCCGTTCTTCCAGGAGTTTGCTGTTTTCTGCACGCAGTTCGCGGCAGAAAGCTCATTCCCGGGCCATATTTGCTTATCATCTCTGATGCTATATGCTCTAAAGTCTTTCATAAATCCTTTCCTCGGACATTATATACCCAACATATGCAAGTTATGCACTTGCAAAAGGCAAATCATGGACAAAAACCTTGATCGTCCATTATTTATGCATAGTTTCATATTTCTTTATACGTCCGTCGGTAAGCATCGGCACGCTTATCACTTAATATGCCCAGGGATATTCCTCCAGATATCCCCTGCTGCCTTTTCCTGTATTATCAAAGCGGATCTGTTCCGGCTTCAGATAGTACCTGCTTCCGTTTTTCAGCAGGATCTCATCCGCCCCGGCCTCCTTCAGAACCCTCTGTAATTCATAATATAATTTATAGAAATAATTAATATTTCGACGGTCAAAATCCCCGTCGTCCTCAAACATGATCGCGCAGATATCCCTGGCGGTCATGCTGATCCCTTTCCTGTCCACAAAAAGGGCCAGCAGTTCTTTGGACCTGCTGCGCCTGAAGCTCAGCATCCGTCCTCTTCGGTCATATGCTTCAAAACCTCCGTAACAGCGGACGATCAGGAGATAATCCGATGCCTTACGGACAGAAGCAGTATTTCCTGACAAGCCTTTCTTCTGCCTGTTTTTCACATAGTCTATCTCTTTCTGTACCAGCGCCGCGTCAACAGGCTTTAACAGGTAACCGAAATCCTGGTGCATATTCATGGCTTTGATGGCGTAATCACGGTAACCTGTACAAAAGACAATTCCAGCATCCGGCCGGATCTTCTTCAGTTCCTCCGCCAGCTGCATCCCGTCCATCTCATGCATGCGGATGTCCAGAAACGCTATATCAAAAGGGTGTGTCTGCGCCCATTTCAAAGCATCATACTCATCGTCAAACACTTCCGTCGCCGTGATATCCGGCGATTTTTCCACCGCTCGCCTGAGTGCTCTGAGAAGAAGATATTCATCATCCACACAGATCGCTGTCACTCCTGATTCCCCCTTATTTCCCCATTCTGCTTCTTAACAGTTACGACTTCCCATAAACAATGCGCATTATACTTCCAAATCACCGGTCTCGTTGCTTCTGTCTCCCCTCCAGCCGGTTCCACTGGCTTCGGGAAGCCTGATGATACAGACCGTCCCCTCCCCCGGTATACTCCGTATGATAAGTCTGCCGCTGCAGAGTGTTTCCAGGCGTTTTGATACATTTATAATGCCGATATGCTTCCTTCCATCATCCGGTATGTTTTCCGTAAAACCGACTCCATTGTCTTCGACGGTGACTCTGAATCCATTCACGATCTTCGAGGAAGTAATCCGAAGCAATCCCTCGCTCCTGCAGCGCTTGCAGATTCCGTGCAGAATGGCATTTTCCGCCAGAAGCTGAATTGTAAGAGGCGGGATATAGAATTCTTCTGTACGGATATCGGTTTCTATCCGGATATTCGGAAAACGTACCTGTATAATCTTCAGATAAAGGGCGACCTGTTCCATCTCGTCCCGGAAGGGAACCAGCTGTTTTTCACTGAACGAACGGAGATTCCTGCTCATATACTCGCTCAGTTCGCGGATGACCTCCTGCGCTTTTGCCGGATCCTCCTCGCATAAGCTGTCGATCGTCCCCAGCGTATTGAACAGGAAATGGGGATTGACCTGATGCTGCAGAACATTCATCTGGCTCTGGATCAGCGCGTTTTCACGCATCAGCAGCATATGCTCATTCCGCACGTAGATGTTGGTGTACATAAAAATAACAGAGCAGAAAGTAACCAGCACATCCAGACCGGGTCCTGTCGACGACCAAAGGCCGAACAGTACACTGACCAGAGGAATCAGCGGGTAAAACAGCAGAAGTAATTTCGACTCTGTCGAAATCTTCTGATTGACCATTTCAACCAGGCAGACCAGAATTACGCCCACCATACATACTGTGGGGAGAAAATAAAGGCTTCCCCGGCTGTATTCGCCGGTTTCTTTAGAAACTGTAAAGAAATAACCGGCCGGATAATTCCCCGCGATAAAAACAGACAGGACCGCTGTCATATAGATTACCAGTTTCGTCAGCCAGTTCATAGTCGCCGACTCTTCCTTAAGCCTGTCTGTCATAAGAAAAAGCCAGAAAAACAGGAAAAGATACAGCGGGCTGAGTGCATACAGGATATTTGAAAAATAACTTGCCCCCCATAAACGGGGATTGCCGTCCACACACCAGAAAAGCAGGTCGGAATAAAGATAAACGCCGCACACGACAACCAGCAAAGCAAAGAAGATCCTGGCTGTATTCTTACTCCTGCCCCTTACAATACTGATCTCTATCAGCAGGCAGACCACAATACAGATCGTGTCCGCAGAAAGGTTCCTGAGATAGTATCCGCTGAGACTGTCTATATAGAAATAACAGAACAGTATAGCTGCCAGGGACAGGGCAGCAAGTATGCTGACCAGGATAACTCCCGGCAAACGGCCCATTCTCTTTTCCACAGTCTGATCCGGCCGGCTTTCCGTAGCGGGCCTGTACAGAAAATGTCTCCTCATATCTTTCAGGTAATTCCTGCGGTCAGGACGTCTCTCTCTTGAGTCCATGCAGTATCCTCGGCAGGAAAGCCTCTCAGAGCTTTCACTCCGGGAGGCTTTTCAAAATCATATAAAAGTAGTAAGGTACTATATCCATAATACCTTAAAAGGGCTGTAAAATCAACTCAGATCTTCGGCAGCTTCGCTCTGTAGACAGCCAGATCCTCATCTGTCGGGATATAATCATCCATCTGTCCGTTATGATATTTTTCATAGGCAACCAGGTCAAAATAACCGGTTCCGGTCAGGCCGAAGACGATCGTCTTCTCTTCCCCTGTCTCTTTGCACTTCATGGCTTCGTCGATCGCCACGCGGATCGCATGTGAACTTTCAGGAGCCGGAAGGATGCCTTCGACGCGGGCGAACATCTCGGCCGCTTCAAATACCTCGGTCTGTTTGACAGAAACTGCCTCCATAAAGCCGTCGTCGTAAAGCTGGGACAGAATGGAGCTCATGCCATGGTAACGGAGTCCTCCGGCGTGATTCGGGGACGGGATAAAGTCGCAGCCCAGTGTATACATCTTCGCCAGCGGGCATACCATACCGGTGTCGCAGAAATCATAAGCATACACGCCGCGGGTCAGGCTCGGGCAGGACGCCGGTTCCACTGCTATAATACGGTAGTCCGCTTCGCCGCGCAGCTTCTCTCCCATAAAGGGAGCGATCAGGCCGCCCAGATTAGAGCCGCCGCCGGCGCAGCCGATGATCATATCCGGCTTGATTCCGTATTTGTCCAGTGCCGCTTTAGTCTCAAGACCGATGACGGACTGATGAAGCAGTACCTGGTTCAGAACGCTGCCGAGCACATAGCGGTAGCCTTCACGTGTTACCGCTGCTTCAACTGCCTCTGAGATCGCGCAGCCGAGACTTCCGGTGGTGCCGGGATGCTCCGCGTTGATCTTTCTTCCGACTTCTGTCTCCATGGACGGGGACGGTGTCACGGACGCACCGTAGGTGCGCATGACTTCGCGGCGGAAGGGTTTCTGTTCATAGGAAACCTTGACCATAAAGACTTTGCAGTCCAACTCAAAATAGGAGCAGGCCATAGAGAGAGCCGTTCCCCACTGCCCTGCGCCTGTCTCGGTCGTGACGCCCTTCAGGCCCTGCTTTTTCGCGTAGTAAGCCTGGGCGATTGCGGAATTCAGCTTATGACTTCCGCTGGTGTTATTTCCCTCGAATTTGTAATAAATCTTCGCAGGCGTATCCAGCTTTTTCTCCAGACAGTATGCGCGTACCAGCGGCGACGGGCGGTACATCTTGTAGAAATCACGGATCTCCGCGGGAATCTCGATGAAGGCGTTGTCATTGTCCAGTTCCTGCTGAACCAGCTCTTCGCAGAATACGCCGGAGAGTTCCTGCGCGGTCATGGGCTGATGGGTTCCGGGATTCAGAAGCGGCGCGGGTTTGTTCTTCATATCCGCGCGAAGATTGTACCATGCCTTCGGCATCTCCTGCTCTTCCAGATAAATCTTATAGGGGATCTTCGTCTCTGACATAATTCTTTCTCCTCTCTGAAAATGCGGGACATAGAAAAGGGCGCCTGTTTCCTGTTTCAAAAGCTGCCCGGACAATAAAAAAATCCTGTCCCAGTCTCTTTGCTGCTGGGACAGGATATAAACTCCTGCGGTGCCACCCGGCTTGACGGTTATAAACCGCCCTCTCGTGACGCGTCAGTCATAACGCATCGGCTCGTAACGTGAGCATACGTCTTACATACTCCGGACCGGCCGGCATACAGACCGATGAATCTGTGTTCTGCTCCGGCAGCTCCCTTTCCGCTCGCCCTCGAAAGTCCATTCAGTCCCAGCGCTCACGCCATGTTTCCACCATCCATGGCTCTCTGTGGATCGCTTCTGAAACCTACTTACTCTTTCTCAACGGTTTCCAATACTTTAACATATAAAAGCGATGAAGTCAACAGATATTCCGAATTTTTCACTTATATATTTTCTCCTGCTAAACCACTCATGACAGTAGTCAGGAGAATGTGCAGGGCAATTCATCAAAACTCATTTCTTACTCACATCAACCCAGCCCTGGAAAAAGCAGGCATATCTCTCCAGTTCCCCGCAGGTCATTTCAATCGCGCTGCTGGAACCGCCCGCCGCCGGAAATACGGTCTCGTGAATCTTCAGGGACTCATCCAGATAGACCTTTACGCCATCCTTTACCGCGAAAGGACAGACGCCGCCCGGGGCGTGTCCGGTCAGGCCTTCCACATCAGCGGCAGGGATCATCCTGGCCTTTGTATGGAAGGTATCCTTGAACTTGCGGTTGTCCACTTTTGATTCACCGGACACAACAACAAGAATGGGGCCGTCATCCAGAAGAAAAGACAGGGTTTTTGCAATCCGGTCAGGCTCTGTCCCCAGCGCCTTTGCCGCCAGTTCCACTGTGGCACTGGACTGTTCCGGGATGATCACTTTCCCTTCTTTTTCTGTTCCCCTGAAGTATTCCTGCACCTTTTCAACTGACATATATTTCCTTTCCTGACTATACTTAAACATCCTGTCGCTGCCGCCCATCCGATAAACGGATATTCATCGCATATTGAATACCTGCTTTTCTTTTCTGACGATAAGAGCAACCGGTCCTGTCCGGAGTGATCTTAAAAGCTTCACCACTTGCGGATACTCGATACCGGCTCGCTGGTAAGATCCACGCCAAGCCTGTGGAAGATATGCCGGTCCACCTCGGTCAGCATAACGGAAGTATGAACCTGGCAGCCCTTCAGTCTCGGGATCTGCTCCAGGGATTCACGCGCGTTCAGATCGCCGCGGGAAGCCAGGGCAAGCGCGATCAGCACCTCGTCGGTATGAAGGCGGGGATTCTTTCCATGCAGGAAGCGCACCTTCAGATCCTGGATCGGTACGATCGCTTCCGGTGTAATGAGGCGGACGTCGTGGCTGACGCCGGCCAGATATTTGAGGGCGTTCAGAAGGAGCGCTGCAGAAGCCCCCAGGAAATCAGAAGTCTTGGAGGTGATAATGGTTCCGTCGGCAAGCTCGATCGCCGCCGAAGGAAGCCCGGTCTCCTCTGCCCTCTTCTTTGCAGCCACTGTAACCGGACGGTCATCCGTAGTGATCTTCGCCTGCTTCATGATGAGCTGGATCTTAAATACCTCCTCCTCAGAAGCCTCATCGATCACAACTTTGTCTACCGTATTGTAGTAGCGGCGGATAATCTCCTGCTTCGCGGCCCTGCAGACCGCGTCGTCATCCACAATGCAGAAGCCTGCCATATTGACGCCCATATCTGTCGGGGACTTGTAGATGCTCTCCCCGTAGATTCCCTCAAACATGGCGGAAAGAACCGGGAAGATCTCGATATCCCGGTTATAGTTGACCGTAGTCTCCCCGTACGCCTCCAGATGGAAAGGATCGATCATATTGACGTCATTCAGATCGGCCGTCGCGGCCTCGTAAGCCAGATTGACCGGATGCTTGAGCGGAAGGTTCCAGATCGGGAAGGTCTCGAACTTGGCGTATCCCGCTTTAATTCCCTTCTTATTGTCATGATAAATCTGGGACAGGCAGGTGGCCATCTTGCCGCTGCCCGGACCGGGAGCTGTCACTACCACCAGCGGTCTTGAGGTTTCGATGTACTCATTTCTCCCGAATCCCTCCTCGCTGAGGATATGGTCCACATTCGACGGATATCCCTCGATGATATAGTGGCGGTATACACGGAACCCCTTCTTCTCCAGTTTCTCCTGGAAAAGCCTGGCGGCTTCCTGTCCGGTATAATGCGTGATGACGACAGAACTGACATAGAGTCCCCTGTCCTCAAACTTGGAAGCAAGACGAAGCACATCCTCGTCATAGGGAATGCCGAGATCGCCGCGCATTTTGTTCTTCTCGATGTCGACGGCGCTGATCACGATAATAAGCTCCGCCAGATCCCTGAGCTGCATCAGCATCTTCAGCTTGCTGTCCGGCTCAAATCCCGGAAGGACACGGGACGCGTGCAGATCATCAAAAAGCTTGCCCCCGAATTCCAGGTAAAGCTTATCCCCGAATTTGCTGATCCGCTCTTTTATATGTTCCGACTGAATCTTCAGGTATTTCTCATTATCAAAGCCTGTCCCCATATAAAACCAATTCCTCCTGAAAATCTGTCATTGCAGTCCGGAAACACTGATAAGGCAGTGTTTCCCTTAAATATTGTCTGATTCAGAAGCTCCACAGCGGAGAAGGATAGCTTCCTTCCTCCGTCAGTTTCCGGAAATTCTCCCGGACAGCTTCGATATCGTCCTGGTATGTTACGCCAAACCAGCGGTCGTTCGTCGGAAGCACGTCAACCCTTGCCTCTCCCTTTTTCAGCATACGGTCAATAATCGTCGGCAGGAGGAACTCCGTAGTCAGCAGATCCCCCTTCCCGGTATGTGCTTCCAGGAAGTCACGAAAACGGCTCTCCAGCGTTCCGGTAAACTCCGGCATAAAGCCCCACATATTCATCGATACAAGGGTCTCCGGATCAAGAATCTGAAGCGTTCCGTCCTCTCCGGGCGCAGCTGCTCCTCCCTCGTGGCGGATGATCCCTCTGGTTTCCAGTACCCCTGTGAGTTCCCCGGCTTCATTCCGAAGGCAGAGGCCTCTGGTGACGCCGCCGTGCTCCGACAGAGTATTCTTCAGAATAAAGCCTGCCATGCAGACCTCGTAGAAAGATCCGGCTTCCCCGGTCCGGCTGCCGCCGGTCCTGTTCTCTTCACTGCAAAAGCCGGATGCTTTCTCTCCCTGCACATATCTTCTGCGTGCCCTGTCCGTCAGATAATCATGGATCAGAACATAGGCGTCTTTCCCATAATAATCATCCGCGTTTATCACGCAGAAGGGTTCATGAAGAAGATCTCTGCAGGCAAGAATCGCCTGTCCGGTTCCCCATGGCTTTTTCCTGCCTTCCGGGAAAGAAAACCCTTCCGGCAGATCTTCCTTTTCCTGAAAGGCGTAAGCAACCTCTACATGTTTTTCAATTCTGCTTCCGATGACCTGGCGGAAATCCTCCTCCAGATCTTTCCGGATCACAAATACAACTTTGTGAAATCCTGCTTCTATGGCATCATGGATGGAATAATCAATGATAATCTCTCCGGACGGGCCAAAGCTTGTCAGCTGTTTGATCCCCTGCCCGAACCTGCTGCCGATCCCCGCCGCCATGATCACAAGTGTCGGTCTGATTTCCCTGTTTTCCATACTGAATTCCCCACCCGCTTCTGTTTCAGCGTTAAAACTGATTTTTACCCTGCGCTCCCGCTAGGTTTTTTCCATACAAATCAGACCGGACAACCTGTAACGTTTCGCTGCCGCCAAAACGCACATCGCTGTCAACGGTCTTTTATCAGTGAACAAATGAATTACAGTCTGACAATTTCCACGGTCCACGGGCAGCAGTCCTGCCCGTTCAATATTGCTAGTTTACTACAGGAAAGCGTTTTCCGCAAGAATGATCTCCTGCCTGATCCGATACCTGTTTATCTGCAAAAAAGACTTGCCAAAAGCGGATTAAGCTATTATAATAACAACGTTGCTAAGGCACTGCCGGAATAGCTCAGTTGGCAGAGCGACGCATTCGTAATGCGTAGGTCGCCGGTTCGAGCCCGGCTTTCGGCTTTGTCAGACAGACATACAGGTTCTCCTGTATGTCTGTTTTTTTATTCCCTGATACAGACTGTCATGCCTGCCGGTTTCCAGTCTGACCTTGTTCCGTAATATCATCCACAGGCTGTCCGCAGAAGAAAAGAAGCAGAGTGCCCGTTTCCGGCCTCTGCTCCTTTTATTTCTTTATTCTGTTTCCTTCCGGACAAAAATGTCCGGTAAGGAGTGAAGCGCCAGCTGATAACGATCAGTCATTCCCGCTTTCCGCCGCCGCAGCCGCTTCCGCCTCAGCCTTTTTATGGCCGGCCCAGAGATAACTCCAGATCAGGGCTGCCAGGATTCCTCCGATCATCGGAGCGACCAGGAATACCCAGATGCAGTCCAGTGCCTCTCCGCCGAGCATAAGCGCGGGTCCGAGGGAACGGGCCGGATTGACAGAAGTTCCGGTGAAATAGATACCGATCAGATGAACCAGGGTAAGAGCCCCGCCGATCACCAGTCCGGCCACCTGGCTGTTGGCAATCTTGCTCGTTGCTCCGAGAACCGCGAGGACAAAGATACAGGTCAGGACCACTTCGATCGCGAAAGATTTGCCGGGATCCCCTTCAAACAGGCCGTTGCAGCCAAGCCCGAGTCCTGTTCCGATAATGCTGCGCAGAACAGCCGCGCCGGCGATACCGCCAAGAAACTGTGCCGCAAGATAGCCGATAAAATCCGTGAAACTCATCCCGCCGGAAAGCAGAACGCCGATCGATACAGCCGGGTTGATGTGGCAGCCGGACACATTGCCGATGGAATATGCCATCGCGACGATCACAAGGCCGAAGGCCAGCGCCGTAAGAATATAAGCCGCATTCGCTTCCGCGCTGCAGCCTGTAACGGCCGCAACCCCGCAGGCTACGAATACCAGGACAAATGTCCCGAGAAATTCCGCAACCATCTTCCTGATACCTTCCATAACATTTTCCTCCTCTCAGTTCGAAAACCAACTCTCCCGCCGCAGCCCGCTCTGACAGCAGCAGCCGCAGCTTTTCCTCATAAAGGGGATTCTGATGAAAACCCCTGAAGAAACAAATATCGCTGTCTCTGTCTCAGGCGGCTGCCAGAAGGCCGCCGAACATATTGGAATATCCTCCTGTCGACGTTGAGAAGTTCGTAATTCCTTCAACAATCTGGATCACCGAAGTTCCATCATAGATAATGTTCCCATTGGAATCCTTTGAAATGCCGTAGATATACAGAGTGCCTGAGACAGTACCGTAATTTCTCTGATAGGAAACCGTCATATACGACTTTTTCGGATCCGCTTCTTTTACCTCCTGGCCCTGGCCGATGTATCCCGCACTGATATCGAGTTCTTCCATCAGTTTTACGGCTGTGAGCTGCGGAACTGTCTTCCCGACCAGTGTCGAAAGGTTCCCGGCCAGGAAGAAACATCCTTTATTGTTGAAATACAGTTCTATGGCCGGATTCCCAAGCGAAAGCGTATTCATGCCGCTCACGGAACCCACCTTCACTGTTGTGACCGATATATATTTGTTCCTGACCTGGTCCAGGCTCATCCCCAGCAGGCCAAGAATGTCATTATTCAAAAAATAACTCTTCACTTTTACAGCCGGAGCAGGTGCAGCTGCTGCCTGGTTACCGGTTGTAACGGTGACAACAGAACTCCAGGGACCGAACTCTTTTGATCCGTCCGCCTTATAAAAACCCCTGGCTCTTACATAATAAGTTGTATTATAATCAAGGTCCGTGAATTTAATGCTCAGTTTGGCTTTACTCTTCGTCTCCACAATATTGGTAAATGAGGAATTCAGAGAAATCTGATAACGGTACTTGTTCGCGCCGGCAACAGAAGTCGCGGAAACCGTTACTTTATTGCCGCTGGCTGTCGCCGTAACAGCGGGCGCGCTCACTACGGCCGCCTTTGCGGTGCCGACCGGAAGAATAAACATGAGTAGTGCCGTCAGAAAAGCGGCCGGGAGAAGTAAAAAATGCAGAGATACAGAATTGCCCCGTTTCATAGATCAAGCCCTCCTTATTAATCATACATACAGCCCGGGTATACTCTCCCCTGCTGCAGCTGTCCCCTTCCTGCTTCTTCCGCTGCCTGTATGCCCTTAACATACAGAAAAATCATACTACAAAATGCTTACCATGATACATCAGCCGTACGCCCTTAACATACGGAACATGCCGCGGTCCGCGTCTTCATGCCATATGCTTTGAACATACGGAGCATGCTGCAGTGAATGCAAACGTCCGGAAAAACACTGCGGGAAACCCGTATATCTTCCTGTCTCTCCGGTGAAGCAAGACTATCCCTATATTAAACGAAAAATGAACTGAATTCAATATCTTTTACTGGAATTTAGCCATTATTACAAGAATTTTACAGAAAGAATCCTCAGTCCATTTTCCCGCGAAAATACCCTGCAGACCGATCTCCGCACGCTCCTGCAGACAATCGGAAAAAGAGTCTTGATTCTTTTTGCAAGTTAGTGTATCATAGGGGCCATACGGGATATTTAATAATTTTGTAACACTTCCGTAAAGAAGATTTTATTTCCCCACAGGCAGGTCCTCCTGCCGCGGAAAGCAGAACCGCACAGAATCTGACCGTATAGTTCTGTTCCGGGGATAATCGCAGAAATGCAGTGTAAAGGAGTACGGTTTTGAAAAGAAAAAATGTTTTATCGATGATTCTCGCATGTACGCTTCTCACGCAGGGATGCTTTGCCGTTCCGGTTTTCTCTGCTCCGATCCAGGTCGCCACTTCCTCCGAAAGCGGTTATGATGAGGACGAACCGGCAGATTATAACGCCTCTGCGATCCAGTCACGCAATGAAACGACCGGACTTACAAAGGATGAGGAAAACTCTCTTGAAGCCGAGGCCATCAACGCCGCCGGCAATTCTTCCTCCTCTTCTTCCTCTTCGGGCAGCGTTCAGCAGAAGCTCAATGAGAAGAAGATCTTCGAATTCATGGTAAAGGAACTCGGGCTTAACAACGCCGCTGCTACCGGCGTCCTGGCGAATATCAAGGCGGAATCCTCTTTCCGCACGGACGCGCTGGGAGACGGAGGAACTTCCTACGGGATCTGCCAGTGGCACAACGGCCGCTGGAGCAATCTTAAGAAGTACTGCCCGGACTCCTGGAAGACCCTGGAAGGACAGCTCCGTTTCCTCAAGATGGAACTTCAGACCGGATATGTAAAGACACTGAAGGCGCTCCAGAGCGTGTCCAACAACACTGCCGGCGCTTACAAGGCCGCCTATTACTGGTGCGTCCTCTTCGAGATGCCGGATCATAAGCAGCAGAGAGGCAGAACCCGCGGCGAGATCGCAGTGACACAGTTCTGGCCGACATACAGGACTTACAAACCGGAACAGTAATCTTCTGAAGCATTCCGTCAGAAGAGTCCTTCTTCGCGCAGAAGCGTTTCAGCAGCAGAGAAGTTTCAATCTCAGAATCATGATTACGGCCATGCATGTGGATTCATGCATGGCCGTTTTTTTCCAGATGATACCTGACCCGGTTCATCACCATATCCAGCGCTACCTGGTTCTGTCCGCCTTTCGGAATGATAATATCCGCGTACCGCTTTGACGGTTCCACAAAAGCTTCATGCATCGGCTTTACCGTAGTGAGATACTGGCCGATCACGCTGTCGAGGGAACGCCCTCTCTCCTTCACGTCCCGGAGAATTCTGCGCAGGATCCTCACGTCCGCGTCCGCGTCCACATAAATTTTGATATCCATCAGATCTCTGAGCCGTTTCTCATGGAAAATCAGAATTCCCTCCACGACGATTACCTTGGTCGGCCGGATCGGGATGGTCGTCTCCTTCCGGTCGTAAGCGGCATAATCATACTCCGGACTCTCGATGGTCTTTCCCTCCTTCAGGGACCTCAGATTCTCCTCCATCAGATCCGTATCGAACGCGTCGGGATGGTCATAGTTCAGCATGACGCGCTCCTCGAAACTGTATTCCCTGTAAGGCTTGTAATAATTGTCATGATAGATGACCGTCACATCATCCCCGAAGCGTTCCGCCAGCTTCCTTGTGATCGTAGTCTTCCCGCTTCCGGTTCCGCCCGCTATGCCGATTATCATGATATCGCTCATCCTGACACCCCCGCTTCCTGTCATTTCTTTTTCTTTGCGTTTTTGCGCTCCAGAGCGGCAAGCTGCTGCCTCATCTTCTTGACTGCGGCTTCCTTGCTGTCCTTGTTCTTGCGCCCCATCTTACTCATAGATCCATAGCCTCCTGTTGTTCATTTCATAAAATAGATTGCGTCACCAAAAACCTCGTTGAAAAAATGTTTTATACATTTTTGCATGCCGTACTTTTAGAGGGCGTATCATAAAAACACTATCTCATTTATACATCTTCCCGGCGCCCCCGGTCAACTCCCTCTGTCCCGCCGCCACAGCCCGCTCTCCCCTGTCCCGCTGCCGCAGCCGGTGCTGTTCTGTCCGCCCGCAGACGGCGCTCCTTCGTCCCGCTGCCGGCTCTCTCCTGTCCACCCGCCGTAGCCGGCTCTCCTCCGTCTCACTGCCGCAGCCGCCGCTGTTCTGTCCGCCCGCTGCCGGCTCTCTCCTGTCCCCCTGCCGCTGCCGGCGCTGTTCTGTCCACCCGCAGTCGGCGCTCCCCTGTCCCGCTGCGGCCGGTACCCCTTCTGCTCTTGCCACATTTCTTAATATAGTCTATTATGGTCCGGTACGAAATGCATGCACCGGAGATATCCATGAGAGAATATACCATCACGATCAAACCGGAAGAGATACTCAGTCTTTTCCCCTTATCCATAAAAGAAAAACTGCAGGAGGAGAGCCTGCGTCTGGAGCAAAGGCTCACAGAGCGGATCAGCTACAGCGAGGATATCCGTATGAAATGCCCGGACGGCAGGGAAGCCGCCGCGCTCTCCGGCCTGTCTGATGACGAAGAAGCCCGCAGATTATTCGCTTACCAGCTGCAGGAGGAAGCCCTTCTGAACGGCCTGTTCAGCATCAAGGTCCGCTCCGGCAGGAATTCGGAAGCGCTTTTTCATTATCTGAAAAGTCACGTGAACCGTTCCCTTCTTTCCTCTTCAGAGAAGTACGCCCAGGCGGCTCTGCTGGCCGCCCACAGGGAGGAGGCGGACAACGGCGCGCATTCCTACAGACATAACCGCAGGCGGACGGCCAGCTCTGATTTCCGCTCCTGGAATGTGGCCGGCCAGCTTTCGGATGAACGGTCCCTTGGAAGGACTGCCGTATTTCAGTTTCTGGCACTCACGATCGGGCACCGGACAAAGCTCCTTCGCTCCGCGGCGGCGCGCTTTCAGCTGCTGCCGGTGCTGGAGATGCTCGACCTGTACGATTCGATCGGCCTGTCGACGCCGGAACATATCCCGGATCTGTTCGCGGAAGCCAGAAAAATCCGCCGCCATTTTGTGATTCACGTCGGCGGAACGAATACCGGAAAAACCTATGACGCCATGAAAATGCTGGCGCAGGCTCCGTCCGGGGTCTACCTCTGCCCCCTCCGCATGCTGGCTTACGAGGGCCGCGCAGTTATCGAGAAATATCATGTTCCCTGCTCCTTTGCCACAGGCGAGGAGAAGGAGATCAATCCGGAAGCAAAGCATATCTCCGAAACCATCGGGATGCTCGATTATTCAAGACATTACGCGGCGGCTGTGATCGATGAATGCCAGCTGATCTCCGGGGAAGACGGATCCCTTTATACAAATGCCATCCTGGGAGTCGCGGCCGACACGGTCTATGTCTGCTGCGCCGTGAGCGGGCTGGACATCACAAAGAGGCTGATCAGCCTCTGCGGCGATACTTATGAAGTGATTGAACACAAGCGCTCGAATCCTCTGATTTTTGAAAATGCCCCTTACGAGGGACCGCGCCGCTATGACGCCTATATCGTTTTCTCCAGGATCGGCGCCTACCAGATGGCTTCCTGGCTCGAGGAACAGGGCATGAACCCATCTATCGTCTACGGCAAGCTCCCCTACGAGGTCAAGATGGAGGAGGCGCGCAAATTCGAGGAGGGCGAGACAGACTGCCTCGTCGCGACCGACGCGATCGCCATCGGGCAGAACTACAATATCGAGCGGATTATATTCCGGGATATCACCAAGCATATCAACCGCAAAGAGATCCGTCTGGATTCCCAGACAGTCAAGCAGGTAGCGGGCAGAGCCGGACGCTACGGCAGATTTCCAGCCGGCTATGTCAACACTTATCATGCCCGGGACCGGGAAGAGATCCGCTCCAAACTGGAAGAAGCCGACCAGCCCTCCCAGACCGCCCCGCTGGAGCTGCCTGCCTTCCTGGTACAGACTGAACTGCCCCTCAGCCTGATCTACAAAGCCTGGACTGCAGCGGAATGCGGAGCCCCCTTCATCAAAGCGGACACTTCGGTGGAAGAATACATCTGCCGCCTGATTGAAGATGAGTTCAGTAAAATCAGCAAGGAACAGGAATACAGCCTGGCCTCTCTTCCGCTGGACCTGAAGGACAAAGACCAGCTGGAACTGCTCAGGCAGCTGCTGGCCTGCTACTGCAGCGATTCCGTTTCTTCCGGCCGGCGCAGGACGGATCCGGATGAAAAATGGAAGTCTCTGCTTCCGAGCCAGTCCCTGCTTGACTCGATCCTTCGCTACAGGCCTCACCTGATGACCTGCGAGAAGCTCTGCAGGCTCCTGGACCTGGCCGCCTCCTTCTTCTATAAAATCCGCCGCGACGATCTAGCTTCCTGGTCCAACTGCCTGAAAGCCCCGATCCCGAAAAAGATCGCTCAGATCATGGCGGAAAGCATTCCGGAAGGAGAGCTTCGCTACGACAGAAAAACGGAAACCGCATACGAAATCGTCGAAGAGGAATTCACCGATCCGGAAAGCGGAATGCAGGATACAAGAAGAGTCCGCAGGCCGGTTGATATCAGCAGCTGGCCGACCGCTTATATCTATCTGTCGGTTTCCGGACAGACCGAACGCAATACCGGCCGTTTTCCGGCAGGCGATTACAGCAAACTCTATTCTCATCACCTGGAGCAGTCCTTCGGAAATGAAGCGGAATATATCGACTACTTCTGCTACAGGCACAGGGAGCGGATCCCGGACTACTGCCGTTATGAACCCTATTACCGCTACACCGTCCGTCTGGATCCGCAGTTTATCGTCGAGGACAGGGGCTCCTGTTTCCTCGCGGAGCGTTTTGTAATCATCCGCTCCGAATACAGGGAGAATATCTCCCGGGCCGCTTCCGGCTGGTATAACCGGGGCGGCGGCAGAGGCAGAAGAGGCTACTGATACCGGCTGATAATACCTGCTAGAAAGAACTGCTGATGATATCAGCTAAAATACTTGCTGTTGACGCCGGCTAAATACCTGCTAAAAAGAACTGCTGTTGACGTCGGCTGAATATACCTGCTGCGAATACTGACATAAAAGGCGTGTGAAAAATGAACGTTCATTTTCCACACGCCTTTTAACTGTTCGATAAGCCTTTAATTGATATGCCAGAAGTCAGGCCGCCAGTATTGTTTATATGCTTTCTGCAGGCTATACTTTTGGCAAATGCATCAACCTTTAATCAGAAGGGCGGATCAACTCTCCGGATTACCAGCTGTTCCTTCTCCTCCCTCTTTATCTGCTCCACCCTGAGAACAAAGGGGAAACGGTCCGCAGCCACACACAGAGGATAATCCTCCCTCGGGAAAATATGCGCAAGAGCAGGATCAAAAAACTGTTCCGCTCCGTGATACCGTAATCTTTCGATCTCTTCCTCCAGAGGGAAATCTTCCCCCTTCAGAAGGGCCCGGATATAATGCGCCGCGATAAGATCCTCCGGAACGCTCTCGATCCCTGCTTTTCCCATGGCTATAATAGAAACGGTATCAGGGCGTTTCGCCAGGATATACGACGCGACAGCCTTCGCATTGACAAGGCTTCCCGTGAGGATCTCCTGCGCGCCGGCTTTTGCCGCATTGACGATACCCTGTGTTCCCGCGCTGGTCGAGTGTATCATCTCTTTCCCGTCAAAATCGGTATTTACGGCGTCCCAGGGGGAATTGCCCAGATCGCAGCCCTCCACCTTCGCGCCGCCCCGCTCACCCATGAGAATCCTGGACGGGTCCTCCTTTTTCAGGGCAAATGCCTCTTCCAGCTCGCCGACCGGATAACACAGGAGCGCCCCCCGGTCAAAGGCATAGCATTCCGTGGTAAATGCACGGAAAACATCGATAATGACCGCGAGCCCTTCCGCCTGTTTCGCGCCTTCTATCAGTTCCAGAATCTGAATCTTCATCATTACGCCGTCACCCTGCCGTCACCGCAGCATCCTTTTTCCCCCGGAAGGTAAACTCCCGCTCAGGAGAAATACTCCCTCTCACCTCTCTTGATCTGCGTCGTAAACCAGATCAGAACCGCAAAAAAGATGCCGGTTACAAGCAGATACTGCATCGAACTCAACGGCCTTACATAATCGGAATAAAGCCCCACAGCACCGCTCAGGACCGCCGATAAGGCAAAGATCATGAGGCGAATCCCCATAAATTTCTTGTAACCTTCCATATCCCTGCATTTTTTCATGGAATTGGGCGGGATAAGAATCCCTTCCTTTACAGTATCGCGGAAGACCAGAAGATACCAGCAGTACAGCAGATAGATTCCGGACCCGACAATCAGAATATCCACTAAGGAAAACACCTGACCCGTACCCATAGCGCCGTTCGCTCCTTTTCTAAACTCTGCGAGGCTCAGTCAAGACCGAGCCATCTGCCAATCTCTTTCTCCATATCCTGCGGATCAACCTGGCAGTCATGAAGGACAGGCGCCGTGCGGATATCTTCGATCGCCAAGGGAATCTTCACTCCCGAGATGTCCCTGAGCACATCAATCAGATCAAAATCACTTCCCTCCGCTTTTGCCGGATCGATGGCCGTAATAACCGCCCTCAGGAACTTGTAGGGACTGGCGGTACTTGCAACCACCATGGGAACCGGATCACCGGTCTCCTCCCTGTATTTGCGGCAGACCTTCGACGCGACAGCCGTGTGGGTGTCAATCACATATCCGCTCCTTAAATATACTTCCTTAATCTCCTGAGCAGTTTCCTCCTCTGTGGCGTAATTGCCGTAGAAGTCTGAAAGCCCCTCTTTCATCTGCTCCGTAATGCAGTAGACCCCATCAGAGGAGAGTTCCTTCATCAGGCGCGCGGTTACAGAACTGTCCTCCCCCGCGATCCGGTAGATCAGCCGCTCCAGATTGCTGGAAATCAGGATATCCATTGACGGAGAACTGGTGAGGATGAAATCACGGTTGCGGTCATAAGCGCCCGTCCGGAAGAAATCCACAAGTACCTTGTTCTCATTGGAGGCGCAGATCAGCTTCGCGACGGGAAGGCCCATCTGCTTTGCATAATATGCGGCGAGAATGTTGCCGAAATTCCCGGTCGGAACAGTGATATTCATCACATCACCCGGCTTGACCCTGCCTTCCGCCACCAGCTGGCCGTAGGCATAGAAATAATAGACAATCTGCGGTACAAGCCTGCCGATATTGATCGAATTGGCTGAAGAGAAACGCATTCCGTGTTCCTTCAGCTTCCTGTTCATGTCCGGATCCCGGAAAATGTTCTTGACGCCGGTCTGGGCATCGTCAAAATTCCCGTGGATTCCGACCACGTGGACATTGGCGCCCCTCTGGGTAACCATCTGCCTCTCCTGGACAACGGAGACGCCGTCCTTCGGATAGAAAACGATGATCTTTGTCCCGGGGACATCCGCAAAACCGGCCATGGCAGCTTTTCCGGTATCCCCGCTGGTTGCGGTCAGAATCACGATCTCATCCGTGATCCGGTTCTTCTTTGCCGCTGTCGTCATCAGGTGCGGCAGAATGGAAAGAGCCATATCCTTAAAAGCGATCGTGGCTCCGTGAAAAAGCTCAAGATATTCTGTTCCATTCGCTTCCCTGAGCGGAGCAATCTTCTCTGTGTCAAACTTATCGTCGTAGGCGCGGTCAATGCAGCTTTGCAGTTCATCCTCTGTATAATCTGTCAGAAGAAGGCGCATTACCCTCCTGGCCGTCTCCCTGTAGCTCATCTTCGAGAGTTCTTCCCAGCTCCCGTCAAAAGACGGGATCGTCTCCGGAACATACAGTCCCCCGTCCGGTGCAAGCCCCTGGAGAACTGCCTGTGAGGCGGTCGCTCTGAGTTGTGAATCCCTTGTGCTTCTGTACATGATCTGCATAAAACTACCCCATTTTTCTCTGTCTGTATCTTCCTGGATACGCTGATCTATTTCTGTCCCCTCTGCTCCGGACAGATCCGGTCAGGGCCATTCATTCAGTTCTGTTACCGCATGGATGCAACTCTGCTCCAGCCACATCCGGTCAGGGCCATTCATTCAGTTCTGTTACCGCATGGATGCAGCTCTGCTCCGGCCACATCCGGTCAGAGGCCCTTCGCCGCAGAACGAATCTTTGAACACTTTCCTCTGCAAATATCAAATACGGACAAAACATTTTCCGGAAGCCCGGCTGCACAGTCCCGGACAGATCAGCTCTCTCCCTCTGTCTCTTCGGACGCATCCCGGAATCTGTAAAAATCATGTCCGCCGTGGGAGAACAGGTACACCAGCTCGGAATCAAACCAGTCCACGCTGCTCTTGGAGGAGTATTTCCGGGCAAGGAAAAACAGAGCTCCCTCCGAGATATCCTCTCCTTCTACGGCGCGCTTCACCGCGCTGATCGTGGTATCACTGATGCTGAGCGTTCCCATACGGCCGTCCTGGGTCGGAGAAAACTGTGCCTGCCCGCCGAGCCTCTGCCAGACAACGTCGTAAACATTGTCCGGAAAATGTTCATCTTCCACCCGGTTCAGGATGACGTCCGCAACCAGAAGCTTGCTCTTCTCATCCCCGCCGGTACACTCCGCTTCCACGATCTGGAGCAGAGTGTAATAATCCGTATAGCTCATCGGCTGGTTTTCCGATACAGTCTGCATCGATTTATAGCCGATAGACGCAGCCGCCTCGATGGAACTTTCCTTCTGCGGATCAACCGGTTCCTTCAATGTAAACGTTTCTGCCGTCTGAAGGTCATTCACGAGGGCGTTCAGCAGCATCTTTGTCTTGCGGCGGATCCGGACATTCTCATCCCCGGCCTGCTCTTCCGCAAATTCTTCATCCTCGTTATTCTCCGTCAGCGCTCCCGCCAGTGTAACCGGAAGCACGTGGACACTGTCATCCCGTGAGGACAGTGTCTTCACGACCGAAATACAGAGAATGCATAAGGCCGCCGCGCAGAGCGCAAAGCAGGAGACCGCCAGCCGTCTGTCATTCAGCAGTTTCCTCAGCCCCGTCTGATCACGGGTCGCTTTTGCAGACTTCGGCGCACTTTTTCCCGTCAGCTTTCCGCCGGATTCCCTCCGTTCATGAACATCCGCCTTCCCTGACTGTTTTTTGCCGCGTCCCTGTATATCTGTTTTATCTGACAGTTTTTTACCGGACCCCGGTATATCTGCTTTATCTGACAGCTTTTTGCCGGGCTCCTGCATATCCGCTTTCCCTATTCTATCCTTCTTGATACGAAACAGGCTATATCGATCCTTCATGTCGATATTTCCTCCTTTATATCGTAAAGTATAGATACGTGAAATCCGCTTGTCAATCGTGTCTTAATAATTTTGTTAAATTTTGTAACAATTATGCTTTTTCAGCTCCTCAGCGGTTCGCGAGCTCCTGGGAGACATCCTCCCAGGTAATTCCCCGCTCGCTCATGAGAACCATCACATGGTAGAGGAAATCCGCGATTTCGTATTTGATCTCCTCCGGATTCGGATTCTTCGCAGCGATGATAATTTCCGCCGCCTCCTCACCGCATTTTTTCAGGATTTTATCGATCCCCTTCTCAAACAGATAGTTCGTGTAGGAGCCTTCCTTCGGATGCACCCTGCGGTCTTCAATCACGTCGTAGACGGATTCAAAGATCTTCATCGGATTGCGGTCCGCATATTCCTTCTTCAGAACGGTCCGGTAGAAGCAGCTGCGGTTACCGGTATGGCAGGCCGCGCCGATCTGGGCGACTTTTACAAGGATCGTATCATTGTCGCAGTCAATACGCATCTCCTTCAGGTACTGGAAATTACCGCTTGTCAGTCCCTTTACCCATAATTCCTGTCTGCTTCTGGACCAGTATGTCATGACGCCGGTCCGCACAGTCTCGTCGAAAGCCTCCCGGTTCATATAGGCCACCATAAGAACTTCTTCATTCTTATAGTCCTGCACGACGACCGGAACCAGTCCGTCCGGGCCTGTCTTCAGATCATCCCAGGAGACCGTACTTGTATACATATTCACTTCGATCCCGGCATCTGCGCAGATTCTCTTTTTCTCCATGATGCCTGTCTCCGGATCCCGGAGGGTCCCGTCGCACAGTCCTGCAATGCGGGGAACTCTGAGAACAGCAATCATCTCCTCCGGACCCGGATTCTCCCCTTCGCAGAAAAAAACCGTACAGGGCAGATCGGGGAGATCCGGACAAATCTGCTGCGGCGCATGCGATGCTCCGGCTTCTTTCTCTGCCATCGTCTGTGATCCGCCGCAGTGTGCCGCTTCATCCGCTGCTGCACCGATCCTGTGCTTCCTGCAGAAGGAGAGATCCGTCAGAAGAACCAGCGCGCAGGCATAGTTTCTGATATTCTCTGTCTGCCCGGCGCTCAGGGCGGCGTCCTTCCTCAGATCCAGGCAGACGGCGATCTTATCGCGGCCAAAGCGCTTGGAGACTTCCTCCAGCATTTCGAGATTGGATGTTTTCGATCCGTTCAGGACCGCTTTCCTGCAGCCGGCGTAGAGGATCTTCTTCACGTCCTCCACCCTTTTTATATTTCCCAGCCCCCACATGGGGATATCCACTTTTCTGGCCATCCGGCGCATCAGGGTGAGCGACAGATCATGTTCCTCATCGCTGTCCGACTGGTCGAAGATCAGAATCTCGTCGGCTCCCCGGTTTGAATAATATTCCGCGAGGCTGACCGCGTCTCCCCCTTCAAAGGGAAGCGGATCCGCCAGGCTCTTTACTGCCATGCCATCCTTCAGAATGATCGCGGAAACCATATTTTTCAGCATCAGTCAACTTCCTTCCTGAAGGCCGGTTCAGCTTTTCCGGCTCTTCTGACAATAAAACCCGCAGTCTTCTCAGATGGTTCCCTTCGTGGACAGGACGTCCGTAATCCTGGGATCATAAGTGACCGCCTGGTCAAGCGCTTTCGCGAAGGCTTTGAACATGGCCTCCGCCATGTGATGATCATTTCCGGGAGTAAGCACCTTCAGATGAAGATTCATCATGGCGCCGTAGGACACGGCGTAGAAGAATTCCTTTACCATCTGCGTGGACATATCCCCCATCCGGTCCGCCTGAAAATCAGCGTCGAACTGCAGATAGGGCCGCCCGCACAGGTCTACCGCGCACAGGACAAGAACTTCGTCCATCGGGAGGATCCGGTCCCCGTAGCGCTGAATGCCCCGTTTGTCTCCGACGGCCCTGGCAATCGCCTGTCCCAGGACGATGCCCGTATCCTCGATCGTATGATGGTCGTCCACCTGGAGATCGCCGTCCACCTTGATGGTCAGGTCAAAGAGGCCGTGCCGCGCGAATCCCTCCAGCATATGATCAAAGAAGCCTACGCCCGTATCGATCTGGGCCTGCCCGCTCCCGTCGAGATTCAGCTGAATCTCTATGCTTGTCTCCTTGGTATATCTTTCCACTTCAGCGATCCGTGCCATAGTATCCCCCGATTCTGCTGATTTTCTGCCGCCTGTCTGCGCTTACAGCTCTGTCCCGAAGCGCACCGCGATCGAATTCGCGTGCGCGGTAAGCTGCTCCGATTTCGCGAACTGCTCTATATCTTCATGCACCTGTCTCAGAGCCTCTTCTGAATAATATATGATACTGGATTTCTTAATAAAATCATCCACACCCAGCGGGCTGAAGAAACGGGCGGTCCCGTTAGTCGGCAGAATGTGGTTGGGTCCCGCGAAATAATCCCCCAGCGGCTCGCTGGACCAGGTTCCCAGGAAAATGGCTCCCGCATTGCGGATCTTCATCATCGTTTCGAACGGATTCGATGTAACGACTTCGAGATGCTCGGGCGCGATCGAATTCACGGTATCAATCCCCTCCTCCAGACTTTCCGCCAGGAGGATGTATCCGTAATTATCAAGGGATTTCTGTATGATCTCCCGCCTGGAAAGCTTCTTCAGATACTGATCGATCTCATCCGATACATCCTCTGCCAGTTTCTCACTGGTTGTAACGAGGATCGCCGATGCAAGTTCGTCATGCTCCGCCTGGCTGAGCAGGTCCGCTGCCACAAAATGCGCATTGGCCGTCCCGTCCGCGAGGACGGTGATTTCACTCGGCCCTGCGATGGAATCAATTCCCACAAAGCCGTAAACCATCTTCTTTGCCAGCGCCACAAAGATATTTCCCGGTCCGACGATCTTGTCCACCTTGGGTATGCTGTCTGTTCCGAACGCTAGCGCCGCGATGGCCTGGGCGCCGCCCGCCTTATAAATTATATCCGCACCTGCCTCATGCGCGGCAACCAGGGTATTGGGACTGATCTTTCCGTCCCTGCCCGGAGGCGTGGTCATAATAATCTGCGGAACGCCGGCAACCTTCGCCGGTACGATATTCATCAGGACGGAAGACGGATAGACCGCCTTTCCTCCCGGAACGTAGACGCCGACACGCGACAGAGGGGAGATTTTCTGTCCGAGAAGAACGCCCCTTTCATCGGAATTAAACCAGCTGCTGCGGCGCTGCTTCTCATGAAAGGTCCGGATATTGACCAGAGCCTTGCGGATCACGTCGACCAGTTTCGGATCGACCAGCTCATATGCTTCCCGGATTTCCTTCTCCGTCACCGTGATATTCTCTTTCGTGAGCTTAATATGGTCAAACTTCTCCGTATAGGAAAAAAGAGCTTCGTCCCCCTTTTCGCGGACATCCGCGACGATTTGGCTGACAGTCCCCTCATACTCGGAATAATTGGAGGGGCTTCTTTTCAGCAGATTGTTTAAAAGGTCTTTCCTCGTCTCCTCTGTCAGTCTGACGATTCTCATATGGTTTCCTCCTTGTTAAGGACCGCCGGCCGCGTACCTGCTGCGCCGCGTCCTGTAAAATCTTCCTCAAAATGCCGGTATTCCGGTCTTATTTCAGTGTAAGGATCCGGTTCATATCATCCAGAAGCTTCGTAATGCGGGCATTTTCCATCCGCATGCTGACCGGGTTCACCACCACCCTGGCCGAGAGGGGGCAGACCTCCTCCAGCACTTTCAGGCCGTTTTCCTTCAGGGTGGATCCGGTTTCAACGATATCAACAATCACTTCCGCCAGTCCTACGATCGGCGCAAGCTCGATGGAGCCGTTCAGCTTGATGATCTCCACCGTCTGGTTTTTCCGCTCTGTAAAATAGTCTCTTGCGATCTTCGGATATTTGGTCGCCACCCGGATCTGCTCCTGCCCGTTTAACAGCGCGGCCGCCTCTTCCGGGCCGGCAACGCACATCCGGCATTTCCCGAAGCCCAGATCAAGGACTTCGTAGATCTTCCGGCCTTCCTCCATGATCGTATCTTCCCCGACCACTCCGATGTCCGCTGCCCCGTACTCGACGTAGGTCGGAACGTCCGGTCCCTTGGCCAGGAAAAATTTCAGTTTCAGTTCTTCATTTATAAAGATCAGTTTTCTGGTAGCCGGATCCGTCATCTCCTCACAGGAGATGCCGACCTTTTCCAGAAGCTGCATCGTCTGTTTCGCAAGCCTGCCCTTGGTCAGGGCCATGGTGAGATATCTCATATCGCTTTCTTCCCTTACTCTTCCGTGCCGCGGCAATTCTCCCGGAAGCATCTCCGCCGTCAGCTACCTTCTGTATCTTTCGCCGGCTCTTAATCCCAGCCGCGGCATTTATACACAGAAACGGTACCGCTGTCAGACAGTCTGCCGCGGCTTTCATCGGCCTTTAATGGCAGCGCCAGCCTCTATACCCAAAATAGGTACCGCTGCCAGGCTGCCTTCCGTATCTTTCGTCGGCGCTTAATGCCGGCTGCGGCATTTATACGCAATAACGGCGCCGCCGCCAGCCGGTTTACAGGCGTACGACTCCTGCATATCCGCCCTCGCAGCGGTATTCCTCGTCGCTCTTTTTCCTGTCCTCCTCAGAGGCAAGCAGCATGAGCTCCGTGTATTTCCCCTGTTTTCTCCAGGCGACAGCCTTGCTCACGGCCTCTTCCGCCGCCTCTTCCCCATACAGAATCAGGTAGCGTTCATGCTCGGGAAGAATCTCTATCTTCTGGCGCTGAAGCGCGTTCAGCAGCTGACTGATTACGACCACGAATCCGATGGAAGGCAGATCTTTCCCGAAATGCCTGAGCAGGGCGTCATAGCGCCCGCCTTTCACCACAGCTTCCCCGGTTCCATATGTATAGCCGCGGAAGATGATTCCCGTGTAATACATATACACGGACAGCATCCCAAGATCGAAAGCCGTATAACGCTCAAGACCGTAAACCTTCAGAAGCTCCAGAACTTTCTTCAGGCGGACCACTGCTTCCTGGGCACGCAGCCCTTCCGACATGCGGAAGGCCTTATCCAGTACTTCCCCGCCTCCCGTGAGAGTGGGAAGGGCGATCAGGAGCCTGCGGATGCGCTCATCAAGAGGTCCTGCTGCCGTCTGATCTTTCTCTTCCTCCAGGCTGCCCAGCAGTTTTTCGACGCCGAAGGTGTTGCGGTTATGAATCAGGTTCCGAAGCCTGAGGACAGTGTCCTCATCGAAACCGGCTTCCTCGGCCAGACTTTCAAAAAAAGCCACATGTCCGATGCTGATCTGGAATTCCGTCAAGCCCGCTGCCAGCATGGTCTCTGTCGCCATGGCGATGATTTCGGCGTCCGCGTCCGCTCCGGAAGCGCCGATCAGTTCGGCGCCCATCTGCGTATTTTCCTTCAGTCTGCCCTGCAGGCCGGAGTAATTTACAAAACTCCTGCCAAGGTAGCTCAGACGGATCGGATGATCGACATTCTGGAAATAGCGGCTCGCAGCTCTTGCGATGGATGGCGTGAAATCCGGCCGGAGGACCAGCGTATTTCCCTCTCTGTCGAAAAATTTAAAAAGATCGCGTGAGGGAATGGTCCCGATATCGGATCCGAACACATCGAAAAATTCGATGGAAGGCGTCTCGATATCCCTGTATCCGAAGGACGCCGGAACCTGATGCAGCCTCTGTTCCAGGATCTGCTTTCTTTCGCACTCATCGGAATAGATGTCGCGGAGTCCTTCCGGCGTATGCAGAATCTTCTGATTCATGTTGGAATGATCCTCTTTTCTATAAGAATAAACCGCATTTGCTTCCGGACGAAGCGCCACGGCTGTACATCTCTGAGAGTAATGCAGCTCTCGTCTACAATCTTCTAAGCAAGCACACATTCTGATCCAAAGCTTTTGCCGTTCAGCGGTTCATGTGCTTTAGCGTGCTAAATCATTAAATCAGCTATCTCGTTATCTTACGCACATTCCGAAGCTCTGTCAAGTGTACCGCCTATTTCCGCAGTGTTGGTTGTCGTCGCTCCAGCGTTCGGGTACTTTCTCCCTGTGCGCAGGTAAACACTCCCACATGCTGGCTGTCGTCAGTCCTGCGCCCAGTCGTGCCGCTCCAGATCCATCGCTACCGCATCCAGATAGGGAAGCAGAATCCCGTGACGGTTGGGCCAGATCCGCAGCTGCGTGTCGATTTCCTCAAAGCGGACCGATTTGCGGCCGCCTTCCTGCGCCCTGTCCCAGAAGCGTTCCAAGTCCGCGAAGGGCATATAGTAGAATTCATCCCTGTGGGAATAGAAAATGAGCAGGAACGCGATGCCGTTCTGCCGCTCGAAATCTCTCATAAACGCGACCTGATGCTCATGAACGTTCTGCAGGCTGAAGGTATCGCTCTTGCTTTCCTTTGCATCAAAGCAGACCGGCACTCCCTGGACGGTTCCGATGTAGTCCACCGTACTTTTCTGGTCAAAATAGGCCAGTGTGATATGCCTGCTTTCCTTATCGATATCAATGGGGGTGATCGGGGTCGGGATCTTCTGGATCAGAGCCAGTTTCTTCTCCCGGTACTGTTCATTTGTGCGGTTGATCAGATCCTCCAGGGTACTTCCCCTCAGGCCCCTTGAATTCCATGTAGCCATATATTTACACTCAGTCCCTCCCGGGGCAATTCCCGGCAGGGTGCATTATAGTCTCTATATTTTTTAAAGAAAAGGCGCGTATTATCTCTACGCCCTTCCATCGGAATAGCACTCTGCGCTCTCCGCTTATCAGTCGGAAGGGTGCATTTCACATATCTCTCGGATTTTCTCTCCCTCCATCACGCGCCGGAAATCATCCGGAAGCGGCGCCCGGAAAGTTCTGCCGGAAAGGTGTTCCAGGCAGCCTTCTGCCGCGGGAAATGTAATCTGGTCCGCGTGAAGCAGCTGTCGGCGGACCTGGTATTCTCTGCGGAAATAATCGTTCCGCATCCGGATTCCGTATTTGGGATCCCCCGCCACCGCATGCCCGATCGAGGACAGATGCGCCCTGATCTGATGGCTTCGTCCGGTGATCAGTTCAATCTCAAGCATGGTCAGATCATGTCCGGGATTTCCGTCAGAAGCCCATCCAAGCGGTGTGTATCTGGTGCGGATCTGCTGGGATTCGGGTACCGGCTCTTTCAGAATCCGGACTCTGTTTTCGTCCCTGTCTTTTACCAGGTACCCCTCGATCGTCCGTCCTTTTTCAATATGTCCCAGTACAATTGTACGGTAAAACTTGTGGACTGTCCGGTCATGAAACAGCTTCGAGAGCTCCTGCAGACCTGCCACGGATTTCCCCACCGCCACAATGCCGCTGGTATTGCGGTCAAGGCGGTTGCAGACCGATGGCCGGAAGGAAAGCAGATCCTCCTCCGACAGGGCGCCGGAGCGCAGCAGATAACCGATCGCGTATTCGTTCAGGGAAAAATCCTCATCATGCGCTTTCTGCGTCAGCATGCCCGCAGGCTTATTTACAAGCAGGATATTCTCATCCTCATAGAGAATGTCAAGAGCGGCTGCCGGATAACGCTCCGGCAGGCTCTTTCCGCCCTGCTCCGCCTTCGGACCGATGCCCGTGAACTTTTCCAGGGTTTCCTCCGCAAAAAAAATCCGGATCAGATCCCCTTCCTCCACTTTTTCGCTGCCATCCGCACGGCGTCCGTTCAGGGTAATATTCTTCTTCCGCAGCATCTTATGCAGAAAGGATCCGGACGCCTCTTTCAGGTATTTCCCGAGAAGCTTATCCAGGCGCTGTCCTGCCTGCAGGGACGTTACTTCCAGTTCTCTCATAAAAAGAGATATCCTTTCTGTCGAAGGTTTGATTCATTCGACTTGTCCGGAAATCAGAAGCTGTGTTCTGAACAGCCGTAAATCTTATCTGTCGGAAAAACGCTGCTGTAGACAACGTTTTCTTTCAAAGAGAAATATTACGGATCAGTCTCAGGAGGGCTTCCTCCCGGCTTTCCCCTTCATGCTGCTCATCCGGCGTGTATTTCAGCCCTTCCCGGTATTTTTCCGGGTCGGCCGCCAGCTGGCTGATCCGTTCCTTATACTGATCGAGTCTGCGGAAAATCTTTACGGTCGGATTGCCGAGTCCGTTGCCGTGGAAAATTTTACGCATATGAGTTTCCATTAACTCGAATCTGCCTTTTTCGGCGCTGGAATAACATACGACAAAATTCCCGCAGATCACCACTGCATCCAGCGCAAGCCTGCCCTCGTAGGCGGTAATGCACAGCTCGTAGCCGTGCGTCAGCGCTCCGGCGATCTTCTCCGTAATTTCATATACTTCCGGATCGATATCCTTCTGCAGCAGGATCATGATCATCTCCGTCGCCCATTTGGCAGCAGGAAGCACGCCCAGGATTGCGACCAGGGAAAACATGTTCTTATTTGTGTGCGTCATGATAAGACCCGTGATATAGATCCCCAGGCAGATGCCGAACAGCAGGCAGACGATTCCGATCCGCTTCTTTTTCTCGTAGGCGTAATATCCGTAGTCCCCTTTCCCGGGGTGTTTCTTCTTCTCCATTCAGCAACCTCTTTTCGCTCAGGTTCTCTTCTCTGTCCGGCAGTTTTTTGCCCGGCGCTTCTTTTCTGTCCGGCAGTTCTTTTGATCAGACCCGCTTCTCTGTCCGGCAGTTTTTTGCTCAGATCCTCAGTGCCGCCGGGCAGACCCGCTGCTCTTCTTCCTGCTGTGCGCTTTCTCCTGTCCGCGCTGCTCGTTCTTCCTGCCTTTCGGCTTTTCCGCGGAACGCCCTCTGTTCTTCCCTTCTTTCCCATTTCCCGCTGACCGCGAACTTCCGCTTCCACGCCCGGAATCCGGCCGGATCAGGCAGGAAGGCCCGTATCCGATCAAATCCGTGCGGCCTGCCATCTTCAATGCTTCCAGGACGAGCAGTCTGCTCCCGGGAAAACGGAACTGCATAAGAGCGCGCTGCATGGCTTTCTCGTGCGGTTCACGCGGGACATAGACAGGTTCCATGGTTCTGGGATCAAGCCCCGTATAATACATACAGGTCGAGATCGTGGACGGGGTCGGATAAAAATCCTGCACCTGTTCCGGCTGATGGTGGATGTCTCTCAGGAATTCCGCAAGCTCAATGGCCTCTTTCATGGTGCAGCCCGGATGGGAGCTCATGAGGTAGGGTACCAGATACTGGTCCATGCCGCATTCCCGGTTCATCCGCTCATACTGCTTCATGAACTTCAGGTAGACGCTGTGGCGCGGTTTCCCAAGCATGTAAAGGACCCGGTCCGAGACATGCTCCGGCGCCACCTTCAGCTGTCCGGAAATATGGTATTTCACCAGTTCCCTCAGGAATCCGTCATCCGGATCGGCAGCGACGTAATCAAAACGCACGCCGGAACGGACAAATACTTTTTTGACGCCCGGAAGATTCCTCAGCTTTTTAAGAAGCTCCGTATAGCTTTTATGGCTTACTGTCAGGTTCGGGCAGGGCTCCGGAAAGAGGCACTGCCTGTCCTTACACACGCCCTTTGTCAGCTGCTTTTTACAGGAAGGCTGATGAAAGTTCGCGGTCGGCCCGCCGACGTCATGAATATATCCCTTGAATCCGGGATCCTTCGTAAGCAGCTCCGCTTCCTTAAGGATCGATTCGTCGCTTCTGGTCTGTATGATTCTCCCCTGATGAAAGGTCAGGGCACAGAAATTACAGGCGCCGTAGCAGCCCCTGTTGGAAAGGATGGAAAAACGGACCTCATCCAGAGCGGGAACCCCTCCCGCCGCGTCATAATCCGGATGCCAGGCACGGGCATAGGGCAGCGCGTAGACATCGTCCATCTCCTGCTGGGTAAGAGGCTTTGCCGGCGGATTCTGCACCACATAGACGGTCCCGTAGGGCTCCGCCAGAATGCGGGCGTTAAAGGGATCCGTATTTCGATATTGTATATAGAAACTTCTCGCGTAATTGTACCTGCCGGCGGAGAGCAGATGGGATCCGTTTTTCCTCAGGCCCCCGTCCGTCCAGTCCGGAACCCTGACCTTCGACGGAGACGCGTCGGTCAGCTCCTCATAGGAAGGAAGCAGCTCATAATCGCTCAGATGCGACAGGTCCTTCGTTTTATAGCAGGTTCCCGCGATAAATGTAATATCATGCACATCCAGCCCTGAAGCGAGAGCATCCGCGATTTCAATAATTGAATGCTCGCCCATCCCGTAGGAAATCAGGTCCGCCCCGGAATCCATCAGCAGGGATCTTCGCAGGGAATCGCTCCAGTAATCATAATGGGCCAGCCTTCGTAGGGAAGCCTCGATTCCGCCCGCGATGATCGGCGTGCGGCGGTAGACCGAACGGATCAGATTGCAGTAAACCATGGCGGCCCGGTCCGGCCTTCGCCCCATCACGCCGCCCGGCGTATAGGCGTCAGTCTGACGGTGCCTGCGGGAAACGGAATAGTGATTCACCATGGAATCCATATTCCCGGCGGATACCAGGAAGCCCAGCCGCGGCTCGCCCAGAACCGTCACACTGGAAGAGTCCTTCCAGTCGGGCTGGGCTATGATGCCCACAGAATATCCGTGCGCCTCAAGGAGCCTGGATATAATCGCGGGTCCGAAGGAAGGATGATCCACATAGGCGTCGCCGATCACGTAGACAAAGTCAGGCCGGCTGATCCCGCGTTCTTTCAGATCCTCCGCTGAGACAGGCAGAAAGCACTCCCTGCCCGGCCTGGCATCATTTTTCTTCTGCATCCCATCCCCCGCTCATTGTCAGATCAGCTCCGTGAAATCACGGATATAATAATCGGCGATTGTCTTCAGCTCCTCCCTCCGGGATTCCGCCCAGGGATCCTCCACGGCGACCACCTCCATGCCGGCTCTCTTCCCGGCGAGGGCGCCCTTGGGGATGTCCTCAAAGACAATGATATCTTCCGCCTTCATCCCCCACTCCTGCGCAACGGAAAGGTAAATATCCGGGGAAGGCTTGCCGTGCGCGACCTCTGCCGCGGAACGGACTGTGTCAAAAGCCTCCTCAAGGCCGTTTGCGCGAAGGGCAGCCGTAGTCAGCGGCATCGAATTGCTTGTCGCGATGCCCAGCTTCATGCCGCGCGCTTTCATGGCATCCAGGAGCTCTCTTGCGCCCTTTTTCAGATGCACCCGGGTCTGATAGAATTCCATGGCCATCCGGTTCCAGTCGCTCTCCATCTTCTCTACGGAATCCGTGATCCCGAACCGTTTCTGAAAATAGACAGCGGTCTCGGGCAGGCTCATGCCCTCAATTGCGTGCTGAAGGTCCGCCGGCAGTTCAAAACCGAATCTGTCCAGGTATTCAATATCAATATCCTTCCACATCCACATGGAATCCATCAAAGTGCCATCCATATCGAAGATGGCACCTCTTTTTTCTCGCCACATCCGTATTTACTCCTGTTTACCTCGGCAGAGCCGCTGTTTTATAACTCCGTTGCGGAACGAATGTTTCTTCGCCTCTGCAGAGCCGCTGCTTAAACTTCGTCACAGAACGTCTATATTTTCCTCTTTGCCGCTGCAGAGTTCCTTCTGCTCTTCCGAATTATCATCCGGAGCTTCTGCGCTGCCTTCCACATTCCGCAGCATGCCCAGCTCTTCCTCCGTAAGAGGCCGGTACTGCCCGCTTTCCAGTGTTCTGTCCAGGCATACCGTTCCGATTGCAATTCTCTTGAGGAAGCGGACCTCACGCCCGACTGCCTCGAACATGCGCTTGATCTGATGGAATTTCCCCTCCGTAACCGCCACGGCCACGCAGCATTCTCCTTCTCCGCAGCGGGCGTAATCCGACAGAGCGATACCCCGCATGCAGAATTCCTGCATCTGCGCCCGGCTCACCAGAAGGGGTGAATCAGGCTGCGGCGGCTGTTTTTCCGACCTGCTGTCCTGACGGTTGATCTTCTCTTCCAGAAAATCCCCGTCAACGGTCAGGCGGACCAGCTGGGCAGGAAGCGTCTTCCGCTTTTCCCCGATATCCAGGCCTTCCCGGAACAGACGGACGTCATTCTCCGTAACGATCCCGCTCACGATCGCGAAATAAGTCTTGGAGACATGCCTGCGGGGGGACAGAAGTCTGTGGGCCAGCATCCCGTCATTTGTCAGCAGGACAAAACCTTCCGTATCCTTATCAAGGCGTCCCGCGGGAAAAAGCTTATTTGCCCAGGATTCCTGCACCAGGTTGATCACAGTCTGCGTCCGGCCGTCCCTTGTAGCGCTCAGAACGCCTCCGGGTTTGTTCATCATCAGGTAGAGAAAGCCCGTCTGGCCGATCGCTCTGCCTTCCGCCTCGATGCTGTCCTTTTCCGGATCAATCTTGTATTCCGGCTGCCTGACTTCAGTCCCGTTGACCCTGACCCGGCCGGAACGGACCAGCTTTTTCACTTCCGACCTTGTTCCGACGCCTTCTTCCGCCAGGAAACGGTCCAGCCTCATCTGCGTCATCCCCTGCCTCCGTCTGATTCTGCCGGCATCTGCCTGCATAAAGAAAGAGCCTGAAGATACTGCCTATCTCCAGGCCCGAAATTCACCTTTCACTCTGAACATTCAGCAGAATCCGGTCTGTCCGGATCTGCAAAGCGCTCCTGAAGAAAAATCAGTTCTCCTCCGGCTCCTCTGCCTCTTCTTCGGCAGGCGCCGGCTCTTCCGGAGCTGTTGTATAACTGCTCGGAGCAATCTGCGGGGAGAGCTCTCTGCGGTTCTTGGTCACGATATCATAGCAGGACTGGATCGAATTGATGAAACTGTTATATCTGGAGCCGGCCGCGTCAAGTGTATGACCCATGATCTTCTCAAGATTATCCAGCATCTCATCCGTATAGGCGATGGCGCTCATGCGGATATTATTGGAATCCGTCGTAGCATTGTCGATAATCTCCTGCGCCTGAGCGTTGGTCTGCTCAATCAGGCGGTTCGACTGCTCAAGAGCCTTCTGCATAACCTCGCTCTCGCTGACAATCTTGTCCGCCTTCGCCTGCGCGTCGGCGACGATCTGGTCCGCTTTTGCCTGGGCATCCGCAAGAATGGCGTCCTTGTTGCTGATGATCTTCTGATATCTCTTGATCTCATCAGGCGTCTTCATGCGGAGCTCACGGAGCATCTCCTCAAGCTCTTCCTTGTTTACAACGATCTTTGTCGATGAAAGAGGCTGGAACTTGCAACCATCCACATATTCCTCGATCTCTGCGATAATCTGCTCAATACGGCTAACCATAACTCACACTCTCCTCACTCTGCTGTCATCTCCCCGGACAGCTTCCCTGCTTAACTACTTGCTCTCCCCTTAATTGTGATATCTACAGTTACATGTTCAGGAAAACGCTGATTCATTCGGTTTTCAATGATCAAGGTCTTTCTCTCAGTATTTCCCCGGTAAACGGTTCCGGTCTGTCCGTCGGAAACGGACCCTGAACAGCCTGACAGATGAAGCACTTTCTGTCACGGTCTGCTGTAACCAAACTTCTCCATCACCGCTTTTTCCACCAGAGGCGGAACAAAGTTCGATATATCCCCGCCGTAGGAAGCCACTTCCTTGACAGTCGTGGAACTCAGGTAGGCGTACTGCAGACTGGTCGTCAGAAAGATCGTATCGATCTCCGGAGCCATGATCCGGTTGGTCTGGGACATCTGCAGTTCATAGTCAAAATCCGTAATCGCGCGGAGTCCGCGGATAAAGAAACCGGCTCCTTCTTTTCTGGCGAAATCAACAGAAAGTCCGGAGAATGATTCGATCCGGACATTGCTGATATTTTTCGTCATAATATGTAACATATTAACACGTTCTTCTACAGAAAACAATGGTGTTTTTGCCTGATTCATCAGGACTCCGACAACCAGTTCATCCATAATTTCAGCCGAACGCGCAATGATGTCAAGATGTCCATACGTTACCGGATCAAAGCTCCCCGGATAAACGGCTCTTTTCATGTGTCACTCTTTCTTCAGAAAAACATGCTTGTTTGTCTTGTATTCCTTCACCCGGTCAATCCGGTATCCCAGTTCCTGCGCGTAGGAGAAATCGGTATCCTTCGATGCTTCCGCGATGATCACCGTATTCTCATCAACCAGGGTGCTGTCCGCGAGCGTTTCCAGAACCCTCTTCTCCAGCCCGCAGTCATAGGGCGGATCCATGAAGATGATCGTGAAGGGCTTCTCCCCGTTCATATCCTGAACCGTCTGTATGACGTCGCCGGCCAGAACGCGCCCCTGCGGGGCAAGCCGGGTAAAATTCAGGTTCTCATGAATGCAGCGCAGCGCCTGCCGGTTATTCTCCACGAATACGGCAGCGGCGGCCCCCCTGCTGAGCGCCTCGATCCCGATCCCGCCGGATCCGGAAAACAGGTCCAGGAATCTGGATCCGGGAACCTGGTCCGCGATCATGTTAAACAATGTCTCTTTGATCCGGTCTGTCGTCGGCCTGGTGTTCAGGCCGGTCATGGTACGAAGCGGAAGGCTTCCCGCCTTCCCTGCTATCACTCTCATTCGATCCGTAAGTTCCTTTCTGTCATTCACGCCGGTACCGGCTCACTTTCCCGCTGCCTGACGCGATGCTGCCCATCCGGCAGGCAGGCGCAGCCACAGGCCTCTGTAGATCTCACTCACTCAGGCCGCACGCTGTTCCTCCAGTCCAGATCCCCGTGGTCAAGACCGAGAACCATGGACTCCGCAGTCGCTATATTCGTTGCGATCGGGATATTATAACGGTCACACTCTCTCGTGATGGCGATGATATCCGGTTCATTCGGACTGTTCATGATCGGATTATAGAAAAAGATCACAAGGTCCATGTAACCGCGCTGGATCATGTCCACGAACTGCTTCTCGCCTCCGACCGTTCCGGACAGAAACTTGTGAACCTTCAGATTCGTCGCCTGTTCAATCCTGCGGCCCGTCATCTCCGTTGCAAAAAGTTCATTCTTCGCCAGGATATACTTATATGCCACGCAAAAATTTTCAATCAGATCTTTTCTGCTGCTGTGCGCTATGAAACCGATATTCATAAATGCCGCCTCCCGTCTGAAAAGGCAAAATATGCTGCGTATATATTAGCAGAAATAGCTTCCGATTGCAATGCAATACACAGGAGGAAGCCCGATATCCTCATAAAAACTGCCGCCCTGATCCGGGATCATCAGGCGGCAGACAGGAAGATTCCTGCACTTATACAAATCTGTCAAAACTCAGCTCACAGCCTTTCCGGACCCGCTCAAAAATATTCAGGGCGTCCGTCATCACTCTGTAATAATTCTCTTCCTCCGTCCGGACTGTCAGTTCCTTCAGGTCCTCCGAAATCTCAATCCCGGCTTCACTGTGCTTCTCCGCCAGCTCCCTGATGGCCCGCTCTCCTTCTTCCTGCGTTATCTCCATTGTTAGCCTGTAGCATCTTCCCATACTGATCCCTCCTGTGTGCCCTGTTTCCGTCTGTCCTGCTGTTGGAGCAGTATCCTGCTGCAATCCCCCGTCTGTACCGCGCCGCGATCCGCCGGAGGTTCTGAGAAAGCACTGAAATAACCAGTGTTTCTGCCGGAAAAAAGGCCGGGAGTTCCGCGCTCCCGGCCCTGTTCACTCTTTTTATATGAGCGCCTGCAATGCCGGAGAACCTTTCGCAGTGATTCGTTCTCAGCGATTGACGCGCGCTCCCGCACCGCCCATGATTGCTTCGACTTCTTTTTTGGATGCCATGGTGGTATCGCCGGGCGTAGTCATGGCAAGCGCGCCGTGCGCCGCGCCATAGTTGACCGCCGTCTGGGCATCACCCGTCGTCATCAGACCGTATACAAGTCCGGACGCAAAGGAATCGCCGCCGCCGACTCTGTCCAGAATCTCAAGTCCGTTGAATTCAAGCGACTTGTAGATCTCTCCGTCCGCCCAGCAGATTGCCTTCCAGTCATTGACTGTTGCCGTCTTGACGGTGCGGAGGGTGGTCGCCACTGCTTTGAAGTTCGGATAGGCCTTGGCAGCCTCGTTGATCATCTTCTTGTAGCCGTCAATGTTCAGCTTCTTGAGACCTTCCTCATTGCCCTCAATCTCGAAGCCGAGGCAGGCTGTGAAGTCTTCTTCATTTCCGATCATTACGTCGACGTACTGGGCGATCTCCTTATTGACCTCTCTGCACTTGTCGAGGCCGCCGATCGCGCTCCACATGGAAGGACGGTAGTTCAGGTCATAGGATACGACCGTTCCGTACTTTTTAGCGGTTTTGATCGCTGCGATGATCGTCTCGCAGGACTGCTCGGACAGAGCGGCGTAAATTCCGCCTGTATGCAGCCATCTGGCTCCGAGCTCACCGAAAATATAATCAAAATCGAAATCTTCCGGCTTTGCCTTGGAAATGGCAGTGTTCGCACGGTCAGAGCAGCCGATCGCGCCGCGGATTCCGAAACCGCGCTCCGTGAAGTTCAGACCGTTCCTGCATACACGCCCGATTCCGTCGGTCTTCATCCATTTGATCAGGGATGTGTCCACGCCGCCCTGAAGGATAAAGTCCTCCATCAGCTTGCCAACTTCATTGTCCGCAAAAGCGGTGATGACTGCGGTTCTCATGCCGAAACATCTGCGAAGTCCTCTGACTACGTTGTACTCTCCGCCGCCTTCCCATGCGCGGAAGGATCTGGCCGTGCGGATTCTTCCCTCGCCCGGATCCAGGCGGAGCATAACCTCGCCGAGAGAAACCGCGTCATACCTGCATTCATTTTCTGGTCTTAAATTCAGATTCATCTTCCTGTCCTTTCCGGTCCGGGCAGCTGCAGGCCGCCCGCAGTTCCTCTTATCCTCTGACTTCCTTTACGATCGCTGCCGCTTCCTTCGTCATCTCCACAATCTTGTCAAACTCGCCCGCTTCGATCAGGGAGCCCTTCACCATCCAGCTACCGCCGCAGCAGAGAATCTTGTCATAGGCAAGATAATCTCTTACGTTCGTCGCGTTCACGCCGCCGGTCGGCATGAACTTCAGCATCGTATAGGGCGCGGCGACGGCTTTGATAAACTTCACGCCGCCCGACGGCTCTGCCGGGAAGAATTTGACGACATCCAGTCCCAGATCCATGGCCTGCTCCATCTCGGAAGGCGTGCAGGTGCCCGGGCAGACCGGAATTCCTTTCTCAACACAGTACTTTACGACCTTCGGGTTCAGTCCGGGGCTGACAATGAACTTGGCTCCTGCCGCAACCGCACGGTCAACCTGCTCTGTCGTAAGGACAGTTCCGGCGCCCACGAGCATATCGGGGAACTTCTCGGCCATGATTTTAATCGATTCCTCTGCCGCTGCCGTACGGAAAGTAACCTCCGCGCATTTCAGGCCGCCTTCACACAGAGCCTTCGCAAGCGGTTCCGCATCCTTGGCATCATTCAGTACGACTACCGGGACGATGCCATATTCTCCCAAAGCTTTGATTACATCATTCATAGCTCTTATCCTTCCTTTTCTCAGTCAGCCTCACTGAAACAGGCCATTCACTCTATCGCGTATAGGATAGCATATTTTCAGGGAAATATACACCGCTCTTTTGAGAAAATATGTGCGTCCCCCGCCGGAAACAAGTGTATAATGATCCTGTTAAGAAAAAACAGGACCGGCACCTGCCGGTACCGGAAAACGAGGATCTTATTTATGGGAGAAGCAAACAGCGATACTGTGAAGGAAGAGAAAGAAAAGGTTTTTTACGGAACCGTTCCGGAGGAAGGCAGGAAAATGAAGCGCGTCTCGGATTCCCTGACGGAGGCTTCCAGGCTGATCATTCCCGCCGACCTGAACTCCAGCGGAAGACTGTTCGGAGGAAGGCTTTTAGAATGGCTGGATGAGATGGCGGGCATCGTCGCCAAACGGCACGCGGAGTGTTCCGTGGTGACGGCAGCGATCGACAATCTCCATTTCAAGGAAGGCGCGACCGTATCCGACACGATCTTCATGCGCGGCTACGTTACCTGGGTCGGCCGTTCCTCCATGGAGGTGCGCGTCGACACCTTCGCGGAAAAACTGACCGGAATCCGTGTCCTGATCAACCGCGCCTATTTCGTGATGGTCGGGCTTGACGAGAACACATCTCCTCACCTGGTTCCCGGCCTGATCGTCGAGGGTCCGAATGAAGAGATGGAATGGGAAAGCGGAAAAAGGAGGCAGGCGCTCAGAAAGCAGCGCGAGCGCGAGGGATTCTGATACGAAGAAGACCTGAAAAAGCCCGGCGGACGCCGGGCTTTCTCAATTTCTGATTCTTTT
Organism: uncultured Lachnospiraceae bacterium; assembly: GCA_902779575.1. GTDB lineage: Bacteria > Bacillota > Clostridia > Lachnospirales > Lachnospiraceae > Porcincola. The sequence goes on from CACZBW010000010.1 coordinate 49,406, forward strand.
ATTCTTTGCCGCCGCCGGATATAGCCGGCTTTTTCCGGCAGGTTGCCGGCAGCCGCCTGCTCTATCCCCTTCTGCTGGAGTCCCGTATTCAGGATGCTGCTTGTATAGGCCGGCAGGGAAAGATCGCAGCGGGCCTGAACAATCAGGAGAAGGAAAATCAGGACTACATAACCCTCCAGACCTTTCATGAATCTCAGAATATTTCTCAAAACAATTTCCACCTCTTACTTTCTGCCAGAAGACCTGCCTCCCGGATAAAGAAAAAAGGCCGCAGGCAACATTTCTCTGCTGCGGTCTTATTTCTCTTTGCTTTTTTAAATTACAGGGTTGCAAATCGAACCGATTTCACTGATCTCGCAGATTACCTCGTCTCCGGCTTTCAGATAGCGGGGCGGATGGAATCCCATTCCCACTCCCGACGGAGTGCCGGTTGCGATGATATCCCCGCATTCCAGCTCAAAGCAGGCGGAAAGATCTTCGATCATCTCCGCGATGGAATGAATAAAATACTGCGTATTCGAATTCTGCCTGAGTTCCCCGTTCACGTAACTCTTCACATCCAGACGGGGCGGCCAGGCGATCTCATCCGCGCTCACAATCCAGGGTCCCATAGCGGTATAGCCGTCCGGGCTTTTTCCCAGATACCACTGATTGTGCCTTGCCTGAAGGGTTCTCGAGGAAAAGTCGTTGAATATGGAATAGCCGAAAATATGCTCTGCAGCATTTTCCCGCGGAATATTCTTTCCGCCTTTCCCGATAATGACCGCAAGTTCGACCTCGTAGTCCAGGCAGCTGTCCGTCTCAAAGATTCCCCGGACCCTTTCCCCTGAGCCTGTAATCCGGTTTGCTCTCTTCGAGAAATAAACCGCGGCGGGAGGTTCCACAAAACTCTTATCGAAGCTCTCCTTTGTCTCCCTGAGATGGTCCGCGTAGTTGACGCCGACGCAGATCACGTCATGGAGCGGTCTTTCGATGGGAGACAGAAGCTGCACCTGATCAAGAGGAATTCCTGTCCCGTCCGCATTCTCCCCCGCAGCTGTCCTGAGCGTCTTCTCCATATCCGGATCATCCTGCAGGAGGAGCATGATGGAAATCATGTCCAGGCCCATCCATTCCGGGTTGAGCTGCCCAAGGGAAATGATCTTTTCATCCCGGGAAAGGATGCCGGTATAACTGCCGCCGTCCGCCGTCCGATATCTTACATATTTCATAGCTGAATCCTCTTTATGAACTTCCTCCGGAATCTCTGTCTTTTCTCTTTTTCCCGGACAAAACTGTGTACAGGTCCGGCCGGAACAGTCTATCGTCAATCATATAATGAAATGTTTTGCTCTCCGGAAGTATGATCGTTCGACCGGGCTTCCGGCAGCGCAATCATTCCATATAGTTCTCCCACATCAGATCCGTCGCATGGCGGACCGCCCCGGTGACTTCCTCCACCAGCGCGGGATCCCAGTCCTTCTCGTCAGCGCGCAGGAAAGTTGTCTTATCCGTACTGTTGTCAAAAATCCCGACCGGAAGATCCCAGGTCTTCCCATGAGCGTTCACGGTCACGGTGTTCTTCTTTCTGGCCTGACTGCAGAGATATTCCATATCATCGCAGCCGTAATCCTGCATCATGACCGGAAGGGGCGTGCCGTGGAACAGATTGGAGGACGGATCGTCCGGGTTTGCCCTGGCGAAATTCTTGCGCCTGCTCTCCTCCGGCGTCACCTTGATATAAAGGCAGACCGCATGATCCAGAAGGTCCGGCGCCAGATTGCTGAAATAATACTGGTAGCCCGCCGTCCCGGTCAGAGGCATGCTGCTCCCGTCCGGTCCGCCTCTGGCGCACTCGATCACGATCGTCTTTCCTTCCAGATCGTCCGTATACTGTTTCTGCTTCATGTCAATCAGCTGCTGCGCTTCCGCGTCCAGAGCCTTCGCCAGCGTTTTCCGTACTTCTTCCTTCAGAAGCGCCATCCGGGGACGGATGCCGGCCGTCAGACCGGCTCTGTCGATCCGCTCAAAGAGATACTCCGCAGGGCTGTCCGCCTCCACCTTTGTCCGGTTCAGCAGATCATGGTAATCCTCCGACAGCAGGGCTGTCAGGGTTCCCCAGTCCCGGCCGTCAAAGAAGGGATTTTCATTGGTCGGATAAAAGATCCGCTCCTCAGAAAGGCGGCTGATCTCTTCATCGATTCTTCTCATAAAATTCACATAGGGAAAATCGTCCAGCTGAAGATTATCCCCGATATGAAACTCTTTCATCAGACGCTGCGGCTCGATATGCGCCAGAAAATTGCGGATCTCCGACTTGCCGCTCGCCGGGAGTGCTGTCAGAAGTACTACGTCAAAAGTATTTTTCATCATTCTACTGTCTCCTGTCAAAGGTCTGTTTTTTGTATTCCCTTAATGACCTGATTCACCTGCCGGAGTCATGGTCTGCCCGGCCTGACTTTTTCCTTCGCAGTCATGGCTTAACTCAGGCAGATTTTTCGCGGAAGAAGGAACGTCATCCGCCGGTACGGTTCCGGTTCGCGGCCTTCCGCGCGGCATGCCTCAGGCTGTGTGGGCTGTAACGATAATATTTTCCACAGGCTCAAAACAGATCCGTTTATGCTTCATGATATATTCCGCCAGCAGGTCCACCATGGATATCGGAATCTCCCGGATCGTGGGCGCGTCCCTGAGCATATCGAAGCCTCCGCCGCCGGCTGCCCGGTAATTATTCACAGCAAGGGTAAACTCCATATCGTCCGTGACTGTGCAGCCCTGCTGTACCGTTCCATTCCCTGAACCGTTCTGTGCAGTCCCGAAGCCTGCAGATCCGCTGTCCTTCTGTTCTGCTGCTGCCGCGGTCTCAAGGCGGACAATCCTGCTGCCGACGGGCCTGGATACATCGATCGTATAACTGACGCCGTCCACCATATCGTAATTGAAATACATGGGAACCGGTTTCTCGAAGCGCTCGCTCACGACGATCCTGTCTCCGTTAAGCGCCCAGAATTCCGCACATTTTTCCAGGTAGGCCTTCAGAACCTTTCCGGAGACCAGCTTGACGGCCAGGGTATTCGGGAAAGAATAGGTGGAGACGAGATCCCTCATAGTAATCTCTTTCCCAAAGCCGCAGGCGCCCTTGAAAAGAGCGCTTCCCGCCAGCTGCGCCCCGGAGATCTCCATCTGAACCCGGTTCAGGAAAGTGATCAGCTGGGACTTGTGCAGGCGTCCGTCAAATTCATCGATCACGCGCAGATCCGTCTCCGACCTCCCCAGAGGCTGGTCCAGCCAGTTCTGACAGTCTTTCTCTTCCCCCTCCGCGGCCAGCAGAAGTTCCTGGTCCGGCTCCGCGTCCGCGGGCAGAATCCGCGCGCAGATCATTCCTGTCTCCGCGTCGATCTCGATGCAGGAAAGCTCCACGCCGTTATCGCGGGTCTGTGTATAGATAATCCCGGAAGCCTTATCAACCGGTCCTGCAGAGTCCTTCCCCTGCATTCCCTCCGGACAGATTTCCGCGCTGCCGGCATCTATGCCTCCCTCTCCTCTCCGGAAAACTCCGCAGTATTTCCGGTGCTGGTGGCCCGTGATCAGAATATCGATCTCAGGAATCGAAGTCAGCATGCGGAAGCCTTCATTTTCATCGGTCTCCGAGAGAATCTCACCCGTGACCGGATCTTTCTCAAAGCCGCCGTGGTAAACGCAGATCAGATAGTCCGGATCTTCCGTCTCCCGGATCTTCTCTGCCGTCTCGCGGGCGCTTTCAAAGGCATCCCTTAATACGAAACCCTCCAGCTTGTCCTCCGGCTCCCAGTTTCTCACATACTGGGTGCAGACCGCGAAAAAAGCAAGTTTTTTTCCACAGATCCTGCGCACGGCATAAGAACCCAGCGGATCTCCCTTATAAGAAATATTCACACACAGACACCGGGCGCCGCTATTTTCCAGATGCTTAAAAAGAGCCTCCGGGCCGTAGTCAAAATCGTGATTGCCCAGATTGACAAAATCATAGCGCATCATCGCCATGGCGGCTGTCATGGGACTTACCAGCGGCGGACGCTTGGCATAGTGATAAAAAGAAAGAGGCGACCCTTCCAGGGTGTCGCCATTGTCGATGAGGATCGTATCCGGTCCCCGCAGGGAACGGATCAGGCCGGAAAGCTTCGCAAGGCCCCAGTTCCGGCCCCGGCCCTTCGCGTACTCATAGGGAAACAGTACGCCGTGGACATCGCTGCTTGTAAGTATCCTGATCCGTTTTCCCATTCTTCTTTCCTCTTTTTGTTTTTCTTCAGCTCTTCCGCTCTGCGCAGAACGTGTACGCAGAAAGTATCCGGAAACAGCCGGTTTATTGATTCTGTTCCATTTACCTCTTGCCGGTTGCGAGCCTGGTGCGGATCTTAGTGGACATCCACTCGATGAGGACAACCAGGATGATCAGAGCGACCAGGAAGGCGCCGACGTTGATCCAGCGGCTGTAGGTGATGGACTGGACAAGCGGGGAACCGATGCCGCCCGCGCCTACGATACCGAGGGTCGTGGCGTCCTTCAGGTTGATGTCAAAGCGGTAGATCGCGGTTGACACAAAGCTTGCGGACAGCTGCGGGAGGATACCGCAGCGGATCTTCTGGAAGGTATTGCAGCCGGAAGCGTCCATCGACTCAAGGATGCCTGTATTCAGGTCCTCAATGGCTGTGATATACATCTTCGAAATCATGCCGATGGAACAGACCGACTGCGTCACAACGCCGCAGAAGGCTCCAGGGCCTGTCACGCGGATCCAGACCAGCGCCCATACCAGAGACGGAATTGTGCGGATCAGAAGGATCAGCGCGCGGAAAATCATGGCGACCGGACGCGGTACAATGTTCGTACTGGCCAGGAAAGAAACCGGTATGGCCAGAATCGCGCCGAAAATGGTGCCGAGGATCGCGATGGCGATGGTCTGCAGAAGCAGATAGGGGATTCCGTCCGTGGTCAGGTTAAACAGCAGCTTCAGGTTCGGATGCAGAATACCGTTCACGATACCGGAAGCTACCACGGAGCCCTGCTTTGCCACTCCGTTAAAGGTGATCGAACTCCCGCTCCAGACTACCAGAAGCAGGACGACTGCAAATACGAGCACTCTCTTCCAGAGATTCTTCGGCTCGCTCTGCAGCTTTTCAAGTACATTTTCTCTGCTCATACCGTCCTCCTTAAGTCAGCTTCGAGCGGATGTAATCGCTCAGAAGGTCAATGATCCAGACGACAATAAACAGAGTGATGAGGACGCAGCCCAGATCATCGTAGGCGCGCAGTCCGGTCCGCTCGCGGATCAGGACGCCAAGTCCGCCGGCCCCGACGTAGCCGAGGATGGAGGAGGCCCTCACATTCAGTTCAAAACAGTACAGGCAGTCATCCAGGTAGGTCGGAAGGATCTGGGGCATGCAGGCAGCCCAGAAAGCCTGGAAGGTATTGGCCCCGAAACTTGTCATGGCTTCGAAGGGTCCCATATCGATCGTCTCAATGCTCTCATAGAGCATCTTTGCGACGATTCCGACCGTGAATATAACGATGGCGACCGAACCTGCGAAAGCGCCCAGACTGAAAATCAGCGCAAGTACCGACGCGTAGATCAGAGTCGGAACAGAGCGCATGACCGCCAGAATGAAACGGATCACGAGCAGGGACGGTTTGTTTCTGTTAATGTTGGATGAGGCAAAGATGGCAAGCGGAAGGCCGATCGCGCATCCTGCCACGGTACCGATGATCGACATCTTGATGGTCTCGATCAGCGGCGAAATCACCTTCGGGAAGTAGCTCCAGTCCGGGTGAAAAATCTTGCCGAGGATTACCGTAAGCTGATTGCCGCGCTCTATCAGGATCGAAAAGCTGAATCCGGTCGCTCTCATGGAGATAATGATGACAGCCGCAAGGCAGATCAGGATCAGCGGCATCCGGCTTCTGGGCCTGTCGATGCTGTGCCCGTTTTCAAGAACGATGTGCTCGGGCCTGAAGATACGGTCAAACAGCGGCAGCTTCTGCGTCGTATCTGCTGTGCTCATGCCCTCTTCTCCTTTTTCCCTGCACGTTCTGCGTCATCCGCTTTTCTGGTTTTTGTATCATTTTCCGTAGTCGGAACGGTCTGACCGTTATAGACCTGGTTCAGCACATCCTGGGTTACCTGGCTGCTCGGTCCGTCATAGACGATCTCTCCCGCCCGCACGCCGATCACGCGTGTGGCATACTTCAGCGCCAGGTCGACATGATGGATGTTCAGGAGGATCGTAATATTCATATCCTCGTTGATGCGTCTGAAGTCGCTCATAACCACGTCCGCCATAATCGGGTCCAGGGACGCGACCGGCTCGTCCGCCAGGATGATGGACGGGCTCTGGTCCAGGGTCCGGGCCAGGGCGACACGCTGCATCTGCCCGCCGGACAGCTCGTCGCAGCGGTTGTAGGCTTTCTCCAGAATGTTGACCTTGTCAAGCGCTTCCAGCGCTTTCATCTTCTGCTCTTTGGAATAGATTCCGAACAGAACCTTGTACCAGGGCATATCCGGTACATTGGAAGTCAGGACGTTATTGATAACGGAGGATCTGGAAATCAGGTTGAAGGACTGGAAGATCATGCCGATCTTGCGCCGGAAGCGGCGCAGTTCTTTTCCCTTGAGGGTCATGACGTCGGTTCCGTCCACGATCAGGTGTCCTTCCGTGATGTCAATCATGCGGTTAATGGTGCGGATCAGCGTGGACTTTCCGGCTCCGGAAAGGCCTATGATCGCCACAAACTCTCCCTGGTCAATGGTCAGGTTCACATGCTGAAGGCCTTTTGTCCCATTCGGGTAAGTTTTCGATACATCTTTGAATTCAATCATAATGACTGTTCCCCTGCATATAAGAAGCCGGACGAAATTCCGTATGGAATTCGTCCGGCTTCCATGATTGTTCTCTGCGAAATTCTCCGGGGACGCACCGGCTCTGAACGCACCGCGCGCTCAGAGATATTTCGGGAAATGCTGATTCCGGGCTTCTGATCAATATAAGCCAGGCTCATCAGCATCTCCTTTATCTCCGGAACACAGATCTGCCGGCGCCGCCTCAGACTGCTGATTCAGGAATCAGTTCTCAACGACGGTAAGAGCCGCGCGCGCTACGTCATAATCCGCATCCACAGCTGTCGCATATCCGGTATGGGAATAGATTCCGAAGATTGCCTTGCCTTCTTCGGTTCCGGCGATCTCGATGATGGCATCCTGGAAATCCTTGATGAACTCGCTGTTGTAAACATCCGGGTCCGCCATGGTGATTGCTACGGTATCGTTATAGATCTTGTCGGTAACGCCGATAACGTTCAGCTCGTTCCAGATCACGTCCTCGCGTCCGAGACCCTGCTTGCCGGTGGAATCGGTCTCATCTGCCGGGATGCTCCAGGACTCTTCATAATCGTTGCGGCCGTCCGCATAGCATACGATCACGTCGACTGCCTCGGAAGCTGCCTGGTTGAAAGCGGAAGCATAGCCGTCAAGGGTGGTGACGTTGGACAGGTCGGTGATCATCTTGCCGTCATACTTGTCCATCAGCCACAGAGTCGGATAAATGTATCCGGCGGAGCTGGAGACGTTCATGACTGCCCACTGAGCTGCATCCAGGTCTTCCCAGGTAAGTTCTTCGCCCGCGTTCACCTTCGCGGCAAGCTCCTTGCCGTATTCAGACGGGGTAGCATAGATCAGGGCGCGGTAGAATGTGACCTGCGGGCCATCCTTCTTGGTTGCGTTTGCTTCGCCGTTCCAGTCAGCCGGTGTCTCGCTGTCGTTGGAAAGGCCGTTTCTGGTTGCGGTAAGAACAACGTCTGTCTCATCAGAATACAGGGCATAGGTTCCGCCCGGGAGCCATGCGACGTCGATCGCGCCTGCTGCCAGTGCTTCGCCTGCTGCTTCATAGGAATCGGAAACGGTAATCTCGACATTGCCGATCGTATAACCCCTGTCAGCCATCGCCGCGATCAGCAGTTCCGGAAGGTCGCTGGTTCCGGAAATGATCTCTTCCGGATCTCTGGACGGAACAAACTGAAGAGCAAGGGTATCGATCTCTTTGGATCCGCTCTCAGCCGGAGCCGGTCTGTCATCCGCGAACGCGGTTGCGGTAAGGCTTCCAGCCATCAGAGCTGCAGCTACCATCAGAGCACTGAACTTTTTGAATTTCATGTTGACCCTCCTGTGGATTTTGGATGATATGGCCGGGGCTTTTCTTCAGGCTCCCGGACACAAGACAGCCCTCTCAGGGCAGTTAAGAAATAGACAATTAAACGATAGCACCCTGTTATTCCAGTGTCAAGGAAAAGCATTGAGAGTTTTCGTCACGAACCGCGGCTCTGCATATGGCAAACCGCACGCGAATTCCACCCGGAAGCTCCGCTGTCTTATGGGGGCAGCAAAATTCTATCAGTCATGATGCATAATTAATCATGCCAAAGTGCTTGCAAAAAAGTCATTTTCACTATACTATGAACTTAATAAATCTATTTTCCCAAAAGAGGAGGTAATTATGTCTACACCACATAACAACGCTGAAAAAGGTGATATCGCAAAAACCGTACTTCTCCCCGGCGATCCTCTGAGAGCAAAATTCATCGCCGAGAATTTCCTTGAGAATCCGGTCCAGTTTAATTCGGTCCGCAACATCCTCGGCTTCACCGGCGGCTATCAGGGCGTCAAAGTTTCGGTCATGGCCACCGGTATGGGAATTCCCTCCATCGGCATCTATTCCTATGAGCTGATCCATTTCTATGATGTAAAGAACCTGATCAGGATCGGTTCCTGCGGCGCGCTTCAGCCGGAGCTGAAACTCGGCGACATCGTGATGGCCCAGGGCGCGTGCACGGACAGCAATTACGCAAGTCAGTACAATCTTCCCGGCACCTACAGCGCCATCGCGGACTTTGATCTCCTGATCAAGGCAAAGGAAGCCGCCGACCGGCACGGCTATCGTTACGCGGTCGGCAACGTCTCCTGCACCGACGTCTTCTACCGCGAGGATAACCCGGACAAAGCCTGGGCAAAGATGGGCGTCCTGGCCAGCGAGATGGAAAGCTACGCGCTCTACTGCAACGCGGCGGCAGGCAAGGCAAGAGCCCTGAGCATGTTCACCGTCTCCGATTCCCTGGTAACCGGCGAGGCCATGTCGGCTTATGACCGCCAGACTTCCTTCACCAATATGATGACGGTCGCTCTGGAGACCGCTGTGGCCGCGGAATAAAATCCGCAGGTAAGTAATTGGATGATTGCGGTGTCAAAAGTATGGCCTGCAAAAATCGTATAAACAATTTTCTCCGGCCTGACTTTCGTTGCCATAACTATTTTAGATTCAGATCATACTTAGAAAAAGACGGGATTCCCGGATATGGGAACCCCGTCTTTTTATGCATTACTGCCTGCTGCAGAATTTTTTCCTGCCATAAGCAGATATTAATAATCTGCAGATAATGCCCTGCTTTGCTGCATAGAGCCTGTTCATACCGTGAACTTTATGCCTTCGCCTTGCGGTTTGCGCGGTTGTAGTTGATCACGGAAATCACAACCAGGACCACGATCGTCACGATATAGGGGAGCATCAGGACCAGGTCAGCCGGCGCGTTGGTCAGCTGCAGCTGGTTGGAGACCGCGTCAGCGACGCCGAAGATCAGGGCGCAGAACATGGCTCCGATCGGGGAACCGCCTACCATGGAGGACGCGGAGAGACCGATGTAGCCTCGGCCGGCAACCATGTCCTTCGTAAAGGAGGTCAGATAACCCATGGACATGAAGGCTCCGCCGATACCGCCCAGGATGCCGGACAGGGTCCAGGCCAGGAGATATATCCTCGGTACGGAGATACCGACCGATTCTGCCGCATGCGGATTCTCACCGACCGCACGGATATGGAGACCGGTTTTGGTCCTGCGGATAAAGATACTCAGAAGAATCGCGGCGACAATCGCGCCATAGGTCAGGATATTGTGGCCGGAAAGGATCGGTCCGATCACCGGAACCGACTTCAGTCCCGGAATCGCAATCTTCGGCAGCGCCAGAGATTTGATGGCAACCGCGGAATTGGACTTCTCTCCTGTCAGTGCAAAAAGCAGGAAAATCGTTCCGCCCGAGGACGCAAGGTTAATTGCGATCTGTGCAAGCATCAGATCCGCCTTGCCTTTTACGGTGGCAACCCAGATCAGGACGCCCGTGACAGCTCCGGCGAGGACGGCTGCAAGAAATCCGATCAGTGCGCTGTGGGTGGCTCCGCTGACGATAACGCCGATCAGAGCGCCCCAGAGCATCATGGATTCCGCCGCCATGTTGAACAGACCCGCCTTCTGGCAGACCGCTGCGGACAGGGCCGCGAAAATCAGGGGAGTCGAAAGACGCAGTACGGAAAATCCGAATGAAGTAATCAATCTGATATTCATGCCTTCCCCTCCTTTTCTGCAAGCGCTTTCTTAGCGGAATTAAAGATCAGCCTGCGTTTGAATCCGCTCAGGAACATCTCTGCCGCCACAAGGACGATGATGATACCCTGGATGATGGAGACGAATTCCGGCGGAATATCGGTCGTACGGGAAACGATGTCCGCTCCGGTACGGATATAGGCGATCAGGAAGGCACTCAGCGGAACCAGAGCCGGGTTCTTTCTTGCCAGAACCGCAATCATCAGTCCGTCGAAGCCGTAACCTGTAAGCGCTGTCCACTGATAGCTGGAGAACATGCCCAGAACCTGAACTGTTCCGCCAAGACCTGCGAACGCGCCGCCGATCACCTGCGCAAGAATGATGGTGGAGACGACCGGAATACCGATATATTTTGCGAATACCGGATTCAGGCCGACGATACGCATCTTAAAACCAAAAGACATCTTATAGAACAGAACCGCCGCAAGGACCACGCAGATCAGAGCGACGATCAGTCCCGCGTGCACCGAGGTCTTCGGAATAATATTACGGAACTTCAGCGCAGGCGCCCATTTGTAGGAAGCCGTGATGGAAGAACCCGGATCTTTAATCCGGTACTTCAGAATGTAGTTGGTCAGGTACAGAAGGATGTAGTTCATCATCAGGGAGACGACGCAGACATCCGCGTGGAAGATCTGATCCGCGAGCGCGGGAATCAGGGAGGCCGCCATACCGGCCAGACAGCCGACTACCAGAACGATGATGAGAAGAAGCCAGGCCGGAACCTTGTTCGAAAGCGCTATGGCAACGCACGCGGACAGACATCCGCCCAGGTTGACCGCTCCTTCACCAACCAGGTTGAACTTGTTGATCGCGTAGACAAAACACATGCAGATACCGGTGAAAATAATCGGTATCATGGTCGAAAGGATATTGCCGAACCGCCGGAAGGACGAGAACGGACCCACGATGAACTGCTGGATGACATACAGCGGGTCGTCCGAGATCAGCGCCAGGATAACCAGGGCGATCGCATAGGCAACCAGGACGGCGACAAGAATACGGACCAGATCAAACCAGGTCTCGATTTTTTTTGCATTATTCATAGTACACCCTCCATTTCCTGCGCGGTCATCGTGCGGATGCCCAGCATATATTCACCGAGCTCGTCGACGTCGACTACATTGGCCTTGGGGAAGGCGGCGACGATCCTGCCCTGCCTCATAACCAGCAGCCGGTCGCTTACCTCCAGAATCTCGTTCAGGTCTGCCGAGATCAGCAGGGAGCCGATGCCCTTCTCACGGGTCTGGCGTACCAGATATTTGCGGATCATCTCAGCGGTACCGACGTCAACGCCGCGGGTGGGCTGGTTGGCCACCACGAAATTGGCTCCGCTTGTGAACTCACGCGCAACGACAACTTTCTGGATATTTCCTCCTGAAAGGAAACGGATCGCTTCATCCTGACTGTCGCAGGAGATCTCAAACTCCTTGATCAGGGCGTCCGTGATGCTCTTCGCTTTCTTCTTGTCCAGGAAGATACCGTTCATGTTCTCCTTCTTGTCAAAGCGGTCGGCGATCGCATTGTCCTGCACGGAAAGATCATTGACGCAGCCTACCGTCATCCGGTCTTCCGGTATGACGGACATACCCGCTGAGCGGATATCCACGATCTTCATGCCTTTCAGGTCCTTCCCGTTCAGCTTCACGGTTCCTGAGTCGTATGAAACCATACCGCTGATGGAGTCGGACAGGTCGCTCTGACCGTTGCCTTCCACGCCGGCAATTCCGAGAACCTCCCCTTCATGAATCGTGAAGGAGACATCGTTCAGCGTTTTCTTGCCCTCCGCGTTCGTCCGGGTCAGATTGCGCACTTCCAGAATCGGTTTTCCGGGTTTGGGATCTTCCTTTTCAATCTTCAGGACTACATCGCGGCCGACCATCAGACGGGAGATCCCCGCCGCATCCAGTTCCGAAATCGGATGGGTGCCGTTGCAGTAGCCGTGCCGGAGAACCGTCACATTGTCGCAGAGCTCCATAACCTCCTCCAGTTTATGGGAAATGAAGATTACGGAATGACCTTCCGTCCTGAGCAGCTTGAGCTGCTCAAAGAGCTCACGGGTCTCCTGCGGGGTAAGAACGGCGGTCGGCTCGTCCAGGATCAGAACCTTCGCTCCGCGGATCAGCGCTTTCAGGATCTCAACCTTCTGCATCAGTCCTACGGAAAGGTCTCCTACTCTGGCGGTCGCGTCCAGACCGAAACGGTACTTGTCCGACATCTCCTGCGTTATCTGAACCGCCTTCTGGGTATCCACCAGCCCGTTCTTCCTGGGTTCCATGCCCAGGGTCACATTCTGGGCCACCGTCATGGACGGAAGAAGCATGAAATGCTGATGCACCATGCCGACGCCCAGCTCGATCGCCTCCAGCGGCGAGGAGATCTTTACCTTCTTTTCATTTACATAGATCGCGCCCTCCTGAGGCTGTTCCATTCCGAACAGGACCTTCATCAGGGTCGTCTTGCCGGCGCCGTTCTCTCCTACCAGGGCATGAATCTCGCCCTGCTGCACAGAGAACGTAATCCCTTTATTTGCCACGAAGCCGTTTGGATAGATCTTCGTGATATTTTCCATTTTCAGTGCTTCCATAAGCTCTTCCTTCTCTAACGATTAAGCAGAAACGGGGAACCCGGAGCAGAAGCTGCCGGATTCCCCCGTCTGTTATCTGCCGGTTACCGGGAATGTGAATTCACTCACGGAGTAACAGTACCGATCAGAGCCTGATAGTCGTCCTCAGTCCCGTCGAAATAGGACTTGACAACGATCTTGCCGGACGCGATGTCGTCGATCGCCTGAGTAACCGCATCCTGAACCTCCTGCGGAACTACTTCCGCATAATAGTCATTCTGGGAAAGACCAACCGCGTTCTCAGCAACGCCCATAGCCTTCAGAGTACCCCACTCGATGGTGGAAGGATCCCTGAACAGGGAGATCATGGTATTGCCGACTTCCTTGGTAACGGAAGTAGCGATAACCTTCGCGAATGCTTCGTTGCTGTCGATGAATGCCGCATACTGGTCAGAGTCAACGCCCAGTGTCCATACGCCGTCAAGCTCGGTAGCCGCTTCGAAAGCGCCTGTGCCTGCTCCGCCGGCGATCGGGAAGAATACGTCTACGCCCGCGCTGGAGTGCTGTGTATTGCAGATCTCTTTCATCTTCGCGGTGTTGCTCCAGTCACCAACCCAGCCGGTGCTGACCTTGATGTCCGGATTGTAGGAAAGCGCGCCGTCCACATAGCCGGTGATGAAGTCCTTGATAACCGGATTCTCGACTCCGCCGATGGCTCCGATGGCTCCGTCCTTGGAGAGGCCTGCCGCCACGATACCGCCAAGATAGGAGGACTCATTCTGCTTGAAATAGATATACAGAATGTTGTCAGCGGCTACTGCCGTATCGGAGTTGATATCAAAGAGAACGAACTTTGTATCCGGGAATTCCTGAGCTACTGTCTCAACCTGCTCCTGATAGGTGGAGCTGGCGATTACATAATCATAACCAGTGTCGAGCAGATCATACATGGTGTCCAGATAGCCTGCAGCATCGTTTCCGGTTTCAACCGTCTTGACATCATAGCCTGCGCTTCTGAGGACGTTCATGCCAACTTCACCGGAATCGTTGAAAGACATGTCACCGAGGCCCGTTACGATATAAGCGATGGAGCCTTCTCCCTTGAAATCCGGCTCTTCCGCCATAACAGCCATGCTTCCTGCAAGTGCAAGTGCCGCAGTCACTGATGCTGCAAGTAAAGTGGTAAACTTTCTGTTCATACGACTACCTCCTTTTTATGAAACCATTATGTGACGGTCCTCTGTCGACGGACAGGAGGCCCAGATTCGGCGGCCGGATGTTTTGTGCAAATCGACAAATATTCACCGACAAACAAGCCGCTCTTTCCCCAAGTATACCCAAACAGAAGGAGATTTGCAAGAGAAGCATGGGCCTTTTGGAACAAAAAGTTGCCGCGCAGGCCTCCTCATCGAAGTCCCTGCGCGGCAGAGCTTAAACAACTATGTAATTAATTCAGGTCCTGCTTCTCACTCGTTATCAGCAGTCACTGCCTTGGCAGCGGTACGTCCGGATACGAAGATCTCAACGATCGCGTTTCCGCCGAGACGGTTGCCGCCGTGGATGCCGCCGGTGACCTCGCCTGCCGCATACAGTCCGGGGATGATCTCTCCGTCTGTGCTCAGGACGTGGCGCTCGGTATCGACCTTGATACCGCCCATGGTGTGATGCGTACTCGGAGCCATCAGGCGGATGGTCAGCAGAGCATTGTCAAGATCATAGGAATCGACGTTGTAGCTGCCGTCCTCGTTCTTCTCAACATTTCCGATGGTACGGGACGCGATGGCCTTGCCTACATCCGGGTAGTCACTGCCGGTCATGACAGCCATATCATAATCGCGGATCGTCTGGATGACGACTTCCGGATCAGCCTCGATGCCGAGCTTCTCGAACAGTTCGGGAAGTTCCGCGATCGTACGTCTGTAATAACGGCCTTCATAATCGCCGTCTGCCAGCTGCATCGGAGCGGGCATCAGCTGTTCCGCGTTGTAGAACTCAAGGAATACGCCCTTGGTGCCGTTCACTTCGATGCCGTTCCTGAACTCAGCCAGGGACAGAACATCGCGCTCAGAACCTTCGTCTACGAATCTGTGACCGGTGGTCGGGTTGATCCAGCAAGCGTAGTTGCCGCCGCCGAATGCAAGGTTGCCGTTGTCGACCCAGGAGATCGGCATCAGCTGCGTGAAGCCGAGGCCCGTGGTGGCAGCGCCGACTTCCTCAGCCATCACGATGCCGTCGCCCTTCTGGGAGCTGCGGTTCGTGGTCTTGGTAGCCTTGGACAGATATTCTTCGGACCAGTAAATGTTGTAATCCAGAACCATATCGATGTTGGCAGCATAACCGCCGGTGCACAGAATCACGCCCTTGTTCGCGTGAGCCGTGACTTCGGTTCCGTCATACATCATGGCCTTGACGCCGGTCACGCGGCCGTCTTCTTCGATCAGTCCGGTCGCGGTTGTGCGGGTCATGACCTTGTTGGCTTCATTGGCCTGCAGGAAGGAAGTCATCGGAGCCATGAAATAGGTGCCCCAGCGTCCGCCGTACTCTTCTGTCTCGCCGTCGCCGTCCGTATCAACATTCGCGCCGATAAATTCATTCTCTCTGTACCACAGAGCGCCGATCAGGGTCGGCTGGGTATCTTCAATAAAGGTGGAGCCCATGGATTCCAGCCACGGCTTCAGATCCTGGCCGTCCTCGATGAACTGCTTGACCAGATCCACATCTCCGTAGATCCATTCGCTCTTGTCCGCGCTCTGGCGAAGTCCGCCGTAATAGGTCTGGAAGATATGCAGATTCAGGGTGGAGAACAGGGTCAGCTGATTCTCGGGAGTTCCCGCGTCAAGCTGCGGCTGTGCCCAGTCAAGATAAGTCTGGATCTCTTCCTTCAGGGCCTGAAGGACCGGCAGATAATCTTCATGTACGCCATGCTTGGACAGCTCCAGAGCATCGCCCGCGACGAATTCATTCTCTACATAGAATTCCTCATCGAAAGGCTCCTCGCTCCAGTTCAGGATCATCTTGAGTTCGTCGATGCAGCCCTGTACGGACTTGACCTTGTTGTAGGTCTGGCCATCATATCCAACGCCTGTCTCAGCGTCCGGATCCGCCGGATCCCATACCAGGTAAGGCATAACCGACTGATACTGTCCGCCGGATACCAGAGTATTGCCGCCGACTTCCGCGTTCTTCTCGATCACGAGAACGGTATTGCCGTCCTGCGCTGCCTGGGCCGCCGCAGAGATTCCTGCGCCGCCGGCGCCGACGATAACCACGTCATAAGTCTCTTCGATCGGATCCTGGGCTACCACTTCCACAGTATTCTTCATGAAAGCGTCAAGATTGGTGCAGCCTGCCTGCTCCGCCGCGTCGTTGACCGCTTCGCGGATCGCTCTGGTCGTGAAGGTAGCGCCGCTCAGTCCGTCAACGCCGGTTCCGTTGGCTTCGATCATGGCCGGAATCACGATCTCATAAGCCGGAGTTCCGACATGGGCAGTCTCAGCGCTCTCTGTTACGGTTACGTCCGTCAGCGCGTCCGCGCTGAAGGTGACGCCGAAGGTGACGGGGCCGTTATAGCCGTCCGTCGTCGCGGTATAGGTTCCTTCCGTGAAGCTGATCGGCGCGTCCGCGTCGCCTGCTTCTCCGGATGCCTGCGCGATCAGGTCCGCTACGGCTGCGGCAACAGCCTGGGAGCTGACGGTCGCGCCTGCGACGCCGTCGATCTCGGCGCTCTGCGCTTCCAGAATCTGTTTCTGGACCTCGTCCGCGATCTCGGCTCCGATGCCGGCAGTCTCTCCGCTGACGTCGACGCTGACATCCGTGATGCCGGATTCATCGAAGGTCGCCGTTACGGTAACCGGTCCATCCATGCCCTGTGCAGAAGCGGTATATTCACCCGCCTCAAAGGCGAAAGCCGAAAACGGCATCGCCGCCAGGGAGAGGGATAGCAGCAGTGTTGAAAGTTTTCTCATCTTTACCCTCCTTGCTGATTAATGAAACTGTTGAAATGATATGTGATGAGTTCCCGCGGCAGCCTGTTTTCACGCTCTTCCCATAATAAAGACCGCCGCCAATAAAGTCTCCCGGAGGAGACTTGTTTAAATGATTATAACACAGGAATCACTTCTGTTAAAGAATTATCTTGCCGGATTTCAGAAATCCCGCCTGTCTTTTTCCTTCAGACGCGTTCTGCCTCCGGCAATTACACAGCTTTTTACTGGAATTCAGCGTGCTGTCAGAATACTTCCGCCAAGGGTATCCCGGCGCTGGGATTACACTGTTTTTTACCGGACTGTGTGCCGCCTTAGCCGGCTGCTGCCGGGCTCAGCTTCTCTCCAGCTTCTCAGCCATGTTCCTGAGGATCCGGACATAAGCGTCCCTGTCCATCCCTGTCAGCACACGGCACTTATCTCCGGAACGCGCTTCGCGGACATAAGTCCTCCCGATCTCCTCTTCCTTGCCCGTCTCGCAGAAGAGACTGCAGGGCGCCCAGCGGGCGATCTGCGGGTGGAGCAGGCAGGCTGCCGTCGCCAGATCATAAATCACGGTTCCTCTCAGTCCCCAGCCCGTATTTCTCAGCTTCCGTTTCAGCAGGAAGCGCAGAATCGGATGCACAAGAAGTTCATTGACCCTGCCCCGGTACGCGGCAAGATCCCTCATATCCTCCGCATTCAGCGACGCGTCGTCGAGCCCGTCCAGACCGCACATGGAGACCGGAATCCCGCTGCGGAATACCTCCTCGCAGGCTTCGGGATCCACCCAGATGTTGAATTCGGCCGCATCCGTGACATTGCCGCCCGCGGCGCTTCCGCCCATGATAAAGATCTCCCGGACCAGATCCTTCAGGTCCGGATGCAGGCGGAGGGCTAGCGCCACATTGGTCAGAGGGCCAAGGGTCAGAAGCACAAGTTCCCTGGGGAAGCGCTTCGCCTCCTCGTAGATGCGTTCCCAGGCCGGGAGTTCATCCTCGCGGCTCTCCAGTGTAAAGGAGATATCGGCCAGGCCGTTTCCGCCGTGTACCGTGCTGGTCCTGCCCGCTCCCCGGGTCAGGGAGCGGTCTGCGCCCCGTGAGACGGGAACGTCCTTCAGCCCGAGAAGATCCCTGAGAAACATGGCGTTTTTCAGGGTATGCTCCAGGGGCACATTCCCGGCTACCGCGCAGATGGCCTCGATCTCGGTAGCCGGGTCGCAGGCGCACAGGGCGATGGCCAAGGCGTCATCGACTCCCGGATCGGTATCGATCAATATCTTTCTTTTCTCCGTCATCCGCCTGTCCTCCTTTTCTTCTGTTTCACTCTACGGAACCGACCAGATTGAGGACATCATCGCGGATTGCCGCGTTGACCCTGACAGCCTTCTCTTTGCTGTCCTGCCTGGTATAGAAATAGAATTTGATCTTCGGCTCCGTTCCGGACGGACGGACGGCGAACCAGCTGCCGTTTTCCAGGAAGAAGCGCAGCACATTGGAAGCCGGGATATCCTCATAGCCGTTCTTGTAATCGATCACCTTCGATACTTTATAGCCGGCAACCTCTGTCGGCAGATTATTCCGGAGACTGACCATCATCCTGCTGATCCGTTCCGCGCCTTCCAGTCCTTTCAGAATCAGGTTCGGCTCATCCTCCGCATAGAAACCGTAGCGCTCATAGAGTTCCTCCAGCACCTGCCAGAGAGTCTTCCCCATCTTTCTGTAATAGGCGGCCGCCTCTGCAACCAGCATGCCGGCGCTGATGCCGTCTTTGTCGCGGATCTGCGGGCAGGCGGCGTATCCGACCGACTCTTCATATCCGAAGAGATACTGATATCCGTTTTCCTCCAGGAAGGGGATCCGTCCGCAGATATTCTTGAACCCGGTCAGGGCCTCGAACATCTTCACGCCGTATGCCTCAGCCATCTCCGTGGACATGCTGGAGGTCACGATCGACTTGACCATGGCGCCGTTCTCCGGGAGCGCGCCCGCGCTCTTTCTGCCCTCAAGAATATAATTGACAAGCAGGTAACCGGTCTGATTACCGTTCAGCGGCACATATTCCCCGTCATCGCCGAGAAGCTCTATGGCAAAACGGTCTGAATCGGGATCGGTCGCCATCAGAAGCTCCGCGCCGACCTTATGGCCGAGTTCCTCGGACATCTTAAATGCAGCCGGCGATTCCGGATTCGGGTAGCCGACCGTCGTAAAATCGGGATCCGGCAGCTCCTGCTCTTTTACAATATGGAAATTCGTAAATCCGCGGTCCTGCATCATGCGGCGGAAGGGAATCGATCCCGCCCCGTTCAGCGGCGTGTAGACGATCGGGATATCCAGGCTCAGCTCATCCCCGGAATGAATGGCGAGGGACTCGACCTCATCCAGATACATGCGGTCATATTCCTCCCCCAGCATGACGATCCTGCCGTCCGCAAGAGCCGCTTCGTAATCCCCGCGCTTCACATCCTCAAAATAATCCAGCGCCATGATCTTCTGCGTCATCCCGTCCGCGATCTGTGCGCTCACCTGGCATCCGTCCTCCCAGTAAGCCTTATAACCATTGTACTCCTTCGGATTATGGGACGCCGTGATATTGATTCCGGACACCGTGCCGAGCACACGGATCAGGTAGGCAAGTTCCGGCGTGGGTCTCAGATCCGGAAATACATAGACCCGGATTCCAGCTTCCGCCAGGATTCCCGCCGCCAGCTGGGAAAACTCTTTCGAGAAATGACGCGGATCGTGGGCGATCACAACGCCTTTCTTCTTTGCCTCTTCGCCTTTTTCACAGATAAAATCAGCAATTCCCTGTGTCGCGCGCCCGACCGTATAAACATTCATGCAGTTCGTTCCGACGCCGAGGATTCCTCTCAGACCTGCCGTTCCGAAGGTCATGTCATTGACAAATTTCTCCTTCATCAGGGCTTCATCCCCGGCAAGGGCGACCAGTTCCTCATGCAGAGGATCCTCCGCGGGAACCTTCTCAAGCCACATCTGATACTTTTCTCTGTAATTCATAATTCTCCCTCCTTCTGTATAATCAACGGGTTACTGAATAATTATAAACCTCTTTTATCCGGAAATGAAAGAGGACGGAACCTGCAGCTGTATAAACCGCAGGCTGCCGCCCCGAATAAAGCCTGACCTTTCAGGCTTCTGTAATGGTAATCTGAAAATCTGTGGTGCGCATCAGGTGTCCCACTTCCCTGCCGTCCGGAACTACAAGGCTGAAAGAGCTTGCCGCGCCGGCGCACAGGCCTTTCTTGAAGGCGTTCAGGTAGTCCCCGTCCGAGCCGAGATAGCCGGCAAGGAATCCTGCCACCATGGCGTCGCCCGCGCCGACAGTGCTGACGACATTGCCCTTAAGGGCGGGTGAACTGTAAATCAGGCCGTTCTCTGCAAGAAGGACAGCCCCGTCCGCTCCGAGGCTTACCAGAACATTGCGCGCGCCCATCTCCATCAGCTTCCTGGCGTAAGGGACCACTTCTTCCCTGCCCTGCAGCTTCACGCCAAAAATATCGCCCAGCTCATCCCTGTTGGGCTTGATCAGGAACGGCTTATATTTCAGGGTATCCGTAAGGGCTTCCTTCTCTGCGTCCACGATCACATTCAGCCTGCGGTTTTCCAGCATCATGAGGACCTGCTCATACATATTGGAGGGAAGGGAATCCGGAATATGTCCCGCCAGGACAAGGAAATCCCCGTCAACCAGGCATCTGAGCCTTGCGTAAAGAGTACCGATATTCTCCGGCGTTACCTTCGCGCCCTGCCCGTTGATCGCAGTCTCCTCATCCGAGAGAATCTTCATATTGATACGGGACATGCCCTGCTCGACAGAGATAAAGTTGCACTCCACCCCGTAACCGTGAAGAAGGCGGCGGATTTCCGCCCCCGTAAAGCCGGCCGTAAAACCGAGCGCCGTATTCTCAAAACCCAGCCGCTTGAGGGTCAGGGAAACATTGATTCCCTTCCCGCCCGGATAGATCGTCTCCGAAGTCGTGCGGTTGATGCTGCCTGTTCTGAAATGTTCCACCCCGACGATGTAATCCAGGGTCGGGCTGAATGTAACCGTATAAATCAAATCTGCCTCCCAATAATCCTTCTGCCTTATCTTTTCACTCAATCATAAAGTCAATTCCCCGGGTGCAGTGTACTGAATTCCTGTAAGACAGAAAACATGATTTCCGAAGAAACACGCGTCAGCAGTGTTTCCCTGACATCTGCATAAAATATACACCATTCTGCAGGAAAAATGAATATCTTATTTCAGCTTTCTCCTGTACGCAAGAAGCCTGCACAGAATCTGCCCGCAGACTTCCGCGTCCGCGGAAGCTCTGTGCGCCTCCCGGTTTACGATTCCGAAAAAATCCCCTACGGTACCGAGCCTGTAGTCCGGGGAGCGCCGCAGAAACTGCCTGGAAAGCTCCAGGGTATCTACAAAGACCAGTTTTCCCCTGATTCCGTTTCTCTCCAGGGCGCTTTTCAGAAAAGCCATATCAAAGCGGGCATTATGCGCGCACAGCAGGATCTCCCTCTCCTGCCCGTCATCCTCCCCGCCGCGGAAAAAATCCATAAGCCGCGGATACACTTCCTTCTCGGAGGGTGCCGTGTACAGCATCCGGTCCGTGATATGGTTGACTTTCGTCGCCCCGTAGCTCATCCGCACGTCCGGATTGACCAGAGTGTCAAAGCGGCGTACGGCAGTCCCGTTCTCAAAGAGGACGGCGCCAAGCTCACAGATCCGGTCCCGCGCCGGGCTTAAGCCCGTCGTCTCCGTATCAAAAGCGATAAATCTCTGCCTCAGGCGTCTCTCCGTCTCCTCCGAAAGATTCACGAGACGGACCGAGACGGCAGGCGCGAACGCCCGTGCCGCCGGTTTTATTATCAGGCCCGCGTATGGGGCTCCTGCGGAACCACCCGGCACGCCATTTACAGAATCTTCCGCAGAAGCGCCTGCCTGATTCTTTGCAGGATCTTCCGGTGAGCCTTCTGCCGAACTGCCGGCCTGCTTCTTATCAGAGTCATCCGCCGCAGCATCTGCGGATCCTTTCAGCGGATCTTTCGCGTCGTCCTCCTTCGCAAGTCTCAGCGCCAGGCGGGTATTGCGGACGGAGGCCCGGTTGTTCCGGATCGCGCAGGCAAGGGCTTTCCGCTCCCCGAAGATCACAAGAACCTTCTTTGCCCTCGTGACGGCTGTATAGAGAAGATTCCTCTGGAGCATGATGTAATGGCTCATCTGCAGAGGAAGAACCACAATCGGGTACTCGCTGCCCTGCGCTTTATGGATGGTCGTGGCGTAGGCCAGAACCAGTTCGTCCAGCTCTGAAACATCATAGGAAACCTCACGGCCGTCAAAGGATACCGTCAGTTCCCGGTCACCGGTATTTACTCCGGTAATCAGACCGATGTCACCATTATAAACTTCCTTATCGTAGTTGTTCCGGATCTGCATCACCTTATCGCGAAGGCGGTAGGATACGCCGCCGCGGACAAGACAGGGGCCTTCCGGATTCATGGCCTGCTGCAAGAGCGTGTTCAGATGCACCGCCCCCGCGGCGCCCTTCTGCATGGGCGTGAGAACCTGGATGTCCCGGAGGGCGTCCGCCCTGTAATAATCCGGCAGATTCCTTACGCAGTAGGCTACCATCCTCCGGACCGCCGCATCCTGGTCCTCCTCCCCGATAAAGAAGAAATCGGAATCCTTCCCGCCCCGCAGGTCAATGGGCTCTCCCCGGTTGATCCTGTGGGCGTTCATAATGATGCGGCTGCCCTGGGCCTGACGGAAAATCCGCTCCAGCCGGATGACCGGTACTGTCTTTGAGGCAATGATATCGCAGAGTACATTTCCCGCTCCCACGCTGGGCAGCTGGTCGGTATCCCCTATCAGGATCAGGGTCATGGAATCCCGCAGCGCCTTGAGCAGGTTATACATTAGAAGCAGGTCGATCATGGAGCACTCATCCACAATCAGGACGTCCCCCTCGACCGGATTCTCTTCATTTTTCTTATAAACGCCGGGCGGCTGCGCTTCCAGAAGCCGGTGGATCGTGCAGGCCTCCATGCCCGCCGCCTCGCTCATTCGCTTCGCTGCCCGTCCGGTCGGGGCAGCCAGGAGTACACGGAAACCCGACTCCCGGTAAGCGGCTATAATGGCCCGCGTCACCGTCGTCTTCCCGGTTCCCGGTCCTCCGGTCAGGACCATTACCTTCGAATGGACGGCTGTCAGGATCGCTTCCCGCTGGATCTCGTCATAACGGATCTGCATCCTGCTCTCGATCCTGCCGATCAGTCCCGCGTCCTCCGGCACGATTCTTTCTCTGGATGAGGAGAGAATCGCCAAGACTCTCTTCGCGGTCCCCCGCTCGGCATGGAAAAATGCCGGCAGCCAGATGCACAGATCGCCGTCTGTCGATTCCTCCGGCTTCTCCTTCTCCGCGATTACATCCTTGGCGCGGATCATATCGTCAAGTGTGAATTCAAGCAGTTCCTGCTCCGCCTCCAGCAGTTCTGAGGAACTTTCGATCAGCTCCCTGCGGTAAGCGAAGCAGTGCCCCCGGTCGGAAAACTGGTGCAGGGCATAGAGAATGCCGCTGCGCAGCCGCATAAAGCGGTCCTTCCCGATCCCCATCTTTTCAGCGATCTGGTCCGCTGTCCGGAAACCAATCCCCCAGATATCGTCCGCCAGGCGGTAGGGGTTCTCCCTGACAATCCGGATAGCGTCATTTCCGTAAGCCTTGTATATGCGGGCCGCATGGGCCGGCGCCACGTCATGGGACTGCAGGAAAAGCATGATATTCCGGATCTCTTTCTGGGCCTCCCACTCGGAAAGAATCCAGGCCGCCCGCTTTTTCCCGATGCCCTGAACTTTGCTGAGGCTGTCCGGATCGGATTCGATCACTTCCAGCGTCTTGTCCCCGAAAGCCTCGACGATCCTCCGGGCCATCTTCGGCCCCACCCCTTTGATCAGGCCGGAACCGAGGTATTTCTCAATCCCCAGCGCTGTGGCCGGCAGCGCTTCTTCCCATTTCTGCGCTGAAAACTGCCTGCCGTAGCGGCGGTCGATCTTCCACTCGCCTTCCATGGTCAGAACGGAGCCCACGTGGACATCCGGCATGGATCCGACGACCGTCACCAGCTCCGGATACCCTTTGGCCCGGCATTTGATCACAGCATAGCCGTTTTCTTCATTCTGATAGGTGATGCGTTCCACTACGCAGCGCAGATGATCCACAGTCCGGCTTCTCCTTTTCCATGCGCCGCAGTCTCAGCGCCATTCATATGTTACTTTTCGTCGCCCTCCATATATCAGGCTTCAGCCATACGTGAACAGCGGCGTTCATATCTGACAAAATGATAGATGAGATCAAAATATGTCTGCTCATCGCTGATTCCCGTGATTTCCCATTCCGGATCCGCGTCAAGGTCCGGAAAGAAAGTATCCGCCTCGTAGACATGCTCAATCCTGGTCACGTCTACCTCGTCGGTGAAAGGAAGAAACTGTCTGTAGATACTTCCGCCCCCGATGCACCAGGCTTCTTTGTCCGGATAGTTTTTCAGCTCCTCAAGCACTTCCTCCACGCTGTGAAGGACCATCGCTCCCTCCGCCTGGTAATTCCTGTCCCCGGTCAGAACCAGATTGACACGGTTCTTCAGCGGTTTTCCGCCCGGAAAACTCTCCAGGGTCTTTCTGCCCATCACGATGACCTGTCCGGTCGTCGCCGCCCGGAAGGATTTCATGTCCGCCGGAATCGATACAAGAAGTTTGTTGTCCCTGCCGATTCCCCACTTTTTATCTGCCGCCACGATCATCTTCATATCAGATCCTCCTCTCTGAAACCGTCTCTGTCAGAAACACCTCAGTATTCATACCATACTGTTGTCGGGGAAATGAACGCCCGGCAGCATCTTTCCGGGCAGAAATCAGATCGCTACAGGAATATTCTTAATCTGCGGATGCGTCTCGTAATTCTCCACATGCAGATCATCCGTCGTAAACCGGTAAAAGTCTTTTATTTCCGGATTCAGCCACACCTTCGGGGCCGGCAGCGGCTCCCGGAGGATCAGTTCCTTGACCAGCGGGATATGCCGATCATAGATATGGGCATCCGCGATCATATGGACCAGTTCCCCCGCCTGCATATCGCAGACCTGGGCAATCATCATCAGAAGAATCGCGTACTGGGCCACATTCCAGTTGTTGGCCGTCAGCACGTCATTCGAACGCTGGTTCAGAACCGCGTTCAGGACCAGTCTGTCCGAGGAGGGATCCTTTGTCACATTGAAAGTCATGCTGTAAGCGCAGGGATAAAGATTCATCTCGCTCAGGTCCTGATGCACATAGATATTGGTCAGGATCCTTCTGCTGTAGGGATTCGTCTTCAGGTCATAGAGTACACGGTCCACCTGGTCGAACATCCCCTCTTTATAGCGGTGTTTCACGCCCAGCTGATATCCGTAAGCCTTGCCGATCGAGCCGTCCGCATCCGCCCACTCATCCCAGATGTGCGGCTTCAGGTCATGAATATTATTGGATTTTTTCTGCCAGATCCAGAGGATCTCATCCATTGCGCTCTTAAGCGCGGTCCTCCTCAGAGTCAGAGCCGGAAATTCTTTTCTCAGATCATAGCGGTTGCAGACGCCGAAGCGTTTGATCGTATAGGCCAGCGTTCCGTCCGGCCAGTGGGGACGGACCTTCTCCCCCTCCGTGCTTGTCCCGTTTTCCAGAATATCGGTGCACATGTCGATAAATATCCTGTCCGCGCAGCTCATGCCCTCCTCCTTTCGAAAGTCCCGGAACGCCCTCGCGTTCCTGCGGCGACGCGCACGGTGCGCCCGCACCTTCCTTTGAGCGCGTCTGCCATCAGCCGGAGACCTTTCTTCAACACAGATGTTGCGGATCCTTCGTTGAAAACAAAATGATCCGGTCTGTACCTTTTCTCAATTTCCGCTTCTCCGCCGCCTGCAGCCGTTTTCAGGACATAAGCCTTGCCAGGCTGGTCTCTTCGGCGAAGCCCGCGGCGTTGAACAGAAACAGAATGTCGGTGTAATTCTCCTGCCCGATCAGGGCGGATATACTTGCATTGTAATATCGGGTGTCCAGCATGTCCACCTGGTCAAAGAGCGCATAAGTAAAGGGAACAAAGCAATGGGCGTAGGAATCCTTGATGACAAGAAGTTTCCTGCCCGTTTCATGCTCCGGCATCTTCGCCTGGATCAGGCCGAAGTTTCCCCCGTAGAAATACGCGTACTTATCTTTTCTCTCCAGGAAAGAATCCTGGTATACGGTATTGCGGATGTCATCCGACTGGTTGTAGATCAGGTAATAGTCAAATGGAATCTCCGGGTCAAAACGCTCGATCGAATCCGCCCGTCCGACGATGCCGAGCCTGGAAGCGATGGTTCCCTCAAAGGAATCCGTGACAGTTACAGGCCGGAATGAAAACGCGGAGTCTCCGGCCAGTCCCTTTTCCCCGGCCCATGCCTCAAAAGTATAATAGGCGGAAAGCGTCTTCCAGTGATGATCGGTCCGGTAATAGATCTCTTCCCCGCTGTGCTGCCTGAGGACAGAGGAACTGTCGAACCATACCCCCTCCGGAAGCGCCCCGGCGATTTTCTGCAGATAGATTTCCTCGTCATAAGGATCCGCAAAAGGAGGCAGCTTGTCCCTGAGAATATCCACGGCATTCGGCACCACCATGGCAGTCAGATGAGCCGGGTCCATGGACTTCGAAAGATTCGTGAAAAAAGCGGACAGATTCTGGATATTTCTCTCTGCGGTTTCCGCGGTAAAGACGCCCGTATGCTTCTCGATCAGATAATTGTCCCGGGCAAAATAGACGTCTTCCGCCTCCTGCCTTAAGGCCGCCCGCTCAAAAGCCGTTTTCAGGCTGATCCAGCCGTCGCGGCCGACGAACTGATCTGACAGATACGCCTCATAATCTTCGGAAAATTCTCCTGAAATCAGCGCATTCCAGGTCAGGTCCGGCTTCTGCTCAAGGAGCCGGTTCTCCGTCTCGCTCCGCTCATTGGACGGTTTCAGGACCGTCGCTATGGCAAAGCCGAAAATCAGGAGCAGAAAAACTGCTGCGATATTGACTGACTGACGGTAGTTCACACAAAGCCTCTCTTCCGGGAAAATACGGATTCCCTCATTATTTCTATGATTCGCCCGCCAGAAATATGGTCTGCAAAAATTGTATAAACAATTTTCTCCAGCCTGACTTAAAGCGTCGAACTTATTTCTATAACCGGAAACTTTCGGACCAGCTTGTCCTGATAAAGAAGTGTTTCATCATTGTTACCGGTGTTCTCTCAGAAACGGAAATACAGGAACGGGTTGTAGGATGCTCCCACCAGGCTTGCCACGCTGAGAAGGAACACCGCCGCGTAAAACAGACTGCGGAGAAGAACGGACACATTATCGCTCTCCCTCACCGCGGAAAGAATTCTTCCTGCGATTCTCTGCGGCAGGTTCGTTGACCCGATGATCAGAGCCGCAAGAAGAATCCCGTTGGAATAAAGCAGATAGATGCTGCCTCCGGCAAGGAATCTGCCCCCGCTTCCGAACATGGCCGTCAGGTATCCCAGCCCTCCGCTGATCTCATTGAAGGAGAAAATATACCAGCCGATCATGACCAGGAACATGGCGTAGAAATGCCTGAAAAATGCAGGCAGCCGTTCCAGGTATTTCCCGTAGACCAGCTTCTCCAGAAGCAGGATAATCCCGTAATAGACGCCCCAGATCATGAAATTCCAGTCCGCGCCGTGCCAGAAACCTGTCAGGAGCCAGACCACCAGCGTGTTGCGGATCAGGCCCGCGCGTCCCACCCGGTTTCCTCCGAACGGGATATAGACATATTCCCGGAACCAGGTTCCCAGCGAGATATGCCATCTGCGCCAGAATTCCGTCGCGCTTGAAGCCAGATAAGGATGGTCAAAATTCTCCAGGAAACGGAAGCCGAACATATGCCCGAGGCCGATGGCCATATCCGAATAACCGGAAAAGTCAAAATAAATCTGGAAAGTATAGGCCGCGATCCCGATCCAGGCTGTCAGGACAGGCATATTGCCCGTATCCATCACACGGATCTGATCCCACAGAACGCCGGCCTGATTGGCCAGGAGAACCTTCTTGCCCAGTCCGATCATAAAGCGGTTGACGCCCTGGGCAAATTCCTCCATGCTCTCTCTTCTGGAGCGCAGCTGCGCGTCGATGGTTCGGTACTGGACGATCGGCCCCGCAATCAGCTGGGGAAACATGGTCACATAAGCCCCGTAGGATATTACATTTTTCTGGACGGAAGCATCCGACCGGTATACGTCAATGATATAGGAAATTGTCTGGAATGTGTAAAATGAAATCCCGATCGGCAGAGTCAGATGCAGAAGCGGGATGTTTGCACCGGTCAGGGAATTCACCGTACGGATCAGGAAATCCGCGTATTTGAAAAAGCCCAGAAGGCTGAGGCCTGCCGCGACTGACAGAACCAGGGCGGTCTTTGCCGCCCTCTCCCGGCCTGCCGCCCGATAATGGCTGACCGCGAGGCCCCCGCCCCAGGAGATCAGAATCGAAATGATCATCAGGAACACGTAGACCGGCTCGCCCCAGGCGTAAAATACCAGGCTGACCAGCAGGAGAACCAGATTCCTGAATCTTCGGGGTACGATAAAATAAAAGAGAAGCACCGCCGGTAAGAAGCGGAACAGAAACAGCAGACTGCTGAATACCATATTGATAACCTCTGAAACGGCGCCCTCGGCGCCGTCCTTTCAGTCCGAAAAAGCCGCAGCCGGCTGTTTCGGAGAGGATAAACCTGCATTTTGCCAACGCGGATATTATATAATAAAGAAAAGAAAAGTCAAACCGTGCTTTAATTTCCGGATCTTTTCGGAAACCGGCCTGACCGCAGCCGCCTGTCTTCCTGCCGCAGCGCCAAGGCCGCACAGCCTTCAGAAGGCTGAAAATAAGCCTGTTTACGGTCTTGAAAATGTCCCTGTTTTAATATAATATTAGGTTGTTGTGTGCGACCATTCCATTTCCACACTATATATAGTGTGTTTTTGAGATATAGAAGACAATGGCAGAAAGAAAAACGCGATCCGGACGTTCCGGCAGCGTAAACAGAAAGAAAACTCAGAGAAGGCGCCCTGTTCCCGGGAAGTATATGATCCCGCAGCTGCTCCTTCTGGTTTTTGTGGTTCTGGCCGTATTTGAGGGCAATGTGATCTACACACTGTTCACTCACAGGATCGGGTCGAAGATCGAAGTCGTTTCAGACGGCGGCCCGGCAGACAGTTCCACAACAGTCACCACAGACGGTTCCGGTACCGGAACGGTACCGGCAGTGGACGTAACGGATTCTCTCCAGAACGGAACCACTCCCGACGCGGGTCTGGCGGGACTGGCAAGCACAGTCGTCAGTTCTCCCGTTAAGGAAGAGGAAGTCGTGTCGGATCCTTACCGGATTTCCGAGGAGATCGATTCTCCCGCGGTTGTAAAAGAAACAGCGCCGCCGGTGGATGACTCTTATTTCGCCAACGCCGTATTTATCGGAGACTCCCGCATGGAGGGCTTCCGGAACGCGTCCGGCATCACCCAGGGAACCTTCCTGACCGCGATCGGTCTGAACAGTTCCGATATGGGCAAACAGATCATCTCCACTTCGGACGGCATGATTTCCGTCTACCAGGGCCTGAGCGGCAGGCAGTACGACCGCATCTACCTGATGCTGGGCGCCAATGACCTGGGCTATTATCCCTGGGAGGATTTCCAGCCGGCATTTGAAAATGTACTGAATCAGTTCCATCAGCTGCAGCCGCGCGCGACCATCTATGTGTGCTCGGTCATCTATGTGGACGAATCCAGGATTGCCGCCGGCTACGAGTACGATAACAACAATAACGTGCGGACGATCAACGGCTATATTCTCTCCGCCTGTGAGAAGCTGTGGTTCACCTGCTACCTGAACCTGAATGAAATCTTCAGCAACGGATACGGCGCCCTGATTCCCGAAGCATCGAACGACGGAATCCACCTCTATCCGAAGTACTGCGAGCAGATGCTCGCCTATCTGAAGAGTCATTATATTACTGACCAGGTGTGGGCGGAAACCCTGGCAGCGCACGGTGAAACAGGAAGCGTTTCCGCGCCGTCTCCCTCTGCAGCCGCAGCGGCTTCTCAGGAAGAAGAAACGGAAAATACGGCAGCGGCAGCTGCTGCAATCACGGTCAACTGATCCATCCGGATATTCATCTGTCCCGTCCGCGCACAGGCAGACCGGGGCGGCAGACATAAGTAATACAGCAAAAAAGCGTACAGGAATCCTGTCACAGAAAGAGATATGGAGGTAAGGAGAGCATATGAGTAAATTCGGAAAGACAATCATCACTTTTGCAGCAGCCATGTTCGCGGCATTTTCACTCACTGCCTGCCAGGGCGGATCTTCCAAAACTTCCATCGATGTCTCCAGCCTGGCGGATGACCTGAACGCGAAGACGATCAAGTCCGATACCCTCACTGAGACCAGTTCGGATATGCTTTCAACGATTTATTTCTTCGAAAACGGTCAGGTCACTGAAAGCAAAGCCTTCATGAGTTCCGGCGCCACAGCGGACGAGATCTGCGTGGTTAAATGTGTGGATGAGGACGCTGCCAAAGCCGTGACAGAACTTTTCCAGACCCGCGTCAACAACCAGTCCAAACTCTATGAGAGCTACAATGCGGACGAAGTCGGAAAACTGGATGACGCCATCATCAAGAGTTCCGGAAGCTACGCCGTACTGGTCGTCTGCGACGACTATGATGAAGCCGGCGATGTCCTGAAGGAAGCCGGTTTCTGAAGTCCGCCCTGAAACAGATAAGCATATGAAAAACCGCGGGGAGACAATTTCCTGTCTCTCCGCGGTTTTTTATTTCCAATAAATCCTGATTTTGCCGCTGAATACAGGACTGGACCTTATAATTTTGCCGCTGAATACAAGGTTAAGCCAGCTTATAAAGATGCTGGGAAATACGAATCACCTGTACAGATGCCAGACGTATTTATTCAGACGGATTTATACAGATTTCTCCGGTCTGATTTGAGCATTGCTCTCTTACTCTGTCTTACATGCAGAGTCTCAGGATCGCGTCCGCGAAAATCTTCGCGCTCATCACCATGACGGAGAGCTTCATGTACTCATCGTCCCCGTGCATGTGGGTATCCACGCCCTCTTCCGCGCAGCCGAAGGCAACGCCGCGCTCCAGCTCATGGACGTAAGTTCCGCCGCCGATTGCCAGGGTCTTTCCCTTCTGTCCGGAATACAGTTCGTAGCAGTCAAGGAGCGTGCGCACAAAGAAGGAGTCCGCGCTGACCGCGTGAGCCGGATTCATGCCGCCCTCCTCCATGGAGAATCCCGCTTCGGCGAAAGTCTTCCGCAGAACAAGGGTCAGGTTCTCATCTGTCGCGATCAGAGGCGCTCTGCAGTCGAAGATTCCCTCAATCTTTCCGTCTTTATAATTCAGCACATCCAGACTGAGCGTGAGATCGCCGCTCTCCTCATCGCTCATGTCGACCTTCAGGGCCTTCCCGCCCCAGTCGCCGTGCGGGAACAGAGCTGCCAGAACATGCATCTTTTCCGTGACATCACTCTCTGCAAGCGGAAGAAGTACCGTCAGTCTGAGAAGCGCTGTCAGGGCATTGTTGCCCGCCTCCGGGCTCGCCGCATGACCCGATGCACCTTTCACTTCCACTCTGTAAAGAGCACCGTCCGCCGCGCAGCTGACTGTCACGCCGGTTTCTTTCTCCAGCTGCTTTACCGCTTTCTTCAGATCTTCTTCTTTCAGACCCGCAAAGACCGCTTCCGCTTTGCCCGGAACGACATTAGCCTTGCTGCCCGCCTCGAAGCGCAGAAGCGCCGGCAGCGCTTCCTCCTGCGCGCTTTCCGCGCAGAAAGTCTTGGAGAGACGTGCCTTCTCGATATTGATCAGCGGGAAATCCGCATCCGGCGAGAAGGTATATTCCGCCTCTTTTTCTTTGCTGTAATAGTATTCAAGATCCGAGGAACCGCACTCCTCATCGGAGCCGTAAACCAGCCTCACGCCGCGCTTTAACGGAAATCCCAGCTCTTTCACCGCTCTGACAGCATACAAAGCCGCCACGCCGGGTCCCTTATCGTCGCAGGTTCCGCGTCCGTAGATCCTGTCCCCGACAACCAGGGGCTCGAATGGCTTCGTCACGGTCCAGTCTTCAGAAACCGGCACAACGTCCAGATGCGCCAGGATATCCAGAGCCTTCTCTCCCGCCCCGTCCAGATCGCCCGTAACACAGTAATTCTCATAGTTGGTGACCGACAGGCCATAGGACTCCATCAGCTTCTGCATAGCCGCAATTACGGCGGCAGGTCCTTCCCCGTAGGGCATTCCTTCCTTCGCCTCGCCCCTGATGGAATTGATCCGCACCAGGGTCTTCAGATCCTCGATCATCTCCTCCCTGTGCGCGTCGATCCAGGCGTCCAGCTTCTCTTTATATTCCGGCGCTTTTCCCATACTCTTCTTCCTCCGTATCTTTCCCGTCCGCCGCTTCCGGCAGACCATTTTATCACTGCAAAGCGTCTTTATTTTATCATCGCGGCGAGGCAATGTCCATGAGGATCTGCTTCCTCCCGGGACAGTCTCCCATGACAGACTCTCACCACTGACACAGTGCGCCGGCGTTTTCCCGGAATATTTCCAGTGCTTCCGGTCAATTCGCAGCTGTTTTTGCATACAGCATCATAAAGCCGTGCTAAAAGAAGACCATTTCCATAACTGTAATTTCCATACTTGTAAGTGAAGGGAAAATAGCCGATAATTGCTCAGAGAAAGGCAGGACATCATGCGTCTGAAAGGTTATTACTCCTCCGGCCAGTTCGCGAAGCTCGCGAGCGTCTCCGTCCGGACCATACGTTTTTACGATACGCAGAACATTCTGAAGCCGTCCATGGTCAACGATAACGGCGCCCGTTTTTATACGGACGAAGACCTGAAAAAGCTTCAGCAGATTCTTCTGCTCAAATATCTGGGCTTCTCCCTGGAAGACATCCGGCAGATCCTGGTAACGGACACGGACAGCCGGCAGCTGAAAAACTCTCTCGCCCTCCAGCTCCGCCTGGTGCGGGACCGGATCGAGCAGATGCAGCTGGTTGAGGACGCGATCGTGCGGACCGGGGAAGAGCTTGAAAACGGCGGGGATATCAGCTGGTCCCATCTTCTTGAGCTGATCCATCTGACCAACATGGAAAAAAGCCTTGCCGCCCAGTACCGGGACGCCTCCAATCTGAGCGCCCGGATCAATCTTCACAGCCGCTACTCCACGGGAAAAGAAGACTGGTTCAAATGGATTTTCCGCCAGCTGGACCTGGAGGAAGGATGCAGCGTCCTGGAAATCGGCTGCGGCGACGGAACCCTCTGGACCCGGAACCTCGCTCTTCTGCCGGATAAAATCCGCATCTGTCTGTCCGACGTCTCGGACGGCATGATCCGGGACGTTCGGCGAACCATCACGGAGAGTTATTCCCCCGCCCGGAAAGGGGAAAGTTCCCAGGGAAAGGACATCTTCTCCTTCCGGACTTTTGACTGCGCGGAAATCCCTTTTGAAGCAGGCTGCTTTGACCTGGTCATCGCCAACCATGTCCTCTTTTACTGCGAAGATATTCCGGCGGTCCTCAGGGAAGTGCGCCGCGTCCTGAAAAAGGAAGGCCGCTTTATCTGCAGCTGCTACGGCGCCGCCCATATGCATGAGATCACGGACCTGGTCCAGGAATTTGACAGCCGCATCACGCTGTCCGCCGAGCGGCTTTACGAGCGTTTCGGTCTGGAAAACGGCGCCCGGATTCTTTCGGAAGTTTTCCGGGACACTGAAATGCGGCGCTTTGAGGACAGCCTGCTTGTGGACCAGGCGCAGCCCCTTGCCGACTATATCCTCTCCTGCCACGGGAACCAGAACCAGTTCCTCTGCGACCGTTACAGGGAATTCCTCACATTTGTGGAAGGAAAGGTAAAACGGGGCTTCCCCATCACAAAGGACGCAGGCATCTTCATCTGCCGCCTGTGAAGCATACAACTGCTGTGATTGACCGAACCGCCTGCGGATGATCTGCCGCAATATATGAACCCGGTCTGCAGTAATTTCCAGTCTGCTGAGAGGAGAATTCTTATGAAAATACACGGCCTGCAGAAAATGACGCTGCTGGATTTCCCGGGAAGGGTTGCCTGCACGGTCTTTCTGGGACAGTGCGACTTCCGCTGCCCCTTCTGCCACAATTTTGAGCTTGTGGACGGCTCTGCCCCCGCGCTGATGGAGGAAGAGCAGCTTTTTGATTTCCTGAAAAAAAGACAGGGTCTCCTGGACGGCGTTGCGGTCACGGGCGGCGAACCCTGCCTGCATAAAGATCTCCCGGATCTGCTGGCGAGGATCAGGGCGATGGGCTACGCCGTCAAGCTTGACACAAACGGGAATCACCCGGAGCTTCTTCGAAGGATCCTGAACGAAAAGCTCGCGGATTACGTCGCGGTCGACATCAAAAACAGCCCGGCGAAATATGCCCTTACCATCGGCCGCTCCGAATTTGACCTCAGCAGGGTTCTGGAATCGGTCTCCATGCTCATGAACGGGGATACGGACTACGAATTCCGTACAACCGTTGTCAGAGAATTTCATGAAGACGAAGACTTTGAAGAAATCGGTAAAATGATCGCCGGCGCCCGCCGCTATTTTCTGCAGTGCTTTACGGACCGGGACTCTGTTCCCTATGGCAATCTTCACGCCCCCTCCCCGCAGGATCTTGAGCGCTATGCGTCGATCGTCCGGGCCTATGTCCCGGACACGAGACTTCGCGGAGTCGGCTGAGCCGGCCGCGTCAGTCCGCCGCGCATACCGGCAGGAGGACAGAACCGGCCCGGTCAGCCCCATATATAGGAGGACGCAGCAGCCTTCACGGCGGACATGAAGAACGGAAAAGCGCATGGATGCTGGCTTTCCCCGAGTTAACAGACTATTCTGAAAACACCATATCTGGTATGTTTTAAAATTAACATCAAGAAGATATTGATTTATTCCCCCTCCGGTGCTATCATTGACTCTGCCCGGCTGAACGGAAACAGCCGGGCACACATACGGAAGGGGGCTATTCGGCTTTGTATAAAGTAGTAAAAAGAGACGGTCAGATCGTAGAATTTCAGATCAGCAAGATCACGGACGCCATCACGAAGGCGTTCCGCGCACTGGAAAAACAGTATCATCCGAGCGTGATTGAACTGATCGCGCTGCATGTTACGTCCGACTTCGAAAGCAAGATCATCGACGAACAGATCACGGTTGAGAATATCCAGGACAGTGTTGAGAAGGTACTCTCCGAGTCCGGCTATACCGACGTGGCAAAAGCATATATTCTTTACCGCAGACAGCGCGAGAAGGTACGCAACGTCAATTCGGCGCTCCTGAACTACAAGGAGGTCATCGACAACTATCTGCAGATCAATGACTGGCGCGTCAAGGAGAATTCGACGGTCACCTACTCTGTGGGCGGACTGATTCTTTCCAACTCCGGCGCCATCACGGCCAACTACTGGCTGAGCGAGGTCTATGACGATGAAGTCGCCAGAGCGCACCGCAGCGCGGCGATCCATCTGCACGACCTTTCCATGCTCACCGGATACTGCGCGGGCTGGAGCCTGAAGCAGCTGATCCAGGAGGGACTCGGAGGCGTTCCGGGAAAGATCACATCCTCTCCCGCCAACCACCTTTCCACCCTCTGCAACCAGATGGTGAATTTCCTTGGCATCATGCAGAATGAATGGGCCGGCGCGCAGGCATTTTCCTCTTTTGATACCTACCTTGCTCCCTTTGTCAAGGTAGATAATCTTTCCCAGAGGGAAGTCAAGCAGTGCATCCAGTCCTTTATCTACGGCGTGAATACGCCCAGCCGCTGGGGCACGCAGGCACCCTTCTCCAACATCACTCTGGACTGGACCTGCCCGAACGACCTGAAGAACCTTCCGGCCATCATCGGCGGCAGGGAGATGGATTTCACCTACGGGGAATGCCAGAAAGAGATGGATATGGTGAACAAGGCCTTCATCGACATCATGATCGAGGGCGACGCCAACGGCCGCGGATTCCAGTATCCGATCCCGACCTACTCCATCACCAGAGACTTTGACTGGAGCGAGACCGAGAACAACAAGCTTCTCTTTGAGATGACAGCCAAGTACGGCACACCATATTTCTCCAACTATATCAATTCGGACATGGAGCCCAGCGACGTCCGCTCCATGTGCTGCAGACTCCGCCTCGACCTGCGTGAGCTGCGTAAGAAATCCGGTGGCTTCTTCGGTTCCGGAGAATCGACCGGTTCCATCGGCGTCGTGACCATCAACATGCCCAGAATCGCTTACATGGCGGCGGATGAGGCTGATTTCTACAATCGCCTGGACAAACTAATGGATCTGTCCGCCCGCAGCCTGAAGACTAAGAGAACGGTCATTACCAAGCTTCTGGAGCAGGGACTCTATCCCTATACCAAGAGATATCTCGGAACCTTCAACAACCATTTCTCCACCATCGGCCTGATCGGTATGAACGAAGTAGGCCTGAACGCGAAATGGCTGCGCGCAGATCTGACGGACGCACGGGTACAGCGCTTCACGCGCGACGTGCTCAACCATATGCGCGAGCGCCTGTCCGACTATCAGGAGAAGTACGGCGACCTGTACAACCTTGAGGCGACGCCGGCGGAGTCCACGACCTACCGCTTCGCGAAGCACGACAAGGAGCTGTTCCCGGATATCATCACCGCGAATATGAACGGAACTCCGTACTATACGAATTCCTCTCATCTTCCGGTCGGCTATACCGAAGATATCTTCTCCGCACTGGATATTCAGGATGACCTGCAGACCCTCTACACCTCGGGCACCGTCTTCCACGCCTTCCTGGGCGAGAAGCTTCCGGACTGGAAAGCAGCGGCGAATCTTGTCCGCAAGATCGCTGAGAACTATAAACTGCCCTACTACACCATGTCCCCGACCTACTCGGTCTGCAAGGACCACGGCTATCTGACCGGCGAGCAGTTCACCTGCCCGATCTGCGGACAGAAGACAGAGGTCTACAGCCGCATCACCGGCTACTACCGTCCGGTCCAGAACTGGAACGACGGCAAGGCGCAGGAGTATAAGGACCGTCTGGTTTACAACATCGGCCACTCCCATCTGAGCCACACCGGACCTCTTCCGGCACCGGCAGACAGTGAGCCGGCGGCGCAGACTGAGAACAGCCCGGCTGCAGAGCAGATGACCGGACAGGTCAGGGCGCAGCAGGCAGCTCCGGTACAGACCGCGGCAGCACAGACAGAGAATGAGAATGCTCCGGCGGCGCAGGCGGCTCCGGCTCAGACAGAGAATTCTGCGGCAGCAGCTCAGACAGAGAATGTTCCGGCAGCACAGGCGGCTCCGGCTGAGGAAAGCCTTCAGGCGGCGTCCGGACTGACCGGATCCACGATCCTGCTCTTCAAGACGCCCACATGTCCCAACTGCAAAGCGGCAGGCGCGCTTCTGGACCGTGCAGGCGTGGATTATGAACCGCTGAACGCCAATGAGGAGAAAGAACTCGTAGGCAGATACGGCGTAAAACAGGCACCGACCCTTGTTCTGATTGACAATGACGGATTCGTAAAATTCAAAGGCGTATCCGAGATCAAGGGCTGGCTTATGAACCGATAAAAACCCCCGGCATTCCCGCCTTCCGGACTCCCCGTCCGAAAGGCGGGTTATGTGCTCAGAGATTAAGTCGGGAAAGGCTGATCTGAAAGTTTTGATAACAGAAAACCGGACGAGACAGAATTCCCCTGTGAGAGGCAGATACCATGTATGATATCATCGTTGTCGGCGGCGGCCCCGCCGGTATGACCGCGGCGCTCTACGCGAGGCGGAACGGCAAGACGGTCCTGGTTATTGAAAAAAACGGGTTCGGCGGACAGATCACCCATTCCCCGAGAGTGGAAAACTATCCGGGAACCCTGTCCATGAGCGGGAATGAATTCGCCGACAAAACCCTGGATCAGATTCTCGCCCAGGGAGCTGAGATCGAATTTGAGAAAGTTATCTCCGTGCTTCCCCGGGACGGTCACTGGATCGTCTCCACAGAGGAAGGAAGCAGCTTTGAAAGCCTCACTGTCATCCTCGCTTCAGGCGTAAAACACCGGATGCTTGGACTGGAAGGGGAAAATGAACTTGTCGGGGAGGGCATCTCCTTCTGCGCGGTCTGCGACGGAGATTTCTACAGTGGAAAAACCGTATGCGTGGCAGGCGGCGGGAATTCCGCCCTTCAGGAAGCCATTCTCCTTGCGGACAAATGCCATGAGGTGATCATGCTCCAGGATCTTCCCTTCTTCACCGGCGAGGAAACCCTGCAGAAGGTTCTCTTCTCCAGATCGAACGTGAAAAGCTTTACCGGCGTAAAGTTAACGGATCTGCTTGTAGAGAATGGTGAGCTGAAAGGAGTCCGGATTCTGAAAAATGAAACCGGCAGCAGCGAGACCATCGCCTGTGACGGCCTTTTTGTCGCCATCGGCCTGATCCCGGAGAACGACGCTTTCGCGGAACTGGCGGATCTGAACAGTTACGGGTATTTTG
This sequence comes from uncultured Lachnospiraceae bacterium, assembly GCA_902779575.1. GTDB lineage: Bacteria > Bacillota > Clostridia > Lachnospirales > Lachnospiraceae > Porcincola. Next base: position 88,019 of record CACZBW010000010.1, read on the forward strand.
ATTCGGATGAGAACTGTCTGACAAAGACGCCCGGAATCTATGTTGCCGGAGACTGCCGCAGTAAAAACGTCCGCCAGCTGACGACAGCCGTTGCCGACGGAGCCACTGCTGCTCTGGCGGCCTGCCGCTATATCAACCAGGGACGCTGACAGATTCTATATAGAAATTATTTTCGCAGAAAGTATTTTTATAAATACCATTTTTCGAAAACAATACGGTCAACAGGACTTCTGCAGGCTGCGTCAGATTACAAAAAGGAACGGCATAATCAGATCATCTCTGGTTATGCCGTATTTTATGTCTTTATTTCAGATATCAGAATTGCATGACGCAGGATACTGCGCCGGTGGCTCTGAGCAGCTCATGGCAGCTCCTCATCCTGAAATCATCAGTCTGAGGCTGCCTTCCGTCCGTCTGCTTACTCAGCAGGTGCATTCTGCTTCTCTGCCATATCAAAGCTTCCCAGGCAGCGCAGTTCGGGAATCTCCTCAATCACTGCCAGCTCTTCTTCTGTGATTCCATCCTCGTCTTCCAGTTCTATAATGTAACGGTAACTGCCCAGCCGGCTTCCTTCCGGCCGGTCATGGATCGTCACAAACTCCAGTCCGGTATTATGAATCTCGACGATGATATCATCGATTCTGTTTGCCTCACAGGCTGCCACAAATACCGCATGCTTATGGCTTTCCTCTTTCATGCGCGAGGATGAGAGCACATAAAAACGGGTTTTGTTTGCATCCGTAATCTGCACGTTTTCCGCCAGAACAGAGAGACCGTACAGCTTCGCGGCGCCGGGAGCGGCAACCGCGGCGATGGTCTTGTCTCCGCTTTCCGCGACATAACTTGCCGCCGCAGCCGTACTGTCCATCTCCTGCGTATCCGCATCCGGCAGATGCTCTTTTCTCCAGCTTTCACTCTGCTTGATACCCTGCGCATGGGAGCAGACAAGCCGGATGTCCTCGATCGACGCACCGGGAATTCCCATCAGTGTCTGGCTGATCGGAAGTATGACCTCCCCGACAACAAAAATGTCCTCGCTGGCAATGAGCGCATCGATATAGTTTGTCACCGCGCCGCCCAGGGTATTCTCCTGCGGGATTACCGCATAATCTGCATTTCCCGCTGCCACGTCCGCTATCGCTTCCGGGACGGTGCTTTCAGGAAGAAACTCCGAGGCGTCCGGGAAGAAAAACTGTGCCGCTTCTTCGGTATAGGTTCCCGCCGGTCCCAGGTAACTGACCCTGGCCTGCTCCAGAATCCCTGAAGAAACAGCCGCCGTTTCCTGGCTGCCTTCCGTTTCTGCTGCGCTCACGCTGCTGCAGGAAAAAGTGAAGCCGATCAGGGAAGCGGTTAAAAACAGTGAAAAAGTAAAATTCTTTCTTTTCATTATTCAATACCATTTCTAAAAATGCATTTCCAGATCATTAAAGGGTCTGATACTCTCCTGCGACTCTATGCCTATGATAATTGCCTCGCTAAAAAGTCAGATCGGAGAGAATCATATATACGGTTTCTACAGACCATACTTTTGATGAGTGCGTCATAAAGTTTTATTTATATTCAAACTCAGATGGCGTCCCGATCGGCTGATCCAGAAGCTCCGGATTTGCAAAGATGTACTTGATCAGCTTCAGGCTTCTCGCAAAATAAAAGCCGTCCGCGATCCGCTCGTCCAGGGTTGCCCCGATATCGATCATGTCCCGGACCTGAACGCTTCCGTCCGGCATCAGAACCTGTTCTTTGTGGAGGGTTCCGATGGTAACCATGATGGAATTGGTTCCGTAATTGTTCAAATGATGATAAACACTGGGGCATTTGATCGATCCCAGATTGCTGGCCAGGATCGTCGAATAGTTCACATCGGTCTCCCAGACAAAATGAGGCAGATGCCCCCAGAAATCAAGGATCCGAATCAGTTTGCTGACAAGCATCAGCAGGGGTCTGGGAAGTTTGGCCAGGTTGTCGATGACCGCATCGCTTCCGGTCTTTTTAGCCGGATTCTTTCTCATCTGCGTCACATCGCCGACAATCTGACGGCTGATGGAATCCAGAGTATCCTCATCGGAGGGAGTCAGAACCATCAGGGCCTCCTCGGCGCCGTCCTTAAAAAGGCGCTTCGCCACAAAACTCAGGCTGATCTCATAACGCTGATACATGCGCCTGCCCTGAATAAAGCGGTTCAGGCAGGGACGCTCCTTCACCATTCTGGTAAGGGCGGTCAGGGCACAGTGGAACAGAGTCGTCTTATAATCCGGATGCTCCGCATTCTTCTTCTCCAGATATTTCATCAGCTCCGTAGCATCGATCTTGTCAGACAGATAAACTTCCGAATCTGTACGGTTCGGATAGATATTCATCATAAGGGCCTGAATTCCGGTGATATCTTTTATATACTTTCCATCCGGACGGTCTTTGATGCTTTCCCGTTTAAATGCATGTATGCTCATAACTCCTCTTCCTCCAGCTTCCGGAATGCCACCTTTCCAACCAGGGTCTTCGGCAGCTCACGGCGGAATTCGATCTCTCTCGGCAGGGCATATTTCGCGATATGAAGCCTCAATTTCTCCATAATCTTTTCCCTGATGACATCCGAAGGTTCACAGCCGTCCTTCAGGACGACAAATGCCTTCACCCTGTGCATTCTTCTCTGGTCGGGAACCCCGATCACACAGGAATAAGAGACCTCCTCCACACTGTCGATGATATTCTCCAGCTGACCCGGATAGACATTGTAACCGTTAGTGACAATCATCCGTTTCAGCCTCTGGCGAAAATACACATATCCATCTTCATCCATATGTCCGAGGTCGCCCGTATAAAGCCAGCATTTCCCGTCAGAGAGAACACGGAGAGTTTCCGCTGTCTCCTCGGGATTTTTCAGATATCCCAGCATCACGGACGGGCCGGAAAGAATGATCTCGCCCTCTTCTCCCGGCGGCATCAGCTGGTCGGTGCCCGGCTTTACAATCCGGTATTCCGTGTCAGGAAACGGAAGGCCGATACTGCCCTCCCGGTAGCTTCCCTTCGGCGTCAGGCAGCTGGCTGTGACACATTCCGTCAGGCCGTAGCCTTCCCGGATCTGAATCCCCGCCCCGTGCTCTTTCAGGAAGCGGTCCATCTTCTTCTTCAGTTCGACCGACAGGGAATCTCCCCCGCAGTACATTCCGAGCAGAAAGCTCAGATCCTGTCCCTTCAGCTGCGGGATGTGCAGAAGCGCCTCGTAGATGGACGGCACGCCCGCGAGAAAATTCGGTTTCTTCCGGATGAGGGCTTCCGCGTAGCTTTTATTGTTGAAAGTCGGCATCAGAAGACAGCAGACGCCGTGAATCAGAACCGCGTGGATATTGATGCCCAGTCCGAAGCCGTGGAAAAGCGGCATGCAGCTGAGAATCTTCAGTCCCGGCTGAAATTTCTCTCCCATTGCCTCCCTCGCCTGAAGAGCGCAAGCATTGATGTTGTAATCGGACAGGCAGATTCCTTTCGGAGTCCCGCTGGTTCCGCCCGAATAAAGAATCACGGAAGTGTGCTGCCTGTCAAAAACCGGCTCCGGCAGGCTCTGTCCTTTGCCGCTTTTGAGAAATGTTTTCCAGAGAACAGCATGGTCCGTATTGGGGAATCTAAGGTAGGAACGGCCGGCCTTCAGCGTATAAAGCGCCGCAAGATGCAGGGGCAGTTCTTCCTGCATTCTCGCGACCAGGATCTGAACCGGATGATCCGCCTCCGCGGCGGCCCGCTCCACTTTCTCCGTAAACATGTCCAGAGTCAGAATTATGCGGCTTTCGGAAATATTAAGATAAAATGTGATCTCCTTCTCGGCTGATAGAGGGTGAACCATATTGGCGACTGCCCCGATCCGGTTCAGGGCGTAAAAACAGTCAATGGCCTGCGGTACATTCGGCATGCAGATGGTGACCGCGTCATCCCTCCTGATTCCGGCGGCAAGAAAGGCCCTTGCCGCGCGGTAAATCCTGTCGATAAACGCCCTGTAGGCAGTTTTCTTTCCATAAAACTCATACGCGGGTTCTCCCGGATACTGCTCTGCTACAGCCTCGATCAGCTGAGTCAGAGTCTTCTCCGGATATTCCAGATGCTCTCGTGGTTGATAAGTTTCCAAGGGTTTTCTCTCCCTTCCGTGAACTGTGAGAATCCTGCCTTCCGGCCTGTTTAACTGCAGATTCGGCTGAAAGGGAGCCTGCGCGCAGGCGCAGACCCCCTCTTTCAGTAAAGAACAGCCAGCTTAGATGTATTTCTCAACACTCTCTTCTGTATTTCATTATAAAACCATTTAAACGGAGCACTTACGGAAGCATATCGGTATCGCCGTAGGTAGCTTCCCATTTCTGAGCACGCTCATCCATGATCGCCTGTCCGCCGGAACCGAGATAATCTGCCATCGCATTATCATAGGTGGCAGCAAATGCGTCCGGTGCCGCGCTGACGGAGGTATCCAGAAGGATGTCTCTCTTGCTGTTCAGAGTCTCGGTCATGCCGTTCTCAGCATCGATGGTTCCGCAGTTCGCGTTCTTGCCTTCGCGGGTATCCACCTTGGCTACCGCGTTCGCGATCTCAACCAGCTCCGGATCTACTTCCGCGTAGCTGTAGGCGATGGAAAGAGCCGTCTGCTCGTCATCGACCAGGTGCAGACCGTTGCAGGTCAGCGTATAGTCGATATTGAAGCCGGAATTCTGAATCGCATCCCCTGTCGCGGCGATGATCTTCACGGCGCCGCTCTCAAGCTTCTCATGGGTAACGCCTTCGTCACCGATCTGGAGATATTCCAGATGTTCCGGAACGCTCAGCCAGTCGAGATAAAGCAGGCAGGCCAGCGGCTCCTGGTTGGTGATCGGGAAGAATACCTTTCTGTCGATCGGTCCGGCGATCCACTTGGTATGGGTCCCGTTCTTATCCTCAAACGGATCGATCGCTACATAAGCCGCGTCTTCGCCGACCAGTCTCTGAAGGTTGGCCTGGATGGAATCCGCACCGTTTCTGTAAGGATAATCCCAGTTGTGGATGAATGCTCCGACATAGCCGGCCTTCATCATGTCGTCCTCGGTGGTGTCGCCCGCGGTGTAAAGAGCGAAATCTTTCCACATAAGGCCTTCGTTGTACCAGGTGTTCAGAAGTTCAATGGCGTCTCTCACACCATTTTCGGTAAGCTTTCTGTCATCAAATCCGTTTACATAGAATTCCTTGTCGGACATCTCCGGATCAAGGAAGGATTCGATCAGGGTGGAGGCTCTCCAGCCTACGTCATAGCTGACGGAGAAAGGAATCATCTTGTCCGCGTCGTCGCCGAGCAGTGTCTCCGCGTTGTCACGGAAAGCGCAGAGCATATTGTAGAACTCTTCCTTTGTGGTCGGGGCTTCCAGTCCCAGCTTGTCCAGCCAGTCTCTGCGGACAAAGCAGTTGGTGCGGTTCTGGTTGGCGAGCTTGGTTTCGATGTCATACAGCTCTCCGGTCGCCGGATCCTTGTCCCAGTAAATATTGGTCTCGGTCAGCCAGTTCCAGAGATTCGGGAGATCATCCTTGTAGGTCTCCACCAGTTCGCTCATGTCGCACACGCCGCCCATGGCAGAATAGGTCTTGATGGTGGGCAGGTCATAGGTTACGCAGAGATCCGGAGCGGTTCCGGCCGCCAGCAGGTTATTGATCTGCTCGACCTCTGTCCATCTGGGAACAGCAACAAATTCAACCTCTACATTGTGATCCTCAAGCATACCTTTTTTAATATACTCGGTATACATGTTGTTGGTCACGTCGGATCCGCCGTCGATTCCGCGGTCATAAACTTCAACGGTAATGTGTTTCGTCTCCGCGAATTTGCCGTCGGTCAGTTCCTCCGCCTGAGCGCATACAGAAAATGCCGATACTGCAAGCGCTGCTGAAAAAAGTGCCGCAAAAAGCTGTTTTTTCATACCTTTCATCCTCCTTGATAGAATCTGGTTCTGACTGCTGCTGCTCTTTATTTCATAATGCCCCCTGCCGGGGTAATTATCAGAAAGTTACGAACATGTCGCTGCCGCCGGAATGTTTTTTCTGCACCGGCATTAACGCCATATATGAAATGTTTCACTCCTTCACCGCACCGACCATGACGCCGTGGATGAAATACTTCTGCAGCCACGGATAAATGCAGAGGATCGGGATCGTTGAGAACATAACGATAGCCATCTTCAGCGACTCTGTCAGGCCCGGCGAGGAAAATCCTTCCTGCGTCGCCACTTCAACACTGTTGATATTGTTCAGGATGTTGTAAAGAAGAAGCTGCAGGGGATATAACTTATTGTCCGTAATGTACATCAGGGCATCATAGTAACCGTTCCAGCGGCCCACCGCGTAAAAGAGAGCCAGGGTCGCCATAACCGGCTTGGAAAGCGGCACATAGATGGTCCACAGAATCTTGATATAGCTGGCTCCGTCGATCTGGGCCGCCTCCCTGAGGGAATCCGGAATTCCATAGAAGAAGCTCCGCATAATGATCATATTGTAGACTGACAGAGCCCCCGGAAGAAGCAGAACCAGCGGACTGTCCAGAAGTCCCAGGCTCTTCATCAGCAGGTAATTGGGAATAGTTCCCGCGTTGAAAAACATGGTGATGGTGATAATCACATTGAATAAATTGCGCCCCTTCAGCTCCTTGAAGATCAGCGGGTAGGCGCAGATCGTCGTCATGAACAGGCAGATCAGCGTCTCCGCCACCGTCAGGAATACGGTCCAGAAGAATGCGCGGATATATTTCGCATCCTTCAGAACCAGGGTATAGGCCTGGAAATTCAGGCCTTTCGGAAGCAGATAAACCTCATGCTTTACGAGAGCGTCCGAAGAGCTTAAGGACCGCGCCAGAAGGCTGAGCATGGGGATCAGGCAGATCGCGCAGATCAGGAGGCAGACGATCACCAGGATGATATTACCGAGGCTCCATTTTTTTTCTGTACCCATAAGCTCACCCCCTTACCACAATCCGCGCTCGCCGAGCTTGCGCGAAAGCCAGTTGGCGCCGAGCAGGAAGAATACGCCTACCACAGACTGGAAGAAGCCGACCGCAGTCGTCAGCGAGAACTGCAGGCCCTTGATGCCTCGCCTGTAGACGTAGGTGGCGATCACGTTCGCCCAGTCCATAACCAGGTTGTTCTGCAGAGCGTAAGGACGGTCGAAGTTGCTGCCGACAATATTTCCGATCGCCATAATCAGCAGGATCACGATCGTCGGCTTGATGCCGGGCAGCGTGATATGCCAGATTCTCTGGAAGCGCCCTGCCCCGTCCACCGCGGCCGCCTCATAGAGGTCCCTGTTGATGCCGGCGATGGCTGCCAGATAGACGATGGAGTTCCAGCCGAAACTCTGCCATACTCCAAGGAAAATATAAGTCGCGACCCAGTGGGCGGAATCGTTCAGGAACGGAACGCTCTCCCTGCCCATATTGTTCAGGATAACATTGATCAGACCGGTGCTCGGAGCAAACAGCTGCAGAGCCAGTCCGTAGATGATAACCCAGGACAGGAAATGCGGCATGTATGCCACCGTCTGGGTAAACTTTTTAAATCTCTGGAAAGGAAGCTCATTCAGGACGATTGCGAAAATGATCGGGATCGGGAAACCGATGACAAGATCCAGCAGATTCAGGACAACCGTATTGCGCAGGGCGTTGCGGAAATCCCGGTCGGCAAAGGCCTGGATAAAATACTGGAAGCCGTGATTCGCCGCCAGGGGCATCTTCCATACGCTCTGCACGATGCTGTACTTCTTGAAGGCGATCTGAATGTAGATCATCGGGATGTACTTAAAGATCAGCAGGTACAGCATAGGCAGAAGCAGCAGCAGATAAAGCTGCCAGTACCGGCGGATATATGCCCCGAAACTCATGCTGCTTTTTTCCTTGCTTTTTTGGGCTTTTGGTGAAGCCATATCCTCCACTCCTTTCCGACAAAATATTGCTCTGACTGCCTGCAGCGTTCCCCATCGTTTTTTAGCAGTTCTCCCGACTAAACTGAGAAATGCGATACGATATTGTTCAAAACGACGGACTTTTTTATAATATATCACATTTCTTTGTGGGAAAAAAGCATAATTCTTGCTCAATAGTTCGCAATTATGAATATTTTCGTTAATCACAACTATTTTCAGAATACGCGGCGGGAAATATGGCCGCGAAGACGGGGCGGTCTGTCTTCTGCGGCAGTCGGGCAATGCCTGCGCGAAAGAAAAGGACAGGGGATATAAAACGGCAGCCGGAGAGAAATCTCCCCGGCTGCCGCTTTTCTTTCACTGCAGTAAGTATATGATTACACCCGGCTGCTGTTTTGGTTTCCTTTATTCGGCAGGGATTTCTACTTTCACCGGTCCGGCTCCTTCCGCGCAGAGGCTGACGATGATCCTGCCCTTCTCTCCCGTTCCGCGGACAGCCGCTCTCAAGCGGCCTTCGAAGGGTACTGCCGTCAGGTCATAGAAGTTTTCCTCCGACTCCGGATCCGCGCTTCCGAATCCCAGGATCATGCCCGGACCTTCGACAGATACGGTGACCGGGACCTTTGCCTCCGGATTCAGGATGCCGTCTTTGTCCCTGAAGGCAATCTCCACATAGCAGATATCGCTCCCGTCCGCAGGAATCGCTTCCCGGTCGGCAGCGGCAGTCAGCACGCAGGCGCTGTCCGCTGTCTTCAGGATATCCTCTTCTGCATATTCACCGTTCCTGACCGCGAGCACCTTCACGGTTCCGGGCGTATAGACCGTCTCAAAGTATGCGATATCCTTCTTCTTCTCTCCTACCTTCATCCTTCCGACGGAAAGATCATTGACAAAGACTTCCACTTCCGGAGCGTCCGAATAGATCTCCAGGCAGACCGGCTTTCCTTCCCAGCCCGCGAAGTTCCAGCTGCGCACGGCGTTCGTCATGCTCCACTGGGACATCCTGGCTGTCTCACCGTGGTGCTGCGGCGGCTGGACCGCGATATAGGGCGCTTTCCTGAGGCCCCAGATAATCTCTCTCCAGTAGGAAACCGGGCGCCGGTCGCCAAGGAGGTTCAGATCTCCGCAGTAGGCTGCCTTTGTCGGATAGGATGCATAGAAGGAGAAACCCGGCTGCGCTTCACCGTAACTGATCTTCCCGATTCCTGCTTCTCCCAGATAGTCCCACGCCGTCCAGTCGAAGTCGCCGATCAGATTCGGCAGCTCCTCCACCAGGGCCCAGTTGACGTCCAGGTCTCCGGGATAGGTCTCAGAGCCGACAAGAACACGGTTCGGGTACCTTTCCGAATCCTTCTTATAACGTCCGGCGGAGTAGTTGTAACCGGAGACATCAACCTGTCCGGCGGATTCACACACCGCGTCGCCCGCATAATCACTGTTTGCCACCAGGCTCATCACATCCGCCATATTGCTCATGAGCTCATTGATCTCGCCCGGCATTCCTTCCGCAGAAGCGGCCGGCTGCCCACCTGTGACCGAAGCGATCGCTTCCGGGATCCGGTCCATAATGCTGAGCATCAGGTTCATGCTGTTGGTGACGCCCCTTGTGGAATCCAGGCTCCGGAAGGCGTCCGCCAGCTTCTTGCCCCACTGGGCGTCCACCGGATTGCCCGTCTCGGGAATCTCATTGCCGATGGAATACAGGATCACGCAGGGATGGTTGTAATCCTTGCGGACGATATTCTTCAGGTCATACTCCCACCAGTCCGACATATGCATGCCGTAGTCAAATTCCACCTTCGTGGTCGTCCACACGTCCGCGAACTCATCCATCACATACATGCCCTGACGGTCGCAGGCCTCCAGAAGGGCTCTGCTCATCGGATAATGGGAGCTCCGGATCGCGTTGAAGCCTGCTTTTTTCAGCTCCCTCACCCGGAACTCTTCCGCGTGGGCAAACTCGGCGGTTCCGATCACACCGTTGTCATGATGCAGGCAGCCGCCGCGCAGCTTCACCGTCTTCCCATTCACGCGAAGTCCCCTCCTGCTGTCGATCGAGATCATACGGATTCCGAAAGTTCCCTCTTCCTCATCCAGAACGGTTCCGTTTTCCAGGAGCTGTGCCTTATAACTGCAAAGCTGCGGATTCTCTTCGTCCCAGAGGCAGGGATGCTCCACCGTCATCTGCTGCCGGTAGACGCCCTCCGCGCCTTCCCGCAGGGTAATGTGCATGGTATCGCAGGCAATCCGGTCCCCGTCCGGCCCGAACAGTTCCATGTTCAGATCGACGGTTCTCGTTCCGAGGCCCGCGTTTTTCAGCTCCGTCTCTGTCCGGATCAGCGCCAGGTCATCGTCCAGGGAGAAGGTGCCGACCTTCACTCCGTCCGGAACGATGTGGGTCCGTTCCGCGATCATCAGATTCACATTCCGGTAAATGCCGCCGCCCGTGTACCAGCGTCCGCTCGGGACGGCGTTCTTCACTTCCACCCGCACGTTATTGCTGCCGGCTTTCACGAAATCGGTCAGGTCCAGATAAAAGTTGCCGTAGCCGTAGGGATGCTTTCCGGCGAAAGCTTTGTTCACATAGACAAAAGCATTTTCATAGACGCCTTCAAACTCCAGGAAGACCGTTTTCCCGAAGTCCTCCTCCTTCAGCTCAAAATCCTTGCTGTAAATGTAATTCTCCGCGTGGAAGAATCCGTTTCCGCTCCCGTTCGGCTCATCCGGATTGCGCGGCGTCAGGATCTCCGCGTCATGGGGAAGATTCACCTTCTGCGCCTCCCCGGAAGCGCCGCTGATCATCGCGAAGATGCCCCCGGTACCCTTCTGAAAGGTCCAGTCCTGATTGAAACTGATTTTCTTCATATGCTTAATCTCCCTTTTATTAATTGCCGAAGCAGCTTGTGCATTCTGCCTTCCGGTTTTGTCAGTACTGCGGGCGGCTGCCCTGCCGCAAAGCGCTAAGGTTTTCTGATTCAGAAGAAGGACAGCTGCCGGCGGCGGCTGCCCTGCCGCACAGCGCTAAGGTTTTCTGATTCAGAAGAAGGACAGCTGCCGGCGGCAGCTGCCCTCCCATCCTCCGTGATCAGAGTTTAATAACCATTGTCCCGTAGCCGTCAAGGGTCACTTTTCCGCTGACCCTGCTGCCGGTATAAAGGTCTGTTCCCTCCGTCCTGAGCGTCAGTTCCGCCGGAGTCTTTTTATAATTCAGCACAAAGAGATAAGCCGCTCCCTCTTTCCTGCGGACAGCGATCTCGCAGGTCTCGGGAAGCTCGATGATCCCTTCGTAAGGAGAAATAACCTGAAGCTTCTCCAGGAAGATCCGGGCGGATTCCTCTGTCCATGCGGATCCATAATAGTACGCGGTGCCTTTGCCGGCACGGCAGCTGATCAGCGCTCCGCTTCCCGCGTAATAATCCGAGGTGTAGGAAGCCTCCAGCTTTCCGTTTCCGACCGGTTCGAGAAGATCCGCGAATACGGCAGCCTCAAATTCCGTTCCGTCCCAGTTCACCGTAACTTTTCCGGCATCCGGAGCGATGAAGGAATACTCGGGAATATCCGTGCCGGTCAGCTCCGACAGAAGTCCCGGAAGCTTCTCCATCACGCATTTTCCATTCATATCCTTGTATCCGCTCCTGCAGCCGACCACCAGGGTGCCGCCCGCCTCCACATATTCTCTCAGAAGCTCTGCACGCTCTTCTGAAATGATCGAAGCATGCGGATAGAAAAGTACCGTATATTTTTTCAGATTCTCCAGATCCGTATTGTCAATGTAGACAAAATCGACCGGTGTATGGCTCTTCTGTGCCGCCGCAAAGAGGGCCTTCTGGCTGGCGCTTTCCACACGGCCGTGCCAGACATCCAGCTGGGCGTCCCAGATATTGTCGTAATCCTTCAGGATGCCGACCTTCGCCTCGTATACGGAACCGGCAGCTTCGCTGATCGCACGGAACTTCCCGGCAACCTCCCGCACTTCCCTCAGCCTGCGGTTCTCTCTGCCGGAATAATCCAGGATGCCGTGCCAGTAGATCTCGGTGCCGAAGGTGCAGGTTCTCCAGCGGAAATAGCTGACATAGTCCGCGCCGTGGGCGACCGACTGCATGGTCCAGAGGGTCAGCTGGCCCGGCCTCGGGGTCGGCGCTTCCATGCGGGTATTCCAGCCGTTGGCGCCGGACTGCTGCTCCATGATCCCGAACTTCGGGGAAATGGAACGCACCTCTGTCAGGTTCCTGCTCCATTTGCGGTCCTGAAGATCACCGGGAACGTCCTTATAGGCATCCAGGCAATATGCAAAATTCGGATAGCTGTCATACATATAGAAGTCCAGGCTCTCCCCGGTCATCTTATGATTGTCCACATTGCCGAACATACCGTTGGTCGTGATGAAATCCCCGCTCTTGAGATATCTGCGGATAATCTCACTCTGCATCAGGCAGTAGCTCCTGCAGCTGTCCGAGATAAATCTGGTATAATCCAGCACCTCGTGGGGATTCGTGGAATAGCTGACCGTCGTGCGCGGGACATGGAGCTCCTCCCAGTCCGTGTAGGTCTGGTTCCAGAACACAGTTCCCCAGGCTTCGTTCAGCGCGTCCAGAGTCCCGTATTTTTTCTTCAGGAATACGCGGAAGGCGGCCGAATCTGCCTCGGAATAGAATTCATTTCTCTCACAGTTCAGCTCATTGTCGATCTGCCAGCCGATGATGCATTTTCTTCCGGCGTAATGGGAAGCGGACTTCTCCACGATCCTTGCGGACAGTTCCCTGTAGATAGGCGCGTTGTAGTTGTAATGTCTTCTGGCTCCGTGGCGGTAGAGAACGCCGTCGATCGTCGCGTTCAGAACCTCCGGATATTTCTCCGTAAGCCAGGCCGGCGGCGTCGCGGTCGGGGTGCAGAAGATCACCTTGATGTCCGTCTGCTCGGCCACGTCAAGAAATCTGTCAAAGAAGGAATAGTCAAACTCTCCCTCTCTCAGCTCGATCTTGCTCCAGGCAAACTCCGCGATGCGGATCACTTCGATCCCGTTCTCCAGCATCCTCTCCAGATCCGCTTTCCACATTGTTTCCGGCCAGTGTTCCGGATAATAGCAGGTTCCCAGAATGAGGCGGTCCCCATTCAGAAGCATACTCATATCATATCCTCCGATCCATGCCCTTTCGGGCAGGTGTATCCAATCGTTTTCTGTTCCTATCCTCAGCCGGACCGCGCCGGCCGGGACAGGCATCATCCGCTTTATTCTTTCACAGCTCCCGCCGTCAGACCATCCATAAAGAACTTGGAGGCAGACAGGAAGGCGATCAGCAGCGGCAGAACCGCGCAGGTGCTGGCCAGCATGATCGCGCCGTAGTCATTTCCACGGTCAGAGACCATGGAACGAAGAAGCAGCGGAAGTGTATAATACTTCTCTTTTCTCAGGATGAGCAGGGCCTGTGTGAACTCGTTCCACTGATTGACGAAATTCATGATGCCGAGGGAAGCGTAAGCCGGCTTCAGGATCGGCGCGATGACGTGGAAGAAAATGGTCCACTCACTGCAGCCGTCGATCCGGGCCGCTTCCATCAGGGCTTTCGGGACGTTGTTCTGACAGTACTGCCGCATCCAGAAGATGCCGAAGGCGTTGGCACAGCTCGGTATGATCAATGCCTTGTAATCGTTGATCCAGCCGAACTTGCTCATCATGATGAACCAGGGGATCATGCTGGCCGTTGCCTGTCATCCGGAAGGCACTGCCGTGAGACTCCGATGTAATAGCGGTCACGGTCCTTTTTCAGAGACTGGGCTGCCAGATCCACCCATACTCTCACGCGGGGATCCCCGTTGTCCATACCATAGGGACAGATACACGCGATCTTCCTGTGCCCGAGGCTGTGCAGGTAATCCGCCATCTGCGAAGATGCCTTCCACATATCACAGGTTACGCGGGGAATCGCTCTCGGGAAAGAAGTCTGGGCTCCGTAGGCTGCTGTAACCGCCGGGAGGAAGTAGCGCTTTCCTACCCCTTCCAGGTAAGAAAGCGAAACAGCTTCATTCGGAAAGATCACACCGTCCACAAGAAGGGACGGAAGCCTGGATAAATCCATATCGCCGCTCAGGACGATCATGTAATTCTGCCTGTGCGCCACCTCGATCATGCCTTCGTAAAGCTCGATGTTGAAGGCATTCCTCAGATCCTTGCACATGAACAGGATCTGCCTGGTCCTTCTCGACATCAGGGACATGGCGACCGGATTCGGATGATAATCCAGTTCCCGGGCGATCTTGAGAATCTTCTCCCGCTTTTCTGCGGACACATAGCCGCTGTTGTTGAGCGCCCGGGAAACCACAGATACCGAAACGCCGGCCCGTTCTGCAATCTCTTTCCTTGTACCCATAATCACCGCCTCACTCTTCTGTAATTTTATAAGACTTCGTTATTTCAATCAATAAGCCAAATTGTGGTCACGCGTCCACATGGTGCTTTCACGGTCTTCTTTCTCTCTTTTGCCGAATTTTGACAGAAATTTGCCAAAACGACGGCGGAATCCTGCCGGAACTGCTATAATTGCTTCAGATAATGCACAGAACTGCATTGACAGGGAGAAATCCGGAAGGGACAAAACAGGAAGATGAAGAAGATGACACGGAAACAGGTCGTTCTGGTCGAATGGATTATACTGATTCTCGCCGCGGCGGCGCTTGTCCTTGGCGGGATCTTCCTGCTGACATCCCGGCTGTCCGGCAGGACAAACAGGCAGGGGACAGAAAAAATCTCCGAAGCGGCTGTACTGCCGGAATCGGAGACACAGTCCGAATCAGAAACAGAGGCACCTGATCCTGTCCGGAACTATCTATTCAGTTTTGCGGGGGACTGCACCATCGGAAGTCTTCTGGAATGGCAGGGAAGCCAGAGCGGAGATTTCCAGTCCGTCGTAGGAGACAATTACGCCTATCCCCTCTCCGGCGTCCGGGAGATCTTTGCCTCTGACGATCTTACCACGGTCAATCTGGAAGGAACCTTCACCAGCTCCTCCAATGCCGTATACAAGCCATACCGTTTCCGGGCAGATCCGGCCTATGTAAAAGTGCTCACGGAAGGAAGCGTGGAGGCTGTATCAACCTCCAACAACCATTCCATGGATTTCCAGGAGGAAGGGCTGAATGACACACACGCCGCCCTCGACGGTGCGGGCATTTTCCATACCCACAGCGGGGAACCTCTGATCCGGACCCTGGAGGGAGGGCTGAAGATCGGAATCGTATCATACAATACCGTAGAGAGTCCCTACAGCCAGGACGTCTGGCGCAATGCGGTCAAAACCGATATCGACGCCTGCCGGGCGGCTGCCTGTGACCTTATCATCGGCTTCATGCACTGGGGAACCGTTGAATACCTGACGGAGCCAGAAGACTGGGAAGTCCAGTTTGCCCATGACATGGCAGACTGGGGCTGCGATCTGATCGTCGGCGGCCACGCCCATATCCTCCAGCGCATGGAATTCTATCACGACGTTCCCATCTTCTACTCCATGGGAAACTTCTGCTACGGGGGCAACCTGAATCCGGATGACAAGGATACCATTATCGTACAGGCGCAGTACAGCAGAGACAGCGAAAGCGGCTCTGTCAGCCGGACAGACCTGAAAGTCATCCCCTGCCTGATCTCCACGAGGACGGATAAGAACGACTACTGCCCGACCCCCTGCGCAGAGGGCTCGGAGGACTATACGCGGATCCTCAGCCGGCTGCAGTGGACTGCCGGCCTGTGAACCCTTTCTTCTGATCATTTTCCCAAGCTGCAGAGGACTGCCGGCAAATGGCCCACCCGCCAATGGCCCGCCCGCCAGAGCTTTTCTGCTGAAAAACAAATCCTGAACACAAAGACGCAGTGCAGCACTGCCTGCCCGGCAGACCTTTCACTGCACTGCGTCTTCTCTGTTACTGATTCTCAAGCCGGCCGGCGCTGCGCTCTTAGTCCAGAACGGTAATACTCTCAATCACCGGCTGCTCTTCTTTCGGGATCGTCCCGTTATCATCCGTCGGTTTTGCATCCTTGCAGATCTGGTCCACAATTTCCATTCCTTCAGTAACATAACCAAACCCGGCATAATTGTTATCCAGGAAATAGCTGTCAGTCTGGACGATAAAGAACTGGGAACTTGCACTGTCCATATCCTGGGACCGCGCCATGGAGATCGCTCCGCGCGCGTGACTGATCGGATTCTTAACCCCATTCTGACTGAACTCACCTTTAATGGTCTTACCGCTGCCGCCGGTTCCGTTCCCATTCGGATCACCGCCCTGAATCATGAATTCGTCCATGATCCTGTGGAAGGTCAGACCGTCATAGAAGCCCTCCTTTGCCAGAGAAACAAAATTCTCCACCGTAATCGGAGCCGCCGTCGCGTCCAGATCCGCCTTGATCGTACCGTAATCCTTCACTTTGATCTCGATACTGGTCAGCTCATCATTGGACATATCATACTGCCCATTCTCCAGATATCCTCCATCCACTTCCATCTCAGCAGCCTTCTTTTTTGCTCTCCATGTAAAAAATCCCGCCGCTGCAATTATAGCAGCCACAAGCAAAAGTGCAAAAAGAGGAAGCATTTTCTTTCCCTTCGCTGTCCGCTCCGCTCTTGCCCGCTCATCCGCTTTGCGCTGCTGCGCCATTTTCTTATTGTCTTTGTTCACTGTTTTCTCCTCCCTTGACTCCATAACTGTCAGACCTTTATATCCCGCCTGAATGAAGTACTCATTTTTTTGAAGCTGTGATATGCGTACATACCTGTCGCCTCAACGAAGAAGTATACCACTCCCACTGTAATTTGCAATCAAACGTTACTATTTACAGCCTGTTTAAAATCGGGTTATGGTTCGTCGTGCCTGCAGGAGAACCAGGCTCTGATTTCAAATAAGGGCCTTTGAAGCAGGAACGCCACACACAGCCTCAGACAGAAACATCGTTAAGAGAAAAGCATTTTCGGAATCAGAAAGCAAAATTGACACCATATATAATACCACATATAATAATATAAGGAGATAACACATGTCCCAATTCGATAAACTTCTTCAGCGTATTAAATCCCTGGACAATAACATGCGCTTTGATGAGATCCGAAAAATCCTCGAAGCGTATGGGTATACCATGAACGGCCCCGGAAGCGGAAGCAGTCACAGGACATTCAGGAAATCAGGCTGCCAGCCGATCACAATCCCCACGCATGAGCCGATTAAACGAATATGTATTATAATGGTTAAACAAGCCATAGTGTTGGTGACATGACAGATTGTTCGTGAACTGACCGTGTAAATTGTCCGCTGTCTGCTCGACAAGCTGTCCGCTATTTATAGAACTGTTCCGGAGACCG
>CACZBW010000011.1 GCA_902779575.1 uncultured Lachnospiraceae bacterium
AGATGTTAAAGCAACTTGGTTTTGATCCGAAGATCGTTGTGACGGATTCATAACCGGATCGCCACATATCGGTAAAAACCTAAATGATTGTGTTTAGAAAGGAATCTTTCTTAAATGATAAATAATCCCCGCTGTTTGTATGATAATTGTTTTGAAGGCTTTATCTGTGATACAGATAAGGAAGTCCTGGGAATTTTGTGTGATCATTATCATGGTGATACTCGCACAACTACAAGGGAAGCATGGAAATCAGAAATATCCATTATGCAGGAGACTTTGTCCCGTTTTAGTGTCAAAGATGGTCGGATCATTTTTGAATATGATATCCCGCGTCTCGGTAAACGGATTGATGTGGTATTGCTCTTTCGAGGGATTATTTTCTGTATCGAATTTAAGGTGGGGGAAAGCAAAATATTGGAGGCAGATGTAGATCAGGTTCTTGATTATGCACTGGATCTGAAAAATTTCCATAAATTCAGTCAGGACAAGGTGATTGTACCTGTTTTGGTTGCAACAAATTACAAGAATTTCACTTCGATTGTTCAAATGTCTGTCTATGATGATTTGGTCGTAAATCCGCTGTTGACCGGTGCAGAAAATCTTTTTGATATAATAACTTCCGTTTTGCATAGGTTTCCGGATGAAATACCGGTAGACTGTAATTGGATCATCAGTCCTTATGCGCCTACACCGACAATTATCGAAGCGGCCAGGTCTTTATATGAGAATCATTCCGTTGAAAATATTACAAGGCATGAAGCAGATAAGGTGTCTACTGATAGAACGATTGCATATATCTTACAGGTAATAAAGGAAAGTAAAGAGAAACAAAAGAAAAGCATTTGTTTTGTAACAGGAGTTCCAGGGGCAGGAAAAACCCTGGTAGGACTTGATGTAGCAATAAAACAGACATATCAAGGAAATGATGAACCGGTAAAAGATGAAGGAGCAGTTTATTTGTCTGGAAACGGTCCTTTGGTCGCGATTCTGACAGAAGCACTTGCTCAGGATAATATAAAGAAAGCCCGCGAGCGAAAGGAAAGGAAGAATCTGACAGACTCTCGCCGTGAAGTGAGTAAATCAATCCAGATGATCCATCGGTACCGGGATAATATGCTTGCAAAGATAAAAAATCCGGTTGAAAACGGACGGCTTGAAATAGATCCTGAAAAAGCTGTCAGAATGGAGAAGGCTGGCTTTGGAGAGGTCGAGCATGTTGCAATTTTCGACGAAGCACAACGTTCTTGGACGCATAAGCGACTGGCTGATTATCTGAGAAGAGGAGGAACCTATGGCAATAAGCTTAAAGTTCCTAATTTTCCGATGTCAGAAGCAGCCTTTCTGATCTGGTCGCTGGATCAAAGAGAAGACTGGGCTACAATCGTTTGCCTTGTTGGCGGAGGACAGGAGATTAATACTGGAGAAGCGGGGATATCAGAATGGATAAAGGCTGTAAATTCAGAGTTCAGGCATTGGGAAGTACACATTTCTCCTAAACTTACTGATGCTGAATATGCAGAGGGTAAAGTTTCTGAGCTCTTAAAAGATAATCCAAAAGTGATTTTTTCGGATAGTCTTCATCTGAGCGTTTCTTTACGATCGTACAGGGCAGAGAAAGTGTCGGCCTTTGTACATGCGGTGTTGACTTTTGATAATAACGCGTCTGTTATATATAATGAAATCAAGGATAAATATCCGATTGTGTTGACGAGAGATATGGCCAGGGCAAGAAAATGGCTTCATGAGAAAGTACGGGGAACAGAACGAATTGGTGTTCTGGTAACAAAGGAGGCTGCGCGTTTTAAGCCTTTGGCGGTTCATATATTACCTTCTGGAGACGAGAATGCTGTTCATTGGTTTCTGGAAGACAAGGTTGATACACGTTCCTCAAATTATCTTGAAGATGCCGCTACAGAAATACAGGTTCAGGGATTGGAACTGGATTATACCTGCCTGTTATGGGACGCTGATATGAGGTGTCAAAATGGCAAGTGGAGTTTCTTTACTTTTAATGGAAATACAAGGTGGGTTGAGCAGGCAGGTACCAGCCAAAATAGCCAGGAAAAACGGAAGTACATGCTGAATGCATATCGTGTTTTGTTAACACGGGCCAGAGCAGGAATGGTGATATGTGTGCCTGAAGGAAACTCGAATAAGACAGCAAGTGGTTTTTGGGAAGATAGTACGCGACTGCCGGAATACTATAATGGAACTTATGAATACTTAAGAGAGATAGGCTTGGAAGAAATATAGATAAGCTTAACTATTTCAACAATGCCTCCACAGAATCCGAGGAAGTCAAAGAAATGATAGATAAGAAGAAAGCAAGTTTGTCTGCATTTAAAGAAAAAACTGCCGGCCGTCTACCTTCTCTCGACAAGGTTGATGTAAAAGGAAAAGCATTGAAGGCAGGTGAAGCCATCGGCGGGAAGGCGATGGAAATTAAAGAGTCTGCTATGGCGAAAAAGGAAGATATCACAGAAAAGCTGACA
This sequence comes from uncultured Lachnospiraceae bacterium, assembly GCA_902779575.1. Lineage (GTDB taxonomy): Bacteria > Bacillota > Clostridia > Lachnospirales > Lachnospiraceae > Porcincola. The sequence continues at coordinate 2,493 of CACZBW010000011.1, forward strand.
GAACTGGATCGCATGCTGGAGTCTTCCATTACACAATACAATGACGCATATACACTCATGAACGACAGAGGTGTACAGCTCTTTATTGAAAGAACCCGCTCTGTTGACATGATCGGTTTAGTTGAAGTCCTGGTAAACAGCATCGCAAACCGTCCGAAATCTTTTGATTCCGAATTTGATGAGATCAGAACGAACAGAGCCGTCTTTCTTAACGCCTGCGATTTTGGTGAACGGCAGCTGCAGGCCGCGCGTGAGGCAGCAGGCGGGGCAGGCGCGGGTATTGCAGCAGGGGCATCTGTGGCATTCATGGCACCGACAGCAGCCATGTGGATTGCCACAACATTTGGAACAGCATCTACAGGTACAGCGATTTCCGCGTTAACAGGAGCAGCGGCGGAAAGTGCTGCACTGGCATGGCTGGGAGGCGGCGCACTGACAGCTGGCGGCGGCGGTATTGCAGCAGGGAATGCCCTGCTTGCCATGGCCGGACCTGTCGGCTGGACCATAGCAGGAGCAACACTGCTTTCATCGATACTGATCTTTTCAAAGAAGAAGGCGAAACTAAACCGGCAGAAAAATGAAGAGATTGAAACAATAAAGAAAAACACCGGGCGAATTCAGGAAGTGGATGTTCAGATCAGAGAACTTCTTCACCAGACAACGGAAGTATGTACCGGTCTTAGAGGATCCTATACTATTTGCATGGATCTCTTTGGCAAAAATTATATTGAGTTCAGTGAAGATCAGAAAAAGAGTCTTGGAGCGCTTGTAAACCAGACAAAAGCACTGGCAGCATTATTTGAGAAGACTGTCAGCTGACAGTGAGGAACAAAATGGAATATGAAATGATCCAGGGCGCAGTCATCGACGAACTCTTATCCTCCGATGCCGGTCAGAAAATCCGTCAGATAGCAGAGAACGTATCTGCTGTCCAGCAAGGTTTATATGCACTTGCGGCCAATGAAGACAGTGCAAAGCTTGATCTGCTGAAGATCGGTACTGTGTTTCAGATATTTTTTATCGATGTGCTTGCTTCAGGGAAAAAGGCTTCAGATCTGACAAAGGATGATTGGAAAAATATCGCAGTAAAAGTCGGGAAATATGCTGTCCTGGAGGAGGAACAAAGATACAGTGAATTTGTTTTTTCCCTGTATGCGAATTACATTGACATTTCTGCAGAAACCCTGCGGGGAACCACTTCTGAGAAAAACCTTTCGGCAATAAAAGATCTGTCTGATGCACTCCGCAAAAATGCAGAAAGTCTGAAAAGCGAAGAAATTGATGAGGCTGTATATATCGAAGCCTGCCTGTGGCTGTCGCTTGAAGCAATGCTGAAATTGCTGTCTGTCTTTTTCACCAGAGGCATTCCGCAGGAGTATGCGGAGCTTCTTCAATCGCTTTCGCAGCTGGCATTTGAATATGGGAGATACGTTCTTTACTCAAAAGAGCAGGCAATTCTGGAACAATATATTCAGAAGCAGCATGTTTTTGATGAACGGCTTCGGAGAGAATATGAGACATATCTGGAAAAAGTCCGTGTTCAGGCTGAAGAGTTTCAGCGCCTGATCGATGATGCTTTTTGCCCGGATATCAGGGAGGCGTTGGCTAATTCTTCAAGACTTGCACGGGCAGCTGGTGTGAAGGACGAAGAGATTCTTAAGTCACTTGATGATGTTGATGCATTCTTTTTGGATTAAGCGGCTGTGAGAGAAATCCAGAAGCTTGATATGATCCTTTCCGTGGAATTCTGTGAGGATAAGGGGTGAAACAAATATGGCAAGACAAAGCATTTTTGATATGAAGGTTTCAAAAGTCTATCCGCTGCTGCTGCAGAAACTCGAACGAAAAGGGCGTACAAAGGAAGAACTGGACACAGTCATCGCCTGGCTGACCGGTTACGATATGAAGCGGGTGGATCAGGATATGACCTATGGCTCTTTTTTCGAGAATGCGCCGAAGATGAATCCAAGAGCATCCCTGATTACCGGGAAGGTGTGCGGCATTGCCGTGGAAGCCATCGAAGACCCTCTGATGCAAAAGATCCGCTGGCTGGACAAGCTGGTGGATGAACTGGCCAAAGGGAAACCCCTTGATAAGGTTTTGCGGTGAATGTCCAGGTCTCTTATATTGGATCGCATAAATGATTTGGAGAGTTAAGCAATGACTGATTTTGGAATCAATGAAATGCTTGAAATGCAGAGGACCCTGCAGGAAAAATACAAGGATAAATGGGACCCGATCTGTCCCGAACGGGGAAAGGATCAGCTGCTGTGGATGATCGGGGAAATAGGTGAGGTTATCGATATTGTAAAGAAACATGGCGGAGAGAATGCGAGCCGGGAAGCGGAACTGAGGGAGCATCTCGTTGAGGAATTGGCTGATGTCCTTATGTATTATAATGACGTTCTTCTTTGCTATGGTATAACGGCGGAAGAATTGAAACAGACATATATCAGTAAATTTGAGAGAAATATGAAGCGCTGGTAGACAGCAGATTGAGGCAACAATTTGTGACTTCAAAAAAGAAGGGATGGTCTGTCTGGCGGGAATGGAGAAAGTATCCGGAAACAATTACAGGAATTATATATTGTGGGCAAAAGAAAATACTGCCAACGTGGTTTATCCCTGCTCAATCGCAGAAGGTTTTCAGTCAGGTGATATCTATGTGGATGACGATGCTGATCTGAGAGCCGTGTTCTTTTGGCATTACTGCGGATTTGGATACATTTCGGGAAAAGCTTCGGATAAATTGATGAGTGATATTTATTCTGAGATGATTTCAAGTCATAGCGGCAGACGGCTGGTTTTGATCACATCGGATGATGACGTGACAGCTTTTTTCCGTGACAAAGATGTACTGACAGATTCAAGGGCAGAATATTCTTATCTTCATCAGGGAAGCACCTTTGCCATAGACAGAAATGCGTTTCGGATCGAACAGATTGATTCGGAGAACATATCGAAGATTGAAGGCAGGATTATACCATCATTTTCATGGGAGTCTTCGGAGCAGTTTCTGAAAAAAGGATTTGGTTACGTCGCGCTTGATCAGGGAAGAGTGTGTGCTGCTGTGTTTTCAGCGGCTGTCAGTTCTTTTGAAGTGGATATAGGTGTTGAAACGCATCAAGAATATCGCAGGTTGGGACTCGCAGCGGTATTGGCGGACAGAATGTGTGAGCATATTATTGAGATTGGGAAAAAGCCGGTCTGGGCACATTCGGTTTCAAATAAGGGTTCCATGAAGACTGCCCTGAAATGCGGGTTTGTTCAGGACAGGATAAACACTGTTATTAAGAAAAAAGGAATTTGAGGAAAAGGGATGATCAGAGAAGCTGTGCAAAGCGATCTGGATGCGATACTGGAACTGTATCTGTTTCTGCATGAGGACAGAGTTCCTGAAAAAGATGAACATTTGAGAGAAACCTGGATGCAGATCATACAGGATCCGAATCATCATCTGATCGTCAATGTAGTGGATGATAAGATCGTTTCATCCTGTGTGTGCGTGATTATCCCGAATCTGACAAGAAATGTCCGGCCATATGTGTTTATCGAAAATGTAGTGACGCATGAGGATTACAGAGGGAAGGGCTATGCAGGAGAGTGCCTGGAATATGCCAGGCAGATCGCTGAAAAAGAAAACTGTTATAAGATGATGCTCCTGACCGGTTCAAAAAAGCAAGAGACTCTGCGCTTTTATGAAAAAAACGGATACAACAGCAGTGATAAAACAGCTTTTATACAGTGGCTGGGAATGGATAAGTAAGCATGGGATCTTTATTACAGTCAACATTAAATACAAGGGCACTGCCCGTCGGAAATCTGCGTTATATCCGAAGTGACTATCCGGGAAAACTCACAGAGGCAGAGGTACAGTGGCTTCTCCGGAACGGTATAACAACGATTGTTGACCTGAGAGAAGAAAAAGAATACAAAGCCAGACAGTGCAGTCTTGAAGAAAGAGAAGGATTTACATATTACCACCTGCCGGTAACCGGGGGCGGGGATACGCCTGAATCACCTGGCGCAGTAGCGGGAACGTATCTCAGGATGCTGGATGAACAGATGAATAAGATCATCCACACAATAATGAATGCAGAAAGCAATGTCATGTACTTCTGCGGCGCGGGAAAAGACAGGACAGGCGTGGTTTCAGCAATTATCCTGAAGAGGCTGGGATACAGTGATCAGATAATCATAGATGATTACATGGAAACAAAAGATAATCTGATGGGTTTCCTGATTTCATATGCGGCGGAACACCCGGAAGTAGATATAAATACCATAATTCCGAATGAGGAAAACATAAAGAAAGTACTTGATGCTCTGTAAATATGGATGACTTGATTGCAATAATCAGGGGATGAGGGAATTCACATGGACCGGTTACAGGCGTTTGAGACGATGCTGCAGGATATTCAGGAGCAGTATGAGAAAGAGAAAAAGGCGATGGATGAACTGAAGCTAAAGGGCAGGGAGAGTTCCTTCTGGAATGCCTGAAACTGCTGCGGCCTCAGTACGGCGGTCGACTCGCTTGCCGCAATCCGCAAATATGTATTTGAAGAAAAAGTGATCGCCGCTCAGGACATGGTGGAGCTGTGCCGCAGCAATTTCAAAGGCCATGAGGATATTCAGAATATGCTCCGTTATGAAGCTCCTAAATTCGGGAATGACGATGACGCGGTCGATGAACTGGCAGCAATGCTTCTGAACTGGTTCGCGGATGAACTGGAAGGCCATCACAATGACCATGGCGGGATCTTCCGCGCCGGCACGGGTTCGGCTATGTATTATGTCTGGGATTCCAGAGACATGGGAGCGACTCCGGATGGAAGAAGAGAATCGGAAGAGCTGGCCTGCAATTATTCACCGAGCCTGTTTATGCGCGCAGACGGACCGGTTTCCATTATAAAATCTTTTACAAAGCCGGACCTGTACCGCGTCTGTAACGGCGGACCGCTTACAATCGAACTGACGGATACAATGTTCCATAATGAGGACAGCGTGCGCAAAGTGGCCATGTTTGTCAAGAGTTATATCGATCTTGGCGGCCATCAGATGCAGATTAATTCGGTTAACCGGGAAAAGATGCTGGATGCTAAAAAGCACCCGGAAAATTACCGGAACCTGATTGTACGCGTGTGGGGGTGGAGCGGATATTTCGTGGAGCTTGATGAGTGCTACCAGGACCACATTATCAAACGGATGGAGCTTGCAATCTGAAAACGGCTGCCTGCCCAAAGAAAAACGGCAAGCCGTGTGCTGTTATAAAAGTATAAAATGAAGTCTCTCACCAATACAACAATAATACGATTTCAGGAGGAATGAAAATGGCTGGGAAAATGACTTTTGCACTGGCGTTCTGCAACCGCGGCTTCATGCCCGGCGAGCTCATCTATGGTGCCCGGGAGGATATGATCAAGGCAGTTACAGACGCCGGTTATAATTATATCGCCATGGACGCGGAGCTGACCCGTTACGGCGGTATCGAGACCCGCGATGAAGGACTTCTGTATGCAAAGTGGCTGAAATCACACGAGGGCGAGTATGACGGAGTGATCTTCTCCATGCCGATCTTCGCGGACGAAAATGGTGCCATCACAGCTCTGCAGGATGCGGGCGTGCCCATTCTGATGCAGGCTTACCCTGATGAGATCGGCAAGATGGATTTTCAGCACAGGCGCGACGCCTTCTGCGGCAAATTCTCTGTCACTGACGTTTTCACCCAGTACGGCGTGCCCTTCACGGTGCTCAAGCCTCATGTGGTGCATCCCCTCAGCCCGAAGTTCCGGGAAAATCTGAGAGACTTCGCGGCTGTCTGCCGTGTGGTCAATGGCATGAAGCGCTTTAATCTGGGCTGCATCGGCGCCCGCACCACCGCCTTCAAGACCACACGTTTTGATGAGATCGCCATGCAGAAGCACGGGATTAACGTAGAGTCTTTCGACCTCTCCGAATTGTTCTTCAAGGTACAGAACATGTCTGACGACGATCCCAGGGTCGTCGCCAAAAAAGAACACCTGATGAATTACACCGATTTCTCTCTGGTACCTGAGACAAACAAGAATACATTGGCAAAAGTTTCTGTCGCTATCGACGGCTATATCGATGAATACCATCTGGACGCCCTGGCCCTGCGCTGCTGGAACGAGATGGAGCAGGTGCTGCGCATCTGTCCCTGCGTACTGCTGAGTGAGCTGAACGACCGCGGCATTGCTGCCTCCTGCGAGATTGATATGTGTTCCGCCATTACCATGCGGGCCATGAGCCTCGCCTCTGAACAGCCCACCGCTGTTCTTGACTGGAACAACAACTACGGTGAAGAGGAGAACAAGGTCATTCTTTTCCACTGCGGCCCCGTTGCCCAGAGCCTGATGACCGGCAAGGGCACAGTCACCAACCACAAGATGTTCGACAAGACCGATCCGGGTTCCGGCTGGGGCAGCAACGAGGGACGCATCAGGGCTTTCCCGACCACTCTTTCCAATTGCCAGACCAGAGACGGTAAGATTATTGTATACGCTTCCGAGGCGGAGTTTACTGACGATCCCATCGAACAGGCCTTCTTCGGCTGTGCGGGAGTGTGCGAGATCCCGGATATGGAAGACAAGATGATCCGTCTCGCCCGGGGAGGCTTCAAGCATCACACCAGCGCAGGCGTAGGCCATATGAAAGACATTCTGAAAGAGGCTTTTACCACCTATCTTCACTATGACTGGGTGGATATTGATAAGGACTGACAGGATGCTTATATTTTGCAGCAAAGCCCGGGCTTTTCGAAGTCCGGGTTCTTGTTTTACAGGCTTTTTACAGGCTGAAAAGAAGAAGGGCAATCGTATTGTGATGCGCTGATTCAGTTTATATGTTATTATAAAAATGATGATCGGGATGGCGAAGCTTTAAAACAGAGATAGTCATTTGGAGCTGATACTGAGAGTTCTACCCGTGTAATCGAAAAGCAATAAGACACGAGTTCGTTTACAGAAAAAGGAGAAAGGCTTATGAAGATACTCGGTATTGTGGCAGGCCGTCACGGCGGCAACAGTGAAATTCTCGTCAAGGAAGCGCTTCTCGCCGCTCAGGCAAAAGGCGCGGAGTGTAAGATGATCAACCTCTTTGACTATCATATCGAACACTGCACCGGCTGTGAAAGCTGCACGATGCAGATGGGCGAAGTGGCGATGGATCCGACAAAGAAATATAAGGGCTGCGTTCTGAAAAATAAGGACGATATGGATAAGATCGTCAATGAAATGCAGACCTGCGCCGGGGTGATCATCGGCGTGCCGACCTATGATCTGACGCCTAGTTCCCTTTATCTGAAGTTCGCTCAGAGATTCCTTGCCTACGAGCTGTCCTTCCGCCTTGAGATCGGTGATGTACAGGAAGATCCGCATACAGTCGCGGGACTGATCGCGGTCGGCGGCTCCTGCCATGACTGGCAGACGCTCACTCTTGAAGCGATGGGCGCGACGATGTTCACGCAGTCTGTAATCGTCGTTGACCAGATGATGGCAACCAGAAACGGCCGTCCGGGCAATGTCCTGCTCCGTCCGGAACAGCTCGAGAGAGCCCATAAGATGGGTGAAAATGTCGTGGAGGCGGCTTCCACGCCTGTGGAAGAGCGCAGGTGGATGGGAGATCCCGACCAGGGACTCTGTCCGAACTGCCATTCCGGCCTCATTTTCCGCGGCGAGGAGCACTGGGACGGCCTGCAGTATCCATTTGAATGCGCAGTCTGCGGCGCAGGCGGAGACCTTGTCAAAGGGGAAGACGGGAAAATCCGCTTTGTGCTGGCGGAGAACGGCCTTGCCCGTGACAGAAACGTCAACGAATCCAGAGCGCTGCATCTGAAGGAGATCGTCGAAACAAGGATCGATTTTATGAAGCGCCAGGGAGAGATTCAGGGACTGAAGCAGCATTACAAAGAAGTGACATTCCCGGCGATCTGACTCAGGGAAAGCAGGAGGAAGGGATATGGAACTGATAAGACTGTCGGAACGGGTCTGGTATTCCATGTATGAGGAAGAGCGTGACAGGCCGTGTCTTGGCTATATCAAAGGGGACAGATGGAGCCTTGCGGTGGATGCGGGGCACTCGGCGGCACATGTCAGGGAATTCTATGAGGCGCTGGAAAAGGAAGGCCTTCCGCTTCCCGCGCTGACAGCCATAACGCACTGGCACTGGGATCATGCTTTCGGCATGCACAGCATAGCCGGACTGTCTGCCGCGAATGTCAGGACAAATCAGTATCTTATGGACTTTGCGGATCTGGTCAGAACGGAAGGCGTACAGAAATTCTTTGATCTGGATCCGAGTATCCGGAAGGAGTATGCATCCGGTGAACCTGTAGTGATCGTTCCGGCGGATATCGTGTTTGATGACAGGCTTGACCTTGATCTGGGCGGCGTTACTGCGCAGCTGAGTACATGCATTTCCCCGCACACGGATGATTCCACGCTGGTCTTTGTTCCGGAAGAGAAAGTCCTGTTTGTGGGAGACAGTATCGGGGGCGTATTTCCCAGCTGGGAAAAGGATCCGGAAAAGGCGGAGGCGCTGCTCCGCACGCTCATGGCCTATGACGCGGAACAGATCCTGCACGGGCATGGCCTTGCCTTTTCCAGGGAAGAACTGCCCGGGATACTGGCAGATGAAGCTTAACGATACTTTTCAGATCGAGGATATGAACTCATCAATATACATGAGCGCGGCGCCTGTGGCGGCCGCCTCATTTTTATATTTGCAGAAAGACAGATAACTCACGTCATCGCTGAAAGGGTCCAGTTCTTTGACCTTATCCTGCAGCTGGGAAAGATATTTTTCCGCGAACTGGCCAAGGTATCCGCCGACGACAACCTTGCAGTCGAAGAGCAGGCGGATCGTATTGATGCCGTGGGCAAGATGGTTCAGGTATTTTTCCCAGAGCTGCAGGGCTCTTTCATCCTTTTCTTCCAGCAGCTGGAAGTAATCCGCCAGATCCCCGTCGCAGATCGCGCTCAGGACGCGTGTGGAACAGTATGCTTCCAGGCATCCGTTTCCTCCGCAGTAGCACTTCTTTCCGTTTTCCATGATTTTGATATGGCCCACTTCCCCGCTGCGGTTATGCTTTCCCACGTAAGGCTGATTATGAAGCATGACGCCGCCGCCGAGGCTGTCGCTGATCATCATATAGAAAAAATCGGACGTATCTTCATCGACCGAGCGTTCCGCGTACGCCGCCGCTTCCGTATCATGGAAGAACGCGGTGGGGAAGGAAATATATTTGGAAAACTCTTCACATTCCATGACCGGATCGTCATTCAGAACGCCGTTGTAGTAAGTCTGCCGGCCGTCTTTCGTGATCAGGGCAGGAAGGACGATTGCAACGCCGAGTACCTTGTCCCGGTTGATGTTTCCTGTCACCAGCAGCTCGTCCACGACGCGCCCCAGTTTTCTGAAATAGGAATCCTGCCTGCAGTAAACCTGGGAATAGCGGACCTGGCAGGTCAGGCGTCCGGACAGGTCCACTGCGACGCCCGAAATATGGTGCCGGGTAATGGCGACCGCGATGGCATACCGCTGTTTGGAATTCACTTCATAGATTTTGGAACTCCGGCCTCCGGTGTTGCCGCGCTGGCCCGGTGACAGCAGCAGCTGATCTTCTTCCATGGAGATCAGGTTTTTATTTACAGTAGGAATACTCAGATCAAGCTTGCGGGACAATTCCTGGCTGGACATGCGGCCGGATGTCTGCAGCGCCTTGAAAATACGAACACGGTTATTTTTCTTAATGTCGTCACGCGTGATGGTATTGAACTGCTGTGCCATAATGTCTCCTTCTGTATGACCAGGAACATCCTGGCGTTTCTGGCGCGGCGCTGAGGCTGTCTCAACAGTATCCTGTGCGCGCGTCTGCGGTTCGGCGGAGTCTTCAGAGCCGGCTGTCTGGTTTCTCAAAAGGAAAGTTTGGGAATTCTGTCAGCCAGGTCTTGTAAATTTATAAAAAATGATAGTATAATTTGATTATACAAGTTGCCGCTGTCGTCAGAACTGCCGAAAATGATGTTATTTATATAACAATTTAGAATATATTCACAAAAATAAAAATTGGCATTTGTTGGGTTTGTCTATTGTTTTTGGAAGCGGCAGGGTTTACAATCGGTTTATAAAGTGAATTTAAAAACAAGTAAAATAATTGATTTTTATTTTCGCTTTTAAATTAACTTTGAGTTTCTTTATTGCTTAAAATATAGCCCATCAAAGCAAAGAAAACAAGAAGGAGGTTTCTATGGCAGCAAAAGGTTCAATTCCAAAAACTATGAAGGCACTTGTTGCGTACGGAAGAGGGGATTACCGCTTTGAACCGGAATATCCAACTCCTGAATGCGGACCGGATGATATCATTATCAAAACGGAAGGCTGCGGAGTCTGCGCGGGCGATCTGAAATGCCAGCACGGCGTTGCGATGTTCTGGGGGGATGAATTCCAGCCGGCATGGGTGAAACCTCCATTCATTCCGGGTCATGAGTTCTTCGGAAGAGTGGTGCAGGTCGGTGAGAACGTCACGGAATATGATCTGGGCGACCGCATCACCGCCGACCAGATTGTACCCTGCGGGAAGTGCAGATTCTGTAAGGACGGGCATTACTGGATGTGCCAGCCGCATGATATGTACGGCTATCAGTATTACAACAACGGCGGCATGGCAGAGTACGTCCGCTATGTGAAAAACAGCGTGATCACCCGTGTTCCGGAAGAGATGACTCTGGAACAGGCGCTTCTGATCGAACCGTTCGGCTGCTCCAAACATGCTGTGGACCGCGCGCAGATCACGAATGAAGACGTTGTGGTAATCTCCGGCGCAGGGACGTTAGGACTTGGCATGATCACCTACGCCAGAATGAAGAATCCGAAGTGCCTGATCGTTCTGGATATGCAGGATAACCGTCTTGAGAAGGCAAAAGAGTTCGGCGCGGATCTGGTATTCAACCCGGGCAATTGCGATATCGACAAGGAGATCAAAGCCCTTACAGACGGATACGGCTGCGATATTTATATCGAGGCAACCGGCAATCCCGCCAGTGTCCGCCAGGGTCTGACCATTATCCGGAAGCTGGGCAGATTTGTCGAGTTCAGTGTCTTTGGAAAAGAGACAACTGTTGACTGGTCCATCATCGGCGACAGAAAAGAACTGGATATCCTCGGATCCCACCTCAGCCCCTACGCATATCCGTTTGTTATTGAAAACATGCTGAAAGGCAATATCAAGACCAACGGCGTCGTATCCAGCATCTTCAAGCTTGAGGAGTGGGAGAAGGCATTTGAATACGCGACCGGAAAATACGGCGACTTCAAGGTGGCTTTCAAATTTGACTGAAGCGGTCTTTTCACCCGGTAACCTGGCCAGTGGGCCATCGAAATAGAAACCATCAACAACCAACAACAGACAATCAACAAAGGAGGCAGTCAATGAAGAAATTATTAGCAATCGGTTTATCAGCTATGATGCTGGCTTCCACTCTTGCAGTTTCCGTTCCCGCGGACGAGGCAGGAGACTTCGACTGGAAGAAGTTTGACGGCGAAGAGATTACGGTTCTGTTCTCTGAGCATACCTACGCTGACGCTGTTGAGCAGAAGCTGGATGAGTTCACAGAGAAGACCGGCATCAAAGTTAATTACTCCAGCATGCCGGAAGGCAACTATTTCGAAAAGCTGAACGTTGAGCTTAGCAGCCACTCCGGTTCCATCGATGTATTCATGACCGGTGCGTATCAGTCCTGGGAATATGCGACAGCGGGCAATCTTGAGCCGCTTGAGAATTTCATCGATACAGACCTGACCTCTCCGGAATGGCAGTATGATGATTTCATCCCGGCAGTTATCGATGCTCTTAAGTGGGACTGCGTTCCCGGACATGCTGTAGGTGAAGGTTCCCAGTGGGCGCTTCCCATGGGCTGGGAAGTTAACATCCTTACCTACAACAAGAAGATCCTTGAAGAGAAGGGCCTTCCGGTTCCGGAAACAGCTGAGCAGCTTCTCGAAGACGCGAAGGCACTCAATGAGTTCAACGGTTCCGGTACTTACGGTCTTGCAGTCCGCGGTCTTCCGGACTGGGGCACCATCCATCCGGCATACATGTCCCTGTACTCCACCTGGGGCGCAAAGGATTTCGAGATCGAAGACGGCAAACTTGTCAGCCAGGTTAATTCTCCGGAAGCTGTCGCCATGACAGAGTACTGGGTTGACCTTGTAAAGAACGGCGGCGCTCCGCAGTGGGCTACCTACGGCTGGGAGATGTGCGGCGCAGACCTTGGCGCAGGCAAAGCAGCTATGATGTGGGATGCTGACAGAGGCGGCTACACACAGAACGTTGAAGGCGCATCCGCAGAAGCAGGCAACTTCGCATTCGGTATGGTTCCGTATCCGGAATCCGCAGGAAAGACCGCTGACGACATGAGATCCAACCTCTGGGTGTGGTCCATGGCTATGAATGCTGACTCCGCCAAGAAGGAAGCGGCATGGTACTTCATGCAGTACTTCACCAGCCCCGAGTTCATGCTCTGGTCCGGCACAGACGCAGCCTGCACAGATACTCCTCGTACATCCGTACTTGAGAGCGATGCTTACAAAGAGTCTGTTGCAAATGCAGAAGGATACTATGAAGCATTCTCCACCATTTCCGCGAACGCCAGCATCTTCTTCACCGCTCAGCCGTACTTCACAGAGACAACGACTGAATGGGCAAAGACCCTTCAGGAACTTGTGACAACTGATAAGTATGCCTCCGTTCAGGATGCGATGGATGAGCTGAAGGCAACCATGGATGAGATGGTTTCCGATCTTGAAGTCGAATAATTAAACAGAACTGTCTGCGCTGCAGACAGGGAAAAAGCTGCATATTGAAAAGCATCCACAAGGGAGGGAATATAGTTCCCTCCCTTTCTAAAAAATAAAATGTGAGGTTGAACATGTCTGAACAAAAAAATGGAAAATCTCAGTTCAATAAGGTGCCCTTCGGGACAAGGGTCAGACCGTATCTGATTGTTGCTCCCTCACTGATCATTACCATTGGCATCATGGTGCCGTTTGTGATGGCGATCTGGTACTCTCTTACAAATTATTCCTTCAAACTTCCGACGCACAAATTTGTGGGGCTGAAAAACTGGGTGGACATGCTCACGTCGGCAGATTTCTGGAATGCGCTTAAAGTATCTCTGATGTACGGCCTGATTTCCACCGCAATTGAAATGCTGCTTGGCCTCGGAGTGGCCATCCTGCTTAACAACCTGAACAACCGGCTTTCCAGGATTCTCAGAGTGCTTCTGGTGTTCCCGCTCATGGTGGCACCGGTCACAGCTACCATCGTATGGCAGCTGATGCTGAACAGTTCTGTAGGTATTGTGGAAAAGCTTTTTAATATCTTCGGGATTTACAACTTCCCCTGGGCAGCATCTCCGAAGACGGCACTGCTCACTGTTATCATGATTGACGTCTGGATTAATACGGCGTTTATCATCCTGCTGGTTCTGGCGGGTCTGCAGTCTCTTCCGAAGTCTCCGTTTGAATCCGCCAAAATCGACGGCGGAAGCGCCTGGTTTAACTTCGTCAACCTGACGCTCCCGATGTTAAAGCCCAGTCTTTACATCGCGCTGCTGTTCAGACTGATGGCCGCCCTGCAGGAATATGCGGTTATCTTCGCTCTTACAAAAGGCGGTCCCGGCGACACGCTTATGTCACTTTCGCTTACGGCGTATCAGAAGGGCTTTAAATTCCAGAAGTTCGGTTCTGCTATTCCGTTTATCCTGGTCCTGTGGCTGGTCATCAATATTGCGGCGAAGCAGATTGTAAAACTGCAGCGCAACGCCCAGAAACAGGCGGCGGGTCTGGAAGAATAAAGGAGGTAAGGTATGAAAACCGGCAAACAGCGTGCGCTGAACGTACTGATGAATGTACTATTGATTATTTATGCGATCTTTGCTCTGTTTCCCCTTCTGTGGATGCTCCTGATTTCTTTCAAATCCGATACAGAAGTGTTTACGACGACGTTTATTTTCCATCCGACGCTTGCCAACTATCAGCAGGTGCTGCTGCGTTCCGATTATGCGAGATATATCAGAGACAGTCTGATCGTATCCGGCGGAGCCGTTCTGGTTTCCATCATCGTCGGCGTTCCGGCAGCCTATGCCCTTGCCAGATATAATTTCGCAAGAAAAGAAGAACTTGCGTTTCAGATTCTTTCCTATAAATTCGCTCCGGAAATTCTGGTCGTTCTTCCTCTTTTCATGATCTACCAGAAACTGGGTCTTTATGATTCCTATATCGGTCTGATCTGGGTCTATCAGCTGATCTCGCTGCCGCTGCTGATCTGGGTTGTACGAGGGTATTTCGAAGATATTTCCGTAGAGATCGAGTACGCCGCGCAGGTAGACGGCTATACCTGGTACCAGATCTTCTTCAAGATGCTGGTTCCGCTGATCAAGCCCGGCCTTGTGTCGTCTGCGCTTCTGGCATTCATCTTTGCGTGGAACTCCTTCACATTCCCGCTGATTCTTGCCAGCAGCAAGGTTTACCCGGTTACAGTCGCGATCACAAAGTATCTTGGTACTGACAGCGCCCATTACGGACAGCTGGCAGTCGCCGCTACAGTTTCCGCTATTCCCGCTATGGTCTTTGCTCTTTGCATCCAGAAGCATCTGGTTCGCGGACTTAGCTTCGGTGCGGTGAAAGGATAAGGTGCAGCATGGCAAGGATAACACTAGAGAATATAAGAAAAGCTTTTGGAAAAGTGCAGGCACTTGACGGTATCAGCCTGGATATTAAGGACAATGAATTTTTCGTTCTGTTCGGGCCTGCCGGAGCCGGCAAGACGACCATCCTTAACTGCATCGCCGGAATCACGATGCCCGAAGAAGGCACCATCAGCTTTAACGGCGAGATCATGAACCTGATTGATCCCGCGCACCGCAATGTCGCGATGGTATTCGAGAACTATGCGCTGTTTCCGCAGATGACGGTTTATGACAACATGGCGTCCGCTCTCCGGAGCAAGCTCTACAGGGAAGACGAGGCAGTCATCAAAGAGCGGATCGACAAAGCCGCCAGAATGATGAAGATGGAAAAGCTCCTGGAGAGACTTCCCAGCCAGCTCTCAAACGGGCAGAAGCAGAGGGTGGCCATGGGCCGCGCCCTTGTCCGTACGCCGAACGTATTTCTGATGGATGAACCTCTGGCGCATCTTGACGCGAAGCTCAGAAACTCCATGCGCACCGAGCTCAAGGAGATGCAGGCGAATCTCGGTTCCACCTGTATCTATGTAACCCATGACTTCATGGAAGCGATGGCCCTCGGCGACAGAATTGCGATTATCAATAAGGGGAAGATTGTACAGATCGGATCCGGCGACGAGATCTACTATATGCCCTGCAATGAATTTACGGCAGAGCTGATGGGAGATCCGCAGATCAATATTATTCCGGCGGAGATCTACAAGTCAGGCTCCGGCTACGGCGCGGAGATGATTGTGAACGGCAGCAAAGTCAGACACGAACTGCCGGAGGATAAGGGGGTATTTGCGAAGATCCAGGAAAGGGGTCTCGTAAAAGTTGATCTGGGCATTCGTCCGCAGCATATTAAATACGCGTTTGCGCCTGCCGATGGATATTTCAAGACCACCGTTTACAGTTATGAGAGTATCGGAAATAAGTCGGTTATCACTGCCGAATGCGGAGCGTATCAGCTGCGCATGATCGCACCCAACGGTCTTAATGTGGACATTGACAGTGATATTTACATCAAGCTTGAGCTGGACCGCTCCATACTGTTTGATCCGGACTCCAAAAAATATCTCACCCGCTATGATGAGGAGGCAATCAAGAGCTTTGCGGTAAAGGAGGTACAGTGATGGCAGGACTTACTCTGGAACATCTTTATAAACGTTATGACAATTCCGGGAAGAAGAAGAAAACCGTTAATGATTATGCTGTAAAGGATCTGAATCTTGTCTGCGAGCAGGGTGAGTTCATCGCTTTCCTCGGCCCCTCCGGCTGCGGAAAAACCACGACGCTCCGCATGATCGCCGGCCTGGAGGAGATTACGCAGGGCAATATCTACATCGGGGACCGTCTTGTGAACAACCTTCATCCGAAGGACAGGCACATCGGTCTTGCTTTCGAAGACTACGCCATGTATCCGCCTCTGAATGTATACGGAAACGTAGCGTTTAACCTTCGCGCAAAGGGCGTTGATAAAAACGAGATCGACAGAAGGGTAAGGGAGATCGCCCCTCTCATGCAGATCGATGACCTGCTGGATAAGATGCCTGTCAAGCTTTCCGGCGGACAGAAACAGCGTGTAAATATCGCAAGAGCCATCATCCGCGAGCCGGAACTTCTGCTCATGGACGAGCCGCTTTCCCATCTGGACGGCAAAGCCCGCCAGGCGATGCGTGTTGAGATCAAGAGACTGATCAATAAGATCAGGTGCACGACGATCTATGTAACCCATGACCAGCTGGAGGCGATGTCGCTGGCCGACAAGATTGCGATCATCAATTTCGGCGTCCTGCAGCAGTTTGGAACGCCCACGGAAGTCTATGATGACCCGGTCAATGAATTCGTGGCGTCCTTCATCGGCGAGCCTCCGATGAACATTCTCGAAACGACTATCGCGAAGATCAATGACAAATTCTTCTTTACCTTCAAAGACAGTAATCTGCAGATCGCGGTTCCGAAGAGATATTACAGTGTGGTACAGGACGGATTCCGCTGTAAGATGGGCGTTCGCCCGATGGACGTCCTGGTCGGCGGACCTGATTCCGACGGAACGCCAGAGGAGATAGCGACCTTTGAAAACCTTGGAGATGAGAGAAGAATCGGTATCCATGTCGGAGATGTTCTGCTGATGCTCATCACAGAGGATGAAAAGCGTTATAAGAGAGGCGATATCATCAAACTTGAAGTCAGAGAAGAGAAGACACACCTGTTTGATATAGAGACCGGCGACCGAATCAGAGAGAAACAGGAGGCATAATATGGAAACTGTTGCAACTGTAGGCTCTGTTGTTTTATTATTAGCTTTGGCATGGCAGATTCTGGGCTCTGTCTGGAATATCGTAGCGATCGTACTGGGGCTGTTCAGAGACAGGTAATCGCGTGTTTTTGTCACAGTTTCCGGTCATATGCCTGGTGTGAATGCCCTGCCGGAAGACGGCTGCATGGATGCACAGAGAAAAGAAAGGCTCCTGCCATACATTGGCGGGAGAACAGGAGGAACTAAACTATGTGCGGTAAAGATTTAATTTTGCAGAAGAAGACTGCTCTCGGAATCGAATTCGGTTCCACAAGAATCAAGGGCGTTCTGATTGACTATGACGGCAATGTGCTTGCAACAGGCACATATGACTGGGAGAATTCATTAATTGACGGAATCTGGACTTACGGGCTTGATGAAGTTGAGAAGGGACTTCAGGGCTGCTATGCTTCTCTCAAGCAGAATGTTCAGGAGCAGTATGGCATTACTCCGGTTTCTTACGGCGCGATCGGCATCAGCGGCATGATGCACGGCTATATTGCCCTTGACAGCGAAGACAGACAGCTGGCCCCGTTCCAGACCTGGCGCAATACCAATACGACACAGGCAGCAGATCTGCTTACGGAGGCATTTGATTTCAATATTCCGTTAAGATGGTCCGTAGCGCATCTCTGCCAGCGCATGCTGGATCATGAGGAGCATGTGAAAAAGGTTGCTTCTGTCTTTACGCTTGCGGCTTATATTCACTACCTGCTCACAGGAGAGAAGGTAGTCGGAATCGGAGAAGCATCCGGTATGTTCCCAATTGATTCGGAAAAGATGGATTACAACGAGAAGATGGTGCAGACCTTCGATGCTCTCGCGGAAAAGGAAGGATACGCTTTGAAACTGCGCGAGCTGTTCCCGAAGGTTCTGGTTGCCGGCGAAGCGGCAGGTACGCTGACAGCGGCAGGCGCAGCCCTCATTGATCCCTCCGGCGATCTGGAGGCAGGCATCCCGCTCTGCCCGCCGGAAGGTGATGCCGGAACCGGTATGACGGCCACCAATTCGGTAGCTCCGAGGACAGGAAACCTTTCCGCTGGAACCAGCTCCTTCGCTATGGTCGTTCTGGAAAAGCAGCTGTCGAAGGTCTATCGTGAGATTGACATGGTGACGACTCCGTCCGGCTTCCCGGTGGCGATGTCCCATGCGAACAACGGTACCTCCGACCTGAACGCCTGGGTAGGAATCTTCCGTGAGTTCTGTGATCTTATGGGAATCAAGGCCGATATGGGAGAACTCTACGGGAAGCTGTACAAACATTCCCTGACCGGTGATCCGGACTGCGGCGGCCTGATGGCCTACGGTTATTTCTCCGGTGAGAATATTACCTTTATCAATGAAGGCCGGCCGCTTTTCCTCAGGACTCCGGACAGCAAGTTCAATCTGGCCAACTTCATGCGCGTGAACCTGTACACATCCCTGGGTGCTGTCAAGCTGGGCATGGATATCCTGCTCAAGGAAGAAAAGGTGAAGCTTGACAAGATCATGGGACACGGCGGACTCTTCAAGACGCCGGGCGTTGCACAGCGCTATCTGGCGGCTGCGGTAAATGCGCCCGTATCTGTCATGGCAACTGCTTCTGAAGGCGGCGCATGGGGAATCGCTCTTCTGGCTGCCTATCTCGTGGATGGCAAAGCCGAGGGCACTCTGGATGAATGGCTGGATCGCCGCATCTTCGTGAATCTCGTTGGAGAGACGATCGATCCGGATCCGGCGGAAGTGGAAGGCTATGAAGTCTTCACCGAGAGATATGTGGCGGCTCTGGAAGCGGAGAAAGCAGCGATCAGTTCTATGACCTGGTAAGCTTTAAAAGCTTCTTTTCCATAAACATTATAAATAGCAGGCTCCCTTTCAGGCGGACAGGCGGAATCAGGCTTGTCTGCCCGGAAGGGAGTATTTTCATTATATCTATGATCAAATTTACCTGCCCTGAGTTTTTTCTGAGAAAGCATATAATGTTCCGCCGCCTTTGCGGCTTTTTGGGGGAGGGAGTGATTCCTGCGTTTCGGTTATTAGTACTGAAAATGTGTTATGATGGTAGAGGTTCCGGAAAGCACGGCAGAGAAGAGAGGATGCAGTTTTGGCAGACAGGGAATGGATCCGTACAAAAGACAGGCTGGTAGAGACGATCGTCAGGCTCGGGTTCCGTGAGGATCTCGGAATTGCTGTCGCAAAGAATCTCGGAAGTCCTAAGGCGATGGAGCGGATGATATCGTATCTGGTCAATGTAAAACCAAAAAGTGAAGAACTGCTGGTTGACGAGATGCTGGCGATCTGCAGTGAGATCGCGGCCTGGAGAGAGAAGAAAGCCGGCGAAGAGGCGAACGCAAGATATAATGAGATGCTGGACCAGGGGCTGGACTGGGAATTATAGTTCATACAAATGTATTTCTTTATAACCGGATTGTGGAGGAGACGCAATGGACCGGCAGGGGATTTTTGACTATATCAGGGAGAAATATGAGGTGCTGCCGGAATATCCCTGGCGGCGATATGATGAAAACGCTGTCTTCCGTCATGCGGATAACAAAAAGTGGTTCGCTCTGCTGATGAGCGTGCAGAGAAACAGAATGGGCCTGTCCGGCGCGGAGTATGTGGATGTGATCAATCTGAAGATAGATGACATGTTCTTCCGGGATCAGATCATACAGGAAGACGGGATCCTGCCCGCCTATCACATGAATAAGCTGCACTGGATTTCCGTTCTGCTGGATGGAACCGTTCCGGAGGAAAAAGTCTGCGAACTGATCGATATGAGTTTTCTGGCGACGGCATCCGCGAAGAAGAGAGAGAAAATCCGCCCGCCGAAAGAGTGGATTATTCCGGCCAATCCGAAATATTATGACATCGTGCATGCATTTGACGATACCGATATCATCGACTGGAAACAGGGGGCCAGGATTAAAAAGGGCGATTCGGTTTTTCTGTATGTTGCCGCGCCGGTATCAGCCATTCTGTACAAATGCAGGGTTCTGGAAACCGGTATCCCTTATAAATATGAAAGCGACCATCTCACGATTCGGGAACTGATGAAGATCAGGCTGCAGAAGCGCTACGCGCCGGACCGCTTCCCCTTTGATGTTCTCAAGGAGGAATATGGCATTTACGCCGTCCGCGGACCGCGCGGGATACCCAATTCCTTGAGCGCAGCCCTGAAAAAATGAGGCAGAAAATTAAGGAATGTCAGGCAGGAGCAGAAAGCATACGGAGCGGCAGAAAAAAGCCGGGGACAAGAGAGCATGGGAAATGACAGAAAGAAAGTGAGGGTTGCGGCAGCTGTAATCCGTAAGGGTGAGCTTGTTTTCGCAACGCAGCGGGGATATGGAGCCTATAAGGACTGGTGGGAGTTCCCGGGAGGAAAGATCGAAGAGGGAGAGACTCCGGAGGAAGCTCTGATCAGGGAAATCCGTGAGGAACTGGATGCAGACATCACTGTTGACGAATACATTACCACAGTGGAATATGATTATCCGGACTTTCACCTGTCGATGTCCTGCTATCGCTGCAGCCTTAAAAATGAACATATGACACTGCTGGAACATGAGGCGGCAAAATGGATGTGCGCCGATAATCTGAGACAGGTGAACTGGCTGCCGGCAGATATTGTCATCGTGAATATCCTGGAAGCAGAAAACAGAACATTAAAGTATTATGAGAATAACGCGGATAGTTTTGTGCAGGATACCGTTTCCGCCGATATGAGCGGCGCCAGGCAGCGTTTTATGGAATATCTGCCGCGGCAGGCCCGCATTCTTGATTTTGGCTGCGGTTCCGGAAGAGATATAAAATTCTTCCTGGATAAGGGATATATAGTTGACGGAGCGGACGGATCCCCGGAACTGTGCCGGATCGCGTCGGACTATACCGGGATCGGTGTAAAGCAGATGCGCTTCCAGGAGCTTGACGCGGAAGAACTTTACGACGGCATCTGGGCCTGCGCATCGATTCTTCATCTGCCCAAAGAAGAACTTACGGAAGTTTTTCACAGAATTGAGAGAGCCCTGAAAGCAGGGGGAATTTTATATACTTCTTTCAAATACGGAACGTTCGAGGGAATGCGGAATGGAAGATATTTCACAGATTTCACGGAGGATTCCCTGCGGGAATACTGGAAAGAATTTCCTGTGCTAAAACTGCAAAAAAGCTGGATT
Source organism: uncultured Lachnospiraceae bacterium (assembly GCA_902779575.1). GTDB lineage: Bacteria > Bacillota > Clostridia > Lachnospirales > Lachnospiraceae > Porcincola. Next base: position 23,693 of record CACZBW010000011.1, read on the forward strand.
ACACAGGATGTCCGTCCCGGAAAAGAGCAGGAAAGATGGCTGAATATACTGGCTGAACGACAGGAACCAGACTCGGGTTCCAACCGACAGGCTTCTCAGCAGAGAGAAACGGACGATGGAACCCGGCGGCAAAGCAGCGGAATCGGACAGGAGAATGCCGGGGCAGGTCAGGCGCAAAATACGGAAGAGAGGATTGCTTTCTATGAGCAGATCTATGATGATTTGCGGGCAGCTGTTCATGAGGGAGAGGAATCCGGGGAGCTTCGAAGGAAGCTTTCGCTGCTGGAAGAATACTACAGTTCAGGTGAATGGCGGAAAGATTATGAAACAGATGAGGCCGGATTATTGCCGGCCGGTCTGAAACGCGGCGTTTTGTCTCAGGACGGAGTATATGATCTGCTTGCGGAGTGGGAGGAGAAGATGGACTCCTGTCCGCGATGATGAGAGAAAGCCGGGCAGGCGCTTCGAAGAAAGAAGCGGATCACTGAGAAGAGAAAAACGGGACAAGAATCAGAAACTGGATACGGGGAGAGAAAAAATGCTGGAAGCAAGAATCTATGTCGGTCTTCGGGATAAGGACAGCCATGAACAGAGATTTGATATAGAGAAATACAAATCAATCCTGAAGGGGGTCTGTAAAAACTATCGCGCACCCTTTTCTCTCGATGTGATTGAAGGAGGCTATTTTCACGAAGACGGCAGCTGGGTGGATGAAAATACTCTGCTGGTTACGTTCATTGGGATTCGCAAAAGGACGGTTTATGAAATAGCCAGGGATATATGTACATTTTTCCGGCAGGAGACGGTGATGATTACCTTAACTCCGAGCATTCGTTTCAATATTCATGATGACCTGGCATCGGAAGAAATAGAAAACATGAAGAAGAAAGGAGAGGATCATAATGCAGATTCAGCCGATGAAACTATATGAGAATACATGGGTTGTGGATGACAATGGCGTACGGATTTTTATTCTGGCCGGAAAGGAAAAGGCGCTGATCATTGATACCGGGATGAGCGGCCTGCCGGTTCGTGACATTGCGCGGCAGGCAGCCGATCTTCCCCTCATGCTGCTCAATACGCACGCCGACGGGGACCACACCGGCGGGAACGATGCTTTTGACGAATTCTATATGCATCCGTCGGAGGCAATTGTGTACCACAAAATTCAGAAGGGGAAAGGGCGCATGCTCCCGGTTTTTGACGGGGATCTGATTGACCTCGGCGGAAGAACTGTCGAAGTAGTCCATGTACCGGGTCATACGCCCGGCAGCATTACTGTGCTGGATAAAGAAGAAAGATGCCTGATCGGCGGAGACCCGATTCAGGAAGACGGAGATATTTATATGTTCGGCCTTCACAGAGATATGGAAGCTTATATTGCCGGACTCGAAAGACTGTGGCAGCGGGAAAAGGAATTTGATTTCATCTATCCTTCCCATGCAGAACTGAAAGTCAGCAAAAGCGTGATCCCGAAACTGATTTCCGGGGCAAAAGATATTCTTGCGGGGAAATGCAGCGGAACAGAAAAGGAAGTTCACGGGATGAAGATTTTGTCGGTGGATATCGGCGTGGACCGTTTTCTCTGTGACCTTAACTGAGGAAACACTGATTAAATCAGTGTTTCCCTAAGTGTGATTATGATGAAATGAGCTGTAACAGAATATTTGTCTTTTGAGAGTAAAGAAGTTTTATGAGGAGCGGGAGATACAATGAGTAAGCTGGCTGTGGTTTTTCCCGGGATCGGATATACGGTGGACAAACCTCTGCTGCATTACAGCAGAAGGCTTGCGGCAGACGCAGGATATGAAATAAAGCTGCTGCCCTACGCGGGATTTCCCAAAAAGGTAAAAGGCGACAAAGGGCGGATGGCGGATAGCTATCGGATTGCCCTGGAACAGTCAAAAGAAATGCTTTCGGAGACAGACTTTTCCGTGTATGAAGAGATCCTGTTCATCGGGAAAAGTATCGGAACCATCGTGGCCGCGCAGCTGGCTTCGGAGAGTCCGGTTTCTTCCAGAATCCGGCTTGTGCTGTATACGCCACTGAAAGAGACATTTTCCTTTCCTTTCGGGGAAGCGCTGGTTTTCACGGGATCTGCGGATCCCTGGGTGCAGGGTCCGGATGAGATACCGCAGGCATGCCGGGAGAGAGAAATTGTATGCCATGTGATTCCCGATGCAAATCATTCCCTGGAGACCGGGGATGTGCAGCGGGATATCCGGAACATGCAGGGGATCATGGAGAAGACAGGACGCTTCATCCGGGAGGAAGCAGCCGGAAGCCGGCAGCAGGAGAAGCAGGTAAAAATTTTATTGGAGCCGCTCAGTCCACGCTTTTCGGTCTGCAAAGTTCCTGATTATTCCGGAATCGATCTTATGCAGCCTTTCTGCTTTACCGGGACAACGGACGAGGAAAAATCTCTTGTCTGTCCTGAAGCGCTGGTCCCGGATCACACGTCGGAGAGGAATGACGGCTGGAAGGGATTTCGCATTATCGGACAGCTGGACTTTTCCCTGATCGGAATACTCGCCCGGATCTCAGAGATCCTGGCGTCAAATGGAATCGGAATATTCGCGGTCTCGACATTCAACACGGATTATATTTTTACGAAAGAAGAAAATTCAGATAAGGCGCTTGCAGTTTTGAAAGCGGCGGGATTTTTGCAGTGCCGCCTGAGAGAGGAATGAAGGAGGGAAAAATGATTAAAATTTACGGTATGCCGACATGCCCTTACTGTGATTATGTTCATGAGCAGATCGTGGGACGAGAGAATGAGTTTGAGTATATCAATATTGGTGAAAATATCCGGAATATGAGCATTTTTACCAGGATGCGGGATACGAATCCTGTCTTTGATCACTGCAAGGATATCGGTGACGTCGGAGTTCCTGCCTTTGTCTTTGAGGACGGCAGGGTTTCTCTGGATCCCGCCGATGCGGGTCTGATCGAATATGGGTCACCGAATGCATGCTCCGTTGAGGATCATAAAAACGGAAGAAAAGGCTGCTGAAGGCAGCCTTTGGTCAGCGGTCTTTTCCTTCCGTACAGTGCCAGGGTACGGCGCCGGACTGGAAATCGTGGGACAGGATTGTTAGAATACAGACCATTGAGGAGGTGACCCTGTATGTGCTGCCGGTATTGGACCGATGAATCCCCGGAGCTGCGGCCGATCGTGGAAGAGATGAACCGCTCGCCGCTCATGAAGAAATGGCAGGATAAAGCCAAAGTCAAAAGTTACGGCGAGATTTTTCCGACGGATGTGGCACCGGTGATTGCGCCTAACAGGTCCGGACTGAGGACGGTCTATCCAATGAAATGGGGTTATTCCGGTAAGAGCCTGCTGATGAATGCCCGTTCTGAGACGGCAGCGGAGAAGCTGACTTTCCGGGAGGATTGGGTAAGGCATCGCTGTATTGTACCGGCCTCCTGGTATTTTGAGTGGGAACACTATCCGGGAAGCGACGGGAAAAAACACACCGGAGATAAGTATATGATCCATCCGAAAGATTCCGCTGTGACCTGGCTGTGCGGACTCTACCGAATTGAGAACGGCCTGCCGGTATTTGTCATTCTGACCCGGGAACCCGGAGAAGCGCTCTGTTTTCTTCATGACCGGATGCCGCTTATCATGCCTGAGGAACTGGTGACGGAATGGATCCGTCCGGACCGGAAGCCGGAAGAGCTGCTGCCCCGTGCGCTGACGGATCTGGATTTTGAGAAGGTATTGTAAAGGAATCCGCTTTTCCATGCCGGTTTAAGAATATAACGGACATTCAACTGCAGTTATTTACGCAAAAACTCCCTTCCGCAGAAACAGGTCTTTATCTTCGATCCTGTCTCTCCGAAAGGGAGTTTTGTTTATAAGGCTCCTGCATTCTGCAGGCTTCTGTGCCCGTTTTTATATTACTGAGGGCGTACCGCGATCAGGTTTCCGTTGCAGTCATAGATTGTTACGGTATGAGATGCTTCATCGGAAACATACAGGTTGCCGGCTTCGTCTGTCCAGGATACTTTGGAAGTCATGCCGGAACCCGGCTTCTCCTCACGGGCCTTGATTGTCTGGCGGTACTCATTTCCCGCTGCATCGTACCAGATCACTGTTGTGCTGCTGATGATGCCATCACCGTCTGTATATTCTACGTTGTCTACGACACGTTTTCCGGAATTCTCTTCCGCGAAAGTGGTTGCTCCGAATGCGGAAACAGCAGCCATAACACCGATTACCATTGCAGCGATTGTCTTTTTCATTTTTTTATCCCTCTTTTATTCTTTCTTTCTATCTTGTTTTTTATGTCCGGCCGCTTTTGCAGCGGCTTTGTTATCTGCTTGACACTGATATATACGCTCAAGAGGGAAGGATCCACGCGTCTCTTCAAAAAATATTAAAAACTTTTTAGAAACAATTTTACCAAAGCTGGTATTATGAATTCTGTACGGTCAGATTTCTGAGCCAGCGTTCTTTTTTCAGCCAGAAATGGAATACCACAAGCTTGATCAGGTCCACCAGCTTGACGCCGCAGTACAGTACAACCGGACCTACATTTGTGAATCGTGCCAGAAGAAAGACCATGGGCAGCATGACAAGCAGCGTAAGCCCGGCGTCCGTATAAGCGCCCATCTTTGTATCGCCGCCTGCCCGCGCGACTGCCTGCTGCGTGTTCATGTACACCCAGACCGGCATAAAGAGCGCCATCAGGGTAACCATACTCCGGCAGATTCCGACGGCACTGGGGCTGAGACGGCCGAACACGACAGGTACGATCAGCGTGGTGGCAAGCCCGAAGCCTGTCATGATCACGCCGAAGACAGCGGAACCGGACAGAAGCCAGCTCTTCTCCCTGCGGGCTTTCTCCAGGTCTCCTGCGCCGAGGGTTTTGCCCAGGATGACGCCTGTCGCGGAATAGACTCCGCCGAACGCCACGAAGTACAGATTCGCGATGGTAAAGCTTGAGGCCATGCCTGATACGACATCCGCTCCGCCGCGTCCGTTGTAGATTGCGGTGGTTATTGTCTCCGAGAATACCCAGACCATCTCGCAGAAAAGTACCAGGGCGCTTTTTTTGAAGATTTCTTTAAAGAGACTGCGGTCAATTTTCAGAAGATCTGACAACCGGATCGCGAAATCAGGTTTCATGCGGATGTAGACCGCAAGAAAGATCACGAATTCCACCAGCCGTGCGATGACTGTTGCAAGGGCAGCGCCGCGGACATCCAGACGGGGGAAGCCGAGATTTCCGTATATCAGCAGCCAGTTGAAGGTCGTGTTGACCAGAGTGGCGATGACTGTGATAACCAGCGGTATCCGTACCTGTCCCATATCCCGCATGGAACTCGCGATACTGACGGATATTGTCATGGGAATGCCCATCCAGAACATGATGCGGATGTACTGCACTGCCTGGTCCAGGATCAGGTCAGCCTGTGAGTTTCCGATCAGCATCAGGGAAAGTACCTGTCTGGGGAAGACCACACAGACCAGGACATATGGAATGAACGCGGCAAGTCCCGCGGCGAGTTTAAAGCGGAAGGCCTGCTGCATCCCTTCTTTGTTTTCCGCGCCGAAGAACTGGGTCATGAAGATGCCGCCGGACATGCAGATGGCGTTGAGAAACACCATGAAGATAAACAATACCTGACCGGCGACATTTACACCGGACATACAGACATCCCCAAGGCCCGATACCATGAAATTGTCGACCAGTGATACCAGACTCTGGATCAGCTGCTGAAGCATAATGGGCACTGCGATGGCCAGTGCTTCGCGATAGAATTGTCCGGGACCGAAAAGCCCCCGCCTGCTGACTGCCATGTTTCTCACCTCGCTCTCTTCATTCATAAATGCTTTTGTTTCAGCAGCTCCGAAATCATTATCCGCCTCTGCCGACGGGAGCTGCCCTCTTTTTTCTTCCGATTATGATCTCCCACAAAGAGAGAACCTGAAGTGCGGACAGGTCCCATTATAGTGAACGATCGGTCACATGTCAAATTCTTTTTAAGGACAGGCTTGCGAATATGGATATTATAGAAGCAGAATCTCGTGTATAATGAAATAACAGTGCCGAAAGGACCATTTCCGCAGCCGCATGTGTGTATAGGGGAGCAGTTCAGTCCGGCAGGCTCTGCTGATTTACGAATGGAGCAGAAAGGCCGGGTGCTTTTCTGATAATAAGGAGGAACTCATGTACCGCTACGAGACCCATCTTCATACAGTGGAATCCAGTGCCTGCGGCGCTACGCCCGGCAGAGAATATCCGGTGATTTTCAGGGACAGGGGTTATGACGGTATCTTTATCACCGATCATTTCTTTCATGGGAATACCCGTCCTTCCAGAGATCTTCCCTGGCCGGATTATGTGGACGCCTACATGAAGGGATATGAGGAGGCTAAGAAGGCCGGTGACGCCATAGGGTTCAAGGTCTTTTTCGGGATTGAGGAGAATTTCGACGGAGATGAATATCTGCTTTACGGGGTCGGCAGGGAGTTTCTGCTCGCGCATCCGGAGATCCCGCACTGGACCCGCAGACAGATGATACGGCTGGTCCACGAAGCCGGAGGCGCAGTGATTCAGGCACATCCTTTCCGGGACAGGGATTATATCACGAAGATCCATCTTTTTCCGGAGGATGTTGATGGGATCGAGGGCATCAATACGGCCAATTCCGCAAATGACAATCTGGCCGCCCTGTATTACGCCATGCAGTACGGTTTCCTGATTCAGGCCGGGTCGGATACTCACAACAAAAACCGGATCGGGGACGGAAACGGAGGCATTCTTTATGAGACAGCAATCCGTTCGCCCGAAGATTACGCGGACAGACTTCTCCGCGGGGAAAGGCCACGGATCTTTTATCCGGAGTCCTTCTTTGAGGGGATGGACAGAGTTCATGTGGAACTGCCTGCAGAGATCTTCCTGGACGGAAGCTGGCGGGAGCTGCCCCATGAGGAAATTCAGGAATGGGCCGCATCCGCGGAGGCGGCTGTCGATGGCGCAGGGCTTCGGTCAGAGGAACTTGTAAAAAGGATCATTGCCCGGCTGGGAGCATAAACTGGCGACAGAAGCTGGCAGGGTAAGCTGACAGCGCGAGCCTGCAGTCACAAGCCGCGGAGATAAGCTGACAGCGCGAGCCTGCAGGCACAAACCGCGGGCAGAAGCTGACAGTATAAGCCTGAGCCTGCAGCCGGACTTTGCCGGAGGCCGGCAGGGATCATACGGAAGAGATTGCGGAAGAGATTTTAAGAAAGGATTACCCATGGCAGATCAGACAAAAAAGGAACTCAGAAACAAGCTGATGTACCAGGTCTTTGTGCGCAATTACACGGAGGAAGGCACATTTGACGGCGTCAGAAGGGACCTCGACCGGATCCGGGACCTGGGGGTGGACATCGTCTATCTTCTTCCGATCCACCCCATCGGGGAGAAATGCAGGAAAGGGAGCCTTGGTTCTCCTTATGCCATCAGCGATTACCGCGCGGTCAACCCGGAGTACGGAACTCTGGATGATTTCCGGGCGCTGACAGAAGCCATTCATGAAAAAGGCATGAAATGCATAATCGACGTGGTATACAATCATACCTCGCCTGACTCCGTGCTGTCTGCCGAACACCCGGAGTGGTTTTACAGAAAAGAAGACGGTTCTTTCGGAAATCATGTAGGCGACTGGAGCGATATCATTGACCTTGATTATACCCGCGAAGGGCTGGCGGAATATCAGATTGAGACGCTGAAGTACTGGGCCGGGATGGTGGACGGCTTCCGCTGCGACGTGGCGCCGTTCCTGCCCCTCTCTTTCTGGGAAAAGGCCAGAAAGGAAGTGGCGGAAGTAAATCCCGACTGTCTCTGGCTCTCCGAATCGGTGGAGCCTGCCTTTATCCGGGAAATGAGGGACCGCGGGCTCGGCGTGCTCAGCGACGGAGAGATTTTCCGGGCATTTGACGTGTCCTATGATTACGATGTTTTTGAGTATTTTACCGGATACCTGAAAGGGGACAATTCTCTTTCCGATTACGCGGAGGCTCTCAACAGGCAGGAAACCATCTACCCGGATAATTATGTCAAGCTCCGTTTCCTGGAGAACCATGACCAGGCGCGGGTGCGTTTCCTTGTCCCGGATGAGAAAAGCCTGCGCAGCCTTACAGCATTTTCCTTCTTCCAGAAAGGGATGGCTTTCCTTTACGCCGGACAGGAATTCGGTGCTTCTCACAGGCCGAGCCTGTTTGACAAGGACACTGTATGTATGAAAGCGGAAAATGGAACCGATCTGACGGAACTGATCCGGCGCATGGCCTGCATCAAAAAGGATCCGCTCTTTACAGACAGTACTTACAGGGTCTGGACGTCCGGAGAGGACATGCTCACCGCCTGTCACAGCCGGAACGGGTCCGTACTCGTGGGAGTCTTTTCCTTTAAGGGAAAAACATCGCCGGCTTATGTGCCGCTTCCGGACGGATATTATGAGAATCTGATCGACGGGAAGACGGTGGAGGTTTACCGGGAGCGCGTGATCTGCAATGGTGAACCTCTTATTCTAAGGAAGTGTTGATCATATTGCTGCTTCCACAGAGTATCCGGAAGATGCTGCTGATGAGATGCCTGCGTCCGGCATGAACCGAAGCGGCAGCGCAGGCACAGTACCGTGGAATATTATATAAAATGAATCAAAAAACCGGATTTTCACAGAAGCATGGCTGACAGGCAGCGCGGCTTTGAAAATCCGGTTTTATCTTATCCGGGACCTCTGATCGGGTCCCGCTTTTCTGTTTCAGGAAATATCCAGTTTGCAGACTTTCCGGTCCCAGGTCAGCAGACCGTTTGTCTCTTCCTCGATATCCGACAGCTGTGTGTAGATGGCTCCCGCCAGGCCTTCTTCCCGGAGGCTCCGGCACTCCCCGATCAGAGAATGGACGGCTTCAGCAAATTCTTCCGGCTCATAGTGGCGGTACCCATAAGTGGTTTCACTCATCACATGATCCGAAATCAGGCAGTCACAGCCGCCGTATTCCGTCAGGACGCAGGGTCTGCCCTGTTTGTCCTGTTTGGCCCTGAGCGCACTGTAATAGTTGTGGACGCTGAGGATATCCCCGCCGTTCTGGTCGAACCAGCCGCTGGCATGGTCCACAGGACGGGTCGGATCTTCGGCCTTGATCCGTTCGGTTATCCGCAGGGAATCGAACTGGCCCCATCCTTCGTTAAAGAGCGTCCACAGGCCGATGCAGGGACTGTTATAGAGCAGGCGGATCATGCGAAGGGTATCTTTCTCAAACTGGTCCCGGCTCTTTTTGGAGGATCGGGACAGCAATTTGTAGTGGTCATCCTTCAGATGGGAGCCGACGACGGGAAGGACTGTCGGCATATAGGTTACCAGCAGCTTATTCAGCGGGCCTCCGCCGTTCACCATATCCTGCCAGACGACCATGCCCAGACGGTCGCAGTGATAATACCATCTGGCCGGCTCGATTTTCAGGTGCTTCCTGATTGTATTAAAGGAGAGCTTCTTCATCTCGGTAATATCGAAGATCATCGCTTCGTCCGCCGGCGCTGTCATGAGGCTTTCCGGCCAGTAGCCCTGATCCAGAACGCCGTTGAAGAAATAGGGGCTGCCGTTGAGAGTAAGGCACGGCTGGCCTGCCGGCGTCACGCCTGTTCCGAAAGAGCGCATGGCAAAATACGAGGAAACCTTGTCATCTCCCGCCTGAATCTCCAGAGGATACAGAAACGGATTTTCCGGGCTCCAGAGGCGCAGTTCCTTAACCGGAAGCGTGATGCGCAGATTCTTTTTCGCATGGAAGGTATAGGTTCTTCCTTCCAGGATGACCTGCACCTTAAGGCCGGAAAGAGACGGATCGGAAGAGTCCGGCTCCCCGAGGCCGTGTAATTTCAGCTGGAGCCGGACCTTCTGCTCGTCCGGCAGCGGGGTAATCTTCATGCTGCGGAGGGAAACGGAAGGTACTTTTTCCATCCATGCTGTCTGCCAGATGCCGCTCTGCCCCTGATAAAACATCCCGGCAGGGGAGAGGGTCTGCTTCCCGCGGCAGGCTGTTCCCTGGTCCGTGTCGTCTTTGACGGCCAGTTTCAGTTCATTTTCTCCCTGACTGAGATAGTCGGTCACGTCAAAGGAAAACGGCAGATATCCGTTCTGATGGCTGCCGACCTTCCGGCCGTTCCAGTAGACGGTGCATCTTTCGTCAACCGCCCCGAAATGAAGGATCAGACGGTAACCGTCCGGCAGATCTACGGGATCGATTTTCCTGCCATACCACAGGGTTTCTCCCGGCTGAAGAACCCTTTTGACTCCGGACCGGGCTGTCTCCGGAGAGAAGGGAACCAGGATCCGGCCATCCGGCCTGTTCATCACTTCTGTTTCTGATTCCACGCCTGCCGGAAGGATACAGTAATTCCACCAGCCGTTCAGGCACTGCCAGTTCCCGCGGATCATCTGCGGGCGGGGATATTCCGGAAGCGGTACCGCGTCCGGCCCGTCTGTGACGCCTTCACTCCAGGGGGAGCACAGCGTGTAAGCCTGCTGATCTTTTTTTCGATTCAGCTGAAGGGTACCGATTGCATCTTTCATTCTCATAATGAGTCCTCTTTTTTATTCTTATATATATGGGAAGCGCGGATAAAGCCGGTTTTAACATTCAAAGCTTCCGAATCAGTGCTTCGTCCGGAATATATTGGTAATTCAGGATCCGCGCAGCCTGGTTAAAACTCTGACTTACTATTTTACATACGCCGCGTTTTTTTTCAATGGTTTTATTTTTTCTTCTCAGAGACGGAGGGTATTTCTTTCTTTCATGGAAAATGAAAAATCCTCTTCAAATTCATTTTTTGTGTGTTATGATTTCTGCAATGACATAATGTGTAAGGAGCAGATGAATTCTGATGTTGAAACGGTTTATAGGTACGCGAAGCTTTTACAGGTCTGTTATGCTGCTGCTGATTCCTATCGTGGTGCAGCAGTTTATTACCAATTTTGTGTCGCTGCTGGACAACATTATGGTCGGCCAGCTCGGAACAGAGTCGATCTCTGCAGCCTCTATCGCGAACAGCGTACAGCTGGTTTTCATGCTGGCCGTTTTCGGCGGGCTGAGCGGGTTCAGTATTTTCGGCGCCCAGTTTTACGGTAAAGGGGATACGGATGGAGTAAGGAACACCTTCCGTGTTAAGATTCTGTTCTGCATCCTGTGCACGGCGGCCGGAATCCTGATCTACCGTTTTTTTGGACATTCCTTTATCCACGCTTTCCTGCTGGGGGAGAGCAACGGCGGCGACATGGCCCTGGCACTGAGAGAAGGTACCTCTTACCTGATGATTATGCTCTGGGGCCTGCTTCCATTTGCCTTTGTCCAGGCTTATGCGGGTACGCTGCGGGAAGCGGGGGAGACGGTTGTTCCCATGGCCGCCGGTATATGCGCTATTCTGACAAACCTGTTTCTGAACTGGGTCCTGATTTTCGGAAAGCTGGGCGCGCCGGCGCTCGGCGTAAGAGGAGCGGCGATCGCCACAGTGATCTCCAGATACGTGGAGCTGCTGGTGGTGCTGGTTTACGCTTATACGCATCTGGACCGGTATCCCTTCATCCGCGGGGCGCTGCCCGGACTGAAGGTTCCCCTGGCTCTGGTCCGCCGTATGGCGCCCGTGGCGGCTCCGCTGCTGGTAAATGAGATCCTCTGGTCCCTGGCCATGACTTTCATTAACCAGCTCTATTCCTCCCGCGGGCTGAACGCGGTTGCGGCGCTGAACATCAACGGCACGGCATGGAATCTGTTCTGCGTGATCATGTTCGCCATGGGTACGGCGATTTCCATCATGGTCGGCCAGCGTCTTGGCGCGGGAAGAATCGACGAAGCCAGGGATGTGGACCGGAAGCTGCTCTTCCTGACGGTATCGCTGCATGTGCTGATCGGCGCCGGGATGATCCTTGCGTCCCCGTATATTCCCCGGCTTTATAATGTCATCCCGGAAGTCCGGACTCTGACGAGCCGGCTGCTTGTCGTCGCCGGTCTGTCCCTGCCGATCCATTCTTTTGCGCATGCGACGTATTTTACCATCCGCTCCGGGGGACGGACGGTTATCACCTTCCTCTTTGACGCGGTTTACACCTGGACAGTCACTGTCCTTCTGGCGTTCTGTCTCTGCCGCTTTACGAATCTGGAGATTGTAAAGATCTATTTCTGCGTGCAGTTTATCGACGTGATCAAGGTGGTACTGGGACTTCTGATGCTGCGGTCCGATTTCTGGGCGCGCAATGTGGTTTCGGATGTGTGACCGGAAATAGTACTCTCAGGCTGCTGCGGGTGCCTGTCAATCTGACAGGCAGGAATGCAAAGGGAATGCCGGGGCCTGGGGAAGATTCTCTGTCGGAAAGGCGGTTGTATGAAAATATCAGAAAGCTGCGCGAAATGCCTGTATGACCGGCAGCGCGCAAGGATGCCGGATGAAGATTATCTGAAGGAGGTACGTAGTCTGCTCGAAGAAAGGGGAGAAAACGATTCCTCTCCTTTGCTTGTCTACAGATTCAATCAGGCTTATGCCCGCCGTTTCGGTTCCGCGGACAGCTATGCCGGGGTGAAGCGCAGTTACAACGATCTTGTTCTGAGCATGGCAGATCATTTACGGGCGCAGATCGAAGCGTCCGATGATCCGCTGGCAGCAGCTCTGGCTTACGCGCGGGTCGGCAACTATATTGATTTCGGCGCAATGGATACGGTGGATGAGGCTACATTTCTGGGTCTCTTTAAGGAAGCTGTGCTGCGTCCGGAGGAAAAGAGCGTATACGAAAGCTTCCTGAAAGCTTGCGAAAAAGGGGAACGTTTTCTCCTGATTGCGGACAACTGTGGAGAGATAGTGCTGGACAGGCTTCTTCTGGAACAGCTGAAGAAACGGTTCGGGCAGCTGTGTCTGCAGGTGCTGGTGCGCGGAGGAGAGGTGCTGAATGACGTGACGGTCCGGGACGCGGTGTATGCGGGCGTCGATCAGCTGGCGGAAATCTTCTCCAACGGGGCGGCCATCGCGGGAACCGTGTATGGGCTGATGCCGGAGGAGGCCAGACAGGCCCTTGACGCGGCGGATGTGGTGCTCGCGAAAGGGCAGGGTAACTATGAATCCCTGTCCGGGCAGGGCAGGCATATTTTCTACGCCTTCCTTTGCAAGTGCGATCTGTTTACCAGCCGTTTTCGTGTTCCGGCGCTCACGGGTATGCTGGTGGAGGAAAATACCGGAATGCCGGCAGGAGAAAATACCGTGGGTCCGGGTTCCGTATGAGAAAGGATACGGCTCGCGGATGATACTGCTGGCTGCTGCAGGATCACCGGGGCTATATTTGATAATAGAGAAAGTAAATACCGGAATTCAGGCCGGAGTGTTTTTTATGAGAGGAGTTACAGAGGATGAGGGACTATGCGCACAGAAAGGCAGCCAGGAGACTGCAGGTAACAGATGCGTCCGGAAATCCGGTCAGAAATACAGTGCTGGAAATCAAGCAGACAGGGCACAGCTTCCTGTTTGGCTGCGGCGCATTTGACACGATTCCGTATACAAATGACAGAAAGGACGATCCTTTCTGCAAAGACCGGGTGGAAAAGTGGCTGAACCTGTATAATTACGGGACCCTCCCCTTCTACTGGGGCAGATATGAACCGACGGAGGGAAAACCGGCTTTTGAGAGCACCATGAACGCCGCGTCTTTCCTGACAGGAAAGAAGGTAAAAGTAAAGGGACATCCTCTCTGCTGGCATACGGTGTGCGCCGACTGGCTCATGGAATATGATAATAAGACAATTCTGGATAAGCAGCTAAAGCGAATCGACAGGGAAGTCACAGCCTTCAGAGGCGTGATCGACATGTGGGACGTGATCAATGAAGTGGTGATCATGCCGGTTTTTGACAGATATGATAACGCTGTTACCAGGATCTGCAAAGAATATGGGCAGGTGAATCTGGTGAAGGAGGTCTTCGCGGCGGCGAAGGCAGCGAATCCGGACGCGGTTCTTCTGATCAATGATTTCAACTTAAGCGAAAAATATGCGGAGCTGATTGCCGCCTGTCTGGACGCGGGAGTTCCGATCGGAGCGATCGGCCTGCAGACGCATCAGCATCAGGGATATATGGGCACGGAAAAGCTGGAGGAAATCCTGCGCAGATTCGAACCCTTTGGAATTCCGCTGCACTTTACGGAAAATACGCTGGTCTCCGGGCATCTGATGCCGCCGCATATTGTCGACCTGAACGACTACCAGATCCCGGAATGGCCGACCACGCCGGAGGGCGAGGAGCGCCAGGCCAGGGAGATGGAAGAGATGTACCGCTTCCTGTTCGACCATCCGCTGGTGGAAGCCATCACCGGCTGGGATTTTGCCGACGGGGCATGGCTGGGCGCGCCGAGTGGCGTGATCCGGAAGGACAACAGTGTGAAGGCTTCCTATGAAATGCTCAGGAAGCTGATTCATGAGGAATGGCATACAGCGGGAAGCTGCCGTACGGATGAGAACGGATGGGCTGAAATAGAGGGCTTCAAAGGGAGCTACCGGATAACAGCGCAGGGAGCTTCGGCTGAATTTGAGCTGGGCAAAGCAGCTGATACAGACAGAGTAGTCCTGCGCTGACCGGCAAGTTATTCTTCCACAATTTTTCGGGCGACATAAACGCCGCTGGCGGAAGCATGGGAGAGGGAATGGGTGACGCCGCTGCCGTCTCCGATGATATAGAGGCCTTTATGGCAGCTCTCAAGGTTTTCGTCCAACGCAACTTCCATGTTATAGAATTTTACTTCCACGCCGTACAGCAGGGTATCGTCATTGGCTGTGCCGGGGGCGATCTTGTCCAGCGCGTAGATCATTTCCATGATTCCGTCCATGATCCGCTTGGGGAGTACAAGGCTCAGGTCTCCCGGAGTCGCGGCCAGGGTCGGTACGACCAGCCCCTCCGCGATGCGGCTGTGATTGCTGCGCCGTCCGCGCACCAGGTCGCCGAAGCGCTGTACAATGACGCCGCCGCCCAGCATATTGGAAAGGCGGGCGATGCTCTCTCCGTAGGCGTTGCTGTCTTTGAAGGGTTCAGAAAAATGTTTTGAAACCAGCAGCGCGAAGTTGGTATTTTCTGTTTTCCTGGAGGGATCCTCGAAGCTGTGCCCGTTTACCGTGACGATGCCGTTTGTGTTCTCATTTACAACGATCCCGTTGGGGTTCATGCAGAAGGTGCGGACGTTGTCTTCGTATTTCTCCGTGCGGTATACGATCTTGCTCTCATAGAGCTCGTCCGTCAGGTCGGAGAATATGACAGCCGGAAGCTCTACGCGCACGCCGATATCTACCCGGTTTGAGCGGGTCGGGATATCCAGTTCCCGGCAGACGGTCTCCATCCATTTGCTGCCGCTTCGGCCGACAGAGACGATGCACTTGCTGCAGTCCGCGGTCTCAGTGCCTTTGTAATGGACGCGGTAGCCACCGTTTTCCAGCTTCTCCAGATGTTCCGCCGGCGTGTGGAAATAGAAATCCGCCCGGTCCTTCAGTTCCTGATAGAGCCGGCCCAGAACAATGTAATTGATGTCTGTTCCCAGGTGCCGCACGGAAGCGTTCAGAAGCTTAAGCTTATTCTGGATGCAGAGCTTCTTGAATTTTGTTCCGGCTGTGGAGTACATCTTTGTCCCCTGTCCGCCGTGGGAAAGGTTGATCTCATCCACATAGTTCATCAGACTGATCGCCTGAGTTTTCCCGATGTATTCATACAGGGTTCCGCCGAAATCGTTGGTGATGTTGTATTTCCCGTCCGAGAAGGCGCCTGCGCCGCCGAAACCGTTCATGATGGCACAGGTCTTGCATCTGACACAGGATTCGGCTTTCCCCTCGGTGATGGGACAGCGGCGTTCGGCAAGCGGGCCGCCTGTCTCAAATATGGCGATTTTCAGATTCGGACGGAGGCGGATCAGCTCATAGGCAGAGAAGATGCCGCCAGGGCCCGCACCGATTATAATCACGTCGTAATTCATGCCAGTACCTCGTTTTCTTAATTATGTCTTACACAGTCTCGCAAAAGCATGGCTTTGCGGAAGGCTGTATTTATCTTAACACGGTTTTCCTGAAAGGCGGAAAGCAGTCGAAACAGCTGGCTGATATCCGGGTATTCGGATCAGCACCCCGGCCTCCGGCCCAGGATATGGCTTTAATAGAAGAATTATTCTTCCGAAGGAGTCTCTGCCTGGATGAAATCCGCGATATCGCCGATTACCTCCGGATCGATTCTTTCATTCACTTCATAGGCAGCAGGCCCATCCTCCATTTTTCCGTGAATAAAGACATGGATCAGGCCGGGATAGGAATGGAAGGTCCAGTTTTCCTTATCTTTGAGGGCTTCCTGAAAAAGGCGGAAATCTTCCATGGTTACCTGGTAGTCCTCTTCTCCCTGCAGCAGCAGGCAGGGAAGGGTAATCTGGCGCGCCGTATCCAGAACATCATATGAGGCCAGCCATTTCCAGTATGGGGCGTAAGCGCCCGCGATCTGATCGTCATCGGAAAGGCTGTCAAGATCATTCAGCTTTTCCAGCTCAGGAAGCATTCTGTCTCTCTGCGCCGCGGCTGCTTCCGAGAAGCCGGCGAGGAATTCCAGCTGCTCTTTCATGAGAGCGTCCAGACGGCGGGCCGATGGAGCCATAAGGATATATCCGCAGGCCTGCACCGGGGCGTTTCTCAGCTCCCGGTCAATGGCGGGAATCGCCTGGGCGCCGAGACTGTGGCCCAGCACAAAGATTCTGTCCGGATCGATGGCCTCCTGTCCGGCGAGCAGCTGTACGGCAGCAACAGCGTCCAGGATGGATTCGTCCATCAGGGTGCCCTGTTTATCAGCGGCAAGTTCCTTTCCGTAGACATAGGTGCGCTTGTCGAAACGGTACACGGCGATCCCCAGTTTATTCAGGCCTTCCGCGATATCCTTAAAAGGAGTGAGAGAGCCGATCCGCTCATCGCGGTCGTTGGGACCGGAGCCGTGGATCAGTACAACGGCGGGGAATGGGCCGCTGCCTTCGGGGAGAGTCAGGGTACCGGGAAGCTCGCCGTTCAGTTCCGGTACCGGAAGAGCCAGATCAACGGAAGAGAAGACATCATCCTGCTGCCGGGGGACTTCGCCCGTAAAGCGGTCTATGGTAAGCCCGGCCAGGGCGTCTCCGTCCATGGCCAGGACAAAATCCACCGAACTGGCAGCAAAGATACAGGGAACACGGAAGGTGGTCCTGCCCTGACTGTTTTCCTCATAGGCAGGGAAGATCTCCTGTACCGCTCCGAGAGAATCGAGCTGTTTGGAAAGACCCTTAAAGCCGCCGAGAGGAATCATCGCCAGCTTCATCATGCCGCTCAGTTTGTACTGGCCGTCCAGGGACGCCGGATCCCCGTTCACCAGGATCTGTACAAAGGCGTCAGCGTCTTCGGGAACTGAGATGGTTTTCAGATTTTCCTCAGCACCGGCGTTAAAAGGCCCGCAGGCCAGAAGCACAAGCAAAACGGCGCAAAGCGCACAACAGATACGAAAGGATTTTTTCATGATAATCTCTCCACTCTGCCGCTTTTGAACGGCGGCATAAACAGGTATAAAAGAATCATTTAAATGAACCGGCAGCGCCTCCGGTATCCGGAACCGGCTGTCTGACATTCTGCTCTGAATTATAGCACACGGAGCCGCGTTATGTCTTATCAGTATGTCAATACGAAGGTTTTTCATTTGACTGGAGAAGTTCTGCTTTTCCGGCTGCGGCTTTCCTCTGACTGTGAAGGCGGAGCAGATCCGGAAGAAGTATTATATCTTCTGGACAGGGAGAAGAGAGGGACAGAGAAATTTCTGAATGACCATAGAGTGGACATATTCTTTTTTTGCATTATACTCTGTTGTAGGGAAACGCTGATTTATACTGAATGGCAACTTTTGATACCTTGGAAACAGCGTTTCCCTATATATTCTTTGAGCGCGTAATGCGCTCAAAGCCGCGTGCTGCGCGGCTTGCAGAGCAAGCCTTCCGCTGCGCAGCACTGCGATCCGCTGGAGGCTCTAAGGAAACACTGATATAATCAGTGTTTCCTTAGAGAGCGGCAGTCCGCCCGATCGCACATGGAATTCACGTCAGGGGATACGCGTTCAATTACAGAACTGTATGAGGTAAGCGGCCATGGACAGCATGGAAAAGCAGTTTTCCGGGATAACGCCGAAAGATGCATATATAGAAGAAAGAAACCGCGTGATTATCCGCACCAGTATTCTCGGTATTACAGCAAATGTTGTGCTTGCCCTCCTAAAGGCGCTGGTTGGAATGGCGACGCATTCGATTGCAATAACGCTGGACGCGGTAAACAATTTTACGGACGCCGGATCTTCTGTTATTACGATCGCCGGGACAAAGCTGGCTTCAAAAAAACCGGATAAAAAGCATCCGTGGGGACACGGGCGGATTGAATATCTGAGCGCCATGCTTCTCGGGGCTCTGGTGCTCTCCGCCGGAATCAGTTCCCTGATTGAGGCTGTCCGAAAAATCATCGACCCGCGAACGCCGGAGTATACATCCGTTTCGCTGATTCTTGTGGCAATCTGTGTTCTGGTGAAGATCTTTCTGGGGAGATATGTCACTTCCGCCGGCAGGCGTGCAAAGTCCGAGACGCTGGTCAATTCCGGCAGGGATGCACTGCTGGACGCACTGGTCTCCGCATCAACGCTGGCTGCGGCGCTGCTCTATCTACTTTACGGGGTCTCCCTGGAGGCCTGGATCGGAGCGCTGATCTCTGTCCTGATTATTAAGACAGGATTTGAGATGCAGCTGAACACCATATCGGAGATTCTCGGCCAGAGGGTGGATGCCGATGTCGTGAGGGCGGTCTGCAGGACCGTGGAATCTTTTGATGAAGTGTACGGCGTGTATGATATGATTTTTCATGATTACGGTCCCAACCGTGTGAACGGCTCTCTTCACGTGGAGGTAGATGACGCCATGACGGCGCGGGAGATCAGTGATCTGCTCCGGAGGATCGCCGTTAAGGTATACCAGGAGCATCAGGTCCAGCTTACGGCAATCGGTATCTATTCCATGAATACAAAAGACAGAAAGGCAATGCGCCTGAGGGAAGAGATAACGAAAATCGCCATGGCACACAATCATGTCCTGCAGCTGCACGGTTTTTCTCTGAAAGAGAATGTTGTACAGTTTGATATCATTGTAGATTTTGAAGCGGACGATCCGGAAAAAATCCGTGATGAGATAACAGCCGAGGTCAGCGCGGCATATCCGGAGCTGACGGTACAGGCATTTTGTGACGCTGATTACAACTTCAGTGAATAAGATATGAGATTTTCTGAGTTCTGCGGCTTTCTCTGGCGCCGGAGAACAGCGGAGGAAAAGGCAGATGGAATTTACACATATTGATGAAAGGGGAAATGCCCGGATGGTGGATGTGAGCGAAAAAAGGGATACCCTTCGCGAAGCTTCCGCAGCCGGATGTATCTTCATGAGCCGTGAGTGCTTCGAGAAGCTGGCAGAGGGAATCGTACAGAAAGGGGACGTGCTGGGAACGGCGAGGATTGCCGGGATCATGGGAGCAAAAAGAACTTCGGATCTCATCCCGCTGTGTCACATCCTGAATCTTACAAAGCTTTCGGTGGATTTTGAACTGCTGCCGGAAGAGTGCGCGGTCCGCGCGGTCTGTACTGCCGGAACAACCGGAAAGACCGGCGTTGAGATGGAAGCCCTGACCGGGGTGAACATCGCGCTCCTGACGGTCTATGACATGTGCAAGGCGATCGATAAGAGCATGGAGATCGGCCGGATCCGGCTGCTGAGAAAAAGCGGCGGGAAGAGCGGGGATTATGTAAACCCCGCGGGCGGGAATACAGCGAAATAACGGCGGTCAGCGGAGCTGACCGGGTGAAGCTGCAGCGGGGACAATGGCGGGACAGCCACGATCGGAGCACCTGGAACCGCTGAAGTACGGACCGGAGATCCTTCGCGAGAGCATCGGAGCTGAGTGTGCGCGTGGGGATGCGGATGATATACAGGAAAGGAGGTGAGGAGAAAGACCGGGAGCGGAAACTCATAAAAAATAATACAGACTTTCCGCAGCCGGTGGGAACATCTGGTAAAAACCGCGGACGGATTAGCTTCTGCCGCGGGAAAATTCTCTGAAAGATGAGAAAGGAGCAAAAGGATGAAAAAGATGTTGACTGCCGCGCTGACAGCGCTGTTCGCAGCTGTCCTGTGCATGAGCGCGGCAGCGGAGACGGAACTGGTTGTATTTGCGGCGGCCTCCCTGACGGAGACGCTGACAAAGATCGGGGAACGGTATGAGGAAGAAAACCCCGATATCACTCTGGCCTTCAATTTTGATTCTTCGGGAACGCTGAAGACGCAGATTGAAGAAGGCGCGGACTGCGACGTATTTCTTTCGGCAGGCCAGAAACAGATGAACGAACTGGATCTCTCGGCAGGTGAGGAGAAAAATCCGGATCAGCTTGATTTTGTGAAAGAAGATTCCAGAATCGATCTTCTGGAAAATAAGGTGGCCCTGGTGGTGCCGGAGGATAATCCGAAGAAGATTGAGAGCTTCAGCCAGCTTGCGGAGCTTTTGAAGGATGGAGAGATCCTGATGGCCATGGGGAACGCAGATGTGCCGGTCGGTCAGTATACGCAGAAGATTCTGGACTATTACGGTCTGAATGAGGAGGAACTGGCGCAGGCGGGCAAAATCACCTATGGGACAAATGTGAAGGAAGTCACCGTCCAGGTGCTGGAAGGCAGTGTGGACTGCGGCGTGGTTTACTGCACGGATGCTTTCAGCGCAGGACTTGACGTGACCGACAGCGCGACGGCTGAAATGTGCGGACAGGTAATTTATCCTGCCGCGGTTATGAAAAACAGTTCAGATCCTGAAGCGGCGCAGGCGTTCCTGGATTATCTTGGAACGGATGAAGCGATGGACCTGTTTGAGGAAGTCGGGTTCTCGAGGATAGAAAGAGAAGAAGAAACGGAAAAAGAACCGTAATTAAGAAGGCGGGAGCAGAACGGAAGTCCGGGCTGCTCCCGCCGAAAAATATCTGTGGAAAAATATGACCAGTAATACCGCAATATTTGCACAGTCAAGTCCGCAAACTTGTTAAAACGTGTGGAATATTGCGGTTTTTTCTGCTTTTTCCGGCCGGAAAAAATGAACATGATCTGCACGGTGAATGCGGAGTTTCCGATGAGAAAATCCCTCTTTTTTCCATTATTGTTTATACAGAAGAAAAGCGCCGGTTTGTATTGCGCGTATTTATGAACGGAAGAGTGCATATATTGTGCGCATTCTGAGAACGGGGAAATATGCGGCCTGAGGCGTTCAGAAGAAGGAAAAGGAGCGGCGCTCCGCAAATCTTGCACAGTATCGGAAAGCAGGGGGAAGCTATGAGGCAGTTCAGAATCGGAATCCTTGGCTGCGGCGTGATCAGCAATACCTATATCGCGGATATTCAGCGCTTTTACAAAGATCTGCAGATTGCGGCCTGTGCGGACGTTCTTCCGGAAGCGGCCAGAGCCCACGCGGAAAAGTACGGGATTGAAAAGGCCTGCACGCCGGATGAACTTCTGGCGGACGACAGCCTGGATATTATCGTCAACCTGACGCCGCCGCCGTTTCACCCGGCCCTGAACCGCAAAATCATAGAAGCAGGCAGGAATCTGTTCTGCGAGAAGCCGTTTGCCCCGACGCTGAAGGAAGCGAAGGAGGTCCTGGATCTTGCGGATGAGAAAGGCGTGATGGTCGGCTGCGCGCCGGACACCTTTCTTTCCTCCGGACTGCAGAGCATGCGTTTCTACCTGGACGCGGGCATCATCGGAGAGCCGTTTTTCGTCACTGCGAACATGACTGATTTCGGCGTTGAGACCTGGCATCCGAATCCGCTGCCCTACTACACGGAATATGCAGGCCCCATGCTGGATATGGCGCCCTATTATCTGTCGGCGCTCATCTCGCTGCTCGGCCCCATTGAGAGCGTCGCCGCCTTCGGCGCAATGCCCGGAAAGATCCGCCATATCTATACCGGACCGAAAGCAGGGACGGATATCGAATCGCCGATACTGACTCATTATTCCGCGGTTCTCCGTATGAAAAGCGGTGTAATCTGCAGCATGAATATGAGTTTTGACATTTACAAGTCGGATCTTCCGGCGCTTGAGATCTGCGGAAGCGGCGGCACCCTTTCCTACCCGGACCCGAATTACGGAGGGGGCTGCCCGAAAGTTTACCGGAAAGAACAGTATCTGGGCACAGTCTATCAGCAGACGGAGGAAGCCCGGAAGCGCAGGGAGCAGTTCTGCGAGCTGCCGGAGCTGTACGCCCGGGTCAAGGATTATTCGAGGGGGCTGGGCGTTCTGGAACTTGCGGACGCGATCGATACCGGGCGGAAAAACCGTACGGGACGTGACCTGATCCTGCACGTGACGGAAGCGGCGGAAGCAGTCCGGACCTCGGCTGTGACAGGAGAGTTTTATAGAATGCAGACAAGCTGCAGCAGACCGGATCCCATTCCGCCGGGCGTACAGGCGGACCGCTTCTGCTGAGCAGAGGGCATTTTCAGGAACAGGAAGGGCCGGAGCCGGGCACCGAAGGAAACGGCAGCGCGGCAGGAACGCAGGGGCGTCCGGAAATTCCGGCAGCATTTGCAGCGAAAGGAGAATCAGGAATCATGGCAGGAGTTTTAGGAACACACATGCTTGCGCAGGTGGGATTCATCGTAAAGGACGTCGAGGAATCCAAGAGAAAATGGGCTGCATTTCTGGGAGTGGACGTTCCGGAGACACAGCCGATCGGGAACTATGAGACGACGCAGACCCGTTTCCAGGGAGAACCGGCGCCGGAAGCATACTGCTGGATGGCCTTTTTCGATGTGGGACCGAATCTTCAGCTCGAGCTGATTCAGCCGAATGAGAAGCCCTCCACCTGGAGAAATTTCCTGGAGGAGCACGGGGAAGGCATGCACCATGTCGCCTTCCAGATCAAAGATTCGAAGACAATGGTTGCAAGAGCGGAAGCGGCCGGCCTGAAACTGGTTCAGCACGGTACTTACGGCGACGGCAGCGGCGAATACAATTATCTGGACGCGCCGGAGCTCAAATGTATCGTCGAGCTGCTTGAGAGCTACAACTGAGCCGCCGGTACAGCAGCAGGCTGCGAAGGACCTGTGAAGCTGCTGTGCGAAAACAGCAGCGCAGGGGATGCTTCTGCAGGAAGGATGCGTTTCGCAGCTGTGATGCGGATCGCTGTGTTCTGAGAGCTGTTTCTGCAGGGAAAGGTTGAACTGTCATGAGGCTGGGAATATCATCTCCGCTTACTCACGCTGACCCGGCTGAGTGGGCGCGGCGTCATAAAAATCTTGGGCTTGAAGTAATCAATTTTCCGCTGAACTGTGAGTCGGATCCGGCTCTGATCGACGCATACGCGAAGGAGGCCGCTGCGAACGGTCTGGCGATCGCGGAGGTCGACGTATGGAAAAATGCCATGGCCGTGGATCAGGAGGAGAGGGAGAAGGCGCTTCGCTTTGCCATCGGACAGCTGGAGCTGGCCGACCGCCTGGGTGCAGCCTGCTGCGTCAATATCCTGGGATCGAAAGGTCCGCGCTGGGACGGGGCATATAAAGAGAATTTCAGCAGGGAAACCTGGAAGCAGGGAATCGCCATGATCCGGGAGGTCATTGACGCGGTCCGGCCATCCAATACATATTTCACGATCGAATCCATGCCCTGGATGTACCCGACCGGGCCGGATGAGTATCTGCAGCTACTGGAAGAAGTGGACCGGGACCGTTTCGCGGTCCATCTGGATCTTTTCAACTGGATCACTTCCCCGCAGAGATTTTTTTACAACGAAGAATTTGCGGATGAATGCTTTGAGAAACTCGGGAGATACGTCAAAAGCTGTCACCTGAAAAATGTCAGGCTTGAGGAGGACTACACGCTGCAGCTGAAGGAAACCGATCCGGAGGGCGGCGGCGTCAGCATCCCGCACCTGGTCCGGCGCGCCGAATCTTATGACAGCGCAATGCCCTTTATTATCGAGCATCTTGATTCAGATAAAGCTTATCTGGACAGTATTGCATATGTAAAAAGCATCACTGGTAACTGAAGTATTATTTGTAACCAAAGTATCGCTGGTAACTGAAGTGTCGTTTGTAACTGAAGGATTGCTGATCACACAAGCACCACAAGGAGGTATTTTATGAAAAAGACAATCGCTGTGCTGCTCTCCCTTTCCCTGACTGCGGCAGCTGCATGCTCATTCACCGCCGCTGCCGATGAGGCTGCAGACCTGGTATGGTGGGGCTGGACCCCGGGTTCTCCCGTCAATGAGGAATACATTGCGGAGTTCAACAAGGAATATCCGGATATCAACGTCATATGGAAGCAGGTCACGATTGATGATTACGACGCTACCCTTAAGCCGGCTCTGGCGAACGGAGAGAGCATCGACCTCTTCGAGGTTTCCGCCGGTTCCGCTAACGGCGGCGTGGGCATTTACGGAAAATCAGCCATTGACCTGACAGACAGCGTCACAGAGGCAATGGGAGAGGACTTCCGGGACAAGCTCAGTGAGATCTCCCTCAATACGATGACTGTTGACGGCGAACTCAAGGCACTTGGCGTCGGCGCGGTCTACGCGGGAAATCTCTGGATCAACAAAGACCTTTTTGACAAGTATGATGTCGCGATCCCGACCAATATGGAAGAGTGGAAGCAGGCCTGCGCCACCTTCGAAGAGAACGGAATCATCGGCTTTGTCCAGGGTGCGGGCCAGGGTGCCTTCAACATGGATACCTTCCACGCAATCTGCGACAATGTCAAGCCCGGCGACTTCCAGAAAGCCGCGACCGGTGAGATCGAATGGACGGAAGACACCTTTGTCACCGCTCTGGGTCTGTGGAAATCTCTCTTTGACGAAGGCATCATGCAGCCGGGCGCTCTGGGAATCCAGCAGTATCCGGAAGCCAACAACCTGTTCCTGTCCCAGCAGGCCGCTATGGTCATGATGGGCTCCTGGTACACCATGAATACTCTGCCGGGAACAATGAAGGCAAATATGGAATCCGCTTCCTCTACGGATGAGCCCTTCACCATGATCCCGATCAACTTCCCGGACATCGCCGGCACCGGCAATACAGGCTGCATGTTCTGCGATATCGACTATGCGATCGCGGTTCCCGCCAGCGCTCCGAATCAGGAAGCATCCATCGACTTTGCTCTGTGGCTCGGCACCTCTGAATCCGGCCAGCAGATCATCGCGGATTCCCTGAACGTGGTTCCGGTTCTGAAGACTGCTTCTCCGAACTGGGATAATATCGAGCTTGTCAATCCGGAAGCGCAGAATGAAGCGGTTCAGGAATATCTTGCAAACGCGATCGACCAGCCTGAAAATGCCCGTTTCGGGAATATCAGCGCTGACCTGAACTCTGCCATGATGGACGTTCTCGCAGGCGTTGCCTCCGATATGATGTCGATCGAGGAAGGTCTTGAGCAGCTCGCTGAAGTACAGGGCGAGACCTGGTAATATCATCTGGTCATGCGGGGATGGTCCCGCTGCAAAGGCCTGACGATTCCTGCGGCAGGAGTCTTCCCGGTTCCGCCGGGAGGGTTCCTGCCGTCCTTATAAGAGGGCGTTCCGGCAATGCCGGATCCGGAGAGACAGCATCTTGCTGCTGTCCGGATAAAACGAAGTGTTTCGGCGCTGTCAGACCCGGAGGGAGGGAAGGTTCTCCGCCGTCCGGACAGAATGGGGCGTTTCAAAAATAAAGGTGGCTGTCATTATGAAAAAAAAAGAATTCTGCCAAAGCCCTGAGAATCAACGGGCTTCCGTGGATCCTGCCCGCTTTCCTGTTCCTGGTGATTATTATCTATTTCTCGATCCTGTTTACGATCGACCTGTCCGCCTACAACTGGGACGGGCTCAGTCCTGTCAGGGAGTTCTGGGGATGGGAGAATTACAGAAGGCTTTTCAATGACAAAGTATTCTGGAAATGTCTGTCGAATACGGTTGTCTATTTCGTCATCACCTTCGTGATCCAGAATGTCCTGGGCTTTCTGTTCGCGGCGATCCTGCATTCCGACGTAAAGTTTGCCGTGGTACACAAGTGCCTGATCTTCATCCCGACGATTATCGCGCCGGCTACCATGGCTCCGGTTTTCCGTCTGCTGTACAGCCCGCAGGGAATGCTGCAGGCTCTGTCCGACAGGCTGCATCTTGGAATCACCGTAGACTGGCTGTCCAATCCGCGGACCGCGCTCTTTGTCCTGATGAGCGTCGCGATCTGGGAATTTACCGGTATGAGCTTTATCCTCTATTTCGCGGCAATGAGCCAGATCGACCGTGAGATTCTGGAAGCGGCCCGGATCGACGGAGCGGGCAACCTCAGAGTTGTCTGGTCCATGGTAGTTCCTTTCTGCAGGGGCACCACGATTTCCCTGGGAATGCTCGGCGTTATAGGCGCCCTGAAGACATTTGAAATTCCCTACCTGATCACGACAGGAGGCCCCAACCACGCAACGGAATTCCTGGGCACCTACATTTATCGGCAGGGTATCCGGAATTCGCATCTGGGATACGCAGCGGCTCTGTCCGTGACCCTTCTGGTTCTCGCTGTCTGCGGCGCCTTCCTTACCAACCGTCTGAACAAGGAGGAATAATGCCATGTTTGATATGAGAAGCAGAAAAAAGAAAATCCTTCTGCAGCTGATTCTTCTCCTGATGACGATCCCTTATGCGGTTCCGCTGGTTCAGATGGTTCTGGGTTCCCTCGGCGGAATCGGACTGGGCAACTATAAGGCGGTCTGGGATACCGGCGTCGTCCCGGTCTTTTTCCGCAATTCCGCCATTATTTCCGCCGGCGTTATCGTGCTGGTCTATTTCTTCAGCATGACGGCCGGATTTGCCTTCGCGAAGCTGCATATCGCGGGAAAAGAGGTATTCTTCTGGCTGATCCTCGCGGCGCTGACCCTGCCCGAGGTTATTCTGCTGACGCCGCTCTTCGTCACCTTCCAGAAACTGCATATGTACAATACCTTCTTTGCGGTAATCCTGCCGTCCGCCGCCCTGCAGCTTCCATTTGCGATCCTGCTGACGCGCAATTACGACACAGGAATCCCGGACGCCCTGATTGAGGCGGCCCGCATCGACGGAGCATCTCCGGTCAAGGTTTTCTGGTATGTAATCCTTCCTCTGGCAAGGCCGATCGCGTCTTCTGTCACCATGCTGACGCTGATCAATGCCTGGAACGCCTACCTTCTGCCGCTTCTGTTCCTGCAGAGCCCGAAGCTGCAGACGGTCACGCTGCTTCCGCAGTTCTTCCAGGGGGAATTTACCAACGACCAGACCAAGATTCTGGCGGCGGCCGTTCTGACGGCGGTTCCGGAAATCATAGCGTACCTCTGCATGCAGAAGAGCTTTGAGAAGGGTATGAGCGCAGGAGCGCTGAAGTAAGGAAGAGAGGACATTCTATGGCATTATCATCTACAAAGATTGTGAAAGCGATTATCGTGACGAGTGACCTGGAGAAGACCGTTTCGGCCTGCAGACTACTGCTGGGGACCGGCTCGGCGCCTGAAGAGGAGCGGGAGCACCGGATGGTCCGTACTCCCTATACGAAATATCTGGGAGAAGAAATCACAGATACGCCGATGAGAGTTGAGAGCGTATTCAGTGATAATTTTTGGTTTGAAATCATCCAGCCGCTGGGAGACCGCGACCCGTGGGCCGCATGGCTGAAGGAACACGGAACGAGCGTATATTCCGTCTGCCTGCTCTCGGACGGACCGCTGGAAGCGGATGAGGAGCTGATGGAGAAGGCCGGATTCAGGTCCATTTTCAAGCAGGAAAAGGGGTATGAGGCTTATGAATACTTCGACACGGCGGATGCGCTCGGCATGCTGGTCGAAGTAAAAGAGCAGTACTGACGGCAGGACCATCACATATTGCTGTTTTTCGCCAGTCCCCGGCTGATATCCGGTTCCTGAAATTCAGCTTCCGGATATCAGCTGACCATTCAGTTGACCATTTTTTCACGGAATTCGGTGGGCGATACGCCTTTTACCTTGCGGAAGGCGCGGTTGAAGGTGGAGATACTGGAAAATCCCGCTTCAAAGGCGACTTCCGTGATCTGCCTCGACAGGTCCAGGGAGATGCTTTCCGCCCTGCGGATCCGCTCGATGGTCAGGTAGTCGATGAAGGTCATGTTGGTATAGCGTTTGAAAAGATGTGAAAAATGCGACTTGCTGATTCCCATATGACGGGCCACACTGTCCAGCGTGAGATGCTGCGCGCAGTTGTTTTTGATGTAAAGGCATGCTTCCGCCATCAGTTTCAGCGATTCCTGCTCTTTCCCCGTGCTTTTCGTATGCTCGTTTTCTTCCGCGTTTTCCCAGTATTCGCCCAGCTCGGCAAAGAAATTCAGCATGCAGGCATACATTTTCGTCTCCCGGAAAGGCTGCCGGGAGAAGTAGAGCTCCGCAATTTCCTTGACGGTCATGACCATGTGCCCGCTGCTGAAGCGGACCGGATCATAGCGGATGCAGTGCCGCCTTGGGAAGCCGGAGACAAGCGCGCTCAGTTCGCCGATTGTGGAGAGCAGTTCCATCGGGAACTGGATAATCAGCCAGGAATCGTCGCCCGATGACTGTACGGAGTGCAGTTCACCGGGATAGATGATCATCATATCGTTGATCCTGAGCTCGTACCCGTTGAAATTAACCGTCGCCGCATTCCGGTCGGACAGGCTCAGGAGAATCTCCGCGTAGGGGTGCCAGTGGATCTGGTTGTTGACGCCGGTATCCACGGTCCGCGAGACATTGATCTTCTTTCCATCTTCAAAGACAAGCAGTTCATAATAATCCGAAACGGGCATGATACACCTCCGTTTTCCGAACCGGTATACAGCAGTCCGCTGAGGCGGCAAAACTGCCGGGTGGAAAATGTGTGAAGTCTGGTGGACAGGCTGTGATCAGCAGCTTTCATGGCGCTCATTTCCGTGCATCCGGACGGCATTAGCCGTCCGCCTGTACGGGGATGGGCGCCGCTTTTTTATTCATCCAAATACAACTCCGTCGTCCTTCGTTCGCAGGAAGCAGGCCAGGAGCATGATTCCTGCTGTTATGCAGGCCATAATCCGGTAAAAAGCAGGGAAGGACGTCCTTTTCACCATAATTCCACCCATGTTCTGCATGAAAATCATTCCCAGGCTGTTGCATCAGGCTGATTCAGCATTCCCCTATCCGGATTATAGCATTTCCTGTGAAAGGTGAGGACTCCTTTGTCTGTTTTACCACACACTTTCTGACAAGGTTTTTCCTGGCAGGTTCGGTGATTCCGTTTGTGTGCCGGTCGGAGGGGCCAGGGCAGTTAATGGCGTGACGTCCTGCCCGGTTCGGCGGTGACCGGCAGGCGAACAAACGTACGAAACCTTTGGCAGGCGGGATTTTTGTACTGCCAAAATGAGAGAATAGAATCATCCAATAAAGAAACAGACATTCCCGAAAGGAGGATCAGACAGGATGAAAGGCTATTGTACGGAAAGCGGGTATATGGGTTATGTGGACGGAAGATATATGCTGTTCGCATCGGAAGAAGACTACAACGAATTCATCATGGACTGATGCCGGGAAAAAGACCCAAGGGTCGGCCGATGAGATTCGGGATAAGGAGACAGAAAACCGGAAAACACGGACAGATTTCGGAGAATGGAAGGAAAGCCGGAAAACGAAAAAGGCTCCGAAGCGCGGATTTCGGAGAACGGGCAGGCTTTCCGGGAACCATGCACGGGGAAGAGATATCAGAATTATGGGAAGGGAGAAAGTCATGGCAGTTTTGGTTGGGAAGACACTGGATTACAATCACGGCAGGAGACCGGATGCATTTGGACATGTATCCGAATTCGGGTTTTTCTGCTACATGCCGCAGGAGGAGAACAGTGAACTGCTGCGGGCAGGGATCGACCCGGAGAAGATGGGCTACCTCAGCGGGAAAGAACGGAGAAGGATTCTGGAGAGAGCCGGATTGAATCCGAAGGATTACGACTTCTGAGCAGGGCAGAGAGGGGCAGGGACTGCGGAGGCGTTTCCCTGGAATACTTAAATGCATCCTGGAGACACGGGGGTTTTTCAGGGACTGCGGCGGAGATCGTCCGGGAAAGGGCCCGGAAGAAGAGAGATTAAAACATATACGGGGACATAAGGGGGAAGAAGATGAAAGTGCATGTGGAATACGATGATTTCGGTGAATTTATTGAAATTCTTGAGGATCTGACAGAGGATGCGGAAAGCTCCCGGAGCGGGTACGGCAGCAGGAAAAATCAGTGAATCCCGGAAACTTCATAGGAATATAAATCCCGGAATCGCCGCAAAGATAACCTGGGTATAATCGAACACGGAGATGGTCAATTTCAGGCCGGAGGGTGGATTTCTTTTTTTCTTTGCGTATATAGAACTGTCAGCAAAGACAGGCTGACATAAAAACAATAAAGATATGCGAAGTGTAAAAGGAGAAAAATTATGAATAAATTCAAGACAATGTTTCTGGCAGGCACAGTGGCTGCAGCCATGATGGCAGGCGGGATATCCGCATTTGCGGTGGAGACGGAAGCCGATGAGAAGCCGGTATATGAGATGGATCTGGTTCTGGAGACCGCGAAGCCGATTGCAGCTGCTCTCCGCGGATTCATGCTGGATGAGAGCATAAAGCAGTTTGACGAGGCAGGTCTTTCCTTCCTGGATGAGTGCGACGTCTCCCTGAACTGCCCGCTGATCGCGGCGGCGCAGAAGAATGAGGACGGAACCTTCACCGTCTTTGGCGAGCTCTGCACATATAACTACAAGCTCGACGGAGCCGACCTGAAGTTCGTAAGCAGCTGGGAGCCGGCAGCCGTGATTACCCTCTCGAAGGAATCGGATGTGAGCTTTGTCGTCGATGACGTCAAGTACCTTCCGGAGGGAGAGGCGTTTGCAGATGCGGTTGATGAAGTCTGCGTACAGATGGGAGCCGACAGCGACTTTTTCCTTAATTATCTTCCGGACTCCGAGGAACCTGCGCTTCTGGCAGAGTTCCTGAGATTCGCCAATGAGAATCCGAATGTCCAGACGATCGAGGTCAGAGGCGAACAGATGACAGTCGGCGGAGCAGCTGATGAAGTCGCGATGTTTATCAACGGACTGCTGTAATCGCCATAACTGAACCATGTATGGGGAAGCGGGACTTCCTGCGCATGAAAATGTTTGAGCAGAACTAAATTGGGGCCTGTGCGTGTGCACGGGCCCTTTTTGACGGAAGAGATATCAGGCCCTGTGGCCGCCGATCTGTCTGTTCCGCTCAAGCTGTGTCGCGCCTTTGAGCATGTTCTTCCCGGTGAAAATCCCGCCTGCGCCGAAGCGTCCCCGGATCTCGGATATCGCGCCCTGCAGCCGCTTCTCGCGTTCCAGAGCCTCATAGTCGATGAAAAGGTTCATCTGGTAATATCCGTAATCCTCATGGGTTCCTTCCGCGCAGACGCCCAGCCGGCGGAAGAGCAGCCGGTGGTCCGTTCCCGCGTCGAAAGCGGCCAGGATGCGGGGGGCCGCGATCGCTGCGGAGTTTGTTTCCATAGGCATCCGCACCGTGCCATTGCTGTGCTTCGGGTGCAGTCTTCCGTAGAAATCCAGAACGACCTCCCCGTCATAATAGGGACAGGCCTCCAGGCTTTTCCAGTCATAGCTGACCCACCAGGTGAACTTCGGGGCGAGCAGCTGTTTCAGGAACATCTCAGAACACAGGCTGTCGATCATCTCCGAGAAAACGATCCGTGCTTCCTGATAGGAATAGGGCCTGGGCAGGACCTGTCCGCTCGACAGGCTGTGCCCGCTGGAACGGTATTCCTTGATATCCTTCATCGTCACGGGATCCATGCCCCAGGCGTGGGCGATCAGGATCTCGCCGTCGATTCCGAAAGTTTTATAGAAAAATTCCTCGTCATACTGTGAGCGCGCCGCGATATCGCCCATCGTGAACAGGGCGTTCTTTTCCAGCCTCCGGGCCTTGCCGGGACCGATCATCCAGAAGTCGACGAGCGGCCTGTGGTCCCAGAGACGGTAACAGTAGGAAACCTCGTTCAGCTCCGCGATCCGGACTCCGTTCTCGTCCGGCGGGCTCTTTTTGGCCGTGATATCCATGCATACTTTGGCAAGGTACAGGTTCGTCCCGATCCCGATGGTGGCTGTAATGCCGGTCTCCTTCAGGATGGTCCGGATCATGGTCATGGCCATGACGTGCGCCGGATGGACGCCCTGCCTGCGCGCTTCGGACCGGTAAAAGTTAAGGTAGGGCGTGCAGTAGATGAAGGATTCATCTACCGAGTAAACGTGAATATCCTCGGCAGCCGCATAGCGCAGGAGAATCGAATAGATTTTTGCCGAGATCTGCTCATAGAGCGCCATACGGGGCGTGGCTATGATGTAATCGACCCGGCTCCGGGTCCGGAGTTCATAGTCCCGGATCGCCCTTTTCGCTTCAAACAGGCGGGGGCGGGAAGGCACGCCGATCGCCTTGAGCGCGGGGGAGACGGCGAGACAGATCGTCTGGTCGGAGCGGGAAGGGTCCGCGACAAGGAGCCGGACCTTCAGCGGGTCCAGACCCCGGGAGACAGCTTCCACAGAAGCATAGTAGGACTTCATATCCACAGCTATAAAACAGCTGGCAGACAGATCGTATGACAGCATTACGTCGCCCTCCTTTCTGTATGGATGTTCGTTCTTCTGCCGTACTGCAGTATATCCGGTGTTCCGATTCGCGCAGCCTCCGGCATTTCTGCTGTACTGTGTTCTGTCCGGCGTTTTTGCGGCTGGCATCCTGTCCGGCGCTGGTATCCGGCAGCAGCGTATATGGCAGGAGATCGAACATACATTCGCCCTTCGCCAAGATCATACACCGAACATTTGTTCTAAGTCAAGGGGTAAATGGACGCCCTGGAGAAAGCTCGTTTTCAGGACACTGCAACCGGCTATCCGGGAAGGGGAAAGGAGAAAAGGCCTTGTAAACCGGCGTTTTCTGTGGCATGATGCGGAAAGACGGAGCATTCGGAAACGGCCGGAAAACAGGATATCGGGAGATGCGGATATGAAAGACAAGAGCATAGGCCATGCGGAAATGGAAAACGGAAGCATGGAAACTACGGAGCTGGAAGACGGGAGCATAATTGAAGAGCTGCTGGAAAAACCATACTGGATCGCGGATATTCTTCCTGAACAGGTTCCGGCGGATTCGGCCGGGCAGTATTTCAGAGTAGAGGAGTATTATCTGCAGCAGGCTCAGATGGAGATTCTGCACCGGAAATATCTGAACATTGTTCTGAAGCTGAACTGTTACTATGATATCCGTTTCTCCTGCGACTATGGAGAACACTGGGAACTCAATCCCGCGCCCGGGCTTCTGGAAAAACTGCTGACGGGCGGCAGCAGAACGGATACATTTCATATACTGTTCGATTCGGAGCAGGCGCTGGCAGTCCTGAACAGCGATGATACTTATCTGACGGTCTATCATCCGACGGAAAAACTGCTTTATCTGCTGCGTGAACTTGCCCGGGCGGAGGGCCTTTTCGTCTGGAAGCCGGAGCAGTAAAATATCCGGCGTCGGATAATCCTCGCTTCATCACAAAAGAGGCGGCTTTCAGCCGCCTCTTTGCATAACCCCCGTATGGGAATTACAGATTGAGATTATTCCACTTCTCACTCTTTCTGAGAACTTCTTTATCCCGCAGTTTTATTCAACCTTTTCAAATTTGTCGGGACCGACGCCGCAGATCGGGCAGACATAGTCTGCAGGGAGCTCTTCGCCCTCATATTCATAACCGCACACCGTGCAGCGCCATTTTACTGAGGAGGAGGCCTGTTCCGCCTCGGTCTCCTGCAGCACAGTTCCTCCCAGCGAGGCTCCGACTGCATCGGCTAAACCGACCAGATCGATGGCGGTTACATTATCCGGGGAGGACAGGAATGTCACCGGATCCGCCGCGTAGCGTGTTCCTTCCAGGCGGTCAAGGATTTCCGCCATCAGCCTTGCCGCTACGGGCGACCAGCTGCCATTTTCAATAAGCGCGAACGTGCGGTTCTTCAGGTTATGGGCTTCAAGATCCAGGAGGAAATTCTTCATGGGGGTGAAGATTCCGTTATTGTAGGTAATGGAAGCCAGCACGATGTGGCTGCAGCGGAAGGCTTCGCCGATCAGCTCGCTGACGTGGGTCTTGGATACGTCGTAAACCGACACGTTGGCGACCCCTGCCCTGGAAAGGGCGGCCGCGACCATGTTGGCAGCGCTCTCCGTTCCGCCGTATACGGAACCGTAGACGATCATCACAGCCTGTTCTTCAGGGGTGTAGCTGCTCCATTTGTCATATTTGTCCAGAATCCAGCCCAGGTTGTTTCTCCATACGGGGCCGTGTGTGGGACAGAGGAGCCGGATATCCACCGTTGCGGCTTTCGCCAGCACGTCCTGCACATACTTGCCGTATTTTCCTACAATGTTGGTATAGTATCTTCTCGCGTCCGGAAGCCATTCGGTCTCAAAGGGCACTTCGTCCGCGAACAGATTGCCGTTCAGGGCTCCGAAGCTGCCGAATGCGTCCGCGGAGAACAGGGCGCCGGAGTAGTCATCGTAGGTCATCATGACTTCCGGCCAGTGCACCATGGGGGCGAGCACAAAAGTCAGCGTATGGAGGCCTGTGTTCAGGGTATCTCCCTCGGTGACAATGATCGCCCGGCCGGAGATATCGCAGGAGAAGAACTGGTTCAGGATGGCCGCTGCGGGAGCGGTCAGCACGACTTTCGCTTCCGGATAGCGCACCAGAACTTCGGTGATCGCGGAGCTGTGGTCCGGTTCCATGTGGTTTACCACGAGATAATCCAGCGGGCGGTCTCCCAGTACGCTCAGCACATTCTCAAAAAACTGGCCGGTTACCGAGCGGTCCACCGTATCGAACAGGACTGTTTTATCATCCACAAGGAGGTAGGAGTTGTAAGCAACCCCCCTGGGAATCGGATAGACGTTTTCAAACAGCTCGGTTCTCTTCTCGCTGGCTCCGACGTAATAAATATCATTTGTAACATTCCGCACGCAGCCTACGCCCGCGAATTTCTTTTTCCCGTCAAAAGAAGGCGCATCTTCCGGGGCTTCCTCTCCCAGCGCGCTGCCGCTCAGGATGCCCGCCATCGCGGCTCCCGCGGCTCCCGCGGCGGCTGCCTTAATAAAACTTCTTCTTCCGATTTCTGCTGCCATACCGTTACCTGTACCCTTTCTCCTGTGTTCAGGAAATTCTTTTTCCGAGTGCATTGCGCACACTGAGATCAAATCGGGAAACGCTGATCCGGGAATGTTGAGGATTGAAATAAACAGATTGCCCAGCGTTTCTTTAAGGTGTTGATTCATTATAAGGTGAGCGGAAAACAGTGTCAATCAGACCGGAAAAAGATAAAAAAGGGGAGTTGATTCTGGCGTGCAGAGGACTTAAGATCGTTATAAAGCAGCCGGCGCCGGAGGTGCTGTTTACAGGAGGCACCCATTTACCACAAGCCGGAGCGGGGCGCAGAACCGCGAACACGCTGACGCGTGCCGGGCATAATTTTGTCGGGACGGATTTGGTATATGACAGGATAAACAGGGGAGCGAAGAGATGCACAGACAGATCCATAAGCAGGCTGAAGTCGATATGATACACGGCCCGCTGGCTAAGAAAATATTTATGTTCGCCCTTCCGCTTGCGGTCAGCAGCATGCTGCAGCAGCTGTTCAACGCCGCGGATATCGCGGTGGTCGGGCGCTTTACGAATGCGCAGGCGATGGCGGCGGTGGGTTCCAACAGCTCGGTGATCGGGCTGATGGTAAACCTGTTCACCGGACTGGCGGTCGGCGCGAATGTTGTCGTGGGAAACCTGCTTGGGGCGAACCACAGGAGCGAGATCAGCAGAGCGGTGCATACGATCATGACAGTGGCGCTGTTTTCCGGCTTCTTTCTCCTTCTTCTGGGAAATCTGATCGCGAAGCCGATTCTCACCCTGATGGGAGCGCCGGACGATGTCATCTCGCTGGCGGTTTTATATCTCAGGATCTATTTCTGCGGCATGCCTGCCATGATGGCCTACAATTTCGGCTCGGCGGTCCTGCGCAGCCGCGGCGACAGCAGAAGGCCTTTCGGCGCGCTGACCTTTGCGGGCGTTCTGAACGTCCTTCTGAATCTTCTGTTTGTGATCGGGCTGAAGATGTCTGTGGCGGGTGTCGCGCTGGCGACCGTGATTTCCAACTATATCAGCGGCGGGCTGATTCTGTACTTTCTGACGCACGAGGAAGACGAGTTCCGGCTGGATTTCCGGAAACTGACAATCCGGCGGGAATATCTGAGAAAAATGATGTATATCGGAGTGCCGGCAGGACTTCAGGGAATGGTGTTCTCCCTCTCCAATGTCGTGATCCAGTCGGCGGTCAACAGTTTCGGGGCGGACTGCATCGCCGGCATGACCGCCGCCCAGAACTTCGATTTTATCTCCTACTGCCTGATGAACGGATTCGCGCAGGCCGCGCTGACCTTTACTTCCCAGAATTACGGGGCAAGGGACTGCGAACGCTGCAAGACCGTCTGGCGCCTTTCCATGGCGATGGGCCTGGGGCTGGATGTTCTTCTGCTCGCGGTCTTCATGCTTTCGCGGCATCAGCTCATCCGGATCTTTACGACGGATGAAAACGTGATCCGCTATGCCATGTACCGTTTTGAGTATGAGGTCTCCCTGCATTTTCTCTGCGGATCCTACGAGATTACGGCCGGCGCCCTGCGCGGGCTGAACCGTTCCATGATTCCGGCCCTGATCTCCGTCTTCGGAACCTGCCTGGTCCGGCTGGTGTACGTATTTTTTATATTCCCAAGGGTCGGGACGCCGCAGTTTCTGATTATGGTTTATCCGGTAACCTGGATCATCACCAGCATCCTGATGAATACAATGTATTTCAGAGTGAGGGAGCGGGCGTTTACACAGCTGGGCAGTGCGTGAGTCAAAGAAACAAAAAAAGGCACCGGCGAACGGGGTTCCGTCCGCCGGCGCTTTTTTGTTTTTCCCGACTGGGAAAGAGGGCTGCTTCTTTTATCTCAGGAAGCTGGCGTTTGCATAGCCCCACACGCCGTTGAAGCACACATATCTGTAATAGCAGGCAACTCCGTTGATTCCTGTTCCCTGAACAATCGTGCCGTTGGTAAAGACACTGTATCCGGGATAAAGCTGCGCGATCTCGTTGTACGGGCTGTAGCTTGTACCGGATCTGAGCGCAAGGTATGTTCCGTTGCAGTCACCGACTGTCATGTAAAAGCCGTTCTGATAACCATATCCGCCGGCTGCGTTCTCAAGTTCTTCAGCATTCATTGCTTTCTTTTCTTCTGACATTTTCTTTTCTCCTTTTTCCATTCCTGTGTGCTCTTCTGTAATCTTCCTGATTCAGAACCCTCTTTGACCGGTTCCTGTCTTTATATACGAAGTTCCTTCCGGGAGGGCTAAAAGAATTTTAGCATTGCTCCGGCAGTTTTTTCAAGAAGCTTCATGCATTGCCCATCCGCGATCAGATTGAACGGGCGAATTTTCCGGAAAATCCTGCAGACGATTCTTCTGACTGCAGGTCTGATCCTTCTTTTTATCCCTTCTGTCGCTTTCTCCATTGCGGGAAACTTCCGGAAGCGATACTATTAAGATGATCTGTTAAAGGCCTGACAGCCGGATCGGTGAAGGGATAATCAATAATCCGGGCAGTCCCTTTTGAAGGGCTTTCGGCCGGACGAGCGAAAATTCCGGCTGCCGGTCGTGAGAGGAGAGCGGACAGCAGTAAGATGAGGCCGGCATCGAGAAGCAGACAGTACCGTTAAGAGCAATAAGAAGGAAGAAAAGGAGGACTGCCATGTCATACGGTTTTTTTCAGAAGGAACTCTTTACACAGAATGTGGATGTCATGAGAAGTACGTTTAAGCTCGATTATAATTCCATGCATGCGATCGGAGCGTTCCTTTATACTGTGGCGGGGCGCCTGGCGGACAGGGAGAATCTGGAGAAGAATCTGAAAATTCTGAAATCCAGGTACGGCATCTTTTCGGAATTCCGTGCGCATCTTACGATACCGATGGTGGTAAAGATGTCCCTGGCAGAGGATCCGGAAGTATATATGGAGGGGGTCTCTGCCGCTTATTCCGCTCTGAGCAGGGATTTTATGCTAGGGGATGAATCCCGCCTGCTGGCGGCGATGATCCTGTATGAGAACGCCCGCATGGAGGATCTGGACCGGATCTGTGCGCATACCATGGAAGTCTACCGGGGCATGAAGGAAAATCATCCCTGGCTTACCGGCCAGCCGGACCTGCCTTTTGCGGTACTGATGGGGCTGCAGGATGAGGAAACAGAGAGGCAGCTTCTTACTGCGGAAGAATGCTATGGGATTGTGGAAGAGAGATTTCCGATTTCGAAGGACTCTGTACAGACCGTCAGCCACATTCTGGCAATCGGAAAGGGAAGCGCAGAGGAAAAGAGTGAGAACTTTCTTCAGATGTACGATACCTTCAGGGAATGCGGACTGAGGCTTTCGGGCGACAGCATGCCGATCCTTGCAGTACTTGTGAACAGCGGCCTGTCCGCCGGGGAGGCAGCTGCCCAGACAAAGGAGAATGATGAATTCCTGAAGAGGCAGAAAGGTTTCGGCATGCTGGGAACGGGTGGAGATCTCCGCCGGATGTTCGCCGCGGCGATCACATCGGTCAACATGATTCCGGAGGATCCTGCGGTCTTCGGCGCCCTGTCCGGAACGGTCCTGGCGGTCATCCTGGCAATTGAGATCGCGATCATGATCAGTGTAATCAGCGCGACCTCGCACGCCTCCTCATCTTCCAGCAAATGACAAATAAAATTCAGGCGCGGAGAAAGGTTCTGCCTTTTCCCGCGCCTGTTATATACAGGGTCTGTGATTCAGATCTGATGGAATCCGGGTCTGCCGGAAGCTGCGGATACAATCGCCGGAATATCATTCGGCGGCTGCCGCAGATCAATCCGTCAGAAATCAGATCTGACGGATATCCCTGATATAGTCGTCGAAATTCAGTCCGACATATTCGCCGATCATCTTCAGTTCGTCGACCGTCTTGTCATTGACCGGAATGCCGTTTGCCAGACGGTCCGCCTGGGAGAGCATGGCCTGCTCGCCGGGGGTGTAGACGCGCTCCTGACCGTCGGCCGTCGGGGATTCCCGGAGCTCGCGGAGGAGGGTGGACATATTGGCGCGGATCTCTTTCTTGTCGCCGAAGATGCCGTAATCGATGGCGGCGAAACCGAAGGAGGTGTCGCCCATGCCGCCGTTTTCCACATGGGGCGAGGTATGGCCTCCGGCGAGAATTCCTGTGAACAGCTCGGCGATGATTCCGAAACCGTAGCCCTTGTGGGAACCGGTGTCTTTGGTCATGCCGCCCAGCGGGAAGATGCCGCCGAAGTCTTTCGCGTTAATCAGGTCGAGAACATGTCCCGCGTCCGTGCTGATATGGCCGGTCTCATCGGCAGCCCAGCCTTCGTGGAGCGGTTCTCCGCGCTTATTGTAGACTTCAACCTTGCCTCTCGGAATGACAGTGGTGGCGGCGTCAAACCAGAAATAATAAGGATCGGCCGGCATGCAGACTGCCAGAGGGCTGGTTCCGAGCATCGCTTTTTTACCGAAGGTGGGGATGGCGATGGCTTCCGTGTTGGTGGAGCTGAAGCCGATCATATCCTCGTCGCCGGCCATCCTGGAATAGTAGCCTGCGATTCCGTAATGGTTGCAGTTCCGGACAGTCACCATGCCGAACCCGTGTTCTTTGGCTTTATCGATGGCCATCTGCATGGCTTTGCGGGCAGTTACCTGTCCCATCGTCCGGTTCGCTTCTATGACGGCGGATACCGGCGTTTCAAAGACGATCTCCATGCGGGCTTTCGGATCCACGTGCCCGCCGACAATGGAATTGTGATAGCGGATCATCCGCTGTACGCCGTGAGATTCGATTCCGTAAAGATCCGCGCACAGAACAACATCGGTGATTCCCCGGGCTTCATCTTCCGTAAACCCATGGTTCTTATAGATATCTTCACAGTATTTCCGGACTTCCGCCACATTCAGTTTACAGTATCCCATGATAACCTCCTTGCAGGCTTGTCTGCTGCTTCAGCTTATGCGGGCTGAGGATTTCAGTGTATTTTATTATAGCATAGATTCCCGGTTGGAACAAGGGGGAGCGGGTATGCGGACGGAAAAAACGGCAGTTTCTGCGGGCAGAAACGGAGCGTTCAGAGGGGCAGAAAGAGTCAGGCAAAAAACAGGAAAGGCAGCATTATGATTTATGAGTTTCTGACAGGCAATTATACAGTGCGCGCAAAGGACTGTTTTTATCATGTCCGCTTTGACAGCGATACGGGAAAGCTTTCCTTCGTCAGTTCTTTTCAGGGGCCGGACAATCCCTCCTGGCTGACCGCGCATCCGGCCGGAAAAATATTCTACAGTGTGGAAGAGCGGAATCCGGATGGAGGCATCGCGGTTTATGCGCGGGAAGGGGAAACGGTCCGGCAGCTGCTTTCCCTGCCTTCCGCGGGAGCCGATCCCTGCCAGCTGTCGCTGGATGACCGCTCGGATTTTCTGCTGGCGGCCAACTACAGCAGCGGGAGCTGTATTCTGTACCGCCTGGATGAAAAGGGAATCCCTGCAGGGATCTCTGATTTTAAACAGCATTCGGGAAAGGGACCGAATCCCTTCCGCCAGGAATGCGCGCATGTGCATTTTTCCCGCTTCCTGGACGGAGGCTTTTACGTCTGCGATCTGGGGCTGGATCAGGTATTGTTCTATGAGCTGGACCGTGAAAATGGAAAGCTGATTCCGGATGAAAAACGCAGTCTTTCTATCGACAAAGGCGCCGGTCCGAGGCATTTCGCCGTCCATCCGGCTCATCCCGGGATGATCTATGTGATGACGGAAATGGCGGGGGCGGTTTTTGTTTTTAAAAAGAAGCCGGGCGGCTGGGAAAGAAGACAGGTCATTTCTTCCCTGCCGGAAGATTTTTATGGCTTTCATAATTCGGCCGCTGTTAAATTTTCCGGGGACGGTGCGTATCTTTTTGCCTCAAACAGGGGCTGCGATACGGTAACGGTTTTCCGCGCGGGCGCGGACGGACTGCTTGAACGCATAGCGGATTCGCCCTGCGGCGGCAGCATCCCGAGGGATATCGGCGTCTTCGGGGACGACCTGATCGTCTGCAATCAGGATTCGGACCTGCTGAGCGCAGTCCATTTTGACAGACAGGAAGGAAAAATGTATCCGACAGGGGAGAGCCTGAAAGTAAACTGTCCGGTCTGCATCATGCCGCTGTAAAGAACTGCTTATAACAGTTCTTTTATACGGCGGGACCGGACAGATGATGCTTTTATTTACATTTCCATAAAATACAGATGCACTGTGTTGGAAGGCAGGGTTCGAAAGAGAGGTTCATGCCAGCATCAGCGCGCCGAGGATCAGGACGGCGCCCGCAATCCCGGCCGGCGTCATGGGTTCGTGGAGGAAGAGGGCGGAGAGCAGTACAGCCGTCACCGGATCGATATAACTGAAAAGGGCGGCGGTCTGAACGGGCAGCTTCTCCACCGCTCCGAAATAGAGAGCGTAGGCGAGCCCCGTATGGATGATCCCTACGGTCAGAAGCAGAATCACCTGTGCGGTACCCGGCGCATAGGAGCGGAAGCTTCCCCGCGCCAGCATATACGGAACGAGGGCGGCTGCCGCCGAGAAGAGCTGTATGATGGTTTTTTCATACACGGGAACGCCGGTGATTTTTTTGTTGAGCATTACTACGGAAGCGTACAGTGCAGCGGCGCCGAGCCCGAGCAGCATGCCCTTTACAGGGTCCGTTCCCGCACTGGAAGAGCCCGCCGCGCCGGAGACCAGAACCATGCCGGCAAGCGCTGCCGCCACACAGAGGAACTTGCGCAGCGTGACCGGCTCTTTAAACAGAAGCGGCGATACAAGCAGGACAATTACAGGCTGCATGTAATAGCAGAGGGTTGCAACGGCGACCGTTGTGTAATTATACGCTTCAAAGAGAAGGATCCAGTTGAAGCCGATCATCGCTCCGGTCAGAACCAGCAGCATCAGGCTGCCGCGGAGCGGAGCGGTCTGAAAGCGCCGGCCGGTAAGACGCATCGCCAGGAGCAGAAAAACGCTTCCCAGGATTCCCCGTACAAAGGC
The DNA here is from genome assembly GCA_902779575.1 of uncultured Lachnospiraceae bacterium. Classification (GTDB taxonomy): domain Bacteria; phylum Bacillota; class Clostridia; order Lachnospirales; family Lachnospiraceae; genus Porcincola. Next base: position 65,963 of record CACZBW010000011.1, read on the forward strand.
CAGAGTCTCCGAGGGAAGATCGATCTGCCTTCTGAAGATTCCGATCGTCCCGAAAATGACCATCGACAGGATGAGGGCCAGATACGCCCCTTTTTTGTTTTCTCCCTGCATAATTCTTTCCTGCTTTCTGTATACGGCTGCTTAAGCTAATCGTCTGTTGATTGTATCATATCCTGCTGTTATCTTATAGTATATATGAGACAGAGCCTGGAACAGTATCAAATTATATTCAAAAGGAGGACAGCATGAAAGAAACCCTTACAGATCTCAAAAACAGACGAAGTGTCAAAGCCTACAGGAGCGAGCAGATTTCTGACGAAGAACTGATGGAGGTCATTGAAGCCGGGATGAATGCGCCTTCCGGCGGAAACCGGCAGTCCGCGGTTTTCATTGTTGTACAGGACAGGGAATGGATTGACAAGCTGTGCGCGCTGAACGCTAAAATCGCCGGAGCGCCGGAAGGCTGGGACGTCTTCTACGGAGCGCCGACCGTGATCGTCGTCGCGGCCTCAGCTTCAACGCCTGACGCAATCAAGGACGGTTCGCTTGCAATCGGAAATATGCTGAATGCGGCTTATGCGCTCGGGCTGGGCGGAAGATGGATCAACCGCGCGGACGGCATGCTCGAGGACGAGCTTGGAAAGCAGCTGCTGGAGGAGGCTGGCATCGAAGGGGATTACATAGGCGTCGGAAATGTGATTCTCGGTTACCCGGAGGGGGATTTCCCCGATCCAATCGAGCACAAAAAGGATTATTATAAAATCATCCGGTAAAAAGAAAGCCGGATTGCCTTACATACAAAAAACCTGTGCTGACGATCTTTCCGGATCCATCAGCACAGGTTTTTTTCTGTTATTTCAGTTTCATGCCCGCCTTTACCATGCGGAACATGCGGACCGCGCCTTTGTAATAGAGCTCTTCTGCATTGTCGAGCGCATCCTGCAGAGCCATGGGCCCGTCCACTGCAGTCATGATCGAGTCGATCCCGTGTTCATAGATCTGTTCGTAGTTTTCACCGAGACTGCCGCAGAGCGCTGTCACGGGAATGCCGTGTTTTTTTGCCCTGTCGCCGACGCCCTGCATGACTTTTCCGAAACAGCTCTGCCAGTCCGTCCGCCCTTCGCCTGTCACAACCAGGTCTGCGCCCGTCAGAAGGCTGTCAAAAGAGATCAGGTCCAGAACTGTCTCAATTCCGGACTTCATCTCAGCGTTCAGGAAGATTTTCAGCGCTGCACCCAGGCCGCCTGCCGCTCCCGCCCCGGGGATTTCATCGGGGTTCACGCCGAATTTTTCGATTATCACATCCCTGTAGCGGCACATTCCCTTTTCCAGGCGATCCATGATTTCGGGCGTGGCGCCTTTCTGCCTGCCGAACGTACGGGTTGCGCCGTCTTTGCCGCAGAGAGGGTTCGTGACATCACACATTACTGTAAAACGGGCTGACTGGGCTCTTTTGTCGAGACCGCTCATATCGATGTCAGCTACTTTTTCCAGTTCGCTGCCTTTTCCTTCCAGCAGATTCCCGTTCTTATCCAGGAAGCGGATTCCCAGAGCGCTGGCAAATCCCATCCCGCCGTCATTTGTCGCGGAGCCGCCGATCGCGATGGAAATATCGGTAAACCCCGCGTCCAGCGCCGCGCGCACCAGTTCCCCGGTTCCGTATGTCGTCGTATGAAGGGGGTTCCGGAGTTCTTCAGGCACCATCGGGAGGCCGGAGGCCTGCGCCATTTCCAGGATCGCTTCGGTATCACTCAGTTTTCCGTAATAAGCGCTTGCTTTTTCCATCAGCGGGCCGTGCACATCCGCAAAGATCTTCTGTCCGTTTCTCGCCCGGATTACCGCTTCCGTGGTTCCTTCCCCGCCGTCGGCAACCGGTACGCCGACTGTCTCACAGGGGCCGAAAACCTCATGCGCCGCTTTTGTGAGAAGTTCCATGGTCTGTCTGCTTGTAACCGATCCTTTGAAAGAATCTGACGCGAATACAAGTTTCATGTTTATCTCCCTTTAAACAATATCCTGCGGGTTTTTGTTCCGGAAATCCGGTGATCCGTCTCTGCTTTAAACGACTCGCTGAGACCGCCGGCGCTGAAAAATGATGCTGTCTCCAGCCCCGGTCTGTCCATCCGGGCAGCAAAAGCCGGAGGAAGGATTACAGATTTACGATATTGACCGGAGCGCCTGCCTGAAAGGCCCTGATGTTTTCTGCTGTAATATCCATAATCCGCTGGCGGGCCGCCTGCGCCGCCCAGGAAATGTGCGGAGTAATCAGGCAGTTCTTTGCAGACAGAAGGGGATTGTCCTCCCGGATTGGTTCCGTGGAGACAACGTCGACGCCGGCTGCGTACACCTTGCCGGAATTAAGTGCGTCCGCAAGATCCTGTTCCACTACCAGCTGGCCGCGGCTGTTATTAATGATGATAACACCGTCCTTCATCTTTGCAATATTGGCTGCGTTAATAATTCCTTCCGTTTCCGGGAAGAGCGGGCAGTGCAGGAAAATGACATCCGATTCGGCCAGCAGGACGTCCAGTTCTGTATACTCAGCAAGGGCCCTTCCGGCGTCGCTTTGGAAGGTGTCGTAAGCCAGTACCCGCATATCCATTGCCTTAAGGATCCGCGCGGTGGTCTGTCCGATTCTTCCCAGGCCGATCACGCCGGCTGTCTTGCCGCTCAGTTCGATCATCGGGAAATCCCAGTAGCACCAGTCAGTGCTGTTCTGCCATCTGCCGGCCTTTACTGTATCGGAATGATGCTGATAATGGGAACAGATCTCCAGCAGCAGGCCGACCGCGTACTGGCCGACAATCTGAGTGCCGTAGGTCGGAACGTTCGCGACGAGGATTCCTTTTTTCTTAGCGTATGCGCAGTCTACCACGTTGTAGCCGGTTGCTAAAACCGCGATCATTTTCAGGTTCGGACACCTGTCCATGGTAGCAGCGGAAAGGGGCGTCTTGTTGGTCACCGCGATCTCCGCGCTGCCGATCGCTTCCGCGATCTCCGGAGACTCCGAATAGGAAATCCGGTCGTGAACTGTCAGTTCACCCAGCTGCGCAAGCCCTTCCCAGGAGAGGTCGCCGGGATTCTCTGTATAGCCGTCAAGAACAACAATTTTCATCATGATCCTCACAATCCGGGAATCCGGCTTCTGCCCGTTTCCCTGAACTCAAAACATCTGTGCCGGAACGCCGCAGCTGTTCCGGATATGGTACCGTCAGCCGGTTGAGTCATATAGAAATTCCTCCGCTGATGGCCATTTACATTTGTGAAATCTTTCTTACCTGCTATCTTAACATAACTGAATTTGCATTACTTATAGATTTTTTGTCTATAAAAAATAGAATTTTTTTATATTTATAACCGGACCGGATGGTCAGGCAGAAGCTGTGCCTTTCCTGTTTCCGGATCGCGGCGCAGAGTGTTCCGGCATCTTACATGGCCAGGAATGCGGGCACCATGATGACGGCCAGGACGACGCCGAACATCATGATCATGGGAAGCAGCATCTTTATCCCTGCTTTTTCACCGAGCTTGCGCGCAATCATTTTATGCTGTTCCATGGACATCAGAGCTTCCCGCTCCAGGAGCCGGGTGAGGCCCCGCGACCCCTTTTTCAGATTCTGAGAGAGGAGAGAGCCCAGTTTAATATAGGTGGGCAGGCCGCAGCGCCTGCCGAAATTTTCATAAGCGACGGCCTCCGGGACGCCGCTTTTCATTTCCCGCAGGGCCAGCAGCATCTCTTCATAGACATAGCGTTTCCCGGCCTTTTCCGCCTGATACTGTGCCGTGACGCGGGCAAAGGCGCCGCGGATTGTGAGACCCGCTCCCAGCAGCATCGTCAGTTTCCAGAGCATTTCAGAATAATCGAGATCCAGCTGGTCGTGACGGGCTTTTGCTTCGTCGTGGATTTTCTGGTCGGAATGGGTCCAGAGAAGGCATGGCGTGAGGATCGCGAAAAGGATCAGAAGATAATAGGCGGAGCTTTTCGGATAATACCAGCGCAGGGTGCGGTCTCCGATTTTTGAGGGGAGACGGATGCTTTCATTTTCCGGATCTTTTTCCTGGGCGTTCCGGACAGCCCGGCGGATCTCCATATGCAGCTGCTCGCTGTCTGTCAGCTCCTGCGGGTAAAGACGGGCGGAGAAGGACCAGGTGCGGACCTGGCTCTGGCAGCTCAGGGTGACGGTGATATTGACGATGCTTCCGGCGCTGAGTACCTCGCCGATAATCATGCCGTTTTCATCGATCATGCCGTAGGGAGTCACCTCGTAGGAGGCTTCGACGATGCCGTTCTGAAGAGTTTCCGGGAAGGAAAGAGGCCTGCTGACATAATCCAGGCTCTCATTGTCCTGAAGGATGATGCCGGCCAGCTCTTCCTGGGCGGCTGTGAGGAAAGCCCGGACCTCCACGCGGGAGTAGCTGCGCGGTTCAAGGAGAATCTCGAAGGCTTCGGATTCCTCCTCGCCGGATATGGTCAGATTCAGATTGCTGCTGGAAGCATTTTCCCCGTATCCGGGACGGGTGAGGATGCCTCCGGAGACAGAGCGGTCTTTGCGTGCTTCCGTGATCAGGACAGCCGCAAGAAGGATCAGCGCGCCGAAGGAAACAAGAAGGGTATTGGCGATTTTACGCACGTAATACTCCCTGGCGCAGTTCTTCTTTCCGGAATTCAGCTGGAACAGTTCCTGGTTGAGCGCGCATTTCTTCTCACCGAGGCCTAACCGGTCACAGATGAAAGCGGCGGGGCGGATGCAGGGATTGGGGAGGGTCATGGGACTCCTTTCGTTGATGCAGAAAGCTGCCGTTTGTTCCGGCGCGGCTTCAGCGGGAGGGGATTTGACTGCGGGGGCTTTAAAAGAGGCAGGAATGCCGCCAGCGCTCTGATTCAGACTTCGATATGCATGATCCGCTTTCCGATGAAGAACGCGATTACATAGACGATCAGGCTTATGGTCATAATAAAAATGCCGGCCGGATTGTGGTAACAGGGGTCCAGAAAGCCCGGGGATGTGATGGTGATGTAGCCGATCAGGGCGAGAGGAACGATGCACATGATCCGCTGCTCGGATACCTTTCCGGTAATGTTGGCTTCGATTTCCTGCCGGGTTTCGTTTTTGGACTGGATCGCGCTTACCGTATTGCGGATGATGGACATGAGGTCGCCGCCGGTCCGCTTCGCGGTCTGGAAGACTTCCGCAAAGTTGCGCACGTCGTCGACATGGGAGCGGCGCCCAAGGTCCAGGAGCAGGCCTTCGATGGGGACGTTCAGGCTGGTCTGCAGGATAATGTAGCGGAATTCCGTGACAATGAAGGAATCCGGCTCGTAGATCTTCCTGAGCTCATTCAGGGCCTCTTTCCAGGCGTTCTCGATGGCATAACCGGCCTGGAGAGAAGCGTTGACCAGCTGCATGCCTGTGGTAAACTGCCGGAGCATTTCCAGCCGCCGCTGCTCCAGCAGATCCTTTTTCCGCATTTTCAGAAAGAGGGGAAGTCCGGGAGAAAAGAGGAGGGCGGCGAGAAGGGAGCGGTAGAAGAGCATGGCGATCAGAAGGTCGAGTCCTGCATATATGGCACAGTTCAGGATGAATTCGCGGCGGGTGAAATGCCGGCTTCCGTAATCCGGCATAACTTCCCGGCCTTTCCGTTTCGGACGGGAAAGGGTTCCCGCCCGGGAGGGGCGCATAGCTTTTTTCATTTCCATCTCCATTCTGCCGGCTCCTGCCGGCAGTACAGACAGCCTTTTTATATGAATCATCATTCTGCAGCTTACTGCTGACGGCCGGCTTTATTTTGATCTGCGGCGTAAATCACGGGAAATCCTACATTCCTTTCAGGGAGATCCCGGCCCGCTCCAGCTTCTGCACGTGCAGGAGCGTCCCGGTCTTTTTCAGTTCCCCGACCAGGCGGCCCTTTTTGTCTTCCCCCTGGATCTCATATTCAAAGATGGGATGCGTGCGGATCTCCCCGGTCGGAATGTCATATCCGTCAATCTCTACGATCTCGAGGACTTTTCTGCTTTTGTCGCGCATGCGGCTTAAATGGACCATGATGTCGATGCCGGAGGCGATCTGCCGGCGGATGGCGGGGATCGGGATCTCGAGCCCCATCAGGACCATGGTCTCAAGGCGGGAGAGCATGTCGTTCGGACTGTTGCCGTGTCCGGTGGAGAGACTGCCGTCATGTCCGGTGTTGAGGGACTGAAGCATGTCTATGGTTTCGGCGCCGCGGACCTCTCCGACGATTATACGGTCCGGCCTCATGCGGAGGCTTGACTTGATCAGATCGCGGATGGTGACTTCGCCCATCCCCTCCGCGTTGGCTTTGCGCGCCTCGAGCCGCACCAGGTTGCGGACGCCCTGAATCTGGAGTTCCGCGTTGTCTTCTATGGTTATGATCCGCTCATCCTTCGGAACATAGTTGGAAAGGGCGTTTAAAAAGGTTGTCTTTCCGGATCCGGTCCCGCCGGAAATGAAGATGTTATAACCGGCCTCCACCAGATTTTTGAGAAAGTCAGCGGCTTCCTGGGAACAGGACTTCCAGCTGATCAGCTGCTTCATGGAAATCGGGTTGTCCGGGAAACGCCGGATGGTGATGACAGGGCCTTCGATCGCGATGGGATTCATGACGATATTGACGCGGGCTCCGTTTTCCAGCCGGGCGTCTACGATTGATACCGCCTCATTGGCAACCCTGTTGCAGCCGGCCACAATCTGCTGGACGATATCCTGCAGTTTCTCCCGGGAGGAGAAGCGGCGCTCCCATCGGGACAGGCGGCCGGCGCGCTCGATATAGATTCCTTCCGTTCCGTTGACCATGATCTCCGTAACCGTGTCGTCGTCGATGAGTTCCTGCAGGAGGTCAAGCCGCCGCACGGAATTGAACAGCTCCGTGCGCATTTTGATCCGGTCCGGGAGGCGCATGCGCCTGCGGGGATCGCTCTGGGCGATCAGCTCGTCGATCAGGACATAGATTTCGTCGTCGGTAAGGTCCCGGGAGAGTTCCAGTTTTTCCATGAGCGCGGCGCGGCATTCCAGAAAACGCTGGTGATCCATCATGACAGTTTCCTCCTTCCGGTGAAAATGGCAGCATTCCTGTCGGACGGGACCCGCAAAAGCCGCCAGCCCATAACAAAAACGTGCAAATCAACAGAATATTAAAAGAAATATAGGATTATCTTGTGCAAAGTGTATATGTGGGTGTATAATCGGTTCGACAGGTTCTCCGGGTCGGAATCCGGGGAAACAATATAAATTTCTGCCGCCGTTTCAGCGGGGCAGTCACAGAAGGAGGAAAATGTGATGAAGAAAAGATTGATGACAGTACTGGCAGTTGGGTGCATCGCCGCGGGCGTGGCCGCCGGCAGCATTTACGCCGAGGATACGAAGTCCATCATCGAGCAGGCACAGGAAATGACCCTGGAGGAACTTGCGGCAAAGGCGATCGAGGAATCGAACGGCGCAACCTTCTACGGCGTGGGCAATTCCAGCCGCGGCAAGACAGCTCTTCCTACCTTCATCGAATATCTGCAGACGATCGATCCCTCCTATAACATGGAGTTCGACTGGCAGCAGCCCAAGAACAACAAGATCTTTGAGCAGCTGCAGGCAGATTCCCTGAAGCCGAGCGGTACATTTGCCATGACCCTGATCCAGGACGGAAACCAGATTCAGTCCAAGATGGCGGATACCGGCATTCTGGATACCTTCATTCCGAAGGAGTGGGCAGAGGCGAACGGGGTGACCGCAGCGGATTATGACGGATTCCTTGAGCTTCAGCTTCTGAACAAGGTGTTCATGTACAACTGCACAGGCGACAAGGTTTATGACAACTGCTGGGATTTCGTGGCGGAGGGAAGCCATCCGCTCTTCATGGGCGTTGATTCCGAGATCGTCGGCAAAAACTTCCTGTATATGCTGACCAAGGATGAGTACGCGCAGTACCTGAAGGATGCTTTCGATGCTCTTCCGGATGAGGAGAAAGCATATTTCCAGCCGACTATCGACGCGGAGGCAGAAGATGCGGAACTGTTCGGACTGGGTGAGAACGGCGCTTATGCGCTTGCCTATATTAAGCTCTGGGTCGGCGCTTATAATGAGCAGACCGATGACGGCCCGATCTGCCAGACCCTGGTGGATGCTTCCGCTACCGATCAGTCCGGCCTTCTTGTTTATTCCAAGCTTCGTTCTGTGGAAGAGTCCGCTGCCGTTTCTGTCAACAACATCAAGGTTGCGGCTTATGAAGACGGTTATGAAGGCTTCGGCGGATACGGCTACTGCCATTATCTGTTCGTAACAGACAACAGCCCGCTTCCGTGGACTGCATGCGCGTTCATTTCCTACATGACCACCACAGCGGAAGGCTTTGACGCGTGGGGCAAGGATATGGGCGGATATTCTTCCAATCCGGAAGTCGCTGCCAAGATCGAGGAGATCTACAACCATAAGCAGGGCGGCTACAATGAGGCTGGCGAGGATGAATTCCCGGCCAAGGATGACCGCGGCAAAGAATGGTGGGTCAACGACGGCAAGCTGATCGTTGAGGATCCGGCTTACTGTGCATCCGTTGACTTTACGGTAGGCAGCTGGGTGGAGATGCTTGACCACTATACCGGCGAAGAAGCGGCTGAATAAGTTTTTTCAATCTGAATAGTCCGGCTGCAGATAATCAGGGACGGGCGTGCAAAGGCCGGGAGCTTTTGCACGCCCCTTCCATTTGGGGAAACGCTGATTTAATCAGTGTTTCCTTAGAGACAGGAGAGCAGGCAGTACCTGCATTTCCTGCAGCATAAAGGAGAGAAGAGCTTGATGACGAAGAAAAGTACTCTTACGATCAATAAGCTGAAAACCTATTTCTCCAAACCTCAGAATGTGATCCTTCTCCTGTTCGGCATTGTGCTCACCTATACTACGGTGGCGCCGATCATCGCCATTGTCAGGGACACCTTCAAGATTCATCCGGGCACGATCGACCAGTTTCTGACGAAGAAGTCGGAGGGCTACTCAGCTGCCAACTATGTGGATCTGTTCACTTCAAAGCTGGCAAAAGTCAACCTGTGGACGCCGCTTCTCAATACCGTCATGCTGGCGGTACTGACCTGCGTCATCTCGATCCTGTTCGGCGGAATGGTCGCCTTCCTGGTGACGCGCACGAACCTGAGGTTTAAGAAGTATATCAGCTCGATTTTTATATTCCCTTATATCATGCCGCAGTGGACGCTCGCCGTCGTGTGGCAGCATCTGTTTAATTCAAACGCGGTAACCGGCACGTCCAACGGTCTGCTGACTTCGCTGACCGGTATCACGATGCCGCTCTGGTGGTGTCAGGGGCTTTTTCCCTGCGCGGTGGTTCTGGGACTGCACTACACGCCATTTGCCTATATCATGATCGGCGGAATCTTCCGGAATATGGACGCGAACCTTGAGGAGGCCGCCACGATCCTGGATACGCCGAAATGGAAGATTATGACGAGGGTTACGCTCCCCATGATCAAACCGGCCATCCTGTCCACTATACTGCTGGTATTCGGAAGCGCCATGGGATCCTATCCGGTACCGCATTACCTGAACTTTATAACGCTCTCGACAAAGTATGTATCCATGAATTCGAAGTATACCGGTGAAGCCAGTATCCTCGCGATTATCATGATGCTCTTCGGAATCATGATCCTCGGTATCAACCAGATGAGTCTGAAGAGCCGCAAGAGCTATACGACCGTCAGCGGAAAGTCCGGGCAGATTTCGAAGATCAATCTCGGGAAGGCCGGACAGTGGGTCATTGCGGTCATTCTTATATTTGTCACCTTCATGACCAGTATTTTCCCGATCGCCCTGTTCGCGATCGAAACCTTCCTGCCCAATCCCGGCGATTACAGCTTCCTTTACACCAGGGATATCAGCCATCTGACAACGAAGTGGTGGCTGACCAGAGGTAACGACGCCGGAGCCCTCTACGGTCAGAACGGTATTCTGTTCAACGGCATGATCCTGCGCGCGCTCAAGGGAACGCTTTTTGTGTCCATCATGTGCGCCCTGATCGCCGGCACGATCGGAACCCTGATCGGCTACGCGGTATCCAAGAACCGCCGCAGCAGGTGGGCGAATTATGTGAACAATATCGCTTTCCTGCCTTACCTGATGCCGTCCCTGGCAGTCGGCGCCGCCTTCTTCATCCTGTTTTCCAACGGGCGTCTGAACCTGTTTAACACATACACGCTTCTGGTGATTGCGGGCGTCGTCAAATACATCCCGTTTGCCAGCCGCGCGGCGCTCAATTCCATGCTTCAGCTGTCCGGGGAGATCGAGGAAGCGGCGATTATCCAGGATATTCCCTGGATTAAGCGCATGACCAGAATCATCATACCGATCCAGAAGTCCTCCATCATCAGCGGCTTCATGCTCCCCTTTATGACCTGCCTGAGAGAGCTGTCGCTGTTCCTGCTTCTGTGCACGCAGGGATTTATCCTGTCCACTACACTCGACTATTTCGACGAGATGGGGCTTTATGCATTTTCAAGCGCCATCAACCTGATCCTGATCGTGCTGCTTCTGGTATTCAACGCACTGGTAAATAAACTCACAGGCGCGAGTCTGGACGAAGGGATTGGAGGAAACTGATATGCCAGCTATTACATTGAATCATATAACGAAACGTTACGGCAGCTTCTATGCGGTGGAAGACCTGAGCATGAAGATAGAGGACAACGCCTTCATCACCCTTCTGGGACCGTCCGGCTGCGGAAAGACGACGACACTGCGCATGATCGCGGGACTGGAGACGCCTAGCTCCGGAAAGATCACGATCGGCGACCGGGTTGTATTTGACAGTGAGGCCGGGATCAATGTCCCCCCGAACAAGCGCCGGGTGGGTTTTCTGTTCCAGAATTACGCCCTCTGGCCGAACATGACGGTTTATCAGAACATCTCTTTCGGCCTTACGAATGTAAAGCGGGAGATGCCCGTACTGGATGATGAGGCGAAGAAACTGGCCGCGCAGATCGAGGCCCTGAAGCATCCGAGGGATATCCAGGATATCCTTGAGGAGGCAAAGACCAAAGACGGAAAACCGGACAGCGGGAAGATCTGCCTGAAACTGATCGATACCTTCACCCTGTCCATGTTCGGGGCGAAGGAGCTTTACGCCGGCCTGCAGGGCCAAACCGGGGCAGACGCCTTAAAGGCCGCCTGCGAGAAAAAATGCGCGGAGCTGGAAGGGAAACTGCAGTCTGTCCGGGACGGCTATAAGGCAAAGGGGCAGGATCTGAATGAGAACTTCGAGGTCATGAGCGGCGGGAAAGTGCAGACTTCCGTGCGCAAGCTGACGAAGGAGCAGATCGACCTTGCAGTGCGCCGGGTTTCCAGAATCGTCAAGATCGGAATGTTCATGGACCGTTATCCGGCGGAGCTGTCGGGCGGCCAGCAGCAGCGTGTCGCGATCGCCAGAACCCTGGCTCCGGAACCGCAGGTGCTTTTCATGGATGAACCGCTGTCCAACCTGGACGCCAAGCTGCGCCTGGAGATGCGCTACGAACTGCAGAGACTGCATCTGGAGACGGGGAGCACCTTCGTCTATGTGACGCATGACCAGATGGAAGCCATGACCCTGGCGACCCGGATCTGCCTGATCAACAACGGCGTTCTGCAGCAGTACGACGCGCCGCTGGACGTCTACCATAAGCCGAATAATCTGTTTGTCGCGGACTTCGTCGGCAATCCCTCCATGAATTTCATCAACGCGAAAGGAGCCCAGAGAGCGGACGGGGACCTGGTCCTTGAGATTCTGGACGGGAAGAAGGCTGTCTTCCACCCGAATGAAAAGATCGACATGAATCAGTGGTTTGCTGAGCGCGACGCCTCCATAAAGGCTGCGGCGGAAGAGCTCGAACGCAAAAAGGCGGACCGAAGATATGTGGAGAAAGGCAACAAGGATGAGGTCTTCCGTTATCCGGTTTCGCTTGTGGAAGAGAAGGATGACAGTCTGGCCGAGCAGCCGGTTCTGACAAATGAAGACCTGGTAATCGGCGTCCGGCCGGAATACCTGAAACTGAGCGCGGCCGGGGAACTGACCGGTGAGATGTACGGCGTCATGCCGACCGGTATGGAATCCACGATTAAGATCGCGGTCGGAAATTACCTTCTGACCGGCGTGATCTTCGGCAGCGAGCTGTATCAGATCGGCCAGAAACACGCATTTTCCATGGACGGGGACAATATTCTCCTCTTTGACCGGAAGTCTGGCAGATATATCGCGGCCGGCACAATCCGGGTAGAATAAAAAGGATGGGGGCGAAAACCGCTGTTACAATTCCCACCCCTCCCCACAAAGAGGTTCGCATGTTCCGCCGGGCAGCCTGCTGCCTGGCGGAACAGCGCAGCAGCAGGCCTTCAAAAAAATTTTAAAAAAACACTACCATAATCTGCTGTTTCCTGTTACAATAGGAGAGCGATGGGGGTATAGCGCAGCTGGGAGCGCGTCTGAATGGCATTCAGAAGGCCGCGGGTTCGAGTCCCGCTATCTCCACACACGGAAGCCTTGAAAGAAGGCTTCCGTTTTTTTTACCATTTACCATCAATTCTGTCCCGGCCAATTTCTCTCAGGCGCACAGCAGCTTTCGCTGCGATAAATTCAACTGTGTGCCCGTGGGCCTGTTCCCCGGCCGCCATGCCGGTCAGAAGCCGATTCCGTATTCCGCCGTGCAGGACGCCAGCGCGGCCGCCTGGGGTGCATCCAGGCCGATTTCGAACGCGCCCTGGCCGGAAGGATTGAGCAAGGCGCGGGCACCGCCTGCAAGGACGCCGTTCCGGCGGAAGAGGACCGTGATATAGGGAATATACTGTCCTGCCTGCTGGACATTTCTCTGCACATAGCCGGTGAGACGGCGCCCGCCGCTGCCGTCCGGGGCGTCGGAAGTATTCCGGATTGTGAAAGAGGAAGACTTGAGATAGAGACGGTCGTCATGGGTATAGAAGGAGGAGACCGGTATGGTATGGATGCTTATGGAAACCTGGCCGATCTCTTCTTTCGCGCGGTCCAGACGCAGGTCGCCCGCCACGCTGAGGGTATCCTGCGGGGCCAGTTCCGTCAGAAGGCAGCTTTCCCGCTTCAGAACGGTTCCTTTTTTGTCATGGACGACTATATCAGCTCCGGTCAGCGCAAGATTGAAGGTCGTGTTCGGGTTATGGATTCTTGCCGCATAGGTGATCCCTGAATGGGAGCGGTCTCCCGCCTGGTAGCAGCTGTATCCCTGCTCGGCAATGACAGCCTGCTTGGGGTGTTCGATGACGAGAACCTCACAGACAGCCTGCCTGGAACCGGCTTTTGCTGTGATTTTTGCTGAGCCGGGAGCAATCGCGGTAACCATTCCGCCCGTGACGGATGCAAGGGCTGGATTGGAGCTTTCCCATACAACGGCAGCCCCTGCGTCAGCGGGACTGTACTGGGCAGTGAGGAGTTCCGAAGTTCCCTGCTCGATCATCAGGCTGTATTTGTTCAGGCTGACGGACGTGACGCGTCCGGCGCTGAAGCCTGCGGGGGAGCTTCCGGATGCATATCCGTATCCGCCGGCGGGATCCAGACCGAGGGCCTGCATGGTTCGCCCGGACATATAATCGCCCTTCCCTACTTTTATCCGGCAGACACAGATCCTGTCACCGGCTTTTGCGGTGACGGCGGCAATGCCGTCGTTCAGCCCGGTAATGCTTATGCTGCGGCTGCTTTTCCGGACGCTGATGATGTTTTTGTCGGATACGCTCCACTTCACTCCGGATAAACTGCCCGGGTTTTCCACCCGCAGTATTTTTGTGGATCCTTTTCTAAGGCGCATGCGTTCTCTGCTGAGGGAGAAGGTATCATTTTCAGATCTTTCCGCCTGCCGGGACCGCTGGCTGCCGCCCGTCTGACTGCCCTGCGTTCCGGTATATCCCCGGTTCTGATTCTGGGAAACGGAAGCGGCAGGCGTCTGCCATGCGGCCTGCGCCTGTGCCAGGGTCTGCGTACGCACCTGCCCGGCTTCGGCAGCCTGCGTCATTTGCCGCGGCTGCAAAACCCCCGCCGCAAAAATGCAGCTGAGAGACAGTGTCAATGTTCTTTTCAACAGCGATTTGGAAAACTTCATAAGTCAGAAAGGCCTCCTTTTCAGATGTGCGGCATCAAGCCGGTTGAATGGAAAACAGAAGTGAAAATAGAAAAGAAATAAAAATAGAAAAGAAATACTGTCCGGAAGGGATTCAGCTCCCTTCGGAGTAATGCTGTTATAGCACAGAAAAAGCACGGCGTAAACGGACAGGAGGGCAGTTTCCTCAAGTTCATGGAAGCTGCACAAAATGGGACTTGCCGGACCCGGGGGGTTACGTTGCCATTGTGTGACCTTCTTCGACAGACGGACGGCCGGGTTAATTTTGCAAGGTCTTTCTGACTTGACAGGGGGAAGGGTTTCTTTTATGGTAGATGGGATCATTTTTCGAAAAATACGGACTGCCGCGCGGAGGAAGACCGGGCGGCCTGTTCCTGTACGGGGGTGTATTTTCTATGTATAGTCTGATCGCAGCGCTTCCGATTCTGCTGTGTGTGATTCTTATGGTTGCGTTTGGCTGGCCGGCTAAAAGAGCGATGCCGCTGGCTTATCTTTCCGCCGCGTCTGAGGCCGGCTTTCTCTGGAAGATGCAGGGTGTCCGGATCGCCGGCGGAACGGTGCTGGGCTTTCTGAGCGCGCTGGAGATCCTCCTGATCATCTTCGGGGCGATCCTGCTTATGAATGTGCTGAAGCTGTCCGGAGCGATGGCTTCCATCAACCGCCTCTTTTCCCATATTACGCGGGACGCGAGGCTGCAATGCGTGCTGATCGGCTGCGTGTTCGCGGGCTTTATCGAGGGCTCGGCAGGTTTCGGGACGCCGGCTGCCCTTGCCGCGCCGATCCTGATCAGCCTGGGATTTCCTCCGCTGGCAGCGGCGACGGTCTGCCTGATCTATAATTCCTGGCCTGTGGAACCCGGCCCTGTCGGAGTACCGCTTCTGACGGCCTCGTCTACCGTGCGGGACGCGGTCCTGGCTCTCGGAGGAGATCACGAAAAATTTACGAAGCTGCTGACCCGCTGGGTCTGCCTTCCCCAGATGATCGGAGGATGCCTGATTATAATCGTCGGAGTTGCGGTTCTGGTGAAGGTCTTCGGGAGAAAGCACAGCTTTCGTGATCTGCTTCCGGCCATCCCCTTCTGCCTGTTCAGCGGCGCGGTGATCGGGACGATCTACCTTATAATGGCTTTTTTCGCAGGTCCGGAGCTTACCAGCATGACCGCTTTCATCGGAGCGCTTCCGGTCCTGATTCTTGCGGCCCGGAAAGGATTTCTGGTCCCGAAGGAAGTGTGGACCTTTGATGGGTCTGAAGAATGGGGAGATCCGGCCTGGAAATCTTCCGGGGTTACAAACGCAACGGTGGACAAGGGGATGCATCCTTTCAAAGCCTGGCTGCCCTACCTGATCATCGGTATTCTGCTGGTGCTGACCCGCGTGGATTTTTTCGGGATCAAGCAGCTGCTCAGCAGCGATCCGCTGATCCTTCATGTCACGAATATCTTCGGAAATGCGGACATGAACTGGAATTTCAAGGTTCTCTATAACCCCGGAATTCTGCCGTTTGTCCTGGTTTCCCTCCTTACAATGCTTATGCACGGGATGCGTTCCGGGGAAGCGGCGCAGGCCGTGAAGGCGACCTTCCGCCAGATTTCCGGCGCCGCGGTGGCTCTGCTGTTCGGAATTGCCATGGTAAATCTGTACCGCTACAGCGGCAGCGAAGGGATGGACAGCATGCTCTATATGATGGCGGACGCTATGGCCGGCCTGTTCCGGGGCGCTTATTTCATAGCGGCTCCGCTGATCGGGGTCCTGGGCGCTTTCATGTCGGGCTCCAATACCGTATCCAACACGCTTTTTGCGTCTATTCAGTTTGAAACGGCGACCATTCTGGGAATTTCGCAGGTTCTGATTGTGGCGCTTCAGGCTATGGGCGGAGCGATCGGCAATATGATCTGTATCCACAATATCGTTGCAGTCTGTGCTACGACCGGGACGAACGGAAATGAGGGAAGACTGATCCGGACGAATATCATACCCTGCCTGATTTACGCATTTACAGTGGCGGCCATTGTGGGGATTTTCCTGGCGGCGGGAGTCAATCCCATGCCGGAGCTGCTGAGATAGGAACGGCTGTGAAAACAGCCGGATGAGAGCTTTACCGGCCGGGAGGAAAAGATTATGTTTATGGAAAAAACACCGGCGGCGCTGGCCGTGCTTGCGGCATGCGCCGTGGTCTTTATCCTGATCAACAGCGGGCCGGAGAGCGGCAGGATCAGCCGGGCTGTGAAATACGGCTGCTATGACAGGGCGCTGATCTATGAGGGGCAGTGGTGGAGAATGCTGACAGTCGGATTCACCCATATCCAGCCCTGGCACCTCGCCATGAATCTTTACGCACTCTACAATATGTCTTCGCTGGAACGGTATTTCGGACACGGCTGGTTTGCGCTGCTCCTTCTGGGATCCGTCGCGGGCGGAAGCATCGCGGAATACCTGTTCTCCGGAATCCGCTGGTCTGTCGGCCTTTCCGGAGGCCTGTACGGCCTGATGGCGGCTTATCTGGTCCTGGTTCTCTACTATCACTGGAGCCTGCGGAGCATCCTGATCACCATCGGCATCAATCTCGCGATCAATTTTATGCCGGGCATTGCCTGGCAGGCCCATATGGGGGGCGCGGTCACGGGGATGATCCTGACGGGGCTGTTTCTGCGTCTTCATTGAGTTAAAAAGGCTGCGGCCTTCCTGATGAGGTGATGTTCGTCCGGCAGACGTACATCGCCTCATTTGCTTCAGAACAGACTGCAGCCGGTATATATATCGTCAGGCGGGAAGGGAGGCCCGGTGCCTGCGGAGCAGAAAGGCCTCAGCGACCCTTAAGGACTTCGAGCGCGCTGACATATTTGTCCGCCATCGTAATCACCCAGGACTCCCTGTGGGACGGCGGGAGGATGGTGAGCGGCCACATATGTTTGCGGATGGCGTCGAGTTCCCGCTCTGTGAGATTGAAATCCTTTTCGGCATTGTGCGCAGCAATGCCGGGATGGTAGAAGCCGTGCAGGCGGGGATGTTTGTTTTCCGGAGCGTCATGCTCGTGCCAGTCGTAGAGAAAATAGTCATGCAGCAGGGCGGCGCGCACGAGCTGGCAGCGGTCGCAGCCAAGATGCAGGCGCCGGTCAATCTCCAGCGCGCAGCAGGCGACATGCAGGACGTGGTGATAAACGCTCACGTTGCTGTGCTGTATGAAATCTTTTGTCCTGCGGAAATTGGGATGATCCAGGACCTCTGCGGCGTAAGGGCGCAGGAGCGCTTCCATCTGTTCATCTTCTTTATCAGTATTCATCTTCTGTCATCTTTTCGTCTGTTCTGTTATCCATTCTCAGCTCTCTGAGCACCTCATCGTAATCCCTGTGTACCATACCAGGAAAAGCTCTGAGCAGTCTGCCGGGCCCGAAATGGGAATGCTCCAGAATCTCTCTGCGAAGCTCCCTTGCCCTGGAATAGAGGGCATTTCTGCCTTTTTCGCCTGCGGCAAGGACGGCTTTCTTTTTGTCGGAGGCGGTTTTTTTCAGGGCAGCCCTGGTATCCAGCGCGCTGTCGATCAGTTCTGTCCGTTTTTCCTCCGCGGCGGCTTTTATCTCTGCTTTCATCAGGGCGGCCTGCACCTGGCCCTCGCCGATCTTCTGCGCGGTCATCATACTGGTTCTGCCGATTTTTTCTGTCATCGCGTCGCTCGGAACACGCATGGCGGCCCGGATCTTGTCCAGTTCCTCAAGGCGTTTGTTCAGGCCGCGCACGGTGGCAGCCGTTACGATGAGATCGATGAGATAAATCATATAAAGCACGGCAATGCACGGCCATCCCCAGTCGGGCGGAATCATTTCCGAGGAGCCGCGCTGGATGATCGGGTGCAGGATCCGGACGGCAAATACGACGGCAATCCCCCAGAGAATGCTGAATTTCAGGCAGATATAGCCGTGAAAGTTAAAGGGGAGATTGCTGTAATCCCACCATCTGGCGTGGAAGAGCGTATAAAGCAGCCATCCGGCGATCAGCTCCACAAGTGTCGTCAGCGCCATGCCGATCAGAAAGAGCAGCAGCAGCTCCAGCGCTTCCCGGCTGTAATGGCTTTTTCCTTCCGCCAGGCTCAGGCCGGCGGTCCGGATATCAGGAGAAGAGACAGAGCTTAGAATGCCGTGCGCCTCCAGTGTGTTTACCAGAGCGAGTATGCCCAGCGCCCCGAAGGCATAAACAGGGCAGACAGGGCCGTTCAGGAAACCTCTGTTGATGATTTTTCCCAGGACGACGGCGTGAAAGACTACTTCCAGGACCCAGCCGAGGAAGGAATAGATCAGAAAAAACAGGCAAATCTGATAATAGCTCAAACCACAAATCATGTTAACTCTCTTTCTTCGAGCCGGTAATCTGTGACGACATATCCGGCGCCGCGGACCGCCTCTCTTATGGCGGCTTCATCCGGAGGCGTTTTGCTCAGGACTTTTGCGCTGCCGCCGCTGATGGAGACAATGGCCCAGGTTCCGTCCAGACGGTTGAGGGCGTTCTCCACTTTTCTTGCGCAGTTTTCACAGGTCATGCCGCCGATCTGAAGCGAAACGGCGTAAGGATAATGAGCCTTATTGCGGTCACTTACCGTGACCTTTTTCTCTGCGGCTTCATGATCTCCGCAGCATCCGCCGCCTTTCCGCGACCGGATCAGGGTACGCCGGAGAGCCCAGGCAGCCAGCAGCAGCAATGCGGCGATCAGAACTGCGTTCAGGGCAGTATTCATGTATGATTATCCTCCATCCGCTTTTTGCAGTACATGCTGCAGCCGGCGCAGCTGCCGCCGCAGCTTAAGCAGCTTTTTCCATTTCTGCGGTCCCTGCGGATTTTTCTGAGAGCGGTCAGCACAGCCGCTCCGATCAGAAGAAGCAGCAGAATATCCAGTCCATTCATGCTCTTTACCTCATTCCAAACAGCATGCCGATCAAGCGGACCGCCAGGGCCGCGATCCAGGCGATGCCGCACTGCCAGAGGATCACGCCTGCAGCCCAGCTTCTGCCGAGTTCCCGTTTGATGGAAGCGATCGCCGCCACGCAGGGGCTGTAGAGAAGGCTGAACACCAGCATCGAAGCGGCGGAAAGCGCGCTGATTGCGGCTGTCACGCCTCCTTCGGATTCAAACAGGACGCCCAGAACCGAGACTACGCTCTCCTTGGCCATAAAGCCGCTGATCAGGGAGGTTACGATCCGCCAGTCGCCCAGACCCAGCGGCCGGAAGAGAGGAACCAGCAGTCCGGAAATTGCTGACAGGATACTGCTGTGGGAGTCTGTCACGAAGTTTAAATGAAAATCAAAGCTCTGCAGGAACCAGACCAGAATGGTGGCTATCAGAATGACGGAAAAGGCCTTCTGCAGAAAGTCCCTCGCCTTTTCCCAGAGCAGCTGGAGAACGCTGCGCGGGCTGGGCATACGGTAATTGGGCAGTTCCATCACGAAAGGAACCGCCTCCCCGCTGAACAGTGTGCGCTTAAAGAGCAGCGCGACAAGAATCCCGATTACAATTCCAAGTACATATAAGAGAATCATGAGCAGCCAGCTGATTTTCGGGAAAAAGGCATTGACAAAAAAGCCGTAAATCGGAAGCTTGGCGGTACAGCTCATGAAAGGCGTCAGCAGGATGGTCATCTTCCGGTCCCGCTCACTGGGAAGAGTGCGCGTGGACATGACGGCCGGAACCGTACAGCCGAAACCGATGAGCATCGGAACGATGCTGCGGCCGGAGAGGCCGATCCGGCGCAGAAGCTTGTCCATGACGAAGGCGACGCGCGCGATATAGCCGCTGTCCTCCATCAGCGACAGGAAGAAGAACATGGTCACGATGATGGGCAGGAAGCTCAGAACGCTGCCTACGCCTTCGAAAATGCCCTTAATGATGAGACCGTGGATTGCCTCGTTCACATTGCCGGCCGTCAGGGCGGCGTCCACTGTGTCCGTGAGCCAGCCGATTCCCAGAGCCATCAGATTCTGAAGCCAGGCGCCGATCACCATGAATGTCAGGTAAAATACGACGCCCATGATCGCGATAAAGAAGGGGATCGCTGTATATTTTCCGGTGAGAATGCGGTCGATCTTTGTGCTTCTCAGATGCTCCCTGCTTTCTCGGGGTTTTATGACGCATTCGGAGCAGACTTTACTGATAAAGGAAAAACGCATGTCCGCAATCGCGGCGCTGCGGTCCAGGCCGCGCTCATTTTCAAGCTGCAGAACGATATGCTCCAGCAGCTCTTTTTCGTTTCCGTCCAGCTCCAGCTGATTCAGGATCAGGGAGTCGCCTTCGATGAGCTTGCTGGCGGCAAAACGGACAGGAATCCCGACCCGCTCCGCGTGGTCTTCGATCAGATGGCTTACCGCGTGCAGGCAGCGGTGAACCGCGCCGCCATGGTCACTGGAGTCACAGAAGTCCTGCCGCGTCGGCTTTTCCTGGTATTTCGCGACGTGAACGGCATGCCGGACCAGCTCGTCCACGCCTTCATTTTTCGCGGCGGATATGGCGACGACGGGGACGCCCAGCATGGCTTCCATCCGGTTAATGTCGATGGAGCCGCCGTTCCCGGTGACCTCATCCATCATATTCAGGGCGACGACGATGGGAATATTCATTTCGAGCAGCTGCATGGTCAGATAAAGGTTGCGCTCGATATTGGTCGCGTCCACGATATTGATGATGGCTTTGGGTTTTTCATTCAGGACGAAATTCCGGGAGACCAGTTCCTCGCTGGAATAGGGGGACATGGAATAGATACCCGGGAGGTCGGTTATGAGGGTATTGGAGCGTCCGCGGATTTCACCGTCCTTGCGGTCCACCGTAACGCCCGGAAAGTTTCCGACATGCTGCCTGGCGCCGGTCAGCTGGTTGAAGAGCGTGGTCTTTCCGCTGTTCTGATTGCCCACCAGGGCAAAAGTCAGGAGCGTGCCGTCCGGCAGGGCCGTCCCGGTCCCTTTGCTGCGGCTCTTATCCTCCTCACCCAGACCGGGATGATGGGATTTTTTCGTCCTCTGCTTCCTCTCTTCCGGTACTGTGGGAGAATCGATGAGCTCGACATCGATTTTCTCCGCCTCCGAAAGGCGCAGCGTGAGCTCATAGCCATGAAGCCGCACTTCCATCGGGTCGCCCATGGGGGCCAGCTTGATCAGCGTGACTTCCACGCCCGGGATTACGCCCATATCAAGGAAATGCTGACGGAGCGCGCCTTCGCCGCCGACTTTTTTTATCACGGCACTCTGGCCGGGTTTCAAATCATTGATTGTCATCATTGCAGGTCTCCCGATGTAAAATAAGTAAGAGAACGGTTCGGAACGTATGGCTGTTCCTGCCGCATAGAATGAACGCTGCCGAATCAAAGTAAGAACGGCCTAATTTTGTTAGGAGTATACCGCAATCATTCTGTGAAATCAATGACAGACAGAAGGTAAAACACTGCGGATAAGGCTTCCGGACCGCTGTTCACGCCTCCTTCTCGGCAGGCCTTTCAGGCGGTTTTCCATGGAAGGGAGGGCAGCTGTTCAGAATACTCTGTGGTTTTGCAGAAAACAATTATGTGATATAAAAGAAGCTGACAACCGGCTGCAGAGAGCAGTGGTTTTTTGCCATCCGCCCGGCTGAGGGACGGATGACAGGCAGGTTAACCGGCAAGGGAAATGACATGATTCGGGAGAAGACATTTTACAAAGCTTTTTTTATTACCATGATTACGCTGGTTCTGCAGCAGGTGATTACGCTCAGCGTAAATCTCGCGGATAATATCATGCTCGGTGCATACAGTGAGACCTCTCTTTCCGGGGTTGCCGCTGTAAACCAGATTCAGTTTGTCTATCAGCAGATGATGACCGCGGTCGGGGAAGGAATCGTGATCCTGGGAACCCAGTATTTCGGGAAAGGGGAGCCGGGCCCGATCCGGAAGATTGCCTCCATCGCCATGCATACAGGACTCCTGATCATGACGGGACTGTTTCTCCTGGCAAGCCTCTGCCCGCATCTGCTGCTGTCCGCTTTCACGACCGATGAGGCGATTATCGCGGAAGGAATGGCTTACCTCAGGATCATACGGTTTACCTATCTGTTTTTTGCCTTAACGCAGATTCTGCTGGCGACCCTCCGAAGCGTGGGAACGGTGCGCATCGCGCTCGGCCTTTCGATCTGGTCCTTTCTGGTGAACTGCTCGATCAATTATACTTTGATCTATGGCCATTTCGGGGCGCCGCGGCTGGGGGTGAAGGGAGCCGCCATCGGAACGCTGACCGCCCGGATTACGGAATTTCTGATCCTTGTTCTTTTTATCATGAAGAAGGAGCGGGTGCTGAAGCTGTCCTGGCGGACTTATCTGAAAACGGACCGGCTCCTGAGAATGGACTATTTTAAAGTGATGGTGCCGGTCTTTCTGATCAGCTCGCTGTGGGGACTGAATACTGCGATGCAGAACGCGATTCTCGGCCATATGACGGCGCGGGCGATTGCCGCAAACAGCGTGGCGTCCACCCTTTTCCTGCTGGTCAAGGCCATGTCGGTGGGGACTTCCTCCGCTGCCGGGATCTATATCGGAAAAACGATCGGGGAGGGAAATGAGGAGAAACTCACGCTGCTGTCCCATACGCTGCAGGTACTTTTCGTGTGCGTCGGCCTGTGTTCCGGCCTGATTCTGTTCCTGATCCGGATACCGGTGCTTTCGCTCTATTCCCTTGATCCGGCTACCAGGAAAATGGCGGATGATTTCCTGCGGATTCTCTGCGTGGTTATTGTTACCATGTCCTATCAGATGCCGACCAACAACGGGATTATCCGCGGGGGCGGGGACAGCGCCTTTGTTATGAAAATGGACCTGATCAGTATCTGGGGAATCGTGATTCCGCTGTCCTTCTTTATGGCCTTTGCGGTCAAGGCATCGCCGCTGGCCGTGCTGTGCTGCCTGAACGCGGACCAGGTCTTTAAGTGCGTTCCCGCATTTATCAAGTCGAATTTCGGACACTGGGCAAAAAAACTGACACGGGACAGCCTGCCGGAAGCGGAAGACTGACCCGACGGCTGAAGCCGCCGTGCATCCGGAGCAATTCCGCTGAGACGGAATAGATAAACATACAGAAAGAGAAGACGATACCATGAGACACAGATTTGTAAAAACAGTAAATACAGCGCTGCTGCTGTCAATGCTCTGCGGGAGCAGATGCTGGTCGGCCGGTCCCGCGAAAGCCCTTCCCGACGCCGGATGGCAGAAGCAGGCCGCGTTTCCGGACTGGAAAGGCTATACGGACGATACGCTCGCCATGAACAGTATGCTGAGCTTCCGGGGCTGGCACGGACAGGGGACGGTATGGATCAGTGTTTCCGATGAGGTCGAATCCTTTGCCCTGTATATCAACGGACACAGGCTGGACACTGCGCCTTTCAGCGCCGGGATCTGGAAAGTCGACATCTCTGATCTGACCGTCGACGGTGTGAATACACTGCAGCTGTCGAATATTCTGCCCATGGGCCTTAAGGAAGCTGTAACGGTCAGCGTGCCCTATCCCGAGCTGCTGGAGGAAACGGAAGAGTTGGAGGGTGTCCGGCCCGAGGCTCTCCAGCTGATTTCAGATATCATTCAGTCTGATATAGACCATGGTTTTACCAGCGCCCAGCTGGCGGTGGTGAAAAACGGACGTCTGGTTGTGAACCGGGCCTGGGGTACGGTGAACGCATACAATCCGGATGGGACGCCGAAGACGGACAGCCCGGCAGTGACTGTAGATACGCTGTATGACCTTGCCAGCGTGTCCAAGATGTTCTCTGCCAATTATGCCGTTCAGAAGCTGGTGACCGACGGACTGCTGGATATCAGTACGCCGCTTGTGGAGATCCTCGGGGAGGAATTCGCGGAGGATGTGCTGGATTTCAGCTACGCGGGAGAGGAGGCGCCCGGCCTGAAAAAACAGAAAGCATGGAGGAGAGCGCTGACGGTGCGGGATCTGCTGGTTCATCAGGCAGGCTTTCCGGCGGGGCCGCGCTACTGCAATCCGGATTACGATATGTCCGCGCTGGAACCGGGCGATCCGGGAGCAAATCTCTGCTATGCCGCCTCAAGGGAGCAGACGCTGGAAGCCATCTGCAAAACGCCGTTGCTTTATGAGCCGGGGACAAGGACCCTCTATTCCGACGTGGACTATATCCTTCTCTGTTTTGTGATCGAAGCGGTCGCCGGCCAGAGGCTGGATTCCTATATGAAAGAGAACTTTTATGATCCGATGGGGCTTGATCACATCACTTTCCTGCCTCTTGAAAATGGGTTCGAAGCCGGTGACTGCGCCGCCACAGAGCTGAACGGCAACACCCGGGACGGGAACATTTTCTTCGACGGGATCCGTACGCAGACCCTGCAGGGCGAAGTGCATGACGAACTTGCCTGGTACTGCATGGAGGGCGTCTCCGGGCACGCGGGATTATTTGCCAGTGCTTCGGACCTGGCGAAGCTTGCCAGTGTCATGCTTACGGGCGGCTATGGGGAGCATCGCTTCTTTTCCCGCAATGTCATGGAACTGTTTACTTCCCCGAAATCTGTTGATTTCGGTCAGTGGGGCCTTGGCTGGTGGCGGCAGGGCGACGACCAGCGCGTCTGGTATTTCGGAACCCAGTCATCGCCTGATACAGTGGGCCACCAGGGCTGGAGCGGCACGATGGTAATGGTTGATCCTTCCCGTGACATGGTGGTCGCCTATCTGACGAATAAGATCAACAGCCCCGTTACCGACGAGGCAAATCTGAACAGCTTCGACGGAAACTGCTACACCGCTTCCACACTGGGCTTCGTACCGCAGCTGCTTTCCATCGGTATGGACGGAGATGAGGATGTAACAGGCCAGCTTCTGGACCTGCTGGCGGATATGGCCGCGCAGAGCCTGAAACTGATCCCGGAAGGGGCGGACGCCGGGCATCCGTATGTAAAAAACAGCCGTAGCAAGATCGATGTGCTGAGGGAATGGGCAAAAGCCGGCGGCAGCGCTGATTATACGGAATTTGCCAATACTCTGGAAGGATTGCTGCCGGAGCGGGGATTGAAAGGCAGGCAGGGAAGAATCCCTGCGGAAGCAGGCTCTCCGTAATTTAAGGACACAGATGCAGCCTGGCTATTGGCGCCGCAGGCATCACATCAGTTTTCAGGAAAAATGAGATGAAAAAAGACCCCTGCGCCGCAGGCCGGGTTCAGAGGAACCGGTTTTAGGCGCAGGGGTTTTTATGTAAAGTTGTCTTTCTGGTATAAAGCCTGAATGAGGTTTTACAGGTCTTTAAGGTCCGAAAAGGTTTTCAGGCCTGCATGCGCAGACTATCGTCAGGCCGCGCAGGAGATTACATCAGCCTGCGGAACATGGCCTCGAAATCCGGAATCGTCGCGGGTCTCGGATTGCCGGGCGCGCAGGCGTCCGCGGCTGCGGATTCGCAGAGGAAGGGAAGATCCTCTTCTTTCAGTTTTTCCAGTCTGGTCGGGATTCCTACGTCAACGGAGAGCTGGCGGACCGCATCGACAGCCGCCTTGCGGTAAGCGGCCTGATCCATGCCGTCGGTATTGACGCCGAGGGCTTCCGCAATGTATTTGAATTTGTCGCCGGTAGCTTCCGCGTTGAATTCCATAACGATCGGGAGCATCATCGCGCAGGCGACGCCGTGCGGGGTGTCATAGACCGCGCCGAGGGTATGTGCCATGGAATGAGCAATTCCGAGGCCGACATTTGAGTAAGCCATAGCCGTAACATACTGTGCGAGTGCCATGCCTTCACGGCCGTCCGGGTCATTCTGCACGGCCTTGCGCAGATTTGCGCCGATCAGCTTGATGGCTTCAAGGTTCAGAGTATCGGAAAGCTCCCATGCTGCCGCGGTGGTGTAGCCTTCGATCGCGTGGGTCAGCGCGTCCATACCGGTCGAAGCAGTCAGGCCTTTCGGCATGGAACTCATCATGTCAGGATCGACTACAGCCACATCCGGGATGTCATTCGGGTCCACACACACGAATTTGCGCTTGCGTTCAACGTCTGTGATAACGTAGTTGATCGTGGATTCCGCTCCGGTACCGCCGGTGGTCGGGACTGCGATCGTGAAGACAGTGCGGTTTCTGGTCGGAGCCACGCCTTCCAGGGAGCGAACGTCTGCGAATTCCGGATTGTTGACGATGATGCCGATGCCTTTGCCGGTATCCATGGAGGAGCCGCCGCCGATGGTGATCATGAAGTCTGCGCCGGATTCTTTGAAAGCTTTGACGCCGTTCTGTACATTTTCAATCGTCGGATTCGGTTTGATGTCCGAATACAGGGCATACGGAATATTATTCTTTTCCAGCAGGTCCGTAACTTTGGAAGTGACGCCGAACTTCACAAGGTCCGGATCGGAAGCCACAAAAGCTTTTTTAAAGCCCTTTGCTTTGATGATGCCCGGGATCTCGCCGATGGCACCGTGGCCATGATAGGAAACGCCATTGAGAACAAAACGATTAACTGCCATAATCCATCTCCTTTGCCTGTGTCTTGTCTGTCAGCGGACGCTTTTTCTTCAGCAGCTTCCGCATGAATATTCTATCTCATCCTGCAGGAAAATAAAAGGATACTATTTATGGCTGTCCGCACAGCAGACTGCTGTCCGTCTTTGCCGCCTTCATATTCATTGCCGGACAAGCCGGGAGCAGAGCTGCAATAAATGACAGGTAAATGACAGGTTCTCTCCCTTCATCCGTGTACAAAGCCGGAGAAGATCGTATATAATAAGGATTATCATTATTTATGCAAGGAGAGAGACGTGGCTAATATCATCGCTGTAATCTGGGATTGTGATAAGACGCTCATCGACGGATATATGCAGGATCCGATGTTTGAGGAATACGGAGTAGACCCGAAGGCATTCTGGCAGGAAACGGACGCGCTCCCGGAGAAGTATCTGAGAGAGCAGAATGTGAGGGTGAACCCGGATACCATTTACCTGAACCAGTTCATCCGGTATGCGCGGGACGGAAGATTTCCCGGACTGAACAATGAAAGACTGCGGGAATTCGGTAAGAAACAGAAGTTTTATCCGGGTATTCCGGAGATTTTCAGATCCACGGAAAAGCTGATCAATGACGATCCGGCTTATGCCGAATACGGCATCCGCCTGGAGCATTACATTATCAGCACGGGCTTCTCGGAAGTGATCCGCGGGTCTATTCTGATGGATTACATGAAGTATATCTGGGGATGCGAACTGATTGAGGATGAGGATGCCGAGGGCAGGAGACTGATCAGTGAGATCGGGTACACGATCGATAATACTACAAAGACGAGAGCGCTCTTCGAGATCAACAAAGGAATTCCGTTTGACAAAGGAATCAGCGTGAATTCATCGATCCCGGAGGAGAACCGCCGCGTTCATATGAACAATATGATCTACATTGCGGACGGTCCGAGCGACATACCTGCTTTTTCTGTTGTCCGGAAGGGCGGGGGAGCAACCTTCGCGATTTATCCGAAAGGAGACGCCAGGGCCATGGCCCAGGTGGAAGAGATGCGCGACGCGGGCAGGGTGGATATGTACGCCGAGGCCGATTATTCGGAAGGTTCTACCGCATATATGTGGATCATGGGGAAGATTAAAAAGATCGCGGACCGGATCAGGCATGACGAGCAGCATAAGATCCGCAGTTCCGTGTCCGGAATTCCGCAGCACCTGAATGTCTAGCTTCCGGAGAAAGGAGCGGAACTGCCGCGGCCGGGCCGAAAGACAGACCGGCCCTGAGAGGGAGCGGAACTGCCGCGGCGGACCGAAAGACAGACCGGCCCTGAGAGGGAGCGGAACTGCCGCGGCGGGCCAGAAGAAAACCGGTTCGCAAAGATAGCGGGCCGCTGTATGCGGAGAAAGATGCAGCGGCCCGGCTGAGAATGGAGATAATAAAAAAATGAAGAGACGGTACATGATAAAGAAAGCGGCCGCAGTTGTTTTCTGCGCCGGAATAGCTGCAGGTATGGGAGCTGTGAGCGCTTACGCTTCTGACGGGGAAGAAAAATCCGGTTTCTTTTCGGATCTTCCCCAGTCCCTGGAGGAAGCCGCGGATGCGGCGTCCGACATGGCGCAGGCGGCGGGTGAGGCGGCTTCCGGATTGACGCAGTCCGCGTCGGATCTTGCGGGAACGGCAGTCGAGGCTGCCACCGAATTTACCCAGTCGGCCGGAGACGCAGCGTCAGAAATTGCGGATGCCGCGGGAGAAACCGCGTCGGGACTGGCGGATGCGGCGTCAGGACTGGCGGATGCCGCGGGAGAGACTGCATCGGGACTGGCGGATGCGGCCGGAGAGACTGCATCGGGACTGGCGGATGCGGCGGGAGAGACCGCGTCAGGACTGGCGGAAGCAGCTTCAGAACTAGTGAATGCCGCCGGAGAAACTGCATCGGGACTGGCGGATGCCGCAGGGGAAGCGGCGTCCGGTTTGACGGAGCTCCTGAGCGAACTGACCGGAGGGCTTTCCGACTCGGCGGCTGAAGGCGCGGAGGAGATTCTGCAGGCTCTGGGTGAGACTCTTCCTGAGTTTAGCGAAGCTGTCGCTGATTTTGTGAAGGACAGCTGTGAAACGGCATCTCAGGCTGCGCAGGAAGCCCTGGAGCAGCTGAAGGAGAACAGTGCCCGGGTCATGGAAGTTGCCAGGGATGCCGTCAGTGAAATGGACAGCCTGGATTCAGAAAACCGGGATGCCATAAGGGCAGTGATCCGGAGAGCGATGGGTGAGGCAAATGAGCAGGGACTGTTTGGACGCAGCCTCCGGCCGGAGGCGCTGGATATCCTTGCGGATCTGGCTTCCGGAGCAATTCTGTACGGGGATCTTTACCGGAACGGAGAGATTTCCGTCTGGGAATACGCCGGAAATATGTCGGCCGTGATCTTTAAAGCAGGGCTGCCGCTCGGCGCCGAATTCCTCGGGAATCTGCTTCCGGTGCCCGGCGCGGGATATCTTGCCAGAGAGGCCGCCGTGTATCTGCTCTACAACTGTGAGGGGGAGGAGCTGACAGATCTTTTCAGTCCGGTACTGCCGGACAGCTTCGCGGAGACGGAGCAGGAATTATCTGAGACGCCTGACACGGAACTGCCCGCTGAGACAGAGGCGGATCTTTGATTGATTTTCACCGCAGAAAGTAAACAATCCGATAAGAAAACAGCCGGAAAGAAAGGGAGGAAAGGCATCTATGGATAAAATCAGAGGAGTAAACCTTGGAAACTGGCTTGTTCTGGAGAAATGGATGAGTCCGGAACTGTACAGTGATACGACCGCGGAAGATGAGACCTATCTCTGCCTTCAGCTGAGCGAAGGGGAGAAAAGAAGCCGGCTCAAGGTTCACAGGGATCATTACATAACCTCCCGTGACTTTGCCTATATTGCGGAAAAAGGCTTCAACGCGGTGCGCCTTCCGGTTCCTTTCTTTGTGTTCGAGGATTACGGACCGTATGTACACTGTGCGGAATATGTGGATAAAGCCATGAAATGGGCCGGCGACTATCATCTGAAGGTGCTGCTGGACCTCCATACTGTGCCGGGGAGCCAGAACGGCTCCGACAATGCGGGAATCTGCGGCATTGTCCAGTGGGCCCAGTACCCGGAGCGCGTTGAAATTGCGCTGAGTGTACTGGAGCGGCTGGCTCTGCGCTATGGTCAGAATCCGGCCCTGCTTGGGATCGAGGTCCTGAATGAGCCTCAGCCGGTGGACGGACATCTGTCAAAACTGATGGAAACGATCGGCATCAATATCATGGAGCGCTATCAGCCGGTCGACAGGGAAGCCGCAAAGAAGAACAAAGGCTATACAAAAGCCTGGCTGGAGCAGTTTTACCTTGACGCTTACGCGCGCATCCGTAAATATCTGCCCGTTGATAAAGCAGTCGTATTTGACGACGCCTTCGACATCCACCATTTTGCGGACTGGGCCGCGGCGCAGAATTTTGAAAATGTGATTCTGGATACCCACCAGTACATCATGCTCGCCGACTGGATGCATCTGTGCGAGCCGGAGTATAAAGAATATGTCCGTTATGTCCGGGATGTCTTCACGGAGGAAGTTTCCTACGGGCAGGCGAAGGTTCCCACGATCTGCGGCGAATGGTGCCTCTTCAACGCCCAGCCCGGTCTCGGGGAGGAGAGCCCCGCTGTCCGGAAAGAGGTGTATACCGCCATCGCGAAGGCGCAGATGGAGGCCTTTGATCACTGCAGCGGCTGGTTCTACTGGTGCTATAAGACCCATCTGGATGATCCGGACTGGGACTGCTGGGACATCGGAAAATGCATCTCCAACGGATGGATGCCGGACCGTTACAGCTGAGCGGCCGGCCGCGACAGGTTTCGAAGGCATAGCTGTTTTAATGCGCGGGTCAGCAATTTGAATGGCGGTCGGGAAAGCCGCGGACGTTCGAAGGGCCGTAACTGCGGGGAAAAATCAGAGCGTACGGTCAGGGAGGACTGCGGGGAATGAGTACGGAAATGGCTCTGGGAAGGGCAAATCTGAAAACGCTCTACATCATGAAAATCCTGACGGAACGCACGGATGAGACGCACCGCCTTAGCGCAAGCGAGATCCGGGATATCCTTATGCGGGAATATGACATCGACATAGACCGCCGCACGATCTATACGGAGATGGAAAAACTGTCCGCCTTCGGCCTTGATATCGAGCTTGTGGGCGGGAAAGGGGCCGGATATTATCTCGCCTCGCGAAGCTTCGAGCTGCCTGAGCTCAAGCTTCTGGTGGACGCGGTGCAGTTCTCCAGGTTTATTACGGAAAAGAAGTCGGGGGAGCTGATCCGGAAGCTGGAGGGGCTCTGCAGCCGCGAGGAGGCCAGGCAGCTCAGCGGCCAGGTGGTCATCTACAACCGTCCCAAGACGACAAACGAGACCATTTACTACAATGTGGACATGCTGCATACCGCGATATTCAACAGCCGGCAGATCGCATTTGTCTATGCGGACTGGACACTGAAGAAAAAGCTGGAACCCAGGCACGACGGGGCGGTTTACAGGGTTTCTCCGCTCCACCTGATATGGGACGATGAGAACTACTATCTGATCGGCTTTGACGAAAATGCGAAAAAAGTAAAGCATTACCGCGTGGATAAAATGCGGAATATGGAAGTGCGGCCGGTGCGCCGGACGAAGAAGGCCATCGAGCAGAAAGTGGACCTTGCGGCTTTCTCTCGAAAAACTTTCGGCATGTTCGGCGGAGAGGATGAGGAAGTTTACCTTTTGTGTGAAAACCGCCTGATCGGCGTGATTCTTGACCGCTTCGGGACGGATGTCTGGGTGAAGCCGGAGGGGGAGGATCATTTTTCGGCGCACATGCCGGTGACGGTCAGCCCTCAGTTCTTCGGCTGGATTGCAGGCCTCGGAAGGGCGGTAAAGATCACGGGACCGGAACCTGTAAGGCGGAAATATCTGGAATTTCTGAAGGGAATCCTTGAGGAGTACGGACGGGAGGAAGATGCGGTCCCTGAATCATGATGCTCTGCAGCTGTTTACAGCCGCCGTTCCTCAGGACCTGAGATCATTTGTACTGCGGGCCTGCACCGCATCTTTGATGCTCCGGTCCCGGGCTTCCGGGAGCGGATCCTGCTGCGAAGCTTTTGGCTGACAATTATGAAGGAATTCTTAATTCCATATCCGGGATATTGACCGGCGGAGGCAATTGTGATATATCCCGAGTTTGCCACTTTATGAGAAATGAACGGAGCCAATTATGGCTCCGTTTCTTTATAAAATTTGAATTCATCTCATAAATAATGGATTTGATATTTTTGAGAAAATATACCTACTTTTA
>CACZBW010000012.1 GCA_902779575.1 uncultured Lachnospiraceae bacterium
CTTTTCGCAATTCATGAACTGTATTCAGTTGTCAAGGAACAAAATCAATAGTTACTTGTAACTGGCGCCATCGTAAATACTTTTGGCGACTCAATCATAATATGAATACTATTAATTATACGTTTTTGGGAATCATCCGTCAACTTGAGGAAAAGGGCACTGCTTGATTTTTATGTTTTCTTCCCTTATCATAGTTCTGATTGCCGGAATTCCGGCGGCCGGCCGGGCTGGTACGCGGCGCGGGGCGGCCCTGCGGACTGCGGCTGACTGAAACATTATTGTATGATAAGCTGCTGTTAGGCGGCGGAGAAGAAAAATGATACTTGCCTGTCACAATATCTGCAAATCATTCGGAACCGATGACATTCTCCGGAATGTATCCTTTCATATAGAAGAACATGAGAAAGCTGCCGTTGTAGGGATCAACGGAGCAGGAAAGTCCACTCTGCTTAAGATTATCGTCTCGGAAACGGATGCGGACAGCGGCGAGGTTACCGTCGCCAGAGGAAAAACGATCGGTTACCTGGCGCAGCAGAATATGCTGTCCGGGAATCAGTCCATTTACGACGAAGTAGCCATGGTCAAACAGGACGTCATCGACCTGGAACAGCGCCTGCGCGATCTGGAAAGAGAGATGGACGAGGCGGACTCCGGCCAGCTTGAAGCCATCATGGATCAGTATCACAGGACGCAGACCCGCTTCGAACAGGAAGGCGGATACGCCTGGAAAAGCGAGATCGCAGGCGTACTCCGGGGACTGGGGTTTTCGGACGAGGAGTTTAACAAGCCTGTGAATACTCTGTCCGGCGGACAGAAGACCCGGGTCGCCCTGGGCAAGCTCCTTCTTCAGGCTCCGGATATCATGCTCCTGGATGAACCGATCAACCATCTGGACCTCAATTCTATCGAGTGGCTGGAAAACTATCTTCTGAACTACAGGGGCGCGGTGCTGATCGTCGCCCATGACCGTTATTTTCTCAACCGTATCGTCTCAAAAATCATCGAGATCGACAACGGGCACGCCATGACCTTTACCGGCAATTATACCGCTTACGCCGAAAAGAAACGGCAGCTGCGCGATACGCAGATGAAGGCCTGGATGAACCAGCAGGCGCAGATCCGGCATCAGGAAGAAGTAATCGCGAAGCTGAAGAGCTTTAACCGGGAGAAGTCCATCAAGAGGGCCGAAAGCCGCGAGAAGATGCTGGAGAAAATGGAAGTTCTCGAGAAACCTGCCCAGCTGCGCGACGATATGCGTCTGGAGCTGAAACCCCGCATCGAATCCGGAACCGATGTGCTCTCCGCGGAACATCTGTCGAAATCATTTGAATATCCCCTCTTCTCCGATCTGAACATAGAAATCCGCAAAGGCGAGCGGATTGCCCTGATCGGCAACAACGGGACCGGAAAATCGACCCTCCTCAAGATTCTGATCGGGCGGATGGAAGCGGATGAAGGCAGTGTCCGGCTCGGAACAAAAGTCCATATCGGATACTATGACCAGGAGCACCAGATCCTGCATCCGGATAAGACTCTCTTCGAGGAGCTCCAGGACGCCTACCCGGCCATGGATAACACCGCGGTGAGAAATGTCCTCGCTTCCTTCCTTTTCACGGGAGACGATGCCTTCAAGCTGGTCTCGGATCTCTCCGGCGGCGAACGCGGACGGCTGTCCCTGGCGAGGCTCATGCTGTCGGAATCCAATTTCCTGATCCTGGACGAGCCGACCAACCATCTGGATATTGTCTCCAAGGAGATTCTGGAGGACGCGATCTGCTCCTACCAGGGCACAGTACTCTGCGTCTCCCATGACCGCTATTTCATCAACCGGATCGCTACCCGCATCCTGGATCTGACGGGCCGCACCCTGGTCTCCTATCTCGGGAATTATGATTATTACCTGGAAAAACACGACGAGCTGACCCGTATATTCGCCCCGGAAAGCGCAGGGGAAACGCACAGCTCCGGCGGTACAATCCGCGTGTCGGACAGTTCCCATCTAGCCATGGAACACAAAAAAGCCTCCGCAGACAAAGCAAGCGCCGCAGATGACTGGAAAAAACGCCGGGAGCAGCAGGCCCAGGCCAGAAAAAAAGCTTCCCTGCTCGAGAAAACCGAGAAGGAAATCGTATCCTGTGAGGAGCGGGATGCCCTGATCGATGAAGAACTGGCAAAAGAAGAGGTCTATACGGATCTTGAGAAAGTGACTGCTTTCACCCGGGAAAAAGCAGAGATCGCCGAAAAGCTGGATGAGCTTTATAAACTATGGGAAGAACTTGCAGAATAAGGAAATGAATATTGCATTGCACTGCCCTCCGCATACCTGCTGCGGAGGGCATTTTTTCCGCCTTTCATTCAGCTTTCCACAGCCGTATGTGGATAAAATGCATGAATATTAATCCTATTCATTCGGCTGCCGGGGTTTCTGGAATCCCCAAATCGCTGTGTGGATAATATGTGGATAAAATGTATGATTATTAATCTTATTCATCGCACTGCAATATGTAACATTACAGGGCAATGCCGGGCCTCCCCTCACAATGCAACAGCTCATTAATATGTGATATTTACCCATGTAGAAATGAAAATGTTGCTTATTATAGTGTTGTGATATTAAAATTATTGTTCTTATTTCTTATATATGTGATATTGTCATTTCGAGAGCGGGACTGACGGACCCCGGACACGGCATGCCCGCGAAGCGCGGATAGCGGATTGTTTTTGTGCACGCTGATCCCGCCGGACTGGTCTGCTGCCGGATAAAATCCGGCTGAGATTCATGTGGGATCCGGGGATACGGGCTGTAAGAGACGGCAGGAGATTTTCCGGAAATGGAGAATGTGGGTTTACAAATTTCTCATTCGTGTTAAGATTAAGCGTATTGCAGACAGGAACGCAGACTGGCTGCAGGGGGACTGCTCTCCTCTCCCAGCTGCGCAGAAGACACACGAAAGGATGATTCATCATGCAGGAATATACACCATTCAAGTCAGGCAAGGTTAGAGAGGTATATGATATCGGAGACTGCCTGATCATGACTGCCACGGACCGCATCTCTGCCTTTGACCATATTCTGAAGAACCGGATTACCGGTAAAGGAGCGATCCTGACGCAGATGTCTGCCTTCTGGTTTGATTACACGAAGGACATCATCCCCAATCATATGATTTCCACGAATCCCTCTGATCTTCCTGAATATTTCCGCAGCGAAGAATTCGCGGGACGCTGCATGAAGGTCAGAAAGCTCCGTATGCTTCCGCTGGAATGCATCGTCCGCGGCTACATCACAGGCAGCGGCTGGGCAAGCTATGAAAAAAGCGGCCTGGTCTGCGGGATCCCGCTTCCGGCCGGCCTGAAGGAATCCCAGAAGCTGGAACAGCCGATCTACACGCCATCTACTAAGGCGGAGCTGGGCGACCACGACGAGAATATTTCCTATGAAGAATCTGTAGAAGTACTTGAGAAAGAATTCCCGGGACACGGGGAAGAATATGCCTCCGCTCTCAGGGACAAGACGCTTGAGCTCTATACCAAGTGCGCCGACTACGCCCTCTCCCGCGGCATCATCATAGCGGATACCAAGTTTGAATTCGGCCTGGATGAAGAAGGCCGCATCGTTCTCGGAGATGAGATGCTTACCCCGGACTCCTCCCGTTTCTGGCCGCTTGAAGGATATGAGGCCGGACACGGACAGCCTTCCTACGACAAGCAGTTTGTCAGAGACTGGCTGAAGGCCAATCCGGATTCCGATTACAATCTTCCGCAGGATGTAATTGACCGCACAATTGCAAAGTACAAGGAGGCGTACTTCCTTCTTACGGGGAAAGAATTTGCTGCGGAGGGCTGAGACAGCTTTCCGGAAAACAGTTCATTTGCAGGAGTAAACCAGGCGGGGAATTTCTGCCGGAGATGCTTTTTTCAGAAGAATAATACGGCAAAAAGGAGGGCGCCGAGCCCTCCTTTCCTTTTCATTTCTCTCCTGCCTGCCGCCGGAAAAACCTCTGATCAATTCACGGAGAATATGTCCGGCCGGGCAGCCGCTTCAGCCAGGTGTTCTCTGCAGCGCACTTCCGGCATCTGCCGCGGGTGTCCTGTATGCCCTCCCGGCGGTCATATCTGCAGCATGTATTTCTCATAGGCATTGATAATCCGGGTACTGCCGTATTCTGTGACACGGGGAATATTGTATCCGTAGTTCATATGCACATGTCCGTGCACCATATAATCCGGTTTGTAGCGGTCCAGCAGCGGCTGAAAGCTGGAAAAGCCCCTGTGCGGCAGGTCATCCTGATCCCCGCAGCCATGCATCGGCGCATGGGTGAGAAGAATGTCAAATCCCCTGCGCCGCATGAGCTGGAACCTCAGCTTCCGGATCCGCTTCGCCATATCCTTCTCCGTACACTGATAGCGCCCGTTGTTGTAGCGCATGGAACCCCCGAGTCCGAGGATCCGGATCCCTTCGTGCACATAGATCTGATCGTCTATGCAGATGCAGCCTTCCGGCGGCTTCACGTCATAGATGTCATCATGATTCCCGTGCACATACAGAAGCGGACAGTTGGAAAAGGTGACCAGGAAGGACAGGTAGGCAGGAGGAAGATCCCCTGCGGAAAGAATCAGGTCTATCCCCTTCAGCTTCGTCTCATCATAGAAATCCCAGAGGGATTTGCTGGGCTCATCCGCCAATAATAATATATTCATGATCTTTACCGCCTGATCTCATGGATGGAAAACGCCTGTATCAGCTCCGCCCCGCTAAAGCCGCGCCGGGGCGCACGACAGTATACGGAGAATACCGTCAGGATTCAGCAGTCACACTGTCGGGTTCAATTTTGGTCGCAGCGGGAGTAAGGTTCGCCTGCATGCGCACAAGCTCCTCCACATCCGGCTCCAGCTGATCCGCCGCCGGAAGAAAACCGATGACGGAACGGACCAGGTAGTCCTGGGTGATGATTTCTTCCGGTGTGAGAACCTTCCCCTTCTCTCCCTTTGTAAGACCGCCCTGAATCGTGATCTCTCCGGCAAATGGATGATACTCTTCCGTGCTGATCTTCTGTTTCATCACCTGGGTCAGAGTCTCGATGCCGTGCGGCAGGTTCTGGGAGCTGATCAGGTCCAGGATTCCGGAACCGATGCCCCACCAGTAATTGACGGCGGGTTTTGATTTGATATCCTTTGACCGGTCCCAGTTCCCCTGCAGGAAATCCCGGATAATCCGCTCGTAGAAACGGCCCCAGTTCCAGATCGGGGCAGCGAGCTTGAGCAGATTGCCGCCGCGGGTCATATACAGGCCGAAGAGCCTCTCCTCCGAGGCAGGGCGTATCATGTCATTGTCGGAGATCACCGAAATCTCCTCCCGGCTGATCAGATCCTGCAATGGCTCCCTGTCTTTCAGGGAATTCCAGTAAAGATAGACCTGGGCCCTGGGATTTGTCATGCGCGCGCCGAGGGCAAAAGCATTGATATTGGCCGCCGCGCCGAAAATCGGATAGCGGGCGATATAGGCAATCTTATCATTTTCGCTCATGGCTCCGGCGATCATGCCGCTCAGGAATTTGGCCTCGTAGAGTCTTCCGTAATAAGTACGGATCGCGGAGTACGGCTGACCGACGGAACAGTTCAGGATTCTTGCCTGCGGATGCTCGATCGCAGCCTTCAGGCTCGCGGCAAGGAATTTCTGGCTGGTCGTGAAGATCAGGTGGTTCCCGGCGGCGATCACTTCATTCAGAAGCTCCTGGAGATCCGTCGTCTCATCCTGGAGGAAAAATGCTTCCGTGCTGATCCGGCTGCCGAACACCTGGTCAAGCGCCATCCGCCCCAGCTCATGGCCGTAAGTCCAGCTGGACTGGTCCATCTTCTGGTCATGGATAAAGGCGACCTTCAGCTGTCTGCTGCTCGTCTGGCTGAAGAAGCGGCTGAATATGGAGCCGCCCTGCTCCTGCGGCGGCTGCAGCACCACGGCCTTGTCGGTCGTGTCGTGTCCGATCAGAGTGACTTCCTCCCAGATCCGGTCTATGTCCGCCTTCATCTCGGCGGGCGTCTTCTGCAGGATATCCTCATAAGGATAAAGGGAAATATAAAACAGCAGGGCGTCTCCCGGAGTCGCTTTCAGCTCTCCGCCTCCCTTCGCCTCAAAGAGGGCCGAAAAATGCGTATAGAGCGACTTGAAATTCTCGAGATCCTCATCCGTCCACTTCTCCCCGGGCTCCTTTCCCAGAGCCTCGGAAAGCTTCCGGAAGCTGCCGGACTGGCTGAACCAGATATAGTTGATCTGGCTCTCCTTGTAAAAGTCGAGGAATTCATAATAGATCCTGTTTTCCAGGGTATCTTCGGGATAGGGGATAATGCGGGTGACGCTCCCTTCGATCGAGTCCGCGTGCATATACTTCAGAACGCTTACTCTTTTATTGCCCTCCAGGACATAGAAGCGGTTCATGAACTCATAGGCCACGATCGGGTCCCCGATTCCCTGGTCCATATGATAGCTGAGGACATTGTCCCATTTGCGGGCAAATTCGGATTTCTCCGGCATGAGCGGCATGAAATTGGTCGCGAAGGAATTCTGCCTTCCCGCAGTCTTTGTACCGACGATCTGGTCCAGCTGGATCGTTACCAGGCCAAGCGGCTGTTCCGTTTTGACGTTTACCTGCTGAAGAATCTCATCCAGCGCGGGAAGATATGGATATTCTCCTCTGGATACCGACTCCCGGTATGCGCTTCTTGCAAGTTTCCATGCTTTTGTATAGTCTTCAGATGCCATTCTTCCTCCAGTCTGCGCTTTTACAGCGCCTCATAGCAGCCCCTGACCGCTTTTATGAATTCTTCGCTGTCCAGCTTCTCAACATTGCTCATGCTTGTAATCAGAGCAAGGTCCCCTGTCATCTTACCGGATTCGATGGTGGAAATGACTGCTTTTTCCATCCTGTCCGCATATGCTGCAAGTTCGCTGATTCCGTCCAGCTGCCCTCTCTTGCGCAGAGCTCCGGTCCAGGCGAAGATGGTTGCCACCGAATTTGTGGAGGTCTTTTCCCCCTTCAGGTACTTGTAGTAATGTCTCTGTACCGTCCCGTGCGCCGCCTCATACTCGAACTTCCCTTCCGGATTGACCAGAACGCTGGTCATCATGGCGAGGGAGCCGAAAGCGCTCGACAGCATGTCGCTCATGACATCGCCGTCATAGTTCTTGCAGGCCCAGATAAAGCCGCCTTCACTCTTCATGACCCGCGCCACAGCGTCGTCAATCAGAGTATAGAAATAGCGGATGCCCGCCTTTTCAAATTTTTCTCTGTACTCCCGGTCATAAACCTCCTGGAAGATATCCTTGAAGCGGTGGTCATATTTCTTTGAGATGGTATCTTTCGCCGCAAACCAGATATCTTCTTTCGCGTCGAGCGCGAATTCAAAGCAGCTGTGGGCAAAGCTTGAGATGGAGCCGTCCAGGTTGTGCATACCCTGGAGGACGCCGGGTCCGTCAAATTCGTGAATCAGTTCGCGGATCTGCGTCCCGTCCTCGCCGGTGAAGACCAGCTCCGCCTTCCCGGCGCAGGGAACCAGCATCTCCGCGTTCTTATAGACATCTCCGTAAGCGTGACGCGCGATCGTAATCGGCTTCTTCCAGCTGCGGACATTGGGTTCGATTCCCTTTACCGTGATCGGCCTGCGGAAAACCGTTCCGTCCATGATGGCGCGGATCGTACCGTTCGGGCTCTTCCACATTTCCTTCAGATTATATTCCTTCACCCGGTCCGCGTTGGGAGTGATCGTTGCGCATTTTACCGCGACCCCGTATTTCAGCGCGGCCCTGGCGGCGTCTGCCGTGATCCGGTCGTCGGTCTCGTCTCTCTTCTTCAGGCCGAGGTCATAATATTCACTCTTCAGGTCGATAAAGGGCAGGATCAGTTCGTCCTTGATCATCTTCCAGAGAATTCTGGTCATCTCGTCCCCGTCCATCTCCACTATAGGTGTTTTCATCTGAATCTTTGTCATAATTGTCTCCTGCGTCATCTATAATCATCATTTATTCTGCCCCGGCAGACACGCCGGCAAGCGCTTTCATCTGCCGGATCCCGAAAGTCCGTAGCACGGTTTCCCATACGAAGCGATCCGTTCCGCCCGGCAGTCAGAACGCTCAGTCCCTGCGCATTCTATCACATTCCGGCGCATATGAAAAGGAAGCGTTTCTTTATCTGCGCCCCTGGTCCCAGGGCTGCCCGCATGCTTTCGGCGGATGGTTCCGCTTTGAGAAAAAGATCAGCAGCAGCATGGTCAGAACGTAGGGAAGCATATTGAAAAGATCCGTATAATTACCCGAAAGCTTCATGGCAAGGCAGAGCTGCTGGCCTCCGGCTTTCGCGAGACCGAAGAAAAGGCAGACAAGGGCTGTCGACGGAATATCCCAGTTGCCGAAAATCATGGCCGCGATGGCCAGATAGCCGTAGCCCATGTAAATGCTCGGGGAGAAATTGGCCATGATGGAATAGGCGAAGCAGATTCCTCCCACCCCTGAAAGGGCACCGGAAATGACGACAGCGATCCAGCGCGTCTTTACCACGTCTCCTCCGGCCGCGTCCAGCGCCTGGGGATTCTCACCGCAGGCCCTCAGCCTCATGCCGTATCGGGTCCGGTACATCAGATACCAGAAAATGAAGGCAAGAACGCAGATGATCCATTCAAAGGGATACATTCTCTGGAACAGGCCTCCGATCCACGGAATCTTTGAAAGGAACGGAATGGAGTAACGGCTGGAAACGCCGAGGATAAACTTGTTGGATGCG
Source organism: uncultured Lachnospiraceae bacterium (assembly GCA_902779575.1). Classification (GTDB taxonomy): domain Bacteria; phylum Bacillota; class Clostridia; order Lachnospirales; family Lachnospiraceae; genus Porcincola. The sequence continues at coordinate 8,775 of CACZBW010000012.1, forward strand.
GTTCCGTTGATCGCCGTGTTGGCCGCGCTGGTAAAGAAAGTTGTCAGCGCGACGGCAAGGATATTGACGACAACGCCGCTGATCACCTGGTTGGCCTTGAAATTAATGGAAAGCAGGGCATGGAGGCAGGCATAGATTCCTCCGCCGACTGCTGCAAACAGGATTGCGATATAGATCGGCAGCTGGGAACTGCTGCTGAGCCGCGGCATGATCAGGATCGCCGCCAGCGCGCCGATGAAAGCGCCGAAGCCCTGAAATCCCTCGATTGCCAGATTGGTCACGCCGCTCTTCTCCGAATAGATCGCGCCGATGGCCATAATCAGAAGCGGGAGTGCAAATGAGAGTCCGTCTGTGAATACTTTTGTCATCTCTCTTCCCCTCCTTTCGTCCGGGCCGCGGCGCGCTCTGCCAGAATGCGGTCCTCTTTTCTTTCAACAGCCCGGCGCCCCAGCGCTTTCATATACTCCCCGCATGCGGCGAAAAGAAGCAGAATGCCGGTAATCAGGGACGCGATCTCTTTTGCCACGCCGATCGTGGAACTCATATAATTCGCGCCGCTCTGGAAAATCGTTACAATGATGGAGGCAAAGATGGCCCCGACCGGCGAAGAATTGCCCAGAAGAGCCACGGCTATGGAATCATATCCCATCCCGGGCAGGGTCTTCGGAACCATGGTGTTGGTGTAGCCGAGGTAATAAACCACTCCAGCAAGGCCGGCAAATGCCCCGGACAGCGCCATGGACATTACGATGCCCCTTCTCACGTTCACGCCTGCATAACGGGCACAGCTGCGGCTTGCGCCGACGATCTTCAGTTCCAGTCCGAAAGCGGTTTTATCAAAGATAAAACGAACCACAAATACGGCTGCCAGCGCGACGGCGATCCCCAGAGGTATATTGCAGCTGACGCCCTTTATGGGCACTTTGGTCCAGGTAAGCCTGGCGTTCGCGCTGCAGATCCGGCTGGACCGTGTCAGCATATCCACATATTTTGTGTTGATGAAAAAGCCGGTAAGGTAGCTGATGATATAATTCAGCATGATGGTCGAAACGACCTCATGAATGTTGAAGCGGTACTTCAGGAAACCGATAAATGCCCCGCATAGGCCGCCGGCCGCGATCCCGATCAGGATTACAAGCGGCTTGGCAATCCAGGGAGACAGGTTTTTCGCGTACCCCACGCAGATCGTGGCAAGAAAGCCGGAAGCCAGCATCTGTCCCGAGATGCCGATGTTGAACAGGCCCGTCTTGAACGCCACGATAAAAGACAGGGAAGCAAGCAGCATCGGCGCGAGAATGTTCAGATAATTAAAGAGGTCGGACAGCATGCCGCTGCCCCCGCCGTAGTTGGCCTTCGGCGCCAGTCCGCAGCCCTGCAGAAAACTGTAGAAAGCCGCTGCGGGGTTTTTCCCGAGCAGAAGCAGGATCCCGCTGGCAGCGATCAGCATAAGGATGATAGCCAGAACCGACACGGTCGCATCGGCCCAGCGTTCGCTGGTGAGAAGGCCTGCCAGGCCTTTCGCTTTCTTTTCTTTCATGCCTCTCTCACCCCCATCATATAGCTGCCGACTTCGTTGCGCGTCAGGCTCCCTGCCGGAGCGGTTTTCAGGATCTCTCCGCTGAAAATAACCCCTATGGTATCGGCCAGTTCCATGACCTCGCTCAGTTCCAGGGAGATCAGGAGAATCGCCGCGCCGCGGTCGCGCTCCTTAAGGATCTGCTTATGGATATTCTTGATGGCGCCGATATCCAGTCCCCGGGTCGGCTGTACAAAAATGATCAGGTCCGCGTGTTCTTCGATCTCGCGGCCGACGATCGCTTTCTGCTGGTTTCCGCCGCTCATGGACCGGACGATGGTTTTCGGTCCCTGTCCGGAGCGGATATCATACCGATCAATCAGAAGCTCCGCATTCTTTCTGAATTCGCCGAAATTCAGGATCCCCCTGCCGGAATAAGGCTCCCTGTAATAGCGCCGCAGGGCCAGGTTATCCTCCAGGGAAAAATCCATCACAACGCCGGTCCTCTGCCGGTCCTCCGGAATATAGGAGATTCCTTCCTGCGTTCTTTTGCGGATCGAAAGGCGGGTGATATCCTTCCCCTTCAGGACGATGCTTCCCGACGCCGCTTCCGCAAGGCCTGTGATGGCGTCGGCGATCTGTGTCTGTCCGTTTCCCGACACGCCCGCGACCGCGAAGATCTCCCCGCCCCGTATTTCGAAGGAAACATCCTTTACCAGCGGAAAATGATTTTCATTTTCCACCGTGAGATGGCTGACCTTAAGGACCGTCTCCCGGAAATTGGCGGGAGACTTATGCAGATCCATCTCCACTTCCCGCCCGACCATCATATTGGCCATTTCCCGCACGGAAGCATTTTTAACATCGAGCACATCCACCAGTCTGCCTCGGCAGAGAATGGCGCAGCGGTCCGCGATCTGCTTGATCTCCTCGATTTTGTGCGTGATCAGGATTATCGTCTTGCCGGACTTTCTGAGTCCGTCGATGATCTTCAGGAGAAAATCGATCTCCGCAGGAGTGAGAACCGCGGTGGGCTCGTCGAAAATCATGATCTCCGCCTTCCGGTAGAGCATTTTCAGAATCTCGACGCGCTGCCGGACCGATACAGGCACATTCTCAATCAGGTCCGTCGGATTCACCTCCAGGCCGTATTCCGCGGAGAGCCGGGCAATGTCCTGATTGGCCTTCTTAATGTTAACAGCCGGCAGTATGCCGAATTTCCGCGTCATGGGTTCAACGCCCAGAACGATATTTTCCGCGATCGTGTAATTATCAACCAGCTTGAAATGCTGGTGAACCATCCCGATATTTCTGGCTGCCGCGTCATTGGAGGAACGGAAGGAGACCTTTTCCCCGTTTATATAGATCTCTCCCGCATCCGGCTCATACATACCGAACAGCATACTCATCAGAGTTGATTTGCCGGCGCCGTTCTCCCCGAGCAGCGCATAAACCTCTCCCTTGCGGATCCCCAGGCTTACGTCGTCATTGGCGACGATTCCCGGAAAGCGTTTGGTGATATGCCGCATTTCCACGATATATTCTTCCATACTCTGATACTCCTGCATTCCGCCCCGGAAAACAGACCGCAGTCCTGCCGGGCCCAAAATTATTTGCTGACAGGTAAAGTTTAAGGGAATCCACCCTCCGGGTCAGTGAAATGCTGATTCATTCTGAATGACAGCTTTTGATACCCTGGAAACAGCGTTTCCTTCGTAAAACCCGGGGATTTCCCAATGAAACAAAACGCCTCTCACCGCTCATAAAACGGGAGAGGCGTGCACTTCACCGCATTAACCGGATCTGTCTTCAGTCTCTTTATTTCAGTCCCTGGAAATCTCCCTGGGATGCAGGAACGATCTCGCCGCTCTTGAGAAGTTCACTGCACTCTGCCAGCTTTTCTAGGGCGTCTTCGGAAAGCTGCTGGCGGCCTTCTTCGGAGACATAGCCGGTGGAATCCGTATCGGCGCCGAGGAGCGCGTCCTCTCCGCTGAAGCTGCCGTCATAGATCTTCTCAAGCTGAAGGGTGACGTTGCTGTGCATGACCTTGAGGGCGGAGGTAAGAATGATGTTGCCGCTGCCGTTCACGCCGTCGTCAAACTGGTCGACGTCGCAGCCGATCACATAGACGCCTTCCGCTTCCTTCGCTGCCGTAAACACGCCGTTTCCGGATGCGCCCGCGGCGACAAAGATCACGTCGCAGCCTTCCGCGATCAGGGCTTCTCCGACCACCTTGCCCTGGGCTTCATCCTGGAAGTCGCCGGTGTAGTTGCCGCCGACATCATTGCCGAACAGGTCGGTTCCGGCGTAGGACGGAAGTTCGACGCAGGACGCGGAACTGCCGTAGTTTTCATTGGCGTAATTCACGCCGCTCATGAAGCCGAGTTCATAGTTGACGTTGGACGGGAAAGGCATGCCGTTGACAACCGCGACCTTGCCGCTCTGGCTTGTAAGAGCCGCAGCGACTCCGGCGTAGAAACCGCCTTCCTGCTCCTTGAAAGTCATGGTGTAGACATTGTCCAGCGTCACTGCATTTCCTTCGCTGTCCGTGATCGTGGAGTCAACTACGATAAACTTCTTGTCCGGATTGTTCATGGCGATGTCGCCGATCCCGGCAAAATTGAATCCCGGAAGGACAAACACATCATAATCGCCTGCCGACTTCTCCACTGTGGGAATCAGTTCGTTATAGTCGGTCTCCTTGATATCCGTAACGGTGCAGTCCGGATGCTCTTCTATAAAAGCCTTGATTCCGTTGTAGCAGTCCTGGTTGAAAGAACCGTCGTCAACACCCGAGGATGTGATAATGCACACTGAAATCGGCGCTTCCTCCGCCTGCAGCTTCACTGTCATCGATCCTGCGGTCAGGATGGCTGCCGCTGCCAGGAAGCCGGCGGCGCTCTTCATAAATACTTTTCTCATAGGGTCCTCCTTCATCAAACATTTGTCTCAGAAAACAGATGATGCGAGGTTCAAAGTATCTTCTTCCTCTCACCATGATGTACATGACCGGAATACCGGACCATACCCATTGTATCATTCCGCTTTTTCCGCGTCAACCGCTCCCGCGGATGCCGCGTTTTCCTCGTAATCCCTGAGCAGCGCCGTGTAGACATCCAGCTTGTGGTTCACCTTCTCATAGTTCTCTTTCATCTCTTCCATGCTCTCCAGAATTGCCTTCTGCCGGTCCTTCAGGATACTGCAGCGCTGGCGGAGGGTGGACGGGCCCTGTTCCTGCAGCTGTACAAAGGTTTTGATATCTTTCAGGGACATGCCGGTCTTTTTCAGGCAGCCGATCAGGCCGAGAAGATCCAGGTCAGCGTCCGTATAGCAGCGGATTCCGCCTTTGCTGCGCTGTACATGGGGAAGAAGCCCCTCCTTTTCATAATAGCGCAGGACATAGGCGCTGATATTTGTCCTGCTTTCAACTTCTTTAATGGAGTATGACATAAATATACCTCGCTGAATCTTCCTGTATAATAGCTCTGCCTGCGTGATGCGCGGCAGGGAAAAGACCTTGACTTAAAGTTAACTTTAACATTTATATTCATAGCATAGAAAATATATTTTCACAAGCGCATCAGATGGGATATGAATCAAATACAGAATGGAGGTTTCCGGATGAATAATTTCACTTTCTATTCCCCGACTTTCTTTTCCTTCGGCAAAGATGCGGAACAGCAGGCAGGAAAGCTGGTAAAGCGCTTCGGCGGCAGCAGGGTCCTGATCCATTACGGCGGAGGCAGCGTTGTGCGCTCCGGCCTGCTTGACAGGGTGAAAGCTTCTCTCGAAGAAGAAGACCTGCCGTATAAGGAACTGGGCGGCGTGAAGCCCAATCCCCGCAGCGGATATCCCGAAGCTTGTGGACGTTCTGTGCTGCGGAGACGGCCGTCCGGGCAGCATAAGCGGCTTCGTCACCCTTGACAAAAAAGACTGCGAGAACATTTACCGCCTGATGCTGTAAAAAGAGATGAAAGCATATGAACCGATCTATTGAAGTTTTACAGACTGTCCTGCCGGTTCTGATCATGCTGATCATCGGTATGATCTGCCGGAGCAGGAAGCTGATCTCCCGGGAAGGGATCAGCGCGCTCAAGAGCGTGGTGGTGAATATCACCCTTCCCGCAGTTCTCCTGAAAGCCTTTGCAGGCACCAGCTACAGCTTTATGGATGTCATTATCCCGCTGATGATGTTCCTGGTCTGCCTGACCGCCTGGGCTCTCGGCAGGGCGGCACAGAAGATTTTCCGGATTCCTTCCCGCTTCGTCCCTTTCCTCACCACGGGCTTTGAAGCGGGAATGCTGGGATACGCTCTTTTCGAAATGCTTTACGGCAGCAGCCGTACGGCGGAATTTGCCCGGATTGACCTCGGCCAGGTGCTCTTTGTCTTTACAGTCTACAAGATCCTTCTCGGTATGGAAGGGCGTGAGAAGACAGATTTCGGGCAGCTGATGAGAGAGATGGTCTTCTCTCCCATTATCCTGGCGATCGCCGCGGGCGTGATCCTTGGTGCGTCCGGACTCTACAGTGCGCTGATTCCCTCCGGTGTCAGCGGAATCTTTGACGCCTGCACAGATTTTGTTTCCGCACCCACCAGCGCCATTATTCTGCTGACGATCGGATACGACCTGGTCATGAAGGATATCCCGTGGGCGTCCACCGTGAAGGTGACGGCTGTACGCTTCGGCATCATGATGCTCCTGCGGGCAGTCTTTCTTGCCGTCCTTCATCTGCTCTGGCCCGGAAATGGCCTGAATTCCGCCGCAAACGTGATGTTTATCCTTCCCCCGCCCTTTGTGCTCCCGGTATTTGCAGACGATGCGGACCAGCGGGTCTATGTATCCTCCGCCCTGTCGGTGTCGACGCTTCTCTCGATCATCTGTTTTGCCGTCCTGGCAGCACTGGGAGTCTGAGAAGCCGCTGATGTTCACAGCCGGTCTGAAATCAGCTTCCGGCCTGTCGCGCCTGCGGCTGCGAAATTGTACATCAGTCCCCGGATCTCTGTTCCTGCAGGGATCCGAGGGTTTTTTACGCAAAAAATCCCCGCATCCGGCCTCGCAGACCGGTATGCAGGGAAAGGAAAACAAAGCAATGCAGAATCATTCTGATCGTCTCTGTTTATCAATGCACTTCATCCAGTACGCCCCTGTTCTCGAACAGATAGGTGCACAGGGAAATCACCGTCATGGCAAGCGCCAGCCATTTGACGATCTGTGCGACCGTATTGAACACGCCGCCGAGGTTCGCGACCATCAGGATTACCATGACCATCTGGGTAACGGTCTTGAACTTGCCCCAGTAGTTGGCGGCAATCACCGTTCCCTTTTCAACCGCGATCAGGCGGAAGCCGGAGATGATGAATTCCCTCGCGATGATAATGATAACGATCCAGGATTCGATCCGGCCAAGGTCTACCAGGCAGATCATGGCGGAGCAGACCAGAAGCTTGTCGGCCAGCGGATCCATGAATTTGCCGAATGTCGTAATCAGGTTGTATTTGCGGGCGATGTAGCCGTCCGCCGTGTCCGTAAGACTCGCCGCGATAAATACCAGCGCCGCGACATAATTGCAGACAGGCTTCGGGCCCCACAGGAGCAGGACAACGAAGACCGGGATCATCACAATCCGCAGCAGGGTCAGTTTGTTCGGAAGATTCATATTTTTCAGATTCATAACACAGCCCTCCGTGTTCAGACCGGCGGCAGCCTTACAGCAGTTCCCCGATCAGGTCATAATCCGAAGCGCCTGTGATTCTTACCCGGGCGAAATCCCCGGTTACAAGCGTCTCATCCGTGTTCAGAAAAACGTAGCCGTCCACGTCCGGAGCATCTCCGTAGCTCCTTGCGATATATGCATTCTCTCCCGCCACCTGTCCTTCGATCATGACATCCATCTCGCGGCCGATCATTTCATTTTCCAGATCAAAGGCTATCTCCTGCTGGAGTTCCATGAGCTCATCCATGCGGCTGAGCTTCGTCTCTTCGTCGATCTGATCAGGCAGCCGGGCGGCCGGCGTTCCTTCTTCCTGCGAATAGGGGAACACACCGAGACGGTTGAACTCCATCTCATTGATAAAGCGGCAGACATCCTCAAACTGCTCCCTGCTTTCACCCGGAAAGCCGGTGATCAGTGTGGTGCGGAGTACAATGTCCGGTATCTCATCGCGCAGATGCCGGATGATCCGTTTAAGGTCCTCCCGCGTCGTCCTGCGGCCCATCCTTCTCAGAATCTCATCGTTCGCATGCTGGATCGGGAGGTCCAGGTAATGGAGGAACTTTTTCTCCGTTTTCATGCAGCGGATCAGGTCCTCATAGATCTCCTCCGGATAACAGTAGAGCACCCGGATCCAGAAAATGCCGCGGATCTGAGCCAGGTCACGGATCAGTTCGTGCAGGCACCTGCGTCCATACAGATCGGTCCCGTAAAGAGTTGTCTCCTGCGCAACCAGGATCAGCTCCTTCACGCCCTTTGACGCCAGGTCCTCCGCCTCGCGGATCAGGATCTCACGCGGCACGGAGCGGTAAGGGCCTCTCATGGAAGGAATCGCGCAGTAAGTGCAGTGCTTGTCACAACCCTCCGCGATCTTCAGATAAGCATAATGACCGCCCGTTGTAAGGACTCTTTCTCCCTGCGGCAGCGCAAGACGGCTCAGATCGTCCATCACCTGGCTGCGCTCCCCTCTGAGCGCTTCCTGAATGACCTCAGCGATTCTGTCGTAGGCTGTAGTTCCGACGACAGCGTCAACCTCCGGAAGTTCCTCCCGGATCTCCTCCGCATAGCGCTGCGCCATGCAGCCGGTGCAGATCAGGGCCCGGCAATGGCCTTCTTCCTTGCATCTTGCGTATTCCAGAATATTGCGGATCGATTCTTCCTTTGCCTCATTGATGAAGCAGCAGGTGTTGATCACAATCACATCTGCTTCCAGCTCATCGTCCGTCAGCTGCCAGCCCTGTCCGCTGAGCAGGCCAAGCATCTTTTCGGCGTCGACCCGGTTTTTGTCACAGCCAAGTGAAACAAACAGGATTTTCATAGCCATGGACAGCCTTTACTCCTGTTCCTCATCATCGTCGTCGTCCTCATCATCCGCGTCGCTGTCCGGATCATAGTCGTCTCCATACTCGTCGGAATCCGTCATCTCGTCCAGCTCATCGTCCGAGTCAAGATCCGCGCCGACAGACAGGGAGCTGTCAATGAATTTGCTCGCCATCTCGGCGATCTCCCGCCTGTCTTCCTCGTCCGCGTCACTGGGAAGAATGCGGATCAGGCCGTCCTGCAGCTCAGCGACGGCGGTGGAGAGAGGCTTGAGCGTCTCCTGCCTGCTCACATTGGCCTCGCCGGCGATAATCTGTCTCGCGCGCTTGGCGGTAGCCATGACGATGGAATACCTGGAGTTGACAACCGGGGTATCATCCTCGGATTCTTCATTGATTAGCTGCATAAGTTCTGTATAAGACGGATGTAACATGCGCTGTGCGCTCCTTTCCTGAATCTGTCAGTCTGATCTATACCGCGGCTGACCCGCCGCGGCGTCTTAAAGTTCCGGTCACGGGAAAATCTTCCCTTACTCCGGCTGCTTAAAGCTCTCCAGTTCCTTTCGGATCTTCTCTATAAACGACGCGTTCCGGCCGGTCCTAAGCCTCTGTGCCTGAATCAGCTGATGCAGCTTTTCCGCGCTCTCTTCTATGGTATCATTGACGATAATGTAATCATAGCCGCCGACTCCGGCCGCTTCCTCGGCAGCCCTTGCAAGTCTTTTTTTCACAAGCTCCGGCGTTTCAGTCCCGCGTCCCGTCAGCCTCTGCTCAAGTACTCCTGCGCTGGGCGGCAGAACGAAAACCAGGATTGCTTCCGGCATGCTTTTCCGGATATTCATGGCGCCCTGGATGTCGATCTCCAGCAGGACGTCCCTGCCTTCAGCCATCATCCTCTCCACATAGAAGCGGGGCGTTCCGTAATAATTCTCCACGTAGGAAGCATATTCAAGAAGCTCGCCCTTTTCAATCATCTCCTCAAACTTTTCCCGGGAAATGAAGAAATAGTTCACGCCGTCGGTCTCACCGGGTCTCGGAGACCGTGTCGTAGCCGAAACGGAGTAGGCATAGCCTTCATGGCGCTTCATCATCTCATTCAGGATGCTTCCTTTGCCGACGCCGGCAAAGCCGGAAATAACAACCAGGCTTCCTCTGTTCTTCATAGTTCTCTCCTGTACACGCCTCAGCTGACGGGTGCCTGTTCCGGACCGGTGCTGCCGGACAGCCTTCTGCCGATGGTATCCGGAATCAGCGGCGAAAGGACGATCCGGTCTGATTCACAGACGATCACCGCTTTTGTCTTCCGTCCGGAAGTCGCGTCCACCACCCGGCCTTCTTCCCTGGCCTGCTGGACAAGGCGCTTGACCGGAGCTCCGTCGGGATTCACCACGGCAATAATCTTATCGGAGTTGACCAGATTGCCGAACCCGACATTTACCATCCGGTTACTCAATGTTCTGCACCTGTTCCCTTATCTTCTCGATCTCTGTCTTCAGGTCAATGGCGATATTGGAGGTCTCGAGATCGTTCGCCTTGGAGAGAATGGTATTGGCCTCCCGGTTCATCTCCTGAGCGATAAAATCAAGCTTGCGCCCGATGTCGTCCCCTTCTTTCAGTTCCTTTATCATGGTCTGAATATGGCTGCGCAGGCGCACTGTCTCTTCATCTGTAGCCAGCTTGTCCGCGAAAAGTACCACCTCCGCGGCGATCCTGGATTCATCGATCTGGTTATTGTCCAGAAGTTCCCGGACCTTTTCCTTGAGACGGTCCTCATATTCCCGGATGATTCCGGGATAACGCTGTTCCACGGCGTCCACGTTGGCCAGCATATGGTCAAGTTTTGAGAGAAGATCCGCCTGCAGGCTGTCTCCTTCCCGGATCCGCGTCTCGACCAGCATCTCAAGCGCCCTGTCCAGGGCCCCTCTGAGAGCCTCCCAGACAGCGTCTTCATCCACGGAAGACTCCTGCAGCTTGAAGATCTCAGGCTGAAGGCCGAGCCTTGATACCGTGAAATCATTCTTCAGGTCGAAAAGCTCCGCCAGACGGCTGTAAGCCTGTACATATTCCTGCGCCAGGTGTTCGTTGATCTGCAGATTATACTGCGCTTCACCGATCACTTCGTAACTGACAAATACGTCAACCTTGCCTCTTCTGAGATACTTCTTCAGCTCCGCGCGCACCGAGGTATCCAGATAGGCGTACTCTTTCGGAATCCGGACGCTGGCGTCCAGATAACGGTGATTCACACTTTTCACTTCGACCACGAATTTCAGGGTCCCGTTCGCATTCTCCGAGCGCCCGAATCCGGTCATGCTTTTTATCATATACAATCCTCTTCCGGACGGTTCCTCCGTCCATGAAATGATCTTCGGAAATCTCTGTCCGCGCCGGACCTCAGGCCCTGCCTCCGCTTCTTTTCAGCAGTGCTTCAGCAACGCAGACTAACACAGAAAACATTATATTGCAACCCTCTTTGCAAAGTCAATTGCTTTTGTCTCTTTCCGGATTCTATGATATGATGGTCACAGCGCCGGCAGTCTGATCTGCATCGTTTTTACGCAGAAGAAAGCAGGACTTTCCGGCATTCAAGGAAATAATTCCGCTCTGTCTGCGACCGGTACCGCACGAATCCGTACGGTCAGCGCCGGTCTTTGCTGCGGAATGGAAAGAAGGAATCCCTATGGCCTTAGACGGAATTACTGTTTCAAATATCGTCCGGGAGCTGAATGAGAAAATTGCCGGATCCCATATCGCAAGGATCGGGCAGCCCGAGCCGGATGAGATCATGCTCACTTTAAAGAGCCGGGCCGGACAGATGCGTCTGCTGATGTCGGCAAGCGCCTCCCTTCCCCTGATTTATCTGACCGATAAAAATAAGATGAGTCCCATGACGGCGCCGAATTTCTGCATGCTGCTGCGCAAGCATATCGGAAGCGGAAAGATCATCCGCGTCCGGCAGCCTTCTCTCGAACGCGTCATCTACATTGAAATCGAGCATTATGACGAGCTTGGCGACCTGCGCCGCAAGAACCTGATCCTGGAGCTGATGGGGAAATACTCCAACCTGATCTTCTGCGATGAGAACGGCATGATCCTTGACTCGATCAAGCATATCAGCATGCAGATTTCCTCTGTGCGGGAAGTCCTTCCCGGCAGAGAATATTTCATCCCTCAGACGCAGGACAAATATGATCCCCTCCGCACGGACAGGGAAGAATTCTGCGAAAAGGTTTTCTCCAGGCCGCTTCCCCTCTCAAAAGCCCTCTACTCCACCTATACAGGGCTCAGTCCGGTGATCGCGGAAGAACTCTGCTTCCGCGCTTCCATCGAGTCGGACCAGAGCGCCAGGGAGATCCCGGAAGGAGCGCAGCTGCATCTGTACCGCATTTTCGATGAGCTGATGAACGATGTGAAGGAGGGCCGTTTCAGCCCCTGCATCATCTATGAGAAACTGCCTGGTTCCGCTTCCGCCGGGGATCCGGAGAGCTTTGATGAAGCCGGCGCGGTTCCCAGGGAATTTGCCTCCGTTCCGCTTCGCATGTACGCGGATCTCCCCTGCCGCAGCTTCTCCTCCATCTCTGAGCTTCTGGAAACCTACTATGCCGAAAAGAACGCCGCGACACGGATCCGTCAGAAATCGGCGGACCTGCGCCATGTGGTCAGCACGATCCTGGAACGTGAAGCAAAGAAGCTGGACCTGCAGCAGCGCCAGATGAAGGATACGGAGAAAAAGGACAAATACCGCATCTACGGGGAACTTCTGCATACCTACGGATACAGTGTCCAGCCGGGAGAAAAATCAGTAACCGTACAGAATTACTATGATGAGAATAAGGAACTGAAGATCCCGCTCGATCCCCAGAAAAGCGCCTCTGAAAACGCGCAGAAGTATTTCGACCGCTATAATAAACTGAAGCGCACCAGTGAAGCTCTGACGGATCTGATCGGGCAGACCCGGGCTGCCGTTGATCAGCTGGAATCCATCCGCACCTTCCTGGACCAGGCGCAGAGTGAGGCCGATCTTGCCCAGATCCGCCAGGAGCTGGTCCAGTCGGACTATATCCGGGCTAAGGGAAAAGATTCCCTGAAGCAGGGAAAAGGCTCCGGCCGCAAAGGGGCTTCCCGCACGGCGCCCTCAAAGCCCTACCATTACCGGACCGCCGACGGCTATGATATCTATGTCGGGAAAAATAACCTGCAGAATGATGAACTCACCTTCAAATTCGCCAACGCGAATGACTGGTGGTTCCACGCCAAGAAGATCCCCGGATCCCACGTTGTGGTCCGCCTGCGCGGCGAATCGGACATGCCGGACAGCGTCTTCGAGGCAGCCGCATCTCTGGCAGCCTACTATTCAAAAAACAGGGCTTCGGATAAAGTGGAGGTGGACTATGTCCGCCGCAGGGAGGTTAAAAAACCGAACGGCTCCAAGCCCGGCTTCGTCGTCTACTATACCAATTATTCCATGCTGGCAAGACCGTCCCTGAACGGACTGGAAGAAATCAATGACTGACAGGCAGCCGCATTGCTCCTGACGAAAAAACCTCTGCCCGGAAAGAAACCGGTGCAGAGGTTTTTGGAAACGCTGATTTATTCTGAATGATAACTTTTATATCATGGAAACCGTGTTTCCTATATTCTTTGAGCGCGTAATGCGTTCAAAGGCGCGTGCTGCACAGCACTGCGTCTGCGCTGCCGCTTCGGACGGCGCCGGACGAACGCCCGCCGGAGGCTTTTATCCGGTCTCTTTTATTTTGCAACGAAATTGATGATCTTTCCGGGGACATAGATCTCCTTGATGATCTTCTTTCCTTCCAGACGGCTGCCCAGAGCTTCTTTTCCTGCCGCGATGGCGTCTTCTTTCGACACATCCGCCGGTACTCTGACGACGGCTCTGGTCTTGCCCATCATCTGGACCGGGATCTCGATCTCATCGTCCTTCATCGCTTCCTCATCGAAGGTCGGCCACGGAGCATGGAATACGGAGCTGTCATGTCCGAGCTCTCTCCAGAGTTCCTCGCCGATATGAGGGGCGAAGGGAGCGATCATCTTCACCGCGTCCTCCAGAGTCTCATGATCCACGCCGCCTTCCGCGCGGGAAAGGGCAAGCAGATTATTGGTGAACTCCATAAAGCCGGAAACAACCGTGTTCAGGCTGAAATTGCTGAATCTCTGGGAGATCGTGGACACCATCTTGTGGTGGCAGCGGACCATCTCCCTGGACGGTTTGAAGTCCTTCTTATCCTTATTGTCCATGACCAGGTTGTAGAACCTTGACAGGAAGCGGAAGACGCCGTCGATTCCCCTGTCGTCCCACTCTGCGTCCAGTTCCGGCGGCCCGACGAAGAGCTCATACATGCGGAGGGAATCACAGCCGTAATTCTCGACCAGATCGTCCGGGCTGATTACATTTCCCTTGGACTTGGACATCTTGATCCCGTTCTTGCCGGTAATCATGCCCTGGTTGAAGAGCTTTGTAAAGGGCTCGTCAAAGTCCACAACCCCGATATCGTACAGGAACTTGGTCCAGAACCTGGAATAAAGCAGATGCAGGACTGCATGCTCTACGCCGCCGATATACATGTCGACCGGAAGATACTTGTCCGCCTTCTGGGTGGAGACAAGCTCCTTATCGTTGTGAGGATCCACATAACGCAGGAAATACCAGGATGACCCCGCCCACTGGGGCATGGTGTTGGTCTCGCGCCTGGAAGCGGCTCCGCAGACCGGGCACTTGCAGTTGACCCACTCGTCGATAGCTGCCAGCGGCGATTCACCCGTACCGGTCGGCTCATAACTCTGGACCTTCGGCAGTTCAAGCGGAAGCTCTTCTTCCGGAACCGGTACATTGCCGCAGTTGGGGCAGTGAATGATCGGGATCGGCTCTCCCCAGTATCTCTGTCTGGAGAAGACCCAGTCGCGCAGCTTGTAGTTGACGGTCTTGCGGCCGTAGCCGAGCTGTTCGACGATCATCGGCGCTTCCTGCTTCATCTCCGCGCAGTCGCGCCCGTTCCAGTCGCCGGAATTGATCAGGACGCCGGAGACAGCGGTCACCGCCTCCGTCATATTCTCGATCTCTTTGCCGTCCTGGGAGATTACCTGAACGATCGGAAGGCCGAACTTCTTCGCGAAGGCAAAGTCTCTGTCGTCATGGGCGGGTACGCACATGATGGCGCCCGTGCCGTAATCCGCAAGGACATAATCGGAGAGCCAGATCGGAATCTTTTCCCCGTTCATCGGATTGATCGCATAGGATCCGGTGAAGACGCCGGTCTTCTCCTTATCCTGCATGCGGTCGATATTGGACTTGTTGGCTGCTTCCTCGATATAACGCTCCACCTCATCCCTTGTCTCGTCCGTCTCAAGACTCTTTGACAGGGCATGTTCCGGGGCAAGTACCATGAAGGTTGCGCCGTAAAGCGTATCCGGACGGGTCGTATAGACCGTGATCTTCTCATCCCTTCCGGCAACCGGGAATTCCACTTCCGCGCCGTAGCTCTTGCCGATCCAGTCTGTCTGCATCTTCTTGACTTTCTCAGGCCACTCCAGACGGTCCAGGCCTTCCAGCAGGCGGTCCGCGTAAGCCGTGATCTTCAGCATCCACTGGCGAAGGTTTTTCTTGGTAACGGGAGTCCCGCAACGCTCGCAGCAGCCGTTCACGACTTCCTCGTTGGCAAGACCGGTCTTGCAGGACGGACACCAGTTGATGGGGAATTCCTTCTCATAGGCGAGCCCCTTCTTAAACATCTGGACAAAGATCCACTGCGTCCACTTGTAGAACTTCGGATCCGTAGTGTTCACTTCGCGGTCCCAGTCATAGACAGCCGCGATCTGCTGGATCTGGCGCTTGATGTTGGCTACATTCTCAGCTGTGGAGATCGCCGGATGCTGGCCTGTCTTGATGGCATAGTTCTCTGCGGGAAGTCCGAAAGCGTCCCAGCCCATCGGATGAATCAGATAATATCCCTGCATCATCTTATAGCGGCTCCAGGCATCGGAGATGACGTATCCTCTCCAGTGGCCGACATGAAGACCGTTTCCGGACGGATACGGGAACATATCCAGACAGTAATATTTCGGCTTGTCACCCTCGATATTGATCGGGTGCTCTTCCCATTCCCTGCGCCATTTCTCTTCTATGGCTCTGTGATTATAAGCGATTGCCATCTTCTTGTCCTCCGGCGAATTCATTTGACGCATTCTTCCTGAACCAGGAAATGCATAACCTCACTAATTTTATTCTTCCATCTGACCCTTGTCAAGAAAGCTGTGGATGTCCCTGCATACCTGCATGCAAAGGATTATCCGCCCCTTTGCACAGCAGGCCGCACGCAGATCCGTCCGGCCGCTGTACTGTCTTGCGGAGCAGCGTACAGAACGGAACAGCCGTGAATTGAACCTTATTTAAAATACTCAAACTGCAGCTCATACAGCTTGACGGTATCCCCGTCCTCTATTCCCAGCTTCTCCAGGTCTCTCAGGATTCCCGTATCTTTCAGGAAATTCTGGAAGAAACGGAAGCCTTTCTCGGACTCCAGATTCGTATAGCCGAGCATCTTCTCCACCTTGGGTCCCTCCACATGGAAGAGATGCGCATCCGACTTGTCCTTCCAGACTTCATAAGGCAGGTTGTTCCCCGGCATATGCTCCTCCGGGAAATACTCCTGTTCATAGACTTTCGTCTCAGACGGCATCTGATCGAGCAGTTTTTTGACCCCGTAGATCAGTTCTTTCAGCCCCTGGCCGGTGACGGCGGAAATGGCATAGACGGGAATCCCCTTCGGCTCATACTCAGCCCGGATCGCGGCGACCGGATCCGTAAAGTCTTCTGTCTCAGCCGCGCCATCTTCCGTTTCACTGCCGTCTTCGGAATAAAAGCCTTCCGGATAAAAGATCGCATCCACTTTATTTGCTGCGATCACCTGCGGTTTCTTTTCAAGATCAACCTTGTAGGCCGCCAGTTCCTGATTGATCTGCCGGATATCCTCCAGAGGGTCCCGCCCCTCGGTGGAAGCCGCGTCGACCACATGGATCAGGACCTTGCAGCGCTCAATATGGCGCAGGAATTCATGTCCCAGGCCTGCCCCTGTGCTCGCTCCCTCAATCAGTCCCGGAATATCCGCCACAACGAAGCCCTCCCCATAACCCAGCTCCACTACGCCAAGATTCGGGGTCAGCGTCGTAAAATGATAGTTCGCGATCTTCGGCTGCGCGTTAGAAATATGCGAAAGCAGGGTGGATTTTCCCACATTCGGGAAACCGATCAGCCCTACGTCCGCGATCATTTTAAGTTCCAGAACCACTTCCAGTTCTCTCGCGTCCTGCCCGGGCTGGGCGTAGACCGGCGCCTGCATGGTGGAGGTGGCATAGTGCATGTTGCCGTTTCCTCCCCTTCCGCCCTTCAGCACGACCTGCCTGCGGTTCTCCCCGGACATGTCCGCTATGACTTCTCCGCTTTCAGCCAGAGTCACTACGGTGCCTGCCGGGACTTTCAGGACGATGTCAGAGCCGTCCTTCCCGTGGCAGCGCTTTTTGCCGCCTTCCTCTCCGTCCGTCGCGGAATATTTTCTGTGATAGCGGTAGTCGGCCAGAGTGTTCATCCCGGGATCCACCTCGAAGACAACATCTCCGCCCCTGCCCCCGTCTCCGCCGTCCGGGCCGCCGTCCGGGACAAATTTTTCGCGGCGGAAACTGATATGTCCGTCACCGCCCTTTCCGGACCGGATCAGGATCTTCGCTCTGTCTGCAAACATAATATTCCTTTCAAAAGAAAAGGGATTGCGCAATCCGCAACCCCTTTGTTCTTCCCGCAATCTGATTCGGATTATTCCGCTGCAGCTTCCACCTCAACCGGAATGATCGAAACCTGCTTCCTGAACTTGCCAAGTCTGGAGAATCTGACGACTCCGTCAGCCTTTGCATACAGCGTATCATCCTTGCCGAGGCCGACATTCTGACCCGGATGGATATGGGTTCCGCGCTGTCTGTACAGGATGTTGCCGGCTTTGACAAACTGTCCGTCGGCTCTCTTTGCGCCAAGTCTCTTCGCTTCGGAGTCACGGCCGTTCTTTGTCGAGCCGACACCTTTCTTATGAGCGAAGAACTGAAGGTTCATATTCAGCATAACAAATACCTCCCGAAATTCTCATCTCTGAACTGAGCGGTCTCCCGCTCTCACTCTTCGAACCTGCGGACTCACGCAGGAGTCTCACAGTGAATCCGGATGTTCTCCGGATAACTCTGGGCCAGCTGCCTGATCCCGAGTTCCAGCGCTCTCATGAGCAGCTGCGCGTCCCGGTCATCAGCATCCCCCAGCATACATCTCAGGTAGCCGCCATCTTCCGCCGCCTCTTCCTCGAGAGGAACGTCCGTGAACGTTTCGATCGCATTGGCCGTATTGATGGCAAGCGCCGATACCGCGCTGCACACAATATCGTATCCGTACTCTCCCGCTCCGGCATGGCCGGAAAAAAGAAAACCGGTGAGCGATCCGCCCTTCTGGAATAAAGTGACCTCTATCATAACGTACCTGCCAGCCGACCGAAAATCCGATCCGCTTTACTCCCTTCCGGGCTTAAGCGTTGATCTTCTCGATCTTAACCTGTGTGTACTGCTGTCTGTGGCCGTTTTTCTTGTGATATCCGGTTTTTCTCTTGTACTTGTAAACAATGACCTTCCTGAACTTGCCATTCTTTACCACGGAAGCGGTTACGGTTGCGCCTGCAACGTCGGAACCTGCCTTGAGACCGTCGTCTGTGCTTACTGCCAGAACCTGATCGAACGTAACATTCTCTCCTGCCTCTGCGCCGAGCTTTTCAACCTTGATCTCATCGCCTTCAGCGACCTTGTACTGTTTACCACCTGTTGCGATAATAGCGTACATCTGGGTTACCTCCCAATAAATTTACTCGCCAGATACGGCGGCATCCTGCATCAGGACGCACTTCTGCCTCTCTGCGCGGCATCCGTAATATCCTAACAGACGGGAAATTGTTTGTCAAGAAAATATTTTGCTGTCTGTTACTTCTCACGGCCTGTTTAAATCAGAACCTGATTCGCCGTGATCTTCTGTTTTCAGCGGCTCGTTTTTTACAGCGAAGCTGCGGTACTGCTCCTGCGGCATGTTGAAATCGATCCCGCAGACCAGATGAAGCAGGAGGGCCATGGTCAGCATGGTCAGGAGGGGGATCACGCAGGTCGTGACCAGCATGATAACAAAAGCTTCCATATACTGTCTTGCAAGTTCCCTGGTATCCGCCCCGAGCCCCGGAATACTTGTGATCGTATCCGCCGCGCCGCTGAAGAAGTCCTGTGTACTCTGAACCGCGGTTCCCACGGTTTCACTCACCGCTTCCCCGGCTCCGAATACCTTATCCTTCAGGGATCCGAACAGGGTTTTCTCTTTCTCAGTTTCCGCCGGCCATTCGGTTTCCACTTCCGTACTGCCTTCTGTTTCATCGTAGGGGAAGCCGGAGAGGTGATACTCTTTCTCCAGTTCCTGGGTAGCCTCAATAGTCGCGTTCACCGTCTTCTGATAAGTATCGTCTATCGTTCCCGCAATAAATATGCTCAGCGGAATCACGGAGTAAAGCGCAATGCTGAACAGGAGCAGAGTATAAGTCAGGCGGCGCATCCACCCGAGCCTCCTGATCAGCATGCTGATGATCGCCAGGACCAGTCCGATTGGAATCAGGTATACAAAAGCCACCTGCCCCGTGATGCCCAGCAGATACTGTTCTGCGGTCAGCGCGGAAAGAATGATCAGGAAATCCTTGCCGATATCCGCGATCTGGTTCGCATTCGGGGTTGCCGTATCCTCGGGAAGCAGGGAAATCAGGAACGCCGCGGAGCTTGCCGCGGCGATCAGATCCTTGGCATTGTCTTTCTTCTCCTCCAGATAGCTGATCCGCCTGTTATGATGTTCACTCTTCCCTGCCAGCGTCTTTCCGTAGAACACGGAAGCTGCGATTGCCGCGGTCAGCAGCAGGATAATCGTTATTTTTCTTGCAGTAGTATTCTCTTTCATCCGTTGCCTTCATTTCTTTATTATCGACTTCATGCAAGCAGAATCATAAAACAAAAGCGGATTTTTGTACACTTCCCAATTTCACAATTTATCTCCGGAAACCCCCTCCGGATTGAGCAATCTGTAAATCAGAATCCGATATTCACATGATCCAGCCGGAAACTGGCCTTCCCGTTCCCGGCGGAAGGATTCACTCCGAAATAAGCCGTATACTTGTCGGCATTGATATAAGACTGCATGTATCTGTTCCAGACCATGACCTTTCCGGTCACCCCGAGCAGTCCGTTTTCCGGCCAGTAATCCTCAATCCGGTCAAAATACAGCAGGCCGGCATCACCATAATCACCGGTACCGTTGATATACAGAATTCCTTCCCCTGACTGCTCCACATATTCCTGCTGGAAGGACGTCATTGTCTCGGGACGCAGGTTCGCTCCGAACAGTTCCGTCAGGATCTGGTGCAGATCATAATCGGAAACCTCATTCAGCTCGCCCTGGGAACGGTCGATTCTTTCGTCCGCCGCATTATACTGATACCAGTACAGAACGCCTGCCTGCTCGGCGGCCGTCATATCCTTCGCCCACACGCTTCCCTGAAAGGCATTCTCACCCATGTGGCGGGTCCAGGCTTCCTGCGCCATCCGCGCAAGCTCATATCTCTGGTTCTCTGTAAGATAAGTATTCTCCGCAGTAACAGAAGCGCTGCCGGATGAAGCCGGAGCTGATGGAACCGGAGCCGCAGGAGCAGTATTCCCCTGGCCGGATGCGGAAGTCCCTGTTCCCGTATACGGATAGCCTGTAAAACGCAGATCGCTGATGCAGGTATCCTCGTAGAGCCAGCCCGGCCGCACCTCGAGAATGGTCACCGTCACAATGCCGCTCCTGAGCGTGACCGGTTTGTCAAAAGTAAAGATATGTTCTCCCAGTCCGCCCTCGATATAATGGTTCGCCTCATAGGTCACGTCCACGCTGCAGACAGTGGTATCCATCATGATCTGCAGCCTGGTCGGGGCACTGTTCCGGTAGAAAGTGTCGTGTGATTTCTGATAGCCTGTATAAATCACGCCTCCGGTCAGGACCGTTCCGGCAGGAAACTCATAAGTAAGGGTCTCGCCGATCCCGTTGCCCGGCACATTCTCCACCCAGGCCGTTGAAGAATTGTAATCCGAAAGGGAATAAGTCGTATAGTTATGCACGCCGTCTTCCAGCGTGGAAGAAGCCGTTATGCTGGTCGCTCTCAAAGGTTCGTCGGCCGCCGCGGGGCCTGCAAGCAGAATAAGCGGGACAATTGCTGCGGTAAATGCCTTGCAAAGAAATCTTTTCATACTTCCCCTCCTTAAAAACAGTTCGTTCCTGTCGACGTTACTGTTGTGATTCCGCTGCCGGAAAATGCGCGCGACCTGCATAAAAAGAATCGTTTTCCCCATGACGAAAGCCCCGCCGCGCAGCGGCTTTTACCCCGGTTCCGGCAGCATATCCCTGAACTGTAATGCAATCCCATTATAAAACAACTCACTGTCCTTTAAAACCTGACCTACGGGAAATTAAGGGAAAATGTCAAGGATCTTCAGATTTAATGACGAAGAGCCGGACTTTTTACAGTCCGGCCCTCCGCCGCAATTACAGATGATTTATTCAGAGTTCAGCAGACGCTTTCCCGTTCTCTTACTCTTCGGCATTCACTGCTGTGCCGTCAGCAGAATCTGCATCTTTGCCTTCTTCAGCCGCAGCCGTCTGATTCGGGGTGATGCTGACTCCGTTTCCGGAAAACTCGATTTTGCGGTTTACTTTGGCGTCATAGGTATTGGCCTTCATAATCTCTGATAAATCTACGCCCGTCGCCTCAGACATGGTGTCAAACACCTGCTTCATCACTATGGGGAGATTCGCGGAAATCTGGGAGGCCCCTGAAGCGCCTTCGCCTGTTCCATAGATATTGATCTTGTCGATCTGGGACAGAGGCTTCGCGATTTCGGCAGCCATCTCAGGCATGATCCGGATCATCATCTCGGCCATTGCAGCCCCGTTATACTTCTTGTATGCTTCCGCCTTCTTTTCCATGGCTTCCGCTTCCGCAAGGCCTCTGGCGCGGATGTTCTCCGCCTCCGCCAGACCCTTCGCACGGATTCCGGCAGCCTCCGCGTCGTACCTGGCTTTAATGCCGGCCGCTTCCTGCTCTGCCGCGTACCTGGATGCTTCCGCCTGGGCTTTCTGTGCTTCGGCTTTCTTCAGTTCCTCGTACTTCTGGGCTTCCGCTCTCTTCTGGCGCTGGATCAGATCGGCCTCAGCCTCTTTCTCCATGCGGTATTTCTCCGCGTCGGCTGCTTTCTCGACCTGTGCGGCCAGCTCCTGTTCCCGGACCTGTACTTCCTTCTGCTTCAGTTCGGCGTCACGCTCTGTCTTCGCGATCTGCGCATTCACCGTAGCTGTCTGGATGGATTTCTGCTGTTCCTGCTGCTGAATCTCGTATGCTGCGTCCGCCACAGCTTTCGCTGTATCGGAGTGTCTCTTCAGTTCCGCCTGACGGATCAGAAGGGCGTTGTTCTTCTCGGCAATCTCTGTCTGGGCAGCCACACGGGCGTCATTTGCCGCCTTGTCCGCCTCGGCCTGCGCAATCGCCACATCTCTGTCAGCCTGGGCTTTCGCAATCGCCGCGTCCTTCTTGATCCTTGAAGTGTTGTCCATACCGAGGTCGCTGATCAGGCCTTTCTCATCCGTGACATTCTGGATATTGCAGGAAAGAATCTCGATACCGAGCTTGTGCATATCCTTGGATGCCTTTTCCATAACCTGGTCGGAGAAGGAATCCCTGTCGGTGTTGATGGTCTTTAAAGCCAGCGTACCGATAATCTCACGCATATTACCCTGCAGGGAATCCTTGAGATCTTCTGTGATCTGCTCCGCCTTCTTGTTCAGGAAGTTCTTGGCGGCCAGCTGGATCGACTCAGGTGAAGTGCCGATCCTTACTTTCGCGACCGCGTCTACATTTACATTGATGAAATCATTCGTCGGGACGGACTGTTCTGTCTTAATGTCTACTGTCATCTGTCCCAGATACAGGACGTCAACCCGCTCCAGAATCGGGATTTTGATTCCTGCCCGCCCGATCAGGATTCTCGGATTCTTCCTCAGACCGGAAATAATGTAAGCTTTGTCCGGCGGGGCTTTGACATAACCGGCAAGAAGAATCGCCAGGCCGAGGCCCACAATGATCAGAACCGGGAGATAGGGAATTAACATGTTCAGGATTCTCATAGCGCACCTCCTTGTGCAGAAAATGGTCTCGTGCTCTCAATGGCTTCGGCCTTTCTTCATCCGGAGGATAAAAAAAGACTCCCACCGTGAGCACTCAGTGCCACAGTGAAAGTCTTGCTGTCTCAATTGAACCGGACACACTCATGCCGTCCTGACGGTTTCAACCACCGGCCAAAGTTTTTCAGCCGGTCAGCTACTCCCTTTCTGCTGTTGGAAAGAATGGTAACACAGGACGGATTCCGGATCAATAAAGGATCCATGAAAAAATTATGAAGAAAAACTGTATATCGGTTCCGCTGCGCTCTGTACAATAAAATCAGGCGAACCTTTCAGTCCTGATTTTATTCTGCACGAACCATTCACTGCCAGTCAGGATACCAGCCGGCAATCCTTTCATCCGGTATCTCAAAATGCTGATAATCCTTACGGTCGGGCCATTCTCCGCCCCAGACAAAGCCGTGTTCGATGAACAGGTCGTAACATAAGTCACCTTTTACAATTTTATAATCAAACTCTGCGCTTCTGTCCAGATAAGGCTCTCCCGTAACCGGTTCGATGATCCGTACCCCGTCAACAAGCTTTGTGTAGGGATTATAGAGCGTATTGAGATCCACAGCGAGGCCGAGCCCGTGTTTCGAGATCCTTCCGGTATGGGAGATAAAGCGGAAATTGAAGCAGGAAGAGTTATTGTCCTCCATGCACAGCTCATCGTCCGCATCATATTCGTCGACGAGCCTTATTTTTTCAACCGGATAACCGCTTTCATATAATTCCTTCAGGATTGCAAGCACATCTTCCGCTATGTGCCTGTTTACGATCATCTCTCCCTCGAGAGTATTCCCTTCTGTATCTTTGTGAAGCACATGAAGATACCGCAGATCGTCTCTGGGAAGGGTGCATTCTTCTTTGAAGGATTTTCCGTCGATCCGTGAAAAAATCTCATCCGTGATTTCGGAGATATAAAAGGAATCCGTCTGCATATCAGCCTCAGTATCCTTTGCGGCGGCACAGGCTGAAAAGAGCAGCACGATTCCAAGCGATATCAGACCTGCAAAGTTTCTCTTAAGCATGAATTAAAATCCTGTACTGCGCAGTGAATTCCTTCCCGGCTTCCAGGCTCAGGATGCCGTATTTGTCCGGAAGCTCACCTTCAAAGCCCAGATTGTCAGCGCTGCCGTACCAGGGTTCCAGGCAGACAAACGGCGCCTCATCTGATTTGGACCAGATGCCGAAATCCGGGAATCCGGCGCAGGATATTGTCACATAAGGCTTTTTGTCCGGGGTGCAGAGAGAAATCTGCTTTATGGTCTGATTCCGGAAGACATAGGTATCGACGTCAAACAGATGGTCGCGGATCTTCAGATACCCGTCCTCTGTTTCAAGCTCGAAGCTTTCCCGGTTATTAATCGTACCTGTCGCCTTGTCGGGCGTCATATAAGGGATCCTGTTCAATCCGTGGAAATCCAGCCAGTACTGGTCTTTCTTTTCTCCTTCCCGGACTGGTACACGGAATGCCGGATGCGCGCCGACGGAAAAATAAAGTGTTTCTGAGTCAGAGGGGTTGCGGACAATCCAGCGAACCGTGATCTCCCTTCCTTTCAGAATGTGAACCACATCAAACTGAAACGCGAAGGGATAGATCTGCCGGGAGGCGTCCGAATCCGCAAGCTCCCAGCTTATGGAATCTTCTGTCCTTCCCGCGGGACGAAAAACAGAAGTTCTGGCAAAACCATGCTGTCCGATCTCATATTCCTTTCCATCATAGCGGTAGACGCCGCCGTACATCTTCCCGACAAAGGGGAAGAGAACCGGCGCGTGGTAAGACCAGAATTTCGGATCCCCTTCCCACAGCAGTTCCCGGTCATTCTCCTTATCATAGATCCCTGTCAGCTGGCCTCCTCTTTCCTCGAATGTGAGGCGGAGATATTCATTTTCAAGATACTGTGTCTCTGTTCCCATATTCTCTTCCTTTCCCGGTTTCTGATACCGCCGTTTGCTTTTCAAAATCTCTGCGCGCGCAATGACTGCAGGACCGTCTCCATCGTTTCCTCCAGGTCTTTCCCGTCCTCGTTCACTGTGATATCGGCATATTGTTCATAGAGAGGAATCCGTTCCCGGTACAGGTCTTCCAGGGTCTGTCCCTCCCTCAGAACGACGCCGCGTCCTTTCAGGTCGCTTAAGCGTTTCTGCAGGGTCGGAAGGGATGCCTCCAGATAGACCACCGTCCCATTCTCCCGGAAACGTTCCATCGCTTCCCGCCCATAGACGGCGCTTCCGCCCGTCGCGATAACCGCGTCCTCCGTATCCGCGAGCATGGTACAGACTTCATTCTCTATCCGCAGGAAACCGTCGATCCCTTCTTCGTCGATGATCCGGGAAAGAAGCCTTTTCTCCCTCCGCTGGATCACCAGGTCCGCGTCCACATAATCGCAGCCCAGCTGCTTTGCCAGAATGACCCCGACAGTACTTTTGCCCACGCCGGGCATCCCGATCAGGCAGACATTCATAAACACTTCCTCCGCCTATATAATATCTTTATTCCATCCACCGGTTATTTACCGGATGTTTCTTCAGGGCGCTGCAGGTGCTGCGCCTGCTTCCGGTTTTCCGAATATTTCCTTCAAGCCGCTGCAGGTGCTGCGCCTGCTTCCGGCTTTCCGGCCCTTCTCCGGATATCTCCTTACAGCCGCTGCATGTTCTGCGCCTGCTCTTAATCTTCCAGCTGCTTTCTCAGGGGCAGTTCAACCTTCCTCCGGGTCAGCTCCATCAGGCCCAGGCGGGTCAGGCCGAATACCTGCGTATGGATACGGTCCTTCGCCACAGCCTCCCTGAGCGCCTCCGTCACCTTTTCGGAATCCTCTTCCCGGCTTAAGTTAATAAAATCGATCAGGATGATTCCGGACAGGTTCCTCAGGCGGATCTGGCGTGCGCATTCCGCCGCCGCTTCCAGATTAATCTTAAGGGACTGCTCTTCCTTTTCCAGCTTTCCTGCTCTGGACTTTCCGGAATTGACGTCGATCACATGCAGGGCTTCTGTCGTCTCGATCACAAGATCCGCCCCGCTTTTCAGATTGACATATTTTGCCAGAGCCCGGTCAAGCTCCCTGTCAAGGGAATAAAGCTTGTGCATGGGCAGCAGCTTATCCTCATATAGTCTCAGCTTTTCTTTCAGGCAGCTGCCTCCGGCCCCCTTCTTCTCCCCGCCCGTCCCGGAAAGATACTGTTTCATCGAACTGAACAGTTCCGGATCGTCTGTGAGGATCGCCTCCGTGCCTGTTTCATTCAAAGAATCCAGTCTCCGCAGCCAGGCGGAAGGCATCTTGCACAGGATGGAGAATGCCGGCCGGTAAGGCGCCGTCAGGCGGACATGGATGAGTTTCGCTTCCAGAAGGCCAAGCTCCTCCAGAATCTCTTCTCTGGATGCCTCCGCGGCATTCGTTCGGACGATGATGCCGCACTGGCCGGCCCGGTCCGTGAACTGTTCGAACTCCCCGGAATCCATGATCCGGTCCTTCAATTCCTGCCGCTTCTGCTCGGGAATCTTACGGGAGATCCCGATCCCGGCTCCGCCGGCCGTCAGGATCACCAGCCTCCCGGAGAACTCCAGCTTTGTGGTGAGAGAAACGCCCTTGTCTCCGAAAGCCTCCCGGCAGATCTGTACGACCAGTTCATCCCCCTGCTGGATCAGGCTGCTGGGCCCCTTCCTGGTGAATATGGGGCAGACAAGGTCCTCCATCGGCAGATATCCGGTCATCCCCGGCATAATCTCCACAAAGACCGCCTGTATCTCCTTCGCCACCTTTTCAACTTTACCGATGCAGACGTCTCCCAGTACAGGCCCGTCAACCGGCCGGTCCGCATGGATCTCGACGGCATGGCCCGCGTCATCGAGCAGAAAAGACAGGATTCTGTTTTCTTTTTTCCGGACAATATACTTCATTCTAACTCCAATGATACTCTATTGAATCTTCTTCAGCTTTTCGAGTAGTTCCGGGAGATCCTCCTGGATTATTTCCCAGATCAGATTAAGATTAATTCCCTCGTAATCATGAATGATCCTGTTTCTTAATCCATATATCTGCCGCCATGGAATATCCGAATGACTTTCTTCATATTCTTCATCAATCCGGTTTGCCACTTCTCCAAGCTGACTCAAATTGAATACGCAGGCATCTATTAACATATCGTTCCCGGAGAAAGATTTATAATTTGAATCTCCAACATATCCCTGCAGCTTCTCGATAATCTCTATCATTTTCCCGATCACAAGATCATTTCGCATAAATTTCAACTCCTGTTTTCCTGATCTCACGATCCACACTTGAACCGCTGTCGATATGTGTTACATCCAGAACATCAACTTCTTTCCCACAAAGTGATTGCTTTATATCCCCAATCAGGCCAACAAATTTCAATCCTTTCAGGCCACTGTCTACCATAAGATCAACATCGCTTTCAGGTGTAGCTGATCCTTTGCTGTAGGAACCGAACAATACGGCACGCCGGACATTGTAATTCTGGAATACAGGAATCAGAAGCTTCTTCAGCTCATCAACTGTGAATACTGTGCTGCTTTTTTCCTTCATAGTGATCTCATATTCCTTCCATTCTTGACCATATCCCTTTTCAAGACAGGCACTCACTCAGAGCTGCTTGCCCAGTTTAATCAGCGGGATAAAGTGATCCCCACTTTTTGTGTAAACTTCATCCCTGTTGATCTGGAAGCTGTATGGCGAAAAGGCTCTCCCTGACGCCGAAGCGTAGGCTTCCATCACAAGCTCCGGCCTGATGTTGTTCTCAGAACCGGCTGAAAGAGCCAGGAAAAGATCGCCCGGCGCGTCATAGTCAGAAGCGGTCGGATCCGCGCCTTCTTCCGCTGTCTCATCGCAGATTCCTCTCACGCAGCGCATATCCGGGTTCAGGTCGAAGGCATAGATCAGCGGCCGGATATTGACTTCCTTCTCCGTCTTCTTGCTCTTTTTCAGAACCATAATGCTTTCCTGATCAAGCCAGCCGGCGAAATCCTCCTTCCAGCCATCTTCCCACTCATAGCCTTCCCGGAAATAGAGCGTATAGTCCGCCCTCCGGACAAGGTTCATCCCCTTATTCGCCTTCCCGGGCTCAACCACTCTCGCGTCAAGAAAATGAACGCCTTCTGCCGCCGCCCGGTTGAGTCTTCCGACAAGCTCCCTGCTGGAAAGCGGAATATCAAGATCCACATCCACATATTCCGAATCGCTTGTCATGCCGACTCCGAGCGGAAATGCATAGGACATGGACATATGGGGACTCATGCCTTCCGTAAAGCTGACCTCTACCCCCGCCTGCCGGAGCGCCTTCTGGAAATAGCGCATCATATCCAGGTGTCCGATGAATTTCATCAGACCCTGTTTGGAATATCGGATCCGAAATCTCATAGCGCAGTTCCTCCTGTACCGTCCTCCGACACCGTGCGGACGCTCTCCTCAGCGCCGCCCTCCGGCATTCTGCAGGCACCCTCTCCTGTATTGTCTTTCTGCACCGCGGGGATACCATCTCCAATGCACTCCTTCGGGATCACACAGACGCCCCCGCCGTAGCGGGCCGCCCCGCAGCAGCTGCATTTCTGACGGCAGTTCGGCGTCACCTGTCCTTCCAGCGCCCGCTGCCACTCCTTCAGAAGGAAGTTCCGGCTCACGCCGGCATCGATGAAATCCCAGGGGAAGAGTTCGTCTTCCTTTCTCGTGCGTCTGGTGTAGAAGAAAAGATCGATACCGGTTTCTTCCATCGCTTTCAGCCAGCGGTTCCAGTCCCAGTACTCCGTCCAGGCGTCGAACAGGGCGCCTGAGCGGTAGGCTGCCGCGATACAGGATGACACGCGGCGGTCTCCCCTGGCGAAAAGTCCTTCCAGGACCGTCACATAAGCCTCATGCCAGTTATAGCGGATGGACTTGTGATTGAGCATCTCCTTCACTTCCCGGTTGACCGTCGACGCGAAGCCGAGATAATCCCCCGGCGTAAACATAGGCGCCCACTGGAAAGGCGTAAAGGGTTTCGGGACAAAGAAGGACGTCGAAATCGTGATGGTGCATTTCCCGATCCTCTGATCCTTCGGAATCTCATAATAAGTCTCTGCGATCTTCTCCGCCAGATGCGCGATCGCCTTCCGGTCTTCTTCCGTCTCCGTCGGCTGTCCAAGCATAAAATACAGCTTTACCTTGTTCCAGCCGCCCCGGAAAGCGTCCCCTGCCCCGCGGAGAATGTCCTCCTCGGTCAGTCCTTTGTTGATGACGTCCCTCAGTCTCTGGGAACCGGCTTCCGGCGCAAAAGTCAGAGAGCTTTTCCTTACATCCTGGACCTTGCTCATTACATCCAGCGAAAATGCGTCAATGCGCAGGGAGGGAAGGGAGATATTGATATGCTCCGGCCCGCATCTGCTGATCAGATAATCCACCAGCTCCGGCAGATAAGGATAATCGCTGGTTGACAGGGAACTTAAGGAAATCTCATCCTGACCGGTGGACGAGAGCATGATGTCCGCCTGTTTTTTGAGTTTCTCAAGACTTCTGACCCGGGTCGGCCTGTAGATCATGCCTGCCTGGCAGAAACGGCAGCCCCGGATACAGCCCCTCTGAACCTCCAGGCAGACCCTGTCCTGTGTCACCCGGAGAAACGGAACCAGCGGAAGGTCCATGTAAGGCGCGTCGTCCATGTCCATCATTACCTGCTTTTTCACTCTGGCAGGAACCCCTTCCATAAGCGGCGTGAAGCTTTTCAGTCTGCCGTCCTCATAATATTCCGGGCGGTAAAGAAGCGGGACATAGATTCCCTCAATCCCGGCCGCCCTGCGCAGGAATTCTATTCTTGTGACGCCCTCCTGCCTGCAGCTTTTATAAAGGTCAAAGAGCATGTCATAAACCGTTTCGCCCTCACCGATATAGAAAATATCGAAAAAGTCCGCGATGGGTTCCGGATTGTAGGCACAGGGACCTCCGCCGATCACGATCGGAGCTCCCTCCCCCAGAAGCAGGCTGTCAGAATAATCCACATTTTCTCCGCTCGCTGCCTGTGGATCCTGCAAACCTCCCTGCTCCGGGGCATTCTTCTCCACAGCGGGCTGATCCGGACGGCCGGAGCCCGGACGGCAGGACTTTTGGTGCAGCCGCTGCGAGGCGTAAAGGGGGATCCCGCTCAGGTCCAGGATCTGCAGAATGTTCGTGTAACAGAGTTCATACTGCAGAGTGATTCCGAGAAAATCAAACTCCCTGACAGGTCTCTGCGATTCCAGAGCGAACAGGGGAATCTCCTTCTCCCTCATAAGGCTGTCCAGATCAACCCAGGGAGAGTAGACTCTCTCACATGCCAGGTCCGGCCTCCGGTTGAACATCTCATAGAGGATCTGGATGCCCAGATGGGACATACCGATCTCGTAGACGTCCGGAAAGCAGATGGCAAAACGGATGTCCACGGAAGACGGATCCTTTTTTATAACATTTCCTTCATTTCCGAGATAGCGTTCGGGTTTGTCGACCGAAAGCAGGATCTCGTCTGACAGTGCAAGTCTCTTCTTCATATATTATTTAAGCAGCCTTTCCAATCAAGCTTCATCTGTTGTCTATGGAGCCTTTTCCATCAGGCTTCATCTGCTGTTCATACTGTTTTTCCGGAATACTGACCGGTCATAATCACAGCAAGGCTTCACCGGATTCTCTCTCCCCGATCTTTACAAGAAAGTCTCTGACAATGGCCTCATATGCTTCTTCCCCGATATGCGCGCGGCTCTGGGCGTGCCTTGCTCCCTCCGCAATGTGAAGCTCACAGTAGCCTTCCGCCTTCCGGGACAGAATCTCACTGTGCCGGGGATGAATAAATCCGTCCGCGCTTCCGTGGATCAGGCAGATCGGAACAGCAGTTCCGGCAATGGCTCCCGCAGGATCCGTCTTCTTCATGTCATAGCCGCAGCACAGTTTCATTGCCTGATTGACGGCCGGAAGAAGAAAGCGGGTGTGCCTGGCGGTAAAGAGTTCGCTCATCAGATCATAAAAATTCGAGAAGCCGCAGTCCGCGACAACGAACCTGAGCCTGCTGACAGAACGGAGCACGCTCAGGGAGATGGCGGAACCCATGGATTCCCCGTGCAGGCCCAGCTCAATTCCTTCGCCCCAGCGCGCATAACTGTCCTCTATCAGATACCGCAGGTCCTCCGCCTCAAACTGACCGAGACTCACAGCTGTTTTTTCATTTTCCCCGTGACCCCTGACATCATAGATGATGCAGTTAAATCCAAGATCGCGGTAGACACTGAGATATTTAACGCTGCCAAGGCGGTTGGAGGTATAGCCGTGGGTCAGGATTACATATCGTGAAGACGGCTCCTTAGCCGGGATCATCTCACAGTGAAGCAGATAGCCGCCGAGTCCTTTCACTGTGTAGGAAATCCGTTCCAGGCTGCTGAAATCTCCCCAGAGTCCGTGTTCCTTCTCATAGGCCTCCTCCGCCTCCAGGGTCAGGGTGCGGGGAAAGGCTGTCTGCCTGGCGAGCATGACTGCCCCGGCGCCGCCCGCAAGACCAAGAAACCCGGACAGGCAGATACACCCCTTCAGCACATTCTTTTCCATACTGGCCATATCCATTCCTCTGAAATATTGTAATGCCAAACAATTCCGATAAAGCGCAGACCTGCCGCGAAAGGAAGCTCAGCTGCCGGAATCGGAACTTATCCCCGCGGATTCCTGCATCTTCAGCTGACCAGGGTCTGAAGCCTCCGGCCTCCCGAAGAATCTGCAGCGGTCTGCGCGTATCTTTGGCATTATACCACAAGTTCCATCCTTACTCCCGGAATATCCGAAAAAAGCTCTGACAAAATAATTAGAAATTTCCTCTTGTTATTCGCCCGGATCTGGTGCATAATAAGGAATTGCAGCAAGACAACTGCAATTTCATACAATGATCTGCTGGGGGAGCCGTGTGGCTGAGATTTATCCGTCCTGAGAAGGACCGGATATAGACCCTTTTTACTTGATCCAGGTAATACTGGCGTAAGGAAGCATACATCCTGTTCCTCCCATGGTCATTGCGCTGATCCAGGGAGGTTTTTTTATGTTTATTTCAGTATCAGAAGACGGTGCCCTTAATCTGACCGGGGCGGGTTATGCCCTGACTGTCATCATTCTGCTCGGGCTTGTTCTGCTCGCGGGACTTGCCGCAAAAAATTACGGAAAAAACGGAGAAGAAAGAAGTCCGCTTTCAGCCAGGCAGATCAGCTTCTGCGGAATTTCCATCGCACTCGCCACTGTTCTGTCCATGATCAAGCTCTATGAATTCCCCTTCGGAGGTTCCATCACAGCTTTCAGTATGCTTTTCGCCTGCCTGCCGGGATATTTCTACGGCCTGGGAGCCGGCATCCTGTCCGGAGCCGCCTACGGCGTCCTGCAGTTCCTGCTCGGACCCTATATTCTGTTTCCGGCCCAGGTAATCGTGGATTATCTGCTGGCATTCGCGGCGCTGGGACTTTCCGGCGTTTTCTTCAGATCGAAAAACGGTCTTGTAAAGGGGTATCTTCTCGCTATCGTCGGCAGATATGTGTTCGCCGTGATTTCCGGCTGGATCTTCTTCGGCGAGTACGCCTGGGAAGGATGGAATCCGCTGCCCTACTCCCTCGCCTACAACGGAGCATATATTTTCGCGGAAGGAATCGTTACCGCGGTGATCCTGCTGATCCCCGCTGTCAAAAACGGGCTGGCGTCAGTGAAACAGATGGCTGTTAATGCCGGCTGATCCCGGAATTTCATCCTGTGCAGCTGTATGAAAGCTCCTTCCGGGCATTCAAACAACGCAGAAAAAAAGAAAGACGGTACGAAGCCGGCTTTCTTTTTCTTTATCCTTTTTATAAACACCATCCGCCCCGGCAGGAAAGCCGTCGGGCTCTCTGCCCGGACACTGCCTGACGGGCAGGCATTCAGTATTCTCTGCCCAGAATCAGTTCCTCCGTCAGCATCACCACCGGATAAGAGCTATCGTTCACGACGGCCTCTGAAACCGTGTCAAGAGAACTGAACTGTTTTTCTTCAAAATAATTCCGTTTCGGCAGCTCGTCCCCCTGCTCCAGGGCCATAATAATCCGGCTCAGGATCGGGCCGTACAGCGGGTTGCACTCGGTATCGACCGCGATCTCTCCCTGCAGGGTCTTCTCCAGTCCCTGCCTCGCCGCGTCGAAGGAAATGACAAGCACTTCTCCCGAAGACAGATCCGTTCCCGCCTTCATGCCCGCATTTTCCAGAGCTTCCAGAACGCCGTAGGCCATATTGTCATTTTCACAGTAGACCACATTGATCCGGCTGCCGTATTCTTTCAGCATCTGCTCCATGACCTCGCGGCCCTTCGCCTGTACAAAATCCCCGCATTCTACGGCGAGAAGCTCCCAATTCTCATGCTTCTTCACCGCTTCCAGAAGGGCGTCGCTCCGGCCGATCTGGGCGGAGGCGTCGAGCGTACCCTGTACGTCGACAATTCCGATCTTCGAGTCTTTCAGTCCGGGCTGCGTTTCAAGATAAGCCTCCAGCCAGGCGCAGGCCCGGTCTCCCTCCAGGCGGAAGTCGGAACCGGCCCAGACTGTGTAGAGATTCTCATCTTCCACCTTCACTTCCCGGTCAACGATGATCACGGGAATGCCGGCATCCTTTGCCTCCTGAAGAGAAGAATCCCAGCCGTACTCCGTCATCGGATCCAGAATGATATAATCGACATCCTGTCCGATGAATTCCCGGATCGCTTTAATCTGGTTCTCCTGTTTCTGCTGTCCGTCGCTGAAGATGAGGTTATAGCCGTTGTCGGAAGTAAATACCTGCTCCATGGAAGCGCTGCTCGCAAGCCGCCAGTCGGATTCGGCCCCGATCTGGGAAAAACCGATCGTCAGCTGCTCTCCCCTGTTGACCGCAATAGGCTCTTCATTGAGATGGAAGTCCGTGCGGGGTTTTTCCTTCCCCCCGCTCTCCTCTCTTATCAGGCTGCCTGATTCAGAAGCGGAAAGCTCCGTTATTCTCTCCGATCCTTCCTTCGGCGGATGATCCGTTCCTCCTGTCTTTCTCCCGCTTTCTTTTCCGCATCCGGAAAGCAGAAGCAGAGCCGCCAGGAACGCTGAAGAGAGAAACATTCTTTTCCGGCCGCGTTTTCCGGCATATAACAGTGTATTCCAGTTCTTTGCGCAATCCCATACCATCTTTCCGCACCTGTTACTGTCTGAAAAGAGCTGAGCCTCGAAAGGTCTCAGCTCTTTCTGGCCTTATTTCTTCCGTGTTCTCACCGCAGCGAAAATACTCTGAATGACGATGAATACAAAGAGCAGAAGCGCTGTAAGGATATTCGGCCAGGAACTGGCCAGCTTGCCGTTCGTCTTAACGATAGAGGAAATGGTTCCGTTGATCAGCACGCCGAAGAAGGAACCAAATACATTGCCTACGCCGCCCGTCAGAAGGGTTCCGCCTATGACGGCGGAGGAGATCGCGTCCATCTCAAGTCCCAGTGCCTGGGAGACGGAACCTGCCATCGTGTTCAGGCAGTAGCAGATTCCCCCGATGGAAGCCAGAACCGAGCAGAGCATGTGCGCTCGCATCCGGATGGACTTCACGTTCAGGCCCATCATGGCCGCGGACTGGGCGTTTCCGCCTACCGCATAGAGGGAGCGGCCGAACCTGGTATGGCGCAGAAGCAGAAAGACTGCCAGCAGCACAAGCAGAGCGACTACAACCGTAATACGGATATAGGGCGTCATATACATTCCCTTCTTGTTGGTATAGCCGCCGAAGGGAATATTGATCTTCATGTTGGCGAGCTTATAGAAAGTCGCATTGATCTCCTGCGTGATGGAAACCTGATCCGTACAGATAACGGCTGTCATACCTCTGCAGAAGAACATACCCGCCATGGTGACAATAAAGGGCTGAATCTCCAGATAACCGATCAGAAAGCCCTGGAAGGTTCCGAACGCGACTCCGACCAGCAGGACGATCAGCATCATAGGGACGGCGCCGATTCCGCTGCGCATTCCCACAGCCAGCATCATACAGTCCATGGCGATCAGGGCGCCGACGGAAATGTCGATGCCGGCCGTCAGCATGACGACGGTCAGTCCGCAGGCCACGCAGATCAGGCCGGCGTTCGTAATCAGGATATTCAGAAAAGTCTGAAGATGTGTGAAGCCCTTGCTGCCGTAAGCGATGCAGCCGCCCGCGTAAAGAACGATGAACAGGGCGATCGTAATCAGCAGAAGGATCGTATGTCCGTTCAGACCGCTTCTCTTTCTCATACTGCTCCTCCTTCCCTGGCTGCCCTGGCAAGACGCCTCTTCTTCATATAGGCTCTGACCGGTTCAGACTGAACCGCGACGATCAGAATAACGATGATCGCCTTGAAAACGGGTGCCTGCGTGGTGGACACGCCCAGCGCGTACAGCGTCGTGGTGATCGCCTGGATCGTATAGGCGCCTATGATGGAGCCGGCCAGATTGAAACGGCCGCCGCCGAGGCTGTTGCCGCCCAGGGCGACCGCCAGAATCGCGTCCATTTCCAGATAAAGGCCGATGTTGTTGGAATCGGCGGAGGTGATCCTGGAAGAAGCCACGATTCCCGCGATTCCCGCGAATGTGCCGCAGAGGACATAGGTGAGGAACATGATCCTCCTGGAATTCAGGCCAGAAATCCGGCTCGCCTTTGCGTTGATTCCGACGGACTGGATATACATGCCGAGAGCGGACTTTTTCAGCAGGATCGTGATTACGGCCACACAGACCGCGGTAATCACGATCGGCGTCGGGACCGGTCCGAGGAAGCTTCCGAAGAAAGCATAGGAGCTGTTGCGGACATAGACGATCAGGTCATTGCACAGCAGCAGGCCTACAGCTCTGGCCGCGGAATAGAGAATCAGGGTTGCCACCATCGGCTGAATCCGGAAGTAAGCGACTAAAGTGCCGTTGAAAGCGCCGCACACAGAACCCATCAGAATGCCGCCCAGAACGCCGACGACCAGCGGTACGGCCAGCTCATTTGTCGATGAGACGCCGTATCCGGCCAGAAGCATGCAGCAGAAGCTGGCGCAGAGACTCATGACCGATCCGACGGAAATATCTGTCCCTGCCGAAGAGGAGACAACCAGCGTCATGCCGATCGCCAGGATCGCAGCCTCGCTGCCGCGGTTCAGGACGTCGATGATGCGCCCGTAGAGAACGCTGCCGTTGGAGGTTGTCTGCTGCAGGGTAATCATGAAAAAGTTGAAGGGGTTGTTTCCCGACAGAATATCGAACACGATATTCACGGCCATGACCAGCAGAAGCGACATGACCGGCAGGAGCAGGCCGCTGCCCGTCACCCGTTTCCAGAATGATTTTTCAGTCATTTTTCTGCTCACCTCCCGCGATCGCCTTCATGACATTTTCCTGTGTCAGGTCATGATCCAGTTCCCCCACCTTCTCGCCGTCGCGCATGACAGCCATTCGGCTGCAGGTGCGGAGCATCTCCGAGATTTCGGATGATATGAACAGGATACTCTTCCCCTCGTCGGCCAGCTTCAGGATCAGCTTCTGGATCTCGGCCTTGGTTCCGACGTCGATGCCTCTGGTGGGCTCATCAAGGATCAGGAAATCCGGCTGCGTAATCAGCCATCTGCCGAGGATCACCTTCTGCTGGTTGCCGCCTGACAGCTGCTTCACTAAAGTCTCCTTGTTCGCCGTCTTGATCTGCAGAAGATCAATATACTGATCCACGATCTCCTCCTGCTTCGCTCTGGAAAGGGGTTTGAACATTCCTTTCCGCGCCTGCAGGGCCAGGATCATGTTTTCTCTCACGGACAGGTCGCCGATGATTCCCTCCGCCTTTCTGTCATCCGGCAGCATCCCCATGCCCAGGTTCATGGCGTCGATCGGCTGGCTGATCTTTACCTCTTTTCCATCCACCTTCAGGGTCCCGGTACTCGCCTTGTCAGCTCCGTAGATGGCTCTGGCGAGCTCGGACCGCCCGGATCCCAGAAGGCCGGTAACGCCGATGACCTCCCCCTTTCGGATATCCAGGTCAAACGGCTTGACGGTTCCGGTATGGCTCAGGCCTCTGGCGCTGATCTCAATCGGGTTTTTCGAGATATCGCGGACATTCTCCTTTCCGATCTCTTCCAGGTCATCCAGGTTTTTGCCCATCATGGCGGCTACCAGTTTGACTCTGGGCAGATCTTCAATCAGGTACTCTCCGACGAAATGGCCGTCCCTGAGGACCGTGATCCGGTCGCAGACCGCATAGACCTGTTCCAGGAAATGAGTGACAAAGATAATCCCCACGCCCTGGTTTTTGAGTCTCCTCATCAGAACAAAGAGCTTTTCGACCTCCTCGTCGTCAAGAGAAGAAGTCGGCTCATCCAGTATCAGGACCTTGCAGTCCATATCGACAGCTCTCGCGATGGCAACCATCTGCTGGATCGCAAGAGAATAATTTTCAAGATTCTGTGTCACATCGACCGCGATCCCGAGATCATCCATGATCTTCTGCGACCGCGTATTGTAGCTTCTGCGGTCGATCGTACGCAGAGCTGTCAGCGGCTCTCTGCCGATAAACAGATTCTCTGCCACCGAAAGGTTCGGGCAGAGATTGACTTCCTGGTAAACTGTGGAAATACCGACGCTCTGTGCGTCCTTGGTAGAATGATTTTTTACAGGGCCATTGATCCCGGCGATGCGGATCTCTCCTGCCTCGAAGTCGTTGATGCCGGTAAGACACTTGATCAGGGTCGACTTGCCTGCTCCGTTTTCTCCCATAAGGGCATGGATCTCACCCCGGCGAAGTGTAAAGTCAACGTTCTCCAGGGCTCTCACACCGGGAAATGTCATGGTGATGCCTCTGGCCATCAATACAACATTTTCCTCCATACATCCGCTCCTCTCCCAGAACTGGAACTGTTATAAACGAAAGAACCCCGCCGGGCCCGGAAGGCTCCGGCGGGGAAACTGTTTATCCGGTTTGATTCCCGTATTGATCTGAATTAATACTGAGCCTCGATGACTTCATCCGTTACCACGGTCATCTCCTGCGCCTCGCCGTCGATCTCGAAATCGACAATCGCGTCTTCCAGCCCATACCAGTGCTCAACCATGTAGACTTCCTTCTCCGGTTCTTCACCAGCCTCAAGCTGCTGGATAACTTCCTCTACGAACGGAGCCGCAAGCGGGTTGCACTCGAAGTCGGCGGTGATCTTCTCAGCCTTGACATCTTCCAGACCGGCTGTGCATGCGTCGAAGGAGATCAGGATGACATCGCCGTTCGGGCCGTAGGAAACGCCTGCGTTATCCATGGCGGTCATGGCGCCGAATGCTTCGTTATCGTTCTGGCATACAACAACATTGAACTTTCCTTCATAGGACTTGCAGTAGGATTCCATGACTTCCTGGCCGCCTGCCTCGGTGAAGTCGCCGGTCTGCTCGTCAAGGATGTTCCAGCCGTTTGCCTCGGCAACTTCCGCAAAACCATCGGAACGGCCGATCTGAGCGGATGCGCCTGTGGAACCCGAGATAACCAGAGCGTTGATCTCCTCGATGCCCTTCTTCTCCGCATAAGCCTTCAGCCATTCGCCGGCCGCAAGACCTTCTGTCTTGAAGTTGGATCCTACCCATGATACATACTTGTCGGAATCATCGATGGTACGGTCGATTACGATAACCGGGATGCCGGCTTCTTCGCACTCGGTAAGGACGGTGTCCCATCCGGTAGCGATGATCGGGTCGATGATGATGTAGTCAACTTCCTGCTCGATGAAGGAGCGGACTGCTTCCTTCTGCGCTGCTTCGTCATTGTCGCAGTCGACAAAGCTCAGGTTGTAGCCGTTCGCCTCGCTGAAAACGTCCTGGCAGGACTTGGTGGAGGCGGTACGCCAGTCAGACTCATGTCCGACCTGCGCGAAACCGACATTGATCAGCTCATCAGCGGAAGCGGTCATGGCGCCGACTGCCAGACCTGCGATCATGGAAACTGTTACACAAGCTCCGAATACACTCTTTCTCATAACGTCCTCCTTTAAGCGGCGTCAGGCCTTCCTGCCGCCATATCTTGTAGTTGTACCCATTTTAGTGTGCCAATAGAAGGAACTCCATGGATTAATTTCCCGGAAAAGTTGTATTTTTTCCTTCCTCGGCCGAAGTCTGTCGGAAAAAGTAGAATAATTTATGAAATGGTGGAATCTTTTATGAAAGTGTTCTCTCCTGAGGCAGTAAGCCGGGGGTGTGCACTGTGATTGTGGTCCCTTCGCCGTAGACGCTCTCTATGCTGAGGCCATATTCCTCCCCGAAATTCAGCTTCAGTCTTTGATCCACATTGACAATCCCGAAGCCGCTGTTGTCCGGAGCCGGTTTCTCCGTACCGGCCAGCAGATTTCTCAGATGGGCCAGATCCTCCTCTTTCATGCCGATTCCATTGTCCGTGACACAGATGCAGGCCTTCTCCCCTTCCTTCCGGGCGCTGATCCTGATCTCTCCCATTTCCCTCTTGTATTTGATTCCGTGATAAAGGGCATTTTCCACAAGAGGCTGCAGCGTCATCTTGATAACCGGCACCTCCATGAGATCCTCCGGAAGCTCGATGCGGTAGGAGAGAATGTCGCGGTAGCGGAACTGCTGGATCTGCAGATAGGCTTCCACATGGGAGACCTCTTCCTTCAGGGGAATGATGTCCCGTCCTCCGGAAAGAGTCGTCCGGAAAAAGCGGGACAGGGACATGACCAGGGATGCCACATCCTCCTTTCTGTCCGCCTGTGAGAGCCAGATAATATTGTCCAGCGTGTTGTAGAGAAAATGCGGATTGATCTGCGACTGCAGAAGCTTCAGCTCCATATTTCTGTTATAGATCTGCTCTGTCCGGATATCCTCGATCAGAACCGTAATCTGCTCGGACATGTGATTGAAGCTGTTTCCCAGAAGAGAGAGTTCATTCCTCGCGGCGATGTTGATCCGTGTGTCGAAATGCCCCTTTCCGATCTGCTCCGAAGCGTCGCACAGCTGCCGGATCGGCCTCGTGATGCTGCGCGTAATAAGCGCCGCGAAGACAATTGCCACCGCGATCAGGACAATAAGAGTAATCACTGCCGCGCGGATCAAGCTGATTCTGGAAGCGACCATGTTCTGCCGGACCTGCTCCATGCTGACGGTTTCGTAGGAGAGATATTCGGCGATGCGCTCCTGGATCAGCTCCGTGATAATACGGATGTCATTGTCCAGCTTCACCATGTTCTCCTCATAGCTGCCGCTGACCTTCACCGTACTGCTGATATTTTCGACATGCTTCCGGAGGGTCCCAAGCAGCTTCAGAACATGGGAACTGACCTGGGACGCCTGCTGGGAGGTGGAGGACTGTTCAAGCTGTTCAAAGCCTGCCTCCGCTTCGTCGATCATCCGCTCCGGGTTCTTCATGCCGATGGCTTCCTCGACCTCTTCGCTGCCGAGAGAACGGGCCACCATCTGGTACATGACGGAGTCCATATCCTCCTTGAAACGGATATTATAATCATTCACAAGGGTGACATTGCGCACGATTCCGTCGTAGGAATCGCCGTATCTGCCGAACATAACCAGAAGAAAAAGAATAATCCCCACAAAAGGCACGATAATCACGCTGCTCATGATCGTCAGTTTCCTCTGCAGATCCATATTCTCAATCCACTTGTAAAGCTCATGGAAAGCGCTCCGAATCATGCTTCCTCCCTGATCAGTAAAAAGTCAGTCTTCTTTTCCCTGCTCCGGACCGGCATTCTTTCCTGACCGGTACTCCGTTGCCGTCATCCCCTGGGTTTTCCGGAAGGTGGAGCTGAAGTAGTGCGGATCCCGGTAGCCAACCTGGTAGGCAATCTCCGAACTGCGCAGCTGAGTGGTGCGAAGAAGCTGCTTTGCCCGCTCCATTCTCTTCTGAATCAGATACTCAATAAAGGTTATTCCCATCTCCTGGGAAAATATGGAAGAAAAATGATTCGGACTGATACTGGCTTCCTCCGCCACCCTGTTCAGGGAAATATCCTCACTGTCAAAATGCTCGTCAATATAGCGGACCGCCTCCCTGAGCAGCCTTCCGTAACGCCTGCGGGTATTGCCGTCGCGGATCTTTATGAGTTCTTTTAAGCACAGGCCCAGATATTCCCGGGCCCGGGAGGCGGAAACGTCTTCCTTCAGGAAACTGTTGATGCTTCCGCATTTTTCATCAAGTTTCTCCGCCGGACAGTCCATTTCCTTCAGGAAACGGATCATGGAAAAATAGATATCCATCACCAGGTAATTGAGAAAGATCCGCGAATTCAGGTTCTTTTCTCCGATGGAACGGAATACGCCCTCCAGGAAGGGGTCGGTCTCCTCGTAAGTCCCGGTCCGCATGAAATTGTCAAGTACCTGCCGGGTATCTTCATTTGTGATAAGCCCCGCTACGTCCAGACCGGGATTGTCGGTTCTCAGGCGCACGCCGGACAGGTCTGACGAGAAGACCACCCGGTTCATTCCGGCGATAAAGCGGCAGGAAAAAGCACGGTTTGCCTCATAAAAAGATTTCCCGATATCGCTGATCCGGTTCACGCTTTCCCCCACCCCGATAAAATAGGAACGTGTTTCATCCGTCCGGATCTGGCCCACCAGGAGGCCGATGGTTTCTCTGACACATTCGTCCAGTTCCTTTCCGTCATTTCCGGTTGCAAGGACGGCGTAGCCGTTTTCTCCCCGGTCAAAGAAATACCATCCTTTTACCGTATCGAGCATACCGGACAGTTCCTCGCGGAAAGCAGCCGGGCGGACCCCCTCCCCTTCCCGTACCGTCATCAGAAGCAGCCGGTAATAGCGGGCGGTTATGTTCATCTTCAGCTTTTCCGCCATCCGGAGGAGCTCCGCCAGAGGTCTGTCGCCCATGACAAGGGCCCGGAACAGCATCTGCCGCTGATAATCGCTCTGTTCGCGGAGAAGTTCTTCCCTCCAGTCAAGATCCGGCATGGACTTCTCCTGTTCGATCTCTTTCTTTACCTTCCGGATGCAGCCCAGCAGTTCTTCCGGCGGCAGCGGTTTGAGCAGATATTCCGTGACGCCCAGGGAGACAGCCCTCTGGGCGTAGGAAAACTCATCGTATCCCGAAAGAATGATGATCCGGGTCTCCGGAAGTTCCTTTCTGACCAGGGCCGAGAGTTCCAGTCCGTCCATGAACGGCATCTTGATGTCCGTAAGCAGAATGTCCGGCTTTGTCTCCAGAATCATCGGATAGGCAAGTTCTCCGTCGCTTGCTTCGCCTGCGAATTCGATATCTTCCTTTTTCCAGTCAATCTGGCTTTTGATGCCGTCCCGCATCACGATCTCATCTTCCACCAGAAACAGTTTAATCATAGTTTCCCCTCATTAACCGCCAGTTACATGATTCTCTCCGGTCTGACTTTGCGCGGCATATTTATTACACACCAACAGATTGCTTTTCAGATTTAGACCTTTGTTATTGCAATGTTATTTTACGACAGGCTAAAATGCTTGTAAAGGAAGAGGTCCTGTTCCTCCGGGGAGCAAAACATTTCTCTTTTCATAAATGCAAAAGATGCGTAAAATAGACTCTGTGGATGACCCGGAATAAAGAGGCTCATCCCGGAACAGACCCTTAATCATGCGCGGACTGATATTCCGCGCCGGCAGAGTTGAAATCAGCGCACAGTGCCGTCTACCTGCGGCTTCCGGACGCGCTGACAAGGAGAAGCACAATGAAAAAAACGGTGAAACCCAGTCTTCTTTCGGAACAGCAGCTGAAAAGACTTTCCAGAGTATATGATGATTTCTTCACGGACGTGTCGTCTCTGGCGGAAAAGGCGCAGAACATTGCCTCCGGTGCCGCAAACAGCCAGCCGAAGGCTTCTTCAAAGCCTGCGCAGCCGGGAACAGCCGGCGGCAGCACCCATACCGGTTCCGGCAGCGGCGCTTCCGTGAAAACCGGCTCCGGCAGTTCCGGTAAT
The DNA here is from genome assembly GCA_902779575.1 of uncultured Lachnospiraceae bacterium. GTDB lineage: Bacteria > Bacillota > Clostridia > Lachnospirales > Lachnospiraceae > Porcincola. The sequence goes on from CACZBW010000012.1 coordinate 51,565, forward strand.
GTAAGGCCCGCGGCAGGCAGTCAGAAGAATCCTGCTCCGGCGTCCGCTCCGGTTTCAGGTCCTGCCCAGGCAGCCGAACTTCCCGTCGCGACCGCCACGGCCACCGACCAGCCGGTGAATCAGCCGCAGCCGCAGGCGGAACCGGAAGAAGATCCGATGGAGACCCTGCAGAACCTGATCGGTCTGGATACCATAAAAAAGGATGTAAAGGAACTGATTGATTTTGTCAAAGTCCAGAAAGCAAGAAAAGAAGCCGGCCTGAAATCAGTCCCGGTCTCTCTCCACCTTGTCTTTACCGGAAATCCCGGCACCGGAAAAACCACGGTAGCGCGCATTATCGCAAAACTCTACCAGCAGATCGGCGTCCTTGCCAAAGGGCAGCTGATTGAAGTGGACCGTTCCGGTCTGGTGGCAGGCTACGTCGGCCAGACCGCGATCAAGACCCAGGAGCAGATCGGCAAGGCGCTCGGCGGGGTTCTCTTTATCGACGAAGCCTACGCGCTCTCCCAGAAAGATGACGCCTTCGGTCAGGAGGCAATCGAGACGATCCTGAAGGCGATGGAAGACCACAGGGACGACCTGGTTGTGATCGTGGCCGGCTATACCGAGCCGATGGAAAAATTCATCAACAGCAATCCGGGCCTTAAGAGCCGCTTTAACAAATACATCGAATTCCCGGATTACAGCATGGACGAGCTGATGGGAATCTTCGATCTCAATTGTAAAAAGTATGATTATCTGATCGACGAGGATACCAGGAAGCATGTCCGCGAACAGTTGTCCCTGCGCCGCATGGCGACAGCGGAAAACTTCGCCAATGCCAGGGAAGTCCGGAATATGTTTGAGGAGATTATTACAAACCAGGCGACCCGCGTGGCTCTCATGGAGAATCCGACGCAGGAAGACATGATGAAGATCTGCCTCGAGGATCTGGATGATCTTGCGGTCCCGAAGGACAGATCCGAAAGCGATCCGCTCGGCAGACTTCTGGAACAGTTCATGGCGGCTGAAGAAGATAATAACGGAAAAGAAGCTGAACCGGATTCGGAGAACGATAAAAAAGAGGCCGGTCCTGTTCCGGAGAAGGAGAAAAGGGACACTGCCGCAGCTTCGGGAGATACCGGAAAGGAAACTGACTCTGCTCCGGAAACCGTAAAAGAAAAGAAGGAATCTGGCAAAGACACTGCGGTTCCTGATCAGAATGCGGACAATACGGCGGACAGCTGTACTGCAGACAAAGAAAAGGAGGCCTGAAGATCGATGAAAGCAGCAAAAAGATTCTGCCGCCGTTTTCTCTTTGTCCTGTGCCTGTTTCTTTTTTCCGCCTCCTCAAAAGGACGTGTGCAGGCAGCTTCCCTGAACGCCTCCAGCCTCAATCTTCTGAAGGGTCAGAGCTTCTCTCTCTACCTGTCCGAAGAGGAAGATACGGTTTCGTTTGAATCCAAAAACCCCGGCATTGCCGCTGTTTCAGAAGACGGAACCGTAACCGGCGTCTCGGGCGGCATCGCGAAGATTATCTGTGATGACGGGTCCCGCAAATATCAGTGCACGGTAAATGTCTATGATCCGGGTATGGTGAATACAAACAGCGTCATGAACGGCATCGACGTTTCCGTCTGGCAGGGACGAGTGGATTATGAGAGGGTAAAAGCCGCCGGAATCGACTTTGTGATCATGCGCGCCGGCTACAGTACAAACATCGATACAACCTTTACGGCCAATTATGAAAACGCCCGGGCTGCCGGTCTGCTGGTCGGCGCATACTGGTACAGCACCGCGAAGAATATGACACAGCTGAGAAATGAGGCTGCCAGCTGCCTTGGCGTCCTGAATGACAGGGAATTTGACCTTCCGGTCTTTTTCGACGTGGAGGATGCTTACCAGCTGAAAAAAGGAACCGCTTTCTGCAGCAGGCTCATCAAAAAATTCTCCTCCGCCATACAGGCGGACGGCTATGACGCGGGCTGGTATACCGCCACAAGCTTTGTGGACCGCGTCAAGCCCGCGATCAGAAACAACCGCGGCTATATGGTCTGGATCGCCGAGCACGGTCCGGTCAACCACTATGAGGGAAGATACGACATCTGGCAGTACAGCCATACCGGAAGGGTAGACGGGGTAAACGCCGAAGTCGACCTGAACTGGTACTTCCCAAATCGATAAGATACGCAATCTTGCACACAATAAGAGCCGGTACATCGCACAGGATGCACCGGCTCCTTCTTTCAGTTCGCTGTTCCACTCAGAAAATCTCCACAGTCTCCCATGTCCATCTCCCGCAGTTACAGTCTTTCCGCCTCCAGAATCCGTTTCATTCTAAAGATTCTATCTGCACGATGAAAGATCCTCTTCAGGGCGAACTGTAGCCGCCCGTTCTCTCAGCATATCGGCTGCCCCTCCGCTTGTCAAATCCAAATGACAAACGGAAAAAAATTGCTTATAATGGCAGCAGTCAATCCTGTGAAAACAGTTGATCGGATTCGTCCTGCTGAATGAATTGACGGATTCCCGAAACCTGTAAAATGTCACTGCGAGGACTGCCCTAATGCAGAACAGTTTTTACCACATTCCGGGACTGCCTGTATCGATTGCCCTTCTTGCGGACCTTCACGAGAAGGATTATTCTTTTTTATCCGACCTTTATCCGGTGGACCTGATTGCCGTTGCCGGCGACGTTCTGTACGGCTCCGCGCCGGAGGACGGAAGTTCGGCCGCTGAGCGCGTGATTCCATTTCTTTCCGCCTGTGCTGCAAAAGCCCCGACCTTTCTCTCCCCCGGGAATCATGAATGGATGCTGGATCAGGAAGATCTGGCCATGATCGAAAAGTGCGGAGCTGCCGTACTCGACAATCGCTGGGTCAGCGGAAACGGAATATGCATCGGAGGCCTTTCTTCCGGAATTTATACGGATTACCAGCGCTTCCGGGCTCAGAAAGAAGAACGCTATCCCCTGCGTGAAGTCAGTCACCGGAAGGAAGCCCCTCTTCCGGATACAGAATGGCTCGGAGACTTTGAAAAACAGCCGGGTTATAAGATCCTTCTCTCCCATCATCCGGAGTACTGGACTTTCCTGAAAAGGCGCTCCGTCGACCTTGTCCTGAGCGGTCACGCCCACGGCGGACAGATCCGCCTCTTCGGGCACGGCCTTTTTGCCCCCGGACAGGGATGGTGGCCGGAGCTGACCTCCGGCGTACATGATGGCAGGCTGGTTATAAGCCGCGGCCTTTCCAACACTGCCGCCCTGGTACCGAGACTTTTTAATCCGACAGAGATTGTCTGTCTTCTCCCGGGCGAAAGCTGAAACTGCCTTGCCTTACCTTCCGGTCAGATCCCTGATCACCTGGGCTCCGATTAACAGGCCCGCGATGGACGGCGCATAGGAGATGCTGCCCGGAAGACTTCTCTTCCCGGGCGGAAGCTCCTCCCGGCCGTCTCCCTCCAGGGCGTCCATGCAGGGCGTCAGCGGACTCTCCTCCGAATAGACAACCTTCAGCTTCTCTACGCCTCTTTTCTTCAGTTCCCGCCGCATGACTTTCGCCAGCGGGCACATTCTGGTCTGATAGAGATCCGCGACATGAAAAGCTTCCGGATCGAGATGATTGCCGGCGCCCATCGAACTGATCACCGGAACGCCAGCTTTCTGCGCGCGCAGGATAATCTCAATCTTGGCCGCGACCGTATCGACCGCATCCACCACATAACTGTATGAGGAAAAGTCAAAACTGTCCGCATTCTCCGGAAGATAAAAACAATTGCGGACCTCCGCCTCCACATCCGGGTTGATGGATTTCATCCGTTCCGCCATAACCTCCGTCTTGGGACGGCCTACCGTATCCCAGGAAGCGATAATCTGCCGGTTCAGGTTCGTGACGGAAACCAGGTCGCTGTCAACCAGAACAAAATGGCCCACGCCGCTGCGGACCAGCGCCTCGCATACATAGCCGCCCACCCCTCCGATTCCGAAGACAGCGACCTTTGCCTGCCTGAGTGTCTGTATTGCTTCTTTTCCGAGCAGAAGCTGCGTTCTTGAAAACTGATTCATATTCTCACTCCATCCGCATTTCTCCCGCGTTCTTTCAGCGGTCAGTTCCGGTCCTCCTGTACCTGCTTCTTTCCGGCGGAAACATCCGTCAGAGGCGTATAGGATCCGATATTCCCTTCCTTGAAATGGACACGGCAGAGGGAAACATAGCTCTCATTAGCCCCGAGCACGATCTGCTCTCCTTCCCTGAGAATCTCCCTGCCGGCGAAGCGCGCATTGAAATGCGCCCTTCTTCCGCACCAGCAGACGGTCGGAATCTCTTCGATCCGGTCCGCAAGCTCAAGCAGGCGCAGCGAGCCCTCGAATACGTGGCTTCTGAAGTCCGTCCGCAGGCCGTAGCAGATAACGGAAATACCGAACCAGTCAACAATGTCGGAAAGCAGTTCCACCTGGGAAGCAGTCAGAAACTGGGCTTCATCCACGATGATGGCGGCAATGTCCTTCCAGGGCCCGTCCTCCTTTGTCAGGCGGAAATCTTTCAGGAACGGCATCCATTCGGTCCGGACCATCTCCAGATAATCCTCAACGTAAAGAGCCTCCGCCTCCAGTCCGATCCGGGACCGGACCATGCCTGCACCGTCCCGGGTATCAATCCCCGGCTTCAGCAGAACCGCCTTCTGCCCTTTCTCCATATAATTATACTGTACCATAAGCGCATTGGCCGTTTTGGAACTGCCCATGGCTCCATAGCGAAAATATAGTTTAGCCATATTCTTTCTATTCTCCTGTTTTCCGGTTCCGGGGAAATCTGATCCCCGGATTTTTTCTGCAGATCCTTTCTCTTCTTTTTTCTCTGCTGATCCGATTATACCATGCCCGGATCCTATCCCGCTATTCATGCTGAAATCAATTCCGCCCCGGCGCACGGCAGTTTAACTGCCAGACATCTGCTTCTGCCTGATTCTTTTCTCATAAATTGTCAATTATTCGTCACAGTCAAAAAAATGCGTGCTATAATATAGAGGATCTCTGTTCCGGGAAACGGGATCAGGAAGATGCAAGGAGGGATTCCAGGTGGCTTCTGCAAAAAAGCAATTTCATAATCTGTTTCGTTCCATGCGTTCCTACAGGGCATACGCGCCGCACATCCTGCTTTATCAGTCTCTATCCCTGCTTCTTCTCTTTCTGATTGTCTACGGCTTCCGCTACCTGATGTATGCGCTTATTTACGCAACGGGACATGCCGCCGTGACGAGCGGAGATTTCATATTTTTCTTCCGGCACTGGGCCGGATATGCTGTCCTGATCCTCTTTCTGATTCTTATCTTTTTCGTCGTTTCCACATCGGTGAACGGCCAGATCATTCTCTGCGCCCGCATGCTTCGCTCGGAGAAAGTCTCCTTCACCGGGGCGATCACAGAAGGGATCCGCTCCACCTCTCTTTTCTTCAATCTGAGCGGAATCCCTACGATTCTATACGTCACCGTCGTTTCCGCAGCGCTGCTGACCACCCTGCTGTTCAACTTCCACGGCTTTTTTGAGCCCGCCAGCTTTATCTATTATCAGCTGGAAAAGAGCATCCTTTTCCAGGTTCTTTACGGCGTTTTTCTGCTGCTTCTTCTGCTGCCGGCCTTTCGCGGAATCTTTCTGATTCCCTGCGTGATTCTGGAAAAGAAATCGGTTCCCGAGGCAAAAAGCCTGACTCGCCGGATCAGGAGAGAAGCAAGATCCTCTTATTTTCCTGCTCTGTATTTCTGTATAGCAGGAGCGTTAATTGCTGTCCTCCTCACCGGTTTTCTGTTTGACCGGCTGCCCGGACTGCTCCGTTTTACCATATTTCTTCCAAGAATCATCGGCAGATTCGTAATCGTGGCAGTGCTTTATGTCGGGATTGTGATTGTTGCGATGTCGATTCTTCTCCTGATCCCCTTCCTGATTTCAGAAACCCTGAGAACTTATTTTGCGATCCGCGGTGATGAACTGCAGATTGCCGTTCAGGACCGGGCTCCTGACCTTAAGGCATCCGCGAAAAAAATAAGCTGCAAAATCCGTTCCTCTGCCGGGCGGATCTGCACCATCCTGCACCTCCGTCCGTTTTTTGCGCGCATTTTTGCGCTCCTTAAGCTGGAAAAAATCCGTCCGGCCTGTAAAAAGGTCCACGGCGCGCTGAAGGCTTTCCTTACCCGCTATCTGATCCCCTTCTTCAGCCGTCTACTGCGCGGCTTTGTTTCCTTTGTCTCCAGGCCCGGAGGAATCCCGCGCCTTGTCCTCATCCTCTATCTGCTTGCGGCAGTTCTCTCCGTTGCCGCTTTTGACACGCTTTTTCCATCATCGAAGGATATCTCCATCATCGTACACCGGCTCGGGGGCGACGACGAAGTGGAAAATTCTCTGGAGGGACAGAAGCTTCTGCTCAGCAGGGGGGCGCTGGCTGCGGAAACAGATATACAGCGCACAAAGGATGGCCAGTATGTCGTCTTTCACGATCCGACCATGCGCCGTATGTGCGGAATCAACGCCCGGGTCCGTGATCTGACCCTGGATGAGATCCGGCAGATCGCCATCCGGGACGCCTCGGGGCGGGAACGGAAGATCCCGACCCTCTCCGAAGTGCTGGACACCGCGAAAGACCGTCAGATTCTTTATATTGAACTGAAGGGAAGTACCGCCGACGAACAGATGGCGGATGACATTATCGAGATGATCCGGAGCCGTGAGATGGAGGAACAGTGCATGCTGATTTCCATGAATTATAAGGTAATCAGCTACATTCACAAGAACTATGACGATATCAAAACCGGTTTTCTCTACTTCTTTGCCTTCGGAAATGAACCTCTGCTCAACTGCGACATGCTGATTATCCAGGAAAAATCCATCAGCCCCCAGCTGGTCCGGTCTGTTCACTCCCAGGGTAAAACCATCGGCGGATGGACGGTCAACACGAGAAAAGACGCCCGCAGGCTTCTGAGCATGAATCTGGACGGGATCGTGACAGACCGTTATGATCTGCTTACAGAGATGCAGGAAAGAATGGCTAACCGCCCGGATTATCAGCGGGTCATGGATACGCTCAGGTACTGATGCCCTCCTTCCGGACGAAACATTTCTAAGGAAACACTGATTATATCAGTGTTTCCTTAGAGCCTCCGGCGGATCGCAGTGCTGCGCAGCGGAAAGCTTGCTCTGCAAGCCGCGCAGCACGCGGCTTTGAGCGCATTGCGCGCTCAAAGAATATATAGGGAAACGCTGTTTCCTAGGTATCAAAAGTTTCCATTCAGAATAAAACAGCGTTTCCCTTAATTTCAGATGAACAGGGCACGGCAGGAATGCTTAAAGCATTCCTGCCGCGCCCTTTTTTCAGTGCAGCAGGAGAAATTCCGACAGGAAGACGATGACACAGCACAGGCTCGCCACCTGGAAGAGGCTTGCGCCCACCCATGCGGCCAGGATGCCGGCCGCAAGAGCCAGCGCTCCCGACAGCGGCGTCTGCGTCGCCTCAATAATCGCCGGAAAGGTCATGACTGACAATGTTACGTAAGGTACATAGTACAGAAAAGACTGGAGAAAAGGAGACCGGATCCTGCCCCGGATCAGGGTGACGGGAAGGGCCCGGATCGCATAGCTGACCGCGGCCATTACAAAAATATAGACATATACATTATCCTGCATCACTTATTCCTCTCTTCCGGCAAACCCTGTTGTCCGGAATTCTTTCTTTTCTCCTTCTGCCCGGATTATTAAAATCCGATCCGTGTTGTATTCATGTCCATCCTTCCGGAATCCGCTTTTTAATTATACGAAATCTCTTCTTCAGGATTGAGACTCCCTAATTGTCTTTGTCTTCCTCCGCCGGGTGCGGGAACAGAAGAGCCGCGGCGGCCGACAGGATCACGGTCAGAAGAATCACCCTGTTGCCCTGGGAGAGCGTCCCGACCAGGGGAAGCTTTTCTGAGATCCAGGACGCCGCGAAGCAGACCAGGATCAGGACGAGAATTACCCTGTCCTTTCTCGCGGGCGGGATGATCACAGCGAGAAACATGCCGAAGAGCGCCACGCTCAGGGCGCTGACAATCCGGACCGGCATCAGGTTGCCTGCCAGAATTCCCAGCGCGGTTCCTGCCGCCCACATAGGAGAAGCGATCGCCGCCGCCCCATATGTATAGAAAGGATGCAGATAACCGGGTCTCGCAATCTCGATGGCGAAAATCTCATCCGTGATATACATGGCCATCCCGAAACGGTGGATCTTTTTCATCTCCGGATCCAGTCTCTGGCTCATGGCGGTGCTCATGAGCAGATATCTGGCATTCGCAACCAGAGTGATCAGCGCCATCCCGAGATAGCCGGACCTTGCGGCAATCACGGTGAAACCCGCGTATTCGCCGGCCGACGCATTGCAGAGAATGCTCGCCAGGAAGCCCTGGAAGGGAGTCATGCCCGCATCGCGCGCCGCCACTCCAAGCGCGAAGGCAACCGCAAAATATCCCAAGCCGATCGGGATTCCGTCATGAAAGCCGGCGCGAAAAGCCTGGCTGTTTGTTTCGTTTCTCATTGTACCCTACCTGAAAAAAGAATCACCATTTCAGCCAGCCGAAGCTGGAAGCGATGAAACTCGCCATGATCGCGACAATCCCGATCGGGGCGATCCACTTGATCATGAACGAAAAGAAATGCTTCGCATGGAATGCGGCTCCCTCGGCTTCCGCCTCCCTGATCAGCTTCTGCGGCTTCAGGACGAAGCCGACGAAGATGCAGGTGGCAAAGGCCAGAACGGGCATCATGACCGTATTCGTAAGAAAATCCATGAAATCCAGAATATCCATTCCCAGAAGATGCACGCCGCTCAGGGGCCCGAAGCCAAGTGAGCTCGGGATGCCGAGGATGATGCACCAGACCGTGACAAGAACAGTGGTGAGTTTCCTGCTCATTCCGGAAACATCCATAATATTGGAAACAACCGCTTCCAGCAGGGAAATCGCCGAAGTCAGGGCCGCAAAGAAAACCAGGATAAAAAACGCAAGTCCGACGATCCTGCCGCCCTTGAAGGATGCAAACACCTTCGGCAGGGTTATGAACATCAGTCCGGCTCCCGCGTTCATCGCGCGATCATCTCCGCCGGAAAAAATGTAGACCGCCGGAACGATCATCATGCCGGCCAGAATCGCGACAAAGGAATCGAAAAACTCGATCTGCAGGACGGAAGTCTCCAGACGGTCGCTCCTGCGCATATAGGAACCGTAGGTGATCATGATTCCCATCGCGAGCGACAGGGAATAAAAGAGCTGGCCGATCGCGGCGAGCACGGTCTTCCCGCTGAATTCGGAAAAATCCGGTTTCAGATAATACCGGATCCCGTCTCCTGCCCCCGGTCTGCTGGCGATATAGATAACGATCCCGATGGAAAGAAAGAGAAGGACAGGCATCAGAAAAGTGGACGCCTTCTCAATTCCCTTCTCCACTCCTGCCAGAACCACGACGGCGGCAAGTACGATAAAGACAGTCAGATATACGATCGGTTCAGCGCCTCTGCTGATGAAGGCCCCGAAGTAAGAGTCTTCAGCCGCGGCCGTGTTCTGTCCGGCGGCAAATACCATGATGTATTTGGTAACCCATCCGCCGATTACACTGTAGTACGGAGTGATCAGGGCAGGAATCAGAAGCCCCAGAATGCCGCAGAAGCTGAATCTCCTGTCCAGTTTGCGGAAAGCGGCGACTGAGCTGAGTCTTGTCATCCTTCCGATTCCGATCTCTGCAATCAGCATGACAAAGCCGAAGGTAACCGCGAGCACCACATAAGTGAGCACAAACATTCCGCCGCCGTATCTGGCTGCCAGATACGGAAAACGCCACATATTCCCCAGTCCTACCGCTGAAGAAGCGGCCGCCAGAACAAAGCCGATCCTGCTTGTGAATCCATTTCGTTTCCTGCCTTCCATACACGTCCTCCGTTTGTTTTCTCTGCCGGCTTCCCCGTCACGGAAAGGGAAAAGATTCCCGGCTGCCTGTTCCGCAGATCAGCGATATTGCCCATATCCGTCTTCCGCGTTTCAGGTCAGGGAAGCTGTCCCGCGCCCGGAAAGAAACGCAGAACAGAATCCGGCGAAAGTTGAAAATACTGATGTATTTTGTCCACAGCTGCCGACGTCATAAAAATCTTACGCCGCACGAGTTCTGATCATACCATATTTCCTGATAATATTCCAGAAAAACACTGGTGTGAAAGTTAGGCGAAGTTTTACTGACAGATTTTACTGACTGAAATAACATGAATCCGCCTTTCCCGGATGAGCAGGTCTTAGCTGCCCGAAAGGTGATTGATCATGCTTGCCTGGTATCCGGCTCCGAATCCGTTATCTATGTTGACGACCGATACGCCGCTCGCGCAGGAATTCAGCATGGAAAGAAGGGCGGACAGACCGTTGAAATTGGCCCCGTAGCCGACGGAAGTCGGCACGGCGATGACGGGGCAGGAAACAAGGCCGCCGATCACACTGGCAAGCGCCCCTTCCATCCCCGCTACCGCTATGATCACGGTGGCGCTCATCAGATCATCCAGATGATCCAGAAGCCTGTGCAGGCCGCTGACGCCCACGTCATAGAGACGCAGGACTTTATTCCCGAGGGCCTCCGCCGTAAGGGCCGCCTCCTCCGAGACCGGGATGTCGCTGGTTCCTCCGGTGGCGACCACAATCTGCCCCATCCCGTCCGCTTCCGGCATCTTCCCGATAATGGCGGTCCGGGAAATCTCTTCATAGCGGTATGGCTCAAAACGGCCCCTGAGAAGGAGTTCCTTTTCCGGGGAAATCCGGGTGATCAGGATACAGGGAACCCCCCTCTCCTTCATGGTCATGGAAATACCGAGAATCTGCTCCGCGGTTTTTCCCGCGCCGTAGATCACCTCCGCGCAGCCCTGGCGCAGGGCTCTGTGATTGTCGATCCGGGCGTAGCCGATATCCGTATAGGGCGCTTCCCTGACCTTCAGGCAGGCCTCGTCCACAGACATGTTTCCATCCTTTACATTCTCCAGAATCTGTTTCAGCTGCTTCTGATCCACTTTTCCGATCCTCCGTAAATCGCTTTCGCAGTCAGCGGCAACGCACTGCCGCAGATATTTCAGTCATCATAACACAGAGGATTCCCAAAGTAAAATAATGTCCTGCAGGCAAACAGATTGACGAAGTACTCTGAAAATGATAGCTTGGAAAAAATACGTTACTATTCACGGCCAGGTTGAAATCAGGTTCTGGTTCGTCGTGCCTGCACGAAAGAAACAGGTTCTGATTTCAAACAAGGCCTGTGAAGCAGGAACTCCACACACAGCCTCAGACAAAAGCATCAAAGATGCGGCATACGTGCAAAGCACGGATGGTCTGAGGCCTGATGTGTGGAGAGCCGTGAATAGCAACAAGAATAATCGATTGAAATCAGGAGTTCTATCATGTCCCGCAGCAGAAAACGCCCGGAAGGCGCGGCAGTCAGTAACAGGACCGGTCTGGTCCTTCATTTTGTGAGAGGCAGTGCCTTTCTTTTTCTGCTGTCCATTTTCTGTTCCATGATGGTGACGCTTCTCCAGCTGTATATCCCGCGCGTCATCGAGGAAGCGGTCGACTCCCTCGAAAGCGGCGGCAATCTGGTCGCTTCTGCCCTTCTGATCGTCGTCCTCGCCCTGGGAGCGGTACTGTTCCGCTACGGAAGGATCAGCTTCAATGAACAGGCTGCGCAGACCATGATGAAGGCCATGCGCGACGAGCTTCACGCCCGGATCCTGCACCTGCCCCTGAGCTGGCACCAGCAGAACGCGACAGGCGATATCATGCAGCGCTGTACCAACGATACAGACCGCATCAACGAATTCGTATCGCACCAGCTGACGGATGTTTTCCGGATTGCGATCCTGATCGCGGTCTCCTTCTTCCATATGTTTCAGATGAACCTCAGGCTCTCCTTCATCGCCGCTGCCGCGATCCCCGTCGTAGTCGGCTATTCTCTTTTCTTTCATGTCCGGATCGGAAAACGTTTCCTTGTCTGCGACGAGGAAGAAGGGCTTCTTTCCACGATCGCCCAGGAGAACCTTACCGGAATCCGGGTCGTCCACGCCTTCGGGCGGGAGCGTTACGAACAGGAACGTTTTGGCAGGCAGAACGAGCGCTATACAGATTCCTGGATTGATCTGATGAAACTGCTCGCCCTCTTCTGGGGCTGCGGGGACCTTCTGAGCGGAATCCAGGTCATGCTGATCATCGTGTTCGGCAGCGTATTCTGCGTAAACGGAACGCTGACGCCGGGACAGTTTATCGCCTTCCTTTCCTATAATTCCATGATGGTCTGGCCGGTCCGTTCCCTCGGCCGCATTATCTCCGAGATGAGCAAAGCCGGCGTCTCTATCGACAGAATCGGATATATCCTGAACGCGCCGGATGAAGAGGCTGCATTTGCAAAGGAAAGCCGCGCGGCAGCCAAACCGGATTCTGCCCTCACGGAAGAAGAAATTGCAGAACTCATGCGTGGTGACATCAGATTTGAACATGTCAGCTTCCGATTCGATGATACGCCTGTTCTCAGCGATGTCTCATTTACAATCCCGGGCGGCTCCACCTTTGGTATCCTGGGCGCCACCGGAAGCGGAAAATCAACGCTCATGCTTCTGCTTGACCGGCTCTATGAGCTTTCGGAGGAAAGCGGGAGCATACGGATCAGCGGGAAGGATATCCGGGATATACCCCTCCCTGCCCTGAGAAAGCAGATCGGCATCGTCCTCCAGGAGCCTTTCCTTTTCTCCAGAACAATCGGAGAAAATATATCCATCACCCGGAGCAGTCTGACTTCTGAGGAGATCCGCAGAGCTTCCGATATCGCTGCGCTGGAAGATACCATTGACAGCTTTTCCTCAGGTTATGATACCGTAGTCGGCGAGCGCGGCGTTACTCTTTCCGGCGGACAGAAGCAGCGGACGGCGATCGCGCGCATGCTCACGCAGAACGCTCCGCTTATGGTTTTTGACGATTCCCTGTCCGCTGTGGACGCCGAGACAGACGTCCGGATCCGGGAAGCTCTGAAATCCAGGCTCTCAGACGCAACGGTGATCCTGATCTCCCACCGGGTCACGACGCTGATGGAGGCTGACCAAATCCTTGTCATGGAGCAGGGCCGCGTCGCGGAGCTGGGAAGTCCCGCGCAGCTGTACAGGAAAAACGGAATCTACAGGAGAGTCTGCGATCTGCAGCTCTCAGCCGGGGAGGTGGATCATGAATCAGAATAATTCTGCCTCCTCACAGAAAAAGACAGGATCCGAAACGGTGCATCTGCCCTTCTTCGGTCTTCCAAGGCTGGCAGTCTACATCAGGCCTCACAGAAGAATCTTTGTGTCGATGATCCTGACTAACATGGCTGTAGGCCTTTTCGATATATTCCTGCCGCTCTTCCAGAGCTACGCGATCAACCATTTTGTCGCGGAAAAGAGCACAGACGGGATAGGCCGTTTTGCGGGGCTGTATCTTGCCTTCCTTCTGGTACAGGTCATCGTGAATACGATTTCCGCCTACCGCTGCGGCCAGATGGAGATGGTTCTGGGACGGGACATGAAGAAGGCCTCCTTTGACCACCTGCAGACGCTTTCCCTTTCCTATTTCAGCGAAAACTCTGTGGGTTACATACACGCGAGGGTAATCAGCGATACGGACCGCATCGCCGCCGTCATGAGCTGGTATCTTTCCGACGGTCTGTGGAATCTCTGCTTCGTTACGGGAGCGGTTGTCATGATGGTCATTCTCAATCCGCGCCTTTCCCTCACCGTCATCTTCCTGCTTCCCGTGATCATAGCTGCTTCTGCTTTTTTCCAGAAAAAGCTGGTGCGTCTGAACCGGCTGATCCGGGACGCCAATTCCCGGATCTCTGCAGCCTACAACGAGAGTATTACCGGCGCGCTGACCATCAAAACGCTTGTCATCGAAGACCGCATGCAGAAAGAATTTTCATCCGTAAGCCGGGAAATGCGGCAGTATTCGGTCCGGGCCGGACGGGTCAAGGCACTCTTCGTCAATCTGATTTCCTTCAGCGGATGGTTGGCCCTGGCCCTTGTCCTGATGCAGGGCGGCGTTCTCAGCCGTCAGGGTCTGATCACGCTCGGAACGCTCTCCGTCTTTATGACTTACGCTCTGAAGATGATGGATCCGATCGAGCGCCTGGTGGAAGTTCTGTCCAGCATGATCCAGATGCAGGTCAACATCGAGCGTTTTACCCGCCTCTGCAGTACACAGCCGCGGGTACTGGACCGGCCGGACGTTCTGGAAAAGTATGGGGACAGTTTTCACCCGAAAAAAGAAAACTGGGAGCCCCTGTACGGAGATATCGAATTCCGTGATGTATCCTTTCATTATGACGACAGCGACGAGCTCGTTCTGAGCCATTTCAGCCTGAAGGTGCCCCAGGGAACGGCAGTCGCCATCGTCGGGGAGACAGGCGCTGGCAAATCAACCCTGGTCAATCTCCTCTGCCGCTTTTACGAACCTACAGAGGGACAGATCCTCGTAGACGGGATCGACGAACGGGAACGGTCCCAGCTCTGGCTGCATTCCAAGATCGGCTATGTCCTGCAGACGCCGCATCTCTTCTCAGGAAGCATCCGTGAAAATATGCTCTACGGCTGCGAAACCGCGTCCGACGATGACATTCTGGACGCCATCCATGCGGCGGGCGCCGACGGAATCCTGGAACGGATCGGAGCGCAGAACCAGAATCTTAAGGATCCTTTGGGCCGCCGTTCCCTGCTCCTCTCCGCCCTGGACGGTCAGGTCGGCGAAGGAGGCGACCGGCTCTCCACGGGAGAGAAACAGCTCCTGTCCATTGCCAGGGCCATACTGGTGCGCCCGCGTATTTTCGTCCTGGACGAAGCGACAAGTTCCGTGGATACCGAGACGGAAAAGCTGATTCAGAAAGCGATATCCCATATAATGAAAGGAAAGACCTCTTTCCTGATCGCCCACCGTCTTTCGACCATCCGAGAAGCCGATCTGATCCTTGCCGTGCAGGACGGAAGGATCATCGAACAGGGCTCGCACAGTGAACTTATGAAGAAAAAAGGATATTATTACAGGCTGTATACCCGGCAGTTTTCTGGAAATACACTGTAAAAAACGCTTGTCATAAAGCTTTGAAACCAGTATATTTGTAAAGAAGTACCTGTTCACGGCCGGATTTATCATCAGCTTATGATCTGAAATCCGTGAATAGTTAAAATTTCCGCATTTCCTGATCTTGGTAAGCGCCGGCCTCAGCCGCGCGCTTCTTAATCAGAATGGTTTCATGCATGAGCAGGAGGAAAGGAACATGAGTATTCGAATTGGCATCCTTGGTTACGGCAACCTTGGCAAAGGGGTCGAGAAGGCAGTTAATATGAATCCCGACCAGGAACTTGCCGCTGTATTTACAAGACGTGACCCGAAGACTGTCCGGATCGCCAGTGAAGGTGTTGAAGTCCGTCATACGGACGATCTTGAGAAGATGACAGACCAGATTGACGTTCTGGTGATCTGCGGCGGAAGCGCCACGGATCTTCCTGAGATGACGCCGAAGTACGCGGCTCTGTACAATGTAGTGGACAGCTTCGACACACATGCCAATATCCCGGCTCATTTCTGCCATGTCAACCAGGCCGCTCTTTCAGCCGGCAAGGTCGGCATCATTTCCTGCGGATGGGATCCGGGCATGTTTTCACTGAGCAGACTTTACGCCCATTCTGTTCTCCCGGACGGACATGATTACACATTCTGGGGACGCGGGGTGTCACAGGGACATTCTGACGCGATCCGCCGCATCGACGGAGTAAAGGACGCGCGCCAGTATACCGTTCCCGTGGAAGACGCCCTGCAGGCCGTACGCGACGGCCTGAACCCGCAGCTGACGGTGCGCCAGAAGCACACCCGCGAGTGCTGGGTTGTTGCCGAGGACGGCGCCGACACTGCCCGCATCGAAAAAGAGATCAAGGAGATGCCGAATTACTTCTCTGATTATGACACGACCGTACACTTTATTTCGGAGGAAGAACTCCTGCGTGATCACAGGGGACTTCCCCACGGCGGTTCTGTCATCTATTCCGGCCAGACCGGCGATCAAAAGCATGTGATTGAGTTCAGCCTGAAACTGGATTCCAACCCGGAATTTACGGGTTCTGTCCTGGCAGCAGCCGCGCGTGCCGCGTGGCGCATGAACCTGGACGGCCAGAGCGGGGCGAAAACCATGTTTGACATTGCTCCGAAGTATCTCTCTCCCTGCTCGGATGAATGGCTCAGAGCCCATTATCTGTAAGGCAGGGCTGTGGTTCACGGCTGTTCTGAATTCAGCTGCCGCTTCATCCTGCCTGCATGGAAGAAACAGCTTCTGATTTCAGATAAAGTGAATCATAACAGCTTGATATGTCTTGCCGGAATTCCTTCAGAAGATTCAGACAGCGCTCATATCTGAGCTGATCCGGAAAGGAAAAAGGCAAACAAATGACTATTTACTATGTTGACTACGAGAATGTCAACAGCCAGGGACTCAAGGGCGTTGAGCATCTGACTGAGAACGACGAGGTGAACATTCTCTACAGCAAGAAGGCAGACAATGTCAAGATCGATATCCTGACCGCCCTTATGGCGTCGAAAGCTTCGATCCGATTTATCCCGGTTCACGTCGGAACCCCGAACGCGCTGGATTTCCAGCTGATTACACTGCTCTTCCTGCATTACACAAAAGAAAACCGTTACTTTATCATCAGCAAGGACTGCGGTTACGACTGCTGCATCAAGACGGCCCTGGAGCTCGGCGCCGATACCATCGCAAGATGTGAGAACATCGAGATCTCCCTGGCCGCGCCGTCCGAATACAGGTCCCGCAGGCGTTCCCGCCGCAGAGGCCAGGACAGCGCTTACGCAGATTTTACGGGCCGGTCTTTCCAGAATCCGCAGCAGCAGGCGTCTTCCGCATCGGATAATCCGCGTACGGAGCCTGTAATTACGGGCAGCAGCCAGAGCGCTGCAGACCAGTGGATCCGCACTGCAATGCCTGGCGGAGCCATGCAGCTGGTCCGGAACGAGGAAGAACTGAACAGCTATTCCTCCGAACCGCTTCCGCCTTCCGTTGCGGCCCTTGCATCCGCTTACAGTCAGCAGGAAGATATGCAGAATACCACTAATTCTTCCGAGAGCGCTGCCGGAGAACTGCCTTCCAAAAACTTAAGAGAAGCTTTTGCTGAGGAGCTTCAGTCCGCTTTCCCGGAGGATGCAGCCGCGGAGATGAATCTGCAGGCAGCATCTGAAGAGAAGACTCCGGATGAACTCCCGCAGGAGCAGATTTCTGAGAAGAACACAGACTTTGCTTTTTCGGAAGAAAGCGCAGGCTTTGCTGCTCCGGAAGAAAGCGCAGGCTTTGCCGCACCGGAAGAAAGCGCGGGCTTTACCGCTCTTACTGAAGACAGCGCAGACTCAGCTCCTGCTGAAGAAAAAACGGATTTCATTTCCGCTGAAAGCGGCACAGCTATTACTCCGGCCGAAGAAAAAGAAGGGTTCGCTGCTTTCTCTGAAGACAGCCTTCCGGAAAAGCTTCCGGGATCCGATTTTATAATCGATGCTCCGGCTGAGGATGATTTTGCATCCGCCATGCCAATGCCCACTTTCAGTCCGGATCTGACTGAGGAAGAAGCGGAGATCTTCCCTGAAGACAGTACGGCTTCCGCTCAGGCTTCCGATTCCGGAAACACGGAAGGAAGGTCCGGCAGACGTTCCAGACGCGGCAGACAGAACCGGAAGCAGGCAGCTGACAGCAGCCAGAGCCAGCAGAATCAGAAATCCGAAAGACAGAATAACGCCCAGAACCGGCAGAATCAGAAATCCGAAAGGAATAACAGCGGTCAGGGGCGTCAGAACCAGAAGGCTGACAGGCAGGACAATTCCCAGGGACGCCAGAACCAGAAAACGGACAGGCAGGACAATTCCCAGGGACGCCAGAATCAGAAAGCCCAGAAGCAGACCGGCAGTCAGAACCAGCAGAACCAGAAAGCTGATAATAAAAACCCTGTCGGGGCAGTTTCTGATATCATCCGGAAAAAGAGTGACGTCGCTCTGACGCAGGAGCAGGCGGAACTGGTACTTGCTTCGATCAGGAATTCCGCGACGAAGCAGCAGTTCTACAACTATTTCGCCAAGAAGCTCGGCCAGAAAAACGGCCTTGAACTTTATCACTCCATCAAGAGTTCCTATAATGACCTGATTGCTGCAGGTCTGAAGGAGTAATCAAAAGCTGATTCAGGAAAGCCCTGCTGCTCCTGCCGCAGCATAACACTTATTTCAAACGGAAAAGGCCATGTGTGACAGATCGCTCTACCGCGCATGGCCTTTTCTCTGCTATTCTTCGAATCTAACAGTGAAGGGATATAATTTCAGAGGTTCCGCGGCGCGATGCCGCCGGACCTTCAACAACATATTCATTCCTTATCATAGGAGTTTTCAAAATTCTGCACGGCCCTGGGGTACCCGTCGTTCAGAATCAGATTCATCTTCTTGTTCATCCTGCCGACTTTCCATTCCCCTCCGGTTTTTGTCAGGGACAGGCTGACTGTCTCTGACCGGACCGGTATGTTCACCAGCTGCGCGTAGGTTTTGATATACTTTCCGAACTTGCGCACTGCCTTCTCCGTCTTAACTTCCGGCTTCGACATGGAGTAAAGAAAAAGCTGATCCATCGCCTTCTGGAAAATATCACAGGCGTTCGGATACCGGATCTCCAGCACAACAGCCGCCTTCTCTCCGTTCACGGAAAGTTCCCTGACCGTATAACGGAACATCTGCTTATTATTCTCCCTGATGAAACGGTTTACATAGGGAGCGTTTTCCTCACTCACATAAGTAAGACTTGAAGGATTCTTCAGGCAGCTGCTGATCTGCTGCGCGTCATAGTTCTGTATCCCGCTGCAGAGCTTTTCCACCGTATCTCTTACTTTCTCCTCTTCCCCGGGCGACTCTGCCATGGCAGCCGCGGAAAACAGCATCGTTAAAATCAGAATCACCAGAGCGGGAATCCATCTGAAGCCTTTTTTCATGCCGTATCCCCTTTACAGAAGAATTTAACAACCTTCTAAAGAGTATCACCTCCGGGGAATAAGTGCATGAAGCAAACCTGTCAGAACTATTAAGAAAAACGAAAGAAAGGACCGGCTGCGGCAGAATTGCCTGCTGCAGCACGGTCCATTAGCTCCTTATCCGATCAGCCAGTCGTACATCTCCTGATACTTTTCCGCACTGTGATGCCAGGAGAAATCAGCTGCCATGGCTCGGTCCACCATCTTGTTCCACTCTCTCTTGCGGTCATAGAAAATCTTCTCCGCATAACGGACGGTGGCGAGCATCTCATGCGCGTTATAATTGCTGAAGGAGAATCCCGTTCCGGTCTTCTCATACTCGTTGTAGGGTTCTACCGTATCCTTCAGACCGCCTGTCTCGCGGACGATCGGCAAAGTCCCATAGCGCAGGCTCATCAGCTGGGACAGGCCGCAGGGCTCGAACTGGGACGGCATCAGGAAAGCGTCCGAAGCCGCGTAGATCTTATGGGAAAGGGGATCCGAATAATAAATGTTCGCGGAAACTTTTCCCGGATACTTCCAGGCGAAATGGCGGAACATATTCTCATACTGGTCGGTTCCGGTTCCGAGAACAACCAGCTGGACCGCATCCTGACAGAGCTCGTCCATCACACAGGCGATCAGATCGAAGCCTTTCTGGTCGGTAAGTCTCGATACGATACCGATCATCATAGCCTTCTCGTTCACTTCAAGGCCGAGTTCCTGCTGAAGGGCTGTCTTATTCTTTGATTTCTCCACACGGAAAGTACGGGCACTGTAGGGCGCCGGAATCTTGTCATCCGTCTCGGGATTGAAGGTATCATAGTCGATTCCGTTGATGATTCCCCGAAGATCGCCGGATCTTGCCTGCATCAGGCCTTCCAGTCCTTCTCCGTAATACTCGGTCTTAATCTCTTCCGCGTAGGTCGGGCTGACTGTGGTAATGGCGTCCGCGTAGACCAGTCCGCCCTTGAGAAGATCCGCGTCCTTCTTGTACTCCAGCTTGTCCGGCGTGAAGAAATAGGGCGAAAGACCGGTAATGCTCTCAACCTGCTCGATGCTCCATTTCCCCTGGAAGCGGAGGTTGTGGATCGTCATAACCGTCTTGATTCCCTGGAAGAAAGGATTGTCCTGGAAACGCTCCTTCAGATACACCGGAACCAGACCGGTCTGCCAGTCATGACAGTGAATCAGATCCGGACGGAAATTCAGAACCGGCAGAGCAGACAGCGCTGCTTTGGAGAAATAACCGTATCGCTCGATCTCCCAGAGAGGATCGTCCGTGTATACCGACCCGTTGGTGAAATAATGTTCATTGTCAATGAAATAATAGGTAATGCCATCCACGACGGCCCTGAAGAGACCGACGTAACGGCTTTCCCAGTTGTAATCCATATAGAAATTCGTCAGATACTCCATCCTGTCCTTCATCTCCTGCTTCATGCAGGAATACCTGGGCAGGATCACGCGCACGTCATAGTACTCCTTATCCAGTTCCTTGGGAAGAGATCCTACGACATCCGCAAGTCCTCCGGTCTTGATAAAAGGTACGCCTTCTGACGCGACAAACAAGATATTTCTCATACCGCCTTCCTCCTCTTTCCGGACCGCTTATGGTCCTTCCGCCTGCTCTGCGGCAGTTCCGCATCCGTATATGCTCCTGCCGGAATGATAATTTTCTAGCTGCACCGCCGCATCAAAGCCCCTGACGCGGGTAATACTGATTTTATTATAGCAGAAGAAAAAAAAACATAAAGCCAAAAAACAAAGAAAACACCGATCATTTCCGACCGATGTTTTCATCTTATAAACTGTCATAGTTCATCCATCCCAGAACAGCTCATCCAGTGTTTTATCCAGCGCCTTACATATTGCGATGCAGAGATTATTTGTCCCGGCATTTACCCCGACATTTGGCCGGACATCGCGGTGGCTATCCTGGTTTGCAATGATCTCAGCGAGGGTATCCCTTATGATCTGCAGCATAGATGTCACAAATATCGTGGACTCACCCTTGCTGTTGGACGCATTCAATGCCTCATAATAACCTTCCTGCTGCTCATGGATCAGCGTTTCCACCGGAAGCCGGGCAAAAAACGATTTCCACTTCTGTAATATCAGCGGCTGCCACAGACTTCCGGTCCGGCCCCGGTCTCCTGCTCTCCCTCAGTTTGAGCTTCTTTTTCCGTTTCTGCCGAATCTTCGCTCCGGATGTTTTTATTTTCCAGGAGCCTGCGCGTTTCAGGAAAGTCTTTCGTCAGCGGCAGAAGGCCATTCAACCAGCGGCCGTCTCTTATCACGGTAATGTGGATCGGGTCTCCCCGGTAGGAGCTTTCATCTGTCAGGATCCTGAACCATTCCTGCGGCGTCTTCTCTGAGAGTTCCTTTCCGTAGACTTCATAGACATCGTGCATCTCCCATCCGTATAAATCCGCGCCATAGGGATATCCTGTATAGATATTCTGCAGTTCAGTCCAGTCCGGGAGCTTCAGCATTTCACCGCTGATCCGGGAAAGCGCCGCCTCCCAGACAGCCCGGATGTCTTCCCGGGTGAAGAAGATCCCTCTGTAGATCTCTTTCCCGTTCCGGAAACGGATCCGGCAGTCCATCCGCCAGCATTCAGGCTCACTCAGATATGCAGCTTCCTCCTTTCCGGAATCAGCCTTCGCTTCTGTCCCGCTGTCATCCGGGATCTTAATTTCTTCCCGGATTCCGTTATAGAGGACAGTCTGTTCATGGCGGCGGGCAGCCATCTGCAGGATCTTTTCATCCGTGACCGGCACCTGCCGGAGTAAGCTTCCCCAATAGCTCTGGTAGTATCCTTCCCCGCCGTCGAAGACCACGCCTGCCGGATAGCTGTCATCCTCGCAGAAAGTGACGGATTCAATCTGTTCCGCATCAATCCGTTCGCCGGAATAGAATTTTGCCGCCAGCGAACCTGCACTGATCCAGAAAGCGTCCAGCAGAAGAATCGTCAGGATCCCTCCCGCCAGCTGCTTTACGGACAGCAGCCTGCGGGCGCTCAGATATTCATAGACAAACATCGCGGCGAAAGCGGCCAGAAAAATAGCCAGAAGCACGGCGAGATCTGTCGCCGCCATCCCGCCGTTAACGGATCCGATGGCAGACGCGGCAGGAACCGAGATCAGAAAGCCTATCCCGATCCGGATGGCGCACTGAAGTCCCGATCCCAGCGCCGGTTTTCCGGCGGTCTCTGACGGACGCCGCACGAACAGCATGACTCCGGCCAGTCCGTATAAAGCTGCCAGAAGAAAAGTGTAGAGAACAGAAGGCAGATAATAGAGGACGCCCCCGTTTCCCCTGCTGAACATACCCTGCAAGAGATATTCAAAAACAAAGCCTGTCACAATATTCAGCCTGCCTGTGAAAAACAGGGACAGATGTTCCATGCTCAGCATGGGGATCCGGTCCGTCAGCATCTCCGCTGCCATCAGGATCAGAAAGCGGGGAAGAAAGATCAGTCCCAGCGCCGTCACGATATTCGAAAGCAGTGTGCCGGTCACAGTCATGGCCAGAAATACACTCATTTCCACCAGAACAGAAGCTGCCAGCAGTTGAAGGAAGCAGAGTCCGAAACGCGATCTGTCCAGGAGAATGGCGCTGCTCCTGAGTCCACAGACCGCCACGCTGATCAGCATGCTCCCCGCAATCAGAAGGGCAAGCCAGAGTGAAACCGCCGTCAGGAACCCTGCCGCGATACTGCGCCGTTTTACCGGCCAGGAATGAAACAGGTCGCTGCCCGCCCTGCTGTTCAGAAAATCAAATGCATTCAGTGTAAGAAATGGCGCGCAGACCATAAAGGACAGGGCCAGCAGCGGATTGATCTGCAAAGGACCGTAAAGGATCGGGCCGTTCGGTCCTGCCTCTCTCATGAACGGAACCAGCACCGCGCCGGTCCACATGATGATCCCCATAATCACGGAAAGTGTCATGGTCCGGCGCAGTCCTTCCCGGATCACTGCGCCGTCAAAGAGTTTTCTTTCCTTTCTGACACGCGCTCCCGCACCATCCCTTCCAAGGGTCATATCTGCGTTCATCTTATCTCCTCCTTATATAACTCCCTGATCCACAAACTGCAGTCCCTCTGCCGTAAAGCTGTATCCCAGAGATTCCATCTCATAGCTGAACACTTCCTCCAGGCTCAGAGGAAGAACATCCAGCAGAAGCGGATTCATCGCCCTGATCAGCGAGACCGCACAGCTGCTGTCTCCTCTTCCGATCAGGGTTGCAACCGAACCGCTTTTTCTGAAACTCATCAGATTAAGGCCGGAGAACTTTTTCTCATCAAAATCCTGAGAAAAGGCAACCTGAATCTTATACAGGGTCGTTTTCAGCGTTCCGATGTCACTTTCCAGAACCAGTCCGCCCTTATGCATCAGCGCCAGCATGTCGCAGGTATCTTCCAGTTCCCGCAGGGAGTGGGAAGTAATCACCGCCGTCATCTGCCGGTCCAGGATCTCTTCCGCAAAAAGTCCCCGCACCAGACGGCGCATTACCGGATCCAGCCCGTCAAACGCTTCATCCAGCAGCAGGTATTTCGGTCTGCGGCTCAGGGCCAGCGCGATCGCCGCCTGTCTCTTCATCCCTTTCGAAAAGCTTCCAAGCTGCGCCTTCGGATCAAGCTGAAACAGCCCCATCAGGTAGTTCAGCCTTGCCATGTCAAATGCCGGGTCCATGGAAGCAGTCAGCTGCGCCATCCTTTCCGCGGTCGCGCCGGCAGGAAAATAGACTTCATCCGCAACAAATGCGATCTGTCCCTTGGCTTCAGCGTTCTCCCAGACCTCCCCTTCATCGACCAGAACGTTTCCTTCATCCGGCCTGTAGACCCCCGAAAGAACCCGCAGCAGCGTGGATTTTCCGGCACCGTTCGAACCCACAAGGCCATATATGCTCCCATCCGGGATACAGCAGGAAATGCCGCCCAGCGCTTCTTTTACTCCAAATCGTTTCCGAATCTTTTCCGCCTTAATCATCTCATATCCCGTTTCTGCCGGTCCGGCCTTTCATCAGCTTTCAGGCAGATATTCCTTTCCATAAACATAATCAAGACATTCCTCGATCTCAGCCCGGGTGATGCCCGCCATGGA
Organism: uncultured Lachnospiraceae bacterium; assembly: GCA_902779575.1. Lineage (GTDB taxonomy): Bacteria > Bacillota > Clostridia > Lachnospirales > Lachnospiraceae > Porcincola. The sequence goes on from CACZBW010000012.1 coordinate 75,746, forward strand.
GAACTCCTTCAGCTTCTCCCGGAGAAGATCCAGCTGTTCTCTTCTCTGACTGCCGATTATTTCTTTTGCCTTTTCCGTGACAAAGCGGCCCTTTCCGGGCACCGACTGCAGAATGCCCGATGCCTCCAGCTGACTGTACGCTTTCTGAATGGTGTTCGGATTTACTCCGAGTTCCACCGAAAGCGCGCGTACGGAAGGAACCTGTTCCAACGGCCGGAAAACGCCGGTCAGCACGAGGCGCTCCGTCTGCCGGATCAGCTGCTCGTATACCGGTGTTCTGTTTAACGGATCAATCTGAAACATACTGATCTCCTTTGTATTATGTGTACTACCATTACTAGTACACTTAGAAAATAACCTTCTTTCCCCATTCTGTCAAGCACTTTTTTCATCCGGAGATCAATCTTTAATACGGAGTTCCATGATATCCCTGAGATTCATGTTTTTCCAGAGATCCATACTTTCGCCGGGAGATCCATGAAGGAATCAGGCTCTATAAACTGACCGTTACCGCGCCGTCCAGATCTGTACGTTTCCAGGGAATTCCATGCGCGCACAGCCGGTCCAGAACTTCCTCTGCAGGATGGCCATAGCGGTTGTTTTTCCCGCAGGATATCAGGACAAGATCCGGATCGACCAGCTTCAGAAGGTCTTCAGAGCTTGCAAATCTGCTTCCGTGATGGCCGGCGAGAAGGATCGTATAGTCCCCTTCCTCATGGGGAAAGAGGTGGTCGCTGCGGTATTCTCTGATAAAGGACACTTCCCCTTCTTTCTCCAGATCTCCTGTAAACAGAATACCGAGATGTCCATAGGTCAGCCTCAGAACGATGCAGTCCTGATTGGCGTCCCCAGTCAGCTTTTCCCCGGAAGGCCATAATACGTCCATACGAAGTCCATTTCCTGATAAACGGGCGCCCCGGGACAGAAAACTGACCGGAATCTGTCTGCTCCCGGCCAGTTCCAGCAGCAGGGAGAATTTCTGCATACATTCAGAAGCTGCCTCCGCCCTGAGGTCCGGAATGAAGATCTGGCCGATCCTGACAGATCCAGCGTAAGAATCCTGAGGCAGGTCTCCCTCTGTTTTCTTTTTCAAACTGCCCGGACTGTCTTCCCTGCGGTTATAATGGTCTTTTGCCTTCCCATCCGAATCCTCAGGAGATTTTTCTTTCTCCCGCAGATCATTTCTGTCAGGCCGGTTTTTCTGCCCGTCCTGCTTTTCCTGTGAAAGCAGCTGCTCAATCCCGTTGATATGGTCTTCATCCGCATGGGACAGAAAGACCATATCCACCTTTGAAATACCGTAATACTTCAGCGTACTTTCGATCCGGTAATCCCATACATTAGAGACGGAACTGGATCCTGCATCGAAAAGGCACACAAAACTATCCTTCTCGATCAGGTTGCAGGATCCCTGCCCAACGTCAAGGCAGGTATAGCGGAAAGAAGGCCGGATCCGGAATCTGAGAAGCAGAAATAAAAAAAGACAAACAGCTGCGGCTGCCGAGCGTATTTTCCGAAGGAGCCTCAGCCGGATCTTCCTCTGCTTCCAGGCGCGTGTATTCTTCAGGCTCCATAAACCGATAAAGCCCGCAGCCAGAACGGCATAATACAGCAGAATCCGGCAGACGGAAGGCCTGCCGGTAATCAGAACAGAACCCGGAAGCTTCTGCTGGATCCGGCAGAGAAGGCCAAAGAATTTCAGAAGAAAATGACAGGGTCCTGACAGGATCGCCCCAATCGCGGAAAGCAGAGCGGATATTATAACGCCTCCGCCTCTCAGTAAAGAGCTTCCCGGCCGCAGAAAGAGAGCCTGACAGGCATAAAGCAGCAGGCCTACCATGCTTCCCAGGACTGCGAATACCATAAAAAGGCCCATGAACGGGAGTACGAAAAGCTGAAATAATATCGAGTATGGCGTGATCTGGTAGAAAAACCAGCAGATGACAGGCATGGTCCCTGTCTGAATGGCAAGAGATGACAGAAAAAGTTTTCCGCTCTCTGTATGAAGCGGGAGAAGCATCCGGAAAAGCGGAGCGAGAAGTTCAAGAGAAAGGATACAGGAAAATGAGAGGAGAAAGGAAGAATCCTGCAGCGCACCCGGCTGCCTGATCAGAATTACGGCCGCGGCCGCGGAAAGAGATGTCAGCCGGTCTTCCGTTCGTCCGGCGATCTGGCTCCCAAGCCAGAGAAAAAACATGATGGAAGCTCTCTGGGCGGATATGGAATTGCCTGTCAGGATACAATAACTTAGAACAAGAAAGCCAGATCCGGCTGAAGAAAACAGAAAAGATCTTCGCCGTTTCCTTAAAAAACGGTAAAATCCCCGGCCGAAAAAACCGATATGAAGGCCTGAAACTGCAAGAATATGGATGAGACCGCCCTCTCTGAAAAGCCGCTTCTTTACAGGGGAAAGGCCGCTCCTGTCTCCCAGAAGCACGGCGTCGATCAGCGCGGCGTCTTCTTTGCCGAAAACCGTTTCGGAAGAACGCCTGAGCATAAGGCGGATCCCCGAGAGCGTGTCCAGATAAGCGTACCAGAGGCGCATGAGCGGCGAAAGCTTCTGCATCCCGGGCTTTTTAACCGAACAAAGCTCTGCCTCCCGAAGCAGGAAATATACGCCGCGCGCGCTGTAATAGGCCCTGCTGTCAAACTGGCCCGGGTTTGTCGCCTTCTCCGGGAGCATGCATTTCCCCCGGCAGATTACCCGTTCGCCGATCACCGGATTCCTCCAGGAAGCGTCGGGAAATACGATCATGCCGTCTGACGGCTTCAAAGGGACCGGAAGAATCTCTTCCGCCAGAGCGGATGATTCCCGGATGCCGCTTTTCAGACACAGATGATCCAGGCGGACCCGGATACCGTCTCCGGCAGGCTCCCAGGCAGCGACCCTTCCCTCCGCAGTCAGGAAATGACCGTCGGCAGCTTCGAAGGACCGGTCTGCCGCACCGAGACCCGCAAGACGCAAAGCTGAAAGAAAAACCGTAAAGATCAGGGTCCCCAGGCAGACCGGCCGCCTGATATGAAATTGAAATCGAATGAATTCCTCCTTTCCGAATGCAGATTATCTGCATTTCACTGAAATTTTCACAAAAATCACTGAGACAGGACTGCGCCGTCTTCCGGGGCAGCTGCCTGAGCCTGCGCGTCAGCGGCAGCCTGATCCGGGGATACGTCCGCAGACGGCTGTTCCTGCGCATTCTCCGCTGCGGCCGCCTGCTGTTCTTCAGGAACAGGATTCACCATCTCTTCCGGGAGCGTCTCCCCGCTCTGGACCTCCTGCCCGGAAGCATCCGCAGTCTGCGGCGCATCCGTGCTCTGCGGTACATTCTCCCCTGTCTGTCCTTCTCCTTCGGGGACAGCCGCAGCCTCCTGCTCCGCAGCCGGAACGACAGATGCCGCAGTACTCTCCGCTTCTCCGACCGCCTGCAAATCTTCCGCCGGGAGATCTTCTGGCACTTCATTTTCCACAACGACATTTGACAAAGCTGCGGCGCTGACCGGTTCTCCGATCACTTCCGCATTCCGCGTGAAGATCTGGTCCAGATTCACCTGCCCGCGGAATCTTCCGCCGCTCTTTCCGTCAATCAGAATGCGGACACCTGTAACGCCCTGGTCTTCGCAGGCATCACAGACTGCATTGACAAACGCGTAGATCGTCGTCTCCGGCTGTACCGGACTGTCCGGGGACGGAAGGTCCTCGATGGATGCCGAGAAATCAACCGTACATACGCCGTCCGCGATATCCACGCTCCGGACAAAGACGTCCGTATCGGTTACCGGCAGCAAGCCCTCACTCTGCGGGCCGCGGATAATCTGTTCCATCACCAGACGCTCTGTGATCAGATTGCTGGAATAATAGGCATTTCTGAGCTCTTTCAGAACTTTGGTCCCGTCGGGGCTGGAGAAATAAAGCGGAATCACGAGATAACGGTAGGAATTGATGGCGCCCGCGGTCGGAACAATAAAGGTATCCTCATTCATGGGACCGATTTCCGTCCCTCCGACAGAAAGCGCCTGCCCGTCCACAGTAAAGCGGATGGAATCGACTCCCGGAAGCTGCAGAAGAGTTTTGACCAGACCTGCTCTCAGAAGTACCTCGGGTACTGTTCCGAGACTTAGATACTCGGAACTGAAATCCACGATAATCTCGCTGATTCCCATCGCTGTTTGATTGATCCGGATGCCGGAGGGCAGCGCCGTCTGCACATCTTCCGTGTCCGGCGTGCAGAAAGCCTCCAGAAGTTCCCTCAGAATGCCGTCAAAATTCTCGCTGACCGCCGTATGCTTATGCCGGACCAGCTGGGTCCCTTCTGTATTCGTATAAAAAATAGTATAGATCCCGTCGGTCGGTTTTGCGTCCTCCTCCGGTTCCGCCTGCTGCCTGCAGCCGGAGACTGTCAGCAGGACAAGGAGAAGAAACAGTCCCGAAAGGATTCTGAAACGAAATAATCTGCGCATAGACTCATGTCTCTTTTCTGATTATTACAATCTGACCGGGGAAGGACTGTAAATCGCAGCCTTTCCGGAAAGGCCCTGCAGCAGCTCCTCTGCTCATGCTTCCTGTCTGTCCTTCGGCACATAACGCAGCGGAATACGGACAGTGAAAGTCGTTCCCTCGCCTTCCCTGGAGTAAACGCGGATCGCGCCGTTGTGCATCAGGATCGCCGAGCGCGTGATGGCAAGTCCGAGCCCCGTTCCGCCGATCTCTCTGGAATGAGACTTATCGACACGGTAGAAACGCTCAAAGATCTGATCCTGATCCTTCTGCGGGATTCCGATGCCGGAGTCCTCTACCTTAATAAAGAAGAAGGTACTGTCGACATTCAGGGATACATGCACCCAGCCGTTGTCCTTGTTGTACTTGATGCCGTTTTCCACCAGATTGGAAATGGCAAGGGTCAGCTTCGTACGGTCAACCTCGGCTATGATCGGCTTATAGCTCTCCAGGGCGATCTCAATCCCGCGCCTTGCGGCGATCGGACGAAGACGCTTCAGAATCAGTGCGATCAGGTCGTTAATGTTGGTCTCCTCGATATGGATATCCGCGGAAGTCCGGTCCATCTTGACCAGCTCGAGCAGATCGGTGATGATCTTGTTCTCCCGGTCGATCTCCTCGCTGATATCCTTCATGAATTCCTCGTACATCTCATTCGGAACTTCTCCGAACTGCGCCTGCTGGATCAGGGAATCCGAGAGGACCTTCATGGAAGTCATGGGCGTTTTCAGTTCATGGGAGACGTTCGAGACGAATTCCTGACGGGATTCCTCCTGGGCCTGCAGCCTGCGGCGCATCTGATTGTAAGCGTCCGAGAGAAGCTCCGTCTCCGTATAATCCGGCATGGAAATATCATCCCCCATGAATTCCGAACCGGAATTCAGATATGCCGTCACCTTCCCGAAGGGGCGGATCAGAATGCTGGATGCATAGAAAGAAGCCGCGATAATCACCAGTGTCAGAATCAGCTGGAGCACCGCGACCGTACTGGCCAGCGCCGCTTTTCCTTCAACTATATCCGCGGTCGGTACAGAAAGGATAAAAGCTCCGAGAATCCCTTTCGTTACTTCGTCCACAATCGGACAGACCACTTCTATGAAATCGCCCGTCCCGTTATAATAATCCGAATCATTCCCCTGAAAACAGCTGATCAGCTCCTTCGCTACAACCGTTTTATCCTCGTCAAGTCCGTAGGTATCACGGATGATGCGGAAAAAGCTGTTTACAACAATCACACGCCCGCGGTAGAGGTTGCCCAGCTGTTTCAGCTCGGACTCAATGACATCCGAAGGCTCGCCGTCCAGGTAATGGGCGGCAGCCAGCTCCCGCCCGATCATCCCGCACTGGCTGCGGATCATGGACGCGCGCTGTGATACGGTCTGTACCTCATAATTTTCCAGGATCAGGTTCTTGATCAGTACAATCGGCACAAGACCGATCAGGAGAAGAAGAACCAGGGCCCGGAAACGCATGCTCCCTGTGACTCTCTTGATTTTGCCTCTCATCGATTCTCTTTTTCCGGCAGAATGCTCAGATGATCCTGCCTGCTTATGAAATGCACCCCGGCCGCACGGCGGTCAGGGTGCCCTGATTGATCAGAATAATGTCAGTGCTGGAAATAATATCCGACGCCCCACTTTGTATGCACATACTTGGGGTCGCTCGGATTCTCCTCGATCTTCTCGCGGAGTCTCCGGATATGCACGTCCACGGTGCGGACGTCGCCGGGATATTCATAGCCCCAGACAAGGTTCAGCAGATTCTCCCTGCTGTAAACCTTGTTCGGATTCAGTACCAGAAGCTCCAGCACGTCGAATTCCTTTGCCGTCAGATTCACCTCGTGGCCGGCGATGGAAACCCGCCTTGCGTCGCAGTCCAGTACCAGATCGCCGACTTCAACGATACGGCTTTTTGTCTCCTGGGGCGAACGAGCGGTGGTCCGGCGCATGATTGCCTTGATTCTCGCCTTAACCTCGAGAATATTGAAGGGTTTGGTGATATAATCGTCGGCCCCGTATTCCAGGCCCATGATCTTATCCATATCCTCGCCCTTGGCGGTCAGCATGACGATCGGTACATCGGAGAATTCCCGGATCTGCTGGCAGGCCGACAATCCGTCCAGCTTCGGAAGCATCAGATCCAGAAGGATAATGTCATAAGAATTATCCCTCGCCTTCTGAACAGCCTCCTCGCCGTCATACGCGGTATCCACTTCCATGTCATCCTGCTCAAGGCTGAAACGCAGCCCCTTCACGATCAGTTTCTCATCATCGACTACCAGTACCTTTTTCGCCATCTTCTCTCATTCTCTCTTTCGGATCTTCTAAACTGTAATCAGTTCCTTTATCTTTCCATACACGGCATCCTTGATGCCGCTGATATTCATCACATCTTCAGGCGAAAGAAAACAACCTTTCTCTTTTCTGTAACGGATAATCGCATCCGCCTTTGATTCCCCGATCCCGGGGAGTGTCATCAGTTCCTCCCTGGAGGCGGTGTTCAGGTTCACTCTGCTTCCGGACGAAGGAAGACCCGGTCCGCTTTCAGATCCGGACGTTCCGGTCCCCGACGGATAAGAAGCGTCAATTCCGGCCCTGCCGGCTTCCGAAGAACCTGTCCGCTCCTGTTTTGAAGCGATCACGACCATCTGTCCGTCCGTCAGCGGCTGGGCCAGGTTCACCCGTTCCGGATCCGCGTCCGCCGTAAAACCGCCGGAGGCGTCCACTGCCTCGTAAATCCGGGCTCCCTCCCTGAGTTCAACCACTCCGGGATGAATCACTTCACCGCAGACATATACTGTCAGGCCGCTCTCTGCTTCAGCTGGCGGAGTATCCCCGGTCTTGGGAAGATTCTCCTTTGGCCCGGCAGCCTGAACAACTGCAGAGGAAACCGGTTCGGCACCGCTGATCCGGATCTCCTTCCTGCCGCCGCAGCCGGACAGCGCCAGACAGAACAGCAGGCCGGACAGAACCCATAGTCTTTTTAAACTGTGCAAATGTATAACTCCTGACTTCCGCAGTCAGAATTTCCCCGCTATACACCAGTTAAATTTTAACAAGTCCGTAACACAATTTCAAGACTTTATTACGCTTTCGTCTTCGTCCGCCCACAGCTGCGCACAGCGGACGGCTCTCTTCCAGCCCTTCAGATGGCTGAGCCTCTCCTCCTCCGGCATCTGTGCTTCAAAAGTATGTCCCAGAGCCCAGTTTTCCCGAAGTTCATCCGGATTCTTCCAGTAGCCGACCGCAAGTCCTGCCAGGAAAGCCGCTCCCATGGCTGTGGTTTCAACGCACTGGGGACGGACAACCCGGGTACCCAGTATGTCGGCCTGGAACTGCATCAGGAAATTGTTGGAGCTGGCGCCGCCGTCGACCTTCAGCGAACTGATCTTCAGGCCGCAGTCCTTTTCCATGGAATGCAGCACGTCGGAGGTCTGATAGGCCAGGGATTCCACGGTCGCCCGGATCACATGCTCCTTTCCGGATCCGCGGGTCAGTCCCACGATCATACCCCTGGCGTAGGGATTCCAGTACGGAGCGCCGAGACCGGTAAAGGCCGGCACCACATAGACTCCGTCCGTATCGCTGACTGCAGTGCAGTACCCTTCGGATTCCGGCGCGGTCCGGATCATGCGCATCTCGTCGCGCAGCCACTGAATGGCGGCGCCCGCCACAAAGACGGAACCTTCCAGGGCATAGCTGACTTTCCCCGGTTCCAGGCCGACCGCAATCGTCGTCAGCAGCCCGTTTTCCGACTCGACGGCGTCCGGGCCGGTATTCATGAGCATGAAGCAGCCGGTTCCATAAGTGTTCTTGACTTCGCCGGCTTCGAAGCAGCACTGCCCGAACAGGGCGGCCTGCTGGTCTCCCGCCGCTCCGCTGATCGGTATTCCGTCGCCGATCAGGCAGTCTTTCGTGCGGCCGTACACGGCGCTGGAAGGCATCACCTGCGGCAGCATACATTCCGGAATATCCAGCTTTTTCAGGATATCCCTGTCCCAGCACAGATTATGGATATCGTACATCATGGTACGGGAAGCATTCGTATAGTCCGTCACATGAACCTGGTGGGCCGTCATGTTCCAGATCAGCCAGCTATCGACCGTACCGAAGAGCAGATCTCCTCTCTCTGCCCTCTCCCTGGCTCCCTCCACGTGATCCAGGATCCATTTCAGCTTCGTCGCGGAAAAATACGGGTCCGGAATCAGGCCGGTTCTTTTGCGGATCAGATCGCCGAAACCGTCTCTGATCAGCTCATCCACGATCGGGGCCGTCCTGCGGCACTGCCAGACAATGGCGTTGCAGACAGGCCTTCCGGTATATTTATCCCACACAATCGTTGTCTCACGCTGATTGGTGATCCCGACAGCGGCGATATTCTCAGGCCCGACCCCAAGCTTGCCCATGGCTTCCGCTGCCACGCCGATCTGGGAAGACCAGATGTCCATCGGATTGTGCTCGACCCATCCCGGATGCGGATAGATCTGTTCAAATTCTCTCTGCGACACAGAACAGATCTGCCCTGACCTGTCAAACAGGATACATCTGGAACTGGTAGTTCCGGCATCCAGCGCCATTACATACTGATTTACTTCCATCTCCTCATCTCCTTCTGTGTTAAACTGGCCCTCAGACAAAAGAAATAATGATTGATCAGCAGCTCCCCGTATTCTGAGATCCGGCGGGAACTGCGCCGATGTACGGGCTGCGGAACAAAAAACAGCTTCATGCAGCTGTAACAGCCTCTTCCTCCGTCCGGAAATATTCATTCATCAGTTCCGACAGATATGCGTCGTCAAAATATTTCCCGTAGTAAGGGAGCCCTTCCTTCACGCCCAATGCTTTGAGGATAGCGTCAGCCAGTCTGTTTGTCGGCGCATTTACCGGCAGGTCAATGCTGCATCCCCCTTCCACATCTTTACCGGAGGAATCTGTCAGCTGCCACTGCGCGCTGGACATCATATAGCTGAAGCCTTCGGCATCTGTTCCGACCTGGACACAGCAGGACCCTCCGCTGCTTGGTTCCCCGATCAGCACTGCGCTGGCTTCCTGAATGATGAACGGAAACAGATTGCCGCAGGAAAAAGCGTGCCGCGTGACCAGGACGCCGTAGTTGAAATCATATTTCAATTCCTTGTCCTTCTCATCGAAAATCCCGTCGAAATTCGTATCCGCCTCAAAGGTGAAGGTCATCCCTCTGCCCGTAAGCTTATGAATGCCATACAGCTGTGTCTGTCCCGTAGTAACAGCAAGGATCGCCATCATCACATCCGGGCTTCCGCCGCTGTTGCAGCTTAAATCGAAGATCACATTCTCAATATCCGGATTATCCGACGCCTTCCTGAGCCCGCTGAGCACAGTCCCAAGACAATCCTCAGGAAATTCGCCCTCCCCGCTGTAATAAAGATCCCAGGCCTTCTCGTCCGGCATAAAGGAATCCAGACGGATGATCGCTGTATTGCCGGATTCCCGGTAATTGTCGCTGCCCCAGAAAATCTTTCGCTGAAGCGTGATCCCTTCATGCAGAAGCTGCGCCATGTAGATGGGGCTCTTCATAAGATCCGAGGAGATCTCCATCCCGAGCCTGCGCATTCCGGACAAATTGTCAGATGTATCCATATTATCCAGGATCAGTGACTGCACACTGCTGAAGAGTGTGTGCCCGTCCCCCAGGTAATCCATCAGCAGCTTATTCACGCCGGACAGGTATTCCGGCAGTTTTGGGGACTGCAGTTTTCTGATCAGCACTTCTCCCTCATCTCCAAGGCTCTTCAGCGCCCCTTCCAGTCCCGATTCTGCCACCGCCTGATCCAGCGGAGCCTTCCCCGGATGTCCGAAGAAATAATCGATGTTGAAGCACAGATCCGCGTAGCTCTGCTTCACAATATCCGCAGGCCGCTCCTGTCCCTGCAGTTCGGCTTTCATCCTTTCAGTCTGATACAGCCCCTCAGGGGAGGTGCCGTCAAGACTGATTCTCTGCACATACAGCTTTTCTCCATTGAATATCATATGATTTGTCGCGATATCCGTCATGATATTGGAAAGGGTGGAAACAGGCAGATAGATATCGTTTTCATCTGTATGAACCGGGATCCCGTATCTGCCGAAATCAAGGCAGACCGGAACCGCCTCCCCCTCAAACGCAACGTCTGTGATCCGGATAAAGCGGGTCGCCGTATCCTTCCATCCCTTCGCTTCGGCTTCCAGCGGCAGGGGAAGATCGAAAAAGCGGTTCCAGTCACTGACAGTTATGCTTCCGGTTTCAGGGTCGAAAACCAGCTCTTCCCCAATCCTGTTTTCCAGCACAGCCGTGCCGTCCTCTTTTTCCTTCCGTGTCAGCGGCTGCTGATACAAATAATCGGAATATGCTCCGATCCCCAGATACGGAACATTCGGCGTCTCCTCATAGAAACGCAGAGTAAGTTCTCCTTCCTCCTGTCCGTCGTGAACGACCCGGACTGCCTTCTCCGTATACGCTGTATCGTCCGCGGACGCCTCTTCCGCGTATGCACAGATGCCGGAAACGATCATGCAAAATCCCATCAGTGCAGCGATTCTCTTTTTCAATTGAATTCCCCTTTCTCAGATAAAAGTAATTGTTATCATTTTACTCTATAAACTTCTGAAAGAAAAGACAAGACTGATCAGAACAAAGGAATCTTCAACTCCAAAAACTCAGATAATTGAAAAACGGATCAGTCAGCATTCCGCTGAAAAAAAGGGGAGCCGAAGCTCCCCCCTTCCATTTTAGTATCTTGTTTTATTACAGGCTCAGAGTCAGGCTGACTGGTAAGGACCCTGCTTGACATCCTTCATGGAGAAGGACAGTCTTCCCATCTTATCCTTGCCCAGGCAGACGACGGTGACGCGGTCGCCCAGCGTCAGGACGTCTTCCACATGATTGATCCGGTTCTTCGCGATCTTGGAGATATGCACCATGCCTTCTTTGCCCGGCGCAAACTCGATGAAGGCGCCGAATTCCTTGATGGAAACGACGGTACCGGAAAGGATCATGCCTTCCTCGAAATCGGTCGTGATGATGCGGATCATCTCGATGGCCTTGTTGATCGCGTTTAGATCCGTACCGCATACGCTGACGGAACCGTCATCCTCGATATCGATGGTAGCGCCGGTGCGGGCGATGATCTCATTGATCGTCTTGCCTCTCTGACCGACTACATCGCCGATCTTCATAGGATCAATGGTGATCTGGACAATCTTCGGCGCGTACTCGGAGACTTCCGCTCTCGGCTCCGCGATGCACGGAAGCATCACTTCGTTCAGGATATACTCACGGGCTTCCTTCGTGCGGGCGATCGCTTCCTCAACGATCGGACGGGTCAGGCCGTGAATCTTGATATCCATCTGGATCGCGGTGATGCCGTCATGCGTGCCGGCGACCTTGAAATCCATATCGCCGAAGAAATCCTCCAGGCCCTGGATATCGGTCAGTACAAGGTAATCGTCATCCGTATCCCCGGTCACAAGACCGCAGGAGATACCGGCAACCGGCTTCTTAATCGGCACGCCCGCAGCCATCAGAGACATGGTGGAAGCGCAGATCGAAGCCTGCGAAGTCGATCCGTTGGACTCGAAGGTCTCGGAAACGCAGCGGATCGCATAGGGGAACTCTTCCTTTGAAGGAATCATCGGGCGCAGCGCGCGCTCTGCCAGAGCTCCGTGTCCGATCTCACGGCGTCCCGGTCCTCTGGACGGCTTGGTCTCACCGACCGAATAGGACGGGAAATTATACTGATGAAGATAACGCTTCTCTGTAATATTCGGATCAAGTCCTTCAACCTTCTGTGCCTCGGAGAGCGGAGCAAGGGTCGTAACGGTGCAGATCTGGGTCTGGCCGCGGGTGAACATGGCGCTGCCGTGAACACGCGGAATCAGGTCTACTTCCGCCGCGAGCGGACGGATCTGGTTGATCGCGCGTCCATCCGGTCTCTTGTGATCCTTCAGGATCATCTTGCGGACGGTCTTCTTCTGATACTGGTACATGGCGTCCGGAATCCAGCTCAGCCATTCTTCCTTGTCTGCCCATGCTTCTTCCAGGCGGGCGCTGAGAACACGGATATTCTCCTCTCTCACCTGCTTCTGGTCGGTAAAGACGGCTTCTTCCATCTCTTCCTGCGGAATCAGGGTGTGCAGGGCTTCCACCAGGTCAGCCGGAACCGCAAAGCTGTCATAGCTGTGCTTTTCTTTGCCGCACTCTGCGACGATCTCATTGATAAACGCGATAATCGTCTGGTTGATGTCGTGCGCCTTATAGATGGCCTCAATCATAGTCGCTTCCGGAATCTCCTTCGCGCCGGCTTCGATCATGATCACCTTGGTGGAAGTGGATGCAACCGTCAGCTGCAGATCTCCCTCATCCCATTCCTTCTGGGAAGGATTGAAGATAAAAGCTCCGTCGATCATGCCGACCTGTGTCATCGCGCAGGGGCCGTCAAAGGGGATATCGGAAATGCTGGCCGCAATCGCGGACCCGAGCATGGCAACCAGCTCCGGACGGCACTGCGGATCAACGCTCATAACCAGGTTGTTGAGGGTCACATCGTTCCTGTAATCCTTCGGGAACAGGGGACGCATGGGACGGTCAATGACGCGTGCGGTAAGAACCGCGTTCTCGCTGGCCTTTCCCTCTCTCTTGTTGAATCCGCCCGGAATCTTTCCGACGGAATACATCTTCTCTTCAAATTCGACAGACAGCGGGAAGAAATCGATCCCCTCGCGCGGCTTGTCGGAAGCCGTGGCGGTTGAAAGAACCGTCGTGTCACCATAGTGCATAAATGCCGCACCGTTTGCCTGAGCTGCAACTCTTCCGACATCAACGCTCAGCGTTCTGCCAGCCAGCTCCATAGAGAAAGTTTTGCCCTTCTGCATACAGATTCTCCTTTCATACTGATTAAACTCTTCTGTATTCTCTCCTCAGGCGAAACCCATCTCCGAATCAACTGGAAAAATGACCTGTCATTCATAACAGATCAGCTTTACAGTTGCCTCGGCACGATGCGTCCCGCCGGCAACAGGTTCCTAAGCACAGCACGGGCACCCGGAACCTGTCAGATACCGGGTGCCCGCAGTTTGATTATTTACGAATTCCAAGCTTGGCAATCAGTTCACGATAGCCTTCGATGTCATTCTTCTTCAGATAAGCAAGAAGTCCTCTTCTCTTACCGACCATCTTCAGAAGTCCTCTTCTGGAATGATGATCCTTCGGGTTTGCCTTCAGATGCTCGGTGAGCTCCTGGATGCGTTCGGTCAGGACAGCAACCTGAACCTCCGGTGAACCTGTGTCGCCCGGTTTTCTTGCGTACTGATTGATGATCTCAGTCTTTTTTTCCTTGGTAATCATGTTCTTTCCTCCTGTGTTTTAAAATCGCCTGATACCCGGAGACGGTCGGAGATGCCTGATCTCTGAGTATCGGCTGAAACCATACCCATGCACTATACCATTAAAGAGAACAAGCGTCAAGAAGGAATCAGGAAATAGACAAGTATTCCTTCGCGGTCCTGATATCCTTCTCTACCTGTTCCGCCAGATCCTGAAGGGAAGCAAATTTAGTCTCGGGCCTGATAAAATGCTCGAAGCCGGTCCGGACCATGCTGCCGTACAGGTCTTCATGAAAATCAAACAGGTTTGTCTCCGCGCTGATCATGCTGCTCCCGACGGTCGGCTTGTATCCGAGATTTGTAACCCCGGCGATGACTCTTCCGTCCTCCAGAACTGTGCGGGAGGCGTAAACTCCCCTCGGAGGCAGGAGCTTGTTCTCTTCCGGGATCAGGTTGATCGTCGGCATGCCGAGTCCTGTTCCGATATGGTTCCCGTGCATGACGCGGCCGGCAACCGGATAGGATCTTCCCAGCAGCTGCTCCGCCAGTTCCATATCCCCTTTCAGAAGAGCCTCCCTGACCCTGGTTGAACTGATCTCGAGTCCGGCGTAGCGCTCCTTCGGCACGATCTCTGTCCGGTATCCGTACTTTCCGGCCAGAGAAGCAAGAAGCTGCGCGTCCCCAATCCGTTTGTGACCGAAGCGGAAATCGGTCCCCACAGCGATATATTCCGCGTGCAGGATCCCGATCAGGATCCTTTCGATAAATTCAAGCGGAGTAAGATTCATAAACTCCTTTGAGAAGGGACATTCTGTCAGGACATCCATTCCTGCCTGCTTCAGAAAAGCGGCCCTCTCCCGGTGCGACAGGATCCCCTCCTGCCTTACGTCGATCGCGAAGACGACGGCGGACAGTCCGCTGCCGGAAGCTTCCTTAACCCTCTTTAAAAGCGCCTGATGTCCGAGATGAACCCCGTCAAATTTACCCAGGGTCACAGCGGAAGCCCGAAAGGGCAGTTCCCCTCTCCCGGCCGCTTCCTCATATTCATTCAGTGTGTGATAAATTTTCATGTTCAATTCGCCAATCAGATGATGGAAAGGTCAGGCCGCCGCTGCCGGGTGCAGACAGCTGTTATGCAGCTTGCCCGGCTGCGGGATCTTACAAAAACATCAGATCCGGCCGGTAACTTCCCCCGGACGGGTCATAACGGTAGATCGCCAGAAAATTCCCGGAAGAATCGCAGACCCGCAGTCTCTCAGGTAAATATTCCTCCGGGATTCGAACGACGGAAAGATTTTCCGCCTGCCGCGTCCTGTTCTCTCCGGGGCTCTGCAGACCAAGCTCAGAAGGAATCAGGGCGTTCCCGTTCCGCAGTTTTTTATCCGCGCCGCTGCCGGTCCGGACCCTCAGCAGGTCCAGGAACATTTCCTCAACCGGTATGATCTTCTCCCCGATCCTGCCTTCCTCAGTCAGGCGTTCAATCTCAGAGAGGGAAATGCTGTCCTCAAGATACAGTCCCCCGGAGCGGATCCGTTCCAGCTTTTCCATACAGCCGCCGCAGCCAAGCTTTTCGCCGATATCAGAGCAGAGTGTCCGGACGTAGGTCCCTTTGGAGCAGCTGACGTTCAGAATCATCCGCGGCAGGTCCGTCTTCTCAATCTGAATGGAAAAGATTTCAACGGGAACGCTTTTCCGCTCAACCGTGATCCCCTGCCTCGCCAGCTCGTAAAGTTTTCTGCCGTCCACTTTCTTTGCCGAATACATGGGAGGCGTCTGCTCATAGGCTCCCAGGAAAGAAAAGACTGCTTTCTCCGCTTCCTCCTCCGTCAGCCCGTCCGTACCACATTCTGACAGTACAGTTCCTGAAATATCCTGGGTGTCTGTACTTTTCCCGAGAAGCAGCGTGCAGCGGTAAGCCTTGGTCTGGTCCGTCAGGCGCCCGGACAGCCTGGTCGCATTCCCCAGCAGGACCGGGAGGACGCCTGTCGCGTCCGGATCCAGCGTGCCGGCGTGTCCGATCTTTCTCTGCCGCAGGATGCCCCGGAGCTTTGCCACCACGTCATTGCTGGTAAATCCGGCATCTTTGCGGACATTCAGGATTCCGGAGAACATATCGGCTCCTCCCCTGAATGCAGATCCGGCTTTCGCCCGGAAGGAGCGGAACCGGCAGAAACAGGATCCTCCCCCGCGCGGGCGTTCAGCTCCCTGAGCTGTTCATCCATCTTTCTTATTATATTGTTCATCACGTCATGCTCTGTCCCCTGCATGGTGCAGCCGGCTGCCAGCCTGTGCCCGCCGCCGCCGAAATAACCGGCGATCGCGGCTACGTCCAGCCGCCCGTTGGACCGCATGCTCACCTTATATTCCTGGTTTCCGGACTCATACAAAAAAAGCGCCGCCTCGACGCCTTCCGTGACGCGCAGCTGCTGGATGATCCCGCTCAGATCTTTCGGTGTGACCTGATAGAAATCCATCTGCTTTCTGCGGACCGTGCTGACGATCACCCTGCGGTCCAGGACCAGGATGCTTTCCAGCAGAGCCCTTCCCAGAATCTGGTTTTCATGGTAGCTTACGCGGAAGAAGGTATCATCCGTGATCTTTGTGAAATCGATCCCGGTATCCATCAGCCAGCCGGCGACCATCATGGTCCTGCTGGAAGTGCAGCTGAAACGGAAAATGCCGGTATCATGGACGATCCCCATATAGAGCGCTTCCGCAATCTCCTTCGTCAGCCGCTCCTTCCCGATCATCAGGGCGATCAGCTCACTGGTGGAACTCGCCGCCGGCTGGATTTCATTGATCATGCCGAAAGCGGGGTTGCTGATATGGTGATCAACGACTACGGTAACTTTTGCGTTATCAAAATATGTGAGCGCATTTCCGAGCCGCTCCCTGTCGGAGCAGTCCAGGGAAAAGAAGACGTCCGTCTCTTCCCGCTCCGGATAATCGCTGATTACCTCGTCAGAGCAGGAAATAAAGCGGAAAGAATCCGGATAGGACGCCTCCAGAAAAAACTCTGTCCGGATCCCGGGATAAAAACGCTTCAGAAACAGGTAAAGTCCCATGCAGCTTCCGTACGCGTCTCCGTCAGGCCGGATATGCCCGGCAATCCCGACGGTCCTGACTCCCTCCAGAATCCTGTCAAGATTTATCATAATTTTCCTCACAAGTTGCTTTTATAAGGACAGGAACAGCTTTTTCAGCCTGCTGAAGCTGTCAGGCCTCATCATCCGGCTCCGGAACGCTGTCTGCCGTATCATCTTCGTCCGGCCCCTGAGCGCTCTCTGCAATCCCGTCTTCGTCCGGAACATGGCGCGCGTTATCGGAGGCGATCACCTCGTCGATCTTCTTTGCCATGTTGACGCCGTATGCGATGGACACATCCCCGACAAAGGTCAGCTGGGGCGTATTCCTGAGATTCACCGTCCTTGCCAGTTCATGACGGATAAAACCTTCCGCTGCCCTGAGGCCGCGGATTGTCGTCTGAAGCGCCTCCTCATTGCCCAGAACCGATACATGGACACGGCAGGTCTTCAGATCCGGCGCAACTTCCGCCCTCGTAATGCTGGTCATGGGATGAATGCGCGGATCCTTGATCTCGCGCATGACGATCTCCTGCAGTTCCTTCCGGACTTCTTCATTGATTCTGATATTTTTAATACTGTTTTTTCTCAATCTGTTTATTCCTTTCAGATGTCCCCGCAGAACGAAACGCCGCAAGATGCCCCCGCTCTCGCAGGGGCACCCCGGTCTTTCTGTTGTTCCGGACCGCTCCGCGGTCCGCCTCTCTGTTCTTCCTTAATGTGAATCACGCGGAAGAAGACAGACAGATTTAAATCATGATCAGCGCGGCACCTCAACCATCACATAGACTTCAACCTGGTCGCCCTCACGGATATCATTGAATCCGTCGAAGACAAGACCGCATTCATAGCCGGCGCGCACTTCCTTCACGTCGTCCTTGAATCTCTTCAGGGACGCGATCTGGCCGTCGAAGATCTGCTGGGAATCTCTTGTGATGCGGGCTTTGCTGCCTCTCTGTACAATACCGTCCAGTACGTAGGATCCGGCGATGGATCCGATGCCGGAAGCCTTGAAGATCTGGCGGACCTCCACATGGCCGGTTACCTTCTCTTCATAGATCGGATCCAACATGCCCTTCATGGCATTTTCCACATCGTTGATCGCGTCATAGATCACTCTGTACAGGCGGATATCCACGCCTTCGTGCTCGGCGGTGGACTTGGCCTGGACATCAGGCCTTACGTTGAATCCGATGATAATCGCGTTCGAAGCGCCGGCAAGGGATACGTCAGACTCATTGATCGCGCCGACCGCGCTGTGAATCACCTTGACGACTACCTCATCGTTGGACAGCTTGAGCAGGCTCTGCTTCACAGCTTCCACGGAGCCCTGCACGTCCGCCTTTACAATCAGGTTCAGCTCCTTCAGAGTGCCTTCCTTAATCTGGCTGAAGAGGTCATCCAGAGACATCCTGCTTCTGGTCTCTTCAAGCATCTTTTCTCTGCCGACCATATAGAAGGTCTCGGCAAAGGTCTTGGCTTCCTTCTCCGTCTCCGGGGAAGTGAAGATCTCTCCGGCTCCCGGAACATCCGAGAATCCGATCACCTCTACCGGCATGGACGGTCCTGCTTCCTTCACCCTGCGTCCCTTGTCGTCTGTCATGGCACGGACCTTGCCGTAGCAGGGTCCCGCACAGATCGGATCGCCGACATGAAGGGTACCCTTCTGAACAAGGACGGAGGCAACCGGGCCGCGTCCCTTATCCAGCTTTGCCTCGATCACAAGGCCGCGCGCGCGTCTGTCCGGATTGGACTTCAGTTCCATGACGTCCGCAGTAAGGAGAATCATCTCAAGCAGATCGTCGATTCCTTCGTGAGTCTTGGCGGATACCGGAACCATAACGGTACTTCCGCCCCAGTCCTCGGCAACAAGTTCATACTCCGTCAGTTCCTGTTTGACGCGGTCGACATTGGCACTGGGTTTGTCGATCTTGTTGATGGCCACGATAATCTCGATCCCGGCCGCCTTCGCATGATTGATCGCCTCGATGGTCTGCGGCATGACGCCGTCATCCGCCGCGACAACAAGCACTGCGATATCCGTGGAGTTTGCGCCGCGCATACGCATGGCGGTAAATGCCTCGTGTCCGGGCGTATCCAGGAAGGTGATGGTGCGGTCATTGTAGTTAATCACAGAAGCACCGATGTGCTGGGTGATTCCGCCTGCCTCGCGGTCAATCACATGGGTATCGCGGATCGCATCCAGCAGGGATGTCTTACCGTGATCGACGTGACCCATCACGCATACGACCGGCGGTCTGGAGACAAGCTTCTCCTCCGCTTCATCGTCTTCTTTCAGCAGATCGGCAATCAGATCCTTCTTCTCTTCCTGTTCGCAGAGAATCTCATATTCCAGAGCAATGGCTTCCGCTTCCTCATAGGAGAGCTCCTGGTTTACCGTAACCATCTTTCCTTCCAGGAAAAGCTTCTTGATGATCTGGGAAGCCTGGATCTTCATCTTCTCAGCCAGTTCCTTGACTGTAATCGATTCCGGAAGAACGATGGTGCGGATCTTCTCTTCTTCCTTCACTGCGACCGGTTCCGGTTTATGGAAAGCGCCTGCCCTGTTCGGATCCTTCTTCCTGCGGGGCGCCGGTGTCCTTCCATCCTGCTCGAAGCGGTCGAATTTCTCTTTCTCTTTATCATTGCGGCGCGTATTCCTGTTCCGGTTCTTATCGCCGCTCTTACCGGGCATGGCGTCAGCGAAGCCGGCCTTGGAAGCTCCCTGCTTGCCCTGGGCAAAGCGTCCTTCCGGACGGCTCTGGCCGGAGGAAGCCCTGCGGTCCGTACTGCCTGCGCCCTGATAGCGGTCTCCCGATCCCTGCCTGCGGTCGGAGCCGGAACCCTGGGAGCGGTCTCTGCGGTCGGAGCCTGCGCCCTGATAGCGGTCCCCCGATCCCTGCCTGCGGTCGGAGCCGGAACCCTGGTAACGGTCTCCCGATCCCTGTCTGCGGTCGGAACCGGAACCCTGAGTACGGTCCCCTGATCCCTGTCTGCGGTCGGAGCCGGAACCCTGGTAACGGTCTCCCGATCCCTGTCTGCGGTCGGAAGCGGAACCCTGGTAACGGTCTCCCGATCCCTGTCTGCGGTCAGAGCCGGAACCCTGAGAACGGTCTCTGCGATCGGAGCCTGCACCGCTTCTGGAGCGGTCTCCGCCCTGTCTGCGGTCATCCTTTCCGGAATTCTGGCTGCGGTCCTGGCTGCCCTGCCTGCGGTCGGAGCCTGTGTTCTGGGCGCTGCCGCGCTCCTCCCCTTCCGCCGTCTTGGAACGGCTTCCGGACGAAGATTTCTTTTCCGGAGCGGGAGTTTCTTTTCCTTCTGCCTGTGCAGCCGAAGCGGAATCTTTGTCCTTCAGGCCGGACTTTCCATCCTGTGTTCTGCTCTCAGCCTCCTGGCTCTCTTCTTTCTCAGCAGCTTTTTCTACGGAGTCCGCCTTCTTTCCGGAAACGGGCTCTTCCTGACCGGCCGTCTTCTCTTCCGGAGTATCCTTCCGGGCAGCGGCAGCAGAAGAAGCCTCAGCGGCTGTATCTTTCACAGCTGCGTCCTTTGTCTCTTCCTTCTTCACTTCCACAGTCTTCTCTGCGGCGGGCGCTGTTGTCTCCGGAGCAGCCTGAACCGCTGCCTTCTCTTCTGCCGGGACCGCGGAAACAGTTTCCGCAGCAGGAGCCGCAGCCTGGCTGCTTTCCGCAGCCTTTGCCTCAAGGACTTTTCCTGCCTGCGCCTGATTCAGGACTGCCTGGGCGGATACGGTCTTTGCCTCCTCTGCCGGGGCGGTCTGAGCGGGAGCCGGGGCAGCGGTCCCGGTCTTCACGGCTTCTGTATCTGTTCCCTCAGCCGGTCTTGGAACCGGTCTGCGGAGCGGTCTTCCATTCGCGTCCACAGGACGGCGTCTGAGCGGTCTTCCATTGGCATCAACCGGATGCGGGCGTTCCGGCCTGGGCGGTCTTTTTGCGATCACCCCGCTCCTGGCATTCTGAGGACGGAAGACAGCGACCAGTCTCTTCTTCTTCGGAGCCTGCCCGTTTTCACCGTTCTCTCCCGGACCCTGGGATACGCTCTGGGACTCCTGCGCAGCGGCGGAAGGCTTCTTTGCCTGGGCTTCTGTCTGCCCGCTCAGCTTTCTGCGAACCTTTTCGCAGTCTGCCTCCTCTACCCCGCTTGCCGCAGTCGCCTTAATGCCCATCCCGGCCAGTACGCCGATTACATCTGCAGTATCTTTGCCAAGTTCCTTAGCAAGTTCATGTACTCTCATCTTTCCCATTCACTACCTCCGCTCCTGATTTATATCTTCCATTCCGAGAGCCTTCCGGATGGCTCCGGCAAACCCCGGATCCAAGACCGCCAGAGAAGAGCGGTTCCGGCAGCCTATACTGCGTCCGAGATTCTCCTTATCCGAAATACAGATAATCGGAACTTTATACCATTCACACATGTTACGAAATTTCTTTTTTGTATTATCCGAAGCATCTCCGGAGACAAATACCAGCGCCGCCTTACCGGACTTTACCGCCTTTTCGGTGGAAAACTCTCCGGAAGCCACCCTGCCTGCCTTCTTCGCGAGAGAGAGCAGGTTCAGAATTCTTCGTTCCTGTTCCATTCCGCCTCTCCTTTCAGCTTTCCGTTTCCTTCAGCTCTTCTGAAAGGGCCTGATAGATACCGCTGTCAATTCTGCACTTCAGGGAACGTTCCAGTCCCCGGTTTTTCACTGCCATCGCAAGGCATGTTTTCTGCACAGATAAGCTCCGCGGCCGTTCTTCCGGCCTGTCGGATCCAGCGTAATCCGGTTCTCATCTTCCTTCAGAATGCGGATCAGATCGCGTTTCTCCTTCATCTCCCCGCAGCCGACACAGCGTCTGAGAGGCACTTTTCTGTTCTGTACCATCTCCGTGCTTCCTATCCGTCTCCTCTTTCCTGAGTGTTTCTGTTTTTCTCTCAGCCTTTACTCCAGAACGGGATCTGTCTCCGGATCTTCTCCCGGATCAGCCTCATAATATTCGTCCTCCGGATAATCTTCATAATATTCATCCGGATAGGGCTCGCCGTTCTCGTCATACTCGTCTTCGTAGTCATAGTACTCATCCTGGAACTCCTGGAGTTCTCCGGATTCAATGGCCTGGGTCTCAGACTTGATATCGATCTTATAGCCGGTCAGTCTGGCGGTCAGCCTGGCGTTCTGTCCTTCCTTGCCGATCGCGAGAGACAGCTGGTAATCGGGAACGACCACTCTGGCGGTGCGCTCATCCGGATCGACGATAACCGTAATCACCTTCGCGGGACTCAGGGCGTTCTCTATGAAGTAAGCCGGATTCTCATCCCAGCTGACGATATCGATCTTCTCTCCGTCCAGCTCGTCCACAACAGCGGCAACACGGTTTCCGTTCTGTCCGACGCAGGCGCCGACCGCGTCCACATTCGGGATATTGGACCAGACAGCCATCTTTGACCTGGACCCCGCCTCTCTGGCGATCGCCTTGATCTCAACCGTGCCGTCGGCCACTTCCGCGACTTCCTGCTCAAAGAGGCAGCGCACCAGATTGGGATGCTTTCTGGAAACCACGATCCTCGGTCCCTTCGGCGCGTTGTCAACGCGCAGCACGTAGACCTTGACTCTCTGGTTCGGATAGAAGGTCTCGCCCTTGATCATCTCGCTCTCGCTGAGGATCGCGTCAACCTTGCCCAGATTGATGGCGACGTTCCGGTTGACATAGCGCTGAACCACGCCGGTGACAACCTTATTCTCTTTATCATAATAGTCCGCGAACAGGCTCTTTCTCTCGGCCTCGCGGATCTGCTGCAGAATAACGTTCTTCGCGTTCTGGACCGCGATGCGGCCGAACGCCCTGGAGTTGATATCGACATTCACGACATCGCCGACTTCATACTTGCTGCTGATCATTCTGGCGTCGGCAAGGCTGATCTGCTTCAGTTTATCCTCTACGTTCTCAACAACTTCCTTGGCGAGGAAGATGCCGAAAGTTCTCTTTTCCTGATTCAGATCGACTACGATATTGTCCAGCTCAGGCCGGTTGTAATTGTTCCTGCAGGCCTGCTCCAGTGACTTTGCGATCGCTTCAAGAAGCACTTCGCTCTTGATATTCTTCTCTTTTTCAAGAATCACGAGCGCGTCAAATAATTCATCATTCATAATTTTTCCATTTTCCCCCTGTAAACCAGTCTGTTTTACTGCTATCTATGATAATCTGCCTTATCCAGGCTTTGTCAGAAGTCAAACGCCTCCCGGATCAGAGCCAGTTCCTTCCTGCTGAATGTCAGCTCTCTTCCCTCCTCTGTCCGGATCCTGACGCTGCCGCTGTCCCATGCTGTCAGAATTCCCTGCCACTGCTTTTCGTGCTCGAAGGGCCTGAACAGATGGATCTCCACCTCTTTCCCTTCATTCCGGGCATAATCCTTGTCCTTTTTCAGCGGTCTTCCCAGTCCGGGGGAAGAAACCTCCAGAATGTAGGAATCCTCTATATAATCCTCCCGGTCCAGTTCTGCCTCGAGATCCCGGGAGACCAGTTCGCAGTCATCCACGGTAATCCCTCCCGGCTTGTCGATATAAGCTCTCAGATACCAGTTCCCGCCTTCTTTCACATATTCCACATCGACCAGTTCAAAGTTCCTGCCCGACAGGATCGGTTTCAGAAGCGCTTCCGTCCTGGATTCGTATTCACTGCGGCTCATCCGGCTCCCTTCCTGTATACGCGTAAAAAGAACGGGTTTTCCAACCCGTTCTTCGTCGACAGTTATTTAATTCATGCTTAATTTAGCACCAGGCAGGCGGAAATTCAAGGGTTTTTCAAGAAAAAGTTAAGGTTTTCACCAGATTTCTCTTACTCAGCGGCGTATCTTGCTGCCCTTGGAGCCCCTCGCCGAAACATGGAGGCGGTTCAGAGACATTTTCTTTTCTCCGATCATGACTTCGCTCTCGCTTCCTTCTTCCAGGTAGAAGACCGTCTCCACCTTCTCTCCGGAACCGAGCTTGATGCCGTGCACGCCCCTTGCGCTTTTTTTCTGCACCGGAATATCCTCCTCGCTCAGCCTCAGCAGGTAATTGCCGGAGGTATGCAGGACGATGCTTGCCTGGAAACGGGCCGGATGAACGCTGATCACCCGGTCGTCATCCGCCAGATGGGTCGAAGCGATGGTGCGTTTCGACACGTCGAACTCTGTCCCTGCAACCTGCTTGATATAGCCCTGCTGCGTCACGAAGATGAGGAAGGAGCTGACGATCTCTTTCAGATCCATGACCGTAAGGATGCTTTCTTTCGAAGAATCATAATTGCAGAGATTGTCTGCCGGCGTCCCCTTGTCGCGGAATTTTCCGTGCGGAATATCTTCCATCTTCAGCAGATGCTGTTTCCCGCTGTCGGTGAACAGGCAGAGTCTTGCGTCGCTCATACAGTGAATGACAAAGCGGTTTTCCGCGTCGGCAGCTTCCCTGTTTTTCTCGTAGACAGACTCTTCTATCGTCCGCACATAACCGAAGCGGTCCATCAGAAGGACGGCCGGATAGGCTTCCGCCTTTTTCTCCTCCAGTACAATCGCCTCCGCGTTCTCGATCTGCGTAAGGCGCGGATGCGCGTACTGCTTTTTATATGCCTTAAGCTGCCGCACGATCACCCCGGCCATGGAGGAATAGTTATTGAGAATATCCGTGTAAGTTTCGATATTCTTCATGGTCTCATTGTATTCCGCGGTGAGGGCGTCGATTTCAAGACCGATCAGTTTGTAGAGCCGCATCTCCAGAATAGCGGTCGCCTGGGCGTCCGTAAAACGGAGTCTGGAAGCTGCGGTTCTTGACTTCGCCGTTTTGAAATGAATCCCCTCCGTATTCCCGCTGACCAGGCAGTCTTTCGCCATCTTCCGGTCCCTGGACCCGCGGAGGATCTCGATGATCAGGTCGATTACATCAACCGCGCGGATAAGGCCTTCCTGGATCTCTTTCTTCTCAAGCTCACTGTCCAGCATATGCTGGTATTTCCTGGTGGCGATCTCAAACTGGAAATCAATATGCGCTTCCAGGATTCCCCTCATCGAGAAGGTCTCGGGGCGGCCTCCGGATACGGCGAGCATATTCACGCTGAAGGTATCCTCCAGCTTGGTTTTTTTGTACAGAAGGTTCCGGATATAGTCCGGGTCCGCGCCTTTGCGCAGTTCGATCACGATCCGGATGCCTTCCTTCGAGGACTGGTTGGAAATGTCGCTGATCTCACCGCCGGCTTTGCTGTCCGCGAGGGCCGCCACATCATTCAGGAACTTTCCGATTCCCGCACCGATCATGGTGTAGGGGATCTCGGTAATGACAAGCCTGAGCCGGTCCGTGCGGGGGATCTTTTCAACCTCAACCTTTCCGCGGATCCGGATCCTGCCGCTGCCCGTCCGGTAAATCTCCGGGAGCTCATCCCGGTTCACGACGATGCCCCCGGTGGGGAAATCCGGTCCCTGCACATATTTCATCAGCCCGTCATCGGTCAGGGAATTGTCCTGGATCAGCGCGATGACGGCGTCGATCACCTCCCCGAGGTTATGGGGCGGAATACTGGTCGCCATACCGACCGCAATCCCCTCCGACCCGTTTACCAGCAGGTTCGGGATCCGTGCGGGAAGAACCAGAGGTTCCTTCTCGTTCTCGTCAAAATTCGGGCCGAACTCGACGACCCCTTTATCCAGATCCGACAGGAAGGCTTCCTGGGTGATCTTCTCCAGGCGGGCTTCCGTGTAGCGCATGGCCGCGGCCCCGTCCCCCTCGATGGAACCGAAGTTTCCGTGTCCGTCCACGAGAGGAAGGCCCATCTTGAAGTCCTGCGCCATGACGACCAGGGCTCCGTAGATGGAAGAATCACCGTGCGGATGATATTTACCCATGGTATCGCCCACGATGCGCGCGCTTTTGCGGTAGGGCTTATCATAGCGGATCCCGAGTTCGTACATGTCATACAGGGTGCGCCGCTGGACCGGCTTCAGCCCGTCTCTCACATCTGGAAGGGCTCTCGCCACGATTACGCTCATCGCATAATCAATGTAGGACTTCTGCATGATCTCGGAATATTCTGTCTGGATTACTTCGTTTGCCATCTGTCTTTCTTCTCCTGCACGCAGGACCGCCGTCTCAGTCCGGCCATTCTGCCAATTGTCTCCCCGTATCGTCAGACATCCAGTGCCGCGTCACGGGCATGCTCATAGATGAATTCCTTGCGGGGCGGAACGTCATTGCCCATCAGAAGCTCCGTCACGTCGCTGGCCATGCGGCCGTCCTCGATCCCGACCTGGCGCATGGTGCGCGTCTCGGGATTCAGCGTCGTCTCCCAGAGCTGGTCCGGATCCATCTCGCCCAGCCCCTTGTAGCGCTGCAGCGTAAAAGGCGCCTTATGCTTTTTGCGGTAGCGGGCAAGCGCCTCGTCGTCATAGAGATATTCCTCACTGCCTCTGGAGGGAATCGCTTTATAAAGAGGCGGCATGGCGATATAGACATGTCCCTCATAGATCAGGTCCGGCATAAAGCGGTAGAACAGGGTCAGGAGCAGGGTACAGATATGCGCCCCGTCCACGTCCGCATCCGCCATGATAATAATCTTGTCATAGCGCAGCCGGCTGATATCGAAATCATTCCCGTATCCTTCCGAAAAACCGCATCCGAAGGAGTTGATCATGGTCTTGATCTCCGCGTTGGCGAGGATCTTGTCGATCGAGGCCTTCTCCACGTTCAGAATCTTGCCACGGATGGGAAGAATCGCCTGGAAGGACCTGTCGCGCGCCGTCTTGGCGCTGCCGCCCGCGGAGTCTCCCTCCACGATGAAGATCTCGCACTTCTTCGGATCTTTCGATTCGCAGTTCGCCAGCTTCCCGTTGGAGTCAAAGGAATATTTCTGCTTCGACAGCAGGTTGGTCCTGGCCTTTTCCTCCGTACGCCGGATCTTCGCCGCTTTCTCGGCGCAGCCCAGCACTTCCTTCAGCTGGGTGAGATTCCGGTCAAAATAGCGGGTGATCTCGTCGCCCGTGACCTTTGCCACCGCCCTGGCCGCATCCGCGTTGTCCAGCTTGGTCTTCGTCTGCCCTTCAAAACTGGGATCCGGATGCCGGATCGAAATCACCGCCGTCATGCCGTTGCGGATATCCGCGCCGGTGAAGTTGCTGTCCTTCTCCTTCAGGATCCCAAGCTCTCTGGCGTAGCTGTTCATGACGCTCGTGAAAGCTGTCTTGAATCCGGTCAGGTGGGTGCCGCCCTCCGCATTGAAGATATTATTGCAGAAGCCAAGGACGTCCTCATGAAATTCATTTACATACTGGATCGCCAGTTCCACCGTAATATTGTCGCTTACGCCTTTCACATAGATCGGGTCGCAGACCGTCTCCTTGCTCTTGTTGATATCCCGGATAAAACCGAGTATGCCGTCAGGCTCATGGAAGGTGACCTCCTCCTGCCTGCCGTCGCGCAGGTCCCGGAATATAATCGTAAGCTCCGGATTCAGATAAGCCGTCTCATGCAGGCGGTTTTTAACGTCGGCTGAGGAAAAGCGGGTCGTCTGGGTGAAGATTTCCGGGTCCGGCAGGAAGGAAATAACTGTCCCCGTTTCCCGGGACTTCCCGATCACCGGAAGCAGGCCGCCTTCCAGTTCCAGATCCGGCTGTCCCTGCCTGTAATGATCATGGTAGACCTTCCCGTCCCTTGAAACTTTCACGTCCAGCCATACGGAAAGGGCATTGACAACGGAGGAGCCGACGCCGTGAAGACCTCCGCTGGTCTTATAGGAACTGTCGTCAAACTTGCCCCCCGCATGCAGCGTCGTAAAAACCACGCGCTCCGCGCTGACGCCTTTCGCGTGCAGATCGATGGGGATCCCGCGCCCGTTGTCCGAGATGGAAGCGCTCCCGTCATCGTTCAGCGTTACGGTGATCTCGCTGCAGTATCCGGCCAGATGCTCGTCCACGGAATTGTCGACGATCTCATAGATCAGGTGGTTGAGTCCTTTCCTGGAGGTACTGCCGATATACATGCCGGGTCTGCGCCTGACTGCCTCCAGCCCTTCCAGCACTGTGATAGATTCCGCATTGTATCCCTTTGTCTTTGCCATTCTCCGTCCTTCTTCAGATCAGCACGCGGAAGTATTCCGCCTGCTCCGGTATCAGTCTTCTGTTTCTGCCGTTTTCTGCCTTCTCTTTCCGGCCGCGCCTGCAGCCCTGCCCCGCCGGCTTTTCCCAGCCGCCTGCCCGGAGACAGTGCGGGCTTTATAAAAGCGGGCGGCGTTCTGATAACAGGGCAGAAGCTGGCTCTGGTTGCCGGCCTGTCTGACGCCGTTGGTCCACCTGTTTATAAAAGCGCTGAGCTTTTCCATATATTCCGCCGATGTAATGGACCCCTCCGCCACGTAATTGAGACCCTTCTCCCAGCTGGCTGTCAGCTCGGGATTCAGAAGGGAGCGGATGGACCTGAGCACCACATCGTAAATCATCTCCCCCATCAGGGTCGGGGTCAGAATCTGTGTCCTGCTGTTCAGCTGGATATAGCGGTTCGCGACCAGTTTTTTCAGGATCTCCGCCCGGGTCGCGCTGGTTCCGATCCCGCAGGACTTGATCTGCTCGCGCAGCTCCTCGTCCTCGATCAGCTGTCCGGCGTTCTCCATGGCCAGAATCATGGAACCGGAATTGTAACGCTTGGGCGGGGAGGTTTTCCCTTCCCGGATCTCAAATCCGCTGACCGGAAGAACCGCTCCTTTTCTCAGCTTTTCCAGGGCTGAGAGAAGTTCCGGATTCCATTCCCCTGCCCCGCTCTGCTCCTGCGGCCCGTCCGGAAGCTCAGCCTGTTCCCGGGGAACACCGGCGGTCTCCTCCCGGGAAACCTCCTCACCGTCCTCTTTCTTTTTCCCGCTCTCTTTCATGACACTGAGGTAGCCTTCCTCCTCCAGAATGCGGAAAGAGGCGAAAAACTTTTCTCCGGAGGAATCAAGAACCAGGCTGATTCTGCGGTATACGGCCGGCGGATAGAAAATGCCGAGAAACCGTTTTACGATCGTACAGTAGACGCCGAAGGCCGTGGAGCTGAGCCCTTTCAGGGCGCCGAGGCCCTGGCCGGTCGGGATCAGCGCGTAGTGATCCGTGATCTGCTTATCATCCACATAGCGGGTCTTCGCGATCGTCTTCCAGCTGCCTGACTGCAGCGCTTCCTCCGCAAAGGCTGATGCAGGTCCGAAATTCTTCAGGCCGGACAGATTCTGCCCGATCACCTTCGCGATGGCGGATGAGAGAACCCTGGCGTCCGTTCTGGGATAGGTGACCAGCTTCTTCTCGTAGAGATCCTGGACAATATTCAGGGTCTGATCCGGACTGATCCGGAAGAGACGGCTGCAGTCGTTCTGAAGCTCCGCCAGATTGTAAAGCAGAGGCGGATTCTTCTTCTCCTTCTTTTTTTCGATGGAGACAAGGTCGGCCTGAAGAGGCTCTTTCTCAGTGAGCGTACGGATCAGCTGCTCCGCGTCCTCTCTGCTGCGGAAGCCGTTCTCCTTATAAAGCTTCGGGCTCTGATAATACCTGGACCCTTCAACCGAACGCCATTCCGCCTGGAATGGAATCCCGCCCGTGCTGACCCGGGCGAGGACACGGTAAAAGGGGGTCTCCTTAAAATCACGGATCTCCCTCTCCCTGCGGACCACCATGCCCAGGACACAGGTCATGACCCTGCCCACGGAGATCACGCAGTAGCGTTCCCCGAGAAAGGAAGCCATCGAACTGCCGTACTTCAGGGTAAGGGCCCTGGAAAAATTAATCCCCATCAGATAGTCTTCCTTCGCGCGCAGATAGGCTGCCGCGCTCAGGTTATCATAGGCGCTCAGATCCTTCGCTTCCCGGATCCCGCGCCGGATCTCCTCCTCTGTCTGGGAATCGATCCAGACACGCTTCTCTTTCTTTCCCTTTACGCCGGCCTCCTGCCGCACCAGGCGGTAGATATACTCGCCCTCCCGCCCGGAGTCCGTACAGACGTAAATCGTCTCCACATCCGGCCTGTTCAGGAGATGCTTCACAATCCCGAACTGCTTTCTGGAGGACGGGATCGTCTCATACAGGAAATGATCCGGAAGAAACGGGAGCGTATCAAGACTCCATTTTTTATAGCGTTCATCGTAGGCATCCGGATAGCTCATGGTGATCAGGTGCCCGACGCACCAGGTCACGAGCAGGTTCTCCGATTCCTGGTAGCCGTCATGCCTTGTCATAGATTCACCGAGCGCCTTCGCAAATTCCTGCGCGACGCTCGGCTTCTCTGCAATAAATAATGATTTGCCCATACCTGTCTGCCGGTACTCTCTCCATCTGTATAAAGTGCCGCGAACCTGAAAGATCTCTCCTGACACGAAAAAGATCCGCGCCGGGAGAGACATCATCCTGCATCAGCTGAAAGACCGTTCACGGATCCCTGTACAGAAGGCGGGGAAACCGTGACCTGCAATCATTATGATTCACCCGCCGGAAGCATGGTCTGCATCTCCAGCCCGGCTTCCGGCGTGTCAATCATCTTTATTTCTTCGTAATATATCCCATGGACACAAGTGTCTCCGCGCAGAGGACAGCGCCTCCCGCGGCGCCGCGCAGCGTATTATGCGCCATGCCTATGAACTTCCAGTCATAGACCGTATCCTCTCTCAGGCGGCCGATCGATACGCCCATGCCTCTCTCGTAATCCACGTCGATCGTGATCTGCGGGCGATTCTCTTCTTCACAGTACTGGATAAACTGCTTCGGGGCGCTGGGAAGCGCATGCTCCTGGGGATAGCCCCGGAAACTGACCAGCTTTTCGATCAGCTCTTCCTTCGAGGGTTTCTCCCTGAAGCGCACAAAGGCGGCCGCAGTATGTCCGTTGAGGACGGGGATCCGCACGCACTGGCAGGTAATAACCGGCTCCTTTGCCGGAACGATGACGCCGTTCTCGATCTGTCCGAAGATGCGCAGCGGCTCCTTCTCGCTCTTCTCTTCCTCGCCGGAAATAAAGGGAATCACGTTCCCCACCATCTCCGGCCAGTCGCGGAAGGTCTTGCCCGCTCCGGAAATCGCCTGGTAAGTGGCCGCGACCAGTTCTGTCGGGCCGAACTCCTTCCATGCCGCAAGAGCCGGCGTATAAGCCTGAATCGAACAGTTGGGCTTCACGGCGATAAATCCGCGTTCCGTTCCCAGTCTTTTCTTCTGGAAAGGAATCACGTCGAAATGCTCCACGTTAATCTCCGGTACGACCATGGGGACGTCCGGCGTCCAGCGGTGCGCGCTGTTGTTGGATACGACAGGAGTTTCCGTCTTCGCGTAAGCTTCCTCGATCCGGCGGATCTCATCCTTGCTCATATCGACTGCGGAGAAGACCATGTCAACCTGAGAAGCTACCTTCTCCACTTCCGTGACGTTCATTACTGTCATCCGGGCAACCTTCTCCGGCATCGGCGTTTCCATCTTCCAGCGGCCGCCGACCGCCTCCTCATAGGTTTTTCCGGCGCTGCGCGGACTCGCCGCCAGGGCGGCGATCTCAAAATACGGATGATCCGCAAGCAGCGAGATAAAACGCTGGCCTACCATGCCGGTTGCTCCGAGAATTCCTGCTTTCAGTTTCTGTTCCATGGTTTTTCCTCCTGTAGTATAACACAGATTTCTGATCCGAACAAGCGTTCGTTTTTTGTGGGAGTTTTGGCGGTACGAAGC
Source organism: uncultured Lachnospiraceae bacterium (assembly GCA_902779575.1). Taxonomy (GTDB): domain Bacteria; phylum Bacillota; class Clostridia; order Lachnospirales; family Lachnospiraceae; genus Porcincola. The sequence goes on from CACZBW010000012.1 coordinate 107,341, forward strand.
TGTGATACGCACCCGTCCCGGATTAATCCTCCGTCAGGCAGCTGTATTCAGCGCTCTGGCGGGTGCTGAGGTATTCCCTGGACGCTGCGATCGCCTTTTCCATGGAAGCCCTCCCGGGAGCGCCTTCCGTCAGGCGTTTCTCCACACAGGTCTTCAGGGAAATCGCCTCGTAGATATCCCCGTCAAAACAATCCGAAAACTGTCTGAATTCTTCAAGGCTCAGGTCATCCAGAGCTTTCCCCTTTTCGATGCAGTACAGCACCAGCCTTCCGGTAATGGCATGCGCGTCCCGGAAGGGAACGCCTCTGGAAGCCAGATAATCCGCTGCGTCCGTAGCGTTTGTAAAACCGTTTTTCGCGGAAGCTTCCATCACTTCCCTGCGGAATTTCATGGTGGAAACCATGCCGTCGAAGAGACGGATGTTCATTTTGACCGTGTCAATCGCGTCAAAAGCGCTCTCCTTATCCTCCTGCATGTCCTTGTTATAGGCAAGCGGAATCCCTTTCATCACTGTCAGCAGGCCCATCAGGGCGCCGTAGACGCGCCCGGTCTTGCCCCTGACCAGTTCCGCGATATCCGGATTCTTTTTCTGCGGCATAATGCTGGAGCCGGTTGAATAGGCGTCGTCCAGTTCCACGAACCGGTATTCATTGCTGTTCCAGATGATCACTTCCTCGGAGAAACGGCTCAGATGCATCTGGCAGGCCGCCAGAATACTGAGAAACTCGATCAGGTAATCCCTGTCGGAAACCCCGTCCATGGAATTGGCGCAGGGACGGCTGAAGCCAAGCTCCCTGGCGGTAAAGCAGCGGTCCAACGGATAGGTCGTCCCGGCGAGGGCCCCGCTTCCGAGGGGGCAGGTGTCCATGCGCTCTGTCAGGGAACTTAAATGTTCCCTGTCCCTGCGGAACATCTCAAAATAAGCCCCGAAATGATGGGCGAGGGTGACCGGCTGCGCCTTCTGCAGGTGGGTGAAACCCGGCATGAAGGTATCCAGATTCTCCTCCATGACGCGCAGGATGGTCTCCAGAAAATGCTTCAGCAGGGCGTCCGTCTCGTGTATCTCGTCACGGATATACAGTTTCATATCCAGCGCGACCTGGTCATTGCGGCTGCGCCCGGTATGCAGCTTCTTTCCGGCGTCCCCGATCCTACTGATCAGATGTGCCTCCACAAAGCTGTGAATATCCTCATATTCATCCGTAAATGCAAGTTCCCCGCTCTCGATATCCCTGAGAATGGAGCCGAGTCCGCCGACAATCTGCTCCACCTCCCCGTCTGACAGGATGCCCTGCTTGCCGAGCATCGCGGCGTGGGCCATGCTGCCCTGGATATCCTGCCGGTAAAGACGGCGGTCAAAGGGAAGCGAGTCGTTGAACCGCTTCACAAGTGCGTCTGTTTCTTTCGTAAATCTGCCGCCCCAAAGCTGCGCCATATCTGCGACCTCCTTCTGGAAACCGGCCGGCGGTTTCCATACTGTGCTGTCCTCATCTGCTCCCGGATCCCGGTATCTTCAGCTGCGAGGCTTTATCTGTGCGCCTACGGTATCCGCCGGAAACTTCCATGATCTGCTGTCCTCATCTGCTCCCGGATCCCGGTATCTTCAGCTGCCAGGCTTCATCTGTGCGCCCGCGGCATCCGCCGGAGACTTCCATGATCTGCAGTCCTGATCTGCTCCCGGATCCCGGTATCTTCAGCTGCCAGGCTTCATCTGTGCGCCCGCGGCATCCGCCGGAGACTTCCATGATCTGCTGTCCTGATCTGCTCCCGGCAGCCGGAAGCCCGGGCTGGTATTCCTCACGCTTTCTTCTCCGTCTCCCGCTCTTTCTTTGAAAAAACGCAGCCGCAGTAATCCTGCCGGTAGAGATCATACTCCCGGCTCAGCTGTATGGAACGGAGATAGCCGTTTCGTTTCTTAAAATCCGAAGGGAGATGGCGGACCTGATAAGTCCCGGCCAGCTCCTCTCCGATCTCATTGATCTTCTGTGCGTTCTTGAGAGGGCTTATGGAAAGAGTCGTCGTGAAATAATCATACGCGCCTTCCGCCGCCAGCCTGGCTGCCTCCTCCATCCTGAGCCGGTAGCAGGCAAAGCAGCGCTCCCCGCCCTCCCGGATCTGTTCCAGGCCTTTTACCGCGCGGTAGTATTCCCCCGGATCATAGCGGCCGGCACAAAAGTGAACGGGATAACGCGGCTTCATCTCAGCGATCAGCCGCACAAGCTCTTCCTCCCTGCGCCGGTATTCCTCCGGCGGTTCAATATTCGGATTATAGAAAAAATCCGTAATCTCGAAGTAATCGGAAAGATATTCCAGCACATAGCTGGAGCACGGAGCGCAGCAGCTGTGCAGGAACAGCCTCGGGACTTTTTCTCCCTGCTGCGTCTGTCTGCTGATCTCCTCCAGAAGAGCATCCAGTTTCTTCTGATAATTGATCTGATTCATAACTTTACAATAAAGACCGGTATCAATAAAGACCGGTATGTCCGAATCCGCCTTCTCCGCGGTCCGTCCTGTCCAGACTTCCGCACTCCTCAAACTCAGCCTTCATGCAGGGAAGGATCAGAAGCTGGGCGATCCGTTCCCCCTGCTCTATGATCCGCTCCGTTCCGGAATCGTTGTGCAGGGAAACGCAGATCTCCCCGCGGTAATCGGGATCAATCACTCCGACACAGTTCGCCGGCCGCAGCCCCTGCTTCAGGGACAGGCCGCTCCTTGCGAAGATGCCTCCGAAATATCCTTCCGGAATCGCCGCGGCAAGCCCCGTCCCGATCAGCTTCGCCGAATGTGGGGGAATAACCGTTCTTTCTTCCTTCATACAGGCGCACAGATCATATCCCGCGCTGTGTCCGGTTCCCGCAGCCGGGACGACGGCCCGTTCATCCAGTTTCACAATCTTTATCTTCATTCTCTGTCTTCCGTTCCGGATCCGCTTCTGTCTTCTTTCCTGTGCCTCTCTTCTCCCCGCGGCTCAGCGCCGCAGAGAAAGGAATTGATCGGTCTATTATCTCAAAAGTCAGTTCTGAGGTCAAGAAGAGCTTTTCCGGCAATCCGGCGGATCCGGATCTGCTTTTTCACAGACAGTCCGGACAGAAAGGCCGGACGGATCTTATTTCCATTTGAAGTACAGTTCGTACCCGATCTCCCGGAGCTGTCCCGGAATCTCCCTGACCTGCCGGCGAATGAAAGACCGGGTCGTCTCATTCAGCTGCTCGTATGGAACCAGTTCCGGCGTCTGCTTCAGGTCCGGATTCGCCGTTCCCACCGTCCATCCCGCAGTCATGCGGTCCCGCATCCATCTTTCATGCTCAAGGGAAGCAAATTCTTCCAGCACCGGTCCGAAGAGTTCCGTTATGGCGTCCGGAGCGGCCGGAAGAAGAAGCGCTGTCTCTGTTTCTCCGGCCGGTTCATCCGGCCTGTCGGACGAGACGCTTCTCCCCGCGATCGGCCTGAGTCCGACCTGCATATCATAGTCCTGCAGTTTTTCCCCGAGAAAGCGGATATGCGAGCGGTAGCTTTCTTTATAGCATTCCTCCAGATCCTTCCATGGAGCGAGCTCATCCGGGCAGTGGGCAGTTTCGAAGGTCATACTGATCTCTCCGGCGCTCATCGAGGCTGCGGACAGCGCTTCCGGAAACGCAGCAGTCCCTGCCTCTTTATCAAATGGCGGCTGACCGTCCGTCTCCCCGGCGCCGGGATGTTTTTTGAGAAGATTCATATGCGCGATTCTCGCGTACTGCTCCACGGCATCCCCCATCACCTGCTCGAAAGCCAGCTTGTTCCGGAAGTCCTTCACATCCAGGTGGAGATCCAGCTGCTCATCCATGGGGAGGCAGGAGGGCGTGAAACGGTTGACGTCGGAAAGCCTGCACATGGAGAGGATGAACTCAAGGGACCTTGCCCCGTGCCGGTACTCAGACACTCTGAGCAGGGCGGAAAGAAGGCCTCTGGAGATATTGATCAGCCCGCCGTCCGAATTGTAGATGCCGGGGATCCTGCGGATAATCTGCTCTCTGAGCAGGACAGCCCTCCGGATAATATGGCTGCGGTCCGTGAAGCTGACCGGATTCAGGCCCTTGATATTCAGGATTCCTTTCAGCCTGCTGACGAAATCCGGACCCTTGACCCTGCGGAAGGCGTCGGACTGGGCAGTTGAATCCCCCTGGTCCGCGGGAAGAAACTGGCGGAAGGATTCCGCAGTTCCGCCCGCGAAGACAAATACGGCGTCGTCGATGGATCTTGTCCTGCCGCTCAGGGTATACTCCCCGTCCTGCATTGGGGCCAGGAAATATTTCAGCCAGCCCCTCGCCTCTGAATCCAGTTCCGAATCAAATTCATCAAAGAAAATGAGAGGAATGCTGCCTTTCGGACATTTCAGGGCTTCCTCCAGCGCTTCAAAAAGGGCGTCGGGACCCTTATACTGGGAAACATTCAGGGATGTGACAGCAAATCTTCCCGAGGTGGAGGCAATCTGCTTCACTCCGAAGGATTTCCCCGCACCCGGAGGGCCGAAAACCGCTATGGAAAGCGGCTGCAGCATATCGCCCGGCTGCATGCTGTCGCACTGGAGAATGTAATCATCCAGCAGGGCGCGGATTGTCTGGTAGTTCTCGATCTCATCCCGGTCCACGGTCGCAAGGGCATTATAATGGCAGACCGGCACATGCCGGTACAGTTCCTCCGGACCCGCGAAAACGATCTGTTCCGCCGCGGCAAGGTATCCTCCCGGCTGGGACATGCAGTATTCATCAAGAATGCAGAAAGGATTCTTCCCGGATACCAGCGCCTTCATGCTCCGCTCAGGTACGCGGATCCTGCATACGGTTCCTTCCTTCTCCTTCTTCATAAGGGAGCGGAGGACCGGATAGAGCGGGGCGTCCTCGCTGAGGGAAGAACCTTCCGCGCACAGGGGGGTAAAGAGAAGGATCCATCTGCCGTCCTCGCGGATCAGCGCTCCTTCCTCGTTCAGCAGAATCACCAGGTCCCTGCGGACCTTCAATGCGTGCAGGGAATCATTCACCGCAAGCTGCAGGAGAAATTCATCCACAGTGCGCTCATAGGATAAATGCCTGCTGATGGGGTAATCCAGATTTCTGAGATGCGCCATCTGCATCATCGGTATTTTATTGGTCTCAAAAGCCTCGGCAAAAGAACTGCCGGGCACATATTCTTTATAATCGTTTCTGTTTTTCAACATATTTATTCATCCCCTTTCGGTTTAAACGGGAATTATAGCACGATCTGTAAAGAATGCAAGTGCCCCTTTCTTTCCTTTTTCTTATTTCACAGTTCTTTCACAGGCGGACTCTCCGCAGGGCTGTCAGGCACAAAGCTGCTTTGCCCCGGAAGAGCCTCAAGCAGGCGGCAGCGCTCCAAAGAGGCGGTTCAGAGCGTATCCAGGATCTTCCGTACCTCCTCCTCTTCCATCCCGCACAGGTCGCTGACCATACCGATCATGGCGTCGCCTCCATGGGCGTTCATCTTCCGGTCCAGCTCCAGAAAACGCTGCGCAATCACCCTGCGCTCATTCCTGGCGCCCTCTTCCCTGCACTGTTCTCCGTATTCACGGACCTGTTCAATCAGAATATCAAATCTGTTCATGCTGTCACTCCTTCTGTCCGGCCGCCCTGGACAGGCAGTCTGTATAAAATATCATTTCGGGCTGCGCAGCGGAAGGCTTGCTCAGCAAGCCGCGCAGCACGCGGCTTTGATCGCATTTCGCGCTCAAAGAATATAAAGGGAAATGCTGTTTCCAAGGTATCATCAGTTGTCAGTCAGAATAGATGCGTTTCCCTAAAAAAAGCTCTGCGCCGAAGGGCACAGAGCCGCTTTAAAAACAGAAAACAAAGTTCATCAGATATCTATGGAACCATCCTCCGAACCGTTCACCAGGTAATAGGCTTTCTCATCTTCATGCTTCAGATAAACGCTGATCGAACGGATTCTCTTACCTCTTCCGCCGTAATTCTTCTTCCAGTCCTCTTTGCATTTTTCTGCAATCTCAGCTACATCCAGAGACTTTCCGGCGTACTGAAGGAAGGTTTTGACTTCGGGCAGTCCGGCCGCTTTGTCCGCGACTTTTTCGACTGCTTTTGAAGCTTTCTTTCTCGCTTTCTTTACGGGAGCGGCTTCCTCCACGGCTTCCGCGGCCTTCTCAAGATCGGCCTTCGCGGCTCCGACCGCTTTTTCAATCTTTTCCGTCAGTTTTGTCTCTGCTGAAGCTTCCGCTTTCTTTCTGGGCATAACGATCCTCCTGTTTCACATTTTCTGCTGTTCTCTTTGTGTCTGTAAGCCTGATTGCTTTATATCACACATTGTAAAACCTTTTCCCGAATCTGTCATGTACAATGTGTAACTATTCAGTTTATTATTCAGCAGCCAGAAATAAAGGCTGCAAAAAATGTATAAGCAATTCTGACGGCATGACTTCATGCAGGTGAACCAAACTATGATTCACAGCATTAAGTTTTTTCAAGTATCTCAGTGCGGCACTTCTTCTCCCATATGAAAACCTCTCTCCCTCCCAAAGAGGAAGGGTGCGGACAGCAGCAGGGCTTTTGTGACATTGTCGGCGATCATACAGTACCAGACCTCGAGAAGACCCAGCTTCCATATCTTTACACAGAGAAAGGTAAAGAAAATCCGCACGCCCCAGATACTGACCGCTTCCACCCAGAAGGGATAGCGGGTCCGTCCCATGCCGTAATAGATCCCCTCCATGACCACATAAAGACCGAAGAAGGGTTCGGAAAAAGCCACGAGCCGCAGCATCTGCGCTCCAAGTTCGACTACTCTCTCAGAAGGCGTAAACAGGCTCATCAGCCAGTGCGCGCAGAAATACAGAATAATTCCGCTCAGAACCATCATTCCCACGGTCAGGAATGTGGCAATTCTGCAGTAACTGGAAAATTTTTCCCCGTTCCGCTCTCCGATCGCCGCTCCTGTCAGTGCCGTAGCGGCCGTCCTCAGTCCGTAGCCGGGTATATAGAAAATCGTCTCCGCCGTAACCGCAATGGAATGAGCCGCAAAGATGGTTGTTCCCATACCGGAAACCATGCCCGCGAATACCACATATCCCATACAGGTCACGCAGCTGATCCCCATGACCGGGAAGGCAATCTCCATGCTTTCCCACACCAGACGCCGGTCGGGCATCCGCCAGCCTTTCTGCCTGAGAAAGGGTGTTCTCCGCATCAGGATCAGATTCAGGATTCCGGAAACGGTAAAACACACGGCTGTTGCAGCCGCCGCCCCCGTAACGCCGTATCCGCAGGGATAGATCAGGATATAGTCGAGCACCACATTCAGAAGGCTGACCGTCAGGCTGATCAGCATCGGCCGCCTGGTATCCTGCGCTCCCCGGACCGCGCTCCCGCAGAGGGCTGTGAGGGCGCGGAAGAACATGGGAAGGCTGATAATCGTAAAGTAGCGGCTGGCTTCGCCCCGGATCTTTACATCCGCCCCCATCCAGACCGGAATATGGGGACTTAACAAAATGCTGATCCCCCCGATCAGGATCCCGAATACCAGCGCCAGAATCAGGCTCAGGGAAGAAAGCATCTCCCCCTTCTCTTTATCCTTCGCTCCGTAAGCCCTGGCCGTCAGGGTCAGGATGGCTGCGCCTCCGCCGTAGATGACGCTGCCGACCAGCCACCCGATTGTCGATGTAACGCTTACCGACGCGGTTGCCTCCTCCCCCAGCCTTCCGACCATGGCAGTGTCCACATACTGAAACAGGGTGGACAGAATCTGCTCTGTAACCGTCGGAAGGGAGAGAAGCAGGAATGTCTTCAGAAGCGGACGGATTTCCCTCTTCATCAGAAGACAAGGAAGGACTGCGGCCCTGCTTTCAGTATTCCGTCTTTCAGGCAGCCTTCCCCGACGCTGAAAATGAGATCACGGTCCTCCGCATCCAGCCTGACGCTCACTTCCGCCGATCCCGGATTGACGGCGAGGATCCTCGCGCCTCTGCGGTAGACAAAGGGAAGTCTTCCCGCCTCTGCGTAAAGAACTTCAAGTTCCGCGTCCGCCTGAAGATCCGGATCACTGTGTCTGAGCTTAAGAAGCGCTTTCACCATATTCAGGAGAGAATCCGGGTCCTTCAGGGAATCCTCCGCGTTCGGCGCGTCGCCGGCAGGATCCACCGGCAGATAAAGCGCTTCCGCCTCAGCGTCTGAGAAGCCAAGGTTCTTTCCGCGCTTCCACTGCATCGGGGAGCGGGATCCCGTCCGGAAATAGCCTCCCTCTTTCGTGGGAAGGTTCAGATAGCGCATACCGATCTCATCCCCGTAATAGAGGAAGGGGACGCCCGGGAAGGTGAAGATCATGCCGTAAAATACCTTCAGCTCCCTGTCCGTAAGGTTGTAGGAAGGCCTGACCGTATCGTGATTGCAGGTCAGCATGCTGATATAACCCTTCCCCTTCGAAGCATTATAAAAGTTCAGATACTCCTCCAGGAAGAGGCAGATATCTCCGCCGCCGTCCTTCTTGAAAAAGCTGTGATCCTCATACTGTCCCTTCTCATCAATACCGGCCGCGCCGGTAAAGAAAGGATCCGACAGAATATTGTGATCCGTGTTGTTCTGGTAATCACGGATCAGACGGCTGTAGCCGCCCCCGTGCACGTTGAGCAGGAAATCCATATGGAAGCCCGCTTTCAGGGCGATGTCCGGCTGGCTCCATTCCGACACCAGGGCGCATTCCGGATATTCCCGGTCCATCATGGCCCGGATGTCCTGCCAGAACAGGCTCGTGCCAGTTTTCTTTACGTCGTCGCACTTGACAAGGGAGCCGGCCATATCCACGCGGAATCCGTCGCAGCCCCGGTCCATCCAGAAACGCATGACGTCCTTCATGGCTTCCCTGGTGGCGACAGCTGCCTCGGAATCAATGGCGCATTTCCAGCTCTCGTCCGGATTCAGCCAGCCATAGTTCAGGGCCGGCTGGCATTTGAAGAAGCTGAGCAGGTAGGTCCCGCTCCGTTCGCTCTCACCGCCGATGTAAGGATAATCCCTGCTGCCGGAAAAACAGAAATCCGTCCAGATAAAACGGTCGGAATATTCATTTTTCTCATTCTTTTTACTTTTGAGAAACCACTCGTGCTCTTCGCTGGTATGGCCGGGAACAAGGTCCAGAAGAACTTTGATGCCCTTTTTATGAGCCTCATCAAAAAGCCTGTACAGATCTTCATTGCTTCCGTAGCGCTCCGCCGTCTTCTTATAGTCTCTTACGTCGTAGCCGGCATCCTTGAAGGGGGAATCAAAGCAGGGATTGATCCACAGGGCGTTGCAGCCCAGATCCGCGATATAATCGAGTTTCTCGATGATACCGTTAAAATCGCCGATTCCGTCCGCGTTCGTATCCCTGAAGGACTGCGGGTAAATTTCATAAAATACAGCATCTTTCAACCAGGATGGCATCTTTCTTTCCTCCTACGAATTGTTTGTAAACGGTTTTTACGGTATCGGCCGGCAGGGCGCACAGTCCCTCCGGGTGTCATAGTCTGCGGCAGCATATCCGATGCTCCTGTCTGAGGCTGTACAGGAGCTTCCATGAACAGGAACCGTGCCTCAGCAGATCAGCATCGCGTCGCCGAAAGAGAAGAAGCGGTAGCGCTCCTTCACCGCCTCGGCGTAGGCATCCATAATCTGCTCTTTGCCCGCGAAAGCGGATACCAGCATGACCAGGGTGGATTCCGGAAGATGGAAATTCGTGATCAGTGCGTCCATCACCTTAAAGCGGTATCCCGGATAGATGAAAATCGAGGTATCCATCTCTCCGCTTCTCACGCCGCCGTCCTCAAGGGCCATGGATTCCAGGGTCCGGCAGCTTGTCGTTCCCACTGCGACCACACGGCCGCCCGCGCGTTTTGTCTCATTGATCATCTCCGCCGTCTGCGCATCGATCATGCAGTGCTCTGTATGCATGTGATGCTGCGCGACATCATCCACCTTCACGGGCCGGAAGGTCCCGAGTCCCACGTGGAGGGTCAGCTGCGCGATCTTCACGCCCTTCTCCCGGATCTGCTCAAGAAGCTCCCGGGTAAAATGGAGGCCTGCCGTAGGAGCAGCGGCGGAACCGTCATACTTTGCGTATACGGTCTGGTAGCGGTTCCTGTCCTGCAGCGCATGGGTGATATAAGGGGGCAGCGGCATCTGTCCCAGCCGGTCCAGTATCTCCTCAAAAACGCCGTCATACTCGAAACGGACATAACGGTTCCCGTCGTCGACGATCTCTGTAACTTCCCCGGTGAGAAGCCCGTCCCCGAAGGACAGTCGGGCCCCCGGCCTGCACTTTTTGCCGGGCTTTACCAGCGTCTCCCATTCGGATTCCCTGCCCGGAAGACGCTTCAGGAGAAGGACTTCCACAGCGGCGCCCGTATCCTCTTTCACGCCGATGAGCCTCGCGGGGATCACCTTCGTATTATTGATGACGAGGCAGTCCCCGGGATTCAGATAATCCACAATCTCCCGGAACACATGATGCTCAACCTTCCCCGTCTGCCTGTCCAGAACCATCAGCCTGGAGGAAGCGCGGTCCTCCAGCGGATCCTGGGCAATCAGTTCTTTGGGAAGATCATACCAGAAATCACTTGTTTTCATTCCATTGTCTCACAATCTGTCAGATGAACGAAAAAGAGAGGACATACGAGTATGTCCTCCTGCGATGCCCGGAGTGCCGATGCCCTGTCTTTTGACTCCTAGCGTAAAGCCAGGTGGGTAACCGCAGCTGCGTCTCTGCCTTCCACTCCAAGGAGGCCTGACATCAATCACAGCAATAGTAGGAAACCCGTTCAAGTCGATGTAGGTTCAAAAATAAACAGAACTGTCGCACACCCCAGGTTATTCGAATCGTAACTGAATTACATGTTTAATTATGACACTTCTTTCCCTTTAAGTCAACTTTAAGATGGGGAAAGTACTGCATTTGTTTAAACTTTTTCTTTAACTCCTGAGTTCAATATCAAGCTCTTTTTTGAGATTCTTCAGAATCTTCTTTACAAAAGCATCCACGGCGGCATCCGTAAGCTCTTCCTCATCCGGGCTGAAAGTGATGGTGAAAGCCATACTCCGCTTGTCCGGCCGGATCTGGGCGCCCTCATAGATGTCAAACAGATTGATCCTGGAGACCTTCGGGCAGCTTAAGCGGATCAGCTCTTCCACCTGTCCGCAGCTGATGCCTTTGTCCATGACAAGGGCCAGGTCCCTCTTCTCATCCGGGTATTTGCTCAGCGGCCTGAACACGGGCTTTCTTCCGTAGAATTTCTCCAGGGCGCTCAGGTCAATCTCCATGATATAGGCGCTGGTCCGCAGGCTCAGCTGGGCCTCGATATCATAGGCAAGCTCGCCGAGATATCCGATCTTCTCTCCTTCGCAGAACAGCTCCGCCGTACGGTAGGGATGCAGGAAAGTTTTTTTCGCGCTTACGCAGCTGAATTCCAGCAGAAGGCAGTCCGCGACAGCCTGGGCGATTCCCTTCAGCGTATAGAAGCTCTCTTTACTGCCCCAGATTCCGACGCAGAGGGTCTGCTTTTCATCGGGATATTCCGTGAGCGGAAGCCCCTTCGGGACAAAGCGGCTGGCGACTTCAAACAGCCTTCCGGAGATGGTTCCGTTCTTCTGGTTGCGCTCGATCGCATGCAGCATGGAGGCCGCCAGAGTGGTCCGCATGATGGACAGCTCCTCGTTAATCGGGTTGAGAATGCGGATGGCATTGCGTTCCGGCGCGTCCTCCGGGAACCTGAGCAGATCCAGGTCCGACGGGCTGAAGAAGGAATAATGCATGGCTTCATACAGTCCATCCGCGCAGAGCCTGTTCTTGATGGCCAGCTCGGTGCGCTGCTTCAGGTTCAGGCCGCCCGCCGTAACCTGCGCGGTTTCGAGCAGGGTCGGACGGATATGCTCATATCCGTACATCCGGATCACTTCCTCGGAGATGTCCGGATAACTCTCGATATCCTCACGGTAAGCCGGGATCTGAAGGGTCAGCTCATCGCCGTCGATCGCGGGGGCAAAATCCAGATTCTTCATGATCCTCAGGATCTCTTCATCCGGTACGGTGATTCCGAGGACGGAATTCACTTTGGCGATCGAGACCTTCATCTCGCGGGGTTCAACGGAATTGCCGGTATTTACGTCAAGGTGCGTGGAGGCGACTTTTCCGCAGCCAAGCTCCTCCACCAGATGCAGGGCTCTCTTCATGGCCATGACGGTGCCGTACTCATCGATTCCCTTCTCGAACCTTGCGCTGGAATCTGTTCTCTTTCCGAGGGCGCGGGAGGTCTTGCGGATATTGTCGCGGGCAAACTTCGCGGATTCAAAGAGAACGCCCTTCGTCGTATCGCGGATCTCCGAGTTGAGCCCGCCCATCACGCCGGCGAGCGCCACCGGCCCGACTCCGTCGCAGATGCACAGGTTATTGGAATTCATCTCATATTCCTGCTCATCCAGGGTGACAATCTTCTCCCCTTCCTCAGCCCGGCGGACCAGAATCTTGTTGCCGCGGATGAAATCCTCGTCGAAGGCGTGCATCGGCTGGCCGAGCTCCATGAGGATGTAATTGGTGATGTCGACGATATTGGAAATGGAATTCATGCCGACCAGGGCCAGCCTTCTCTTCATCCAGGCCGGGGACTCGCCGATCGTCACATCGGTTACATAATGGGAAATATAGCGCGGGCACAGATCCGGCGCCTCCACTTCCACGGTAAAGCCTTCTTTTTCAATCCCGGACTCATGGTAACCGAGCGCGGGCATCTTCAGTTCTTTGCCCAGGACCGCGGCCACTTCGCGGGCGATTCCGAAAATGGACTGGCAGTCCGGCCTGTTTGCCGTGATGGCGATGTCGAAAATCCAGTCGTCCAGCCCGAGGATCGGCTTCACATCCGCGCCCGGCTGCGCGTCGTCCGGAAGCAGAAGAAGGCCGTTATAGCCGGCTCCCGGGTACATATCCTCATTTACGCCCAGTTCCGTTCCGGAGCAGAGCATGCCGAAGGAATCATATCCGCGCAGTTTCCCTTTTTTGATCTTCATCACGCCCTCGACCGTGACGTGATCCTTTGCCGTCGCATAAACCGTTGCGCCGACCATGGCGAAGGGGAATTTCTTTCCGGCAGCCACATTGTCCGCGCCGCAGCAGACCTGGAAAGTTCCGTACTCTCCGGCATTTACGGTAGTAAGATGCAGATGGGTCTCCGGAATCGGCTCACAGGTCTCGACCAGGCCGACCATGACTCCGCTGATCTCCTCTCCCACCTGATGGAGCTCCTCCACCTCGAAGCCGCAGGAGAACAGCTTATCCTGCAGTTCCTGCGCGCTAACGTCGATATCCACATATTCTTTCAGCCAGCTTAATGGTGCTAACATTCTCTAATCCCTCCTGATTCTGTCTTCCCTGATATCCGGATCACGCGGTCCGGCGTTCAGTGATCGTTGATCTGGCTGAGCACGCGCAGATCCGATTCGAACAGCTGCTTGATGTTATTGATTCCGTACTTAAGCATGGCGATGCGCTCAAGGCCGATCCCAAAGGCGAGGCCGGAATACTCGTCCGGATCGATTCCGCAGTTTTCAAGAACCTTGCGGTTTACGATGCCTGCGCCGAGAACCTCGATCCAGCCGGTGTGCTTGCAGAGATTGCAGCCTTTGCCGCCGCATTCGAAGCAGCTTACGTCCACTTCCACGCTGGGTTCCGTGAAGGGGAAGAAGGACGGCCTGAGTCTGGTGCGGACGTCATCGCCGTAGATCTTTTTTACGAAAACATCAAGCATGCCCTGAAGGTCGCCCAGAGTAATGCTCCGGTCCACAACCAGTCCTTCCATCTGGGAGAACATGGGGCTGTGGGTCGCATCGTCATCGGAGCGGAAAACTTTGCCGGGGGACAGAATCTTGATCGGAGGCTTCCGGTTCTCCATGACGTGGATCTGCCCGGAAGAGGTCTGTGTTCTCAGCAGGAATTCCGGGGACAGATAGAAGGTATCCTGCATATCTCTCGCGGGATGATCCTGCGGGGTATTCAGGGCGGTGAAGTTATAGTAATCATTTTCCACTTCACTGCCTTCGTAGATCTCAAATCCCATTCCGGAGAAAATGTCAATCAGCTGATTGCGCATCTGTGTAACCGGGTGCAGGCATCCGACTTCGTGCGTTACGGCAGGCATGGTAACGTCGATCTTCTCGCTCTCATAGCGCAGCTCCAGTTCCTTCTCCTTCATCTTCTCATCCATGGAGCTGAAGTAATTCTGGGCCCAGTTCTTGAGTTCATTAACCTTCTGGCCGAAGTCCGCCCTCTGGGAGGGATCGATCTCTCTCATAAACCTCATCATCTGGCCGATTCTGCCGTTCTTGTCGAGGAAGGTTTTCTTCATCTCATAGACCATTTTAGAATCGGACAGGTCGCTGGTCTCAGACAGTATGCTCTGCCGGATCCCTGACATCTTCTCAATCAGTTCGTTTAAATCCTGCATGTCTTAACTCTCCTTTATCTTCCGTTTTCCTGCATCCCCGGCGGCCGGCTTTCTCGTCGGACAGGCAGGCGTTTCTCTCCCCGTCCAAAATAAAAAACCCGTCCCAGGATCTCCTTGGGACGGGTCTGACTAAACAATCCGCGGTACCACCCAAATTCAGGCTGTATCTGCAGCCTGCACTCTCTATGCTTTCATGCAGCATCTACATCCGCTTACTGCCGCCCGCGCGGCTTTTCGCGGAAGACTCCAGTGCTGAAATTCATACTCCCTTTATCCTGCTGTCCTTTCAGCCGGTGAAACAGCTCTCTGTAAGGCATACACGGAGACTACTTACACACCTTCTCAGTCCCCGCTATTCTACCCTTGCGCAGAAAGAATGTCAAGTTCAACTGCTGCACGCTTTTTCCGGCAGATCTGTCTTCCGGCTTTTCCCGGGAACTGCTTCCGGAAATGTCCCGTTTCAGCTGCTTTTTGGACTTTTCCTGCTGTAGAAGGTATCCTCCAGAGGCAGGCTGGTCCGGAATTTTCCGTCCAGGGCGTAGTATGCTCCGGCGATGGCGGGCGCTGCCGGGATGGAGGTAATTTCCCCGATCCCCTTGGCCCCGCAGGCGACGTCGAGGTATTCCCCCTTCTTCGCCGTGATGGCATGGATCCGCGGGATCTGGGGCGCCCGCAGAAGACCGAGAGTGCCGAGTTTCGCCTTCGGCACACAGTCCTCCAGGTCAAAATGTTCCGTGAGCGCATATCCCATGGACATCAGGGCGCCGCCCTCAATCTGGCCCTCGAGGGCAATGGGATTGACCACCTGCCCGGCATCGTAGGCCGCATAGAGGTCCGTCAGCTTCCCGCTGTCGTCCAGGATCGCCAGGTTGGTCGCGTAGGCGTAGGCGATATGGCTCTTCGGGTTAGGCTTATCCGTTCCGAGCGGGTCGGTCGGCTCAAAATATTCATAGAAGAATTCCCGGCCGTTCAGGGCTTCCAGGTCCCGTCCGGCTTCTTCAAGGGCTTCTTTCAGTTTCGCCGCGGCTCCCCTGACTGCTTCCCCGGTCAGGAGGGTCTGCCTGGAACCGGAAGTGGTCCCGGAGTCGGGCGCATTTTCCGTATTCGACTTTCCGTTCCGGATCAGCTTCAGGGGCAGTCCGGTCGCCTGCGCGGCAATCTGGCAGAATACGGTACTGCATCCCTGACCGATATCGGAAGCGGCCGAATAGATGACACAGCTGCCGTTCTCAATTACAATCCGGGCCCGCCCCTTGTCCGGCAGGCCGACGCCCACGCCGGAATTCTTCATGGCACAGGCGATCCCCGCGTGCCCGGGATGCTGCTCATACGCTTCCTTCACGGCCAGCAGGGTCTCTTTCAGGGCTGTAGACCTGTCAGCGATCTGGCCGTTCGGGAGGACTCTGCCCGGCTCGATGGCGTTGCGCCAGCGGATCTCCCAGGGCGAAAGCGAAGCCTTTTCCGCCAGGGCGTTGATCACCATCTCCAGGGCAAATTCACTCTGGCTGACGCCGAAGCCCCGGAAAGCGCCCGCAGGAGGATTGTTGGTATAATACCCGTAACCGCGGATATCGGTGTTCTGATAACAGTAGGGCCCCACCGCATGGGTACAGGCCCGCTCCAGGACAGGTCCGCAGAGGGAAGCATAGGCGCCCGTGTCAAAGCGGATCTCACAGTCCAGGCCCGTAAAGATGCCGTTCTCATCGCAGCCCAGGGTAAAATCAGCCTTCATGGCGTGGCGTTTGGGATGGAAACAGATGGACTCATGCCGGGACAGCTTCACTTTCACCGGCCGTTTCACATGCCAGGCCGCCAGGGCGGCCAGGTGCTGGACACTGACGTCCTCCTTGCCGCCGAAACCTCCTCCTACCAGCTGGTTCTCCACTACGATCTTCTCCGGATCCCAGCCGAACATGATCGCGATCTCCCGCCTGGTATCGTAAGCCCCCTGATCGGAGGAGAGAACCTTGATCCCTTCTCTGTAGGGGAAGGCGACAGCGCATTCCGGCTCCAGGAAAGCGTGCTCGGTAAAGGGGGTTTCGAAATGCGCGCTGACTTTGTATTTCGAACGGGCGAGCGCAGCTTCCGCGTCCCCCCTCTTCACATGCCTCTGCTGACAGAGATTGCCGCCCGAATGGACCCGGGGCGCATCCTCTGCCATGGCCTCGTCGATGTTCCGGACCGGCCTGAGCACCTCATATTCTACCCTGACCAGCTTTTTCGCTTCTTCCAGAATTTCCCGCTTTTCAGCGACCAGCAGGCAGATGGCGTCCCCCATCATCCGGGTCGTCCCTCCCTCCGGGATCATGACGTCCCAGTCCTGCTGTATATGGCCGACTTTATTGTTGGGAACGTCGCGGGCTGTCAGGACGGCAAGGACACCCGGCAGCTTCTCCGCTTCCGAACAGTCGAGCTTTTTCACGACCGCTCTGGGATAAGCCGAACGCAGGCAGGATCCGTAAACCATGCCCTCCATCTCGACATCGTCCGGATAGACGCCGCTTCCGAGAACCTTGTCCCTCACGTCCACCCGGAAGACATTTCTTCCGACCGCCCCTTCTCCTTCGGAAACAGGAGCCTGGATTTCCTCCTCGCCGCGCAGAATCCGGGCGGCGCAGAGGATCGCCTCAATGATCTTCTTGTATCCGGTGCAGCGGCACAGGTTCGGCCTGATTGCCGCCTTGATTTCATCCTCAGACGGATCGGAATTGCTGTCTAGAAGGGCTTTCGCGCTCATCACCATGCCGGGCGTGCAGAAGCCGCACTGAACCGCGCCTCTGCTGCCGAACGCATAGACATAGATCTCTTTTTCCCGGTCTGCAAGCCCTTCCACAGTCAGGATCTGTTTTCCTTCCGCCCGGGAAGTTTTCAGCACGCAGGCGCGGACCGGCTTTCCGTCGGCAAGGATCGTGCAGGCGCCGCACGCGCCTTCGGAACACCCGTCCTTGACCGAATGAAGATGCAGGTCATCACGCAAAAACCGCAGGAGGCTCTTGTCCTCCTGCGTCTGAACCAGTTTGCCGTTAACGGTCAGGCTATATGTACACATTCCTGTCACCCGCCTTTTCTCCGGTCCGGAGGAAGACCCGGGCAGGCAGAGCCTTCTCCCGGCCGCGGCCGGGAGAAACGCTCTCATGATTTCCCGTCTTATTCCTCCGTCTTTTCTGCAGTTCCGCTGATGGAAGCAGCGGCCTTTCCCGCTGTCTCCGCTATCTTTGCCGCAGCCTTCTCGGCCGTTTTCGCGGCGCTCCTGGCAGCTGTCTTTGCCTTGTTTCCGGCCGATTTTGCCGTCTTTGCCGCACTCTCGGCGGCGGCTCTCACGGCAGTCTTCTTCGCCGCGCTTTTCTTTTCTCCTTCAGCTGCTTTTTTCGCCGTGCTTTTCTTTGCCGCTGTCTTCACGGGAGCTTTTTCAGCCTCCTCCAGCCTGCTGCAGGAGAAAACGCTGATCCCCATGGGCGGCACCAGAACGCGGATGGAGTTCGGAAGCTCGTCGCATTCATCGGCTTTAGAGCTCTTCACTCTCGGATTCACATTCCCTTCTCCGCCAAAGGCTGCGGCGTCGGAATTGAAAATCTCCTTATATTTTCCGCGGAAAGGAACGCCGATCTTGTGATCCGCGTAGGCAAGCGCCGAGAAATTCACCACAACAAGCAGCATCTGTTCTTCGATCGAGCTCTTCCGCAGGAATACCAGCATATTTTCGTTGGCGGAAATATTATTGATCCATTCAAAACCGTCCGGGTCATAATCCAGGGCGTAGAGGGCCGGATTCTCCCGGTAGAACTTCATCAGAGCGGCCATATAATTCCGGAACTGAACGTTCTCTTCCTCCTCCAGGCAGCTCCAGTCCACGCCGCTCACCGGACTCATGCCGCTCTTCTGGGCAATGTCGCAGCCCATGGAAAGAAGCTTCTTGCCCGGGTGCAGGAAGAGGTATCCGTATGCCGCCCTGAGATTGGCCAGTTTATTCTTTTTCTTTCCCGGGACCTTGGCATACATGGAGCCGAAAGCTTCCGTCATGTCCTGCCAGGGCAGGGCGAGCATGAAATTCTCGGAATAGTTGTAGACCATGCTGAAAATCAGCTCCGCATGGTGGGACCCGCGGAAAATGGGATCGAGCTGCATATATTCGATCAGGGCGTTTTTGAAGCCTTTGTTCCATTTGAAATCAAAGCCGAGCCCGTCGTCCTCCACGCTTCCTGTCACCATGGGCCACTCGGAGGTGTCCTCCGCGATCAGGACCGCTCCCGGGACCTCTTTGTGGAAAACGGAATTCAGGTGCTTGAAGAATTCCACTGCGTCCAGATTTTCATTTCCTCCGTAGAGGTTGGAGACCCATTCTCCCGGTCTCTTCCCGTAATCCAGATAAAGAACGCGGGAGATATCGTCAAAGCGCAGGCCGTCCGCGTGGAACTCCTTCGCCCAGTAAAGGGCGTTCGCAATCAGGAAATTCTTGACCTCGGCTCTTGCGTAGTTGTAGCACAGACCGCCGTCCGCCGCGAACAGCGCCCTGCGCGGATCGCTGTGTTCATAGAGACAGGTCCCGTCAAAACCGATCAGCGCGTGGGTATCCCGCGGGAAATGGCTGGGAACCCAGTCCAGCAGTACGCCGATCTTCTGCTGGTGCAGATAATCGATAAAATAGCGGAAATCATCCGGCGTCCCGTAGCGGGAAGTCGGCGCGTAATACCCCGTAACGGCAAAGCCCATGGAAGCGTCGTCCATATGCTCCATGACCGGGAAAAGCTCCACATGGGTATAGCCCATCTTCTTTACATAATCCGCCAGTTCCTTCGCGATCTCCCTGTAATTGCGGAAACTGTCCGGATCCTCCGCCTCCAGCCAGGTCGCCGGATGCAGCTGGTAGACGGATACGGGATCCGTATGAATCCGCTCCCCGGCGCGCATCTCCATCCAGGCCTGGTCATGCCAGACATAGGCGGAATCACCGCAGACAATCGAAGCGGTATCCGGACGCCGCTCCGCTTCGAAGGCATAGGGATCCGACTTCAGGAAGGTAAGGCTGTTCTTCGCCTTAATCTCATACTTATACAGACTGCCCGGCTTCATCCCGGGAAGGAAGAGCTCGAAAATCCCGCTCTCGGGAAGTCTTCTCATGGGGAGCCTGCGCCCGTCCCAGAGATTGAAATCTCCTACCAGGCTGACGCGCATCGCGTTCGGCGCCCAGACGGCAAAATAGACGCCTTCCGTCCCGTCCACGGTCATGGGATGCGCTCCCAGATAACGGTAAATGTCATAGCAGATGCCTGCCGCGAATTTTTTCAGGACCTTCTGCGGAATCTGCGGCTCATAATTATAGGGATCCATGTAGGATTCGGCGGACCCGTTGTCAAATTCCGCCTCGATCGTATAGGCCGGAATCTTCTGTCCGGGGAGAAAAGCTGCAAAAAAGCCGTTCTCATCCACCTTCTCCATGGGATAGAGCACGTCCCCGGATCTGATATTCACACGCAGCGCGGTCGGCAGAAAGGTCTGCACAAGAATCCCGTCCTCCGTGACAGATGCTCCGAGAAAATCATGCGGATTGTCTTCTTCGGAATAAACCAGCCCCTCAATCCGGGCCCAGTCCATGGCATTATAGAGTTTCCCGTTCATTCAGCTACCTCCCACGTCAAGTCCTTCTCTGCGTAGCATATGCAGTACAGGACTGCCTTTCTGATCAGGCCTGCAGCAGGACGCGCTGCGGACAGCAGGCGTCTTTTCATTCTTCCTGTACTGAAAAATAGAAATACAAAATAATATTATCATTAATCATCCACAAATACAACCAATCCGCGAAAGATCCTCTCGGACATTCTGTACAAGATATTATGATTCACGCGCTAAAAGTAGGGTCTCCAAAAAATTATATAAACAATTCTGACGGCTTCCGCGTGAAGAACTTCTAAGCTCCTCATAAAGATGCTGAGTACGTTCAAAAAAGTCCCGGCTCACAACCGGGACTTTCATGCGGCAGAATTACCGCGGAGCATATTCATTTTCTTTGACCGGACAGGGATAAGCTCATTTTATATCCGGTCCTGCCGGGTACGGAAATCTTCTGTCAGTCCAGGGCGTGCAGAAACAGTCCGCTCCGGAGCTTCGGTTCAAACCAGGTGGATTTCGGCGGCATCAGAAGCCCCGCGTCCGCCACGGCGAAAAGTTCCTCAATCGAGGTGGGATACATGGCAAAGGCGGCTTTGCAGTCCTCTCCGCAGCGTTCGATCAGTTCCGCGTACCCGCGGATTCCGCCGACAAAATCAATCCGTTCATCGGTCCTTGGATCCGCAATGCCCAGGATCGGACCGAGTATCTCCCTCTGAAGAATCGATACGTCCAGTCCTTCCACAGGGTCGGAAGACCTGAGAGCCGGGCGGAAGGACATCCGGAACCAGTTTCCGGCAAGATACAGGGAGAATTCTCCTTTCGAGGCAGGCCTGAGCGGGGAAAAGCGGACATCCTTTATCTCGCATTTTTCCTCCAGCTTCTTAAGAAATGCTTCCGGGCTCAGTCCGTTCAGATCCTTTACGACCCGGTTGTAATCCATAATCATGAGCTCGTCATCCGGGAAAAGAACCGAGAGGAAATAATTAAACGGTTCTTCTCCGCTGTATCCCGGATTCTGCTCCCTTCTTTTCAGCCCCACTTTCACGGCGCTGGCCGCCCGGTGATGGCCGTCGGCGATATAGACCTGCCCGACCGACCGGAAAGCATCCCGGATCATCTCCGCATCTTTTCCGGAAACTCTCCAGCCTCTGTGGCGCACCCCGTCGGAGGAAACAAAGTCAAAAAGAGCGGCCTGCTCCCGGATCCGGGCCGAGATCTCCCTGAGGCTGCCGCTCTGCCGGTAGGCAAGCAGAATGGGGCCGGTCTGGGCGTTTACGGTATCCACATGCCGGATCCGGTCCAGTTCCTTCTCCTCCCTCGTCAGCTCATGTCTGCGGATAACCCCGTTCAGGTAATCATCTATACTGGCACAGCCGACGAATCCGGTCTGGCTCCTTCCCTCCATCGTCAGCTCATAAAGATAATAGGAAGCCGTCTCATCCCGGACAAATGAGCCTTCCCGGATCCGCTCCTCAAGCAGTTCCCGGGCTTTATCGTAAACCTTGGGGGCATACATGTCGCAGTCCTCCGGGAACTGGGTTTCCGGGCGGTCAATATTCAGAAAAGAGAGCGGATCCTTCGCCGCCTCCTCCCTCGCTTCTTTGCGGCTGTAAACATCATAGGGAAGCGCCGCGATCCTCTGCCACAGCCCGTCAGCGGGATGTATGGCGCAGAAGGGTCTGATCTTTGCCATCTCCAAACCTCCGTTATCCGTAAAACAGCCCGGCTCATACAGAAATATCTCTGACAGCCGGGCCATCTGGTTCTTATTTTACAACTCTGACGCGGAGCACATCCGGAATTCTGCCGATCTCCGCCACCGTCTCGGGCCTGATCGTCTCGTCGAGATCAATCATCGTATAGGCGTACTCGCCGCGGCTGGTATTGGACATGTTGGCAACATTCGTGTTGGAAAGCTTATCCATGATCTGCCGGATCATATGCTTGACATTCCTGTGGTAGATGGCAATCCGCTGCGCGCTGCTGCATACGCCCATATTGCAGGACGGGTAATTGACGGAATTGCTGATGTTGCCGTTCTCGAGGAACTCCATCAGCTGGGTAACTGCCATGACGGCGCAGTTTTCCTCTGATTCCGCCGTGGAGGCTCCCAGGTGCGGGGTCAGGAGGACGCCGCTGTGCCCGATCGTCTTCGTGTTCGGGAAATCGCAGACATACTTGCGGATTCTGCCCTCGTCAAGAGCTGCCAGGACAGCGTCTTCATCCACCAGAAGGTCTCTTGCGTAATTCAGGATGACAGCCGTCGGCTTCATCAGGGCAATGGCGTCCTTACCGATCATACCCCTCGTGGAATCCAGCAGCGGGACATGGATCGTGATGTAATCACACTCCCTGTAGATCTCATTTACATCATTGATGTGCTTTACCGAACGGCTCAGATTCCATGCGGCGTTGACGGAAATGTAGGGATCATAGCCGTACACATCCATCCCGAAATGGACTGCGGCGTTCGCGACCAGGCATCCGATCGCGCCGAGACCGATGATGCCCAGCTTTTTCCCGGAAAGCTCGGTTCCGGCATACTGCTTTTTCTGCTTCTCCACATCTTTGGCAATATTCAGATCCGAAACATTCTCATTGATCCAGTTGACGCCGCCTACGATATCGCGGGCTGCCAGCAGCATACCGGCAAAAACCATCTCCTTGACGCCGTTCGCGTTTGCTCCGGGCGTATTGAAGACTACGACGCCCCGCTCCGCGTATTTGTCCAGCGGAATATTGTTAACGCCTGCTCCGGCCCTGGCGATGGCAAGGACCGAATCGTCAAGATGCATCTCGTGCATATTCGCGCTGCGCACCAGGATCGCGTCCGCGCCCTGTATATCGTCTGTCTTTCCGTAATCTGCGTTAAAGCAGGAAAGACCCTTCTGGCTGATGGCATTCAGGCAAGCATATTTATACATGTTATCTCCCTCTCCTCTGTATCTGATCTGTAGTTTCCGCGCCGCAGGCTGAGGAAGCCGTAATCAGCAGACCGCTTCATATTTCAGCAGCTCCGGTACCGGAGGCAAAATGACCGGCGGATGTTCAGATGTTCTCCGCCTCATACGCTTTCATGAAATCGACAAGCTTCTCCACTCCCTCGACGGGCATGGCGTTATAAATGGAAGCTCTCATGCCGCCCACGCTTCTGTGGCCTTTCAGATTAACGAAGCCTGCTTTTTCAGCCTTCGCAATGAAAACCGCGTCCTTCTCCTTATCTCCGGTGACAAACGGGACGTTCATCAGGGATCTGTCCTCTTTGGCGACGGTTCCCCTGAACAGTCTGGAGGAATCAAGGTAATCGTACAGAAGCGCTGCCTTCTTTTCATTGATGGCCTTCATGCCGGCCAGGCCGCCGTTCTTCTTCAGCCATTTGAATACAAGGCCGCAGATATAGATATCCCAGCAGTTCGGCGTGTTGTACAGGGAGCCCGCGTCTGCCTGGGTCTTCCACTTCATGACAGTCGGTGTGCAGTCCAGGACATCGTCCGTAATCAGATCCTCGCGTACGATATTAATGGTCATGCCGGCAGGTCCGATATTCTTCTGTACGCCGCCGTAGATCACGCCGTATTTCTCCACCTCCATCGGTTCGGAGAGGAAGCAGGAAGAAACGTCCGCGACAAGAAGCTTTCCCTTCGTATCCGGGAGCTTCCGGAACTTTGTTCCGTAAATCGTATTATTTTCGCAGATATAGACGAAATCCGCGTCGTCGTCGACCGGAAGATCCGAGCAGTCCGGAATATAGGAGAAAGTCCTGTCTTCAGAGGACGCGAGGGCAACTGCCTCCCCGTACTTTTTCCCTTCCTGGAAGGCTCTCTTTGACCACTGTCCGGTGATGATATAGTCTGCTTTCCGGTTTTTCATCAGATTCATGCAGACTGCCGCAAACTGGTGATGGGCGGATCCGTTCAGGAACATGACTTTATAGTTGTCAGGAATCTGCAGCAGATCCCTGAGGTCAGCCTCGGCCTCATCGAGAATGCCCTGGAACACGGACGAGCGGTGGCTCATCTCCATAACGCTCATGCCGCATCCCCTGTAATCCATCATCTCCTCCGACGCCTGTCTGAGTACCTCTTCCGGCAGCACTGCCGGCCCTGCGGAAAAATTATAAACTCTGCTCATAGAATCCTCCCTGCAACATCCGCATGTAATCCGCAAAAGTACCTTTTTGCAGAATGATTACTTCAATGCGTTAAAGTGTGAATTCGCCATAACGCATAAAACATTAGCACTTCTGCAGGATGAATGCAAGAAAAAAATCAGGAGCCCGGAGACTCCTGATTTTAAATCACCAAAAAACCTGCGTTTATATGATTTTACAAACCATATTTCCGGCGTCGCTGTCATAACCTGATTCCAGATCGCAGGCGCACACCGGCAATCAGATTTCGTCCTTTTTCTTGGTCCTGGCAGTGGAACGCTTTCCATCCAGGTCATCCTGGTCGAAGACCTCCGAGATCGCATGTCCCGCGGGAACCATCGGGAATACCTTGTCATCCTCGTCGATGATGCAGTCGATCAGAACCGGCCCGTTCAGCTCAAGCGCCTGGCGGAAAACCGTCTCAAACTCTTCCTTCTGCGTGACACGGAAAGCCGCGCAGCCCATCGCCTCCGCCAGCTTCACATAGTCCACCTTGTCGGAGAAAATGGTATGGGAATAGCGTCCGCCGTAAAACAGTTCCTGCCACTGATGCACCATCCCCAGCACATGGTTGTCCATAACCAGCTCGATGACCGGGATCTGATAGCGGGCGGCTGTGGCCAGTTCGTTCATGTTCATGCGCAGGCAGCCGTCTCCCGCCACATTGACGACGACCTTGTCCGGACGCCCTGTCTTGACGCCGATCGCGGCACCGAGACCGTAGCCCATGGTTCCGAGGCCTCCCGATGTGAAGAGCTGATGGGGTTCCTTGTAGCGGAAATACTGGGCAGCCCACATCTGGTGCTGTCCGACTTCCGTGACGATTCTCGCGTCCCCGTCCGTCAGGCGGTAGATTTCTTCCATGATAAAGGGACCGCTCAGCCGGCTTCTGTCATATTTGAGCGGATGATTCTCGGAAATGCTGAGGGATTCCGCGACCCACTGGCTGTGATCATTCTGTCCGATCATCGGGGTCAGACGTTTCAATACCTCTCTGACGTCGCCGATAATGCTGAGGTCCACACGGATATTCTTATTGATCTCCGCGGGATCGATATCGATCTGCAGAATCTTCGCGCCTTTCGCAAACTGCTTCGGATTTCCGATCACGCGGTCCGAGAAACGGGCGCCGATAACAACCAGCAGGTCGCTGTGGGAAACCGTCAGATTGGAAGCCTTGGTCCCGTGCATGCCCAGCATGCCCAGGTACAGTGGATCCTTCCCGTCGAAAGCGCCTTTCCCCATGAGGGAATCGCAGACCGGTGCCTGCAGCGCATAGACAAACTCTTTCAGTTCTTTCTGCGCGTTGGAAATGACCGCGCCTCCGCCCACGAAGACAACCGGTTTTCTGGCCTCCCGGATCATCCCGGCAGCCTGCTCCAGATCTTTTGTCCGGATGGAATCCGTAAAGGGCAGAATCGGGGCCGGCTTTTTCGGCTCATACTCTGTCTGGTCTGCGGTGACATTTTTGGTAAGGTCGATCAGGACCGGGCCCGGGCGGCCTTCCTTCGCGATCCGGAAGGCTCTGCGGACCGTATCCGCCAGCTGATGAATATCCTTGACAATGAAATTGTGCTTGGTGATGGGCATGGTGATATCGTAGATATCCACCTCCTGGAAGGAATCCCTCCCGAGAAGGGAAATGCCCACATTGCAGGTGACCGCAACGATCGGGACGGAATCCATGTAGGCCGTCGCGATACCGGTAACCAGATTCGTGGCGCCCGGTCCGGAAGTCGCGAAGCACACGCCGACTTTCCCCGTAGCCCTGGCGTAGCCGTCAGCCGCATGGGAAGCGCCCTGTTCGTGGGAGGTCAGGATATGCCGGATCTCCTTGTGCCTGTACAGCTCATCATAAACATTCAGGATCGCTCCGCCCGGATAGCCGAAAATGGTATCCACGCCCTGCTCCTTCAGACATTCAATCAGAATCTGTGAACCGTTCAGTTTCATATAGGACCTCCGTGTATCTCAATCCTGTCCCGGCACTTTGAGTACCGCGCCGCGGTTTCCGCTGGTGACGAGAGCCGCGTAGCGGGCAAGATATCCGTCTGTGATCCTGGGTGTTCTCGGCGTCCACGCAGCCCTGCGCTCAGCAAGCTCCTCATCGGAAACTTTCAGCTCCAGCCTGTGATTCGGGATATCGATCAGGATCCTGTCTCCCTCTTCCACCAGCGCGATCGGGCCTCCTACTGCAGCTTCCGGCGACACGTGGCCGATGGAAGCGCCCCTGGATGCGCCGGAGAACCGTCCGTCCGTGATCAGGGCCACCGTGCTGCCAAGGCCCATGCCCGCGATCGCAGAGGTCGGATTCAGCATCTCTCTCATGCCGGGACCGCCCTTGGGTCCTTCATAGCGGATGACCACCACGTCGCCCGGATGAATCTGTCCGCCCAGAATCGCCTCGATGGCGTCCTCCTCGCAGTCGAAGACTCTCGCCGGTCCCTCGTGGACCATCATCTCCGGTACAACCGCGGATCTCTTTACGATTCCGGAATCCGGCGCAAGATTGCCTTTCAGCGCGGCAAGTCCGCCCGTCTCGGAATAGGGGTTCTCTAAAGGCCGGATAATCTCATGGTCGAGGTTCTCCGCATGGCTGATATTTTCTCCTACAGTCTTTCCGGTGCAGGTCATGCAGTCGAGATTCAGAAGGTTCTTCTTAGTCAGCTCCTTCATGACCGCATATACGCCGCCGGCTTCATTGAGCTCTTCCATATAATGAGGACCTGCCGGCGCAAGATGGCAGAGATTCGGAGTGCGTTCGGATACTTCATTGGCGATATCCACGTCGATCTCGACGCCGGCCTCGTGGGCGATGGCCGGAAGATGCAGCATGGTATTGGTGGAGCAGCCCAGCGCCATATCGACTGTCAGCGCGTTCATGATCGACTCTTTCGTCATGATGTCGCGTGGACGGATATTCCGGCGCAGCAGCTCCATAACCTGCATGCCGGCCTGTTTCGCAAGACGGATCCTGTCGGAATAGACTGCCGGGATCGTACCGTTTCCGGACAGTCCCATGCCGATTACTTCGGTCAGGCAGTTCATGCTGTTGGCCGTATACATGCCCGAGCAGCTTCCGCAGGTCGGACAGACTTTGCGCTCATATTCCAGCAGCTGTTCATCTGTAATCTTCCCTGCCGTATATTCTCCGACCGCCTCGAAAATGGAGGACAGGGATCTCTTTCTGCCGCCGACATGACCCGCAAGCATGGGGCCTCCGGATACGAATATGGTCGGAACGTTGATCCGGGCGGCCGCCATCAGAAGGCCGGGGACATTCTTGTCACAGTTGGGGATCATGACGAGAGCGTCAAACTGATGGGCTTTTGCCATGCATTCGGTCGAGTCCGCAATCAGATCTCTTGTGACAAGAGAGTATTTCATCCCTTCATGTCCCATGGCGATGCCGTCGCAGACAGCGATGGCCGGAAATACGCGCGGCACGCCTCCTGCCATGGCGACGCCCAGCTTAACGGCTTCCACAATCTTGTCAAGGTTCATATGCCCCGGGACAATCTCATTATAGGAGCTCACGATGCCGACGAGGGGCTTTTCCAGCTCTTCGCGGGTGAATCCAAGCGCGTTGAACAGAGATCTGTGCGGAGCCTGCTGTACTCCGGTCTTTACTGCGTCACTTTTCATATTCATTCCTCCTGAATGGTTCTCATTCACAGGCCTCCCCCGCATCCGCCTGCGGGGCGTATCCGTTTTTCCGGCTGTGAATGATAGTCCTGACTGGTCTTTCCACAAATTATGACCATCTTAAAATAATTTTTTATTTTTTTCAACTAAAACTGAAAATATTATGATATAATAACGAAGTGGTTCCAAAAATCTTAGGGACAGCAAAGAAAAAGCCCTTTTCCCGCTGCCTGCGCGGCGCGGCCCGGCTTCTTTGCCCGCGCTGATACACAGCCCTCTTTCTCAGGGATCCTGTATCAGAGCAAAAAAACAAAGGCAGGTAAAACCATTATGGACAATCTTGATTTTCAGATTCTGACCGAGCTGAAACAGAACGCGAGACAGACCGCATCCGATATCAGTAAAACCATCCATCTGTCCGTATCCACCGTCATTGAGCGCATCAAGAAGATGGAGAAGTCGGGCCTGATCCAGTCCTATACCGTCATAACAGACGATTCCAAGCTGGGGAACGACATCACGGTCCTGATGGAGATCGGCATGGAGCATCCGCGCTATAACGACGAATTCATCAGCCAGGTCAATCTGGATCCCAACATCATCGCCTGCTACTATCTCACAGGCGAATTCGATTTTATGCTTAAGATCTGCTGCCGCTCGTCGGATCATCTGGAACAGATCCACAACCGGATCAAGGATTATCCGGGCGTCCGGCTTACCAGAACCCATTATGTACTGCGAACCGTCAAGAATATTCACTCCTCCGGCTTCGAAACGGAGCGCTGAGAGCGGATTTCTTTCTGACACAAGCCCTGACAAAAAGGCTGCCATCCTTATGGCAGCCTTTCTGTTGTCTTCATTCATCATCGCAGGATACCTGCGGCTACAGCCGTGAATGGATGCATGTCCAGACAGCATTCCGCAGCCGCGCTTCCGGTCTTCTTCCGTTTTCTGTCTTATTTGCCGGAAGAAGCTTCTGCCGCGCCGTCGGAAGCCTTCTCGATCTCCGCGATCGCGGTTTTTCTCATCGGGATCCGGCAGTTTTTGTTGTTGCCGAATTCAACGATGCAGTCATCCTCGGATACGGAGATAACGATTCCGTAAAAGCCGCTGGTCGTAACGACGACGTCCCCTACTTCCATCTGGGAAAGCATGGCGCTCAGCCTTTTCTGTTCCTTCTTCTGCGGCCTGATCGCGAAGAAATACATGGCGCCAAAGATAATCGCCACATAGGCAATCATCATGATCATCCCGCCGCCTGCCGCGGCCGCGCCTGCTTCAAGTAAGCTCATATTCTGTTCCTCCTGATTTTTCTGAAGAAAATACCTTTCTAATAATACACACTTTTACCGCTGCAGGCAAGCGCTTTCTCAGCCCGCCTCCGGCCTGCTTTCTCTCTGTCCCTGCAAATGGATGTTTCCCGCTCTCCGGATCCCTGCTTCTTCCCCCGCCTGCTGCCGGCTTCGCTCAGTCTTCGCTTCCGGACTCGTATCTCCTCATCCAGTCTCTGCGGAAGGCTTCATAGCGGTGTTCTTCGATCGCCCCGCGGATCTCTTCCATCAGGTGATTGTAGAAATACAGGTTGTGAAGGACGCAGAGCCTCATGCCCAGCATCTCCTTCGCCTTGAACAGGTGATGGATATAAGCCCTGGTATAGCTTCTGCATGCGGGACAGCCGCAGCCTTCCTCGATGGGCCTTTCATCGAAGGTATATTTCGCGTTAAAGAGATTGATCTTGCCGCGGTGGGTATATACGTGCCCGTGGCGGCCGTTTCTGGAGGGATAGACACAGTCGAAGAAATCGACGCCTCTGTAAACGCCCTCCACGATATTGACGGGAGTTCCCACGCCCATCAGATAAACCGGCTTGTTCTGCGGAAGGTGGGGGACTGTCACGTCGAGAATATGGTACATCTCCTCATGGGTCTCGCCGACCGCAAGGCCTCCGACCGCGTATCCGTCAAGGTCCAGTTCCGCGATGCGGTCCGCGTGGCTGATCCGGATATCCTCGTAGACGGCGCCCTGGTTGATCCCGAAGAGCATCTGTTCCCGGTTGATCGTATCCTCCAGACTGTTGAGCCTTCTCATCTCATCCCTGCAGCGGACCAGCCAGCGGAAGGTCCGGTCGGCGGACTTCTCCACATAATCCCGTTCCGCCCTGGCGGAAGGACACTCATCGAAGGCCATGGCGATCGTGGACGCCAGATTCGACTGGATCTGCATGGACTGCTCCGGCCCCATAAAGATGATCCGGCCGTCCACATGAGAATGGAAGGTGACTCCCTCTTCCTTAATCTTACGAAGGGAAGCCAGGGAGAAAACCTGGAATCCGCCGGAATCCGTCAGGATCGGCCTGTCCCAGTTCATAAGCCTGTGAAGGCCTCCCAGCTTCTTAACTGCCTCATCTCCCGTGCGCACGTGCATATGGTAAGTGTTCGACAGCTCGATCTGGGTTCCGATCTCACGCAGATCATCCGTGGAAACGGCACCCTTTATGGCTGCCGCGGTTCCCACATTCATAAAAACCGGGGTCTGCACCGTACCGTGAACCGTCTCCAGCTGACCCCTCTTCGCTCTTCCGTCTGTTGTAATCAGAGTATATTTCCCGCTCAATTTATCCGCTCCGTATCTCTTTTCATATTCCCGGCCCGCAAAAACGGCCGTTGTTTCATCTTATACCACAGGCGCACCCTTGTCCAGAAAAATCACTCCGGAATCTCCTGAAAAGAACCGGATCCGCACGCTTCAGGTGCTTTCCTGAGCCGCAGTAAGATGCATCTGACGGACAAAAGCCCATAAAGCCCGTTTAAATTGTGCAAAATTTACCGTTCCGAACTGTTTGAATTCCTGCCTGCTTAGAGTTATACTAAATAAATCTGCGGGCATTAAAGACGGTAATCATTTCCGGAGAATTCCTTAACCGGACGGATCATTGTCCCGTCTCAGGCTGTTTCAGAATAAAAGCGTTCCGGCACTGTGTCCGGAAAGCGCAGCGCCCGTTATATATGTCAAAACTCGCCGCGTAACCCTGAATGAAATCACGGATTATGCGCGATGAAGAATAAATTTTCCTGCCCATGCGGGTTAAGGAGGAGAACTGATCTATGCCACATGACACAATTTACTCTCTCGGAATTGATATTGGCTCTACAACAGTAAAAGTTGCCCTGCTTGATTCTGAAAAGCATCTGCTGTTTTCCGATTACAGAAGGCATTTTGCCGATATTCAGGGCACTCTGGCCGATCTGATCCAGGAAGCGCGAGACAAAACCGGCCCCCTGACCGTCTGCCCGGTCATTACCGGATCCGGCGGACTGACACTTGCCGGCAACATGCAGGTTCCTTTTGTACAGGAGGTCATCGCGGTATCTTCCGCACTGCAGCTTTTCGCCCCCCAGACGGACGTCGCCATCGAACTGGGCGGCGAGGACGCGAAGATCATCTATTTCCAGGGCGGTTCCATCGAACAGCGCATGAACGGTACCTGCGCGGGAGGAACCGGATCCTTTATCGACCAGATGGCGTCCCTGCTTCAGACTGACGTGACGGGGCTGAACGAATACGCGAAGGAGTATAAGTCTCTGTACACCATCGCCGCCAGGTGCGGCGTTTTTGCCAAATCCGACATCCAGCCCCTGATTAATGACGGGGCGACCAAGGAAGACCTGTCCGCCTCCATTTTCCAGGCGGTCGTCAACCAGACAATCTCAGGCCTCGCCTGCGGACGTCCGATCCGCGGACATGTCGCCTTCCTCGGAGGTCCCCTGCATTTCCTGAGTGAGCTTCGCCAGGCTTTCGTGCGGACCCTGAACCTGGACGGCGAACACGCCATCATGCCGGAGAATTCCCACCTGTTCGCCGCCATCGGATCGGCGCTCAACAGCAAAGAAGAGGTGCACGCCGGACTGGATGAACTGATTGCGAAGCTCAGACACGGCATCCGGATTGAATTCGAAGTTCCCAGAATGGAGCCCCTCTTCCCTTCCCGGGAGGAATACGATGATTTTATTCAGAGACAGAGCCGCTATAAAGTAAAGACCGCGGATCTGAAGAGCTACAGCGGGAACTGCTACCTCGGAATCGACGCCGGTTCCACCACCACCAAGGCCGCTCTGGTCTCGGAGGACGGTTCCCTGCTCTATTCCTTCTACAGCAACAACAACGGCAGTCCGCTGAAGACGGCGATCTCAGCGGTTCAGGAGATCTATTCCCTGATGCCGGACAGCGCCAGGATCGTCTACTCCTGCTCCACCGGCTACGGGGAGGCGCTTATGAAGGCGGCTCTGATGCTGGACGAGGGCGAGGTGGAAACGATCGCGCATTATTACGCCGCCTCTTTCTTTGATCCGGAGGTCGACTGCATCCTGGATATTGGCGGCCAGGATATGAAATGCATCAAGATCCGCGACCACGCGGTGGATTCCGTACAGCTGAACGAAGCCTGCTCCTCCGGCTGCGGTTCTTTCATAGAAACCTTCGCGAAATCCCTGAACTATTCGGTCCGGGACTTTGCAAAAGCGGCGCTGTTCGCGGAGCATCCCTTTGATCTGGGTACCCGCTGCACGGTGTTCATGAACTCCAAAGTAAAGCAGGCCCAGAAGGAAGGCGCGACAGTAGAGGACATCTCCGCGGGCCTTTCCTATTCCGTGATCAAGAATGCCCTTTATAAAGTCATAAAAGTCTCTGACGCGGCGGAACTTGGAAAACATATCGTCGTACAGGGCGGTACTTTCTACAATGACGGCGTTCTGCGAGCTTTCGAAAAGATCGCAGGCTGCGAGGCCATCCGGCCGGATATAGCCGGAATCATGGGCGCCTTCGGGGCCGGCCTGATCGCGCGGGAGCGCTATGCCCAGGAAGGTCAGCCGAAGACCGGCATGCTCTCCATCGAGCAGATCAATTCCCTGCAGTACACGACTCACAACTCCAAGTGCCAGGGCTGTACCAACCACTGCCGTCTTACCATCAACCGCTTCTCCGGCGGCCGCCAGTTCATCAGCGGCAACCGCTGCGAGCGCGGCATCGGAAAGAAGCGCAATGCGGACAACCTGCCCAACCTTTACGATTTTAAAAACAAACTGATCTTCCGGCGCGAGTCTCTCCCGGAGGACGAAGCGGACCGCGGCATAATCGGGATTCCGCGCGTGCTGAATATGTATGAACTGTATCCTTTCTGGCATACGTTCTTCACAAAGCTCCGCTACAGGGTCATCCTGTCCCCGGCCTCTTCCCATAAGCTCTATGAACTCGGGATCGAGTCCATCCCCTCCGAGTCGGAATGCTATCCGGCCAAGATTGCCCACGGGCACATCGAATGGCTGATCCACCAGGGGATTAAAACCATCTTCTATCCCTGCATCCCGTATGAGCGGAAGGAATTCAGGAATGCCGGCAATCATTATGACTGCCCCATCGTTACTTCCTACCCGATGAATATCAAAAACAATGTGGAGAACCTGAGGGAACAGAAGGTGGAATTCCTCTGCCCCTTCGTCGCCTTCACGGACGAGAATACGGTTACCAGCCAGCTGATCAGCCTCTTTAAAGAGATTCCTTCGCGGGAAGTCCGCACGGCCGCCGCCGAAGCATGGAAGGAACTCTCCTCCGTCCGGCAGGCCATCTATGCGGAGGGAAAACGCGTCCTCGACTATCTGCAAAAGAGCGGAAAACACGGGATTGTCCTGGCGGGCCGCCCCTATCATATCGACCCTGAGATCAACCACGGAATTCCGGAGCTGATCAATTCCTGCGGCATGGCGGTCCTCAGCGAGGATTCCATATCGGACCTTGGGGAGATTGAGCGTCCCCTGATCGTACTGGACCAGTGGATGTACCATACAAGGCTTTACGCTGCCGCGGAATATGTGAAGCTGCGCGAAGACCTGGACCTGATCCAGCTCAACTCCTTCGGCTGCGGCGTGGACGCCGTGACGACCGACGAGGTGGATGACATTCTGTCCGGATCAGGCAAGATCTATACCTGCCTGAAGATCGACGAAGTGAGCAACCTGGGGGCCGCCCGGATCCGGATTCGCTCCCTGATCGCCGCCATCCGCATCCGCAATGCGAACAAAACTCCGCGTGAGGTACACTCATCCGCTGTTCAGCCGGTTGTCTTCACAAAGGACATGCGGAAGACCTATACGATCCTCTGCCCGCAGATGAGTCCGATCCATTTCAACATCATGGCTGCGGGACTCAATGCGTCCGGCTACCGCCTTGTGATGGTAAACCCGCCGGAACACGAGGCAGTGGACCTGGGACTGAAATATGTCAACAATGACGCCTGCTACCCGTCCCTCATTGTCGTCGGTCAGATGATGGCGGAGCTTACCAGCGGCAAATATGACCTGAGCCGCACCGCCATCATCATGTCCCAGACAGGCGGCGGCTGCCGGGCCTCCAACTATATGGGATTCTTCCGCCGCGCGCTGAAAAAGGCAGGTCTTGACCATGTGCCGGTCATCTCCGCTTCCGTACAGGGGCTGGAGTCCAATCCGGGATTCAAGGTGAACCTGACCCTGCTCCTTCGCATGCTTTACGCAATAGAGTTCGGCGATCTGTTCATGAAATGTCTCTACAGGGTCCGCCCCTACGAGCAGGAAAAGGGAAGCGCCAACCGGCTGCATGAACGGCTGGAAAAAGAATGCATCGATTTCCTGTCTTCCGGCAGCACCTCCTCCAGGCGCTTCAATGCACTGTGCCGGAAGATCGTGCATGAGTTTGATATTCTTCCCATCACGGATGAGAAAAAACCAAGAGTCGGCATCGTGGGAGAGATCCTGGTCAAGTTCCTGCCCGCCGCCAACAACCACCTGGTTGAGCTTCTCGAGCGGGAAGGCGCGGAAGCGGTTCAGCCCGAAATGATGGATTTCTTCCTCTACAGTTTTTACAATGAGAACTTCAAGGCGGAAAACCACTATGCCAGCAAATGGACCGCGCGGGTCTGCAATATCGTAATCTATTATCTGGAGCATATCCGCAAAGCCGGCAGGGAAGCCCTGGCCCGCTCGGAACGCTTTACCCCGCCCCACCATATCCGGGAACTGGGCGAAATGGCCAGGGACATCGTTTCCCTGGGCAACCAGACCGGGGAAGGATGGTTCCTGACCGGGGAGATGCTGGAGCTGATCGAGGAAGGAACCAACAACATCGTCTGCACGCAGCCCTTCGGCTGCCTGCCCAACCACGTAGTCGGAAAAGGCGTCATCAAGGAGGTACGCCGGCAGCACCCGCTGGCCAATATCGTCGCGATCGATTTTGACCCGGGAGCCTCCGAGGTCAACCAGATCAACCGGATCAAACTGATGCTCTCCACCGCTGTAAAGCAGATGAAGGGAGTGCAGGAAGCTTAAATTCTCCGGGCAGCCCGCAGCAGGGCTGCCCGTTTTTCCGTTCTGCCTGAATTCATCCTCCTTTCAGGTCCGGGCACGCCCGGCCGGCATATGACGGAATATGTGAGCCGCAGGTTCGCTGCTTCAGATCCGGCACGCCCGGCCCGGGGTGCTGACTGTTTACAGCTTCAGCGCGCAAAAAATCCCCGGGCTCTCAGGCCCGGGGATTCACCGGATGCTTCTATGCGGGAAACAGTGTCTGTTCTCTCAGGATCAGACTCTGGACAGATACTCGCCGGTTCTGGTATCGATCTTCAGCTTGTCGCCTGTGTTGACGAAAAGCGGAACCATAACCTGGGCGCCGGTCTCTACGATCGCCGGTTTGGTGGCGCCGGTCGCGGTGTTGCCCTTGACTCCGGGCTCTGTCTCCGTGACAACCAGCTCGACGAAGAGAGGCGGCTCGATGGCGAATACGCTGCCGTTATAGGACAGAACCTTGCACATCTCATTCTCTTTGACGAACTTCATGTTGTCGCCGACGATATCGGTGCTGATGGCAACCTGGTCGTAGGTCTCGACGTTCATGAAGTTGTAAAGATCGCCGTCCGCGTACAGATACTGCATATCAACGCGGTCGATCCTGGCCTGCGGGAACTTCTCAGTCGGACGGAAGGTTTTCTCAACTACGCCGCCGTCGATCACATTCCTCAGCTTGGTTCTTACAAAGGCAGCGCCCTTCCCCGGTTTTACATGCTGAAATTCCATAACCTGCATGACCTGCCCGTCAATCTCAAGTGTGATGCCGTTTCTGAAATCGCCTGCTGATACCATAAAAAACCCTCCTTAAACTGTCTTTGCCGGTATTCCGGCAATGAAAAAACTGCTCTGGCTCGTCCCGGTCTGTATAGAAGCCGGTCTGAACAGTGTCTTTCAAAAAATGATTTCAACCGATCCCTGCCCGTCAGGCAGGTCAGAATTCTCTTTATTTTAATACATCTGAGCGCTCAATTCAACCTATTTCTTATCTCGGCGGTAAGCTGGCCGATGCTTTTGCGCTCATTTTTCACTATAAGGTCCGCCGCGTCCAGATACATCGGCATGCGCTCCGAAAGAAGCGCTCCGATCCTGCTTTCCAGGCTTCCCTCCCCTCTCAGGTTCGGCCGGTCTGTCGCCCTGCTGAGCCTGCGCGTAAGAACCGGTACGGAGGAATCAAGCAGGATGACCGTACCAAGGGCACGCATCAGCGGGCGGTTCTCCTCTCTTAAGGGCATGCCGCCGCCGCAAGACAGAATATAACGGTCCGTGCGGTCTGCCAGATTTCTCAGGACCCGGGTTTCCGCGTCCCGGAAATAGGGCTGCCCCTTCCGGGCAAAGATCTCATTGATCGTCATCCCCTCCATCTCCTCGATCAGACGGTCGCTGTCGAGTACGGGGATGCCCATTTCCCTGGACAGGGCCCTTCCTACACTTGATTTTCCTGTTCCCATAAATCCGATCAGGACAATATTTTTTTCCGGCATTCCAAACTCCCTTTTATATCACTCCATCAGGCGGACTTACGGACCTGCAGGCGCGTGCCTGATACACTGCCCCGCAGCCGCGGGCGTGAGAAACAGATCAGATGATAACCGCAGCCTTCTGTCAGCCTCCCAGAAGATCGAAAATCGACAGCTGGTCCGATTCCGGAAGTCCTTCCAGAATTCCCAGGCTTACCAGTTTTTCCGAGATGGTTCTCGAACATTTTGTGCGTTCCCGGAAGTTATCCAGCGAAAGGAAGGGACCGTCCTTGCAGGCGTCCACAATCTGCGCGGCGACATTGTCCCCCAGGCCCTCGATCTTGTTCAGGGACGGCATCAGCATTCCGTCTATAATGCGGAATTTGGTTGCCCTTGCCTGAAAAACATCGATTTTCACAAAGGAAAATCCGCGGGCGTACATCTCCCGGACCACCTTCATAGCCTTATACTGCTCCTGCTCCTTCTGCTCCTGGTCTTTTTTATCCTTGGCCTCGAACTCCTCCATGTGCCGGCGGAGTACTTCCGGTCCCTGGCACATCTTCTCATAGTCAAAGCCCGGAGAGCGGATCGAGAAGAAAGCCGCATAATAGGCCAGCGGTTCATTGATCTTATACCAGGCGATTCTCCACGCCATCATGACATAGGCCGCGGCGTGGGCTTTCGGAAACATGTATTTGATCTTCTTGCAGGATTTGATGTACCATTCCGGCACATCATGCTTTCTCATCTCCTCCTCCCACTCGGGAGTCAGGCCTTTCCCTTTCCGGACCTTCTCCATGATCATGAAAGACATCTCCGGGTCAAGACCCTTGCCGATCAGGTAAATCATGATGTCGTCACGGCAGCAGATGGCGGTCGAGATCGTGCAGGTCCCGCTCATAATCAGGTCCTGGGCGTTGCCCAGCCAGACGTCGGTTCCGTGCGCAAGACCGGCGATCCGGACCAGGTCCGACAGGTACTGAGGTTTTGTGTCGACCAGCATCTGGATCGCAAATTCCGTTCCGAACTCCGGGATTCCCAGGGATCCCAGCGGACAGCCGCCGATATCCTCCGGTTTTATGCCGAGGGCATCCGTGTTCTGGAACAGGGTCATCACCTTCCGGTCGTCCAGAGGAACGTCGACCGCCCTCACCCCGGTCAGGTCC
Source organism: uncultured Lachnospiraceae bacterium (assembly GCA_902779575.1). Lineage (GTDB taxonomy): Bacteria > Bacillota > Clostridia > Lachnospirales > Lachnospiraceae > Porcincola. Next base: position 145,200 of record CACZBW010000012.1, read on the forward strand.
TCCAGCATCCGGATCATGGTCGGATCATCATGGCCCAGGATATCCAGCTTCAGCAGGTTGTGATCGATCTTATGATAGTCAAAATGCGTCGTGATGGTATTCTCATCCTTCGGGGGATGCTGCACCGGCGTGAAGGTGTTGATCTCCTCCCCGTAGGGAAGAACGATGATTCCGCCCGGATGCTGCCCCGTCGACTTGCGCACGTCCACGCAGCCGTTCGCGATCCGGACCACCTCCGCCGTCCGCTTGTTTTCCCCGTGATCCTCAAAATACTTTTTCACATATCCGAACGCCGTCTTGTCCGCAACGCCCGTAACCGTGCCGGCCCGGAAGGTCTGTCCGGCCCCGAAGATCACCTCCGTATATTTGTGGGCCTTGGACTGATATTCCCCTGAAAAATTCAGGTCGATATCCGGCTCCTTGTTGCCCTTGAAGCCTAGGAAGGTCTCGAAGGGTATGTCAAAGCCGAGCTTATCAAGCTTTGTTCCGCAGTTCGGGCACTCCCTGTCCGGCATATCGCAGCCGGCCATTCCGTCGAATTTCCTGACCAGCTCTGAATCGAAATCCACATAATGGCAGCTGGGACACAGATAGTGGGGATGCAGCGAATTGACCTCGGTAATTCCCGCCATATTGGCGACGAAGGAAGAACCGACGGAACCTCTGGATCCAACCAGATACCCGTCCGCTACGGACTTCCAGACCAGCTTCTGGGCAATGATATACATGACCGCGAAGCCGTTGGAGATAATGGAGTTCAGCTCCCTTTTCAGGCGTTCCTCCACGATTTCGGGGAGTTCGTCCCCGTAAATCTCGTGGGCTTTATCGTAGCAGATCCTGGTCAGCATCTCATCCGAATTCGGGATGACCGGAGGACATTTGTCCGGCCTGACCGGGGAAAAACGCTCAACCTGGTCAGCAATCATATTGGGATTGCGGATGACCACCTCCAGAGCCTTCTCCTCGCCCAGGTATTCGAACTCCTTCAGCATCTCCTCCGTCGTGCGCAGATAGAGGGGCGGCTGGTCGTCCGCCTCGTCAAAGTCCAGGGCGAACTGCAGAATTCTGCGGTAGATCTCATCCTCCGGATTCAGGAAATGAACGTCGCAGGTTGCGGCCACCGGTTTGGAATACTGTTCTCCCAGGGCTACGATTCTCCGGTTATAGTTTTTCAGATCCTCCACCGTCTTCGGCTCGTTTTTCAGTTCCCCGTTCTTATCGTATTTCGGCACGGTCAGAAACAGATTGTTTCCGATCGGCTGGATCTCCAGGTAATCGTAAAAATCAACCAGACGCTTGAGCTCCTTCTGCCCCGCGCCCCTTTCAATCGCCTGATAGAGTTCGCCCGCCTCACAGGCCGATCCGATGATCAGGCCTTCCCGGTGCTGCGCCAGATAACTCTTGGGCAGGCGGGGATGACGCGCGAAATAATCCAGATGCGACTTCGACACGCAGCGGTAGAGATTGACCCGGCCGGTTTCATTTTTCGCCAGCAGAATGACGTGGTAGGTGGGCATCTTCCGGATCCTGGAATCGTCCGCCCTGCACCAGGCGTTCATCTCATCCAGATTCTTTATCTTCAGGTCGCCCAGCATGCGGATGAAGCGCAGGAAGATATCCGCCGTGCAGGCTGCGTCGTCCACTGCCCTGTGGTGATGGCCCAGGCTGACGTTCAGGGCCTTTGCCACATTGTCCAGCTTATATTTGCTGATCCCGGGAAGAAGAACCCGCGCAAGAGCCACGGTATCAACCGAAGTGAAATTATGCGCAAAGCCCAGCCGGTCACAGTTCTCCTCGATAAAGCTGACGTCAAAGGCGGCATTGTGCGCCACCAGCACCGCGCCCTCGCAGAAAGCCAGAAAACGAGGGAGAATCTTCTCAATGGTCTCCGCCTTTATGACCATGGCGTCGCTGATGCTCGTCAGCTGCTCGATCCGGAAGGGAATCGGGACTTCGGGGTTTACAAATTCAGAGAAACGATCCGTGATTTTTCCGTTTTCCACCTTCACGGCGCCGATCTCGATGATCCGGTTTTCAACAGGAGAAAATCCCGTTGTCTCTATGTCGAAGACGACGAAGCTGCCGGACAGCTCCTGCCCCTTCGAATTGACGGCGGTTTCCATCTGGTCGTCCACCAGATAGGCCTCGCAGCCGTAGATGACCTTGAAATCCGAATCCGGCGGCACGGCGTGCCATGCATCCGGAAGCGCCTGCACCACGCCGTGGTCCGTGACGGCGATCGCTTTATGCCCCCAGGAAGCGGCCGTCTTCACGATGGTCTTCACATCGCTGACCGCGTCCATCGCGCTCATCTTCGTATGGCAGTGCAGCTCCACCCGCTTCTCCGGCCAGGTGTCCATGCGGCGCACCCTGAAATCCGCCGTCTTTTTGATCCCGTAAATATTCGAGATCACAATATCCGAATCATACAGATCCTGGGACGCCATGCCTTTTACCCGGACAAAACTTCCGGGCTTCAGCGCCGCTGTCAGTTCCCCTTTGAGCGAAGGATCCAGGAAAAGCTTGACGTTCATCGTATCGGTAAAGTCGGTCATGCTGATGATAACCAGGTTCAGGTCGCGGCCTTTCTTTGTATGGATATCCCTGACATCGACCGCCGAAATCTGTCCTCTGACCGTGACGTCTCCGATCGCGCCGAGAATTGTCTTCATCTCGACGGTATCGTCATCAAAATCCTTTCCGTATATCACATCCGGATTGTCCGACCAGCTGAGCGCCTGCGCGCGGGTCTCCTCCCCGCTTCCTGCTCCTTTGCCCCGGCCGGCGCTTCCTTTCACAGATCCCCTGCGGCCGGCGCTTTTTACCGGGCGGCTTCCGGAAACCGGGGCGGCTTTTTCCGTATTCTTTTCCTTTTCTATTTCCTCTTCCGCCTGCCGCTTCTCCTTCTGCAAAGGATCTGCTCCCGCAAAGATACTCCCGGCGCCGGCTGCCACCTTCTCGTCCACCTGCATCTGGCGGAAAGCCCGTGTCTTTTCCGCAACTGACGCTTTCTTATAGGCGATGGTCAGCTTCAGGTTCAGGCCGCATCTCTCTGTAAAGATCTTGTCCAGCACCCGCTTCAGCTCATCCTCATACTGGCGGGCTACGATAGAATCTTCTATATAAAGAACACAGGTTTCCTCATCCGAAAATACACATTCGGAGCTCCTGAAGAGCGTATACAGACACTTCTGATAACCCTTCAGCTCATAGAGAATGCTGCTGCGGTAGACTTTCATCAGATATTTCGCGCTGTACTGTTCAGAAAGGTGGAATTTCTCTATGATCCTGGTCTTCATACCCAGCGGTTCGGCGATCTGTTCGTCCATCACCGCTTCCAGCTTTGCGACATCCTTTTTCGGAATCAGGCGGTCCGCGTCAATATAGACCTTCAGAAGGGTCTTTCCGCTGTTCATGGTCAGGCGCGTGACCGACGTATGCCGGAGAATCCCCCTGATATCCTCATCCTCCGGCATGACGCCGGGAAATGCCTCAAAAAAAGCCTTGGTCATAATGAAAGAATCCTTTTCTTCCCAGCGCTTCTGCCGGATGCCTCAGACGCGCTGTCCATTGAAATGCTGCTTCAGCAGTTTCTGAAATAGCTTCTTATTTCCCTGCCATCCGGTCCAGCTCTGTCTTCAGCTCCGACAGGAGTTCCTTTTCAGGAACCTTCTTAATCACTTCACCGCCGCGGATCAGAAGCCCCGACCCTTTTCCGCCGGCGATTCCGATATCCGCCTCCCGGGCTTCCCCCGGCCCGTTGACGACGCATCCCATGACAGCAACCTTGATATTCAGCGGATAACTCTGAACCAGGTCTTCCACCTGCCCCGCCAGGGAAATCAGGTCGATCTCCGTCCTTCCGCAGGTCGGGCAGGACACAACTTCGACGCCGCCGCTCCGAAGGCCAAGGGTGCGCAGGATCAGCTTCGCGCTCTTGATCTCCTCCACCGGATCCCCCGTCAGGGAGACGCGTACCGTGTCACCGATCCCCTTTGACAGGATCAGGGCAAGGCCGACAGCGGACTTGATATTCCCGGACAGAACCGTCCCTGCCTCCGTGATTCCGACGTGCAGCGGATAATCCGACTGCTCCGCGAATTTCTCATATGCCTCCGCGCACATGAGCACGTCCGAGGACTTGATGGAGACGACCAGATTATCATAGTCCATGCTCTCGATCCATCTGCATTTGTCAAGGGCGCTCTCCACCAGTCCGTCCGCGGTCACGCCATGATATTTCTCAATCAGCTCTTTCTCCAGGGACCCGGAATTCACGCCGACCCGGATCGGAACGCCGAAGGCTTTCGCCGTATCCACGACCGCTTTCACGCGCTCCCTGGAGCCGATGTTGCCGGGATTGATCCGGATCTTGTCCGCGCCGTTCTCAATGGCCGCGATGGCCAGCCGGTAATCAAAGTGTATGTCGGCAATCAGCGGAATCGATATTCTGCTCTTTATCTCCTTCAGTGCCCGGGCGGCCTCCATGGTCGGCACCGTGCAGCGTATCAGTTCGCAGCCGGCTTCCTCCAGGGCATGAATCTGGCGCACCGTCGCTTCGACATCCTCTGTCTTTGTATTGGTCATCGACTGAATCAGAACAGGATGACCGCCTCCGATCAGGCGGTCTTTGATCCTGACAGTCCTTGTATCCTGTCTTGTATACATCTTTTTCTCTCCCGGAAGGCTGTGCTTCCTTACTCCTGCCCGTCTTTCTCTTCTTCCTCATGCGTTTCGGAAACGGAGGGTGTGAAGACGCGGCTGACAATGGGATCTTCAGGCTTTACCGCTTCCATGGCTTCTCTCATGAAGCTTTCCTGAGCCCCGATCCGTTCTTTTCCTCTCCTGTCGATCTTCTCGTACTGATTGGTCTCCTTGAGCTCATGAGCCTTGAGCGTATCCGCCAGCTGAACGTCCAGGATATGCCTTGCCGCAGCCGCGCTGTCTTTGTCCTCCAGGGGGAACATGATCTCAACGCGCCGGTCGAGATTTCTGGGCATCCAGTCCGCGGAAGCCATGTAGAGTTCTTCGTGGCCGCCGTTTCCGAAGCAGAAGATGCGTGCATGCTCCAGGAAAGTTCCGACTACAGAGCGCACGGAGATGTTCTCCGATACGCCCGGAATCCCGACCCTGAGGCAGCAGATTCCGCGCACAATCAGCTGAATCTTAACGCCCGCCGCGGACGCCTCATAGAGCTTCGCGATCACGTCCCGGTCGCAGAGAGAATTCATCTTGGCGATGATATAAGCCTCCTCTCCCGCCTTCGCATGCTCAATCTCACGGTCAATCAGGCGGTACAGCCTGTCCCTGAGCCAGATCGGGGCAAGGGCGAGCCGGTTCCAGTGCCTGGGCTCGCTGTAGCCGGAGAGCATGTTGAATACGGCTGTCGCATCCTCGCCGAACGCCTCATTGCAGGTCATAATGCCGCAGTCTGTATAGAGCCTCGCCGTGGAATCGTTGTAGTTGCCGGTGGCCAGATGCACATAACGGCGGATTCCGTCTTCCTCCCTGCGAACGACAAGCGCGATCTTGCTGTGGGTCTTCAGGCCGACCAGGCCGTAAATGACATGGCAGCCGCTCTTTTCAAGCATTTCCGCCCACTGGATATTGTTCTCCTCGTCAAATCTGGCCTTCAGCTCTACCAGGGCCGTCACCTGCTTCCCGTTCTCCGCCGCCTGCGCCAGCGCAGCGACGATCGGGGAATGTCCGGAGACGCGGTAGAGGGTAATCTTGATCGCGAACACGTCCGGATCTGTCGAAGCCATCCGGATCAGATCCACAACCGGATCGAAAGTTTCATAGGGATGATGGAGGAAAATATCTTTTTTGCGGATGGCCGCGAAGAGATCCTCATCCTCCTTCAGATTCATCAGCGCCGGTACCGGCTGGGGCGTCCAGGGTTTCTCCTTCAGATGGTCGAACCCTTTCATCCCGTAAGCCTTCATGAGGAAGGTCAGGTCCAGAGGACCCGCGATGGGGTACATTTCCTCCTGCCGGACCCCGAACTCTTTCTTCAGGATCTTGAGCAGCCTGGGATTCATGCTGTCCTCATACTCAAAGCGGATAACCTCGCCCCACTGCCTCTTCTTGATCTTTTTCTGGATCTCTTCCAGAAGATCGTCGGAATCATCCTCGTCCAGAGTCAGGTCCGCGTTCCTAGTTACCCGGTACGGATGTGCGCAGACTACGTTGAATCCGGTAAAGAGCTTGTCCATATTGCGCTCGATCACGTCCTCCAGCAGGACGCCGGAATGTGTCCCGTCTTCCTTGTCGGGCAGTACGATGATTCTGGGCAGGACGCCCGGAACCTGGACCGTGGCAAAAACCGTACCGCCCTTGAGCGCTTTGTCCTTTGTGACTTTTTCCGCCTTGAGCTCCCCGTTCTTCTGCAGATTCTTCATGACGGTCTGGGCAACGGAGTTCTCGGCGTCGTCTTCCTTCCGGGAGATCAGGGCGCCGATATTGAGCGACTTGTTGCGGATCAGGGGAAACGGCCTCGACGCGTCCATGGCCATGGGCGTCAGTACGGGATATACATTTTCCTTGAAATAACTGTCCGCGAAAGCAGCCTGGTCCGGAGTAAGATCCTCAAAATCAGTGATGATTTCCAGCTTGTTCTGCTTCAGGGCGGGAACCAGGGAGCGGATCAGGGTGGAATACTGCCGCTCGATCAGCTCATGGCACTTTTTCTGAACCAGTTCCAGCTGCTGATCGGCGCGGAGCCCGGCCAGATCCGGCTTTGAATATTTGGCATGGACCATGTCCTTCAGGGAAGCAACGCGGACCATAAAAAACTCATCCAGGTTGGAGGCGGTGATGGACAGAAATTTCAGGCGCTCGAAGAGCGGATTCTTCTTGTCACGGGCCTCGTCCAGAATCCTGTAATTGAAATCCAGCCAGCTCAGCTCCCGGTTGGTATACCAGGCCGGATTTCTGTAATCGATCGTATTCACGGAATCATTACTCTTAGCCATCTTTCCAATCCTTCCATATGACGGCAGCCCGCCGGACAGAAACACCCGGCCGCCGCAGCCGGCAATCCTTAACCTCTCAGCTGACCGGTTTCTTCTGATGCAGTACCGGCTTCAGGTTGAATACTTCCTCAAACAGGGAGTTTCCTCCCGCCTCCAGCGTTCCTTTTTCCAGCGTCAGGTCCTCCCCGCTCTGTGCAGTGATGACGACCTCGTCTCCCTTCAGGACTACGGATATGCTGCTGATCCTCTGCGAATGCGAACGGTCAAGCGCGTTGGCCGCGCGCAGGATCGCCGTCAGCTTGGCGATGACCAGATATTCTTCCATGCTGACAGTGCTGGTCAGGTTGAGATCGTCAAAATACAGGAGCGCCGCTGTATTGAAGCGTACGACATTCGCCACAATCTGCCTCTCGGCATGGCTCAGGCCGATGATCTCGGTCGCCATGATAATATTGTAGGCGCAGTCCGATACATCCTTGAGGGAAATATATTTCCCGCAGTTATGCAGGATCGCGGAAATCTGCAGCAGCAGGCGCTCCCTCTTTCCCATGCCGTGCACTTTCTTCATCCGGTCGAAGAGAATCAGGCTGATCTCCTCCACCATTTTTGTGTGGGCCTGGTTTGATTTATAGCGCTTTGCAATACTGCGGGACGCCGCGATGATATCCTCGTCAAATGCATGCGGCGAGCGGATCGCCTTGTTCTGCATGGCGAAATCGTAGGCGAGGCCGTCCCCGATGGATACGTCCGGAAGCCAGACACTGTCCGCTTCGAAGCGTTCCAGCAGGGATCTGCAGATAATCATGGAAGACACCGCGAAGCGCGCCGTCTCCGAAGGCACGCCGAGCCGGGTCGTAATCTCTCCCGGATCCAGATAGACGATCTGCCGGTAAAGGTCCAGAAATTCCTCCTTTGAAACAATCGAAGAAGCTTTTTTCTCTGCCAGCGGCTTGAAAAGCTGCTGCAGCTCCCGGTTGGTCGCGATCAGGGTCTTGATCTGGCGGTCTTTCTGGTAAAGTTTTCCGAAACCTGTAAGCTCCAGATCCATCAGCTGCGCCAGGATCTTCTCGTAGTGTTCATTGTTCCTGGCAAGCGGGTGAAAGCGGACCTGGGTGGAAATCTTACCGATCCGGATATTCTGTGTCGTGAAGAGCTTGTCCTTGTCAAAGACGGAAATCTGAACGGAACTGCCGCCGATATCGACAATCGCGGTTCCGCTCTTTATCACTTCTTCAAAGGAATCCGTCTGGGAAGCGATCGACTTGTAGTCCAGGAATCTCTGTTCGGAATTGGACAGGATCGTCAGACTCAGCCCTGTCTGCTTTTCAATATGATCCTTGGTGATCAGGCCCGTACGGATCTCACGCAGGGCGGAGGTCCCGACCATGCGGTAGCCGTCCACATGAAAACCGTCCATCTGACGCCGGAAATCCTTCAGTGTCTCCACAAGTCTCTCCACCTTCTCCGTGGACAGTCTTCCGCGGTCATAGGCGTCGATCCCGAGATCGATCCTGCGGCTGACACAGCTCAGCTGACGGATCCCTCTCCTCTGCGACAGATCATACAGTTTCATCTCTGTCTCGGTCGACCCGATCACGATCGCCGCAAAAAGTTTCACTGCCATACTCTTATCCTCTAATTCTGCCGGACCGTTATTCCGGCGCTTTTCCCAGCAGATAATCGATAAACTGCTGGGCGGTTCTTCCGCTTCTCCCTCCGTGGGAAAGCTCCCATTTGTTCGCCTCCAGGAAAAGCTCTTCCTCAGGCAGATTTACGCCGCTCCGGTCCGCGATCCCTTTCAGGATTTCCTGGAACTCTTTCTTGACAGGAGCCGGGAAATAGATGGTCACGCCGAAGCGGTAAGCCAGGGAAAGCTTCTCCTGCACAGTATCGCTTGTATGCATGTCGGAACGGATATCGCCCTCCTTGTCCGCGTAATTCTCCCGGATCAGGTGGCGGCGGTTGCTGGTCGCATAGATCAGCACATTGTCGGGTTTCTTCTCAAGACCTCCCTCAATCACAGCCTTCAGGTATTTATATTCGGTCTCAAACTCCTCGAAGGAGAGGTCGTCCATATAGATGATAAAGCGGTAGTTGCGGTTCTTGATCTGGGCGATCACGTCCACCAGATCCCTCAGCTGATGTTTATAGATTTCGATGACGCGCAGGCCCCGGTCATAGTATTCATTAAGGATGCCCTTGATGCTCGAGGATTTCCCTGTGCCGGCGTCGCCGAAAAGCAGGCAGTTGTTGGCCCTGCGTCCCGCGAGAAAGGCCTCTGTATTCTCCCTGAGCTTCTGCTTCTGGCTCTCATAGCCGATCAGGTCATCCAGCCTCACGTGGGCGATGTTGGTGATCGGCACAATCACCGGCTGCGCCTCCCCTTCCCTGTGAAGCACGCGGAAAGCCTTGTGCAGGCCGAATTTTCCGCAGCCGAAATCCTTGTAAAAAGCATCCACGGCTGCCTTGAAAGCCTCTACCGTACCGGCCTGTGCCAGTTTCACCGACAGATTCTCGATCCGGTCCCGGATTCTCCGGTTGAAAAGCCTGCGGTCGTCTCCTCCCACGGGAAAATCCGAAGCCATCCGGTAAAGCTGCAGCCCGAGGGCTTCTTCTATATCCCGGAAATCATATGCAAAGAGTTCGATAAAGATCTGAAAATCATGCTCCGCAACCGGATTGATCCCCCCTGCGATAGTTCCCCGGATCTCGCAGGCCCTGGAATAGGCATTTTCATGGTAGACCAGCAGGTAAGTCAGGTAGCTGTGCCAGAGATTGCCCGAAAAGCCGTGGCTCATGGCCGTCTCCACGAGCTCCTGCATAATCTCCATGCATAAGTCGGCAGCCTGCTGCCGCTGTTTCTCATCCCCGGAGCGCATAAGGTCCGCGCAGCGGCTCTGAAGATCCGAGAGGCGGCTGAGAAGTCCCCCCTCGCGGTCCCGGTATAGAATCAGTTCACTGATACGGCTCATCTCGTTTTTCCTCCGCCTCTTCCGGCAATTTCATATTTTTCACAAGAAAACATGGATTCGTCTTTTTCAGCACAGAAACGCCGGAGGCGTTCCTGAACAGGACTTCTTCAGTAATTCCCCAGGATTTTCATGTTGATCGCCTCTTCCCGGATGCCTCTGAGCGCGTTCTTCACACTTGCTTCGTTCAGGTTGCCCTCAAAATCGATAAAGAAGCGGTACTCCCAGGTTCTCCCGGGGATCGGCCTGGATTCGATGTGCGTCATGTTGACGTTATTGAAAATAAAGTGCGAAAGAATATGGTACAGGGTTCCGGAGGAATGAGGAAGTTCGAAACAGATCGTAATCTTCCCGGCGTCCTTCCGGAAAATCCGCTGGTTGGTCACGATCATGAAACGCGTCGAATTGGCTTCCTGGTCATTCACATGTTCCTGAAGGATCTGAAGACCGAACAGCTCTGCCGCAAACGCGCTTCCGATGGCCGCCTCATCCGCCGCCTGGTCCGCCGCGATCTTTTTTGCGGCGAGAGCCGTGTTGTCATAAGCCACCGGCTCCCAGTTCCTGTGCTGCGCAAAGAGCTTTTCGCACTGCGCCAGAGCCTGCGGATGCGAATATACCTTCCGGATCTGCTCCGGGCGGACGCCCTTCGCCGCCATCAGGACGTGCTCCACTCTGATGATCTGCTCCGCGACGATATAGTTCTCAAAATCCACCAGCAGGTCGAAGATATCCGTCACGATCCCGGCGGTCGAATTCTCCAGGGGAAGCACTGCATAGTCCGCCGCCCCCTCCGCGATCGCCTCCATGGCGTCCCGGAAGCTCCTGACGTGGAAGCTGTTCACATTCTTTCCGAAGAAACGGCACATGGCCGCATGGCTGTAAGCGCCCTCCACCCCCTGGAAAACAACGCGGATTTTCTCCAGATCAAGCTGGTCGACGCTGATAAAGGGAAGACGGCCGCCGGCCCCTTTTTCAGCCAGCATGGCATACTGCCTCTTCCGGCTCATGGCCATCAGCTGTTCAAAAAGCTCCGCAACAGCGTGCTTGTTGAAATCCCCCTCGACAAGGCCTTTCACGGTTTCGATCTTTTCCCGCTCCCGTTCTCTGTCAAATACCTTTTTCCCGTTCTCGATCTTATAGCGCCCGACCTCGTCAGTGACCTCCATGCGCTGTTCAAAAAGACGCACGATCTCACGGTCAATTTTGTCGATCTCGCCCCGAAGCTGCAGCAGATCACTCATTTTTGAACCTCATTTCCGAATCACAAAAGTACCGCTCTATTTTACCATAAATGGCTGCCGGTGTCCGCACATATTTGGCGTCAGCCGTTCCTGTCCGCAGCCTTACTCATCCCAGCCCTCTGTCATCCGGTAATGCACCATGATGTTTCTGGCCTCCTGTCCGGGCAGAAGCTGTATATCCTCCAGATCGGTCACACCGGGCATCCTGGGGTCCTCTTCCTGAAGTTCCAGATCAATCCAGTTATATGCGGCAAGCCGCGCCTCATCCAGGGCGTCCTGCAGGGTCGGCCCCTCGCAGCGGCACATATACAGATCCGGGAATTCCCCCGTATAGGATCCGTCCTCATGTCTGGTAAGAACAACCGGATAGATAAATGTCATAACAAAATCCTCCTTTTCGGATACCCGGGCTCGCGCCGCGGGTTCTGCCGTCTGAATCTATTACCGATTATAGACCAGCCCGAAAAGAAAGCAAAGAAAAAAAGGTGGGGCGCTTCTCCCGAAAAAAGCTGTTGCGCCCTTCCCTGCTTTCGTGTAAGATAATTGCGGCTGAAAAGAAATCCGCTTTTCAGCCGCTTTTCTGAATTCCGGTTCAGAGCCGCACAGAAGCACGCGATTGCAGTTTGCACCACATGGAGGTCAGGATGAGACATTGCATGAGTCCCCTGGATTTCTCGGTTGAAGAACTTGACCAGATGCTGGATCTGGCAGTTGATATCGAGCATAATCCGGAAAAGTATTCCCACGCATGTGAAGGGAAAAAAATAGCGACATGTTTTTATGAGCCAAGTACCCGTACCCGTCTCAGTTTCGAAGCAGCCATGCTGAACCTGGGAGGTCAGGTGCTTGGTTTTTCTTCTGCCCAGTCAAGTTCCGCGGCCAAAGGCGAGAGCGTCGCCGATACCATCCGCGTTATCTCCTGTTTCGCCGATATCGCGGCGATCCGCCACCCGAAGGAAGGCGCGGCCTATGTGGCGTCGACCGTGTCCGGGATTCCGGTGATCAATGCCGGCGACGGCGGACATCAGCACCCGACCCAGACTCTGACTGACCTGATGACGATCCGTTCCATCAAAGGAAAGCTGGGTGAAATGACCATCGGCCTGTGCGGCGACCTGAAATTCGGCCGTACGGTCCATTCTCTGATCAGCGCACTGGTCCGCTATCCGGGAATCCGTTTTGTACTGATTTCCCCGGAAGAGCTTCGGGTTCCCGATTATGTGCGGGATGACGTCCTCAGGAAAAACAACGTTCCCTTTGAAGAAGTCATCCGTCTGGAGGACGCCCTTCCCGAACTGGACGTGCTCTACATGACCCGCGTTCAGAAAGAGCGCTTCTTCAACGAGGAAGATTATGTCCGCATGAAGGATTTCTACATCCTGGACAAGCCCAAGATGGACCTGGCAAAGAAGGACATGTGCGTGCTCCATCCGCTCCCGCGCGTCAATGAAATCTCCGTCGAGGTGGACAGCGACCCGAGAGCCTGCTATTTCAGACAGGTGCAGTACGGAGTCTATATCCGTATGGCGCTGATTCTCACATTACTGGGGGTGAAGGTATGCTGAGCGTAGGACAGTTGAATGAAGGCGTCGTACTCGACCATATTCCGGCCGGAAAAGCCATGGATATCTACCGCAAGCTGAAGCTGAACCAGATGGACTGCCAGGTGGCCATGATCATGCAGGCGAGATCCAGCAAGATGGGGCTCAAAGACATCATCAAGGTGGAATGCCCCCTGGAGCTTCTGAATCTGGACGCGCTGGGCTTCATCGATCACACGATCACGGTCAACATCATCCGTGACGGAGAGATCGTGGAAAAGAAAAAGCTGAAGCTTCCCAAAAAGCTGGTCAACATTATCCACTGCAAGAATCCCCGCTGCATCACATCCATCGAGCAGGGACTCAACCATATCTTCTATCTGGCCGATGAAGAGAAGGAGCTTTACCGCTGCCAGTACTGTGACGAGAAATATCATTCCCACAGCAAGGAATAATCCGGATGTCTGCTGCTGCAGGCATTGCGGCCGATTCCGTATAGATTGCGAAAAACAGTTCAGCACTGAAAAGGGCTGAACTGTTTTTAAATGAGCTCCTATGATCCGCTCTCCATAAAGTATGGTCTGCAAAAATCGTATAAGCAATTTTCTCCGACCTGACTTTTGGTGTCGCAAGCATATTTTCTTATTCAATTGGTTTTTTAACTTCCTGCTGCAGCGCAGAGTACCGGCCGGAGCAGAAAAAGACACGCCAGCCCGTAATCATTTGGCTCCGAGATAAGCTCTCTTCACCTCGGGATTATCCGCAAGCTCGGAAGCCTTCCCCTCCATGATGATATTCCCTGTCTCAAGCACATAGCCGCGGTCGGCGATGTTCAGCGCCATCTTCGCGTTCTGTTCCACAAGGAGAACTGTAACGCCGCTCTTTTTGTTGACGTCTTCGATAATGTGGAAAATCTCTTTTACGAGCAGCGGGCTCAGGCCCATGGAAGGCTCGTCCAGCAGAAGCATCTTGGGCTTGCACATGAGAGCCCGGCCGATCGCCAGCATCTGCTGCTCGCCTCCGGACAGTGTGCCCGCGGACTGGTTCCGCCGCTCCTTCAGGCGCGGCAGAAGGTCGAAAACCAGATCGAAATCATCCTGGATGGCGTCCTTTCCGTCCTTCCGGGAATAGGCGCCCATCTCCAGGTTCTCGTGAACCGTCAGGCCGGAGAAGACCCGCCGCCCTTCCGGGCACTGGGCAAGACCCAGGGAAACGATTTTGTGCGGCTCGATCCTGGAAATCATCTTCCCGTCGTAGCTGATCGTCCCGCTCGCGATCTTCAGAAGACCGGAGATCGCATGCATCGTGGTGGTTTTTCCGGCTCCGTTCGCGCCGATCATGGTAACGATCTCACCCTCGTCCACGTGGAAAGAGACATCCTTGATGGCGTGGATGGAACCGTAATATACATTGACTCCTTCAACTCTCAGCAGTTCACCCATCAGTCGTCATCTCCTCCCAGATATGCAGCTATGACTCTCGGGTCATTGCTGATTGTCTCGCCGCTGCCCCTGGCTATGATACGGCCGTATTCCAGAACCGTGATCTCCTCACAGATTCCCATGACGAATTTCATATCATGCTCAATCAGGAGGATGGCGATCCCGAAATCGTCTCTTACTTTACGCACTGTCTCCATCAGCTCCTGGGTCTCATTCGGATTCATGCCGGCAGCCGGCTCGTCCAGAAGAAGAAGCTTGGGATCCGAGGCAAGCGCCCGGCAGATCTCCAGTTTTCTCTGCTGGCCGTAGGGAAGGGCGGATGCGGAAAGCTCCGCCTTGTCTTCCATCCCGAACACCTTCAGAAGCTTCAGGGCCTTGCGGTTCATGTCATGCTCCGTCTCCCTGTAGGAGCGGGTCCGCAAAAGGCCTGCCCACATGCTGTACTCCATACGGTTGTGCATGCCGACCTTTACGTTGTCCAGAACCATCATCTCGTCGAAGAGACGGATATTCTGAAATGTTCTTGCGATTCCGGCCTTTGAAATGTATTCCGGGCTTTTTCCGGTTATATCCACTCCGTCCAGACGGATATTTCCCTCGCTGGGGCGGTACATGCCGGTCAGCATGTTGAAGGCAGTGGTCTTGCCCGCGCCGTTCGGCCCGATCAGGCCGTACAGCCGGCCTGTCTCCACGGTCAGGTCGAAAGCAGCGACCGCCTGAAGGCCGCCGAAAGAGATTCCCAGATTGGTAACTTCCAGAAGTGCCATATCAGATGCCCTCCTTTCCGCTTACAGGAGCTTTCTTCCTGAAGCGCATCATGAAGCGCTTTCTCCAGGAAACAAAGGCAGGCGCCTGATTGAACAGCATCATGACAATCAGGACGATCGAGTAGATAAACATACGGTACTGGGAGAAGCCGCGCAGCATCTCCGGAAGAACCGTAAGGATAATCGCTGCTATGATTCCGCCCAGAACATTGCCCATACCGCCGAGAACGACCATGACCAGGACATTGATCGACAGGTTGTAATCAAACTTGTCCGCGACCAGGGAGGAGTAATTCAGTGCGTACAGAACGCCGGCGAAACCCGCGAACACCGCAGCGGATACAAACGCCATCAGCTTGTACTTGGTCAGGTTGATGCCTGTCGCTCTTGCAGCGATCTCATCGTCGCGGATGGCCGTGATGGCGCGGCCGGCCCTGGAATTCATCAGGTTCGTCACGAAAATCAGGGTAATCAGGATCAGTACAATACCTACGGTAAAGACCGAAAACTTCTTTATACCCATAATACCCATCGCGCCTTTTAAAAGCATCTTCCCGTCCGGCTCCATCCCGAGAGAGAACTGGTCTTTCAGGGAAAAATGCAGGCCTCTGGAGTCTGAGCCGATGTACATGGCTCCCAGGACATTTTTCAGAATCTCGCCGGATGCCAGGGTAACAATCGCAAGATAATCGCCCGACAGCCTCAGAACAGGGATGCCGACCAGAACGCCGAAAATACCCGCCGCCGCGCCGCCGATCAGAAATGCGATCAGGACCGCCAGCCACTGGGGCAGGGCCGCACCGGCTGTCGTATAGAAATAAATGCCCGCAAAAGCACCCGCGCTCATGAAAGCGGCGTGCCCGAGGGAGAGCTCTCCCAGAAAGCCGACAACCAGATTCAGCGAAATCGCCATGACAACATAGGCGCATACCGGGATCAGAAGGCCGCCGATTTTGGCGGTCATATGTCCCGTCATCCGGACAATCTCAATCAGTGCCCAGAACGCAATCACAAAACCAAACGTCATGAGGTTCGATCTTGTGGACTTCTTCATCTTTTTTCTGCCTGCCACAATCTTCACCTCACACTTTCACAGTTGTTTTCCTGCCCAGAAGTCCGGTTGGCTTCACGAGCAGAACTACGATCAGAACCAGGAATACAACCGCATCCGACAGCTGCGTAGAGATATACGCCTTGGAAAGATTTTCTATAATGCCCAGAAGAATTCCTCCCAGGAACGCGCCGGGGATCGAACCGATCCCGCCGAAAACGGCGGCGACAAAAGCCTTGATGCCGGGCATGGCGCCGGTCGTCGGAATCAGGGTCGGATAGGAGCTCAGAAGCAGAGCGCCCGCCACCGCGGCAAGCGCGGAGCCGATCGCAAAGGTCATGGAGATGATTCCGTTCACATTGATTCCCATCAGCTGGGCCGCTCCGCGGTCCTCGGAGACCGCCTGCATGGCATGGCCCGGTTTCGTATACTGGACAAACCAGATCAGCACGATCATGATCACGACAGAGACTAAAATCGTGACAATCGACTCAGCGGAGATCTGCAGCTGCCCGCCGAAAAGGACAAGGGGTTTCAGTTTTACGACGGAAGTAAAAGACTTCGGATCGGATTTCCACAGAAGCATGGCCCCGTTCTGCAGAAAATAACTGACGCCGATGGCTGTGATCAGAACAGACAGAGAGGAGGCGCCCCGAAGCGGCCTGTACGCAACTCTCTCGATCGTTATACCAAGAAGGGTACAGGCTCCCATGGCGATGATAATCGCCAGGACCGGATGGATTCCCCCCTTGCAGAATGTGAAGAAAACGACGTATCCGCCTACCATGATGACGTCACCGTGCGCAAAGTTCAGCATCTTGGCGATACCATAGACCATGGTATAGCCCAACGCAATCAGTGCGTAGACGCTTCCCAGCGAAATCCCTCTGGCCAGATAGGATAGAAATTGCATGTGATTACCCCCGGTTCTTTCGGTCCGGAAGACCTGGTGCCCGTTTCCGCCCGAATATGGTGAAGCGGTCCCGCCGAACGGGACCGCCTGATTCCTGTATATTCCCAAACGATGTCAGAGGCTGACTTAATCCATCGGCTGGTAAACGCCGTCCTGGATCACCATGCCGCGCGGATCCTTGGAAACCGCACCGCTTGCGTCCCAGGTCATGCTCTCGCCGGTCAGTCCGTCATAGGAGAATCCGTCGCTCGTAATCACGGCCTTGAGCGCTTCGCAGATGTCGGAAGCGGACATATCCGCTGTCACGCCGGCTTCGGTGCAGGCCTTGTACAGTACTTTGACGACGTCGTAGGCGTCTGCCGCGAACTGGTTCGGGATGTCGCCGGTCTTGTCCTGATAAGCCTTGACGAAAGCAACCGTAAGGTCATCGGTGGAAGTTGCGACGAACGGGGTCAGGAGCATGACGCCCTCTGCAAGGGAAGTATCGAAGCCTTCAACAGAAAGGATTCCGTCCATGCCGTCGACGCCGAAGAACTTCGTCTCGTAGCCCATATCATTGGCAGCCTTCAGGATCTGGCTTGCCGGAGTATAGTAAATCGGAAGGAAGATCAGATCCGCGCCGGCATCCTTGCAGGCCTGGACCTGGGTGGTAAGGTCTGTGGAGTTGTCATCCGTGAACGCTTCGTTGGCGACGACCTCAAGGTTCTTCTCCTGTGCTTCCGCAAGGAAGGTGTTCAGGATACCTGTGGAGTACGCGTCCGAAGAGTTGTAGATGATACCGATCTTGGAACCCAGCTCCATCTCGGAGATATAGTCCGCGGAAGCGCGTCCCTGGTTCGGGTCGGTGAAGCAGACCTGGAAGACGTTGTCGCCGATGCTGATGACGTCCTGGGAGGACGCTGACGGTGTCAGCATGAACATATTATCGCTGACTGCCTCGGAACCGACTGCGATGCAGGGATTCGTGGTGACAGTACCGCCGAGAATCTGCATGCCCCAGTCTTTAAGGGAGTTGTATGCGTTCACGGAAGTCTCCGGATCATGCTGGTCATCCTCAAACTGAAGCTCAAACTGAATGTCTCCGCCTTCCGCGTTGACTTCCTCTACCGCGATCTCCATCGCATTCTGAACGTTGGAGCCGTAGATGGCTGCCGGTCCGGTGGTCGGTCCGATGCCGCCGATCTTGATGACTTCTGCAGCCATGGAACTCATGGCAAGGCCGGCTGTCACAGCACCCGTCAGAGCAACACACATCATTTTTCTCATACACTTCTCCTCCTGTACACTTTTAAAAACCTCATGCCAAAGCAGTTTGGCAGATAGTGAGTATTGTAACACTCAGAAACTGATGATTCAATGGTAGATTCACACATATTTCGCAATTTTTGCGATTTGGAAATTTGTCGAAAATGCACAAGAATGATTTCTGAATAACCGCGAAAATTTGATTCTTTTTTCTGTAAAACCCGCCTTAAGAAAAAAATATTGCACCGTTCCTCCGCAAAGCGGACCGGGAAGGCGGAACTGTCCCGTCTCCCCGGTCCGGAGTCCGATATAAATATTCCGGTCTGACTGCCGTTCATTCAAAAAAATTGGCAGTCCCTTCCTTGCTGATCCTGTTCCCTTAAAACCGGGCACGACCATTCTATAATGATTGCGGCGTCAGAAGTATGGTCTGTAAAATCGTAAAAACAAGTCACTCCGGCCTGACTTCAGGCGCCGCTGTCATATAGTTACTCACTTACATACTCAACAACGGTCCCGCTGCCCCATACGGCGTTCAGGCTTCCCTCCGGCTGATGGATCCGGATATGGACCGGGGCGGCCAGGCTCCCGCTGCAGCACCACCTGCCGGCGCTTTCCACATTTTCCCAGATATCAAGGCTGGAAATGGATGTCGTGACAAAAGCCTGCTGTCCCAGAGTTATCAGCGAATGGGGAAGGGTGACCGAACTGAGCGTCCTGCAGTAACCGCAGGCCATCGTGCCGATCCTGAGGATGCCCTCGCTGAAGCAGATTGAACTGATCGGCAGGTTTCTGAAACAGTCTGTCCCGATCTGAGTGATCTCCAGGATCCTGCCGTGGTAAAAGACATAATGCGGTACCCTGACATCTCCCTGTTTCAGCTGCAGCTTCTCTTTCGTTTCCGGATCCCGGACATCATCCAGCATATCGGCAGTAAGGACACAGTCCGGGACAATATCCTCCAGGGTAAACACCGCCCCGTCGCCCTCGCGGACCGGCTCCGGAAGTCCGGAATACGCCAGAATCCTGTCAAGCTTCCATGGAAGCCGGCAGTCCTCCCTTACCCTCCATCTTGTACCGGCAGGCAGCAGAAATCTCGCGCAGCTGCCGCCTTTTAAAAAGAAGGATCCGTCCGCTCCGGTCCTGCCCTCCTCTTCTTTGCCATCCCCGTCGATCCTGAAAATCTGATAGCTTCTTCCGCAGGCCGCGGTCTCCTCCCCGCTGTCCAGCAGCTGTGTCAGAATCATGCGGAAGCGTGTTCCCGATGATTCCCCCGTTTCCTTGGCTACCTCCAGGACCCGCTCCCGGTTGGAATTATAGAAGGTATTCTCCTCGCAGACGCTCAGATATCCGAAAGCAGGATCAGACGCTTCGTAATCTTCCCGGATTCTCAGATCCCCTTCCGAAGGAGCGTGGTCTCTGTACCAGTCCGCAGGCCGGACCTCACCCCGGGCAAGAGCCAGAGGCTGTATCTTCCGGTTCTGTCCGTCCTCTCCTTCCCAGCCGTCCGCGTGCCGGACGAGATAAATCAGCCCGTCCGGTCCGGTTCTCTGTACCCGGCCGCCCACTGTATAGTTCAGGTCCGTCTGGATCCAGGGAACTCCTTCCGCACAGATCCATGAGCCGCCCGCAAAGCGCTCGACACGGAAAGCCAGCCTTGCGCCGTCCGGAATCCGGCTCCAGCCTTCCTCCCCGTCCGTCATCTCTTTCCGGATCAGGGAAGCGGGTTGCGCCGTTACCGCGCTGATGCGGTTGACAAAGCTGATTTCCTTAAGACCCGGGCCGGCAGTTTCAAAGACGGTATCCTGATCCGGGAAGATCCTGTCGCCGGAAAACAGAATGGTCTTTCCATCGTCCTCCGGAAGGCGCGCCGCATTGCTCCTCTCCTCGGAAACGGAGATACGGGTCCCGTCCGGAAGCCCTGACAGAATCGCGGTCTGCGTCTCACTGAGCCAGACGACGCCCCCGCAGACCCGGCGGATGCTCACCGATCCGTCAGAAGAATCCGCAATCCTGAGCGCCCCGTTATAAGGCTCCATTCCTCCGTTTCTGTCCGTCTCGATCCGGAGCGGTGCAAGAAGACGGAACGGCTGGTTCAGAAGGCCGGAACGGTATGCGGACAGAAATGCTTCCGCGTCCCCGTCTGCCGCCGCAAAGGACTTCCGGATCAGGAACTGGCCGTCTGTGCCGTTCACGAACATGACCCGGTTTTCAGACTCTGATCCCAGTGTTCCTTCCAGAGCTTTCCCATCAGCGGGATAAACCTGCGGACAGGAAGGATCCGCTTCCTCTTTAATTCTCCAGGAAAGTCCTTCCTCTCCAAGGTCCTCAAAATGGGCGGTCTCCCCGGCGTGCAGACGGAAGGAACCGTCCCCGCCCGTGACTTCCTCCCTGCCGCCGGCCGTATACGTTTTTTCTGCCGCCGCA
Organism: uncultured Lachnospiraceae bacterium; assembly: GCA_902779575.1. Classification (GTDB taxonomy): domain Bacteria; phylum Bacillota; class Clostridia; order Lachnospirales; family Lachnospiraceae; genus Porcincola. The sequence goes on from CACZBW010000012.1 coordinate 165,770, forward strand.
GCGTAGCTGCCGTCCTCCTGCATCAGTTCCAGATAAAAATGAAACTCTCTGTCCCCCGTACCTGAAGAAGCCGGGCCAGGGCTGCTGCCTGCATGAAGCACGGTAATCTGTACCAGAAAGCCCTCTGCGTCGGAACTGTCATAGGACTTGTAAACGATCTTCAGGTGTTTGGCGCCGCTGACCTCAATCGTCCTTCCTCCGGGCGCAATATGGCGCACGGAAGCTTCCGCTTCCAGGTTCCCGTCCCCGTAGACCGCCAGATATTCATACTGCTCAAAATGAATACCGGTCGGAAACTCAATCCGGTACCCGGTCACATCCTCTTCCGGCTCATAGTCAAAGAGAACCTTCTCCTGACCGGAGGACGGAATCCGGCCCGGATATCCCTCGGTAGCCGTGAGCGTGCAGTCCCGGTCAGCGTTTTCGAGGACCAGCTTTGAGAGATCAAGATCCCTGAGCCGGTAACTGTTTGTAATCTCCGCGCCGCGCTGCTTACTATAGACAGGCATGAGACAGACCGCTGTCCCGGAATTCACCATCGTATAATTCACCGGAACCTCCGTTTCCTGTACCGTGTAGACCCTGCCTCCTTCCAGTCCTTTCACTACAATCGTCTTACCTGCGCAGGCACAGGAAAGGCAGCCCTCTGCGTCCGTAACGCCGCTATGGGAACCATCGCTCAGTTCCCAGGAAAGCCCTGCCGCCGGCTCAAAGCCGTCCGCCTGTGTGTCTGTTCCCGGATTCCCGGGAGAGACTGCCGACGGGTCCGTCCCCTCCGGCAGCTTCCGGATCCGGAAAGTGAACAGATCATCACAGTCCTCCGCCTCCCGGTGCAGGATTTTTTTACTGATCAGAAGATCCTTCCATCTCCAGGCATTTTCCAGAGTCACCCTGCTGCCGTTCAGGGCAAGCAGGCCGGACGCGTCTGTCGATACGCCGATAAAATCTGTTCCTTCCCCGAAGGATCCTTCCATCTCTTCAACTGTATAGCTGCACGCTGCATCGCCCGGAAACAGAGCCAGCAGCTCGCCGGGGGAAATGCTGATGCAGCTGTCTTCGTCAATGACCCGCTCTCCCAGCTTTCTCCCGCTGAAGGTAAGCGCTGACAGAGGATCCATGATCCAGGCAGTCTGCCCCGCCATGGAGTTCCCGTCTGCGCTGACCCGCACCCGGAAGCTTCTCCCTTCCAGGGATACGCCGTCAGGAACGGCAAGACATCTTTTCTCCAGAAGAAGGGGCGGTCTGTAATGATTCACTGCCACGATCGAACGGGCGTCTTCCCCGCCCTCTTCCTCCATGCTGCAGGCAAAGAAAAGATCCGGATCTTCACTCACAGTCATATCATCTGTTCCCGCAGCATCTTCAAATACAGCTCTCTGGCCGTCTTTCAGAAGAAAGCGTCCGTCCGCGTCCGTCGCATGCAGTTTCCCGTCCGCTTCCCAGCCTTTCTCAGTGTAATTTTCCAGGCTGTATTCCAGGCCGGCGCAGGGCTGCTCCCCGGATTCCTCCTTCTTTTTCAGCCGGAAAATAAACTCCTGATCCTTTCTGCCGTCCGGTACCTCCCCCTCGGTCTTTTTGCGCACGATCAGCGTACGGCGGGGACTGAGCCTTACGCGTACGGAATTTCCTGTCACACAGGATTGTGTCTGTGTCTCGACGCCTTCACTGTAGAAGGAACTGCAGTTATAAGCATACCGGGCTTCCCCGCCGTCCGCGGGAGCCTTCATGTGCAGAAAAATACGCACGCGGTCTCCTCCTTTCAGCTGCCAGGAAGCTTCCTCCCGGCCCCGGCTCAGATCCGCCGCTATGGACCTGACTTTTGACAGGTCCTCCGTCCAGCTCTCTTCCCGGATCCAGCCGTTCTCCTCCGTCAGAATCTCCTGCGCCGTCTGTCCCTCCAGCGGGAGCGGCGCCTCCTCGGAAGCACTGTAATAAAGGACCGGATTGATCCCTTTCTTTGCAGCCTCGCTCAGATCCGCGCCTTCAAAACTGCCTTCCCAGAAAAGCTCCTCAAAGTTCATGGAAAGCTCCGCTTCCGGGCGCTCCAGCGCAGCCTGTTCCAGGTGGTCGAAGATCACGATGCCCGTTATGGGATCCTTCGTCTCATTTGTCAGATCGATCCGGTAGGTATAAGTCTCCAGGCCGCCGGTCACTGCCTCTTTCTGAAAGGAAGCAAATCTGTCCGAATCCGTCCTGACCCATTTTGTAATGCCGCTGGTCAGACCTACCGCCACATCCTCCGCGGCAGCCGCTTTCGCATAGAGAACAGTCTTCAGTCCGGACCTGCCGTCAGAGTCGATATCCTCTCCCAGAATCGCATAAGATGCCCTGTTCTCCTCCGTCCCGGGGACAACCACGCCGTCGTCAAGACCGGCCTCCTTATCTGTGCCAAGGATTTCCCTTCCTGCCGCGATATCCGCCTTCTCCGGCATGACCGCCGCCAGATTTGCCTCCTTCTGCATCTCCGCAAGATCCCTGTAGCTGCAGAAAGCCCCGAAGCGGATTCCGTATCCGTCAAACCACATGCCGGAAGCAAAACGCGGAATCATGGACGGATTTTTATGAAAACGCACATGAAAAACAAGCATGGTGCGGCCGCTGCCCCTCCAGTTCTCCATAATATCCGTTTTTCCCGAGATGCTGACGGTTACCGGGTCTGTATCCCAGCGGGAAGGAGAGGTGAAATCGGCGTTCTCCTGCCCTTCCAGCAGCCCTCCCGTGACAGGGACGGACGGGTCCAGGCTGACCCCGTGAGGGAGGAGATCATAAACCGCGAATCCCTCCCTGTCCGGAAGTACGAGGGCAGTCCCGGCTTCCGCGATTGTTTTCGCGGCGCTGATATCATACAGTTCGTACCCTTCTACAGCCGCAACCGTATAGAACAGGCGGACCCGGCTGTGCTCCGGATCATTTACCGCTTCCGCTGTCTTCACCGCCTGAGCGTGACGGCCGAGCCCGGTCAGGGAGACAAAAGAGCTGTCCCGCATGAGAATCACATTGTAAAGCCGGCGGGTCAGTTCCTCGATGCCCGGCTCGGAATAATTCTCCGCCCCGTCCGTTCTCTGATCCTGCATCCAGCTTCCATATGCGCCGTCCGGACCGGCGCCTCTGCCGCTGATGCCTCCGAGGCACTCGATTCTGGCCTGATCTGTACGGACCGGATCCTCCGCGCAGAAAAGCCCGCTGACCTGACTGCCCGGACAGATCTCCATCTCCAGTTCGATTCTGCTTCTGGTCACGTAATCCGTGGAAGAGTGGACCGCCATGACGCGCCAGGGCTCTTGTGCAATCTGTTCCTCTGTAAAGGAATAAGGAACTGTCACGAAATAAGTTGAACATATTGTAACGAAACAACTATTTTATTTTGTGACAGTATGGTATAATGTCTGTAGATCACTGAAAAGGAGA
>CACZBW010000013.1 GCA_902779575.1 uncultured Lachnospiraceae bacterium
TCGTTAGGGTTTTGTGTGGTAACTAAATTCTACAAGGAACTTGGAACTATGTCATTTATTATTCAGTTTTAAATTTGCGCAACTTAGTATACGTCATCTTCTCCCAAACCTACATAAAGAAGATTTCAAGATTCAATACAAATTTTCCTGAGTTGTACGAACACATCTTGACATTAAGAAGTTGTTCAATCTACAATTGTTCTGTCAGAGGGAGGAAAGAGAGGCTGTATTACCGAAATATTCCATTAATCTGGGACAGGAGCTTGCCTCTTTGCGAAAAAGATGAACAGAATTCCGAAATATCAGCAGATCATGGACTGGATTCACAAGCGGATAGAGTCGGGCGAGCTGAGGGTCGGAGACCGGCTTGAGACAGAGGCGGAACTTTCGGACCAGTTTCATTTCAGCAGACAGACGGTCCGGCAGGCTCTGGCGAACCTTGAACAGGAAGGAATGATCAACCGGATTCAGGGCAGCGGAAGCTATGTGAAGAGCGCGGGCGCCTGGGACGGGGGACTTCAGCTGTCAAGGTCTGTGACGATTATCAGTTCCTACACGGATTCCTATATTTTTCCCCGCATTCTCCAGTCAATGGCAAGGGTTCTGCAGGAAGCGGGATATTCAACCAGGATCATATTTACCGGCAACCGCAGGGAGACGGAGAAGAATATTCTGTCCGACCTGATCCGGAGCGGCAGCAGGGATCCGCTGATTGCGGAGCCTGTGACGAGCGGCCTTCCGAACCCGAACCTGATTTATTACCGCGAACTCAGGCAGAGGGGAATTCCTATCCTCTTCTTCAATACTTATTATCCGGACTGTGATATTCCGCACGTCTCTCTGGATGACGAGGCGGCAGGCCGCATGGCGGCGGAACACCTGATTCATCTGGGACACCGGAGGATCGGCTGTGTGTTCAAAAATGACGACGGACAGGGCCTGCGGCGCTATCAGGGCTATCAGGAGGCGCTGATCAGCGCGGGGATTCCGATTGAAGAAAAATATGTCTGCTGGATTGATACCGAAGCCATGAGGGAAATGCTGCGTTATGACGAATGGATTCTGAGAAGGCTGCGCAGCTGCACGGCCGTGGTCTGCTATAATGACGAGGCGGCGAATATGCTGACCCAGCTCTGCCTGGACCAACAGATCCGGATTCCGCAGAAGCTTTCGATCGTGAGCATCGACAACTCGAGGCTGACGCAGCTTAACCCTGTTCCGCTGACTTCCGTTTCCCATCCCATGGAAGAGCTGGGCGCCAAAGCGGCGGAGAATCTGCTGGGCATGATCCGGAACCCGAATTTTGACGGCAGTTTTGAGTTTGCGCCGCATCTGACTGTGAGAGATTCCACCATGCGCATTCAGAATCCGCGGGCATAGGGGGAGTCTTCTTCGGAAATACAGCGTCGTTTCTGCAAAAGAGAAGGGAACGGGTTTGACAGGCTCATACTTTTCAGGTATGACAATCCTGTCAGAATGGGTATTCGACAGTTCTCTGATGATTATGATAGAAATAAAGGCAGCAGAAGGGCCGGGAAGAGTATGTTCTTCCGGCCCTTTTTTCTTTCAGAGCCGGTGGGCGGCTCAGCCGCAGTTATATGGCGCGTATGGTAGGGGCGAAGTATATGGCGCATATGGAACAGACGAGTCTGCAGCGGCAGTCTGGCTGCGGATGCATATGGCGCACGCGGTATCAACCCGGGAAGATAACTTTTCCGCGGCACGGAATCGTACAGAAAGCGGATGATCTGCTGCCGCGGACAGTATGAGTATGGGAGGACACTATGTTTCAGATTAATCAGCATTATACGGAACTGCAGGGCAGCTATCTGTTTTCCAGGATCGCTTCGAAGGTCAGGGCATATGAGGCGGAGCATCCGGAGGAGGAGATTATCCGGCTGGGGATCGGGGATGTAACCCTGCCTCTGGCTCCGGCTGTAATCAAGGCGCTTCACGCGGCGGTCGATGAGATGGCGGTGAAGGAGACTTTCCGCGGCTATGCGCCGGACCTGGGCTATGAATTTCTGAGGGCCGCGATCCGGGATCACGATTACAAAAGCAGGGGAGCGGACATCGAAATCGATGAGATCTTCATCAGCGACGGGGCGAAGAGCGATACGGGAAATATAGGGGACATCTTCTCTGCAAGCTGCCGCGCGGCTATCTGCGATCCGGTCTATCCTGTGTACCTGGATTCGAACGTGATGGACGGCAGAGCCGGAAGCTACCTGCCGGAGACAGGGAGATACTCCAATATTCTGTATATGCCCTGCACGGAGGAGAACGGCTTTATCCCTCAGATTCCCTCTGAGAAAGCGGACATGATTTACCTTTGTTTCCCCAACAATCCGACCGGGATGACCATTTCAAAGGAAGAGCTGCAGAAATGGGTGGATTACGCGCTGGAAAACGGTTCGGTCATTCTCTACGACGCCGCCTATGAGGCTTATATCAGGGATGAAAATGCCGTTCACACGATCTATGAGTGCGAAGGGGCGGACCGCTGCGCGATCGAGTTCAGAAGCTTTTCAAAAAATGCCGGCTTTACCGGAACCAGACTGGGCTTCACGGTCGTACCGAAGAAGCTGAAATGCGGGGATATATCGCTGAACGCTCTGTGGGCGAGAAGGCACGGAACGAAGTTCAACGGAACCGCCTATATCATTCAGAGGGCAGGGGAAGCCGTCTATTCCGAAGAGGGACAGCGGCAGACAAAGGAGCAGGTCGATTATTACATGAAGAACGCTTCCCTCATTCTGGAAGGCCTTAAAGAGGCGGGATATACGGCTTACGGCGGAGTCAATGCCCCTTATATCTGGCTGAAGACGCCGGATGAGATGACTTCCTGGGAATTCTTTGACAGCCTGCTCTGGAAGGCGCATGTAGTCGGAACGCCCGGGTCAGGCTTTGGACCCTGCGGCGAACATTTCTTCCGCCTGACCGCTTTCGGATCCCTCGAAGATACGCAGAGGGCCATGGAGCGGATCCGGAATTTCTCCTGCTGAGAGGGGACTTGTGAGCCTGCCGGAGGGCAGTACATTTCTGCCATTATAAACCGGATTTAATCTGCGGTCTGTGAGCCTGCCGGAGGGCAGTGCATTTCTGCCATCATAAGCCGGATCGGATTTGCGGCTCCTTGGATCTGCCGCACAGCAATGAATTAAGTATCACCGCACAGATGAATGCCCCGGCAGAACAGAAAGTCGTATTTGACATTGCAATTAATTGCTGATACTATGGGCATGTTCATCGGAGGGTGAGCTATTCGTCTGAAATAGTGAGCTGGATAAGATGTCTGGTTGAGATACCGGATTTCTTGTCCGGCTTTTTCTTTTCGGCTTTTTTATTTCGCAGAGAGGTGGAAAGATGAAGAGAGGAATTGATTTCACAAGCGGGAAGATTCTTTCGAAACTGCTGCTGTTCGCCGGGCCGGTTCTGCTGGCCCTGCTCCTTCAGTCCATGTATGGAGCGGTGGACCTGCTTATTGTAGGTAAATTCGCTTCGTCGGCGGATGTTTCGGCGGTATCGACCGGTTCCCAGATTATGATGACCATTACCGGCCTGATCAGCAGCCTGTGCATGGGCATGACCATTTATCTGGGACAGAAAATAGGGGAACGGAGAGCGGATGAAGGCGGGCAGATTGTTGGCAGCGGGCTTGTTTTATTTGCTGTAACAGGCGTGATTCTTACGATTCTCATTCCGCTGCTGTCAAAGCAATTGACGGGCGTGATGCACGCGCCGGCGGAGGCTTTTGACCTGACGGCCGGTTATATTGCGATCTGCGGCGGAGGCATCATTGTCATTATCGCCTATAACCTGATCGGAGGCATTTTCAGAGGCATAGGGGATTCCGGAACTCCGCTTTTTACTGTTCTGATTGCCTGCATCTGCAATGTGGCGGGGGACCTGTTTCTCGTCGCAGGCCTGCACATGGGCGCCAGGGGGGCAGCTGCGGCAACCGTCGCGGCGCAGCTTCTAAGCGTGGTTATTTCATTTTTGCTGATCCGGAAGAAATCGCTTCCATTTACCCTGGATAAGACCATGCTGCGCTTTGACAGGAGGATTATTGGGAAAATCCTGTTTCTCGGAACGCCGATTGCGCTGCAGGATCTGCTGGTCGGCATCTCCTTTCTGGTAATCCTGTCGATCGTAAATTCGATCGGCTTAAATGAATCGGCGGGCGTTGGCGTTGCTGAAAAAGTTTGCGGATTTATTATGCTGGTGCCTGCCGCTTTTATGCAGTCCATGTCTGCTTTCGTGGCGCAGAACAAGGGTGCGGGTAAGATCGACAGGGCTGTGAAGGGACTGAGATCGGCGATCCTTATCTCTTTTGTGCTGGGTACAGTGATGTTTTATACAGCATTCTTCCACGGCGATATCCTGTCGGGCCTTTTCTCAAATGACCGGGCGGTTGTGCTGGCGGCAGCGGATTATCTGAAGGCGTATGGCATCGACTGCCTGCTGACCTGTTTTCTGTTCTGTTTTGTGGGATTTTATAACGGGATGGGATATACGTCCTTTGTGATGGTGGAGGGAATTATCGGGGCTTTTGCAGTCCGGGTACCGGTCTCATTTCTCATGAGCAGAAGAGAGCCGGTGTCGCTGTTCCGGATCGGTCTGGCCATACCGTGTTCCACCGTACTGCAGATTGTTCTGTGCTTTGCTTTTCTTTTCTACATAAGCAGACGGCAGACACGTTCCCGCAGTCTGCCGCTGTGAGTGAGCAGATATTCTGTTATTTCATGAAAACGCTTCTGCCCTCTTCACAAGGTGCTGCCGGCAGGAAAAGAAGCGCCCAGCAGCCGCGGGAGCGGGGTGAAGGGTTTTGGCGGATATTTATGCAGGCATATGTATGCTCAGGGAATCGCAGACGGAGCGGAGAAAGAGTTCCGCCGCGTGGGTCAGGCGCCGGGCCCGGTCCCAGACCAGAATATAGGAAGCGTAGACCTCGGGGTCCACGATCCGCTTGATCGTCACGTCTGGATCATTGGAAAAATGGTTGTCGGACGCCGGATAGATGGCGATCCCCACGCCCTGTTTTGTCAGCTCATAGGCGTTGAGCATATGGGCGACCCGGCAGCGGATCTTCAGGTCGACATTTTCCTCCGGGAACCAGTTGCGGATCTCCATCAGCCTGGATTCCCGGGAAGGGATGATCAGGTCGCGGTCTTTCAGAGCCGGGAGGGGGATGGTGTCTCCCGGAAGAAGCGCCAGAGGATCGGACGATGGGATCATGGCGGTCCAGGGTTCTTTATAAACCGGAATGGAAAAGAGACCCTCGTCATTATGGGGCTCTGTGATAATCCCGATTTCGGAGAGGCTGTTTGTGACGCGGTAGATCACGTCGTCCGTGCTGCCGTTCCAGACGGAATACTGAACATGGGGATAGCTGTCCTTGAAAGCAGAGATCCATCTGGAAAGAAGCCTAGGCGCATGGCCTTCGACGGAGGCGATATAGATAGTTCCCTGCAGGCCGTCCGCCATCTCAGCGATGTGTTCCTTTGAGCGGGCGGCAAGATCGGTGATCTGCCGGGCGTACTGCAGGAAGGTATTTCCTGCGGGCGTCAGCCGCAGGCCCTGGGGGGAGCGCTCAAAGAGCGGGGCGCCGAGCTCCGTCTCCAGATCCCGGATCTGCCGGCTCAGAGGAGGCTGGGCGATCTTCAGCTGCTGCGCGGCGCGGGTGATGTTCAGGTTTTCCGCTACGGCGATAAAATAATGAATGTGCCTGAGTTCCAAAATCTTTTTCCCTTCTTTTATACCGCGGCCAGGATATTCAGGTTGCGCAGCTGCCCGTCGGCGATACTGTCGTTGACGGAATTTGCGTGTTTTTCCAGGTCCGTGCAGATTGCCTGCGTGAGCTTCTGGTTCATCAGTTCATCGATCACATCCGAGGCGATCTCCTCGATTACCTTCGTCTTTTCCTCTGTTGACGCCGGTTCATTGTCCGAGCACAGGAGATATTCCATGAGCTCGGCCTCAATGGAGAGCTTCGGGAGCATGCGCAGGGCCCGGAAGGTCCATTTGTAGTAGGGCTGGTAAGCATCGTTCAGCAGGAAAATGGCGGCTGCTGCGTTCCTGACAAATTCGAATACGGAGAGCTGCGCGGCTGCATTTTCCCCGTGCTTCAGGCAGCGCCGGTAATTGTACTGACCGGACTGTGCCATGAGCAGCAGGTGTCCCGCCAGTTTTTTCTTCTTCACATCTTCGGGCCTCTGCATGAGCCTCTTGCGGATCTTTGTCATTTCCCCGTAATTGTCAAAATAGAGTTCTCCGTTTGTCGCCTCGGCGAGATACTGGTCCGGGAGGGTCAGCCAGGCTTCCGTACTCAGAATACCGTCCGGAGTACCGGTTTTTTCTTTAAAGAAATCTCCGGTGCGGATCACCCCGTGTCTGCTTCCGCCAACCGGCTGCAGCAGGGATCGTTTCAGAGAGCAGAATTCTTTTGGGAGTTTGGCGTATGCCCTTTCCAGAAGGAAAGCGGTCCGCCTGTCGACTATATCCTCACCCGGAAGAAAGAGGCAGAAGCCCGGCTCAAAATCATGGTCCTGTGAGATATTGTCGTCGAAACCGAAGCATTCCGATCCGCTTCCGGTAAGACCGGCGGCAAGGAAGGGCAGAAGCTGGGGGAAGTCCCGCTCAAGCATCGGCCGGCCGTATTCTTCAAAATATGCTCTGGATAGTTCCAGTCCTTTCATTTTGACACCTCACGAAACATTCCATGACGGAAGCTATGGTTTTATACACGGATTTCGCCGCAGTCTCCATGTTTTATCAGCGGGCCTGGCCATAAATTCTTCTTGCTTTCTCCATCAGTTCCTCCGCCTCAAGAAAATATCCGTAATAGGAGAAGGACGGGGCGCATTTTTCGCATACAAAGGCGTAATATCCCGGATCCGGCCCTTCTTCCTCTTTCAGCAGTTCAGCGGCTTCGTCCAGCCAGGCATAGATCTGCGCTTCACTTTTCTCCATCCCGTCCCGATTTTCCAGAGTCTGCGCCATATTCAGCAGAGTGATGGCTTTCTCCAGCCTTCCGTTTGGAACCTGGTCCATACATGAGAGCGCCTTTTCAAACAAGGGAAATGCTTCTCCATGGTGTCCCAGGGCGGAGCAGGTCAGAGCCATATTGTTGTAAAGACCCCCGAGCAGGACAGGGTCTGTACGGCTTCCGGATTCGTAGACTTTCCGCGCCTTTTCAAAAAGAGCCAGGGAGCGTTCATTTTCCCCGAAGGCGTTGCAGGCGGTGGCGGCGTTCACGTAGGTGGTGCCTGCGGTGAGTGTTTCCCCGAAATCCATATCTTCGACAAGCGCAAGCGCCTGATCGATATGCTGCATGGCTTTTTCACGGTTGTCGGTCTTGCGGTAATGTCCGATCAGCTCATTGTGAAGCATGAGCTGCCCGCGCAGATCCTGTCCGAGCTTTGCCTCTTCCATCCAGTAGAGAAGATGGCGCTCCGCTCCTGCGTAATCGCGTTTTGCCATATATTCATCCATCTTCTGAATGATTCTCTGCTGGGGAATGGACTTTACCTGCGGCGTCTGTCCGTAGGGATCCCCGCAGAGGACGCAGCGCGGTTCCACATAATCCTCCGGGCGAATGCCGTAATGATTATCGCTCATCTGTATTTCTCCCTCATCTGTGTTTATATGCGGCCTGAATCAGCGTTTGCATTCAGCCTGCATCTCTATTACGCATTTTACCGGCTGCCTTCCCGGACCAGTTCCACATCGATCGGCGGCACATGAGAGGGCTCGTTTGTAGCCGGTTCTCCTTCGGAATAGAAATCAATTTTCGTAAAGGAGGGGTCGTGCGCAGGCAGCTTATCCTTCACGATAATGTGGAAAGTGCGCCGCTCATATCCTGCCTCCATAAAGATAGCCACATCTTCGCGGTAATATCTCTTTTCCGGAAGCTTTCCTGTGAAGACGCGTCCCTCGTATTCAAAGCTTACGCCTCCGTTGTCGGAAATGACAAGCTTTGCGTCTCCCTCTTCCTGGATATAAGTTCCGGCGTAGTTTTCCACGATCCACCAGAGGTCCCCGCCGAAATCGATCTCTTCTCCGGATTCTGTTTTGAGGGAAAGATCCTGGATGAGCGGATAGGATTTTCCGCCGATTTTTACAAAATGGTCCGGCAGCTTTTCAAGGCCGGTCTCATACTGTGCCGCTCCGAGCGTTACAGGCTCTCCGATCCTGTCCAGATACATGCCGTCCACATAGAAGCTGTTTTCATAGCTGGTGGTGAGGCGCACCATCCTGCCGTCAGCCAGCGCGCAGTCATAGTGGTAGTCCCTTGCGCCTGATTGGTACATGCTGTACTGCGGAGACATGTAATAATACAGTTCGCCTTCCCCGTCAACCTGCAGGAATCTGAGGACCTCGCCCGCAGATAACGTGATCTCACTGCCTTCGTTCCCTTCTTCGTCCAGCTCAGTTACGCTGATTTCGTGAAGCAGCCTGCAGCCGACATTGCGGCTGTCCAGTATGAGTGCATCGTCAATCAGTGAAAAATGCAGCCAGGTGCGCCCGCGCCCGGGTTCCGGCAGGAAAGTGTAGTGCCCGTTCGGCGTGAAAGTGGTGCTCAGGCCTGATTTTGCGTCCATGAATCTCCGGGTTCTTTCACGCATATGGACACATTCCGGGTTGGAAGGGACCGCCAGATACAGGCTGTGCAGGAAGGAATCAAAGCACTGGGCGTTCTGGTTTTCAAATCGGTCGAACCCGCCGTCGGGTCTTGCGAAATTGTATACATATGCACGGTCCTGCGTGTCGTCGAGACGGTAGAAATAATAACCGTCCGCAGCGCGGAACACAAAGTAATCCGAGTTGTCGTCGGCATATTCCAGCCACCAGCCCTTCTCCTCTTTTCCGTCGCTGATCACGATGCGGTATGCTTCATACCCGGAATTCAGGGCTTTTTCGACGCGGATGCTTCTGCTGTCATGCGGAAGCCTGTAATCAGTGTTCTTTTCCAGCTGGGCGATAAAGCTTTCCGGCGTTGCGGCCGCGGCTTCTGACATGGGGCCGTCCAGCGCCGTATAGGGAATGGAGACGTGTACCGCCTTGCGGGAATCCATACCCTGCTGATTTTTCTTCTTTTCCGGGATCATCGTTGCGTCAAAATAAAAGCGCAGCCCCAGATAATCCGCTGTCCATGCGGGAGTCGTCTTTCCGCCGTCTGTATAAAGTCCCTCCAGAGCATATTTGTTCTCAAGGGCTGCTTCCAGGCGCTCCGGAAGGCTGCCGGGATCCGTCAGGAAATCCGCCGGCGTCAGAGGCATGCCGCTCTGTGTATCGTACACAGAGGCGCGGAAGCGGCAGTTTTCTGCTTCGCTGAGCCAGTCCCCCTCCTTTTCGCCGATGCCGGATATCATCTCCGCTTCCAGAATACTGAAAAGGACACTGTCCGCGCGTGTTACGTTCACGATACAGGAAACATTATGGTAGCGGAAATGGTCCTCCGCGCCGGAGCCTGCTTTTCTCTTCCGATACCTGTTTTCCGCAAGAAAACGCTCCGCTTCGGCTTCGACGGTTTCTTTCGCGCGCGCATTTACTTCGGCGATGATCCGGGAAAGTGCTTCCGGGACATCGTCCTCTGCCGTCAGCTCTGTATATCTGCCGTATACCCCGATCCTTTTTTCCGGATCCACGGAAAACAGCTCCCGGAGAACGGTTTTGACAGGATACACTTCAACTTTATTGTCTGAGACCTTTTTTCTCTGCGGCGGTGCGGCGGCAGCGCTCAGCTCCCTGTCAAAACCTGCCAGAAAGACAGCCGCAAGAACTGCAGTACAGATCAGGATCATTTTATTCATTCTATTCATATCGTCCTCCCGGTTCTCTGAGGGTTTTTTTTGTTACGGAGCAATTTCCGGCCTGTCGGAAAGGCAGCGGGATCCATTCCGGACCGGCGCCCGGAAACAGCGGCCGATTCCATGACTGCTGACACCCAGGTCCATTCCGGACGGCCAGCGTACAAACAGCAGGCTTTCTGAGATAATTATATGAAAAGAGAGAGAAAAACGCCATGTCCTTTTTACCTGTTGATTTTTGGGAAAGGTTTGTATATATTGATGGGGTTGTTAATTGGATGGAATATTTTATGGGAGACCGGTCTGTTTCCGTGAGCGCCTGCCTGATGGCGCGGAGCGTTTCTGCTGCGCATTTTTCTTCCGGGCATGACAGGGACAGAGCCGGAGAGGAGGAAGAATGGATATTCAATATTTGCTGTTTCTTCAGGAGTTTCGAAACAGGATCAATGATGCGTGGACGCCCTTTATGGAATGGGTTTCGATGTTTGCGGTGACCTATCTGATCCTGATTCCTGTTTTTGTGTACTGGTGTATTGATAAAAAGAAGGGTCTGTATACACTGGCAACCTACTACGTCTGCATCGCGGTAAACGCCGTGGTCAAGCTGACAGCCTGCATTTACCGTCCGTGGATCCGGGACAGCCGAGTGCTTCCCGCGGGTGATTCGATCAGAACAGCCACAGGGTATTCCTTCCCCAGCGGACATACCACTACCGCCGCGCCTCTGTACGGAGGACTTGCGGTCAGTGCCTGGGAGAAGAAGAGCCTTCGCGGGATTTCCGTTCTGTGTGTCCTGTGCGCTCTGCTGACAGGATTTTCCCGCAACTATCTGGGCGTGCATACGCCGCAGGATGTATTTGTGGGAATTTCGGAGGCAATCTTCTGGCTGATTATTATGTCGAAGCTTTTCGGCTATCTGGAGGAGCATCCGGAGAAAGAGGACCGGTTCCTGCTGATCGCCTTTGCCGCCTGCCTGATCGGACTCATCTATATTACCTTCAAAGGATACCCGATGGATTACAATGCGGAAGGAAAGCTGATCGTCGATCCGCAGAAGATGATGAATGACGGCTACGGGGATATCGGCAAGCTGATGGGCTTTGTGATTGCAAGATTTATCGAGAAGCGCTGGGTCCGCTTCCGTTCTGCCGGTTTTACGGCAAGCGGGATTCTCCTCAGCGCGATTGGACTGGTGCCGGCCTGGGTTCTGATCAAGTATGCAAAACCCGCGATTCAGAGTCTGCTTGGCGGACACTGGGGCAAGCTCTCCTATAATATTATTTTTGCCATTTACCTTATTCTGGTTTATCCGCTGGTGATCAGGCTGGTGACAGGCAGAAAAGAAGAATCTGAGGTGGCCGGCAGAGCCTGAGAGAGGCTTGCAGGAATCCGCGCTGCGGCGGATAAAGTGTAAGGGAAATACCAGAAAGCCTGCGCAGCTGCCGGTAAAGCATAAAAATATAAAAAAAGAGAGAGGCGCATATGACCGCACCTCTCTTTTTTATATTCCGGGACTGTTATCCATGAAAATTATTGAATCCGGGAATTTTGTCCCTGTATTTCTCAAGCGCCAGCAGGAAAATCAGGCCGATCACTCCGCAGCTGAGGACTTCGCCGAGACCGACGGTCAGCATCTGTAGCGGGATCGGAATATTCACTCCGTAGCCGTAGAACAGGACGAACGGCACGATGACGGTGTTGGCCAGGATCGGCGGAACCGGCACCGCAAATTTGTATTTCCTCAGCGCATAGCTTCCGAGGGCGCCGATCAGCGTCGCAAGGCTGCCGAACGCAATGTCCAGCGGAATGGCTCCGCCGAGGAAATTGCCGATCAGGCATCCGACAAAGAGTCCGGGGATGGCTGCGCTTGTGAAGTAAGGCAGGATGGTCAGTCCTTCCGCGATCCTTACCTGGACCTCGCGGAAGCTGATCGGGGCGAAGATCTGTACCAGTACGACATAGATCGCCGCGATGACTGCTGCCTGGGTCAGGAACAGTACGCTTTTGTTTCTCATTTTCAGTTTCCTCCGTAGTTTTTATTAACGTGGGGATGGTCACGAACCCACGAGGGGCAGTGTACATCAAAGCGGATCAAGCCGTCAAGCGGATTCTGCGGAGTATTTCAGATGGATTCCGTGAATTTCTATCGTCAGCTTCCGTGAAAATACCTTCAGGCGGAATCCATGGGATTTTTCTCCCGGCGCCCCTTGTAAAGCGGAAAAAGAAGAGTACAATGTCAAGTACGCCCGGGTTCTGCCCGGGGCGTTTCTTTCAAAATGGGACAGGCGGCCATCGGCGGAGCGGCATTTTCCGGCTTGTGAAGGGGCCTGACGGTTTCTGGGTTTGTACAGGGTATGACGGCATGAACGAGAGTGCAAAAACATCCAATCAGATTACGGAAGGCGTGATCTGGAAACAGCTGCTGCTGTTTTTCTTTCCCCTTCTGTTCGGAACATTTTTCCAGATGCTCTATAACACGACAGATACCATCATCGTGGGGCGTTTTATCGGGACGACAGCCCTGTCCGCCATCGGCGGAGCACCGGCAATGATTATCAACCTGCTGATCGGCGCGCTTACGGGTCTCAGCTCCGGCGCGACGGTTATCATCGCCCAGTTTTACGGGGCGGGGGAGAAAAAGCATGTCTCCGATACGGTGCATACGGCTGTGGGGATGGCTCTGATTCTGGGCGCCGCCGCCATGATCTTCGGAATGCTGATGGCAAGACGGCTGCTGGTGGTCATGAATACCCCGCAGGATGCTCTGGAGGAATCGGTCACTTATCTTACGGTTTATTTCGCGGGGATGATCCCGAATATCTTTTACAATACCGGCGCCGGTATTCTCCGCGCCATCGGGGATTCGAGGCGGCCGCTGTTTTTCCTGGTGGTATCCTGCCTGACGAATATCGTCCTCGATATCCTTTTTGTCCCGGTTCTGGGGATGGGCGTCATGGGCGCCGCCCTGGCGACGATCCTCTGCCAGACGCTCGCCGCTGCCCTGGTTTTGGCTGTCCTGATGAAGAGCAGGGAGAGCTACCGGCTGGAGCCCGCAAAGATCCGCATTTCCCGGGAATATCTCAGAAGAATTCTGAAGATCGGGATTCCGGCCATGCTGCAGTCCATGACCTACTCCGTAACGAATGTAATTCTCCAGGTGGTTGTAAATGGATTCGGAACCGCCTATGTCGCGGGCTGGGCTGCCTGCGCCAAGGGCGACCAGCTTTTCTGGATGCTGACCCAGTCTTTCGGGATCGCGGTGACCACTTTTGTGGGACAGAATTACGGCGCCGGGCATTACCAGCGCGTACGCAAATGCATCCGGCAGGGTTTCCTGATCGAGACGATCCTGACCCTGACCTGCGTGGCCTTTCTGTGGACCGCTACGGGCCTGATCCTTTCCTTATTTACAACCGACAAAGAAGTATTTGATCTGGCCTTCGGGATGATGCATTTCTTTATTCCCTGCTATGTGACCTGGATCTGCAACGAAATTATCTCCTCTACCCTGAGAGGGCTGGGCGATTCGATTTTCCCCATGATTATCTCCATATCCGGAGTATGTGTGTTCAGAATCGTGTGGGTCCTGACCGCGGTGCGGATCTGGCCCCAGTTCCGGACGATCATGCTGAGCTATCCCATCAGCTGGGTCCTCACGTCGATTCTCCTGGTTCTTTATTTTTCCCTCGTCTGGATGCGTTCCGGGAGACTCAAAGGGATCGAGCGGCCGGCCGGGCAGAAAGCCCCGGTCTGGTAATTATGAATGGAAGAACCAGCCGGCGCATTCCCGTGAGTCAGTCATGGGGGCCGCGAAGCTGCTGACCAGGGCAAATCAGGGCTGTGAGGCGGGAACAGGCCGGGAGAAGCCGCAAATGCTGTATTGAATTTCAGGGCTCAGCTGATTATAATGTCATTTATGATATTTGGGAGCCTGAACAGAAGGTGGAAGGCGCACCTCACACATGGATAAGGAGTGGACAGTATGGAACTGGTAACGGTAAAAGAATTATATGGAAAGCGTGAGGAATATATCGGAAAGACGATTTCCGTGGGCGGCTGGGTGCGCAGCATCCGCGATTCGAAGACCTTCGGATTCCTTGTTCTGCATGACGGAACATTTTTTGATACGCTGCAGGTTGTATTCGGAGACAAGCTTGAGAATTTCGCGGAGATCTGCAAGTATAATGTCGGATCAGCCGTCATCGTGACCGGCGAACTGGTCGCGACGCCGGACGCCAGACAGCCTTTTGAGATCCAGGCCAGTGAAATAGTGCTGGAAGGTGCCTCCACGCCGGATTATCCGATGCAGAAGAAGCGCCATACGGTTGAGTTCATGCGCACGATCCCGCATCTGCGCCCGAGGACGAACCTGTTCCAGGCGACTTTCCGCGTGCGTTCCCTGGCGGCGTACGCGATCCACAAGTTCTTCCAGGAGAGGAACTTTGTGTATATTCATACCCCGATCATCACTGCTTCGGATGCAGAGGGCGCCGGAGAGATGTTCCGCTGC
This sequence comes from uncultured Lachnospiraceae bacterium, assembly GCA_902779575.1. Lineage (GTDB taxonomy): Bacteria > Bacillota > Clostridia > Lachnospirales > Lachnospiraceae > Porcincola. The sequence continues at coordinate 14,323 of CACZBW010000013.1, forward strand.
ACGACTCTGGATCTTGAGGACCTGCCGCGCGACGACAAGGGCGCTGTGGATTTCAGTAAGGATTTCTTCGGCCAGTCCACCCACCTGACGGTTTCCGGACAGATCGATGTCGAGCCTTTCGCCCAGGCTTTCCGCAATGTTTATACCTTTGGCCCGACCTTCCGCGCGGAGAACTCGAACACGACCAGGCACGCGGCGGAATTCTGGATGATCGAGCCGGAGATTTCATTTGCGGATCTTCAGGATGATATGAAGCTTGCAGAGGAGATGCTCAAGTATATCTTCCGCTATGTTCTTGAAAATGCTCCGGAAGAGATGCAGTTCTTCAACCAGTTTATCGACAAGGGACTGCTGGAGAGACTGAACCATGTCATGAACAGCGACTTCGGCCGCGTGACTTATACAGAGGCGATCAGACTTCTGGAGAAGAACAACGACAAGTTTGATTACAAGGTATACTGGGGCTGCGATCTGCAGACAGAGCATGAGCGCTATCTGACCGAGCAGATCTTCAAGCGTCCGGTCTTTGTCACGGATTATCCGCGTGAGATCAAGGCATTCTATATGAAGCTGAACGAAGACGGCAAGACCGTTGCGGCTATGGACTGCCTCGTTCCGGGAATCGGCGAGATCATCGGCGGTTCTCAGCGTGAGGAGAACTTTGATATCCTGAAAGCCCGCATCGACGAGCTTGGCATGGATGAGAAGGAATATAAATATTACCTTGATATCCGCAGATACGGCACGACCAGACATGCGGGCTTCGGCCTTGGTTTCGAGCGCCTTGTCATGTACCTGACCGGCGTCGGCAACATCCGCGACGTGCTTCCGTATCCGAGAACAGTCGGAAACCTGCAGTAAAAGTTACTATTCACGGCCTCAGACAGGAGCATCTGAGATGCGCATACGCGCGAAGCACGGATGGTCTGCTCTGTACGCTATTCCATTAAGGCAGCAAGGCTGCCAGGCGAAATATGTGTGAGCTTGCAATATGGAGTTTCGTGAATAGTCGTAACCTGAATAAATGACAGTACCAGAAGAGAGGTGATCGCTTGGCAGGAAGAAGAGACGAAGAAGACCGCTGGGAGGAGCCCGGCGGCCGGCAGAAAAAAGGCTCTGCAGTCGGTAATTTTTTCATAACAGTCGTTCTTGTGGTGGCGATCGGCGTCTTTGCATACTCCGGCTATAAGCTTCTGGGTTATTACATGGCCTACAAAGCGGGCTCGGACGAGTACAGCGGGCTCAACGATGAATTCGTGCAGATGGATCAGGGAGACCCCGGATCTGTCAGCCCGGCAGCTTCCGGCGGCCAGGCAGGAGCTTCTGCCGGTCCTGAGGGAACGGATGAATCCGCAGCGGGAACAGAAGGGGCTGCCGGCACAGCTGAATCGGAAGGGGAATCTTCCTCCGGGACGCACAAAACCTATAAGTTTGCCTTCTTAAGCAGTATTGAAGATCTGGAGAAGCCGGAGAAGCTCGAGAAACTCCTGGAGGAGGCCGAGAAGGAAGAAACGGTTGAAAGCGGCGTTCCGGTCAGTCTTCCGAGGCTGAAGAACCCGATTAATTTCGTGAATCTTCATGAGGTGAATCCGGAAGTGGTGGGATGGATCCGGATCGGAGCCATCGACGTGTCCTATCCGGTCGCCCAGGCTGCGGACAATGATTTCTACCTGCACCGCACCTTCCGCAAGGAAGACAACTTTGCAGGCTGCATTTTCCTGAACTGTGACAATAAGAAGGATTTCTCCGACCAGAATTCCATCATCTACGGGCACAACATGAAGAATCTGTCCATGTTCGGAAGACTGAAGGAATTCGCGAATCAGGAGACCTACGAAAAGGACCATTATTTCTGGGTCTTCACCCCGAAATTCATCTATCAGTATGAGATTTTCTCCTGCTCCCTGGTCAACAAGGCGGGGAATCCCTACGTGGTCCATTTCGAAATTCCTGACTACGAGAAGTTTATTGAGCAGTGCATCGCGGCCAGCGAGATCGACTGCGGAGACGTGAAGATAACGCCGAAGGACCGCATTATGACCCTGTCGACCTGCACCGGCGACAGCGAGACGAGGAGGATCCTGCAGGGCGTACTGAAACAGGTATACATTTCCGTGTGACGGGGTGCTGCAGCTGTCACAAAAAACTGACGTAACAGAAAAAGAGAAAGTTATCAGCCCGCAGGCGCTCTCATGTGCCTGCGGGCTGTGCTATAATGGCTGAAAAGGATAGTGCGCACTGCATCCGCCGGGCGCTCGCAATCAGGAGCTGTGGATACCTGTAAACAGAAGAAGGGAAACCGGATGTACAGGCGGAATTCAGAGGCTGCGGATACCTGAAACCGGCAGAGGAGCAATCGGATTCACAGGCGGAGATATGTGCGGAGTACGGCAATATCAGAAAAGTTTCAGAAGGGGGATCGGTATGGATACTGCAAAGATTCAGAAACTGCAGGAGATTATTGACGGAAGCAATAATATCGTCTTTTTCGGCGGCGCGGGCGTCTCGACGGAGAGCGGGATTCCGGATTTCCGAAGCCAGGACGGTCTGTATCATATGAAGTATGACTATCCGCCGGAGACGATCATCAGCCATACATTTTTTGTGCGGAAACCGGAAGAGTTCTACCGTTTTTACAAGGATAAGATGCTGGCCCTGGACGCGGAGCCGAACGCAGCCCACAGGAAACTGGCCGAGCTGGAGCAGGCGGGGAAGCTGAAGGCGGTCGTCACGCAGAATATCGACGGTCTGCACCAGAAAGCCGGCAGCAAAAAGGTTCTGGAACTGCACGGCTCGGTTCTCCGCAATTACTGCACCCGCTGCGGGGAATTTTACGATGCTTTTTATGTGAAGGAAGCGGACGGAATTCCGAAATGCAGCAAGTGCGGCGGAACCATCAAGCCGGACGTCGTTCTCTACGAGGAAGGTCTGGATTCGGATGTTATGAATGAATCCCTGCGCTGCATAGCCGGCGCGGACGTGCTGATCATCGGCGGAACCAGTCTGGTCGTATACCCGGCGGCGGGCCTGATCGATTATTTCCAGGGATCCCATCTGGTCCTGATCAATAAATCGGCGACGGCAAGGGATACAAGAGCCGACTTGGTTATCACGGATCCGATCGGAGAAGTCTTCTCACAGATCCGTGTCTGAGCACAGAGGCCTTTCACAGATCCGGGTCTGAGCACGGAGGCCTTTCACAGATCCGGGTCTGAGCACGGAGGCCTTTCACCGGTCCGGGTGTGGGTACGGGCCTTTTACCGACCCGTTCTGAGAGCTTTCTGCAGACCGTGAGGTCTTCTCACATTTCCTTATGTGACGATCAGGAGTGCTGAAAACAGTGCTGTTTTCGGCAGTTTTTTCCCTTGCTTTTCCGCCGGCCTTAAGGTATAATCGCTCATTGTGATGTATCATTTTCATCCTTGCTCATCCGCTTGCGGGTGGGCCAGAGACCATAAGGAGGTGCAAGTAGCATGAATAAGTATGAACTGTGCGTTGTTGTCAGCGCAAAACTCGAAGACGACGACAGGGCTGCTGTGCTCGGCAGAGTAAAAGAACAGATCGAGCGTTTCGGCGGCCAGATTGTCGATGTCGAAGAATGGGGCAAGAAGAAACTTGCTTACGAGATCGAGAAGCAGCATGAAGGCTTCTATTATTTCATTCACTTCGAGGCTGAGCCGACATGCCCGGCAGAAGTTGAGGGACGTGTCCGTATTATGGATCATGTGCTCAGATATTTATGCGTTAGACAGGATGCATGAATAAAGAGTGAGGTAAGATTTTATGAATAAAGTCATCTTGATGGGTCGTCTGACAAAAGATCCCGATGTAAGATATTCCGCAGGAGACCAGACGCAGGCTTTCGCAAGATATACGCTTGCGGTAGACCGCAGAATGCGCCGCGATAACAATGATCCGAACGCACAGACAGCGGATTTCATCAGCTGTGTTGCTTTCGGAAGAAGCGCTCAGTTTGCCGAGCAGTACCTTCGCAAGGGAGTGAAGATCGCTGTGACCGGCAGGATCCAGACCGGAAGATATACCAACAAGGACGGTCAGACCGTGTTCACGACAGATGTCGTGGTCGAGGACCAGGAGTTTGCGGAGAGCAAGGCAGTCTCAGACAGGACTGCGGGACAGGCCAGTTATTCTGGCGCTTCCTACGGGACAGGCTACAGCAGCCCGGCTCCCATGCCGCAGGGCGCTCCGGCACCGGCCGCAGCAGATGACGGATTCATCAACATTCCGGACGGAATCGATGAGGAGCTGCCCTTTAAATGATACTGAGGCCGGGCAGCCTGAGATTCCTTTCTTTCGTAAGGAGGTTTTATTATGCCGTTTGCAAATAAGAGCGATGCTCCCAGACGCAGACCTGTACACAGAAGGAAAAAAGTCTGCGTGTTCTGTGGAAAAGAGAACAACGAGATCGATTACAAGGATGTAGCGAAGCTGAAGAAGTATGTTTCTGAGAGAGGCAAGATCCTTCCCAGAAGAATTACCGGCAACTGCGCAAAGCATCAGAGAGCTCTGACAGTCGCAGTCAAGAGAGCACGCCAGGTCGCGCTTATGCCCTACGTGCAGGACTGATCTGAATTCTGTATGGTAATCAGGAAGCTGTTGTACCGAGAGGTATGGCAGCTTCTTTTTTTGCGCTCTGTGTCCGGAAGTCCGCGGACCATTCCGTTTCACAGCCCCGATCCCCTTCAGCCCGCAGGCTAAATTTCACAGCGGTCTTTATTGCGCAGGGCAGGAAAAGCGAGTATAATGCCTTTAGCGACGGACAGAGGCTTCAGGTCCGTCAGACGTTTAGTCATCCATAAAAAGAAAGGAAGGAACAAAGATATGTCATTAGTTACCACTACCGAGATGTTCAAAAAGGCATACGATGGCGGCTATGCAATCGGCGCGTTCAACATTAATAATATGGAGATCGTTCAGGGAATTACCGAGGCAGCTCATGAGCTGAATTCCCCCATTGTCCTTCAGGCTTCTCAGGGCGCAAGAAAGTATGCCAATTCCATTTATCTGGTAAAACTTGTTGAGGCTGCTCTTGACCTTTATCCGGATCTTCCGATCGCTCTTCATCTGGATCACGGCGCTGACTTCGAAGTCTGCAAGGATTGCGTAGACAACGGATTCACCTCTGTCATGATCGACTGCTCCAGCAAGCCGTTCGAAGAGAACATCGCCATCACCAGCAAGGTTGTTGAGTATGCGCATGCGCACGGCGTAGTTGTTGAGGCTGAGCTCGGAACTCTGGCCGGCATCGAGGATGCTGTCAACGTATCTGCCGAGGATTCTTCCTACACGAATCCGGACGACGTTGAAGAGTTCGTCTCCAAGACCGGCGTTGACTCCCTCGCGATCGCGATCGGAACCAGCCATGGCGCTTTCAAGTTCAAACCGGGCACAAAGCCGCAGCTTCGCTTTGACATTCTTGATGAAGTAGTCAGAAGACTGCCGGGCTTCCCGATCGTTCTTCACGGATCCTCCTCTGTTCCGCAGGAATATGTCAGGATCATCAACGAGAACGGCGGCGCTCTGAAGGATGCGATCGGCATTCCGGAAGATCAGCTTCGTGAAGCGGCCCGCAGCGCAGTCTGCAAGATCAACATCGACTCCGACCTGCGTCTTGGCATGACCGCCGGCGTCCGTCAGGTATTCGAACAGCAGAAGGATGTATTCGATCCCCGTTCCTACCTGAAAGTCGGCCGTCAGTATGTAAAGGATATCGTTGCTCATAAGATCAAAGACGTTCTTGGATCCGATGGAAAGGCAGCAGATCTGACAGTCAGATAATTACGCTGACAGGACAGAATTGTTTTTAGGAACACAGCGGCCATGGGCAGTTTGCCCATGGCTGTTTTTGACAGTCTGCAGCCTGCTGTGCGGAGAGCCGTGAACAGTGTCAGCAGTAAGGGCCGGCTTCCGGCGCGGACTGCTGCCTGACCCTGCATGTTCAGCCGGGGCCGGCTTCAGACAGAATTCGGCTGTGTACAGTCTGCCGGGGAGGCAGCGCAGCGTGTACGGAATGGAGTAGAGATTATGAAATTATATGACGGCGGCGTATATCTGGTAAATGGAAACCGGATCATTCCGGACGGACCGGACGCATCTGCGATTGCAGAGCGGGAAACAGGTCTTTCGCTTTCCAGGCAGGAGGCCAGGAAGCAGACGATGGCCTGGGAGATCCTTCATGCCCACAATCGTTCGGCGGACGAGGAAAAACTGCAGATTTGCTTTGACAAGCTGACCAGCCACGATATCACTTATGTGGGTATTATCCAGACAGCGCGCGCTTCCGGTCTTGAGAAATTTCCCATTCCCTATGTGCTGACCAACTGCCATAATTCCCTGTGCGCGGTCGGAGGTACGATCAATGAGGATGACCACATGTTCGGCCTTTCCGCCGCGAAGAAGTACGGCGGAATCTACGTGCCGCCCCACCAGGCTGTCATCCACCAGTTTGCCCGCGAGATGCTGGCAGAATGCGGCGGCATGATCCTGGGATCCGACTCGCATACCCGCTACGGCGCCCTCGGCACCATGGCTGTGGGAGAAGGCGGCGGCGAGCTGGTCAAGCAGCTCCTCAGACAGACCTATGATATCGATATGCCAGGCGTGATCGGCATTTTCCTGACCGGGGAGCCGGTGAAGGGCGTCGGCCCGCAGGACGTTGCCCTGGCGATTATCGGGGAAGTGTTCAGCAGGGGCTTTGTCAAAAACAAGGTTATGGAATTCGTGGGTCCCGGCATCTCGGCCCTGAGCGCGGACTTCCGCATCGGCGTGGACGTGATGACGACAGAGACGACCTGCCTGAGCTCCATCTGGAGAACGGATGAGAAGATCCGGGAATTCTATGAGATCCACGGAAGAGAAGAGGCCTACAGGGAGCTGAATCCCGGAAGGACCGCCTATTATGACGGTATGATCGAGATCGATCTTGGCTCAATCCGGCCTATGATCGCCATGCCTTTCCACCCGAGCAATGTCTATGCCATCGAAGATGTGCAGAAGAACCTTGCGGACGTGCTCAGTGAAGTGGAGAAGCGGGCGAAGGTATCCTTTGGCGACCGGATTGCATACAGTCTGCAGAGCAGGATCCGTGACGGGAAGCTCTATGTGGATCAGGGCATTATCGCGGGCTGCGCGGGCGGCGGATTTGAAAATATCTGCGACGCCGCCGATATCCTGAAGGGTCATTATATCGGAGCCGACGCGTTTACCCTGAGCGTATATCCGGCCTCCATGCCGGTTTACATGGAACTGGTGAAAAACGGGAAATTTGCGGACCTGGTTGAGTCCGGCGCAGTGATTAAGACCGCCTTCTGCGGTCCCTGCTTCGGCGCGGGCGACACGCCGGCCAACAACGCATTTTCGATCCGCCACTCGACCCGGAACTTCCCCAACCGTGAGGGCTCCAAGGTCCAGAACGGACAGATTGCTTCCGTCGCCCTGATGGATGCCCGTTCGATCGCCGCCACGGCCGCCAATAAAGGCTTCCTTACTGCTGCTGACCAGCTGGAGTTCAGCCTTACGTCGCCGCGCTATTTCTTCGACAGCAAAATCTACGAAAACAGGGTATTTGATTCGAAGGGGCAGGCGGATCCCGCCGCGGAGCTGGTATTTGGCCCGAACATCAAGGACTGGCCGGCCATGGACGCTCTTCCCGAGAACCTTCTGCTGAAGGTTGTGTCGGAGATTCACGACCCCGTGACGACAACGGATGAGCTGATTCCTTCCGGAGAGACGAGCTCCTTCCGCTCCAATCCGCTCGGCCTCGCCGAATTTACCCTCTCACGCAGGGATCCGGCTTATGTCAGCCGCGCGAAAGAGGTGCAGAAGGCGCAGACAGCGATCCGGGCAGGCGAAGACCCGGTCGGCGCCCTGGCGGAGCTCGGCCCGGTCCTTGCGCTTCTGGACGAGAAGCTCCCGGGCTACCTGGAGAAGAAAAATGATCCGGCTCTTTTCGGCGTGGGGTCCACGATTTTCGCGGTAAAGCCGGGCGACGGATCCGCCCGGGAACAGGCGGCTTCCTGCCAGAAGGTGCTTGGCGGCTGGACCAACATCGCTTTCCAGTATGCGACCAAGCGCTACCGCTCCAACCTGATCAACTGGGGCATGCTGCCGCTTCTGATTGAAGAAGGCGAGCTTCCCTTCGCGAACGGCGACTGGATCCTGCTTCCCGATATCCGGGCCGCGGTCCGGGAGAAGAGGGATAAGATCATGGGATTCGTGGTCAGGGAGAAGGAGCTTAAGCAGATCTGGATGACCCTGGGCGAGCTGACCGGTCACGAGCGCCAGATTATTCTGGACGGATGCCTGATTAACTTCAACCGGGAGATGAGCAGGAAGGCGGAAGAAGGCAAAGACTGAATTTGTCAATTTGTATATATTGAATGAAATGTTCACACAATTTGCCGACATTTACCGGAGGTATAAGAAAAAATAAAAAAATCAGAAAAATAGTGTTGACAAATAGCTTTGCCACTGCTAATATACAAGCATCAGAAAACACAAGCGTTTCAAAACAGACTTTCAGAAGTTTTTCCGTATCGGAGTTGAAAGAATTGTTTTGAAAGTGTTTTCAAAAAATAACGGCGACAGACATCAGGATATTCGCAGTTTCAAAGCAGCCGGCCATCTGTTTCGTGTCCTGCGCAGACTGGCCAAGTACATTCAGATCCATAAGATTTTCAGATGATGAAAATCAGTTAATGAAAATTCTTTCAGATTTGAAAAAGTACTCAGAGAGAAAGGCGTCCAGGAGAGTGCAGATAGACTTATGACAGATCTGCAGCTCTGAACCACGAAAATACCGCAGAAGCCGGTGAACTGAATTCTCCGTTTATCGTCTGAAGCTGAGAGAAAGGAGTCTTGGTCCAATGGACAGGTTAGAAACACCATTCGAAGTCGTTCAATATAACAGTGGCAAGGTGGAAGGTCCCTGCGGAAGAGACTTCTATCATCGCTCATTCTGAAAGAATTCGACAGATTAGTTCGAGAATCGGAGAGAAGAGGCAGAAAAGCGAAAGAAGCGCCTATCACCTGGTTATATTGAACCGGATCATTGCCACACAGAATAGAATATGAATTCATTTGTAACAGTTATAGACATGTTCATTGATGACAAACAGTTGTTCATTGAAGAATTTCGTTGATGACGAATACATTTGTTCATAAAGAATGAGGATTTCAGAATCCGTATCTGACGAGAAAGGATACGAAGAGCGATCTCCAATTCATATAAGTTTAGTTATCTGAAATACTTAAAATTATAATAAAGTTTGACATAGAAGGGTCCCGGCAAGACCCGCAGCGTAAAGAAGAAGAACCGGTATTGAAGAAGTATTTGTTCGAAGGATGAAGAAAACCAGAAAGAACGCTGAGTATGTTCCGTCATTTAGAAACATGATATATGAACGGTATGACGGAAGCCGATAATTTTAAGAATGATGTTTTATAATAGAAAACATCTTAAGATACAGACGCAGGGCAAAAGATCTCCGATTGTTTGATTATATAAAATTAAAACTGAATAAAAACTAAATACTACAGGCCGGTGAAGCAAAATCACCGGCCTGTTTTTATTTCTGTTTATTCGTATTATATGTTTCCGTATGTCCGGTATCTTCCGCATCCCGGAAGCGGCGCATGCAGGCGGATCGCCTTACAGATTCCGCACCTTGTCCACCAGCATGGGAAGGGTATGCTCAAAGTCTACGCCGTAGCGGTCTTCGTGTCCGAAGATACCGTAAGTGTAGGCGACGGTCTCTTTTGTATAGTCGCAGGCGATGCGGAAAGCGTCCGCAACAGGAAGTCCCCGTGTGATCGCTCCGACGACGGTGGAGGCAAAGATGTCGCCGGTACCGTGGTAGCTGGTCGGGACATGGTCTGTATAATACTCAAAAGTCTCGCCGGTTCTGCTGTCCAGACCCATGACCCCGACCTTTCCCGGCGTGAAGGAAACGCCTGTCAGGACGGCATATTTCGGACCGAGAGCGGCGAGCGCGCGGAGCATCTCCATGATGTAGGCACGGTCGTATTCCGTCTTGTAGGGAAGGCCGGTCATGAAACTTGCTTCCGTCAGGTTAGGCAGTATGATGTCAGCCTTGCTGCAGAGTTTGGTGTTCTCTTTGGCGTAGGCTTCATCGAAAGCCGGATACAGTTTCCCATTGTCCGCCATGACCGGGTCGACCACGACAACCGTATCTTCCGAGCGGAAGCGGTCGAAGAAGCCGGATACGAGGCTGATCTGCTCGAAGGAGCCGAGGTAGCCTGTATAGATGGCGTCAAAATGGAAATTCTCCTTTGCCCAGTGTTCCTCGATCGGCAGAAACTGGTCCGTCAGATCCTTGCAGGTAAAGTTCCTGAACATGGTATGGGTGGACAGTACCGCCGTCGGAAGAATCGCGGTTTCCACACCCATGGCGGAAATGATGGGCAGCGCCACGGTCAGAGAGCATTTGCCGATGCAGGAGATATCCTGGATAGTTACAATTCGTTTCATGATGAACCCCCAAAAAAGCTTCTTCCGCAGCCGCATTTCCTGCAACGCCTCCGCTGTCCGGAGGACTGCTCTGCAGAGAGATCCGATCCTCCCTCATTCTGCGCTGCTGATTATTCCGCCGCGCATGGAGGCCGGCTGCTTCCGAATTATTATTGCTTCTCCAAGTATATAGAAATGTGATATTATAAAAAGTATCAGAAACAGAAAATTTGACAAGGTCAGTTTGACGGGACTTATCCCGGCGAAGCGATGAGGAAATACAATGATTACTTATGACATGCGTGATCTTGCAGATGAGTCTTTATATGAATATTTATACCGTAAGATCAGGGAGGATATCCTGGCCGGGCGGCTGAAAAAGGGAGAGCGGATGCCCTCCAAGCGGAGTTTTGCCAAAAATCAGGGGGTAGCCGTCATAACGGTGGAGAATGCTTATTCGCAGCTGGTCGCGGAAGGCTATCTGTATTCCGAGCCGCGCCGGGGCTTTTTTGTCTCTCAGATCGATGAGTCTCTGAGGCTGCCGCAGACTGCGCCCCTGAAGATAGAGAGTGAGGAGGTGAAAAGCGCCGGAGACAGCATCGGGGAGGAGGCAGGCCTGCCGGGCATTTCCGGGTCGGAAGCCGTACCGGCCGCCGCGGCAGGGAGAGAGAAGGGAACAGAGCCCGGTCCGCCGGGCGGACTGCCGGAGATTGACCTGGCGCAGAGCAGGGTTTCACCGGATACATTTCCCTTCAATACCTGGGCAAAGCTGCTGCGCGAAATTCTTCAGACGAAGCGGCATGAGCTTCTGGAACCTGCCCCCGGAGCGGGAATTATGCCCCTGCGCGCCGCAATCGCGGCTTACCTTCTGCAGTATCTGAATCTGCGTGTGTCCCCGGATCAGATCATCATAGGAGCCGGGACGGAATATCTGTATGCCCTGCTGATCCGCCTTCTGGGGACCGAGCTTGTCTACGCGGTAGAACTTCCCGGATATCCGAAGACCGGGCGAATCTATGAGAGCAATCAGGTTTCCGTAAAATATATACCGATGGATGCGTCCGGCATCTGTGTGGATGCCCTGCTGGAAAGCGGAGCGGACGTCGCGCACATTTCTCCTTCCCACCAGTTTCCGACCGGCGTCACCATGCCGATCGGACGCCGGAGCGAGCTTCTGTCCTGGTGCAGGGAATCGGAGACCCATTTTCTGATAGAGGATGACTACGACTCGGAGTTCCGCCTTTCGGGGAGGCTGATCCCGCCGATCATGAGCATCGAGGACCGGGGGAGAGTGATCTACCTGAATACTTTTACCAAAAGCCTGGCGTCCACGATCCGGATCTCCTATATGGTTCTTCCGCCCGCGCTGCTTCAGCGCTACAGGGAGAAACTCGGCTTTTATTCCTGCACGGTCCCGAGCTTCGAACAGTATGTTCTCGCGGAGTTTATCCGGAGGGGCTATTATGAAAAGCATATCAACCGTATGCGGAATTATTACCGCCAGAAGCGGAACCGCCTTCTGCACGCGATCAGCACAAGCCGCCTCAGGACCCGGACTTCCGTGAGCGGGGCGGAAGCGGGCCTCCATTTTCTGCTGTATGTAAAAAGTGAAAAAACGGAAGCGGCCCTTACAACCCTGGCCGCGGCGCAAGGCGTCAGGGTTTACGGCCTGTCCAGCTACATGGCCGGCGGGGACCGGGAGCTGAGGGAACGGTGGCCGGAGCCCTGTATGGTCGTGAACTATCAGGGGCTTTCCAATGAGGCGGTAGACGCGCTCCCGGAGCTTCTGGGGAAAGCGTGGTTCTGAGTGTTAAGGCGCTCATCTTTTTTCAGCTTTAAAACGGAAAAAGATGATTTTGCCCGCACCGGTGCGGATGCTATAGTAAATCATGGAAACGGCTGTTAACAGGAAAATGTGAGAGACAATATACTACGAGGTTAGATATTTATGCAGAAATACGGTAAAGGCAGACTTTATATTTCCATTGCGGCGATCTCTTTTATCCAGGGACTGCAGTTCTGCGTTTCTCCCGTGCTGGGGGATATCCAGGCGCATTATCCGGATGTCAGCGTCAGCCTGGTACAGATGCTGATCACGGCGCCGGGGCTTTTGTCCATGCTGGTGTCTCTTGCCTCAGGCTGGCTTGTCCTGCGGATAACAAAGAAGCAGCTTCTGATTTTCGGAGCTCTTGTTGCGGGCGTCACAGGATTTATGCCTTTCCTCAGCGACAGCTTTACTTTGCTCTTTGTCTCCAGGACCCTGTTCGGCGTCGGGCTGGGAATCGCGACGACCATGAATGTGGCGGTGGTAGCGGAGTTTTTCGAAGGCCAGGAAAGGGTCAAAGCCATGGGCTTCCAGGCGGCCAGCGTCGGAGCCGGAATGGTTGTCGCCACCACCTTTGCGGGGCTTCTGGGAAGCAGGGGCTTCAGGAACGCCTACTATGTCAATGTGATCGGCTTTATCTGCATGATCCTTCTGCTGGTTTTCCTTCCGGAAACGGGAGTGGCGAAGGAGACGAATACGGAAAAGGTCCGGCTGAACCGGAAGGTTTTGATCATGGATCTGTTCGCGCTGCTGGAATTCCTGTTCCTGATCACCTTTACCACGAATATTGCCATGCATCTGGCCGGCAGCATCGCGGGTAATACTTCCGTATCCGGAATCCTGACAGGCCTGTTTTCCGGTTCCCAGATTGTGGTCGGGCTCATTCTCGGGGCGATCACGAAGATCACGAAGAAATATACGCTTCCTGCGGCCATGCTCAGCTTTTCCGTCGGGGCGGTGCTGCTGGTGCTTTTCCCGTCCAATGCGGTCATGCTTGGGATCGGCGCGGTGTTCTGCGGATTTTCACAGGGAACTTTCATCCCGACCGCGGCGACCTTTCTCTCCAATCATGTGGCGCCCGTCGCCACGGCGCTGGCTTCCGCAACCCTGACCGTGGCCATGAATACCGGTCAGCTGCTTTCGCCGTTCGCCCTGAACAGCCTGTCGAAAGCCTGCTTCGGGGATGTTACCACCAGAGGCGTCTATATCCTCGCAGCCTGCGGCATGACTCTGTCGGCTGCTGCCATGTTCTGCTGGAGAAAAGCTTCTGAGGACTGAGCCGGGCTGAATTATAAGTTGTCTGAATTGTATATGGTATATGATCCGGGTCGGAAAGGGGCGCGCTCTTTTCCGGCCCTTTTTGCATACACCTGCCTGTACCGCCCCACAGTGGGCAAAAGCATTGCGCGGAAATAGTAGAAGTGGTATAGTAGGGTTGATTTTTTATGACCAAATGGACCCTGATACAGGTATGCGGCAGGGGCAGGAGGGAGGGAAAGGTGAAGATTATTATCGTAGGCGCAGGCAAGGTCGGTGAAACCCTTGCGGCAGATCTCAGCCGGGAAGGCAATGACATTACGGTGATCGATAAGGTGGACTCCGTAGTGGATCATGTGTGCGACCGGTATGACATTATGGGATTTGCCGGGAACGGCGCCAGTTATTCCGTGCTGATGGATGCGGATATAGAGAATGCGGATCTGATGATTGCGGTGACCGGGGAAGATGAACTGAATCTCCTCTGCTGTCTGATCGCCCGGAAGGCAGGTCACTGCCAGACGATCGCCCGCGTCCGGAACCCCGAGTACAACCGCGAGGTCAGCTTCATTAAGGAAGAACTGGGACTTGCCCTTATTATCAACCAGGAGTTTACATCCGCGCAGGAAATCGCGAGACTTTTAAGGTTCCCGACCGCGATCGAGATTGATACCTTCGCCAAGGGACGGGTTGAGCTTCTCCATTTCCGGATACCGAAAAATTCAATCCTGGAAGGCCTGAGGCTGATGGAAATGCACGACAGGCTGGACTGCAATGTCCTGGTCTGCACGCTTGAGCGTGAGAACATGATGATTATCCCGCAGGGCGATACGATCCTCAGAGGAGGAGACGTCATCTCCATCGTCGCGCCTGTGGAGGAGCAGGTCAAGTTTTTCGGCGCGATTGGTCTCAAGACCAATGCTGTAAGGAACGTCATGATTATCGGAGGCGGCGAGATTGCCTACTATCTGGCGAAGCTCCTTCTGCATTCCGGGATCCAGGTTAAAATCGTTGAAAAAGAACTGGGAAGATGCGAGGAACTTGCCGAGCTGCTTCCCCACGCGACCATTATCCACGGGGACGGCAGCGACAGGTCGATCCTTGAGGAGGAAGGCATCCGCACGGTTGAGGGCTTTGTCTCCCTGACGGGCATCGACGAGGAGAATATCGTTCTTTCCCTGTACGCGAAGGCGCTCGGCGTGCGCAAGATCGTGACAAAGGTGGACCGGATCGCTTTTGAGGAAGTCTTTGACCGCCTGAACCTGGATACCATGGTATCCCCCAAGCATATCACCGCGGAGCATATCCTTCAGTATGTGCGCGCCATGAAGAATTCCTACGGCAGCAACGTGGAGACGCTTCACCGCATGCTGGATGACCAGGCCGAGGCGCTGGAATTCCTGATCCGTGACAATTTCGCCCATGCGGAGATTCCGCTGAAAGACCTGGCCCTGAAGCAGGGCGTCCTGGTTGCCTGCATCAACCGGAAAGGAAAGATCATTCTTCCGCGAGGCAACGATGTGATCCGGCCCGGCGATACCGTAGTGATTATTACCTCTCTTAAGGGACTGAATGACATCAGTGACATCTTTCAGAAGTAAAGGGCCGTGAAAAAATAAAGGAGAAGTCATGAATTTTGCAATGATCTTCCGTATCCTGGGCTGGATGCTGCTGTTTGAGGCGCTCTTCATGTCGCCGTCCGTCCTGGTCGGAGCCGTTTACCGGGAAGGCGATGTGATCTGGCTTCTGTTCTCCATGCTGGTCTGTGCAGTGGCAGGGATCCTGTTCGTGGTGATCAGCCGCCCGAAGGTGCGCCGCATCTACGCGCGGGAGGGAGTCGTCATCTGCGCCCTGGTCTGGTTCCTGTACAGTATCTTCGGAGCTCTGCCCTTCCGTCTGTCGGGATGTATCCCGGACATGTTTGACGCAGTATTCGAGACGGCGTCCGGTTTTACAACTTCGGGAGCTTCCATCCTCAGCGATGTTGAAGCGCTGCCCCACTGCATGCTGTTCTGGCGTTCCTTCACCCACTGGGTCGGAGGTATGGGAATTCTGGTTTTCGTTATGGCGATCGTGCCGCTCGCGGCCGGAGGAAGCGCCATGTTCCTGATGAAAGCGGAAAGCCCGGGCCCGAGCGTCAAGAAGATGGTGCCCAAAGCCAGCCAGACTGCGAGTATTCTTTACAAGATGTACCTGGTGATTACGGTGATCGAGCTTGGGCTGCTCCTGATCGGCAGGATGCCCTGGTTTGACGCCTGCTGTCTGACATTCGGTACGGCCGGCACCGGAGGCTTCGGCGTCCTGAATTCCAGCGTGGGGAGCTATACGATTTACCAGCAGGTGGTCATCACGATCTTCATGATCCTGTTCGGAACCAACTTCAGCGCCTACTACCTGATCATGCTGAAGAAGCCGAAGGATATCTTCAAGATCTCTGAGGTCAGGACTTACTACGGAATTATTTTTGCCGCGATCGCCCTGATCACCGTCAATATTCTTCCGATGTACGCGAATCTCGGGCTGGCGGTTAAGGACGCCGCTTTCCAGGTCGGATCCATCATCACGACCACCGGGTATTCCACAACGGACTTTGACCTGTGGCCGTCCTTCTCCAAATGGATTCTGGTTCTTCTTATGTTCTGCGGAGCCTGCGCGGGTTCCACAGGCGGCGGCATAAAGGTTTCGAGAATCCAGGTCGCGATCAAAACCATCGCGAAGGAACTGGACAACGCAATCCATCCGAACAATGTCCGCAAGATCAAATATGACGGAAAGACGCTGGAACACAGTGTCCTGCGCGGCATCAATGTCTTCCTTGTATCGTATTTCCTGGTGATGGGAGCTTCGATCCTCCTGATCTCCATCGACAATTTCGACCTGGAGACCAATTTCACCGCCGTGGTTGCGACGCTGAACAATATCGGCCCCGGCCTTGCCGGAGTCGGACCGGTCAGGAATTACAGCGGTTACAGTGCGTTTTCAACCTGTGTTCTGATTTTTGACATGATCGCGGGACGTCTGGAAATCCTTCCGGTACTCGTCCTGTTCTCCGCCCACACCTGGAGAGACGGGGACATGTTCACATACCAGAAGCGGGCATCGAAGTCCCGGATGGAGACGGAGAGCCGGATTCTGGATGATTTCGATATATAAAAGAGGTGAACGTAAGTGGATAAAAAAGAATACAACGAAAAACTGGAAGAGATTAAGGGGCTGATCGCGGCTGAGGATTACAGCAGCGCGGCTCAGATCGCAGATTCCATCGACTGGAAGCGGGTCCGCAACGTTCAGACTCTGGTGATGATCAGCGAGGTCTATGAAGCGGTTGAGCGCTATGAGGACAGCAAGACCCTGCTTCTTCGGGCTTACCGCAGAAGTCCCGTCGGGAGGACGGTGCTCTACCGTCTGGTAGAGGTGACGATCAAGCTGAATCAGTTTGATGAAGCGATCGAATATTATTCAGAGTATGTGCAGGCAGCTCCGCGCGATAACAGCAGATATATTCTGAAGTATAAGATTTACCGGGCGAGGGGTTCCTCTGTTGATGAACAGATCAGCATCCTGAAGGAATACCTGAAGCAGGAGTATAATGAAAAATGGGCTTATGAGCTTGCGAAACTCCAGATTTCCGCCGGCCGTACCCAGGATGCGCTCAGCACCTGCGATGATCTGGTACTGTGGTTCCACAGCGGGAAATATGTCATCAAAGCCCTGGAGCTGAAGCGCAGATACGCCCCGCTTACGCCCAAGCAGCAGGAGATCTACGACAGCCGCTTCGATGATGAGGATGCCGCGGAGATCGCGGAGGAAGGCGACGATACTTCCTATCTGAAGCAGGCGGAAGCCTTCAAGCGCGCAGACCGGGCCGACCAGCAGCAGGAAAAGATCAAGAGCGAGCTCGCAAGGGATATCTCCAGAGTGACCAGAAACCGGGAACTGATGGAGAACAATGCGGCCGCTCAGAATCTGCAGCCTGATAAGATGCCTGAGGAAAACGCGGCGCCGGAAGCGGCTCCTGCCGGGAAATCCTTAACCGGAGCGGCATCTGCGGAACAGGCCATAACGGAACCGGCATTTACAGAAGCGGCATCTGCGGAACAGGCGATAGCGGAAACGGTATTTACAGAAACGGCTCCTGCGGAACAGGCGATAACGGAAACGGCATTTACCGAAGCGGCGCCTGCGGAACAGGCGATAGCGGAAACGGCATTTGCCGGAGCGGTTTCTGCCGGAACAGAAGATACGGGAGAGACATTTACCGGAGCGGCTCTGAACGAGGCTGTGCAGGAAGCCGGAGAGAAGGCGGAAGAAGGTCCCGGCGAAGCAGCTTCCGCCGGGTCAGAAGATGCGGAATCAGCCTTTGGTGAAGCAGTGCCGGGAGCTGCCGGGAATAAGGAATCAGTCCCTGCCGAAGCGGCAGCTGAAGCTGCCGGGGCCGCAGAATCAGATGCGGCCGGGTTCGTGCAGGATACCGTTTATGCGGAAAACGCAGAGCCGGAAGCAGGGGAGCAGGCCCTGACAGCTGCGGATCTTTATGCAGAGGAAGCAGAGCCGGAAACAGCTCCGGATCCCTATGCGGGAATCCGTTCGGATTATGACCCGCAGCAGATGCAGGAAGACCTGATCCAGAGCATGCGGGAGATTGTCTCCGGAGTCGGGGCGCGTCAGGAGGAAGATTCCGAGGAAGCCCGCCTGGATGAGATGATCGAACAGTCCAAGGAGGACCAGGAAAATGCGGTGGCCGCGCGCGGAGCGGATATGACCTTCCGCGTACCGGCTTCCAGAGCTTCCGCCGAGAGAGCGGAAGCCTCTAAACTGACGATTGACGATATCCTGCTTGCCATGGGGGAAAAGGGAGACCATGTACGGAAGATCACTTCGCAGGGAAGTGTTCTGCCGGCGGATGAAGAAGCGCAGATGAACGCCCAGGCTTCCGCCTTCGCAGGCAGCCAGTACGGCATGCGTTCCGGCAATATGGACGGAATGACAGATACCGGAATTGCAGCAGGAGCTGCGGATGAAAATGTGACCGGCGCTGTAAGTACCGGGGAATTCGTGACTGACGCCGCAGGCGCCGGGGAAAACATGACCGGCGGAGCCGGTATGGAAGAGGCAGAAGCCGGGGAAGGGGCCGCGATCAGCAAAGCCGCCGCGGAAGAAGCAGCCGCGGAAGCGGCTTTCGGATTCGGCGAAGAGGCCGAGGGAGAACCCGCCATTGGGGAAGCCCCCGAAACCGGTGCAGCCGCCGGTCAGGGAGCCTTCGGAATCGGTGCGGCCGACGCGGAAAAAGCTTCTGACCTGGAATCTTCCACGATTGCTGCAGGCGCAGAAGAGGACGATGCGGCAGGCGCGGCGGAAGCCGCCATAAAAGAAGCTTCCGTGATCGCGGCATCTGTTGTCAGCGGAGCAGCTGCGGGTGAGGATGCTGTAAAAGAGGCAGCTCTGGCCGCGGCCGCGGAGACAGCAGGCGGAGCGGAGAACAAAGACGGCGCGCAGGGCGCATCCGCAGGGGCCGGCGTACTGGAATCCCTCTACGGTCTGCCGCCGGTTACAAAAGTTGCTTATACAAAAGAAATCGCGGAGGCGAAGACAAAACAGCTTCCGGTGGATGAGATCCGGAGGCTTCATGAAGCCTTCCTGATGGATACGCCGGTCAATGAGGCCAGACTTCAGCCGACGGATCCGGTCGGCGGTCCTCTCCCGGAGAGCGGTCTGACTCCGGACAATGTACAGGAAGCCGGCGCTGCGGCAGATCTTTCCCAGCCTGCGGCGCAGGCAGGCGCCGGTGTACAGGCAGATCTGTACAGGGCAGCGGGGACTGCGCAGGCAGCAGATCCCGGGACAGCCGGAGCTGCAGAGGTTCAGTCTGATCCGGCGGGCGCACAGATGGCCGGAGCCCCGGCAGAAGGACAGCCGGCGGCGGAGGCCGCAGCTGCTGCAGCCGGGCAGGACGCGGCGGCGCCTTTCTCCGGGCAGCCGGAAGGAGCTGTTCCCGGAGTGGGAACGGTGGAAGTGGAGGCTGATCCGTCAGCCGCCGGCCCCCAGATCTACGGCGCGCGCCCGATCCTTAAGGAATACCAGAAGGATCTGTTCCGGGGCTTCCTCGGAGTAGGCAGCCTGGAGGAGCAGATCGCGAACGCGATCATGCAGGCCGAGAGCAAGAACGGGGACCGTACTTCGCGTACCGGCAATATTCTGATTCTTGGCGGCCACGGCTGTGGCAAGACGACGATCGCAACCGGAATCGCAAAGGCGGTTGCGGAGGATATGGGAACCCATTCCGTGAAGATGGCCCGCATCTATGCGGCGGACCTGAACCGGAAGGATATCGCGGCGACGATCGCCAAGATCGCCGGCGGAATTCTGATCATAGAAGAGGCCGGAGACCTGGAAGACGCTGTGGTCGACCAGCTGACAACCGCCATGGAATTCCGCACGGACGGCCTGATTGTGATCCTGGAGGATGAGCAGCGCTATATCCATGACATGCTGATGCGCCATCCGCGCTTCACCATGAAATTTACGGCGCAGATCTATATTCCTGTATTTACCAATGACAACCTGGTGGATTTCGGCGCCATCTACGCGGACAGCCAGGATTATGTCCTGGATGAGCGGGCGGAGCAGGTGCTTTACGACCGCATCGACGCCGTCGCCCAGAACGGGGGCGCGGTTTCGATTACAAATGTGGTGGAACTGGTGGACCGCGCGATTCACAACGCGAACAAGTTCTTCCGCAAGCTCGGCTCCCAGAAGAAACGCTATGATTCACTGGACCGCATCATTCTCAGGGAAAAGGATTTCCGCTGACCGGAACTTTCGTCTGATTGACAAGACAGTTGGTTCATTGTTATACTCAAGTGTAAACTTTTGTATATAAACGCTTTTTGTCGACGCCTTGTCCCGCGGGATCTGCGGGGCGGGGGGAAACCAGGGGCCTCATGCCCGTACTATTTCATTTGCGCGAAGGCGCAGGGAGGGACGAGAAGATGAAGAGATTTTTGGCATTGGCTATGGGTGTTATGATGGCTGCAGCCGTATCGGTACCGGCATTCGCCGAGGAAGCGGCTGTTGAGATTCCCGCAGATATGAAGGTTGGATTTATTTTCCTTCATGACGAGAACTCTACCTATGACCTGAACTTTATCAACGCGGCGAAGGAAGCAGCGGCGAATCTCGGTATGTCTGAGGATCAGATCATTCTGAAGACCAATGTTCCGGAAGGACAGGAGTGCTATGATGAGGCAGCTGACATGGCGGACGCGGGCTGCAGCGTCGTATTCGCGGACAGCTTCGGCCACGAGGATTTCATGATCCAGGCCGCTCAGGAGTTCCCGGAAGTACAGTTCTGCCATGCAACCGGAACCAAGGCGCATACCGAAGGACTTGACAATTATCATAACGCATTCGCATCCATCTACGAAGGCCGCTACCTTGCAGGCGTCGCAGCAGGCATGAAGCTGAACGAGATGATCGCGGACGGCCAGTTCACAGAAGACGAAGCCAAGATCGGCTATGTCGGCGCGTTCACCTATGCGGAAGTTATTTCCGGCTACACCTCCTTCTTCCTGGGCGCCCGTTCCGTGTGCCCGACCGCTACCATGGAAGTTACCTTCACAGGTTCCTGGTATGACGAGACCGCCGAGAAGGAAGGCGCGACCACTCTGATCAACAACGGCTGCAAGCTGATCTCCCAGCACGCCGATTCTATGGGCGCTCCGACTGCCTGCGAAGCAGCCGGCGTTCCGGACGTATCCTACAACGGAAGCACCAAGTCTGTAGGCCCGAACACCTACATCATCTCCTCCCGCATCAACTGGGTGCCGTACATGGAGCACATCATCAAGTGCGCGGCTGCAGGCGAGCCGATCGAAGCTGATTGGACCGGAACGATCCAGACCGGTTCCGTAGAGCTGACCGAGCTGAACGAGGATGTCGCCGCCGAGGGTACCGCAGAGAAGCTTGCGGAAGTTCAGGCAGAGATTGAAGCCGGCACACTCCATGTATTTGATACGGCAGCTTTCACCGTTAACGGCGAGAACCTGGAGTCTTACATGGCAGACGTCGACACGGATGAGAACTATGAGAAGGATACAGAAGTAATCGCTGACGGTTACTTCCATGAGTCTGAGTACAGGTCCGCTCCGTACTTCGATATCACGGACGGATTCGACGGCATCACGCTTCTCGATACTTCCTTCTGATCAGGACAGAAAGAGACGATAAACAGAAAGGGACCGCCCTGAGCGGGCTCTGACTGGCTGTAAAGTGGCAGCGCAGCGGCGTAGATCCTGCGCTGCCATTCTTCAACTGAAGGAGGAGCGATTTGAATAATAAAGAACCTGCTGTAAAACTGCGCGGCATTACGAAGACATTTGGCCCTGTGGTTGCCAACCATAATGTGTCACTGGACATCTGCAGGGGAGAGATCATAGCGCTGCTTGGGGAGAACGGCAGCGGAAAGACTACGCTCATGAACATGCTCTCCGGTATTTATTTCCCGGATGAGGGGCAGATCTTCATTGACGGCAGAGAAGTGGTCATTCGCTCCCCGAAGGATGCAAACGCGCTGGGAATCGGTATGATTCACCAGCATTTCAAGCTCGTGGACGTGCTTACGGCGACGGAGAATATCATTCTCGGCCTGAAGGGGCATGGAAGACTTGATCTGAAGGCCGCCTCCGCCCGCATCCGCGAAATCTGCTCCATGTACGGATTCGATCTGGATCCGGACCAGAAGATCTACGATATGTCCGTGTCCCAGAAGCAGACCGTGGAGATCATCAAGGTTCTCTACCGCAACGCGGATATCCTGATCCTGGATGAGCCGACCGCGGTTCTGACCCCGCAGGAGACAGACAAGCTTTTCGCGGTTCTGCGAAATATGCGCGATGACGGGAAAGCCATCATCATCATAACCCATAAGCTGAACGAGGTTCTGGAGATCTCCGACCGGGTGGACGTTCTCAGGCACGGTGAGTTCATCGGAAGCCTTATAACCAGCGAGACCAATACCCAGGAGATGACCGATATGATGGTCGGCCATTCGGTTTCCCTGAACATCGACCGGCCGGATCCGGTGAATCCTCAGCCGAAGGTTGAGGTGAGAGGGCTCAGCGTCCGCAGCGAGGACGGCCTTCAGAAGCTGAAGGACGTTTCCTTCGATATCCGCTCAGGTGAGATCCTCGGAATCGCGGGAATCTCGGGCTGCGGACAGAAGGAGCTGCTGGAGGCGATCGCGGGCCTGCAGCCCATTGAGGAAGGAAGCATCAGCTATATAACGTCCGATGGAAAGAAGGTTTCTCTTGTGGGACTGGATCCTCAGGAAATCCTGAAGCTGGGCGTAGCGCTTTCCTTCGTTCCGGAGGACCGTCTGGGCATGGGCCTGGTCGCGAACATGGACCTTACGGACAATATGATGCTGCGTTCTTTCCGCCGCGGAAAATCAATCTTTACAGACCGGGTCTTCCCGAAAAAACTCGCCGGGGACGTAGTGAAAGAGCTGTCTGTCAATACGCCGGGCCTTTCCACTCCCGTACGGCGGCTGTCGGGCGGAAATGTACAGAAGGTACTGGTCGGCCGGGAGATCGCCAACGCCCCGAGCGTGCTGCTGACTGCCTACGCGGTCAGAGGCCTGGATATCAATTCCTCTTATACCATCTATGATCTGCTCAATGAGCAGAAAAAGAAGGGCGTGGGAGTGGTTTATGTCGGTGAGGATCTGGATGTGCTTCTGGAGCTGGCGGACCGGATTCTGGTCCTTTGCGGGGGCAGAGTCAGCGGAATCGTGAACGGACGCTCCGTCACCAAGCAGGAAGTGGGGCTTTTGATGACTTCACTGGGAGGGGAGGATAACAATGGATAAAAAGAATCGCGGCCCTCTGTGCCATATCGTAAAAAGACCCGCGATTCCCTGGTACCAGGCCTGGGGGATCCGCCTGGCGGCACTGATCCTTGCGCTTCTCTTCTGTGCCGTCGTGACTATGGTCCTGACCGGGGACAATCCCATCAGCATCTACCTGACGATCTATGAGGGCAGCTTTGCCACGCCGAGAAGGTTCTGGGTTCTGATGCAGAACCTGGCGATTCTCCTCTGTATCTCGCTTGCCATGGCGCCTGCATTCCGCATGCGCTTCTGGAATATCGGAGGCGAGGGACAGGTCATGATCGGATGTCTGGTCTGCGCGGCCGAGATGATCTATCTGGGCGGAGATATTCCGAACGCTGTCCTGATCATCCTGATGATCGTGTCTTCTCTGGCTGCCGGCGCTGTATGGGGCATGATCCCCGCCTTTTTCAAGGCGAAATGGAATACGAATGAAACCCTGTTCACACTGATGATGAACTACGTGGCCACACAGCTGGTTGCCTTCTTTATCATCATCTGGGAATCCCCGAAAGGCTCCGGAAAGGTCGGTATCATCAACCAGAAGAGCATGGCGGGCTGGCTTCCCACGATCGCGGACAACAAGTATCTTCTGAATGTCCTGATCGTCTCGGTCCTGACGGTTGTGATTTTCATCTACATGAAATACAGCAAGCACGGCTATGAGCTTGCCGTGGTCGGCGAAAGTGAGCGCACCGCGCGCTACGTCGGCATCAAGGTCGGAAATGTTATCGTCCGCACGATGGCTCTCTCGGGCGCGATCTGCGGTCTGGCAGGATTCCTTCTTGTAGCCGGTACGGACCACACCATCACCACGACGCTCTCCGGCGGGAGAGGCTTCACCGCGGTTATGGTGGCCTGGATGGCCAAATTCAATCCGCTCGGCATGATCTTCACCAGCTTCCTCCTGGTTTTCCTGGGCAAGGGCGCGGGCGAGATCTCGACGAATTTCGGACTGAACCAGTCCTTCTCGGATATCCTGAGCGGAATTATCATCTTTTTCCTGATCGGCTGCGAGTTCTTTATTTCATACAGGCTTGTCTTCAGAAAGGGGGAGAAATAAGATATGTTTAATTTTGCAGCATTTATTCCCCGCGCGGTCATGCAGAGCATCCCGCTTCTTCTGGGCAGCACCGGCGAGACGATCACGGAGAAGTCGGGCAACCTGAACCTCGGTATCCCGGGCGTGATGTACGTAGGTGCCATCAGCGGCGTCATCGGCTCCTTCTTTTATGAGATGTCCCTGGAGGATCCGGCGCAGATCAACTCCTTCCTCGCGGTTCTGATTCCGATGGCCTGCTGCCTGCTGGGTTCCTTCCTGATGGGACTCCTGTACTGCTTCCTGACGGTAACACTCAGGGCAAACCAGAATGTAACAGGTCTCGCCCTGACGACGTTCGGTATCGGCTTCGGCAATTTCTTCGGCGGCTCCCTGATCAAGCTTACCGGGAGCAGCGTACCTTCCATCGCCCTGTCGGCGACCAACAAGGCCTTTGCCGCGAAGCTCCCGCTGGCGGAGAAAACCGGCGTGTTCGGCAGGATTTTCCTGTCCTACGGATTCCTGGCTTATCTCGCCATCGTCATCGCGCTGGTGACATCCCACAT
Organism: uncultured Lachnospiraceae bacterium; assembly: GCA_902779575.1. Classification (GTDB taxonomy): domain Bacteria; phylum Bacillota; class Clostridia; order Lachnospirales; family Lachnospiraceae; genus Porcincola. The sequence continues at coordinate 39,385 of CACZBW010000013.1, forward strand.
CCTGACCCGTACCAGGGTCGGCCTGCAGCTGCGGGCAGTGGGTGAAAACCCGGCGACCGCCGACGCGGCCGGCATCAATGTCGGACGCTATAAATATCTGGCGACCTGTATCGGAAGCATGATCGCGGGCCTGGGCGGCCTCTACTACGTAATGGACTACGCTTCCGGCGTCTGGTCCAACGACGCGTTCGGCGACCGCGGCTGGCTGGCGATTGCCCTGGTAATCTTTACCATCTGGCGTCCGAACGTCGGCATCCTCGCTTCGATGCTGTTCGGCGGCCTTTACATTCTGTATCTGTTTATCCCGACCGGCACCAATCTGGCCATCAAGGAAATCTACAAGATGCTGCCTTATCTGGTAACGATCGCTGTCCTGGTTCTCATCAGCCTGCGCAAACGGCGCGAGGACCAGCCTCCGGCAGGACTCGGACTGCCGTATTTCCGCGAGGAACGATAAGACGCACACCCTCTCTGAAAGCGATTCGGCATAGCTTTTCCGCTTAAGAGAGGGTGTACGCGTTTTCTGAGCGTTTCCGGATCGTCCTTCAGCCACTGAGCGGTTCTGCCGGTCCGCATGCAGGAGCAGAGAAAGAGTCTTTCCCGATTTCCGGGCAGTCCCGGCAGCGCCGCTTTACTTGTTTAGTTGACTTTGAAAAATGCCGATTGTATAATGAATAGATACATGGGGTTCCGCTTGCGGCGTCCTGTGATTCTTACAGAAAAGAGACTATAGAATCTGACAATGAGCAATTGGTATGATAATGTAATTTTCTATCACATCTATCCCCTTGGCCTGCTGGGCGCTCCGGCAGTGAATGAAGGCGGGGATGTGGTTCACAGACTTCCGGAACTTGAGAACTGGATCGGGCATCTGAAAGCGCTCCGGGTCGGGGCGGTCTATATCGGCCCGCTGTTTGAGTCTTCCACCCACGGCTATGACACGACGGACTACCGGACCGTGGACCGCAGGCTGGGAGACAATGAAGACTTCCGCCGCCTTGTGCGCGCTCTGCACGACGCCGGTATCAGGGTTGTGGTGGACGGCGTGTTCAACCACACCGGGAGGGAGTTCTTCGCTTTCCGTGATATAAAGGAAAAGAGGGAGTATTCCCCCTACAAAGACTGGTACAAAGGAATTAATTTCGGCTGGAACAGCACCTTTAACGACGGTTTTTCCTATGAAAGCTGGAGAAACTGCGGCGATCTGGTCAATCTGAATCTCTATAACCGGGCGGTGAAGGATTATCTGTTTGACGTGATCCGTTTCTGGATCCGCGAATTTGATATCGACGGCATCCGCCTGGACTGCGCGGACTGCCTGGATTTTGATTTCCTGAAGGAGATGCGCTGGATAACCGGACAGGAGAAAGAAGCCTTCTGGCTGATGGGCGAGGTGATCCACGGCGATTATGCCCGCTGGGCGAACGGCGAGATGTGCCATTCGGTCACAAACTATGAGCTCAACAAGGGCCTCTGGTCCGGCCACAACGACCACAACTATTTTGAGATCGCCCATACGATCCGCAGGCAGTTCGATGAGAACGGGGGAATCTACAGGGGCAGGGTGCTCTATTCCTTCGCGGACAATCACGATGTGGCGAGAGTGGTGAATAAATTAAATGACAGAGGTCATTTAAAGCCCCTTTACACGCTTGTGTATACGCTTCCCGGCGATCCTTCCATTTACTATGGCTCCGAGTGGGGCATCGAAGGACGCAAGGAAGATGGAGACCGGGCGCTCCGGCCGCAGATTGATCTGGAGCAGATCAGCCGCCGCCCGCCGGTTCCGGGACTGGAAGAGTATCTGGAGCAGCTGGGACAGATCCGCTCGGAACATCCCGAGATCGGGCTGGGACGGTACCGGGAGTTGCTGCTCACCAACCGGCAGTACGCGTTTGCAAGAATTCTCGGGGACCGGGCGGTGATTACCGCGGTGAACAACGACCCGGCTGCGGCATCCGTCAGGATCCGCCTGCCTTTCGCCTGCGCGAAGGTCACGGACCTTCTGACCGGAGAAAAGGTGAAGCAGGAAAACGGGCAGCTGGAGGTTACGCTGGAAGCAGACGGGAGCGGCATTTATCTCGTCGAATGATGAATCCTCCCGCGCAGCGCGGGAGATAAAGGGAATACGGAATCTGCAGACCGGTCTGCCATATCCGCAGGGAGGGCAGGTCATTCAGGAAAAGAGGGGGAAAGTCCAATCGTGAACAAGAAAGAGACAAAAAAGACAGTTGAGAGTGAAGCGCCAGTAGTGAAGGAAAGACCGGGAGTGGGGTTTGAATTTCTTCATGAACTGGATCAGTATCTTTTCGGAAAAGGTGTGCACTATGACATTTTCCGGAAACTTGGCGCGCATCCTTCCACAATGGACGGGAAGAAGGGAATTCATTTTGCTGTCTGGGCGCCCCATGCCGTGGGAGTCAACCTGATCGGTGAATTCAACGGCTGGGATGAGGAGAGCATTCCGATGGAACGTCTGGATCCCGTAGGTTTCTGGGAAGCATTTCTTCCGGAAGCGAAGGAAGGTCAGATGTACAAGTATCTGATCCATGCGGCGGACGGGCGGAAGCTCTATAAGGCAGACCCCTATGCAAACCAGGCGGAGAAGCGTCCGGGAACTGCGTCTGTAATTGCGGATATCAGTAAAATCCGCTGGACAGACAGCGCCTGGATGAAGAAGCAGGAGACCTTTGTACAGGACAGCGCCCCGATTTCCATCTATGAGTGCCATATCGGCAGCTGGATGCGCCATCCCCACGGCAACAATGAGGACGGTTTCTACAATTACCGCTATTTCGCCCATTCTGTTACGGACTATCTGAAAAAGATGGGCTATACCCATATCGAACTGATGGGAATCGCGGAGCATCCCTTTGACGGCTCCTGGGGCTACCAGGTGACCGGTTACTTTGCTCCGACCAGCCGTTACGGTACGCCGGAAGATTTTGCCTATATGGTCAACTACCTGCACCGCCACAACATCGGCGTGATTCTGGACTGGGTGCCGGCTCATTTCCCGCGCGACGCCCACGGACTGGCCGAGTTCGACGGAACGCCCTGCTATGAATACGCGGATCCGCGCAAGGGAGAGCATCCGGACTGGGGTACCAAGGTATTTGATTTCGGCAAGAGCGAAGTGAAAAACTTCCTGATCGGCAACGCCCTGTTCTGGATCGAACAGTTCCACGTCGACGGTCTGAGAGTCGACGCCGTAGCCTCCATCCTGTATCTGGATTACGGCAGGAGAGACGGCGAGTGGGTGGCGAACGAGTACGGCGGAAACAAGAACCTCGAGGCCATCGAGTTCTTCAAGCATCTGAATTCCGTGGTCCGCGGCAAGCATCACGGCGTCATGATGATCGCGGAAGAGTCCACCGCATGGCCGAAGGTTACCGATATTCCCGAGAATGACGGACTTGGCTTCTCCATGAAGTGGAACATGGGCTGGATGCACGACTTCCTGGAATATATGAAGCTGGATCCCTATTTCCGCAAATTCAACCACAACAAGATGACCTTCGCCATGACCTACGCGTACTCCGAGAAGTACTGCCTGGTTCTGTCGCATGATGAGGTCGTCCATCTGAAATGCTCGATGCTGAACAAGATGCCGGGCTACTACAGCGATAAATTTGCCAACCTCAAGGCAGCCTATGCCTTCATGTTCGGCCATCCGGGCAAGAAGCTGCTCTTTATGGGACAGGAGTTCGCGCAGGAGAGAGAGTGGTCGGAGGACCGCGAGCTTGACTGGTTCCTGCTGGATCAGCCGGAACACAGGCAGATGCAGGACTTCACGGCAGAGCTGCTCCAGCTGTATAAGAGCACGCCGGCCCTGTATGACGCCGACTGCGTCCCGGCAGGCTTTGAATGGATCAACGCGGACGACGCGGACCGGAGCATCTACAGCTTCCTGCGCCACAGCGCGGACGGCAAGAGCAATCTGCTCTTTGTGATCAACTTTACCCCGATGGCCAGACCGGATTACCGGGTAGGCTGCGTGAAGAAGGGAACCTACCGCCTGGTTCTGGACGGCGACGAGGAGCGCTTCGGAGGCGCCGGAACCGCGCATCCGGAATCCTACAAGGCAGTAGAGTCCGAGTGCGACGGCAAGCCCTATTCCTTCGCTTATGATCTGCCGCCCTACGGCGTGGCAGTATTCCGCTACAGATAAGGTGCGGCAGCTGTTTCCGATTGCAGGCATAGAAAGGGGCCTCGGGGATCATGAAGTCCAAACCAGGGGTTAAGTACAGCGGAAATCTGAAAAAGCACTGGAGCTGGTCGCTGGGCCTGTCTTTTACACTGTTCCTTCTGGCTGCCGCGGTGTTCTGGATCGATCATAAAGCCGGTTTTGTGGTACTTGCGTTTACGGTCGTTTATCTTGGCATTGTCCTTGTGCTCTATCTGCGTTTCAGATCCCGGATTTTAAACTCTCTTCTGGAGTTTGCAAGCAGCTATGAGCAGACGGAGGGAGAGATGCTGAGGCAGATCGAGATCCCGGTTACCATGGTGGACATGGAGGGCCGGGTAATCTGGATGAACGAAGCTTTCAGCACACTGACGGAGCGGCCGGAGAAGTTCAGCAGGAATATCAATGTCATTTTCCCGGAGCTGGCAGCCGAGCTGCTGCCTGTGTCCGGGCCGGATAAAGACATCCAGCTGCTTTATAAAGAGCGCGACTATGTGGCGCGGATCCAGCGCGTGAGCCTGACGAATCTGATTCAGGAGACGGAACTTCTGGAGGAAGTGGTATCCGACGCCGGCAGCTTTTTCTATATGATCTATCTGATCGACGAGACGGAGCTGAATCAGCTGCGGCAGGAGAACCACGACCAGAAAAACGCCGTCGCCCTGGCCTATATCGACAACTACGAGGAGGCCCTGGACGGAATTGACGAGGTACATTCCTCGCTGATGAATGTGCTTGTGGACAGAGAGATCAACAAGTATTTTTCCACTTTCGACTGTCTTGCCAGAAAACTGGAAAAGGATAAATACCTGATCGTTATGAATCAGAAGAGCCTGGACAGGCTGACTGATGACCACTTCTCGATTCTGGAAGAGGTAAAAACGGTCAATATCGGCAATGACGTCGGCATGACCATCAGCATCGGCGTGGGCATGGGCGGAAGCTATCAGCAGAATCACGATTTCGCCCGCTCCGCGATTGAAATGGCGCTCGGGCGCGGCGGGGACCAGGCGGTTGTCAACCGTGAGTCCCAGATGACCTTCTACGGAGGGAAATCCCAGAGAAATGAGAAAAATACGCGGGTCAAAGCCCGGGTAAAAGCGCAGGCCATGCGCGAGATCATGGAGTCCAAGGAGCGCGTGCTGACCATGGGACACCAGATCACGGACATGGATTCCCTGGGCGCGGCGGTCGGAATCTTCCGGGCGGCGAAGACCCTTGGAAAACCGGCCTATATCGTCATCGGAGAGAATACCGGCTCTGTTGACTGGTGGATCGACGCCCTCCGGTCCAGCAAGGAGTACGAAGAGGATATCTTCATCAGCCATGAGCAGGCGATTGAGATGACCAACATGAATACGGCGGTTGTCGTGGTCGATACAGCCCGCACCACGATGGTGGAATGCGGGGAGATCCTCTCCATGACGAATACCGTCGTTGTCCTGGACCATCACCGCCAGACGACGGAGCAGATTACGGGAGCAGCCCTCAGCTATATCGAGCCGTCGGCGTCCTCCGCCTGCGAGATGGTAGCGGAAGTCCTCCAGTATTTCGAGGAGGACGTGCGGCTCAGGGGACTGGAAGCGGACTGCATGTACGCAGGCATTATCATTGACACTAATAATTTCGTAGCCAAGACCGGAGCCAGGACCTTTGAGGCCGCTGCCTACCTGAGGCGCGCCGGGGCGGACGCAACGCGGGTGCGCAAAGCGCTCAGGGATGATATGGACAGCTATAAGGCCCGGGCGGAGGCTGTCCGGCACGCGGAAGCCTTCATGGGCTGCTATATGATTTCCATCCTGCCGGCAGGCAATCTGGCGACGCCCAATGTAACCGCGGCCCAGGCCGCTAATGAGCTCCTGAATATCAACGGCGTCAAAGCGTCCTTTGTCGTGACGGAGTATGACAGCAGGGTCTTCATCAGCGCGCGTGCAATCGATGAAGTGAATGTGCAGCTGGTCATGGAACACCTTGGAGGCGGCGGCCATATGACGATCGCAGGCGCGCAGCTGACGGGCGTGAGCTGTGAGGAGGCGGTGGAGGAGATCCGCCGGACCCTGACGCAGATGACGGAGGCAGGGGAGATCTGATTTAACATGTAACTGTTCAAAGCGTCGCCCCGCGGGCTGCCGAAATTTGCTGTGGAACGGGGATATGGTTCTGTGTTATGATGAACATGCCGGTCGCGGGACCGGCATGTTATGCTGTATGGGAAAAACAGTTCAGCCGGACACGCACCGTTTTTGCGGCTGCCGGCGTATGACGGACAGGGCAGCTCTGCTGCAGGGGGCGTGTGGTTCATGCGTGCCGGGCAGAGGGAGTACAGTTCCCTGTATCCGGTCAGAGATATAAAAGAGAGGCAGGAGAGAGTCATGAAAGTAATTCTTCTGGAAGATGTAAAGAAAGTCGGGAAAAAAGGCGAGATCGTCGAGGCTTCCGACGCTTATGCCCGCAATGTACTGCTGCGCCAGAAACTGGCGGTGGAAGCGACCGGAAAGGCCCGCAATGACCTGAAGCTTCAGAAGGCCAATGACGAGAAGGTCGCCGCGGAGAATCTGGCAGAGGCGGAAGCGCTTAAAAAGAAGATCGAGGCTTCCTCTGTCACCTTAAAGGTAAAGACGGGCGAAGGCGGCAGACTGTTCGGTTCGGTTTCCTCCAAGGAGATTTCTGAGGCGATCCAGCAGCAGATCGGCGTGGAAGTAGACCGCAAGAAGATTGTGGTTGAGAATCCGATCAAGAACGTCGGACAGATGGAAGTGCTGATCAAGCTGCATACGAAAGTGCGCGCGAACCTGAAGGTGAAGGTTGAGAGCCTGTAAGAAGGAACTTCCCGAGAACTCCCGGACTGAGGGTTGGATATGGATGAAAATTTAATCAAGCGGATCCTGCCGCACAGTCAGGAGGCGGAGAAGTCCGTGATCGGATCGATGATAATCGATCCGGAGGCGATCGCGGTCGCGGCACAGAAACTGACAGCGGAAGATTTTTACCAGAAGGCCTATGGCCTTCTTTTCAGTGCGATCGTTGACCTGGACGCCTCCGGCAAACCGATTGACACGGTGACGCTCCAGAACCGGCTCCGTGAGATGGACGCGCCGGAAGAACTGGCCAGCGTGGAGACGCTCTCGGGGCTGATCGACGCGGTTCCGGTCTCAACGAATATCGGCGCCTATGCGGGGATTGTAGCGGATAAGGCGCAGCTGCGGAGAATGATCCGCACCATGGAGGAGCTGACCAATTCCTGCTATGCGGACAAACAGCAGGCGGAGGAGCTCATGGCCGAGACGGAAAAGCAGGTCTTCCGGATTCTGCAGCGGTCGCAGGATCGTTCCTTTACGCCGATCGCCGATATCGTCATGAGCGCCCTGAACCGGATTTCGTCGGCCAGCCTTGCCGGAAGCACCGTGACAGGCCTGGCGAGCGGCTTTCCGGATCTGGATTTTAAGACCAGCGGCTTTCAGAATTCCGACCTGATCCTGATCGCGGCAAGACCCTCCATGGGGAAAACGGCTTTTGTGCTGAACATAGCGGATCATATGGCGTTTCACGACGGAAAGACCGTAGCGATCTTTTCCCTCGAGATGTCCAAGGAGCAGCTGGTCAACCGTCTGCTCTCCCAGGAGTCCAATGTCGACGCCATGAAGCTGCGGAACGGAAACCTGTCGGACTCCGAGTGGGACAGCCTGGTCGCGGGAGCGGACGTCATCGGCAAGTCAAACCTGATCATAGACGACACGCCCGGCATTTCTCCCGCGGAGCTGCGCAGCAAATGCAGGCGCTACAAGCTGGAGTACAATCTGGATATCATTCTCATTGACTACCTGCAGCTGATGTCCGGGAGCGGCAGCCGCCGGTCAGATTCCAGGCAGCAGGAGATTTCGGAGATTTCCAGATCCCTCAAGGAAATCGCCAGGGAACTGCAGATTCCGGTGATCGCGCTCAGCCAGCTCTCCCGCGCGGTGGAGCAGCGGCCCGACCACCGGCCGATCCTTTCGGACCTGCGTGAATCCGGCGCGATCGAGCAGGACGCGGACGTCGTCATGTTCCTGTACCGGGAAGACTATTACAATAAAGACACCGAGCGCAAGGGGATCGCGGACGTGATCATCGCCAAGCAGAGGAATGGCCCGCTCGGGGATATCGAGCTTGCCTGGCTGCCGGAGTATACCAAATTCGCGAGCCTGGAGCGGAATTACCAGCAGAGGTAAGGAGCAGTAAGGAAAAGCAGGAGCGGAAGGCTGTTTCTGCGGGGAGACAGATTGGCAGACAGAAACTTTATCTATATAGCAGAGTGCAGCGACGGCAGCTGGTATACAGGCTGGACGACGGATCTGCAGCGGCGGATCAGGGTACACAACAGCGGCCGCGGCGCCAGATATACGAAGTCCCGCAGGCCGGTTAAGCTGATCTACTGGGAGGAGTATCCGACAGAAAAGCAGGCAAGGAGCCGGGAATATGAGATTAAGCAGCTGAGCAGGCAGGAGAAGGAAAAACTGGTGCGGGCTGCGGCAGGAAAGGGTAAAGAAATGAGTGTGGAACAGTTTTTTGACAAGGTCCTTTCAGTCCGACTGACAGAAGACCGCAGGGCGCTGGATATCATCGATCAGACCCTTCTCCCCGGAACGATCCGGAGGATCCGTCTGGAGACGAAGGAGGAGATCTGGGAAGCGATTAAAAAGCTCAGAGTCCGCGGGGCGCCGGCGATCGGCGTGACGGCGGCGTATGGAATGGCTGTGCTGAGCGAGCAGTTTGAAGAGACGTCTTTTGACACATTTTATGAACGCTTCAAAGCCCTGAAGGAATATCTCGCTTCTTCCAGGCCGACGGCAGTCAATCTTTTCTGGGCGCTGAACAGAATGGATGAGACCGCCCTTTCGAACCGTGAGAAAGGGGTGGCGAAGGTTAAGGAACTTCTGTATGCGGAGGCGGAAGCGATCCGGGAAGAAGATGTCGCGATCAGCCGGAATATCGGAGAGATCGGCTTCGGCCTTTTGAAGAAACTGAAGAAAGACGGGAAGCCGGTGGGCATCATGACCCACTGCAACGCGGGAACCCTGGCGACCGCAAAGTACGGGACCGCTACGGCGCCCATGTACACCGCTCTGGAACAGGGCTGGGCCGGAACGGACATGCATGTTTACTGCGATGAGACAAGACCCCTGCTGCAGGGCGCGAGGCTGACGAGCTTTGAGCTGCATTCCGCGGGCATCACGACGACCCTGCAGTGTGACAATATGGCGTCCCAGCTGATGAAATCGGGAAAGATCGATATCATTTTCGTAGGCTGCGACCGCGTTGCCGCGAACGGGGACGCCGCCAACAAGATCGGAACAAGCGGCCTTGCGATCCTTGCCAGACATTACGGGATTCCTTTCTACGTGTGCGCGCCGAGTTCGACGATCGACCTTAAGACAGCGACGGGGGAGCAGATTCCCATCGAGATGAGGGAGCCGGATGAAGTAACGCAGATGTGGTATAAGGAGCGGATGGCGCCGGAGGGCATCGAAGTGTTCAACCCGGCCTTCGACGTGACCGACCACTCCCTGATCACCGGCATGATCACGGAAAAAGGCCTGTGCACGGATCCTTACGGAGAAAGCTTCCGGGAAATCGGGCTTTGCTGACAGAAGAAAGTCCGCATTTGATGCGTCCGCTTTATTGACGCAATGAAAATGAGATGAAAAAATGCCTCTGTCCTCGCAGGAGGACAGAGGCACTGCTATTTGTGATCAGGAAATCGTTCTGTAAGATATACCGCTTATCGCAGTGCCTGTACGTTATGGGCCAAAAAGGATGCTGGTGTTTTTCAGATTGATAACGGAACAGGACTCTCTTTGGAAAAATCATCTTTGCAGCAGGTGGTTCTCTGAACGGTGTTTACGTGGAGACAGCAATAATGTTTCTTCTGCATGGATTCTCCTTACACAGGCCGTATATGATTACAACAGGAAGCAACGACCAAACAGACGCTGTAATCAATTCAAGAAATTACGAAAAGATCAGATAAACTAAGGGAGAAAATAAAATGTCAGTAAAAAAGAAACAGCTGAGTGTTGATGAGATGGAAAAGGTTACGGGCGGTGCGCGTACATTTGAATCGGTGCCTAATCCCGACGGCAGCGGCTGGCTCAAAGTATACGTGAATGGCGTTCTTGAGGCAACATACGAATATGAAAATGAAATGTACCTGGAAGCGCTCATGTGTTCATTATTAAACATGGATGGGTATTCTAAAGGATACAAAGCAGGATGAGTTGGCTGAGGATCTCCGGTAACAGCCAGCAAGAGGGTTCCGAACAGTTCGGAAGCCAGAACACGAAAATAGATAATACGAGAGGGTTTCTATCTATTAGAAACCCTCTTTATTATTAGGGAGAACAGACAGAGGAATTTTCAAGTGGTGAAATTTACGCCTTATCCGTCACAGGAAGAAATCTCTGGAGATAAACTGTCCTGTCTATTATGGTCGTCTTCTGAGCGACCTTTTTTGCATATATTACTGGTACACTGCATATATGGAGGTGATCAGCAATGAGGAACGAAGATAAGATTAATGAACTGAAAGCATTGGGTAAGACTCCGGATATGGAAGATGTTTTCGATACTCTTGAGAAAATCGGCGACCTCAAGGTGAATTACGACGAGATCCTGAGGGATGCGACGGATAAGTGGAAGGTTGGAGGACCATCTATTTTCGACATCGCCATTTCTGAATATCTGGAAACCGGAAATTATAATGAAGTGGCAGCTGTTCTAACATTCTTAACGAGGGAAGACAAGGTGGCCTGTGGAGCTTTCGAAAGACGGTCGAAGAATGGTGAGATCAGGAAAGTGATTGACCGCATGATCCAGCTTCTTCAGAGTGACGAAAGCGCAGCTGCCCAGGAGTGGATAACGGTTAAAGGTCAGATTTGCCCCGTGTGCGGAAAATATACTTTCATTGAAGACGACAACTTTGAAATCTGCCCTGTATGCGGCTGGGAAGATGATGGCATCCAGAGGGATGATCCGGATTATGCAGGCGGAGCAAATCACCTGAGCCTGAACCAATACCGTGAAGAGTATAAGCGCAGAATGGAAAATCATTGTGGAAATAGAGAAGGGGCCATGATTCAGCTCAAGAAGATGGTCAAAGATCCACCGACCGATGTTCGCGCGTATTATGACATTGCTGAAACATCAGGTGCTTTCGAAGAAAGCTATAAATACTTTAAGGACAAGGAATTTTCAGATTTTGTCATGGAAACACTCAGAGAAGATTTCAAGGATCCTGAAATCGTGGACATTATAAAGGGAGAGCTTAAGAGATCAGAAGAGGAACTGAAACACAGCAAGCAGATGCGAGACTTGCTGAAGGATTACGAGGCACACGAAGAAGAGATTGGTTTTGACCTTAATGCGGTAAAGAAAACACTGGACCCTGCAGTCATCCACACGGCGGTATTGCGGGTTATGACAGAGCAGGGCGTTCCCGGATGGGCGAAGCGATTTTATATAAAAGGAAAACTGATGGAACTGGTAAAAATGTACTGCAGATGAATGGTGTCCAGGCTGCTTATGTTCGGGTCCATTCCCCCGATTTCGGCGTTACCGGTTATGCGAATGCAGCTTACATTGGGCAATTGGAACAGAAATTTCGATCGCCAGGCGGCAATGGTGCTGCCTGGTTTTTCTGTCACGGAAAATCCCGAAAGTAATGGTCGCTTCCTAAAGGCGGCGAATAAGCTATGGAGAAATATCTACAGGATCACTCTGGACATTACCTGTTTTTTCATTCATTATTAGTAGAGTCACATAGACTGCTAACTGCTGATCAACTGGATGGATACAGATAAAGTAAGCTAAAACAACTCCCGGCCACCGGTGTAAATGAACCGATGATCGGGAGCTCATTTTATATACGAGTCTCAGGCTTTGGCTTCCTGACCATTTTGAGAGTAAAGCAAATGCCGTCTTCAGCGCAGACCGTGACGTAATCTGCCAGCGCATACCAGTATTCTGTCGGGAATTCTGTCAGCTGATCCGCATTGTCGACAGAATTTCACTTTGCTGCCTTATAAGTATAGATCCATTCGTAAAACATATGGCCGCCATAATCATTCTCATATTCGGAGCCATATGAGTCATACCCTGTAGCCACATCGAATACGATCGCTATCTGATCCCCGTCCTGCGGACTATTCGGGAAATTTCCGAATAATTCGGTGGAAGCGTTCCATTTGTGAGTCCAGTCTTCGCCGTCTTTGTCGGCAAAGTATCCGTCGCTCCATCCAAAGAACCGGTCACCTGTGTCATTGCCATTGCCTTTACTGAAATAAACACGTGCAGTATCGTGTCTCTCCCCAAATTCGTTGCCGGTTTCACAGCGCAGCGTTACCTTTGCTGTTTCACCGGGTGCATAGGATTGCTCCGGGCATGAACATTCAAGTTCAAATGATGCGAAAGAGATTTCATGATTCTCATAATGAGGCCCTTTATAACCTCCATCCAGGCAGAAGCTGACATATCCGTCATCCGTGATACCCTCAAAATACTCATTATAAATATAATACTCGTTCTGCTTGCTTACATATGCTCCTTCATAAGAATAATATGTTTCGTCAGTCAGATTCCAGGCGTTCTCCTTTAATTCTTTCGATAGTTTTGCTGTATCGGAAATTCTGTCCAGTGATAAAGTATTTGTAATTTCATCCCAGTTTACATTGTATCCTATATCTTCTGATATAAAAGCAACAGGAATGTAAACAACACCATCCAGGATGAGTGCTCCAACAGGATTACCATTGTTGTCCTTTAAAGAAATTTCTTCTCCATCCACAATAACTTTTATATCCTGTTGGGCAGGTATATCGTCTGTATCTCCCAAAACTGTTGAACAACAAAGAAACAGAAGCATTAAAGTTAATAATAAAGCAATTGATTTTTTCATACTTTACACCCGCTCCTTTCAAAACAACAATACAATTATGCATAATAATACAATTATATTATTCAATTTCAATAATAGCAAAGTATAGTCTTCCTTTTCAAGGATGCGCTTGCAGCAGTATATATTGCTTTGCCTTGAAAATATGGCATTTAATTGAGTTTAGTTTGACAGCCATGGTTCTCCTCTGATGTAGAAAGATCCTTTCAAAGATGTTCCAGAGCTATACTGAACCAGCAGGATGGTACTATTTTCGAACATACCATTTCAGAAGTCTTTTCAAACACAGAAAAGCAGACACTTTTCAAGAAAAGAATAGATATGACAGATGAACACTCAGGTACACCACGAATGAAAGATAGAACAAATAAAAAGAAGGAGCAGCCGTTCCTTGCCACTCCCTCTTATAATCCCTTATTCTGTTGGAATTATGCCGCTTTGAGGCGCGTCAGCGCATCCGCAGCTTACTAAGCTCAAACTGCGGCTGTGCCTTGTTTTCACTAAGTGCGCTGCAGGGCTCGCACGTAAGCTTCGAACATCGCCATTGGCTCGTTCTCAGCAAATGCTCATGCCTCAGCCAAAGTATCTGTCAAGCAGGCCCTTGAACGCCTTGCCGTGCCTTGCCTCGTCGCGGGCCATCTCATGGACTGTGTCATGGATCGCGTCGAGGTTGAGGGCTTTTGCTCTCTTTGCAAGATCGGTCTTGCCCATGGTTGCGCCGTTCTCGGCTTCTACACGAACCTGAAGGTTCTTCTTCGTATCCGCATATACTACTTCACCGAGAAGTTCGGCAAACTTGGCGGCATGCTCTGCTTCTTCAAAAGCCGCGGTCTTGTAATATTCTCCTACTTCCGGATAGCCTTCTCTGTAAGCCTGGCGGGACATAGCCAGATACATGCCTACTTCGGAGCACTCCCCTTCAAAATTCGCTCTCAGGTCTGCCTTAATATCTTCCGGAGCATCGGAAGCGACTCCGACTACGTGCTCCGCAGCCCATACAAGCTCGTCAGCCTGCTTTGTGAACTTGGAAGCGGGAGCCTTACATACAGGACATTTCTCCGGCGGATTCTCGCCCTCAAAGACATAACCGCAAACGTTGCATACCCATTTTGCCATATCAATTCTCCTTTCATAAAGCAGCTCAGGTTCGCTTATGTGAACTCTTTGCATACATTGTAAAAATGTGACTGCCATATGGAACCTGCAGTCACAGTCTGATTGTATCAAATCCCTTGTTCTATGTCAATTGAACAAGTTTGACTTATCTACATTATTATATCAATTATGTTAATAAGTTTTTAATTATTTGCTTCATATAATCTTTCAAAGGCTTGACATAAATGTTTCGGTTTGTTATCATGAACCCAGTTGGTATGTAACAATTCTGTAATATAATTATCAGAAATGAAATCTTTCATGCCGTTCTGATTTTGGTTCAGACAGCATCCGGTGTCTTAAAAGAACCGGGATGTAAGAATGAGAAAGCCGCCGGACGGCTTTCCGGAGGAGAATACAAGATGAGAAAAAATCTGGCAAAATACACTGTTTTCAGCCTGACATTCGGACTTCTGGCAGCAGCTGTGAGTACGGCGGCGTATGCGGTCCCGGCAGGATCTATGGGTTATGCGAACTGCTCAGACGCGGTTAATATCCGCTCTGCGGCGGGTCCGGACAGCCAGGTCGTCGGAACCCTCTATAACAATGACGAAGTTTACGTCGAGTCCGTCGACGAATACGGATGGGCCCTGATCTACGCAAATGGCGTGGAAGGCTATGTTGCGGGACAGTATCTTTCTTCCAGCCCGAACTCCAATGCGGCGGGAAGCGGAGCCGCTGCTTCCTATACAGATACCGGAGCGACGTCCTCCTCTAGCGTAGACGCGCTTTACCAGGCTTACCTGGATGCCCAGGAAGCAGCCATGCATCCGACCAGTGAAGCGGAGGCGCAGGCAACTGCAGACGCGGCGGTCGCGGCTTACAATGCTTATGTGGCAGCTGCGAACGGCACTCCGGTCTCCTCTTCTACCGGCAGCAGTTCTTCAACATCCTCCGCGGCGTCTTCCGCCAGCGTGGATGAACTGTATCAGGCATATGTTGCCGCTCAGGACGCGGCCATGCATCCGACCAGCGAAGAAGAAGCGCAGTCGACGGCAGCTGCGGCGGTTGCAGCATACAATGCCTATCTTAATGCAATCAACGCGGCGGACGCCGCAGCTGCGGCAGGAACCGGTACAGGTACCTCTTCCGGCTCAGCTGTATCCGAATCCCAGGTGGACGCTCTGTACCAGGCTTATCTGGCGGCAGAAGACGCGGCCATGCATCCTGCAAACGAAGAAGAGGCGCAGACTACAGCTGCAGCCGCAGTGGAAGCATACAATGCATACCTGAAAGCTGTCAACGCCTATGATGAGGCAGTGGCAAACGGAACCGCGGTTTCCGGAGAAAGCGCTGCGGTTGTGGATGACAGTGGCACGCAGAGCACTGAGACAGCGACCCAGTCTTCCGGAGCGACAGGAAGCCAGATCGCACAGTACGCCACACAGTTTGTCGGCAATCCTTATGTTTACGGCGGATCCAGCCTTACAGGCGGCGCGGACTGCTCCGGATTTGTCATGGCAGTCTTCGCGCACTTCGGAATCAACCTTCCGCATAACGCCGCTTCCCAGAGCGGATATGGCACGCCGGTTTCCATGAGCGAGCTCCAGCCGGGCGACCTGCTCTTCTATTCAAACGGCGGAGGTATCGGACATGTCACGATCTATATCGGCAACGATCAGGTCTGCCATGCGAGCAACTCCAGAGTCGGCATCGTCATCTCCAACATGAGTTACCGCACACCCTGCGCGGCAAGGAGACTGGTCTGATCCGTCAGGATACAGAATGGCTCTTTGTAAAGCGGGAAAACTGAGAAAACGGAACATCAGCAATGATCCAGGCCGTACCGGCAGAACCGGTACGGCCTTTCTTTTGATCTGCCAGGCAGCTGATCGGCGCAAAAGTCTGACAATAGAAAAAATTGTGTGAACCGGAAAATCAAATTTCGTACGAACAGACGGTCGAAAAGGGTAATTTGCACAAAGAAAGCATTTTCAGGGGCCTGTAAAGGATCCGGGTGTGGAAAGCGGCTGACTTTTATCCACTCTTTTTTTCCACATATTTCATTTTCCGAAAGAGCCATTTTGTTGACTTATACACGAATTTATCCACATTATCCACAATTTCAGGATGGAAAAAGATAAATCCGGGCTGTTCAAAGAGCGGAACAGCTGTTTTGTGAATATTGCAAAATCCGTCAGGAATCCTTTTTTTTATCCAAAAGAAGGTTGACAACTGAACTTTGAATCAATT
Organism: uncultured Lachnospiraceae bacterium; assembly: GCA_902779575.1. Classification (GTDB taxonomy): domain Bacteria; phylum Bacillota; class Clostridia; order Lachnospirales; family Lachnospiraceae; genus Porcincola. The sequence goes on from CACZBW010000013.1 coordinate 55,845, forward strand.
GGAGAATCTTTCAGACAGTTTCGACTTTTGTTTTTTGCGGCGCTTCTTAAGGGAATGGTTGTGTGGTATACTTGCAGGGAAAGAGAAATGATTTTCCGGAGGAGAAACAGAGGATGAAGCTGCAGACCGAGCGCATTACAGACCTGACTTTGCCGAAGCTGGACTGCTACGCGCGCCTTCGGGAGCCGCAGCTTTCTCATCTGTTCGAACCGGAACCGGGAATCTTTATCGCGGAGAGCCCGGTGGTGATCGGAAGAGCGCTGGAAGCAGGCTACAGACCGCTGTCCTTCCTGCTGGAGGAGAGCCAGCTCCCGCTTCTTGATGAACTGTCCGGACAGATGCGGCAGCCCGGGGCGGCCCCGGATGAACTGCTTCCGGTCTATGTATCGGATATGGAGGTTCTTTCCGGAATCACGGGTTACCGCCTGACCAGGGGCATGCTCTGCGCCATGCGGCGCCGGCCCCTGCCGGATGCGGGAGTAATCTGCGCGGACGCGGAACGGATCCTGGTACTGGAGGAAGTCGTGAATCCAACGAATGTCGGGGCCATCTTCCGGAGCGCGGCGGCTCTGGGCATGGACGCGGTTCTTCTCACGGAAGGCTGCAGCGATCCGCTCTACAGAAGGTGTATCCGGGTCAGCATGGGAACGGTGTTTCAGATTCCGTGGACTTTTTTCGGAATAGACTGCGGATGGCCCGAAAAGGGGATGGACCTGCTGCACAGCCATGGCTTTAAGACAGTCGCCATGGCGCTCAGGGAGGATGCGGCGGCGCTGGATGACCCGGCGCTGAACGCGGAACGGAAACTTGCGGTTATCATGGGAACGGAAGGGGACGGACTCAGGGAACGGACGATTGCCGGGTGTGATTATACGGTCCGCATTGCCATGGCGCACGGGGTGGATTCTCTCAATGTGGCCGCGGCAAGTGCCGTTGCCTGCTATCAGCTCGGGAAACGGAGCTGAAGCTGTGACGGGGACATCTGCCGCTTTCAGGGCTTACAGTCCGGCAGATACCGGCCGCTCTTACGGGCTGCTTGCCGCCGAAGACAGGAGCCTGAACAGAAACAAGGCATTTTTCAGCAGAATATGGAGGGTAGTTTTATGAAGGTTATGCTGATAGGCGGTACGGGAACGATCAGTTCCGCCGTTGTGGAATCTCTGCTTGCCCGCGGGGATGAGGTGGTTCTGCTGAACCGGGGGAACAAACCCGCTCCGGATGGGGTGCGGCTCCTGAAGGCCGACATTCACAGGGAGGACGAGGTGAAAGCCCTCCTGGAGGGGGAACAGTTTGACTGCGTCTGCGAGTTTACCGGATTTGTGGCGGAGGATGCCCTGCGGGACATCCGTCTGTTCAGCGGAAAGACGGAACAGTTTATCTATATCAGCAGCGCTTCCGCCTATGAAAAACCGGTCCGCTCTTATCCGATTACCGAGGAGACACCGCTTGTCAATCCTTACTGGCAGTATTCCAGAAATAAGGCCGTTTCGGAGGAAATCTATTTCAGGGCATACAAAGAAGAAGGTTTCCCGGTGACCGTCGTGCGGCCGAGCCATACCTTTAACGAGAAGCGCCTTCCGACGGCCTTCCACGGGAAAAATGGTCCCTGGCAGGTCGTGAAGAGAATTCTGGACGGGAAACCGGTGATTCTTCCAGGTGACGGCACGTCCCTCTGGACGACGACGTTTTCTTCTGATTTTGCCGTGGGCTTTACCGGCCTGATCGGGAATAAGGACGCGATCGGGGAAGCGTTCCACATCACGACCGATGAAGTGATGAGCTGGAATCAGATCTACGAGACAATCGCGAAAGCCATGGGCCGGGAAGTCCGGATCGTCCATATTCCTTCGGAAATTCTGGCTGCGGATGATCCGGGCTGGGATCTCGGGGGACAGCTTTTGGGAGACAAGGCAAATTCCGTTATCTTTGACAATACAAAGATCAAGTCCTTTGTCCCGGGGTTTCACTGCGTAATTTCTATGTCGAAGGGGCTGAGCCGGGCGGCGCGCTATATGGCGGAGCATCCGGAGGACCAGGTGGAGGATCCGGAATTTGACCGGTGGTGCGATCAGGAAATCGCCAGATACGGCCGGTAAAGGCTGTGATGCATCATCAGGCAGAGTTTTCGGAAAAGGAGGTACGGAACATGAGTTTTTTCCGCTCCGGCTTCCATATCCCGGCAGGGATGCGATATAATAAAAGAGATTTTATTTTTTGCTATGGCAACCATTTCACAATATGAATAAGGAGATAGCGATGGTAGCATGGGTTGATTTTGATAAGCTGGAGTCTTATAAAAAACTTTCTTCCATGACAAAGAAAGTGGACCTGACAGAGGTGATGGCAGGGGAAGAGGGTGCCGCGCGGGTGGCGGAATACTGCATGCCGATGTCCAGCGGCCTCGTCTACAATTACGCGGCCAAGCAGGTGGACGGCGAGGTGCTCGCGGCCCTCGGAGAGCTCGCGGAGGAAGCACAGCTTTCAGAGAAATTTGCCGCCCTGTACAACGGCGAAGTGATCAACACGGGAGAAAAGAGACTGGTTCTGCACCAGCTGTGCCGCGGCCAGCTCGGGGATGCGGTCGTCGCCGACGGCGTTGACAAGAGAGCCTTTTATGCGGAGCAGCAGAAGCGGATCGCGGAGTTTGCAGCGAAAGTGCACGCGGGTGAGATCGTTAATGAAGCCGGCGAGAAATTCACCACTGTCGTTCAGATCGGGATCGGCGGAAGCGACCTGGGGCCCCGCGCCATCTACATTGCCCTGGAGAACTGGGCGAGAAAGAACGGCAGCCTGAAGATGGAAGCGAAATTCATCAGCAACGTCGATCCGGATGACGCGGCGGCGGTTCTGAATTCCGTGGACGTAGCCCATTCCGTCTTCGTTCTGGTTTCGAAGTCCGGCACCACGCTGGAAACGCTGACCAATGAATCCTTCGTGAAGAACGCCCTCGAGGCGGCAGGTCTTGACGCGTCCAGACATATGATCGCGGTCACCAGCGAGACTTCCCCGCTTGCGAAGAACAGCGGATATCTGGCAGCTTTCTTCATGGACGACTATATCGGCGGGCGTTATTCCTCCTCGTCGGCAGTCGGCGGCGCGGTTCTCTCCCTGGCCTTCGGACCGGATGTATTCGCACGCTTCCTGGAAGGCGCGGCAGCGGAAGACCGCAATGCCGCAAATAAGGATCTTATGAAGAATCCTGCCATGCTGGATGCCCTGATCGGCGTATACGAGCGCAATTTCCTGGGCTACCAGAGCACGGCGGTTCTCCCCTATTCACAGGCGCTGAGCCGCTTCCCGGCACATCTCCAGCAGCTGGATATGGAATCGAACGGAAAGAGCGTAAACCGCTTCGCGGAACCGATCTCCTATAAGACCGGACCGGTGATCTTCGGCGAGCCGGGAACCAACGGCCAGCATTCCTTCTATCAGCTCCTGCATCAGGGCACGGACATTGTCCCGATCCAGTTTATCGGCTTCCGCAAGAGCCAGCTTGAGACGGACGTGGTGATCCAGGACAGCACCAGCCAGCAGAAACTCTGTGCAAATGTGGCTGCCCAGATCATGGCTTTCGCCTGCGGAAAGAAGGATGAGAATCCGAACAAGAATTTCGAGGGCGGAAGACCCTCCAGCATTATCGCCGGTGACCAGCTCACGCCGGAAGCAGTCGGCGCCCTGCTTGCCCATTTCGAAAACAAGGTCATGTTCCAGGGCTTCGTATGGAACATCAACAGCTTCGACCAGGAAGGCGTCCAGCTCGGGAAAGTGCTTGCGAAGAAAGTCCTTGCCCATCAGACGGACGGCGCCCTCAAGGCTTACAGTGACCTGCTTCATATCTGATCCGTTTTTGCTCTGCGGCAGGCCGGGAGCTTTATCCCGGCTGTCCGGCGCCGTTTCGGACGGCGGAACAGAGCTTTTTTACAGCTGCCCGGGCGACTGGGCAGCTGCCATTTCTGAAAGTGAGGAAATATAATTATGATGAAAGAATCACCGTCTTCCTGCATCCAGCTCAAGGAAGGTACCCATGTCGCGAAAGTCGTCCTGATGCCGGGAGATCCGCTGCGCGCGAAGTATATCGCGGAGCATTATCTGGAGAATCCGGTCCTCTTCAACGATGTACGGAATATGTACGGCTATACCGGCACATATAAGGGAAAAGAAGTCTCTGTCATGGGTTCCGGTATGGGAATGCCCTCCTTCACCCTGTATGCCTATGAGCTTTACACCTTCTTCGGGGTGGAGGCGATCATCCGCGTCGGATCCGCCGGAGCCCTTCAGGAAAGCGTACATATCAGGGACGTCGTGATCGCCATGTCCGCGTCGACCAACTCTTCCATGCCCGCTGTTTATCCGCTTCAGGGCATGATGGCGCCAACGGCAAGCTTTGATCTGCTCGAGCTTGCGGTTAATGCCGCAAGGAAGCTGGGCGTGCGCGCGGACCTCGGCCAGGTATTCTCTTCTGATTTCTTCTACAATCCGGACAAAGAGATCAATGAGAAGGCCCGCAGGAGCGGTCATCTGTGCGTGGAGATGGAGACGGCGGCCGCCTACCTGACCGCCATGAACTGCGGAAAGAAGGCGCTCTCGATTCTTACCATCTCGGATTCTATCGTGACAGGTGAAGGGCTGAACGCCCAGGAGAGACAGGACAGCTTCCATGAGATGATGGAGATCGCGCTGGAGACAGCCGCGAACGCGGAGGTCTGACCCTGATAATTTCTGAAACGGCTGTGACTGCAATCCATTCTGCCCCGGCAAAACTGCGCCCGGGCGCACGGCAGCTTCGGCCGTCGGACTTCAGCCTGGAAAAACCACATTTGCGTGTAAACATCGGAAGGGGCTTACGAAATGGGAATTGTGGTAGTTGGAGCTGCATTTGTTGACATCAAGGGTTACCCGCTCGCGCAGTATATTCCCGGCGGGAGGAATGTCGGAAGGGTCCTTCAGGTTCACGGCGGAGTGAGCCGGAATGTGGCGGAGGACATCGCGAATATCCAGCTGAAGCCGACCTATGTCAGCGTCCTGGATCACAGCGGAATCTCCGCCGATGTGCTGAGCCGCCTGCAGGCGCATCATGTGAACACGGATTATATCCGCAAAACGGAGGACGGGCTGGGCACCTGGCTGGCTATTTTTGACAACCACGGGGATGTGACGGCTTCTATTTCCAAGAGGCCGGATCTGAAGGAGATCGTGAATATCTTCCGGGAACAGGGCGATGAGATTGTGAGAAACGCGGACAGTATCGCCGTTGAGATCGATATGGAGATGGAGGTGCTGGAACCGATCTTCGACCTTGCTGAGAAGTATGGAAAACAGGTCTACGCGGTGGTCTCGAATATGTCGATCGCCATGGAACGCCGGGGACTGCTGAGCCGGACCGGCTGCATCGTCTGCAATAAGCAGGAGGCCGGCCTGCTGTTTTCGGAAAATTATGAAGGGATTGCACCGGACAAACTTGCAGCTATTATAAGGGAGAAGATCGAGAGCGCCGATATTCCGCGCATGGTCGTAACCATGGGACAGGACGGGGCGGTCTTCGCCGGCCTGGACGGAGAGCACGGTTACTGCCCGGGACTGAAGGTCGACGTCATCGATACGACAGGGGCGGGGGACGCGTTTTTCGCCGGCTGCGCGATCGGTCTTACCTATGGCAAGAACCTGGAGGAGGCAAGCCAGATCGGGACGAGACTGGCCGCTTCCGTGATCGCGATCAAGGAGAATGTCTGTCCGGAATTCTATCCGGAGGAATTCGGTCTTTCCGGCGCTGTCAGGAACTGAAACGGAGCCTCCGGGCGACGGTCAGAACCGAGATTCATTTTTCGGGTGCCGACCGGGACTGAAATTCAATATGCTGTAAAAAAGAGTGGGGATGCCGCGTCCTGCGATGCGGTTTCCCCACTCTTTTTGTCTGAACACAGCCCTTCCTGAATTTTCGGAAAATCCTTAAGAAAGCTTAAGAAATCAAAATCGGATCTATGGTATCATGATTGCAGCTTAAGCTTATGTAACGTTAAAAAGAGAAAACGGCTCGGTACAGGAGCCGGCCCGGCGTCGGAAAAAGTTCAGCGCAGAAAGCGGCCTGACTCAGAAAACGCTCAGCGCCGGATGTCATAGCTCATATCCATGAGATCTATGATGGACTGCGCGTCATCCGTTATGTTGGCGTCTCCGTGGATCGTATGCTTGATCGCGCTGGAGGCCACGGCAAAATTGATCATATCCATCGGTTTGAATTCGTTCATCATCGCGTAGATCAGTCCGGAGGCGAAAGCGTCGCCGCCGCCGACCCGGTCGAGGATGTTGAAGGTGAAAAGCCTGCTTTCGAAGGTATGATCCCTGTACCACATGAAAGCCTTGAGGGAGTTTTCACTGCCCGAATAAGCGTAGCGCACATGGCGCGCGATGCATTTCAGATTGGGATAGCGTTCCGCGAAATGCTGGAAGACTTCATCCTGCTGTTCGTAATCCGGCTGCATGGGAAGGCCGTCTTTCCAGTCGCCGGCGGATGGATCCGTCTCATCTTTATACAGGTGATATGGCTCGATCCCGAACAGGACGTCCACGTAGGGAAGACACTGTGTACAATAGTCGCGGGCCTGTTCCCAGGTCCAGAGTCTGGAACGGAAATTCCCGTCAAAACTGACAGTGAGTCCCAGTTCTTTGGCGGTTTTCAGCATATCCAGGATCAGCTGCGCGCAGCCCGGACCGAGGGCGGGCGTGATTCCGGACAGGTGGAGCCAGTCAAAGCCGGAGAGCAGGGCTCTCAGATCATAGCCGGAGAAGTCATACTCCGTGATCGCGCTGTGCTTCCGGTCATAGGTAACTTTGGAGGCGCGGATTCCGTAACCGGTTTCAAGGTAGTAGGTTCCCAGTCTGTGCGTCGGGGTTTCCTCCGGACTGGACAGGATGACCGGCGTGCAGTGAACGTCGTTGGACCTGAGCCAGCGGATGGCGCTTTTCCCGAGGGAGTTGTTGGGGACCACACTGAAAAAGGTACTGTCGATCCCCAGATTTGCCAGCGACAGGGCGATATTTGCTTCGCTTCCGCCGTAACTGGCGTCGAACTCGGAAGCCATGCGGATCTTTTCATAATTTGGCGGAGTCAGGCGCAGCATGATCTCACCGGCAGTGATGAAAGTCTTTGTGCAGCGTTTTTGCTTGAGAAGCGGATTACGGTGTTCCATTTTGCAGTCCTCCCTGTTCTGTGGTTTCTGATTGAGATCATCGCGGAACGGGTTATTACGGTATTGTTTCCATACTGTGATATTCCGCCTGGACAGGATCCTTCTGAAAAAATGATAATTGGAAAAGAAGGACGGGTCAAGGAAACCTTGTTAAAAAGTGAAACATCTGCCCGGGAGAATCCGATGTGCGGGGGAAGGGATTATGCGCTTCGGCCGCTCTTTGGAATCCGGCGGGTGAAAAATATATGAGGATGACGGAGCATTGCAAATGAAATAAGAATGATGCAGCTTTTTCCAGAATAATTTGGCGGAAATAAGAAAGCAGAGTAAATAAAAGAATTCGGAAGAATAAGAAACCGGAAGAATAAAAAACGAAAAAGCCAGAAGCGCAAATGAAAGACAAAGGAGGAGAAGAGGTATGAAAAAGAGACTTGGATCGGGAATCAGGACCGTACTGCTTGCAGGGGCGGCCGCGTTTATTTTGGGAGGCGCAGCCTTCGGAGCGGAGGGCGATGTCCTGCCGCAGGTTCTGCTGGATAGCCAGTGGGACTGGTACAGTACCAGCGACCCGGAGTATAAGGACCTGTTCCATAATCAATACGAACTGGCCCGCCTGAATCAGGAGAGCGCCGCGGTTTATCCGGAGCTTGACAGCGCGCTGAAGGCATGGTCCGGGGAGAAACAGGCGCGTCAGGAGGAATACAACAGCCATATGCATGAACTGGCGGACGATGTATATGAGAATGAGGCGCAGGTGCTGCCCCTGACGGCACAGAGCGACCTGTATGTCCGCAGGGCGGATGAGAAGGTGCTGAGCCTTCTTGAGTTCACTGCCTCCTATGAGGGAGGAGTGCACGGGATGTACGGCTACTTCGGCTACAATTTTGACTCCCGGACCGGAGAAAAGCTTACTCTGGACAGAGTGTTCCGGAACACGGATGACCTTCCGGGGCTGATTGCGGAAACGCTGCGGAAGACCTATCCGGGAATGTCTTTTCACAGCCTGGATGAAAGCCTTTCGGAGGATTTTTCAAGCGGTACTTATGCTGACTGGAACTGGACGCTGGATCCGAACGGGGTGACTTTCTATTTCGCGCCCTATTACCTTGCCTCCTATGCGGACGGGAGCCTGGAAGCATTCATTCCTTTCCGGGGAAATGAAAGCATTTTCACCGGAGAGTTCGGGGAGCAGACCGGAGCCTGGGCGATGGGAATGCCGGATTTCTTCAACCAGAATTATATGAGGAGCGACGGAAGCTGGCATAAACTGCTGCTGATTAAGAATCCGGATGAGTATGACGCATTTAACGGCCTGACGATTGAGAAGGACGGAAATCAGACCGCCATGCCGGGCCTCTGGTATTATGAGGCGGACTTCAGCCTGGTGCACGCGGCGGACGGGGCTTACTATCTGTACGCCATGTACACGTCGGAGAACGATTACAGCAGCATCTGTGTTTATGATCTCTACGGTACGCCTTACAAGACCGGAAGCATCGAAGGAAGCTATGCGGACAGATCCGGCGGGCCGGCGGACGCGGAGGATCAGCAGTGGAGATGCGTGCTTTCCCATCCGGAGCGTTTTACTGTCAATTCCGTGATCCAGTATCTGAGCACCTGCTTCGGCAACCGGGATTATGTACCCGGGCCGGACGGGATGCCCGTGCCGCAGACGCCGTATTATGAGTTTGATTATACCCGCAATCTGACACTGAAGAGAGATCTCACACTGCAGGGCGTAGCGTACAGCGACGACAGTTCTGCCGGAAATGAGACCGGTGAGGTTACCGTGAAGAGCGGCGAGACCCTGAGCTTCTGGAGAACAGACGGGGAAAGCTATATGGATCTGAAGAGAGCGGACGGAAGCGCGGTCCGCTGCAGGCTGGATGAGAGCCATGGATGGCCGTACACGATCGGCGGCGTCGATATCGAAGAAGCATTTGACGGAATAATGTTTGCGGGGTAAAGTGTATCTGAAGGTTCCTATTCACAGCCTCAATGCCTGCGAAGCAGGAACCGCCCCACCCGCCTCAGACGGGAGCATTGAAGATGCGGCATACGTGCGCAGCACGGATGGTATACTCTGTACGCTGTTCCACTAAGCAGCAAAGCTGCCAGGTGGAATATGCGTGAGGTCTGGCGGGGCGGAGCCGTGAATAATAACGATACACGGCCTGTTATGCGGAGAAACGTGTATCGTGGCCACTCATATCATGAAGACGCAGGATTCCTGCGCCCCTGAAGAAACGGGAGGACAGAGAAGATGAACAGACCGCACAGCAGAAAAAAGACGATCCTCGAAGGAACCGCCGAAGTCATTAAGGGCGAAAAGGTGGAAGGAACCCCTTCCGCAGCGGCCGGAATGGAGCAGGCGGCTTCCGGAATGCAGCAGGAAGCAGAGGAAGAAAAGCAGGAGGAGAAGAAGGACTGATGCTTAAAAACCGGAATAAAGTCAGTGCAGCGGATCGTATTGCCTCCATGTCCCTCAGCCGCCTTTTCGCGGCCGCAGCAGCTGTGATGCTGATTATGACAGGGGTTCTGTCGCTTTCATTTTCCACTGTCTGGGCAAAAGGAACAGATACGAACTACACGCAGATCAATAATACCGTGGCGAAAGGCGCGCGGGCCAAGTATACGAAACTGAAAGGCAAGGGCAGGGACACTGTCACGCTGATGATCTATATGATCGGAACGGACCTGGAGAGCCAGAACGGCATGGCGACCTCCGACCTCAACGAAATGCTTTACTCGGAGATCGATAACAGCAGGGTCAATATCCTGATCGAGACAGGCGGCTGCAGAAGATGGAGAAACAGCGTTATCTCCGCGGGCAAGCTGCAGCGCTGGAAGCTGACGGGCAGGGGTCTTCAGCTGGACGATACCATGAAGTCCCAGGCGATGACCAATGAAGCTGCCCTGGCCGACTTTATCCAGTACGCGAAGAAGACGGCTCCCGCAGACCGCTACATGCTGATCTTCTGGGATCACGGCGGCGGATCGGTCAGCGGATACGGATACGATGAGGTATATCCGAACGATTCCATGGATGTGGGCGAGATTGCCTCCGCACTGAAGAAGGGCGGACTGAAGTTTGATTTTATCGGCTTCGACGCCTGCCTGATGGCGACTCTGGAGACCGCGGTCGCCGTGGAACCCTATGCGGATTACATGATCGCCAGCGAGGAAGCCGAGCCGGGCACCGGCTGGTACTATACCAACTGGCTGAAGCTTCTGGACAACAACTCTTCTACCAATACCCTGGAACTTGGCAGGCAGATCCTTGACGATTTCACCATGGCTTCGGCCCGCTCGAATTCCAGGTCGCAGACCACCCTTTCCCTGATTGACCTGTCCGAGCTGGACAACAGCGTGCTCAGGAGCCTGACAAGCTTTGGAAAAGGGCTGACGAAACAGCTTAAGAGCAAGGATTTCCAGTCCGTGGCGACAGCAAGGAACGGAAGCCGTGAATTTGCCCGCAGCAATCACCTGGACCAGATCGACCTTGTGGATTTCTGCAACCGTCTCGGAACGGACGAAGGCGCGGCGCTGGCTAAGGCGATCCGCTCCGCTGTGAAATATAACCGCGTCAACAATATGACCGACGCCTACGGGCTGAGCATCTATTTCCCGAATTCCAGCCTGAAGTCCATGAATTCCATGATTCAGATCTATGAGAATATCGGCATGGACGACGAATGGTCGGAGAGTATCCGGACCTATGCGACGCTGGAATCTTCCGGACAGATCGCGGCGTCTTCGGGCGCTGCTTACGGCAGCGGTTCCGGCAGCCTGCTCGATATCCTGCTGGGCCTGTCGGGCGGCTCCTATGATTCCGGTTACGGTTCAGGGAACAGCGCGGGATCCGGACAGAGCTTCGGTTCCTCCACCGGTTCCGGCTATGATCCCTACGGCGGCTATTCCAATGTGTACGGATCTAGCTATGATTCCTACGGGTCCATGACCATGGAGGACATGCTCAATCTCCTGACCGGATCTTCTTACGGATCCTCCTATGGTTCTTCCTACGGTTCCCAGGGCGGCTATGGAAACGGAAATACTTCTTCCTGGGGCGGCTATGGGAACGGCGGGAATACGTCCTCCTGGGGCGGCTATGGAAACGGCAATACATCCTCCTGGGGCGGCGGCAGCTCCTCCTCTTCCGGCGGACTGACGGACAGCCTGCTCTCCCTGCTTCTCGGCGGTTATACCTCCACGGACGGCATGAACTACGGCGGAACGAATTATTCTTCCATCCTGGGCGGCTCGAGCGATTATGTCTCCACGGACCTGCTCAGCCTGGCCGCGCAGCTGCTCTGCGGCAGGGCCATGGTCGGATCCGAGACCCTGGCGCTTACCGATAAGGACGGCGTGCAGGTTCTGCAGATGGACGAAGACCGCTGGGACCAGGTAGTTTCCGCGGAACTGGAAGTTTTCATTGACGACGGAAACGGCTATCTGGATCTGGGCCTTGACAATGTGTTCGAATTCGACGATGACGGCGACATGATCGTCGACTGGGACGGCACCTGGCTGACGCTTGAGGGACAGCCTGTCGCGGTCTATCCGATCAGCGACGAGGATGCTGACGAAGACGGGCTGTGGATCACAAGGAAGTACATCCCGGCGCTGCTGGAAGGCGAGCGCGTGAACCTCATCGTGGAGTTCAATGAGGAGACAGGGGAAGATAAGGTCCTCGGTGCACAGAGCATCCTGGATACGGGCGTGGTAGGAAAAGGCTACATCGAGATGGAAGCGGGAGACGAGATCAAGCTTCTCTGCGACTATTTCACATACGACGGCAATTTTGAGTCCCAGTATGTCCTTGGAAAACCGGTTACAGTGCCGGAGGACGGCGTCCTTACCATCGGCAATATGGAACTTACGGCGTCTTCCGACTACCAGATGCTTTACACAGGACGTCTGACCGACATTTACCAGGCGCATTACTGGCTGCCGGTGACGAAGGTGTCCTGAGGCAGTCCCGACTGTCTGTGATCCGGGCATGCCGGTGCTGCAGCATCTGCCTGTGATCCGGGCAATCTGAATCAGTCATTGAAATGATTGTAAAAATCCGATATACTTGTTTCTGTCAGCGGATCTTTCCGGCCTGTTAAGGGCGGGCCGGAAGATAGCAGATATTTCTGCGGGGCAGATCCTGAGGGCGGCTGCCATGCATGCATGAGCGGCTATGCGATCGGGAAACGCTGACAGGAACAGGGGATCGGATTATTTTAATTACAGGGGAGAAAGATGCAGATTTGCAGAAGGGGGAAGGGCCTGAAATGCGCAGGCTCTGTTCTGGCAGCTCTGCTGGTGCTGATGTTATCCGCACAGACGGTGTCTGCCTACAATGCAGGAAAAGCAGCGAAGTACGGGCTGATCCGGGGGGATCTGTCCACATGGACGCAGAGAGGGAGCAGTTTTTCAGAGAACCGGCAGATATCTGTCAACGGTCATTCCGCCCTCTCCAGCATGGGATGCAGCTATTACGCGACTTTTTTTATGCTCTGCAGGATGGGACTGAGGAATCCGCTCACGGATACGGCCTGGGAACTGGCGCTGGAGTGCAGGGAGAAGGGCCTGTGCCGGGACGGGACAGGATATTTTGATCCAAGGTCCATCGCGAAAGTGACAGGCGGAAGAGCCGTATTTGTGGAAGAAGGCAATTACGGCAACTATTACAGCGGGCAGAGGGGAATCGAGCGCTGCAGCAATCATGAGGACGTCAGGGAACTGATCCGCCGTCTTATGGAGGAGAAGGGGTATTTCTGCGTCGTCTGCGTGGTCGGAACCGTGACCAATTACCAGGGCCTGGAATATAATTCCGGCGGCCATTATATCTTTATTGATTCGCTTCTGCCGGAAGACTGGCTGATCGGGGATCCGGCGTTTCCGGGAACAAGGTGGTCGGACAACTGGGGGCGGCATGGAGGAGAAGTTGTGAAGATCTATGCCTATCAGCTTCTCGACGAGAACGGGGACCAGGTCTGGCCTTCCGAGCGGCAGTCCATGTACGTGGTCCGGAGCTTTGATGAATATTGAGAGTTGATGAATTGCCCTCCGCATCTTTTGCGGGGGGCTGTTATGTCCATACAGGAAAAAGGAAAACCATTCGGCAGCCGGGGCTGTCTTATCTGAGGCACGTGCAGGTACGCCGTGCGGAGAGACTTCCGGCGCTGAAGATTACGAGAGGGGACTTACATTATGCCGTGCACAACGATTCTGGTAGGAAAACTGGCAAGTTACGACGGGTCGACGATCATCGCGCGCAATGACGACGCGGGCGCGGATCATCTTATGCCGAAAAAGTGTTCCGTGATCCATCCGCAGGAGCAGCCGCGTGTATACCGCTCCGTCCTTTCCCATGTCGAGATCCCTCTGCCGGAGAATCCGATGCGCTATACCTGCGTACCGAACGCGCTGACCGGGCAGGGCGTCTGGGCGGCGTCCGGCGTAAATGAGGCAAATGTTGCGATGACCGCAACCGAGACCATCACCTCGAACGCGCGGGTGCTGGGAGCGGACCCGCTGGTGACTTATGTTCCGGCTGAAAAAAAGCGCCTTGTCTCCGACCGGACGGGGGATATCGACCGTTCGGACGCCTCATTTCAAGAAGATTCCTGCGCCGCGTCCGGGGCAGAAATCCCGGGCGGGATCGGGGAGGAAGATATCGTAGTCCTTGTCCTTCCCTATATCCGTTCCGCCAGAGAGGGCGTGCTCCGGCTCGGACAGCTCCTTGCGCAGTACGGGACCTATGAGATGAACGGAATCGCTTTCCAGGATTCGGACGAGATCTGGTGGCTGGAAACAATCGGCGGCCATCACTGGATCGCGAAAAGGGTTCCGGACGATCAGTATGTTGTGATTGCCCAATCAGCAGGGAATCGACGAATTCGACCTGGAGGACGCTTTCGGCGCGCAGAAGGAGCATCTCTGCTCGCCGGATCTCAGGGAATTTATTAAGGATAATTATCTGGACCTGTCGCTGGACGGGACTTTTCGCGCGCGCTATGCCTTCGGCAGCCATGATGATTCGGACCATACCTATAACACCTGCCGCGCGTGGGCGATCGAGCGCTGGCTGAACCCGCGCTCCTTCTGCTGGGACGGCCCGGACGCGGACTACAGGCCGGATGACGATGATATTCCGTGGAGCATGCGGCCGGAACGGAAAATGACGGTTGAGGATGTGAAATATGTGCTTTCCGGCCATTACCAGGGGACGGAATATGACCCCTACGGCAAATCCGGCAAAGGAGGACTCTATCGTCCGGTCGGCGTAAACCGTACGGATTTTCTGTCCATTATCCAGATCAGGCCTTATCTGCCTGAGGCGGTCAGGGCGCTGCAGTGGATTGCATTTGCCTCCAACGTCTTTAACGCGATCGCCCCGTTCTATACGAATGTGGAGGAGCTGCCGGACTATCTGACCTTCACGGAGGATACCGTGTCCACAGACAGCTTCTACTGGAGCAGCAGGCTGATCGGGGCGCTGGCCGACGCGCATTTCGCGAAGAACGCCATCCATATCGAGCGCTATCAGAACCTGGTGTTCAGAAGAAGCCATGAACTGGTCGCGAAGATGGACCGCGCTTATCTGCAGGAAGGGCATTCCCTGGAGGAAGCGAATCTTGAGATCGCGGATATGCTGAAAGAAGAAACTGTCAGGGCCCTGGGGAATGTACTCTTCGAATCCACCAAAGCCATGACCAACGCCTTCTCCCGCGCGGACGCGTAAATATAAAGGAATCATTTCAATGACTACAGAGAAAACCAACCCGAGCCTCTCCGCTTTTCTTGAGGAGGACAGGGAACATATCCTGTCAGAACTGAAAGCGGATCCGTCAGAGACCCATGCAAAAGAGGTTCTGTCCAGGGAGCTGGAACGGCTCATGTACCGCGCGGCGGAAGCGGATATGGGCGAGTCTGCCCAGAATATGCTGATCACTGTGCGCAATACCCTGCCCATCGTGGAATCTGTTTCCGATGTGGAAGAGTGGAGAAGGATTGAATCCGGAAAGCAGAAACGCAGCTTCCCGGTATTTCCCATCGTGCTTCTGGCGGCAGGCGTCGCCTTTATCCTTCTCGGAAGAGGAACCGCTCTGTCCAGCATTCTTCTTACGGCGGGCGGATGCATCGAGCTTGGAACGGGAGCTTACCTTTTCGGGAAGAGCGGCAGGAAAGAAGTTTCCGGCCGGGATAACCGTATTTCCGCGGAAGTCGAGAGGAAGTTTCTGGTGGATCCGGAAGACGCCTATCATGTGCTTGCCGCGGTAACCCTCGCGGCGGACCACAGCCTTGAGCTGGAGCGGGACCGGATGCTGCTGGAAGATTCCGCCGCAGGGACTTCAAAGACAGCGCAGCGGACGGAGATTGAGTTTTATTCAGAGCTTCTGGAATATGTCTACAGGCAGCTGAGATCTGAAAAAGACGCTGACGACGCCTGGGAACAGATCGATTATATTCGATATTATCTGCACACGACAGGGATTGACGTAACCGACTACAGTCCGGAACACGCGGGCTGGTTTGAACTCCTGCCGGGCGGGCAGACGCTCACGATCCGGCCGGCCCTGATCATGGACGGGACCGTGCTGAGAAAAGGAATTGCTTCCGTATAAGCGGCCGCTGTCCTGCATTTCTCTAAAAGGAAGAAAAGATGGAACGTTTTTTTGGATTTGATCTGGGTGACGCGGAGAGCGCGGTGGCCAGACTTGCCAGGGAAGAAAAAGGCGAGCCGGCCATTGTGCCGGTGTGCGACGCGCCCAGTTTTATCACAGCTTATGCCAGAGCGGCGGGAGGCGGTCTTCTGATCGGGGAGAGCGCCTGCTACAGCGCGGACACGACTGTGCGGCGAATCCGTTTCAAGAGCAGGTTCCTCAGCGATCCGGACACGGAGAAGGATATACAGACCTTTGCCGCCGGAGTCCTGGGAGAACTGTATCAGTCCGGAAATCTGGTTCAGAATGAGGACTGCTGCTTTTATATCGGCTGCCCGGCAGGCTGGAACGCCGTCCAGAGGGAGCGCTACCGCGAGATTTTTGAGCGGATCGGCTATCCGCCGGTCAGGATTGTCTCGGAATCCCGTGCAGCCCTGATCTCGGCCTGCCAGTCCAGGCACCTACAGGTCGGCTATGATATCATGACCAGGCCGGTCCTTGTGGTGGACGTGGGGTCCTCCACAACCGATTTTGCCTACATCGAGGGCGGCCACGAGGTGGAACTGAAGACCGCGGGGGAGGTTGTGCTCGGCGGAGGGCTCATGGATGAGCTTCTGCTGGACTGTGCAGTCGCGGCAAGCCCGCGGGCGGATGAGATCCGGGAGATTTTCTCTAAGAGCGAAGCCTGGAGAAATTACTGTGAATTTGCCGCAAGAAGGCTGAAAGAGAAATATTTTGCGGACGAGGCATACTGGGAGAACCAGCTCTGCAGAAAGAGCGTGGAGATTCTGTTTGACGGAAAACAGATCCGGCTGCCGATCGAAATAAACAGGGAAATCGCGGACCGCCTCCTGAACGGACCGGTACCCGGTCTCAAAGGCGCTTCCTTCCACGATGTATTCTGCGGCAGTCTTAACCAGATCCGGGAGAAGATCGACGGGAAGATGCCGGAACTGCTTTTCCTGACAGGCGGCGTGTCAAATCTTCCGGCGATCCGTACCTGGTGCCAGGAAGCCTATCCGGATTCGGTGGTGGTGACAGGTCCGCATCCGGAATTTTCAGTCGCCAAAGGCCTTGCCTACAGCGGCCGGATTGATGAAGACATGAGGGCCTTCCGCAGGGAAGTGAGCAATCTGATTGACTCCGCCGTGGTGGAGCAGCTGGTTGAAGAACATCTGGACGAGCTCTATGACGCCGTGGTGGATGCACTGGTTGAGCCGCTCATGGAAAATGCGGTCATCAATATTTTTGACCGGTGGCGGAGCGGAGAGATCGAGCGCCTGTCGGAAATCGATGAGAAGCTGAAGGAAGAGATTGAGGATTACCTGAGAGGGCCGGAAGCCCAGAAACTGCTTGTGGGCGTAATTTCAGGCTGGCTTAAACCTGTCGCCTACGCACTGGAAGAGTATACGATGCCCATCTGCGTGAGCCATGGGATTCCCTATAAGGCTTTGAACCTGACGACATATCTGTCCGTCTCCGATCTGGAAATCCAGATTGACGCGAGGGATATCTTCGCGGTAGATCAGTTCACCTGGATGATCAATGCGATCCTGTCCGTTATCGTGGGCCTGATCTGCGGCGGAAACGGGATTGCCCTGATTACGGGCGGCCTGAAAGGAATCCTGGCGGGAACGATCGTCTCCCTGTTTGTTCTCCTGATCGGGCAGGAGCATATCGAGGCGAAAATGATGGACATCAATCTGCCGAAGACGCTGCGGAAGCTGATTCCGAGAGGGCAGTTTGCTTCGAGAATGAAGAAGATGGCGCCGGAGGTAAAGGCCAGTTTTCATAAGAATCTGGAAAATGAAAAGACGGAGGAGATCTCCTCCCGCCTTGTCAGCGAAATCTCCGGCCAGATCGAGCAGTGCCTGACCCGGATGGCAGAGGTTGTGGAGATTCCGCTGGGGTAAGAAAGCGGTGAGTGAGGAAGGAGAAGGCAGATGTCAGAGGGCAAGATCTATAAAGACCAGCCGATTCCGCCGCGGCCTTCCTCATCCGGAGCCGGCCGGCAGAGTCCGGCCGGCGGGAAGCCCGGGGAGAATTCCCGGCAGGAGTCCGGGCAGGAGCGAGGAGCTTACCGGAGGCAGGGGAGAATTCTGAACAGCAGGCGCCGTACGGATCAGACCGGCGCGCCTACAAGACAGCTGGGCCGCTCTCCGTGGAATTTTATAACGGAAGAGGAACTCTTTTCCGGCTTCCGCCCCGCGGAACCCCGTACACAGTACGGCGCCGGGCGGCCGGGAAAATCTGCGCAGCAGGCCGGAAGAGGGATGCCTGTAGCGGAAAAGATCCGGAAGCTGAACAGCATGCTTTCTCCTTACCAGTACAGCTTTGAAAAAAAGAGCAGGGCTTTCCTTGAACAGGCCAGGTTTATGGCGGATTATGAGGAGGAAGTCTCCGGGCCGGGAGTGCCGGATCCCTGCTGGCCCGTGCAGCGTCATAATCTCCCGGCTTACCAGGAGCTGAACATCTATGAGCTCAGCTCTTATTTTCGCTGGAGAACACAGATCCGGCAGCTGCTCAGAGACGGCGTGGAAGAGAAAAAGGACTGGCCGGCGGTCTGTTCCGATTTTGCCTATATCCTGCTGTTTGAGCTGATTAACAGGATCGGACCCGGCAGCCCGGAAGAAGGCCTGAAGCAGATCATAGCGCTCAACCGGATCTATGCCGGGTCGGTATCCTGGCCCTCCTCCCATGTGCACTGGTGGATTCAGGATTATATCCTCTGTTATGAAATGAGCCAGGACTACGCCGCGGAATATTTTCGGGATACGATTTATTCTTCCCGGACAGTGAATGCGCTGGCGGATCCTTTCGCCGCGACGGACAAGGAGATCCTTGCGGCTGTCGACATGTATTCCGCCTATCATCTGAACCGCTCCGGCTTAAGAGAGCAGTTTCCCGCGGAGACGGAAGAAGCGACCGCAGCGGTGGTCAGAGCCCTGGCGGATTATTATACAGAGAAGATGCAGGGCAGCTCGAAAGAAAGCGCACGAAGCCCCAGCAGCATGGAGACAGATCCGGCAGCCGGCATAAACAGGACCCAGAGGACCGCGTCGGATCTGTCAGTCAGCGACTGTGACAACAGAGAGGCTGCAGCAGACCTGTCAGAAGGCGCCCGCGGCACGGGAGAGGCTGCGGCAGATCCGCCGCAAAGGCATGACGGACTGGCTGTGAAAATCTTCGGGCAGAGGAGCGAATGGCCGCGCCAGATTTTCCGCGGAGCCCTCTTTGATCCTTCTCGGATTGACGATCACCGATATGTACTGTCTCCTTCCAGGCAGTTCCGTTTTCTGAAGGGGAAATGTTATTACGACTCCTTTCCGTCAGATGTCCCTTCGGAAGGGAAACACTTTTTTGGCAGCCTGATCCGGGAAACCGACCGCAGGCTGCGTATTGCCCTGGCTTTCGGCCGCCCGCTCAAGGAGGCGCAGCTGGACCCCGGGACAGCCCCGGTGATTCAGCAGCAGATTGATCTTTTCCTCGCGAGAAAAAATGAACGGGAGAAACCGGTTCTTCAGGTTGATTTCAGCCGGCTTTCCGGAATCCGTGCGGATTCGGATTACACGGCCGGACAGCTGCTTCGCGGGATCGGAGACAATGGGGAAGAGCCTGAACAGCAGGGGGAATTGTCTCCTTCAGAGCCTGTGGATGAAAATGCCCTGCGGCCTGATTTTTCGGATGAAAGATTTTCCGGCGCAGCTGCTCCACAGACTGAGTTCGCAGAAGAAAGGCCGGCAGATCCGGTTATTCAGCGGCCTGTGATCTCAGGTTCGATGCCGGTGAAACCGGACCTGTCGCAGGATGCGTCCGCATCTGCAGCTGTTCCCCGTCCTCAGTCAGCGGACGCGAGCTTCCGGCAGGATTTTCCGATGGGAATGACAGAGGAAGAGTACAGGCTGCTGACAATGATCCTGGCCGGGGAAAATCCGGAGGAATATCTGCGGAGCAGGAGACTGCTGCAGTCTGTGCTTGTCGATTCCATTAATGAGAAATTTTACGATGAGATCGGTGACTCCGTTCTGGAAGAAGGGGACAGCGGTCCTGAGATAATCCCGGATTACCGGGAAGAGCTGGAAGAAATAATCAATTCCTCATTGGCGGAATTCTGAAGTCACGGAAATAAAACAGCCGCTTTGCGGAGCGGATTGTTACGGAGATAAACAGCCGCTTTGCGGAGCGGATTGTTGCGGAGATCAAACAGCCGCTTTCGGAGCGGTCTGTTTTCGGAGAGCAAAAATGGCAGATTATACAGATCACGATGCAGCCGCGCGCAGAAAGGTACCGCGCCGGATTGCGCAGACCGTCCTGAATTCCCTGAAGGGCGGCGTCGTGCCGAGAACGGGGCTTCCCTATGTGACGGTCGGCAGGAAGCATGAGATTGACGCACTGCTCCATGATGTGGATATCATCGCCGAAGGAGGCGCGTCTTTCCGTTTTATCGTCGGGCGCTACGGGAGCGGAAAAAGTTTTCTCCTCCAGACGATACGGAATTATGTGATGGAGCGGGATTTCGTCGTAGCGGACGCCGATCTTTCGCCGGAGCGCAGGCTTCAGGGAACAAGGGGTCAGGGACTTGCGACTTACCGGGAACTGATCCGGAACCTTTCTACAAAGACCCGGCCCGAGGGCGGAGCGCTCACACTGGTTCTGGACCGATGGATTTCCTCCGTACAGGCGCAGACAGCGTCGGAGACCGGACTGGACGTACAGGAGGCTTCCTTTGCCGCTGAGGTCGACCGGAAAATTTTTGCGGTGATTCATTCTCTCAGCGAACTGGTGCACGGCTTTGATTTCGCCCGTCTCCTATCCCTCTACTATCGTTCATATCTGCACGGGGATGATGAGACCAAGGCGAAGGTGGTGAAATGGTTCCGCGGGGAATATTCCACCAAAACGGAAGCCCGGCAGGACCTGGGGGTGACAGTGATCATCACGGACGACGACTGGTATGAATACCTGAAGCTTTTTGCCAGCTTTTTCCGCCAGGCGGGTTACCGGGGCTTCATGATCTTTATCGATGAGCTTGTGAACATTTACAAGATCCCGAACAGCATCACCCGGCAGTATAATTATGAAAAAATCCTGACCATGTACAATGATACGCTTCAGGGAAAGGCGCAGTATCTGGGAATCCTGATGAGCGGGACGCCGCAGAGCGTGGAGGATACGCGCCGCGGCATTTACAGCTACGAAGCGCTCCGTTCCCGGCTGACGGAAGGCCGCTTTTCCAGAGAAGGCGCCAGAGATATGCTGGCGCCGGTCATCCGCCTGGATCCGCTTTCCCCTGAGGAAATGCTGGTCCTCACGGAAAAACTTGCGGATATGCACGCCGGCCTTTACGGTTATGAGCGGAGCATGACGCAGGAGGACCTGGCTCTGTTTCTCAGAATTGAGTACGGGAGAATCGGGGCGGATACCAATATTACGCCCAGAGAGGTAATCCGGGATTTCATCGAGCTTCTGGACATTCTGTACCAGCATCCCGGCATCTCGGTAAACGAGCTGATGGAATCAGATGCGTTCAGCTACGCGAAATCGGATGCGGTGAGCGATGAAGCGCTGGAAGAATTCGCGGAATTTACCTTGTGAAAATCATATAAAACGCTGAGGACTTGGAGATGGATGTTTTCGGCCGTTATGCGCCATTTATTCAGGATTTCATATACCGCAGCAACTGGCAGAACCTTCGGGCGATCCAGGCGGCGGCGGGCGAAGCGATCTTTGAATCGGATGAAAATGTACTGCTGGCGGCTTCCACGGCTTCCGGCAAGACGGAAGCCGCCTTTTTTCCGATCCTGACTCTGTTTGATGAGGATCCCCCTGCTTCTGTCGGCTGTATCTATATCGCGCCGCTGAAGGCGCTGATCAACGACCAGTTCGGACGTCTGAATGATCTGTGTGAGGAGGCCGGCATTCCCGTCTGGCACTGGCACGGCGACGTGTCGGCGTCCCATAAAAAGAAGCTTCTGAAACATCCTTCCGGCATTCTGCAGATTACGCCGGAATCCCTGGAAGCTCTGCTTCTGAGAAAACATGGGGAGATTCCGAATCTTTTCGGAGACCTCAGGTTTGTCGTGATCGACGAGATCCATTCCCTGCTGAGGGGAGACCGGGGCGGCCAGACCCTGTGCCTGATCGAGCGCCTGAGCAGGATGGCGGAGGTAATGCCCCGCAGGATCGGTCTCTCGGCAACCATCGGAGATCCGGAAGCGGCCGGCCGTTTTCTCTCAAGCGGAACGGGGCGGGGCTGCGTGATCCCGCGGATTGAGGCAAAAGGACTGCGCTGGCGTCTCTCCATGGAGCATTTTTTCCTGACTCCGCCTCAGGCAGCGGATGAAGCAGCCGCACCCGGGAAGGATTTTCAGGCAGCGGAAGAAACCGCTGCGCCTGGGAGAGATTTCCGGATGCCGGATGCGTCAGCCCCGCCAGGAAAAAGCCCTCAGGAATCGGATTTTCCGGACGGCCAGGAAAGTCTGATCTCCGGCGACAGCACTGTGAGCGCGCCTTCGGACAGAGCGCCTTACGGCGCGGATCCGGGGATGGCCTATATCTTTGAACATACAAAAGGCAGAAAATGCCTGGTATTCAGCAATTCCAGGGAGGAGTGCGAGGCTGTCACCTCCACGCTCCGCCAGTACTGCGAAGCCGCGCACGAGCCGGACCGCTTCATGATTCATCACGGCAATCTGTCCGTTTCCTTCCGCGAGACCGCGGAGGAGGCGATGAAACAGGAGGACGCCGCCGTCACAACCTGTACGACCGCGACGCTGGAGCTTGGAATTGACATCGGAAAGCTGGAACGGGCTTTCCAGATCGACGCGCCGTTTACCGTTTCCTCCTTCCTTCAGAGGATGGGCCGGACCGGCAGGCGGGGCGAGCCCCAGGAAATGTGGTTTGTCATGCGGGAGGAGCACGCCGAGGCGAGGGATCTGCTCCCGGAGACCATCCCCTGGAAACTGATTCAGGGAATCGCCCTGATCCAGCTGTACCTTGAGGAGCACTGGGTGGAGCCGCCCCGGGAGGACAGGCTTCCTTACAGCCTGCTCTATCACCAGACCATGAGCACGCTGGCCTCAGGCGGAGAGATGACGCCGGCGGAGCTGGCCTCCAGGGTATTGAGCCTGGCATATTTCAGAGGAATCTCAAAAGAGGATTACCGGATTCTACTGAATCATCTGGTCGCCATCGACCATATCCAGCTGACCGAGAACCGGGGCCTGATCGTCGGACTCAGCGGGGAACGGATTACCAGCTCCTTCAAGTTTTACGCGGTTTTCCAGGAAAATGAAGAGTACCGGGTCCGCTGTGAATCCCAGGAGATCGGGACGATAGTCAAACCGCCGCCGGTCGGGGACAAGATTGCGATTGCCGGCCATATCTGGGTAGTGGAAGAAGTGGACAGGACCCATCATCAGGTTTACTGCCATATGGTGAAAGGCAAAGTGCCTGCCTATTTCGGCCAGGAACCGGGAGATATCCACACAAAGATTCTGGAGCGGATGCGGCGGGTGCTGAGTGAGCAGAAAAGCTACCCATACCTGCTGAAAAATGCTTCCGCGAGACTTGCGACAGCACGGCAGGCCGCGATTCTGGCCCATCTTGACCGGAAACCGCTCGTCTGTCTGGGAGGTAATATGTACTGTCTCCTCCCATGGCTGGGAAGTTATGCCTTTCTGGCCCTGGAGCGTTTTCTGCGTCTGAAATGTGCCGGAGCGCTCGGCCTGAAGGGCTTCAATTCCGCGCGGCCTTATTTTATGCAGTTTACAATGAGCGCGTCGGAGAGTGAATTTGTCCGGATTCTGAAGGCGGAAGCGCTCAGGGACCTTGATCCGATGGAGCTGCTTTATCCCGGAGAGGTTCCCCTCTTTGACAAGTACGACGATATTCTGCCGGAGGAACTGGTCCGGAAAGGATTTGCGTACGGGGTGCTGGATACAGAAGGCATGAAAAAGCGGATTCTGGAGTGGGAAGGATAAGGAATCCCTGAGAAGATAAGCAGAAGAGAACAAACGGTGTTATAATAATACGCAAAGGCCGTCCGGACGGCGGAAGACAGTGTCAGGCGACTTATGAAAAAACGGAGCGTATGAAAAAACGGAGCCAGAGAAATAAGCCCGGCGGAAAGAGAGGGGAAGAAAAATGATTGACTATTCCGAGGGAACTGGAAAACTGTATCATATTCAGGTGGCACCCGGGGAGGTAGGAAGATATGTGATTCTTCCCGGAGATCCCAAGAGATGTGAAAAGATCGCGCAGTATTTTGACAATCCGGTCCTGATCGCGGACAACCGCGAATATGTGACTTACACAGGAACCCTGGACGGCGTAAAGGTATCGGTTACTTCCACCGGAATCGGCGGGCCGAGCGCAGCGATCGCCATGGAAGAGCTGAAGAGGTGCGGCGCGGATACATTTTTAAGAGTCGGCACCTGCGGCGGCATGCAGCTGGAAGTAAAAGGCGGCGACCTTGTAATCGCCACCGGAGCCATCCGGGCGGAAGGCACCAGCAAAGAGTATGCGCCGGTCGAATATCCCGCGGTGGCGGATTTTGATATTGCCCTTGCCATGAGGCAGGCGGCGGCCAGCCTTGGCTTTACCGCGCATCTGGGCGTCGTCCAGTGCAAAGACTCTTTCTACGGACAGCATGAGCCGGAAGTGAAGCCGGTGAGCTACGAACTGCTGAATAAATGGGAAGCCTGGATCAGGTGCGGCTGTCTTGCCTCCGAGATGGAGTCCGCCGCCCTGTTCGTCGTGGGCTCCTGCCTGAAGGTCAGGGTAGGCACGGTGCTTCTGACAATCGCCAATCAGGAGAGGGCGAAAGCCGGCCTTGAAAATGAGCAGGTACACGACACATCAGGTGCGATAAGGACGGCGGTGGAAGCCATCCGCCTGCTGATTAAGCAGGACGCACAGGAGGGGAAATGATGCCGGACAGGAAAAATGATGAGACGGTGCCGGCCGGAACATCCGCCGGACTGCCGGAAAAAGCCATGATTGAGGAGCTTTGCAATAAAGCGGCTGCGATGCGGGAGCGGGCTTATGTCCCTTACTCTCATTTCCGGGTAGGGGCGGCCCTTCTGGCTGAGAGCGGCCGGATCTATACGGGCTGCAATATCGAGAACGCTGCGTTTACGCCCGGTATCTGTGCGGAGAGAACCGCATTTGCCAAAGCGGTCAGCGAGGGAGAGAAGCATTTTCTCGCGATCGCGATTGCGGGAGGCCCGGAGCAGGGACCCGCGCAGTACTGCCCGCCCTGCGGAGTCTGCAGGCAGGTGATATCCGAATTCTGCGATTCGGATTTCCCGATATTCCTGACAAAGGGCGGAACAGATTACAAAGCATACACGCTGGAAGAACTGCTGCCCTTCCGTTTCGGACCGGACAATATGCGCTGACCCGGAATGCTCCTGTCCCTGCCGGGCCGGATTCCGGTATTGCAGGGAATATGGCTGCTGCCAGCCGTTCAGGGTGAATTGATTTAAGTCGTTCTCGTATAAGGAGTTGTGGAAGATATGGAAAATATAGCTGGAAAGATCGATCATACTCTGCTCAAGGCGGAGGCCGGGGAAAGCGATATCCGCAGGATCTGTGCGGAGGCAAGGCAGTACGGCTTCGCGTCCGTCTGCGTGAATTCATGCTATACGAAGCTCGTCGCGGACGAGCTGAAGGGAACGGGGATCGAAACCTGCGTGGTGGTCGGCTTCCCGCTCGGCGCCATGGCAACAGCCGCGAAAGCTTATGAAGCCGCGTGCGCAAAAGCGGACGGTGCCGGAGAGATCGATATGGTGATCAATGTGGGCGCCCTGAAGGAAGGCAGAGACGATTATGTCGAGGAGGATATCCGCGCTGTCGTGGAAGCTGCCGCTCCCGCGATCGTGAAAGTAATTATCGAGACCTGCCTGCTGACCGATGAGGAGAAGGTGAAAGCCTGCCTCCTTGCCGAGAAAGCGGGAGCCGCCTTTGTAAAGACTTCTACAGGATTTTCGAAAGCGGGGGCGACCGCTGAGGATGTCGCACTGATGAAGAAGACGGTCGGCGACCGCCTTAAGGTGAAAGCAGCCGGCGGGATCCATACCCCGCAGCAGGCGCAGGAACTGCTGGCGGCAGGAGCGGACCGCATCGGGGCCAGCAACGGAATCGCACTGCTTGGCTGAGAAAGCTGACTGCAGCATCACTCTGCCCGGCTGAGAGCCGGCAGCAGCGGAATCACTCTGGCTGGCTGAGAACCGTCGGCAGCGAATCATGCAGCCGGCCGGGAAGCCGTGACAGAGGAAATGCGGTGATTCGTTAAGCATCGGTCGGTGCGCGCCTCCGGGTAAGGGCCGGAAAGCGCGCAGGAGAAGATACGAAGATACAGGGGAGTATAGGTAAGGGGAAAGAAACATGTCAGCGAAGCGGTTTTTTGTGACCTTTCTGGCGTCGGCCGTGCTGTGCGGGGGTACAGCCGGTGCGGTTACGCTGGACTGGGAAGATCTGACGAACGCCCAGCAAAAAAAGGCATATCTGGATCTGGAAGAGGAGAATAAAGAGCTGAAGGACCAGCTTGCCAGGCTGGAGGAGCAGCTGCGGGCAGCCGGCATAGAGCCGGTTTCTTCCGGGAGCAGCAACAATGCTTCAGGAGGAGGGGGATCCTTATCGTCCGGCGCAGCTGATTCATCCGGATCCTCCGAAACGGGGACGGTTACCTTCGGTTCTTCCGGCCAGCTGAAGAGCGTGAATTCATTTCTGGATGATCTCGCGCAGTCCTTCAACGCCCGCCAGAATCTTGCCAGAACATACAGTACGGATGAAGTCTCCGCCATGTCCGCGGACGATATGTGGAACTTCCGTTTTCAGTGCGCGGAAGCGGAGAGAGACTTTTTTAACAGCTATGACGGAGCGCAGTTTGATGACCTGAACATATTCTATCTCTGTTCCGAATACTGCCTGGGCCTGGGAAAACAGTTTCAGGCGGAAGAGGTCTGGAACAGCAGCGGGGATTCGGAAAAGGCAAACCAGCTCTATACGGCGGGCTACTATAACAGGGCGTACGCGCTGGTGGAGCTGTGTGAATTCTACGGCCTGGACCTGGCCCAGGAATATGCGAATCTGAAGTCCGCGGTGAGGCAGATGGACGCGCTCAGCGGGGAGGAGACGCGCAATGCGGCGGTGGACCCCGCAACCGTGATGCAGGTCCAGCAGCTACTGAATGACATCGGCTTCCGCTGCGGAACGCCGGACGGCATTGCGGGAAGACAGACAGCAAGTTCGATCGAACGCTTCCAGACGATGTACGGCTATGAACCCGCGGACGGAATCATTGACAGCGAACTGATCAGCCAGCTGCAGGACAGGCTGGCCAGGCAGCAGGGGTAAAGCGGCTGCTTAGGGAGGAGTAAGCGAAGTGGGACTGAAGATACTGGCGATCATACTGTTTCTGGCCATGTATGTTCTCATGACCCTGTTCATGCGGATCAGAGTCTGGATCGTACTCAGCACGGCAGTTCTGTTTCTCGTTACGGGAATTCTTCCGGTTTCCGTACTGCCCGAAGCGATCAACTGGAATGTTCTTCTGATGATTTCGGGAACCATGATTCTGGTTGATTTCTTCATAGAATCGAAAATGCCGAACCTGATTGCGGATTTCCTGCTGGATAAGGCCAAAAATGTCATGTGGGTCATTATCTACATGTCGCTTTTCGCCGGAGTGATCTCCGCTTTTGTCGACAATGTCGCGACCGTCCTCATGGTGGCGCCGGTCGGAATTGCCGTCTGCAAAAAGCTGAAGATTTCGCCGGTTCCCATGATTCTGTCCATCGCGGTTTCTTCCAATCTGCAGGGCGCCGCAACCCTGGTCGGCGATACGACCTCGATCATGCTCGGCGCGTATGCGAAGATGGATTTTATGGAATTCTTCTGGATGGAGGGCCGTCCCGGAATCTTTTTCGCCGTCGAGCTCGGCGCGCTTGCCACGGTTCCGGTCATGATGATCCTGTTCCATTCTTTCCGGCAGCCGGTGGAGGCAAAGGGCAGGACAAAGGTTACAGACTATAAACCGAGCTGGCTCCTGATTCTCATGGTGGTCCTGCTGATCTGCGCATCTTTTATCCCGAACAAGCCGGAGGTCACCAACGGCGTGATCTGCTGCTGCCTGGCTCTGGCGGCGGTTGTCCTTGATTATCTGCAGGGCCGTTCGACGAAAAATACGGTGCATGCCTTCCGGAACCTGGATTATGAGACGCTGGGCCTGCTGTTCTGTCTCTTCCTTGTGATTCAGGGAATCACAGAGGTGGGAATCGTGGATGAGGCGGCGCAGCTGATCGCGAAGGCCGGCGGGAAAAATATGTTCCTGCTCTATACGATCATCGTCTGGGGATCCGTGCTGTTTTCCGCCTTTATCGACAATATCCCCTACGTGGCAACCATGCTGCCGGTAATCACGGGTATTACCAGGGCGCTGGGAGTGGAGCCTTACCTTCTCTATTTCGGACTCCTGACCGGGGCTACCCTGGGAGGAAATCTGACTCCGATCGGGGCCTCCGCCAATATAACCGCGACCGGACTCCTGAAAAAAGAAGGCTTCAGCGTTTCCTTCGGCGACTTCATGAAAATCGGAGTTCCCTTTACGCTTACCGCGGTTTTTGTCGGATATCTCTTCATCTGGATTTTCTGGGCGTAAAGTCAGGAGATTTACTCCCGAAGATTAAAAACCGGGGAAATAAAGCCGCGATCAAATCCGGGAAATGTAACCGGAACAGTCCGAGAAGCGGAAACCCGGAAAAGAATAAAAAAGAAACCGCTTCCTTTTTTCGGATGCAGAGCATTTCCGGAAAGGGGAGGCGGGTTTTTTTGCCCCTGAAAAGGGAGTGCCGGCCAGCTGGCGCTGACCGGCGGGGAGTATGAGTTTCCCTGTCTGTGAAACATATACACAGCAGCATGGAAGAAATAGGAGGTATTGAAAATATTTTGCTGCTTTTTTTCGCTAAAACGTCACTTACAGTATATTCTGTAAATATGGAATAGTAAAGAGAAAAAGAATGAATAATTTGTGAATTTTAAAGGCGCACCCTAAATCACAAATAATATTCGCCGCCGATCTCCCTGTATTCAAACTATATTCAGCCGGATGCTCCGGATTCCGGCGAAATTCTGTGTACCCGGGCTCTTCTGAGTGCCTTCTGAGTGTATTCAGGCCAGATTACAGGGATCACGGCGAAGTTTTCTGAGCATGAGCGTTTGTCAAAGGGATTTTTTGTTCACAAATTATTCACAAAATAATTAGCACTCGCCACTTGACGTGGCTAATAACAAGTGATATAACAGAGTCATCAAGAGGGAAATGAAAAAAGTTCATCTTGATAAATACAATTTATATATTTACAAATGCAAATTTACAGACAGCGCACGCAGCGCTTATCTGCTCATGATTAAGGAGGTATAAATTATGTTGTTACCGAGACTTTATAACAGAGATTTCTTTGATGACTTTTTCGATTTTGGATGGCCGCAGATGCCGAACGTTGAGAAACAGCTTTACGGCAAGAGAGCCGGCGAGGTCATGAAGACCGACGTGAAGGAAACAGAAGACAGCTACAAGGTAGCGATCGACCTTCCGGGATTTAAGAAAGACGAGATCGAGATCGAGCTGAAAGACGGTTATATGACCGTCAGCGCTTCCAAGGGCCTTGAGAAAGACGAGAAGAACGAGGAAGGCAAGTATATCAGAAGAGAGCGTTACACAGGGAATGTCCGCAGAAGCTTTTATGTGGGCGAGAACCTGACAGAAGACGATATCAAGGCATCCTTCGAGGACGGTATCCTGAAACTGGATCTTCCGAAGAAGGAAAACAAGCCGCAGGTTGAGACCAGACATATCGTTTCGATTGAGTAATCCAATATTGTGAAAGCAGCTGACTAAGCTGTGGGATCCATTTTCCCCGGGCAGAAATGTCCGGGGTTTTTTATGCAATCCGGGTAATGAAGCTATCACCGGACAGTCTGTTTATGATACAATGAATCTGTTGAATTCAATTCAGAACTTCGCCGCGCAGATTCCCCTGACTGCAGCCGTATGAGGAACACAGGTCAACAGATCCCCCGCAGTCGTGGGGCCGGACCCGCGGCGAAGGCTGAAGCCTCCGGCGGGTGCAATTCCGCCAGGGCGGAATTGATAAATATTCAAGACAGGAAAGGACGCCGCCATGAATCCGGTACTCTCATTCTTTTTAGATCTTCTCCACAATTATGCATTTATGTCCGCGGGAGGGGCGTGGCTGGTCGCCCAGGCCTTCAAGGTCATCTACGAGACGGTCCGGTACGGATTTGATACAAAGAGACTGGCGGGCGGCGGCGGAATGCCGAGCACCCATTCCGCTACCGTGACAGGACTTACGGTCGGATGCCTGCTTCAGAATTCCGCTGCAAGTTCGGAATTCGCGATCGCCCTGATTCTTGCCATGGTGGTGATGTACGACGCCATGGGCGTGAGGAAAGAGACCGGGACGGAAGCCAAGATCCTGAACCGCCTGAGAAAGAGGGATATCCGCGACGGAGTCAAGCCTCTTTTCAACAAGCCGCTGGAGGAGAAGATGGGACATACCCTGCCGGAGGTTCTGGTCGGCATCGCGATCGGGATCGTGATGGGGATCGTGATGTGCCGCGTGTCAGCCCTGATTCCGTAAAAGTCGGGCGGCTGAACCGGCCGTTCGCCCGGATGCAGCTGCGCCGATAAAGGACCCATTAACAGTTAAAAACGGCGCGCCGTCGGATACAGACATTGGCGCGCCGCCTTTTATGACCGGGACAGTTTTGCCGCTATTCCCGATCTTTATTTTTTATGAAGGATACCGCTCTCCCCGACTGCCCTGACGGCCTTTTCCATCTCTTCCGCCGGCAGAACCAGGGCCATGCGCACGTGTCCTTCCCCGAGTTTTCCGAAGGCCGAGCCCGGCGTGACGATCATGCCGGATTTCTCCATCAGTTCCATGGTAAACTCAGCAGAATTCGTGTACCCCTCCGGGAGCGGCGCCCATACGAACATGGTCCCCTTCGCGTCCGGGACATTCCAGCCGATTTCTCTGAGTCCGCCGCACAGCGTCTTCATGCGTTTCTCATAATCGGCGCACTGTATGTGAACCGATTCCTGGGGGCCTTCCAGAGCCGCGGCAATTCCATACTGCAGAGGAAGGAACATGCCGTAGTCAAACTGGGAGCGCACATTCCAGAAGGTACGGACGATATCACGGTTGCCCACAACCAGGGACGTCCGCGCGCCGGTCATGTTGTAGGACTTGGAAAGAGAGTAAAATTCGACGCCGACTTCCTTCGCACCTTCATAGGCCAGGAAGGAGCCGCCCGTGCGTCCGTCGTAAATGATATCGGAATACGCGTTGTCATGGATGACGACGGTGTTGTATTTTTTTGCCCAGGCGATGAGTTCCCTGTAGAAGGCATCGTCCGCAACCGCGCAGACCGGATTGAGCGGGTAGGAGACCAGGATATATTTCGCCTGACGGGCCGTTTCCTCCGGGATTTCGGACAGGCGGGGAAGATAGCCATCCTCCTCATAAAGACTGTAGGGAACTGTCTTCACGCCGCACAGTTCCGGACCGATCGAAAAAATCGGGTAGCCGGGATCCGGAACCAGGGCGATATCGCCGGGATTGCACAGAGCCCAGGCGATGTGCGCCATACCTTCCTGCGATCCGGAGATGGTCATGACCTCGTCATCCTCAAGCGATACGCCGAAGCGCCTTAAATAAAAATCGCGGACAGCCTTTTTCAGGAAGGGCCGGTCTGTGAGAGAATACTTGAAATTCTCCGGATCCTTCGCCGCTTCCGATACTGCCTCCCGGATATGGGCCGGCGTTTCAAAGTCGGGGGTTCCGACTGAAAGGTTGTAGATCGTGCGCCCCTGCCGGGCAAGCTCCATCTTTTTCTCATTCAGAACAGCAAAGATACCTGCCTTGAACTGCTGTGACTTTTCTGAAAATGAAATCTCCATATATTCCCCCTGATCTTAAAAACTATCCCCGCTTTTAAACACTGTTTTCCGGAGTATGGCCTTACAGTTGTACGCTGCTGCAGGCCGCCCCGTATAAGGCCGGAACTGACTGTGCTTCCGAAAAAGCGTCTTTCCGGAAGCTGCAGGATCCGCAGCAGTTTTCTGCTGCCGCCTTTTCGCCGTTCATAATAATGAACGCTTTCTTAATATTCAACTAAGTTTACCTTTGAAGACCACTTTCGTCAATGCCGGTGGATTGATTTTAAGAGCTCTTTGTGAGATACTCACAGTGTCCGTCCGGAAGGACGGATCAGAAACAGATTCAGGCAGGAGGTGAGGAGATGGAGTTACAGGCGGTTATCTGGCTTGTTCTTCTGATACTGTTTGTCATACTGGAAGCGATATCCGTCGCGCTGGTTTCCGTATGGTTTGTCGGAGGGAGCCTCGCGGCGCTGCTGACCACATTTTTGACAGACAATGTGTGGATCCAGATCGCTGTATTCGCCGCGGTGTCGCTCGTCCTTCTCCTGGCCGTGAGGCCGATCGCCGCGAAGCTGACAGGAAAAAACCTGAGCAAAGTGGTCTCCGGTGCGCAGGCTCTGGTCGGGAAACGGGCGGTCGTGACACAGGATATTGACAATCTGGGTTCCCGCGGGGAAGTCCAGGTGAACGGTCAGCTCTGGAGCGCGAGAGCAGTGAAGGACAGGGATACATTCCGTAAAGACGAAGTGGTAGTTATACGGAAGATTGACGGCGTCAAGCTTCTGGTAGAGAAAGATCCGTCGGCGGCCGCTGACAGCACGGCGGCCGGCTGATAAAAAAGAAAAAGGGGTAAAAGGAGGGTGAAAGAATGTTCGGTACAATGGTAGGTTCTGTTATTCTTGTGGTTCTGATTGTGCTTGTACTCTGGGTTGTCGCCAGCTGTATCCGGGTCGTGCCGGAAGCGCAGGCCATGGTCGTGGAGCGTTTCGGCGGCTACCTGACGACATGGAACAAAGGGATTCATCTCAAGATGCCCTTCGTCGACCGTGTCGCAAAGAGAGTGACGCTGAAGGAGCAGGTGGTTGATTTCGCGCCGCAGCCCGTGATTACGAAAGATAACGTAACGATGCAGATCGATACGGTCGTATTTTATCAGATTACGGACCCGAAGCTTTTTGCTTACGGCGTGGAGAATCCGATTCTGGCAATCGAGAATCTGACGGCGACGACTCTGAGAAATATCATCGGTGACATGGAACTGGATGAGACGCTCACTTCCCGTGAGGTCATCAATACAAAGATGCGCGCGAACCTTGACCAGGCGACAGACCCCTGGGGTATCAAGGTCGGACGTGTGGAGCTGAAAAACATCATCCCGCCGGATCAGATCGTGGACGCCATGGAGAAGCAGATGAAGGCGGAGCGTGAGAGACGTGAAGCGATCCTGATTGCGGAAGGTGAGAAGAAGTCCTCGATCCTTCGCGCGGAAGGTAAGAAGGAATCCGCGATTCTCGAAGCGGAGGCGGAGAAGGAAGCGGCGATCCTGCGCGCCGAAGCGGCAAGGGAAAAGATGATCCGTGAGGCGGAAGGCCGCGCGGAAGCGATCCGCAAGACCCAGCAGGCCAATGCGGACGGTATCCGCATGATCAAGGAAGCCGGCGCGGACCAGGCGGTCCTGGCACTCAAGAGCCTTGAAGTCTGGCCGTCCGTTGCAAACGGAAAAGCCACCAAGATTATCATTCCCTCCGAACTGCAGAATGTGGCAGGGCTGATCAAATCCGTCGCGGAAGTGGCGAAGGACAGCGATATCGCACAGGCGGATCCGGTTCTGGCCGGAAACGGGCAGCAGGAAGAAGAGGACGAAGTATTTTGATGAATCCCGGTCCCGGATGGGACCGTACAGACGTCGGCAGTACGGCAGGAACGTCCGTGCGTCCCTGGCTGAAAAATGGACGGACAGCCGGCAGGCTTTTGTGAAAGCGCGGCTGTCCGCAGGTAATTTAGAAATGATAGAAGGAGCGTCATCATGAATTTGCGGGGCAGGAATTTTCTGACACTGAAGGATTTCACACCGGAAGAGATCACCTATATGATCGACCGGGCAGCTCAGCTGAAGGCTGAGAAGAGAGCCGGCAAGACACATATCAATCATCCGGGCAGGAATATTGCCCTCATTTTCGAGAAGACCAGCACAAGAACCCGCTGTTCTTTTGAGGTGGCGGCCCATGACCTTGGGATGCATGTGACCTATCTGGATCCGAGCGGTTCCCAGATCGGCAAGAAGGAGAGCATCGCGGATACTGCCAGAGTGCTCGGGCGCATGTTCGACGGGATCGAATACCGTGGTTACGGTCAGGAGATCGTGGAAAACCTCGCAAAGTATTCGGGCGTCCCGGTCTGGAACGGTCTGACGAATGAATATCATCCGACCCAGATGCTTGCGGATATGCTGACGATCCGGGAACATTTCGGCTCCCTCAAAGGCAGAAAACTGACCTATATGGGCGACGCCCGATATAATATGGGGAATTCCCTGATGATCGTCTGCGCCAAGCTGGGACTTCATTTTACCGCGTGCACGACGAAGGAATATTTCCCGAATGAGCAGCTGGTAAAGGAATGCCTTGCATGGGCGAAGGAGAGCGGAGGAAGCATCACGCTCACTGAGGATGTTGAAGCAGGCACAAAGGGAGCGGATGTCATTTATACGGACGTATGGGTATCCATGGGCGAGCCGGACGAAGTCTGGGCGGAGCGGATCCATGCGCTGCTTCCTTACCAGGTGAATAAGAAAGTGATGGAAAATGCCGGGAAACAGGCGATCTTCATGCACTGCCTGCCCGCTTTCCATGATCTGAATACGACGATCGGAAAGAAGATCTATGAAAAATTCGGGCTGGAAGCCATGGAAGTGACGGATGAGGTCTTCGAATCGGAGCAGTCGCTTGTCTTTGAAGAAGCGGAGAACCGCATGCATACGATCAAGGCTGTCATGGACGTTACTCTTTAATGAAGATGATTCGTCAGCCAAAAGTTCTTCAACCGGACTTTTGGCGCCGCAGGCATGAACATCACTCTTAAGGAACGGAGGTCGGCTCATGAATGACAGACGTGTTGCCGTCAGAAACAGAAGAGTTGAAAAAGCGAGACTCGTAGTGGAGAGTATCGCGCTCGTGATCGGCGGCCTTATGATCCTTGGAGCGATTCTGTTCGCGGTGGGACTGGTCCGGACGGAATGGCTCCTGCATCTTCTGATCGGAATGGGAGCCGCTCTGAATCTGTTTCTGGCACTGCGCTGGATTCTTTCCGAGCTGTACCTTCCGGCAGCCGCGGCTTTTGTTCTGTTTCTGGCTTCGGGGGGACTTCTGCTGTTTTTCCTTCTTGAATAAGGCGGCAATCAGAAACCATCCCGCTCTCAGAACCATAATTTTCTCAAAGAGGAAAGAGTTGTCAGGCGTCAGGCTTATTTGTCAGCGGCTTTTGTATGGCGCTGAAAAGAGGGAGGCTCTGAGCAGTGCCGGGATACTGTGCAAGGTAACTGATATGTATAAAAATGAGATTTTGCGTATGCTCCGCAGTTCCGGGACTTATGTTTCCGGGCAGGATCTCTGCAGGGAGCTGGGCATTTCCCGTACAGCTGTCTGGAAAAATATCCGGCAGCTGGAGGAAGACGGTTATGAGATAGAAGCTTCTGCCGGAAAGGGATACCGGATTACCGGCTTTCCGGACACGATCGCGGAAGAAGAGGTGGCGAGCATCCTGCAGACAGAGCGGGTGGGAAAGAAAATCCGTTATTTCAGCCGGATTGATTCCACCAACCAGTACGCAAAAAGGATAGCGGAAGAAGGCGCGGAGGACGGCACGCTGATCATCGCGGATGAACAGACTGCCGGAAAAGGACGGAGCGGGCGCCGCTGGGTGACGCCGCCCGGGGAGGCGATCGCATTTACCCTTCTGCTCAGGCCTCCGCTTTCACCTGACCGGATCTCCATGGTGACGCTGGTTATGGGAATGGCGGCTGCGAAGGCAGTCCGGTCCCTCTACGATCTCCCTGCCGGGATCAAATGGCCCAACGATGTCGTCACGGGAGGCCGCAAACTCTGCGGGATCCTGACAGAGATGAGCGCGGAGGTGGAAAAGGTCCACTATATCGTCATCGGCGTGGGGATCAACGCCAATATCTGTGAGTTTCCGGAAGAGATCCGTCAGATTGCGACGAGCCTGAAGCTGGAGACCGGACAGGATGTGAACCGGGCGCAGGTTATTGCCCGGACGATGGAGTATTTCGAGCGGTATTATACTGTATTTGAGAAGGACGGCGACCTGAGCGGCCTGATGGAGGAGTACAACGCGCTTCTGCTCAACCGCGGAAGAGGCGTCCGCGTGCTTGACCCCGCCGGAGCGTATACCGGGACGGCCCGGGGAATCAACAGCCGGGGAGAACTGATCGTTGAGCGGGATGACGGAGCAGAGAGCATGGTTTATGCCGGCGAGGTTTCCGTCCGCGGAATATACGGATACGTCTGAGAGCGGAAGGGACTTCTGGTTCTGCGAGCGGGATGAGTTCATATTCTGAAAACGGATTGATTTCTGATTCTGAGAGCAGAATGGTCTCTGATTCTGGAATGGATTTTGTTTCTCTCTGGTTAGCGGCCGGGTGTAAATTTCCTTCTGAACCGGGAATCTGCAGCCGCAGAAAAAAGATTCGGGAATAGAATCTCGAGGCAGATAATCTCCCGGCAGAGCGGCGTCGGGAAGGACTATTTCTTAGACAGGTGCGGGTTATTATGGATATGACAGAGTCAAGAGTACTGTGCGCCGCGAGCGCCTATGAACAGAAATACTATTTCAATAAAACCTTCGACCGGATTCCGGACGATATCAAGGACCAGCTTCACATCATCTGCGTCCTGTTCACGGAGGATATCGGAGGAATCATCCTCTTTGAATTTGACGAGGAGGGGCATCTCCATATCAGGACTGAGGCGACGGCTTCTGATTACAACTATGACGAGATCGGAGCAGCCCTGGAGGTGAAGGAGATTCAAAAACAGCGCCGGGATATGCTGAACGGCCTGGAACTGTACTACAGGGCATTTGTGCTCGGGCAGCCGCTGGATCTTGAGGACTGGCAGCTGGAATAAGACCGCAGAGCAGGGGCGGGCAGCCGTGCAGCAGGTTTTCCCAGCGCTGCTATAAGGCAGCTAAGCTGGCGCGGCCGCGCCGCGGAAAGCGGCAGGCCGGGAGGCAGATTGCCCGGATTTGGAGAGAAACGACGGAAACGGAGACAGATACAACTGTGAAAATCGGACAGACAGAACTGAAAAACAACCTGATACTGGCACCGATGGCAGGCGTGAGCGACCTGCCATTTCGTATGCTCTGCGCAGAGCAGGGCGCCGGACTGGTCTGCATGGAGATGGTGAGCGCGAAAGCCATTCTTTTTCACAACCGCCACACGGAAGAGCTGATGCGCTCCGATGAGAAGGAAAGGCCGGTTTCCCTGCAGCTGTTCGGCTCCGATCCGCAGATTATTTCGGAGATGGCGGAGCAGATCGAGGAGAAGCCGTTTGACATCCTTGACCTGAATATGGGCTGTCCGGTTCCCAAGGTCGTGCGAAACGGCGAGGGCAGCGCCCTCATGCGGGATCCGGAACTTGCCGCCCGGATCGTACGGGAAACGGTAAAAAGAATCCGGAAGCCGGTTACGGTGAAATTCCGGAAGGGCTTTAACGACAGGGAAGTCAATGCGGTTGAGTTTGCGAAAAGACTGGAGGATGCAGGAGCCGCTGCAGTCACGGTCCACGGGCGGACACGAGAGCAGTACTACGCCGGAAAGGCAGACTGGGACATCATCCGGGCCGTGAAGGAAGCGGTAAGCATACCAGTCATAGGAAACGGCGATGTGACGGACCCCGCGTCAGCCCGGGCTCTGCAGGACTATACAGGCTGCGATGGCGTCATGATCGGAAGAGCGGCACGCGGGAATCCCTGGATCTTCAGCAGGATCCTTGAAGAGCGCCGGACCGGAACGGATCCGGGGCGTCCGGCTATCTCTGAAGTCAGGAAGATGATCCTGCGGCATGCACAGATGACGGTGGAGTTCAAAGGCGAGTACACGGGAATCCGTGAAATGCGCAAGCATGTGGCCTGGTACACGACAGGATTCAGGAACGCTTCCGTCCTGAGAGGCGCCTCCAACCGGATCTGTACATTGGCGGACCTCAATGAGCTCCTATTGACTTTGCCTGATGTATAAGATATAATTTCGCTTTAGTGAAATACTTTATGTATTTCACCTATTGTTTTTTAACGGTATGGTTCAGGGGGGCAGATCCGTCAGGGGATGTCCCGGAATTGCGGAACCGCAAAGTAGAAGGAAGGTTTCCGGGGGATGGATAACAGCAAGACGCTCCTGA
Organism: uncultured Lachnospiraceae bacterium; assembly: GCA_902779575.1. Lineage (GTDB taxonomy): Bacteria > Bacillota > Clostridia > Lachnospirales > Lachnospiraceae > Porcincola. The sequence goes on from CACZBW010000013.1 coordinate 94,081, forward strand.
CACAGTCAGGGTTCAAAAAGCTCCAGGATGAACTGGAGCATCTTAAGGTCAACCGCAGGAAAGAGATTGCTGAGAAGATTAAAGAGGCCAGAGCGCAGGGTGACCTGTCTGAGAATGCAGAATATGACGCGGCAAAGGATGAGCAGAGGGATATCGAAGCCCGGATCGAGGAGATTGAGGCGATCCTGAAGAACGCGGATGTCGTTGAGGAAACTCTGGATGATGACAGAGTCAATATCGGCTGCAGAGTGACGATCCTTGATATCGAATTTGATGAAGAGATGGTGTTCGACCTGGTCGGTTCCTCTGAGGCGAACAGCCTTAAGGGAAGTATTTCCAATGAATCTCCGGTCGGGAAGGCTCTTATGGGCAGGGAAGTCGGCGACCTTGTATCGGTTGAGACACAGGCCGGTGAGATCCAGTATAAGATCCTGAAGGTTGAGCGTTCCGCGACATAAGAGGCAGGACAGGCTTTATGCGGGGCTGCGGCAGTTATGCCGGAGCCCTTTTTTAAAACTTCGCCGCGCAGGTTTCCGTGACAGCCAGGGCACGGGGGATGCTCAGAATAACAAGCATAGTCCGCCGCGGGAAGACAGCAGTTATACAGTTTTACTTCGTCGTGCGCAGAGTGTACAGGGAAGAAAAGGAGTGAAAAGGTGGCAGAGAATCAGATGAACAATCCGCAGGAAGAACAGGCACAGAATCAGCTCAGCGGTCAGAAACAGCAGAAGAAAAAGCAGGCAGGCCAGGAACAGCAGCAGGATATGAACCAGCTGCTGAAGATCCGCCGCGACAAGCTTGCTCAGCTGCAGGAACAGGGCAGCGATCCTTTCCGGATTACCAAATATGACGTGACTCACCATACAAGGGAAGTGAAGGAGCATTTTGATGAGCTGGAAGGAACGGACGTAACCGTAGCGGGCCGCATGATGAGCAAACGCGTTATGGGGAAGGCTTCCTTCGCGAACGTCCAGGACCGTGACGGCAATATTCAGCTGTATGTTGCGAGAGATTCCCTCGGGGAAGAGTCTTATGCGGCTTTCAAGAAGATGGATATCGGAGATATCATCGGCGTGAAGGGCGAAGTCTTCCGTACAAAGACAGGAGAGATGTCCCTGCACGCGAAGGAGATTACTCTCCTGAGCAAGAATCTGGTTCCACTTCCGGAGAAGTTCCACGGCCTGCAGGATACCGATATCCGCTATCGTCAGAGATACCTGGACCTGATTATGAATACGGAAGTGCGCGATACCTTTATCAAGCGCTCCCAGATCATCCAGGAGATCCGCAACTTCCTCGCGCAGAGAGACTTCATGGAAGTGGAGACTCCGATGCTGGTGGAAAATGCCGGCGGCGCCGCGGCGAGGCCATTTGAGACCCATTACAATGCTCTGGATGAGGACGTCAAGCTCCGCATTTCCCTGGAGCTGTATCTGAAGCGCCTGATCGTCGGAGGACTGGAACGGGTCTATGAGATCGGCCGTGTATTCCGCAATGAAGGCGTTGATACCCGCCACAATCCGGAATTTACCCTGATGGAGCTCTATCAGGCTTATACGGATTATAACGGGATGATGGAACTGACAGAGAGCATGTTCCGGCATCTGGCCCGCAAGGTCTGCGGCAGCGCGGTTATCAGTTACCAGGGCACGGTGATCGATATGGAGAAGCCTTTCGCGAAGATCTCCATGACAGAGGCGGTGAAGCAGTACTCCGGAGTTGATTTTGACCAGATCCATACGGATGAAGAAGCAAAAGCCGCGGCGAAGGAGCATCACATTGATTTTGAGCCCCGCCATAAGAAGGGCGATATCCTGAATCTTTTCTTTGAAGAGTTCTGCGAGGAAAAGATGATCCAGCCGACCTTTGTCATCGACCATCCGATCGAGATCTCCCCGCTGACGAAGAAAAAGCCCGACGATCCGGAAAAGGTGGAACGTTTTGAACTTTACATCTACGGACGCGAGATGTGCAACGCTTATTCCGAGCTGAACGATCCGATCGACCAGCGTGAGCGCTTCAAGGCCCAGGACGCCCTGGCGGCGGCAGGAGATGAGGAAGCGAACCATACCGATGAGGACTTCCTTCACGCCATTGAGATCGGAATGCCCCCGACAGGCGGCATCGGTTATGGCATTGATCGTCTGGTTATGCTGCTTACAGACTCTGCGGCGATCAGAGACGTTTTGCTGTTCCCGACGATGAAGTCACTCAAGGAATAAATGCCGCAACCATGCGGGTTTCCGGACTTGAGAAAATGTGTTGACAACAAATTGACAACAAATTTGCAATGCATCACGAAGAATAATGAGCGGGGATGAATTGTTAGCAATCATGTGACAATAGAAGCACTTATTGTAAGAATAGGCACCTTTCAGGAGTTAATCCTGGAAGGTGCTTTTTCTATTCCGGGAAAAACAGAAGTCATTGTTGGTCTGAATTGCTACTGTTGTCAATAATCTGAAAGGAGAAACGCATGGAGACAAGGAAGGAACACACCTATCAGCCAATTGTTTCAGAAAGAGAATACTACGATCTGGAGCACCGCTCGGAAATCCGCGAAGGAGCCAGGAAGCTCCGGAGACAATATCTCCGGTATAAGGAAGCAGAGATCATCTACAGCATGTCCCACAAGAAACTGCTGGAGTGCCAAGGACTTGTTACAAAACAATTAAAAAAGTGCCAGTCAAATGGACTGACACAAAAACAGCAAAAAGCTGATGCAGTAAAGGATAATTCCTGGTTTTATAGTCAGCGTTGATTTAGCTGGCTTGTTTTAATGACATTGCCTCCTGAATATCATCCCTTCACGGCACCGTCCGTCATGCCGGCCAGCATGTATTTTCCTAGGAAGAAATACAGAATGAAGGTGGGCAGGATGGTAAGGAAGATGGTGGTGAAGGTCCGGCCCCAGTCTGTGGCGCCGTACATTCCAACAAAGTCCCGCAGGCCGAGGGTTACGGTCTGCAGCTTTTTCGAGCTGGTGAACGTGTAGGCAAAAACAAATTCATTCCAGCAGAAGATGCCATCCATGGTGGCTAAAGTCAGGAAGATGTTTTTCGCCATCGGAGTAACGATCACTGCATATACGCGGAATGGAGAGCACCCATCCAGCACAGCGGATTCCAATACTTCATCCGGCAGAAACTTGAAGAAGTTGGCAAACAGATAAATGGTGAAGGGGAAGTCGAATGCGATCTGCGGCAGGATCACTCCCACAAGGCTGTCAGTCAGATGCAGCTTTCCGAAGGTCAGGTAAAGCGGGATCAGGCAGACCTGCAGGGGAATCATCAGCCCCATAAGGAAATAGGAGAGCATCAGCTTCTGCCCCTTAAACTGCAGCTTGCAGATTGCGAAGGCTGCCATGGATCCAAACAAAAGTACCGGAACCAGCACGCATACCATAACAGTCAGGCTGTTCAGGAAATATCTTGGGATGTTCGACTCGAGCAACACATACCTGATGTTTCCCAGATATAGTCCATCCGGGAGCGCATACTGGGCTTTGGATACAAACTCTTCCGGCGTCTTAAATGCTGACATCATCGTGTAAAAGAAGGGGTAGACCATTATGATCAGCACCAGCACTGCCAGAACGTACAATGCGCTTCTGCCAAGCCTGCTTTTTTTCAAGCCGCTGTACTCTTCCATGTTCAGTCCTCCCTCTCAAAGATTCTCCGGAAAACAGTAGCAAATACCAGGCTGATGATCACGATCATCACTGCCACGGCGCTGCCGTATCCGTATTTCATACTGCTGAATGCCTGCTTATACATATATGGAGCGAGCAGCTGAGCACTGTTTCCCGGACCGTTATTGGTCAGAAGATACGGGATATCATATGCTCTCAGGGAACCGTTCAGTACCAGTACGCAGTTCGCAACGATCACATTTCTGATGTAAGGGATCTTTACATGGATCGCAATATCCCAGGATGAAGCTCCGTCAATCTTTGCTGCCTCTACCAGCTCATCCGGTACTCCGAGCAGCGCCGCATAGAAAATGACCATATACATGCCCATGTATTTATAGCCTTCTACAAAGGCGGCACTCCCCAGGCAGAGGCGGACATCCGTCAGCCATTTGATGTCATACCAGGCCGGGTTGATCTTCCCCAGTATGGAATTGAACAGGCCCAGAGGCTGCAGCGACATGAGTTTTTCGAAGATCTGGCAGAGGGCAACCGATGAGATGACCACCGGCACGTAATACATGGTCTGGAAAAACGTCCGCAGTTTCGGCAAAGACGACAGCAGAAAGGCCAATGCCAATCCGACAAATACCTGAAGCGCGATCTGCGCTGCAGTATAAATGATGGTGTGACGGAAGGCCGGAAGGAATTCTCTGTCACGGGTAAAAAGCTTCAGGTAATTTGTGAAGCCGACAAATTTCATGCTTCCGATTCCGTTCCAGTCAAATATACTGTAGACAGACGACCAGATGATCGGCACAAATACGATCAATGTGTAGATCAGCAGCGCCGGGCAGGTAAAGAGCAGCACCGTCTGCCACTGATGTTTTCCCAGTTTCATGGAGTCCACCGCCTTTCTTGTTTGCAGCCTTTTCAGGAATCCCTTGGCTTTGTGTGCAGGGCAGGGGTAAGCATGCTGCCGCACGGGAGGCCGCTGACCGGGCGCCGCACCGTGCGAAGGCCGCGGGCCAAGCACGTTGCAGCACCAAAGACCTTTGGCCGGCCGCCCGGCCCCCTAAATGCTTCTGCTTACTCTTCCTCAGAGAAATATGCCCCTGCATTCTCTTCGATGGAATAATCCATCTCATCCATGAAGGTATCCGGATCGATCAGTGCCTGGGAAAGCTCGATTCCCAGCTCGCCGCTTGTGGTAATGGTGGTCGGATCAAGTTTGTCGTCCCAGGAAACCCATCCTTTTTCTACCTTCTGAAGGTATTCCAGAACATCGGACATTACTTTCGGGAAGTTCTCAGGGCTTCCCTCATCCAGCGGAGAATAAACGCCGCGCGCATAGGAATACTCCGTGTGGTGCTTGACGAAGAATTCAAAGAAGCGCTGCAGTTCTTCATCATAGGAGTCCGCATTAATGCCCCATGCTTTTCCGGTATGCACCGGGATGTTCATCTGATCATCTTCCATGCCATCCACATAGGGTACCGGGAAGAAACCGATCTCTCCGTTTTCATATTTTGCCTGCATCTCTTCGCTCAGGTCATTGGGCCCAAAGTAGGAGATGACTGCTGCATGATTTGCAAACGCATTGATGTTATCTGCATAGCCGGTATTTTCATAGCCTTTCATGAAGTACTCATTGCTTGCCAGTGTGTAGAGCAGATTGACGCCCTTCACCGCTACTTCATCATCTCTGTAAGCGATCGCACCTGTTTTCAGTTTGTTGATGAAGTTTCCGCCGCCCGTCACCCAGGGCATAAAGGATACATACCGCAGGGACTGCCAGGATTCAGCTCCTGCCATAGCGATTGGATCTTCCCCGTTCTCCTTGATCACCGCGCAGCAGTTTACAAACTCGTCCCAGGTCTTCGGCGCTTCCAGGCCATAAGCGTCAAAGGAATCTTTCCAGTACCAGAACAGCTCTGCAAAACGCCCATCCGGGAACAGATACAGACTTCCGTCATCAAATTTCAGGAAATCCAGGCAGCCGCCGTTGTAGGTGTCATACATATCCATGGCTTTGAGTTCTTCGCCGATGTTTACCATCTTTCCTTCCTGGGAAAGCTGGACGGAAAGAGGACCGTTGGGAATCTGATAGATGTCGGGCATATCGCCGCCGGCCATGTAAAGCTTCAGCTTATCAAGAAACTGGTCATGATCCGGAACAACTTCCACTTCCCAGCTGAAGTTGGGGTTTACTTCATCCTGATAGGCATGAAGGATATCATCCCAGACCCAGTATGTCGTATTTGCCTCAGAGAGGTTCGTGTAGATCTTGATATGCTTCTCCGGCTGCGCCTCTTCTGCACTGACACTCACTGCACCGGCTGCAAAAATTGATCCTGCAAGAAGCAGCGTCATTGCTGCTCTGTTTACCTGTTTTGTGAACATTTCGTACTCCTTTCTACTGTGTGTGAGGGTATGTTGCGGTGAGTCGGAAGACGTCTCCGCCGACACACTTGATGCATGAGCCGAAGGACGTCTCCGCCGACTCGCCTGCGGATTCACTTTTTCAGGGATTTTGAAATGGATGCATTTTCAAGCTCCAGGCAGCCGTCCGTCACATAGATGCCAAGGCTGTCTCCGGGCTTTGTATACATCCTTGTATTAAGAGCCACTCCATCTATATAGATGGTGGCGATCGTATCATCCACGATCAGTTTCAGCCGATAGGTCCGGCCTGCTTTCAGGAAAACCGGACGGTCCAGGCCTTTGTTCATGCAGCGGAACCAGGGCATGTTCGGGGTCTTGTCAAACTCCAGGCGGTTTTCCCCAAGGGTAAACCGGAACTCATATCCTTCCCCGCTTGCTTCATTTTCATACACCTTGACTGCAAAAGAGCGGGTGCCCTCCGTAAATTTCAGATCGGTTTCGAAGCTGTAAAGGCTTCCGCACTCCGGATCCAGCCGGATTTCCTGACGGGAGTCAACTGTTTTCAGGCAGATCTTTGAAACCGCTGTCTCTTTTCTTTCCAGGAAGGCGTCCCATACCGTCTGCGGGATCCGGACTCCCAGGGTGCCGTCTTCCCTCTGATAGACCTCATGTGCTACGAAGGTGCCTCCCCACTGGAAATTTCCAAGGTCATCATTGTTTTCCCTGGTCGGTACCCAGCCGAACAGGATCCTTTGCCCATTCAGTTCAAAGGTTCTTCCGGCATAATAAGCACGCCCATCGAAGGCATCATCTATCGGCGCTGTCCACGGGCCATCCAGGCTGCGGCTCATCCGGTATACGATCTTGTTTTTATCGCTGTACTCCGAGATCACCAGATACCACCAGTCTCCGATGCGGAACAGATCCGGCATCTCATGCATGGAATAAATGCCGGGGTTCCAGAAGTCTCCTCCAAAGGTCCAGTGTTCCAGATCCTTTGAGGTGAATTTCACGGTGCATCCGTTCAGGATCTTTTCCCCGTCCAGCTTTCGGGCTCCAAGGATGAGAAGATATTCTTCTTTTTCTTTATCCCATAAAACGAAGGGATCTCTCCAGTCATTCTTGTCGTACCCTGGCTGGGGGGTGAAAGTCAGTTTGTCCCGCGTTTTCTCCCAATGAACCAGATCCTTGCTGACAGCATGCATTAGTACCTGGGATGCCTTGCCCCGGGAGGCATATTCCCGGTTGAAGCCGGTATAAAATGCATGATAAAGACCTTCTGCCTCAAACACGCTTCCGGCATAGATGTACTGATCCTGGGCGTCATAATCGCCCTTTTTCAGACTCTCTCCATAATCCTCGTAGTGCACGAAATCCGAGGTAACTGCAAGGGACCATCCAAAGGGCTGTCCGTTTTCCAGCGGCGCCGGGTCACGGGTGTCTCTCTGGTGATATAGGTAGAATTTCCCGTCATGCCCGAACGGCATGCAGTCTCCGAACCAGTGTCCTTCCGGCTGATAGTACAGTTTGTGCATTTCCCGTCCTCCTTGTTCTTTTCGTCCGGCTTTTAAGTGCTTTCCTTGTTTCCATGAGCAGCTGTTTTACTTTCTGTTTTTGTGTTTTTCCTTCTTTTCATTTCTGATGATCCGGCGAAAGCGCTTTGCTGCTTTCCCTTGATCACGGCCGCATCTTCGATCTGTCCTCATGTTACTCATTTTTCAGAAAATCGAAAATCCAAAGTTTCCGTCCTTATTTTTCCGATAAATGCAAGAAATCGGTACGGAAATAGGAATATATTGTTCTCCACTCGAAGATTTCTATTTTTTGTATTACAATCAAAGCAATCCCCGGCCCGGTCTTTGAAGGGAGTCCCAAGATGAAGATCCACAATAAACGCTTTTTCTCCATCCGCAATAAAATCCTGATCTACTTTATTACGCTTCTGATTCCGCTTGTCGCGGCTGTATTCTTTCTTCTCTACGGCAGGATCTTTTCCGTATTGCGCGAGTATGCCCAGGACCGGGCCGGCACTTCCATCCAGCAGGCTGGGGTGCTGCTGGAGAATACCCTCAATAATTTCAACAATATGGCCAATTTCATTGCTTACAATACGCAGACTCAGGAGACGCTGGAATACCGCATGCATCTTCCCTATGAGGATTATGCCCAGGTACCTTATCATTACTTTAACCGCATGGAACGGATCATGATCATCAACTACTCTTCCCTGATCCTGAATCAGATTGAGATCATTGGAGATAATGGCATGATCTTTGATGTGCCGCGCCATAATCCTTCCTATACAGATGAGGAACTGCAGCTGGCAAGAGATGCAGCCCATAAGGAGGAAGGGCGGATCTTCTGGACCTCATTCCGGGAAGAAGAGTTCACACTTCTCAAAGAGATCCGCAGTATAACAGATACTTCGCCGCTTGGCTGCGTAATCCTCTCGGTCAAGCAGGACTACTTAAACCGCCAGCTGGCGTCGCTGCTCTCGGAGAGCGGTTCCTTCTTTGTTCTGGACCGGGACGGCAATTTCGTCTGCGGAGAAGCTTCCTATGTATCCGCCGAAACGGTCACACAGGCATTTGCACAGCAGGCAGACTCCGCCGGCGTCTTTATTCCTGTTGACACAACAGATGGCGAACAGCTGGTGTCCAGCTGCTCTCTCCCGCTTTACGGGCTTACTTTATATGGAATGATCCCGCAGGACTCTTTGTATCACGACGTGAACGGATTGATCACATGGATCCTGTCGCTCCTGGTTTTGATCATTGTCATCCTGCTGTTCTTTGCACTTCATTTTGCAAACTCCCTGACGGAGCCCATCAAGGATCTCTCCGCGGCGATGGACACTGCATCGCAAGGCGTTTTTGATCTTCGTGTCCCGGTGAAGAGTTCAGATGAGATCGGTCTCCTGACCGCACATTTCAACGATATGCTCGGAGAGATCAATTCCCTGATCGATAATGTTTACAAGCAGGAAATCCTGAAAAAGGAAGCAGAGTACCAGATGCTGGAAGCCCAGATCAATCCGCATTTCATCTATAATGTTATGGATACCATCAGTTGGACCGCCCGCGCCAATCATCTGGACGATCTTTCAGAAATGGTCTCCGCTCTCTCTAAGCTGCTGCGTACCAGCATCAGCAAAAAGACTTTTGTTACAGTTTCCGAGGAAGTATCGTGTGTGAATAATTATCTGACTATCCAGAAGTTCCGATATAAGGACCGGATCGGGACGGTTATCGATGTAGACCAGGAACTTCTGGAGATCATCATTCCCAAGCTGATCCTGGAACCTTTGGTTGAGAATGCGGTCATTCATGGATTGGAAGAAAAGGAAGGCCGGGGACTGATCCTTGTTTCCGGCCGGAAGCAGGGGGATGCTTTGGTCTTTAAGGTGAAGGATACCGGGGTCGGGATGTCCAAAGAACAGATTGAGCGGATCCGAAGGGAAGAGACTGCGGCGGGAACAAGTCACACCGGGTTGGGGCTGATGACGGTACACAACCGGATACAGCATCTTTACGGGGAAGCGTTTGGAATTCAGATTGAGTCTACTCTCGGCGAAGGCACCAGTATTACGCTGACGCTTCCGGCCCAGGAGACGGAAGGATAGGGAGGCGGATATGCTGAAAATACTGATTGTGGACGATGAGTATCAGATCAGAGAAGGGATGCGTTCCTTCCCGTGGGAACAATACGGCTGTGAAATTGCCGGCTTCTCGGAGGATGGCGAAGAGGCCCTGTTGAAATCACGCCTGCTGCAGCCCGATATCGTCATTACAGATATTAAAATGCAGGGAATGGATGGGCTGACCTTTGCGGAGGAACTGAAAAAAGAAAGCCCATTGACAGGAATCATCCTGCTTACCGGTTTTGATGAAGCTGCGTATGCAAGAAGAGCCGTCCATATCCATGTGGACGATTATCTCCTGAAGCCGGCTTCCGCAGGCGATCTGGCCGCCTCCCTCGAAAAAGTGTGCAGTCTGGTCCGCGTGCGCCAGAACCGGGAACAGCATTATGAGAAGCTGAACCGGCAGATTGAAGCTGCACTGCCGCTCCTGCGTTCCAATCTTTTCTCCAGGCTGGCAAACGGAACCTTTCATTCTGCCCGGGAGGCGGAAAGGTCCTTCTCGCTTTTTGATGTGAAAACCGGGAAATACGCCGTCATCGGTCTGAAATATTCTCTCAAGGAAACTTCCGGCTCCGACCGCATCCGTGAAGAATGGATGCATATGATGTCCATCGGCAGTGCCTGTGAAAAAGAGTATGCCCAGTATACGCTGGCCCTGCTCTCTTTCTCCAACAACCCCTCCCTTTATTATCTCTTGATCTTTCCTGCGGAATGGACTGCAGAGGATTGCGGGAAAGCGATCCAGATGTCCACGCACAAAGTGAAGAAACAGCTGAAAGCGGATCTGGACTTTGATCTTTCTTTCGGGATCAGCCGGATCTCTTCAGATCTGATGGGCGTGGCCGAGCTGTATTATCAGGCGAATTACGCCCTCAGTCAGTGCAGCTTCTTTTCAGATAACCCGACTCTTTACTATAATGATCTGTCAGAAGAGGGTGAAAACGAGATCCATATTCCCGCTGCCAGGAGAGAGGAATTGATCACCGCCATCAACAGCGGCGACTATACTGCCGTTTCACAATATGTGGAATACCTGATCCCTCCCAGTCTCCCGGATTCGGTTCCCGATATTACAGCATCTATCCAGCGGGTTATGTCAGAAGTCTTCTATGTGCTGCAGCAGACGGAGGAAGTCGCGCCTTCGGAAGTGCTTAAGGAGGGCTTTAGGATGGATCTGTTCCAGGAGCTGCTTCACTCTCATTCGCAGAAAGAGCTGCGGGACTGCGCAGCTGCCATCATGGGATCTGTTCTTCAGGCGAAGCAGAAAAAGACGATCCGCCATTTCGATGTGACAGCAAATCAGATCGTTGCGTATATCCGCGAGCATTATCAGGAGGATCTGTCCCTTGATCTTCTGGCGGATCGGTTTCATTTCAGTACCTCTTACATCAGCCGCCTGATCCGCCGCTGCGAAGGGATCAATTTTACCGAGATCGTCACCGAAACGCGCCTGCAGAAAGCCAAACAGCTGCTGGAAGATCCTTCCTTGCGTACTTTGGATGTCGGATCTATGGTAGGCTACCATGACACAAGCTACTTTATTCAATCCTTCCGGAAACGCTTCGGTGTGACCCCGAATGAATATCGGGGCCTCATGGCACTTTAAGCGGGCAATATTCACGGGGCGTCTCTAATCTTTAGGAGGAGGCAGACCCAATCTTTAGGAGGGGTCAGACCCCACTGTGGTAAAAATAGGGTCAACTTAAAATAAACACGGCAAGTTGCTTGATATAAAACACATATATCCTGAGGTACTTGCCATAAGGGTATATTAATCAAGACATATAAGAGATTTTATTCGAAAATTTGTAGCCTAGTACAGAATAAAATAAATAAGTAGCTACATTCTTACATCTGTGCTATACTGATTACATCACATTTAGAGAGGTATCAGTAATGGCACATGCATATT
>CACZBW010000014.1 GCA_902779575.1 uncultured Lachnospiraceae bacterium
TTTTATTCCGGCCATATTTATGCCTATAGCGATATAAACAGCTCTTTTTACAATACGTCCCTCGCTGCGGACATGATAATGGATGGCATCCATGAAGACGACCGCATAAACTTCTTCCAGCGGTCTTTCCTGCCATTCTTTGATCAGTGGAAGGACTTTATCAGTAATACGGCTGATTGTGGTATCGGAAACGTCTATATCATAGAGCTCGTGCATATGGCTCTCAATATCAGATGTAGTCATGCCCTTGGCATACATGGAAAGGATCTTTTCCTCCATATCCTGGGTTACAGTATTCTGGTATTTTTTTACGACCTGCGGTTCAAATTCACCTTTACGGTCTCTGGGAACATTGATATCCATGTCGCCATAACTGGTATGCATAGTCTTTTTTGAATACCCATTACGGCTGTTCTCAGTATCTTTGTTCCTGTAATCATACTTGGAATAGCCAAGTTCCTCATCCATTTCGGCATCCAGACTTCCCTCGAGAATGATGGACATCATATCACGCATGATAGAATTAACATCTGTCCCATTTTTGGGTTGGACATTATTTTCTTTCATGTAGGTGCTCATCATTTCCCTGAGTGCTGCCTTCTGTGGTGAATCTGATTTTCTTTTAGCCATAGATAAAACCTCCATACTGGTAAGTATATCTTACGTCAGTATAGAGGTTTACACAAACTTTGGGAAAACTCTAATAGTCACGAAAGTAAAACTGCGCCACAGCCCTGGCAGGCCATCGCGCAGCGATTTTGTTCAATTCCGATTTGCAGTTCACCCCGTATACGCATCATCAGCCGTGTTCATCCCGTCCAAAACAAAAATTGATATGAGCGGTCTAACTCATTTGTTTCCAGCAAACAGGAAATGTCTTAACGAGATAAAACAAATATCCTCCCAGCACGACTACGATCACCACAAGATTGATGATTATTTCTGACTGCGGGCTTAAGTTTCCTTCTGCCGCAAACACTTTAAAAGCATTATTTGCTGAATGGAATAGAATGCACGGAACCAGTGACTTGCCGTGATAAAAGATCCATACGAGAACAAATCCAACCAGAACTGCGAATACGATCTGAATAAGCGTCAATGTCAGGTCCCTGCCGCTTCCATTGAACAGATTCACGATATGGCCAATGCCAAATGTCAGCGAAGAGACAATGATCGCTGACTTCAGGTTATCTTTTTCCATTGCCCTGAACAGCAGTCCACGGAAAATAACTTCTTCCAGAAAGCCGACGCAGCACATGCTGATAATATACATAACAGCTTCCGGAAAACCGTATTGCATTTTGACTCCGCCCCAGAAGGCTGACGATGCGATGAGAATCAGCGGCAGATAATACAGAAAACGCTTTACCGGAACTGCAGACCTGCAAAAGCCGTATTTCCTGCCCAGATCATTCTTTCGGATCCAGAAAATAAGAACCAGCGACATCGCTATATGCAGTGCAGCCGTAACAGATTTCATGACACCGGCAGCCTCTGAAAGCTGGTCCGCAATGCCTGAAAGGACTACATAGACAACGATCCACAGGATCGCAAAGGAGATCTCACTCTTTTGATACAGCTTCGTCATTCTGCTTTCTCCCTCTCTCTATACCTTCCGCAATCATCAGTAATGCTCTTCGAATTGTATCAGGATCATATATCATCCCATTGTTTGCAATCAGACTTGCATAGCCATGAACAACAGCCACCAAAGGCTCAAAAAAAGCTGCTGCTTCTTCTGTTGTCAGATCTTCTTCCGTACGGACTGCCGCAAGCACGTCCGCTGCTTCCGGTGCCCGGATCAGATCCTCCAGGCTGAGGCCGGAAAAACGGCCGGATTGGAAAAGAAAGCGGAACAGCTGCGGCTCCTCTTCCGCAAAGCGGATATATCTGATTCCTATTTCTAAAAGATCTCCAGCTGTAAGTATATATTCGCTGTGGAATGCATCTGCTTTCTGGTAAGTCAGATCCTTCAGGATTTCTGTATCCGGAAACTGATACATGATCGGCTGTGTAGAGCACCCCAGGAAAGACGCCAGGTTTCTCACTGTCAGAGCCTCATGTCCCTGTTCCCGAATCAATCGGAAAGCGCCATCTATCATGGCTTCTTTTGTCGTTGTTGGTTTCTTTGGCATGGAAGTCTCCCTCAATACTATAACATATGTTATTATATTTTCGACCTGCTCTTATGTCAAGAACATCAGCATAGAATCCCTGATCTGCTGCACGATTGTGAGGATGATGCAGCCGAACACGATCATCCTGTATCCCTGATCTGTCAATAAAGTAAAACTGCGCCACAGCCCTGGCAGGCTGTCGCGCAGCGGTTTTGTTCAACTGGAGCAGGTTGTCACAACCTCATCCGGCTGCTCAAGAATCCTCTGACGGATGACAGTATACAATAAATCCTTTTATGCCCTCTTCGTCCGGTTCGCAGAGGTATTCCTCTTCGTTATACCCCAAAACCCCAACATGCAAACCGGTCCCATGACAGCAGAAAACGTCATAAGTCTGCAGGAACTTGTCGTTCTATACTCAACGAGTCTGCCAGACAATCCTCGTGTAACCACCACACGATCCCCTGCCTTCAGTGGTTCCCATGTATTATCATGGACGGTGACAGTATGTTCACGTCCATCAAACTCGATCTTCACAACAGCGTAGGCAACAGAACGTCGTTTCGCTGAAGGGTGCCCTGTTGTTTCCTGCCGGGTGAAAGAGTCTAAGACCTCAACGACCGGCACCTGGTACTGCACACGCAGCAGCAGGAAAAAACCGAACAGGAAGATAAAGAGAAATGGGATCAAAATGATGAGTGCTTTCTTTATCATCTCTTCACCAGTCTGCTGATTCTCACAGAAGATACAACTTACAACTGCATATATGATTATCTCACATGTTCTGCTGTTTCGCAATTTTATCATGTAACTGAAATCTGATGATTTTGTTCTCCTGCATATAATTGATTGCGTGCTTGTCCGCAAAATCTTTGACCGAATTCAGTGAGGGATAATCCGAGGGTTTGCCTGCAGCTTCCTTCAGATTTCACCTCTTTCCTTTTTCTGCCGTCCCACTCTCTGGTCTTCAACACATCCACCGGCGCTAAGCTCGTCGGACATGCCTACTGGCTGTTGTTGTGTCGGCTTTTTATTTTATCTGTATAGGTATCAGTGTCTTTCCGAATCAAAGTCTGCACTATTCTGCGCTATATTTTTACATGTATATGCCGCTATTTCATGCGGTATGTTTGCCAACGAGTTTGTTTTTTGTTGACGTGTTCATATACGCAGTTCCAGAAAAGAATCCACGCCAGCAAAAATATCTCCTTACTCTCTCTTTACTCCAAAAAATAGAGGAGCCGCAGCTCCCCTGAATTACAAACACACAAATTATCTGGTCTTAACTATCTTCACTTTGCTCTATCCGGATTTATAACCATTACCTATAGCTAATGCTAAGATTACGGAACAGGCCATCTGTTCCTATATCAACATATAAACCGACATTTCCTCTTGCATCCGAACCATGTTTGAATCCATGGACTTCAAGTACTTTAACATCATCAACATAGAAAGTCCCATAATCATCCTCAATGACTGCTTTAATACGGCTCCATTCATTTAAAGCAATCGTATTCACATTATTTTCATAATCCGTAATACCAAAATGACGAAGATATGCGAAAGTATATCCGGGGTAAGAGAAGTATTGGCAGCCATGTGCTTTTCTGACGGGATCCGTACAATCTCTGCCATTTGCCGGACGTATATAGAAACTTTCAAATTCTCTGCCATCTTCTGCTGCTCTGAAGACAATTCCGATAAATCCTCTTGCATAATCAGGTGCATCAGGCAACAGTCCTCCACATACATCGACCTCAATAATACCGTTATGGAAGTCACTTCCAACAACAGCTGCGTAAGTGTTGATGTCAGGTTCCAGTGTTCCTGTTTTCCAGACCCGGATCACATTGCTGTCTGTAAAGTCCGCTTCTGTATGCGGCATGGTTCTGAAATTGTTGGAATTGATTTCAATCATTGTAAATATCCTTTTCTTTTCGCTTTTCAGTAATGATGATAGACGTGCAGAATGATAAATTGCGAATTTGCCGCTATAAAAACAGGGCTGCTCCTTTCTCATATACTTTTTGAAGGTTTTTATCCCAGTTCTTCTCCCGATGCTCATTTTCCCTGGATGTATTGTCGATAACAATGAATTCCGTTTTTTTGGCACGACCAAAGAGTCTGTCTCCCAGCATGACTTTTTTCATACTGTCCAGAAGGCCGGACTGTTCAAGCTTTTCTCTGGAGTTACCTGCCGAGCAGAGGATCAGTGCTTTATCCAGCATTTTCATTGTCTTTTCACCGTATGCAAAGCCGTAAGACCATACTCTGTCAAACCATCCTACGAGTTTTGCCGGGGCTTCTGTCCAGAATACCGGATAGATAAAGACAATTGCATCTGAAGAATTGATTTTCTTCTGTTCGGCCAAAACATCCCCGGCAACATCTGGCGAAGTTTTGTAGTACGCATCTCTGAGGTATTCCTCCTCTGTCATATCCGTTTTAAAGTCCATTTTATACAGATCTGACAAGATGTATTCATTACCTGAATCTGTCACTCCTTCTATAAAGGTATCACACATAGCCTTCGTAAAAGAATCTTCTGACGGATGGCAATAAACAATAAACACTTTCATTCCATAGATCCTCGATTCCCATTTTCCGAACGAATTCCATTCCTGCCTGTAACTCCCATTTCGCAAGCGAATGGAACATCCTCAGATGCACGAATAATTATAACATAATTGGAATCCCTGTTGAATTCTAAACTGTGTCTGTCATCAATAATCTTACGATTACTCTCGTCTGAAAGCCTTGTACAGTCTGCGGCTTCTGATATATTTTGTCCGGATCAGTGTGTCCGATCTTCCGGGGACACTTCATATGCGGTATATTCGTGATCAAATTCATATCCAAGCTTTTCTGCCAAGCGAACCGAATTCATATTCTGGGCATCCCAGCTCGGGTATAAACCTTCCTCAAGACAATGTAAAATCAACGCGGCACAGACGATCGTCGCAAGTCCTTTTCTACGTTCGTCCTCTATCGTATCTACCTCTATCTCAATTCCTTCCTTGTATCTGGTGTAGGAAGATGCCCCCGCTACGATTCGGCCGGATTTCAAAATCACCATGCCTCTCCCGATCTCCAGATATTTTTCTTTGCTTTCAAAAGAGGAAACAAAATCCCTCGTCACCGGAGACGGCAGACACATGTCATATATTTCCTCATCTATCTCTTTCAGCTTGTATCCGTCAGGCAGTTTGACCACCATATTCCTCAAACGGTCTTTGTCAAACTGTGTTTCCTTTTTTATGGCGTACCTGTTTACCCTCTTTGCCATAGGAAAGCACTCCTCGATGCAGGCTTCCCACGCCTTATTCTGAGGTACCATGATAACAAAGCCTTCCGGTTTATTTATCACAAGTTCCCTGTCCGGTTTTCCCGCATAAAAAGCAAAGCATCCGACATAAGCCATTGCTGACTTTGGATCCATCAGGTCTGTCACAATGACTTTTCCCATTACTTTCTGCAGACAGGAATAAATCAGCGTTTCCTGCCAGCCTTCAAAAAGATGTGCTGCTTTTGATGGATCAGTTAATTTATATAGCATCTTTTGATTACTTCTCCCTATATATCTATAACAAGCTTCAGGAACTTTTTATCGTTCATCTGCTCATTCGTAATGTATCCCCCGTCACGGAAGAGCGCATAGTTCGTGATCGGAGTAGGTGCATTCTGCGCTTCTTCTCTGCTATCGATATGTATAGCATGAAACGGAATATTATTCTCTTTTGCCGTCTGCTCCAAAACCGGAACATACTTTGCGTTAAAGGGACACTGACTGGTATAATACAGAACATATCCTTTTTCTTCTATATGCGGATGCTTTGCGCATTCCCTGAACCCCGGCCTGTCTGCTTCATCCCCAAAAGGTAAGTACCACAACTGAATTCCATTATCCGCCTCATCGCACACAGCAAATCCTTTATATTTCAGGAACCTGGGATCGGCAAGAAAAGGTTTCTTCTTAGCAGCCGCCAGTATACACAGCCCTTTCTTTCCCTTTTCTGTACTATCTTCGATACAGGCATCCAATAATTCCGTTGAGTACCCATGCCCCTTGAAGGAACCGGATACCCACAGACAGTCAATATACATATATCCATCTGCATTAATCGGAACCCATGCATACTCAGCCGGAAGATACTCAATAAAGCACTTTCCCCGCTCCACGCTCTTCAGAAAAACAAGGCCTTCATCAAACCTGTCAGCAAGCCACGCCTTTTTTGATGAAACCTGCGCATCCCTATTGTTTGAAATGGCACAGCAGATGTGCTCCTTTTCCAGATTATCCTTTGTAACTCTGATGTACTCCATACGATCACCCCTTCACTCTTATTGGATGCCGGATCACAGTCTTCAATTTTTCCGGCGCAACTTTCCGCGCATCGCTCAGATAAATTTCGTGGTGCATTCTGCGATAGAATCGTCCACTGGACGATTCTATCGCACACTTAGGCGTCTGATCCGTAATATCAGGAACATATCCTTGCTTTTCCAAAAATAAGTGCATTGCTTCTACCGTAGCAGGCTCATCATCATACGATCCGATATGCATGCACTGAACACACAGGCCTTCATCATAGGAGAAGAACTCCACCTTTGAGAAATCCTGTTTCTTCTTTTTCGCGGCTTCGTTGACCGCCCAATCGAAATCTTCCTTCGTAACAAAATCCGGCAGGCGGATGACGGATATCCATTGAAAAGAGTCCTTATCTGCATAATCCACGCCGGCTGTGCCGTACTGCCACCAGAACCCTTCCAAAGGCGGCACAACATAATCAAAGTACCCATCGATCTGATGATCCCCCTTCTTGCTCATCTTGATCGTAAAGGCAATCCCATACAGAAGACCTATGGCCTGTTTATATTCGCCACCTTCATCATTCGGATTCCCGCTGCCGCGTACCGCAATATAATTCATCTTCGGAACATTGACAATAGAGGGCGTGCCCTTCGGCATATAGAATTCTTTGTATTCTTTCTTATAATCAAACGCCATACCCTTTTCTCCACTTCGTTTCGGTCAGTGCTGTTATCTATCTCAAGGATCGTCCAGCGGACGATCATCACCCCTCCGTCAGATCCTTCTCTTTATAAGGTTTATTCCAGGAACCGATCTCAATCAGATTTCCTTCCAAAGCCATCTGATCTCATTATGTTAATCCTCCATAGATATTTAGTGTTTCTTCGGCATTCCTGCGGATAATGTCCCGCGCTTCTGCAGGCTCTAACACCTCTGCCTTTGCACCAAAGGTCATGAGCCATGTCACAAGGCTTTCCATGTCCGTGTAATCTGCCGTAAATAGCAGCCTTCCATCATCGATTTCAGTAAAACAATGCGGTCCGAATTCTTCAACAAGACGCCACTTCATATCCGGTGTAAAAAGAGCCTTTACTATAATGCCTCCCGGAAAGATCTTCTCTTTCGACAAATCAGGTATAGGTGCACTCCGACAAGCAAATTCCTTATCTGTTTCCGTAACCCGATCCATACGATTCAGCTTGAACAGCCTGTAATCTTGGCGGTCTAAACACCATCCCCATACGTACCAGCTGGACCATTGAAAAACCAGATAATATGCTTCTATCCTTCTGTCGCTCTCTCCGGACGGTGCATAATATTCAAACTGTATCAGATGCCTGTTCTCTATTGCTCTCTGGATCACCTCGATCTTTGGAGCAAGAGAGCTTTTATACCATGAAGACAGATCGATCAGCATGGAGTCTCTGCCACTTATGAACTCCGATGATCCGGCCTGAATCTTCTCCATCAGCCGGCAATAGTAACTGCTTCCGCTTCCGCTTACACTGTCCAGACTCCGCAGTCCCGCAAGGATCATCTGCATATCCTTTGATGTCAGAATTGTCCTGTCCATCCGGTATCCGTCCATAATACTGATACCACCTCCGGTACCTTGTGCAGTCCTTATGGGTATCCCTGCCTTGCAAAGATCTTCAATATCCCGGTTTATCGTCCTGCGGGATACCTCAAACCTTTCCGCCAGTTCAGGAGCCGTTGTCTTTTCTTCCTGCAGTAAGATTGATAATATCCCAATCAGCCTGTCTATCTTCATAGCTCTCGCACTCCATAACAATCATATCAGGCTAAACACGACAATGGTATGTCGTGTTTATTATAACAATTAAACTTTTTATCGCCAACAGAAAAAGCCGCCACGGTATTGTCGCTCCGTAACGGCTCTCTTATCTTTCACTTTTGCCAGTAAACCTTCAGCGGATCTGTCAGATCATTCATCGGTATTATGCAGCCTCCTGCTCCTCCATCTGTTCTTCCGTCTGTTCTTCCAACGCATACGGATCCTCAAAGACTGCCTGTTCTCCGTCCCAGGTCAGATAGATGAAATCTGACTTATATGTTTTGTCAAGCATGTCTCTGATCAAATACCGCAGCCGGTATCTTCCTGCCGGAAGAACGGTATCCCTGACTTCTAAAGAGGAATCGAGGGTGAAGGTATCATAGTAACGCATGTCCCCAACGGAATTGGTATAGTCAATGTATACCGGCACACAGATCTCCATACCGATTCCTTTCATCATCGTCAGTGGCCAGGTATTGCGGCGGGGGAGGCCTGTAGAAGAATCATATCCATCCCAGAAGCCTGCAACTTCATACTTTACCTCACGCTCTTCCTGTTCCTCTTCCAAAACACTTTCCCAGGTCTCTTCTGCTGATATTTCCTCAGACGACTCCACGGTCTCTTCTGTGGCAACATCCACAGGTTCTTCCGCAGACTCCTCCTGATCAGGCTGATACAGATCAGAATAGTCCGCTATAATGCGCAGATTCATCTCTCTGTTCCCCCAATCCGGAATATTGATCAGCGCATTCATCAGAACCTTCTGCCCCTGCTGTTCCTTGCTGCTCACACTCAGGAACATGCCGTCGACTGCCGGCCATTTTCCTGTAAAGTTTGCCGCAAAGGTCACCTCCTCTTCATTGATATCCAGAATTTTCACATCATCGCTCTCACCAAGCATATGCCAGAACTGCAGGTCGTCATCACATCGCTGCAGCTCGTAACGCAGATAGCCTCCGGTGCTGACCCCCGAATAAAGGTGCAGGACAGGCACGCTCTGATCCTCAGGAATCTGAGTCTCAAACTTCGCCGTGTAATATTCCGGCTCAAGCTGCGGAATCTCCCCGACAATTTCAGTGACCCAGGCCGGCGCATCCCATCTGGAGCAAACAGCATCCAGATAGGCAAGCTGCCATGGATTCCTGCAGTTCCGCACCAGACGGTCAAGCTCTGCCCTGTCGCCGTTGTAACACAGATAGACTGACAGTCCGTGGGAATATGGGTGATAGGAACCACGGATATTGAAAACAACTGCATCATCCACCGCATTTTCCAGTTTCAAAGCCGTTTCTTTTGAAATCCCGCCTCTCATGGCTCTGCGTGCAAGATCATACAGATCCCACATGGTGCGGAAGCTGTACCGTTCCGTATTGCTGACAGCGTTTACATATGTCCCGAAAGCCACAGGATCATTAAGAAGCCCGACGGCCTCCTTCATAAAGCTCTCAAAAGCTTCCGCCACCATTCCGATCCGGCTCAGATCAATCAGAGAGAAGGTCAGGCCGTTTATCTCAGTGGAGTAATCCTGCTCGGCATACATAATCTGCGTTGCATTGCAGACATTTTTCCCAACCCGGACAACATCACATTCCGGTTCATCATACATTGCCTGCATCCACTCCGTGTAATTGGTCCCCTGACCCGGCAGCATTTCCTCCGATGCCAGAAAATAATCCGCGTAAGGCTGAACCGCCTGGGCAGTCTCAAGACTGGCCATCAGACAGGCATCCGTCATTACCAGGTCAAAATGGGTACCGGCGCTTTTCAGGGCCTGCTCCAGACCATCAAGGCTCATCAGAGCTTCATCATAGAGTTCGTCCACAATCAGGCCTGATGAACTCCCGCCGCCGTGATCCCAGAGAACCAGCATGTTCTTTTTTGCCGGATAGTTCTCCGCCCCCCAGCGTATAAAGTCAGAAAGGGTACTGTATCTTGCCATATTGGCGCTGATCTGCTCATCTTCCAGAGTAAAGCCGTCTTCGCTGTATCTCCATCGCTGCAGCCTGTCAGAAGCAATATCGATACCGACTTTCTCCTCTGCCTGCCAGCTCTTCGCTCCGCCAGTCTCAATCAGCAAATTGACTTTATTGTCCGGAATGGTTTTTGAAATCATCTCAAGATTCACTGAGGCCATTCCACCGGCAGACTCCAGATCTGTCCCGCAAAGATACCACATGACGGTCCACTCAGCCATATCCGCTTCGTCTGTCCCGCCAGCTTCCTGTTTTCCTTCTTTTGGCAGCGCAGACCTGCTTTCCGTCTCTGTCTCAGCGGAAAACACATACGCAGAAAGCATCAGGGCGCTCAGCACACAGATTGTCAAAAAAGATATGATCCATCTTCGTCTTGTTTCCATCATAAGCCTCTCCTTTTATCCAACACATATGATACCTTATTGCTTCCAGTATAACTCTCCTTTCAGGCCGATCTCAATCTGTCTGAAAGGTTTTTCTTCCAAGGGAAGACGTCCTGCCGTGTCCATGCTGTACTGCTCATAAAAAAGGGTTTCCATCACACCGGGCATAATTCACTCCCGGTCATGGAAACCCGGTATTTCAGGCTTTTTCAGGCATCCAGGCTCAAGTATGCGTTAGTAAAAAGGAAACGGCCTGATGGATTCATTTCCAATAGTCATAAAAAATCAGGCAGCATCTCTGCCGCCTGGAAATCGATATCTCTATAAACTCTCTAATAATTACCCAATGAAAGCTGCATTCGCATAACCGGTAACGCCGAAGTCGGGAGAATAAACCCTAACGTAAGTAGCCGGCATACCATTCATTCCGGTGCCCTGTACGTACTCGCCCACAATCTGGACCAGCTGGCCGTTCCTGGGGCCATT
The DNA here is from genome assembly GCA_902779575.1 of uncultured Lachnospiraceae bacterium. Lineage (GTDB taxonomy): Bacteria > Bacillota > Clostridia > Lachnospirales > Lachnospiraceae > Porcincola. Next base: position 11,070 of record CACZBW010000014.1, read on the forward strand.
GTGAATGATCTCATTCTCATACTGAAAACTCGGCGCGGTACGAATTGCAAGATAACCGCCCTGGAGGTTCATAACGGTTCTCCAGCCATTGCCATAATTATAACCCTCAACTCCGCCTGCTGTATTAGCTGCTTCCTGCTCGGTAAGTTTTCTGATATCTGTATTTGTCATAGTTTTTTCTCCTTTATCAAGTAATATGTATTATTCCGTTTTCTATATGGCTCTGTGTCTGAGCCTGTGTTCTATATAAATCTCTATTCTAAATATATCTATGTTTAATATTCTGCCCGGTTGGTTTTCAGTCTCTTATTACCAGCCACCCGTAGCTCCGCCATCCTTCGGCTCATCCTTCTTTTCCTTGCCGTAATCTCCGGGAGCTGTTACATACGGTATATTAGGTATAGTAGGAACTACGAGGCCACCGCCATATACCTTATTAATCTCTTTGTTGGAAAGCCGCATTTTGTTATTCACTATTTTCTTAGACATTTTCGTTATCTCCTTTAGTATCTCCACACTCGATATCGTGGGATTCAATGCATTCGTTATAAACTATATCCAGTTATATCCAGTTATTTACTCAAAGCTTAATGTTGGTAAGCCTTTTCAGCAGCTCTTTATCTTCCTCGGTAAGAACTTCCGGCAGTTCTATTTTTTCACGTCGCCCACCGTTTACCTTTCCAAGTTCCTCATTGGTAAGATGCTTTTCAATGTTATTGATTTTGTTCATATCTGCCATGTTGTTTTATTCCTCTATAAAAGATTCAAAGTTTTTGTTCTGTATTACTCTGTGCTATTTATCTGCCGCTCACTTAACAGCAGCGTGTTCGCCAACAGGTTTGTTATCTTGTTGACGTCCTTATATACGGCGGTTCAAAAATATATCCACGCAGAAGAAAAAAATTAGTCCCGATCATATGACCACGCTCTTCCAACAGATATGAATAAACGCTTACTTGACAGCTTTCACAAACAGAAAGTCAGGCTTATGGTAAAGATCGCAGTATTCGGGATACTTATGCAAAATCTCTTCTGTCGGACAGGGTTCGGCCATCTTTAGAATCCTGAATCCTGTGTCGGCAAGTGTATTTACTATAGTTGAAAACGTCCTGTGATATCTCTGAACCCCTTCTACAAACCATTTTGAATCATTTCTTCTTTCCACGCAGTAATCTGCTATATTCGCATAGAGCTTTTTGCCGTTCTCATCACGCGTCCATCTGTCAGCCGTGCCTGAATAGCATGTTGTGAACGGGTGCTCCTGTGAAAAAAGAAAAATGCCGCCGGGGCATAAAAGCCTGTACACATTTTTTACAACGCCTGAAAAATCCTCAACATAGTGCAACGCAAGCGAACTGAGTACTACATCGAATGTATCGTCAATGCTCCCGATATCTTCCATCGGCATTTTAAGATAAGTAATGTCCGGATCGCTGTTTTCGATCTGAGCTGCAGCCAGCATCTTCTCTGAGATGTCAATGCCTGTAACCCTGGCTGCCCCGCGTTTCAGATAATCAGTGCAGCGTTCGCCGTTTCCGCATCCAAGATCAAGAATCCTTTTGCCGGTCAGATCGGGGAGGAGCGAGAACAGGGTCGGCAGTTCAAACAGATTGTTCGCGTTTACTTCACGCTTGCGAAGCTTCCGATATTCACTGAAAAAAACTTCATTGTCATAGATATTCTGCTTTGCCATTTTTCTCCTGTTGATTTATATAACTGAAGTAGAATCCCGGCCTGCAAATATCAATTTACCTGCAGTGCACGATTTAATAGATCAGCCTGGCTTACTCACGACTTAAGTCACGAGAATGCGCCAGCTAATTCCATATTGCTTCGCCCTGGTGGACTGAATATCGAAGAAAGTGTCATCGTGTCCGATGACGTTCATCGTTTCTCCATCACATTTTAAGCTCTATACGACGATACATTCTAATTAAGTATGCTTTGTATGACAATACTATACTTATCCTGCATCTCACTATCAAGAAAAATCAAATCATACGTCTGTTGCCTCGATTTGCCCGATAAGCGGGGCAATGTCTGTTGTCACAGCCCTCCGCCGCGGTCATGAACCGCGAGCGCGAAGCGGAGGAAGTGATCGACGGGATGAAGCAAACCTTACAGGAGTTGTCTGACAAAGCGTCAGCCAGTTCGGAAGAACCTACGGTTTATTTTGAGATTTCTCCGCTGAAGGACGGTCTCTGGACCGCGGGAAAGGGCACGTTCATGGATGAAGCCGCGTCTCTTATCCACGCGAAGAATGTGTTTGCGGACGTCTCGGGCTGGGCCGGTATTTCCGAGGGACAGGTCATTCAGCGCGACCCCGGGTATATCATCACCACAGACAAATATACCGGTACCGGACCAACGCCCGAACAGGAAATCGCAGAACGGGCCGGTTGGGAGAACCTGAGCGCGGTGAAGGACCGTCATATCCTGAACCTGTCCGACGATTCGCTGGTCCGCCCCGGCCGGAGGCTGGCGGACGGTGTGAAACAACTGTATGATTTTTTATATGCCGGGAAATAAGTATGGAAGAAAAACAGAAGCATGAAAGTTACGGGCTCTGGACCTGAGATCGCCCGCTTTTATAGAAAAGGCATCCGTCACCGGATGCCTTTTTCTCTAATAATCTTATTCCCGAACAGTCGCAGTGACATAAATCCACATTCCATACCCCGGAATTTCATATCCTGCTCTCAAAACCCCATCATTTGCTGTCCATATTCCCTCTCATCTGAGATCAGCACAGGACAACATCTTTCGGGTATATGTCTTAGTACCCGCCGGCAGCGACATATTCATCATGATCGTAGATTGTCTGATGATGCTTTTCATGTCTTGCTTCATCGATCGTACATTCTCCCCCGCCCCACATTCTCTTATTGGTCCATGGGGTTTCCGGTCCGCTCCAGAAAACATCCGACGGGCCCAGTCCCAGCGGCAGGAAAACGGTCGTACACAGATACAGGCTTCCCGTCGAAATATATACCTCTCCGATTCCTTTCTGCGCCCCGCAGAAGCCGATCGTAAGCCAGCCGTTCTCATCAAAGGTGCCCGGCCGCATCATGTTCCGGATCAAAGCCGTCAAAGCATCCCGCACCTGCATAGCCGTAATATCCTTCGGAAGATTGTGATACAGTGCCATCTCGGAAAGATGCTGCATGGCGCCGAACCGATACGCGAGAGACCTGCCGACCGCCGGGAAAGTCCCTTCAGGGCTGATCATTCGCTCCAGGATCCCCGCATAGCGGCGGGCTCTTTCCGGGACATTATGTACCAGAATCTTCCAGTCAGGATCTGTCGGTCCCATGATCCTCGCCACATCATAATACATGGGCTGGATCACAAAACTGTTGTAATAATTCATGCAGAATTCTTCCCCGTCTCCGTAGATCCCGTCACCCTTGTACCAGAGCTCATGAAAGTGAAGTGCTGAGTCAATATGATTCTTGTCATAGGGCTCTCCCATCACATACAGGAGCGTTTCGATCATCGCCAGAAACATATAGAAATTATTGAACCCCGACTTGATACAGCAGGAAGCACGCATACATGCGGCAAGGAGTTTTTTCTCTTCAGAAGAAAGCGGATCAAGCAGTTCTTCCTGTGCCCTCAGGATACCATGGGCAAGAAAAGCAGCATCCACCAGAGGCTGGCGCCCGCTTCCGAAATTTACAAAGTCCGGCGACTCAGGGTTTGTGATATGGATGATCGCTTTCCGGGTCAGATCCGCTGTGCGTTTTCTCTCCTCTTCCTCTTTCCCGGAAAGTCCTTTGCAGCTGATCCATGCGGAGATCCCGTCCACAGTCCGTCCAACAGCTTCCAGATGCGTAAAACGGCGGCGAATATTCACCTGCACTTCGTCCTCCACACGGCACTCGCAGGGCATATCCCTGTGAAGTCTTTCTTCAGCTGCAGCTTCAATTACAGGAAGGGAAATCCGCAGCATGGTATCAAGCCAATACTGTCTTGCGTTATCCATAGCGTAGACCTTTCTTTGCTTAATTCTACATAAAATACTCTGCCAGAATGCTGTAAAAACCATGGATGAAATTATAGAACATTATAGCCTCCCGGGAAGAAATACGTCCACAAGAACACACTTTCCAGCAGTTAATAAGAAGATTGCACCCTGCAATAATGTTTCCATCGCTGTCGGAAGCTTTGAATACGACCAGTTCATCCTCAATAACATCTTCATAATCTATTTTTGAATCGGAGAACGTATTAAGTTTACCTGAGATATACTCATCATCACCGTCAACACATGGTATGATTTTATGTTCTATTTGTGTTTTCTCCTTTGCATTTTCGACAAACGGGAATCTGTTATCAGCAGATTATAACTCCATTACAGCGGGGATCTCATCCCATCCCTTTGGCATCTCTTTCACTTCCTCAAACCCGAACGAGCGATAAAGATTTCTTGCCGTTTCGTTCTCTGGTTCGTATGAAAGCCAGCAATACTTTGCTTCGCCTACAGGAAAGGTGCGAATGTAATCCAACGCGAGCTGAAGTGCTTCCTTGCCATATCCTTTACCCTGATATTTTTTATCGATCATGAAGCGCCAGATCAGATAGCTTTTGTCCATAAAGTATGGTGTTTCCTCGTCTTCCTCAGCCCATTTCCTGGCGTATTCAAGATCAGGATAGTAACCGACCATCAGAAATCCGACTGGCTTATCTCCAAGGAAAAAGCCAAATGGCTGCGGATATCCTCCTGCTATGCCAGCAACATATGCTTCCGCCAGGGAAAACACATTCGACGCCACGAAATTCTGCTGATCCCTTTTTACTTTCAGTCTGCACAAAGAGACAAAGTTTTTGTAGTCGACTTTCTCAAGTCTTAGTTTATTCGTAATAATTTTGTTGTTCATTGTTTTCTTATCCATAACGGTTTTCCTGCAAAAATCCCAATTTCTCATACTTTACCGTCTCAAAGTATCTTCATAAAACAAATGATCCTGTTTTCTTCCTGAAAACCAATACCTAAATGAAAATTCAGCGAGTCGATATTCGTCAGCTCACAGTCACTGACAAATTCGATGCATCCTTTTTCTCGTGCCCATTGCTAACATTCGGATACCAGTTTTCTGGCGACTCCCTGTTGACGGTATTCCTCCTGGACACAGACGCCTTCCAAGTATCCGACGGGACTGGTTTCGCATCCTTCCACATAATCATGACGTAAGGCACACAACGCCACACCAGCATATTCACCATTCACGATTTCTGCAAATACGGCAGAGTTTTGTTTGTTTTAATAAATACCGAGTTTATATCCTTTCCTTTATAACAACATGAATTGTATCTCCATCTGTTTTACCCAGCTGATTTCGGATGGACTTCAATACACCAATAATATAGCAGATGGACCCATCCTCATTCTTGACTCCCATATTTACAATGCTCCCGGCATATTCAATGCCGTCAAATATTGCATTCACTTTTACGCGACCTTTCCCGAATTCTTGCCTGATATCCCATGGAAAAGTAACATAAGCCCCTCCGGTGTCCGGATTTTCGTGTATTACAGCGTCATATTCGAATTGCTTCACAATAACCTCCGTGCTCATAATTCTATTATATTATAGTCATAAACCCTCAACCAGGTATCTACAGATCACACACCATATTCCCTTGCTTTCTTTGCATTCTCTACATCATTTAAAGCATTCCGATAAAACACTTCATAATCTTCAGAATAAGTCGTATAGACCGGCGTACAGGTTTCCGTATCCTCATGAAATACATACTGAATCGGATTGATGCTGTCATAACAGATCAGCTCTTCCGTTGGATACAAGCCTTCGTCAAGGCATCGTAAGATCCTTCATTACTGTGATCCATACAATCAATCCTCTCTCACCTCGACTTCGTCTCAGGGGTTTCGGCATTTGCGTCAATTGCCATATGCGATCTTTATGATATCGTCTATTCCGGCTTCTTCGATGGATACATCCTTGAGAGACTTCTTGGCGGACAGGTCAGCGATGATATCCGCGGCAGTGATATCGGATCTGGCAAATCTGTAGCGGGCAACATTACCTTCGTGGCCAATCATCTCACACTTATCGTGTGATGGTGCTTCTTCATCATAGTATTCCACAACAAGAGTCTTATATGGAGCTATCCTGTCAGTAATCTCTTTAAGGTTTCCATCCTCCATCATCTCGCCGTGGTTGATGATTATGAGCCTTTCACACAGTTCCTGTATGTCGCCCAGATCGTGTGTTGTAAGTATTATAGTAGTCTTCCGGACCTGGTTTATCTCTTTTATAAACTTTCGGAGCGAATACTTGGCGGAAACATCAAGACCGATCGTCGGCTCATCAAGAAACAGAACCTTGGGAGAATGGAGCATGGATGCTACAAGATCTCCTTTGACACGCTGCCCGAGAGACATCTGACGGACAGGCTTGTCAATGAGTTCTTTAATGCCAAGTATGTCGTTCATGACATCCAGCGTCTTATCATAATCCGTTTGCTCGATGCGGTAGATGTGCTTTAACAATTCGAATGTTTCACCAAGTCTGAGATCCCAGTTGAGCTGAGTTCTCTGACCGAACACGACACCTATGTTCCTTACAACTTCCTTCCGATGCTTTGTGATATCCTCGCCGTCTATCAACACACTTCCGCTTGTAGGCGTGAGTATGCCGGACATCATCTTGATGGTTGTACTTTTTCCGGCACCGTTCGGGCCGATGAATCCGACGATCTCTCCTTTGTCTATGTGGAACGACAAGTTCTTAACCGCGTGGATGACATCAGTGTTTCTTGTCATGAGCCCTTTCAAGGCACCTGATAGTCCGGCACCTTTGCGTTTTATCGTATAATCCTTGCTTAAGTTCTTAACGTCTATCATTGTCAGTTACCTGCACTTTCGTACTTTTTAAGCCCTGAATTGAAATATGCACCAGCCAGAAGCATCACAAGCAGGCCAACAGCAAGGGTGATGAATGCTGTGGCCATTCCACCGGATAAGCCGTTATCAATCCCAAGAAGGGAAGATACCGGATAAAATGAAACCCAGCCAATCGGGATCAGGTATGTCAGAATAAACTGCATACTCTCAGGATACATCGATATCGGATACATCGTGGTCTTGTCCATGATCTCCTGTGTATACTGCCCGAAATCAACTGCGCTTCTCGTGTGAAAAGAGGTGCTTCCGAGGAATATATAGATTCCTCCCCGGATAAGTGTTGCACCGATCAGCATGATTATGACCTGCACGATGAACAGGAAGGATACCTGAACCCCGGACTTCGCACAGCCGTATATGAAAACGATCACTCCCGGGATAAGATCGGTTATCCCGAAGATATTGATGTTTGTGAAGAAAAACTGGTACAAGACTCCGAGCGGTCTTGTAAGATACCTGTCAAAATCACCCTCGATCACATACCATCCCATAAACCATCCCTGAACAAAGAAGATCATCGACAGAGCATGGGATATTACGGACAATCCGTAAAGGAATGCAAGCTGTCCGTAATTCCATCCGTTTATTTCTCCAAAAGACTCTACGACAAATTTAATGATTGCAAATCCTATGATGAACTGGAGCGGGTTGGATATGAACCATCCCGCGATATTTGACGGATATTCGATCATTGTCATAAATGCCATCTTTATTTCCTGGCCGGTTACATCAAGGTAATGGCGCAACGTATCAAATGATTTTCTCATAATCATCCTCCCTGAACCATCACTTTTCTTGTTATTCGGCTCTGCGCATAGAAAAACAGCGCAGATAGGATCACAAGCCATATAAACTGGATACGCATCTGCGATATCATCTTGGTCCGGCTGCCTCTTCCGATGTATATACTTAGCGGAAGCTGGTATATATACACGAACGGGAGTGCGGAAAGCAGCTTTGATACGCCTTCCGGGAAAAACCATATCGGAATGATAGATCCGGACAGGAGCCTTATTAGATGCTTTTTTACCTGGATCAGCGCATTATTGTTTATCGTCGTAAATGCCATCATCCCGAACAGAGCTGCTATCAGCCAGTTGATCAGAAATGACTCGACGACAGATATAACAAACATCGGTAGATTTCTGATATCTGCCATAACAGGAACTTTTATCATGAGCGATCCGATAAGAAGAATCGGGAGCATGTTCTGGAAAATGAGAGCGATAATACTTCCAATGTCTTCAGCAAGGAACATTCCGAACAGACTTATCGGCTTCATCATATCGGTTGCAACGGATCCCTTTTCAACGCTGTGTCCGATCCTTCTTTCGACATTTGTGATAAGGAGTACAGAAAGAGCGGATGATATTATGATGTAAGTCTGCATGCTGCCTGCGTCAACGCCGTTCACAACACTTCGGCCGGTATAGAGAGCTCTCCAGAAATATGCCGAGGTGATCATGATTATCGTCTGCATGATGATGTTCCCGTAAACATTGAACTCATATGTCATGCTCTTTATGATCTGGGTCTTTTTTCGGTCCTTCCATGTTTTACTAAAATCAATGTTCTTCCGGACGGATAGTTACCCTGCGAATAAAGAGCGTTTAGTTCGCGTTAATTTGTTCCAGCATAACCATTTTGGGAAAACTGTTCCCGGGCAGCTGCCAGTATTCTTTCCTTTGTATCCTTCGCCATAAGCATCTCCATGCCGAAATCAGTGATCTATTGTTCTCTTATTATAGTGACCGAAAGTTCACTTTTCAACACTTTTCCCTGGATTTGTGCCTTCAGAAGCAAAAAACCCAGTGTTGATATTTCAGTGGAGAAGACGGTAGTATCTACCCGGTTCTCAGCTGAAAATGTAACACAGGGTTTCTGTACAGGCCGGTCAGTTCTAATCAGAATTGAGTGCAGGCCAAATCATTAGTTGCATTTTTGCTACTTCTGTTATACAAACGACGTTGTCTGTTATGCTGCATTAAAATTACTCGAAAACTCCCGATTGAACAGACGCACTGATGTTACGACAAATCTACAGCGGAAAAAAGCCTCTCTTCCAGTTATGGATGAGAGGCCCCCTTTTTGTTGTTCAGTCTTTCTTCAGTGGCACCCAGATATACACCTTCATATCATCTGATCCCTCTTCCGGAGGAAGATATACTTCAATATCATATTCTCCTGCAAGCGAGTACCCTTGAAGTGCAGGCAGCCACTCTGACCAGATCCTGGTGTTCGTATCCTGAAGTGTTTTAATCGTGCACGGAAATTGTGCCCATGCACTGCCGGGGATTACTCTGGTCTCACAACCTTCCGGGACATCTTCCCAGGGGAGATACAAATCCGCAATCCAGTAATCAAAGTCCTTTCCTTTCATATCAAGGCAAACACCAAATGTTCCCATTATAGGACGGTTCTCACCCTGAGCCAGCCATTCATCCCAAAACTTTGGTATTTCCTGATAACTGCTGTCCGAATGGAACGGTTTTTTCACTCCGACAATAGTAAACGGCGCTTTTTCAACAATACGATACTCCATCATAGTTCCACCCTCCATAGTGATTCTGATATGCAGTGGAGCAAAAGATCTGAGCAGTGCCCCAGGTTCTTTAGCTTGTGACGGTGTAATCCCATGAAACTTCTGAAAGGCTTTGGAGAAACTATCCGGTGAATCATAGCCGTATTTAACGGCAGCATCAATCACCTTCACATCTTTCCCGTTAAGCTCCTGAGCTGCCAGTGTCATCCTGCGCGCACGGATGTATTCTCCGACAGTCACACCACACAGGGCCCCGAAAATGCGTTGGTAATAGAAAGGTGACAAAGCTGCTTTAGCGGCAATATCCTCAATGTCCAGTTCCTCCGTCAAATTCTTTTCTATGAAGTCGATGGATTCCTGGAATCCCTCAATCCAGCCTTGCATCTTACCCACTCCTTTCGCTCACTGTATTATCAGTATATCAGTCTGATGGACTGACACCCGACATTCTGTGCTCTCCTGATCGGGTATCTATGATTTCAGAACAGCTGTCCTTTCTTCGCCGTCATCCTCCGAACCGTTCAGTTCAGATGGAGAAACGTAATGATCCCGTCGATCACCGTAGAGATGATCGCATTGTCCCGTTTCTCTTTCTTCTCGTATTCCCGTAATTCCTCTTCAGTGAGCTCGCCGGCCCCATTTCCTTCCCCCAGGGCAAGATCTTCTGTATCCTGCCCGTTTCCGATCAGATCCTTCCCGTTTTCATGCATATTCTTCCCGTATTCACTCATGCCCTGATCCCCCTTGCTGTTCAGAACCGGGTCTGTCTATTCGTAGAAAACCATACCTCGTTTATGGGAACATCTCAAGAAACGTGATTTTATAGTGACATTCCTCGCAGATTTCCCAGTACATGAAAGAAGTGTATCGCCAAAAACACAGCCCCGATTACAGCTAACGGAGTGTTCTGCCGCCAAAGGCCTAAGGTAACATAATACAGCGGCGGCATAACTATAATAAACAGCATTATCACCAAAGTGCTCTGATGGCCTGTAAAGTACAATGCCCAGCCGAAGAAGTTTGCAAGCAGAATAACCACAGCCAGTGTGAAGAACAGCTTTTCTCTGCCGTTCGACACCGAAAATACTATAGCGTTCTCGTGGATAACAAACACCATAAGGGCAATACACAGTGAACCCAGGATTTTCTCACATATGTTCAGAGCTGCTGATGTTTCCTGCTTCAGTCATTTCACCGGCTCCTCAAAATGGAAGTTCCCTTTTCCCTGTCCTGATATAAGTAATGAGCTTCTCCAAATCATCGAACTCATCATAGTCGCCCATGATTCCTTCACGATGATAGACGATTCCTGACTGTTCGTTTCGTTCAAGGCAATCCAAAAGCTCTTCAACACCATATCGCCGGGCAAATTCTGCAAACGCACGGGCCTTTATCTTTTCAGCATACAGGCCCTTTCGACATTCCGCGGGCTCACACTCGTAACAACCGTTCAGGTTCTTATTGATCCCGCATCTGCGAACCTCGCACCATTCCGCATCCTTGCACCAGGACAGTTCCATGAATCCATCCCGCTTACACCCCTTGCAGGTTACGTTCTCAGAACACAGGCAGCATGCCAGCCCGCAGCGGGCGATTCCCAATTCTCTTTTCATGAATGTCTCCATAAATCCCGGTTATTATCTACACTCTCTCAATAATCATTTCTGCTGATCCCTCTTCCAGAGAGTTTTGGTCATCGTAATGGATGTGATCCCCCGGCACCCCATCCGCAAGCGCCATGAGCTGCTTTGCCAATGAGAGCATCCCCTCCCTGTTTGCAGATATCACGATTTCACCATTCTGGACAACAGCTTTGATCTCGAAACCATCGACCCATTCAACTCTCATGATCATCCCCACCCAATAAATACGAATTTCCCTCACTCTTCATCCAGATGATCAGGAGTTGGCGAACTGTCTGTCTCCGGCGTAAAAGTCCAGCCGTGATCGTTATGGTAGATCATCAGGCTTCCGGAATTCCCCTGCGATGCATCTCCCTATTCCTTTGGCCCCGCCGGTTATAACCGCCACCTTCCGCTGCTCCTCAGATTTCTGCATGCATCTGTTCCCCCGATACCGGGTCTCCGGGTCAATTTCTGATTCCGTTCCGGCAGGTTCCAGATACTCTACGGCCTTTCCCGTCATTATTGCGTATTCTATCTCTGACCGCGTACTGTCTCCGATATAACCGCCGACATTGATCACAAAGATCTCATCGGCCATATCGATCTTGGCTTTATGCATATCATCCAGCATAGCTTTTACAGCAGTCAGAGTACCCTCGTCCATGTTCTCCCAGACTTCGCTGTCTCCGGAATGGCCAAATAAGCCCACGCTGATCACAATATTACCTTCCAATGTCAACCGTTTCTGTGCTTCCAGAAACTGGTCTTTAAAACGGGTACTTCCGCACAATGTGATCACTTTATATTTTCTCATTTTGCACATTTCCCTGCTTAAGCATCCTTGATCCTGATATATTTACAGGACTTTATCCCGTCGTCCCCTGGTTTCTCTGCAACATCGGGATAGTTCCATGTAATGATTGTTCGTTCATTCCGCTTCAGTTAATCTCTTCTTTTTCTTCTCCGGAAGCTCTCCCCGCATGCTCCGGACCAGCTTACTTAAGAACTCCCGATTATCCACATCATCAACCGGGAATTCCATTACTGCGCTCTCCAAATGCTGTAATAAAATCCACTGCTTCTCTGATGCCGCCGCTTTGCCTGAAGCTTTCTGATATCTTTGCCGCTTCCTGTCTGAAGCGTCTCTCGTCAATTAACCTCCTGACCGACCTTATAATATCTTCTTCCCTTATAGACGGAAGCCGGAGTCCCGCTCCAAGTTCCTCCGTTCGTTTCGCTACGGCATCCTGCTCCGGAGTCTGCGGGAACAAAATCAAAGGAACCCCAAAAAACAGACCTTCTGAAGCGGAATTCATTCCGCAGTGAGTTATGAAGACGTCAGCGATTGAAAGCACTGCCATCTGATCCACACTTTCAAAAATCTCAATATTCTCAGGCACACTGTCAAAATGATCTTTATTCGTACCCATCGAAATGATGACCTGATAATCCGTCTTTCCCAGAACGTTGATGCAGTTCCGGTAAAATTCCCTGTTCTGGTTTACGGTGCCCATGGAGATATAGACAGTCTTGTCGGCTCTCTTTTCAAATCTGTCGGTAACAGGCCGTATAGAAGGACCTATAAAGTGGTATCTGTCAGAAAAGGTCTCCGAACACGGCTGAAAATACCTGGACGTATACACAATCGTATTCGTATCATTGTCGTTCTGCACGATATCCAGAATTCCCTTTACAGGATACCCTTTTTCCTGCAGCCGTCTGATCTGCTTATTGACTTTTGGCATGGAGAAAAGCATTTTTAATGTCTCCCCTATCCCATGCTTCATATATTTGGAGGAATATCTGTTAAAGGCAAAAGTTGTAGTCGATGAAATATAGGGAATCCCATGTTTTAATGCGGCAAGCTTTCCCCAGTACGCAATCGAATCCGCTACGATGACATCAGGCTGTATCTCTGCGATCTTTTCTGTCACCATTTCATCAAGCGCAAGAACAGACGAAACCAGCAGTTCAACTGCAAACGCCTGGTCCTTGCCTACCCGATCCGCGTTTTCCTTATCTTCCATCTCAAAGTCATATCCATCGCAGGGCAGAAACACAGCCCCTGTCTTTTCTATCTTTTCTCTGAACATTTCGAAGGAAAAGTAATAGACTGTGTGACCGGCTTCCGTTAACGCCTTTACAAGACCAAGTGTCGGATTGGTATGGCCATGGGCGGGAATGCAAAACCATGCTATCTTCATTTTAATACGTCATCCTCCTTAGTTTCAGATACCATGCAAGCCAACTCCGAAAACACAGCTGTTGGAGAAATTAAATTCCACCTTTCTCACCGCCAGGCAGCACAAGCGCATTTCCATGCTCAGACTCTTATCTTCAGGGCTTTGCAGAAATAATCGAGGGTCTGCTCGTTGCAGCCCTTCTTTTTCGCGATCGTCAGATATTTCCTGGCGCCCGCCAGATCACCAAGCTTACCGATACAGAAGGCATAGTTGGCGTAGGTGACTGCGGCATCGGCGGTCGATGCCGACATGGGATCGGCTTCAATCATGGCAATCCCTTTTTCAAACAATGGTCTGGCCTCAGCTGCCATTTCCTGCTTCATATACTCTACGCCCTGGTTGACATAGACGATCGGATCATGGGGACTGACTTCCGCGGCCTTCCGGTAATAATCCATTGCCTCCTGTACCAGGCCAAGCCTGCTGCTCGCGCGTCCCAGTTTCAGCAGCAGCGTTCCGTCCTCGGGCACCAGTTCCATCCCTTTACTCAGCGCAATGAGTTCTGCCTGATAATCACCCTTGTCCGCATAGGTCTTTGCCTCCGCAAACAGAGCAAGAAGTTTTGCTTTTTCTTCTTCGCGGCTCATGGCACCGTCCGGTTCCTGGGCGAAGAACCGGCTGCCGCAATGTTCGCACAGATATTCACTTCTGCCGATTCTTTTCAGGTTGCCGCTTCCGCAGGCTGCACAAACAACCGCCCGCATCCCAGCAGGCCTCTCTTTCTCTTCTGCTTTGATTACAGCTGCCTTCGCGCCGCAGGCCGGACAGAACGCCCCGTTATCCGGGATCCTTGTTCCGCAGTAGATACAGAACATCTTTTTTCTCCTCCTGTTTTCCTGAATACAAACCGGGCTGCAGCTTTTATAACATGTCAAATATACTCATCTGCTTATACTTCTCCGGGAGTTCCTGCATATAATGAAAGCACTCCTCCGGATCTGACAGGATGCCGTTTGCCCTGCAGATCCTTTGGAAGATCTCTGTCAGCTCCCGGGCTCTTGGGCTCGGCAGTTCATACGCATTTCCGTATCGTTTGATATACCGCTGCTTCATACCGGGAAAATTCTTATCAAGCGCGGCATAATAGTATTCCCGGTCGCCTTCCCGCAAAGTCAGGCCCATTCCGAAATCAATGATCCCCTTTACGCCGACACGGACGCATTCGTTCAGTATAGATGTAATATTCTCCTCCGTATCATTGATAAAAGGCAGGACCGGCGTCATCCAAACGATGGTCGGGATGCCCCTTTTCTGCATCTCTTCCAGCACTTTTATCCGGCGTTTTGTATTGCAGACATTCGGCTCCAAGATGCGGCATAAGGCATCATCGTAGGTGGTAAGCGTCATCTGAACCACGCATTTCGCAGAGCGGTTAATCTCATCCAGCAGATCGATATCCTGCAGGATCCGGTCTGATTTTGTCTGAATCGCCGCACCGAAGCCATATTGCAGGATAATCTGAAGACATCTTCTCGTCAGCCGCAGCTGTTCCTCACAGTGCATATACGGGTCAGACATCGATCCGGTTCCGATCATGCATTTTCGTCTTTTTGCTTTCAGCGCCATTTCCAGCAGTTCCGGCGCATTCTGCTTTACTTCTATATCCTCAAAGGAATGCGTAAACTGATAGCACCGGCTCCTGCTGTCACAGTAAATGCAGCCATGACTGCACCCCCGGTAAATGTTCATTCCATAACGGCCGGCGCTGCCGGTCAGTATTCCTTTGGCGTCAACAAAATGCATGGCACCGACTTCCTTTGCATCCCTTCCGCAGCTCTGTAATGCTGCGCCAATATCCGCATGAATCTCTGCTGCTCCCGGAAGCCGGAAGGATCAGTATTCCGGAATGATATTCCCATACCCTTCCAGGTTTTTTGCTGCTTCCATCGCCTCAGGCATCAGTTCAAGGAAAGCATCCACCTCTTCTTCGGTGTTGTAGATCCCGAAGCTGACCCGGATCATACCCGGCGTGCTGATATCTCCGCAGTCCTCGAAGTGTTTCAGCTGTTCGTCGGATATTCCCATCAGGCGCCATACATAGGGATTCGCGCAGAAAGCGCCTCTTCTTGTTGCAACACCGCCCAGGTCCGTCAGCTTCGTCGCCAGGATGTAAGAATTGATGTCGCTGAAATTGAAGGTCACAACGCCGACCCGGTCGTCGATATTTTCCGTATCTCCGTAGATAATGATATTCTCAAACTGCTTAAGCCCGTCGATCAGTTTCCGGTTAAGGACTTTTTCATGCTCCTCAATCTTGTCAAAGCCTATTTCCTGCAGGATTTCGATCGCTTTTCCAAGGCCGACTACGCCGGGATAATTGGGCGAACCTGCTTCATATCTCTCCGGAGCTTCCTTGTAATCCTGCCAGGTATCGCCGACGATCTTGATCGTCCCGCCCCCGTAAAATTCAGGCATATGCTCATCCAGCACCTCTGTCAGGCCAATGACAGCGCCGCCTCCGAACGGGGAATACATCTTGTGAGCCGAGAAAACGAAAAAGTCGATGTCCTCTTCTTCCGTCTCCCCCTGCATGGAGAACTGCCTGTGCGCCACAATCTGCGCGCCGTCCACAATGATCTTCGCTCCGTACTGATGCGCCAGTCTGGCGACACGGTGCACGTCTGTCACATATCCCGTCACATTGGAAGCCGCTGTCACGGAAACATACTTCACGTCGTTCTCCTTCAGCAGCCTTTCGATCTCGTCATACCTGATCCGGCCCAGGTCATCCACTTCCGCGTAGATCACACGGCAGCGTTCACGCCAGGAGAGGTCGTTGGCATGATGCTCGATGCGCGTTGTCAGAACAAGATCATCTTTGCTTTCGATCAGGGCAGAGGCAAGCTTGTTCAGGCCGTCGGTTGTATTGTTGACATAAAAACAGGTGTATTTCGATGAATCCGCGCCGAGAAAATCGAGTATCTTATACCTGGTTCTATGGTAGAGCGTGGTCGAATGGTTCGATTTCTGGGAGAAGCCCCTCCCGATCGAACCATACAGCTGCAGTTCACGGGTGACCTCATCCAGGACAGGCTGAAGGGCAGGCGTCGTAGCGGCATTATCAAAATTGATGGCAGGCCTCATGGTCCCGTCCGAAAGTTCGACCGGCTCGTTAAGGCCGACGACATAGTCCCGGATATTGTCGATCGTGTAGGCCGGCTCCGCTTCTGTTTCAATCTCATCGCTTTCTGTAAAAGCCTCTTCTGCAGCAGTTAAATGGCACTGCGGGACAATTGACAGCATTGCGATTGAAACCATAACTGCAGTCAGATGATGGAACAGTCTGTTTTTCATTCTCTTCACTCCCACATGATAATCGATTTGAATCTGCACCGCTGCCGTTTACCAGATACGGATCCTGTCTTCCGGGGCGAGATACATATTATCGCCTTCCCTGATTCCATATGTTTCATAGAATTCTTCGAACTGCTGCACAACAACATTGATCCGCAGGTATTTCAGGGGATGAACATCTTCCAGATAGAGCGTCATGAATTCGGGTTTCAGCTTTGTGCACCACATATCAGCGTAGGCACGGAAAAAAGCGTCATAATCGAAACCCGGTTTCTCAGCAACGATGCCGAGGATGCACTGCATGCCGGTGAGATCCGCGCAGGCTTCACCGGCCAGGCGGAGCCCGTCAAGGTCCTGTCCTTCCCAGGGATGAATGGTTTCATAATACGCAATCATTTTATCATTGCGGCGGCGGAATTCCTTTTTATCTTCCGCTGTCCACCAGTCAATCTGATTCCCGTCCCTGTCGTACTGTGAGCCTCTGATATCAAAAGCGTGAGAAATCTCATGCCCTATGACCATGCCGAGTTTTGCATACAGTTCCTCATCGCTCATCTCACTGTTGTACATGCCTCCCTGCGCAAAGGCACCCATAATATAGATCGCATTTTCAACAGGCTGATAAAAACAGTTTACTTCCTGCGGCAGAGCGGACCACTTCTTATTATTTACAGGCCCGGCAAAAGCTTCCACATCCTGTTCCAGTTTATACTTCTGGATCTGCATATAGGCATCGTAGAAATTGCCGCCTTCTTCAGCAGATTTGAATTCCAGGCCGTCATAGCCGTATTCTTCCCAGCTGTCGGGGAACAGGATTCGCCTGTCAATGGCGTCAAGCTTTTCAAGCGCCTTTTCTCTGGTTTCATCGGAGATCCAGTCAGCCTGATTCAGTACATCATGATAAGCTTCTGTTATTTCGTCAACAAGGCCTGAAATTCTTTCCTTATCTTCCTGGTTCAGATACCTCTCCGTATATAGCCTCGCGACCGCCCAGTTAAGCTGAGCGCTTGCAATTGAAAGCGTATACTCATCATCTGTCTCCTTGGTATCTCCATATATGGCATCATATAAATGCCGATACCGGTACACAGATTCATAATCAAGCTGAGGCGCTTCCGAAAACGCGTTATGAACGATCAGATAATCCCTGATCAGGGGAAGATTCTCTTCCGTATAGAGCTCATTCAGTTTTTCAAAATAGTTCGGGCAGGAAAACAGATACTGTTCCTGGGCAGGAAACCCCTGCGCTGTCTCCAGTTCTTCGAGCACGGGGATGGCTCCTGCTATTTTATCAAGTTCGTCTCTTGTGACATATTGATTCTGCGAAGCACTGAAATCAGGATCTTCCCTCTCTTTTCGCCCGGGAATCTCCGAAGCAAGCATTCCTTCCAGCTTCAGGCAGTTTTCGATCTTCTGCAGAGCCTCCTCTTCGGAATAACCAGTCCTGACCAGCAGATATTTGACGAGTTCTCCGACACTGTCTGCTGCTGCCTCACCAGAAGGCGTGGGATCAGAATATTCGTCCGAATTATTTCTCAGGAGGAGGCAGTAGTTAACAGTAAGAATATATCTGTCAGAATGCGTGGGATCGATCGTCGAGGAACTTCTCCAGAGCTTAATGCGCGGCTCGCTGTTCACCGGTTCAGTAAAATAGTCTGACAGTTCGTCAATGGAAGAGATCGCTTCTATCTCATCTGTCAGTTTCTTCAGCGGAGCGGTTCCCAGCGCATCTCTCGTTTCCCAGTCGGAAGCCAGTTGATACAGATCGTAGACAAGCCTTGCATCATGGCTCTGCGGCGGCTCGCCCGTGAACATGCTTTCCAGATCCGCTGTTACTTTGTCGTCCACATCGGCATATGTTCCGATCTCAGGTCTTTCATCTGTAAGTTCAATAGAAAGCAGTTTGTCTTTATTCACATACAGATAGAAATCATCCCCCGGATCCGCAGGCGTATCAGCTGTTACTGTGCCGTCTATCATACTGCACAGCCAGGGGGTTCCCGTGCTGTAGTCTGTATCCGCTTCTTCCGGAAGAAAAGCATCCAGCCCGGTCCCTTCCCCGGTTTCTGTCAGGAGTTCTTCATCCGGATTAGCGTATCCCGGATCCGCCCCGTAACTAAATACGCTTACGGCGGGTATTGTAAGCATTACGAATGTCAAAAGTGCTGCAATCGTCTTCTTTTTCATAACTATTGCCCCGGCTTTCCTGTTTTATTATAATCCTGATATGATGCTATGGGATCAGACGCAGAATATCTCTCCTGAGCATCCCGGTCAATAAACCTGTATTTTTTTATTTTATCACAGGACACTTTCTTTGAACATCCATAATGAGGCTGGATGTGTAATATAGACGAACGGCAATGGCGTGTGATATATTTTATTGTATAAAATCATCGAATATAGTGCATTTACATCCTTGAATCTGTAACTCCTCCACGTATGAAACAAAGCATTCGCGTCAGCCCTCAGAGGCATGAGAAGAAAGGAACAGCTTTGAAAAAAATTCTTTTGTTTATATGTTCAGCCCTGCTGATTTTCTCCCTGCGGGATCCTGCCGCTGCAGAAGATCAAGTGGTCCTGACGATCGGCGATGTGAGTGACCGTACAGGCAACGTCTATGTGGACCAGTTGGGTATGTGGCAGTATCTTGAGGATCTGCTGAATGTGGAAATCAGCTATGTTTATCTGACGCAGGAAGAGTACGCTTCCGCACTGACCAGCCACAACCTTCCGGACATTGTCGCCACCTATAATAATCTCTCCACGATTCTGGAAAATGGGGCAGCGCTCAATGTGGATCCGTACCTGGAGGAATATGTCCCGAATCTGCTTCACGGGCCCGCAGGAAGCAGCTATGACGTGTTCAGACAGCTCGGAAATGAAGGGGACGGTTTTTATTTCTTTCCTGCCAGAATCGGATACAACGGCGTCGGATACAGCAACAGCGCCGGCAACCGCGGTTATGCTGTACGCTGGGATTATTACAAAGAGCTGGGATATCCGCCGGTCAATAATGAAGAAGATTATCTGAAGGTGCTCCGGCAGATGCATGAAAATCACCCCTTCACGGAAGACGGATATCCGACCTATCTGTTCGGTACGGAAAATTTTTCCGGTTATTCCACCGCTTTCCGCGCGGAAGTCAGCCTCGATTACTGGGCAGCGTACAAGTATCAGAATAATATCTTCACAAATGAAATCTTCGACGGCTACACAGATCCCGCCCATTCCATGTGGTGGACCAGCATGGCCTGGTTCAACAGGCTTTACCGTGCAGGAAAAGAGGATGATTCCTTCGATATGGACATCTTCACCCAGACAAGTGAGCAGTATGAAGCCAAATGCGCCCGCGGCCAGTATCTGGGACTCCATAACGCAAAAGGATCGCTTTACAGGGAAGAAAGCAGAAAGAATCCGGAGACGCTGTCCGGATACGGCACAATTCCGAGCAGGGGTACCAATCTGTATACCAATGTATATCAGCTGCTTGGAAACGGTTCTCTCTATATGTGGTTTATATCGGCAAACAGTCCGCATAAGGAAGAAGCCCTGCGGCTGTTCAATTATATGTGCGATCCGGATTTTCTGCGGGAATTTCTGCTGGGCCGGAAGGGCGTGACCTGGGATTATGACGCGGATGGAGTTCCCCGGATGACAGAATACGGTCAGGAGCAGCTTAACGCCTACAAGGAAGGCAGCGCCTCTGAGGAAAATTATTATGTCCAGTGGGGAGGCTTCGGTACGCTGCCTTCCAACTGGCCTCTCCTGCGCGATAATTCCCTGCATCCGGACGGATATCCTCTTGATTTCGCCACCATCTCCCGGGAATACACTGCAGCTACCATGACGAACAACATCTCCCGGGATATCTGCGAACATTACGGAGTGGAACTGCCAAGCGACGCCCACTACAAAGCGGGCGGGCTGGATTTCCGCAATGACTGCGGCGAAGCGATTACTTCCTGCATGAGCAGCCTGAACCGGGACCAGCTCCACATCCTCTCAAAGGCGGAAGCAATCCTGGAGAATGTCTGGGTGGATCTGACTCTGGCGGAAACGGACGAGGAATGGACGGCAATCCGGGACAAAACAATCCGGGAACTGATCGAACTGGGCGAGCCGGAAGTATTCAAAGCATATCAGCAGCAGTGGGACGCCGCGGCGGCCATCATCGTTCCCCTGGTCCGGCAGGCCCAGGCTGCGAACGGGGTTGAACCGTATACGCCGGAACAGTATGAAAGATTCCCATGAGCCGGAAGAAAGGAGCGGGCTCCATGAAGCAAAAGCTGACATCACTCCGGCTGCGGATACTGCTGCCGGTAATCATTATGACGCTGTTCGTTGTCATACTGCTGACCACCATGTTCTCGCACGGATATACCGATATGCTCATCCGGCAGGCGCAGAGAATGAACGCAGTCAGCTTTGATACGGTTTCTCAGTCCGTCGTGCCTCTGATCGACCTTTCCATCGATGAAGTCCGAAAGATCATCATGGATGAACGGGTCAGATCCTACGCGAGGCTCCAGTATGCCTCCGAGGCGGATCTGATTCATGCGCGGATCAGCTGCCGGGATTATCTGCGCACGGAGATCACCCGCTTCGAAGGGATTTTCGGACTGCTTTTTATGCGCAGCGACGGAAGCCTGTTCGGATCGCTTCCGGAAGGGAATCTTTTTTACGACGATCCGGAAGATAACCCGCTTGCGGAGACTGTAAAGGCACAGATCCTGGGCGCACAGCCCGGACAGACCGTCTGGGCAGGTCCGGTTTCCGGATCGCTCTTCTATGGATTTGAAAATGAGAAAACGCCGAAAAGCATCATGATTGCGGCATGGAAGTCCACGGACGCGAGCTATGGTGACTGCTGCCCGATGATGCTGATGGACGAGACCATCTTTGATGATCTGTTTTCCGTGCTGCACGACGGGATAAGCTCCTGGCATCTGTTTACCGGAGATCAGACGGAATTTTACCATACGGGGCAGGATACATGTCCGGATCCGGAACAGCTGATCAGCGCAGGCAAGGAAGGAACGATCCTCACCGATCAGAACGGTCAGTCTGTCTGTGCCTTCTCCATGGCCATGACCTCCCCCGACTGGACGCTGGTCCGGGTAGTTCCCATGGAGGACAGGAAAGAGGTGGTACGCCGCGTCCGCCGCAATGTCGGAATCATCGCCAGCATCGTATTCCTGATCGCCCTGGCCATCTACTGGCTGTGGCTGAAAAGATTCATGCGCCAGTTCAACTCCCTGCTGGACGGAATCATCCGGATGGGGCAGGGTGACCTCAAAAGCATGGAGTTTGAGCCCTCCTCCATCTCGGAATTTGTAACGATGCAGCAGGAGATCAACCGGACCAGCCTGGCTCTGAACGAACAGATGGAAACAATCCGCCGGATGGAGCGGGACAGAATGGAACTGGAAGCCAAGCGAAAGGAACAGGAGCTGATTATCCGGGAACTGAGTATGGCCAGAGAAATCCAGAAAGGTGCTCTGCCGCATACCTTCCCGCCGTTCCCGGAACGGAAAGAAATCGACCTGTATGCGTCCATGGACCCTGCTCAGGATGTCGGCGGTGATTTTTACGACTTTTTCTTTATCGACGAAGACCATCTATGTCTTCTTATAGCCGATGTCAGCGGAAAAGGGATACCGGCTGCCCTGTTCATGATGGTTGCCAAGAGAATCCTTGAGGATTCCGCCAGACTGGAGCACAATGTAAGCGAGATTCTGGAAAAGACAAACGGATCTCTTTGCGACAGCAACCAGGCGGAGATGTTTGTAACAGTCTGGCTCGGAATTCTGGAAATATCCACCGGCAGGCTGACTGCCGCGAATGCCGGCCATGAATATCCGGCATTCCGAAAGAATGAAGGATGCTTTGAGCTCTATAAAGACAAACACGGTTTTGTCATAGGAGGAATGAAAGACGTCCAGTACAGAGAGTACATTATTCAGATGAATCCGGGTGACAAGCTCTTTGTATATACGGACGGTGTCCCGGAAGCCACCGCCGTCAGCGGGGAAATGTTCGGTACGAACCGCATGCTGGATGCTTTAAACAGCTGCGCGGACAGCAGTACAGAGATAATTCTTCAGGAGGTAAGAAAAACCGTCGACGCTTTTGTCGGCGACGCCAGACAGTTTGATGACCTGACCATGATGTGCCTGGAGTACAGGGGCCCTCAGTAATTTTCAACTGTGATGAAATATACGTCGTTATCAACCAGAACAGTCGCCCGGCCTGCAGCTGAGGCCTCAAGAGAATCGCTCACGACAAGCGGATCGGAGCTGAACCCTTCCCCATCCAGTTTCTCCCCGATCTGCATGGTTATTGTCCGGGAATGCGTTTCAAGCCATTCACTCCAGTTCACTTCATAACCGCTTTCATAATTCGCCTGAATGTACTGGAATACCGCCCGGGCCAGTACACAGCGCTCCTTCTGGGCATGACTCTTTTCCGGAGCGGATCTCTCAACCAGATTCCCGCTGCCGTTATCAGCCTGGTGCTGCAGAATGTCCTCCACAGGCGTGTCAGGCTTCTGCATCATCTCATAGATCGTCATAAAGGCTCCGGTCCGTCCGGAACCTGCCTGGCAGTGGAAATGAAGCCAGGCGCCTTCCTCCAGGTCTTTTGCAAAGTCGATGAAGGAATCAATGACTTCACTGGGCGGCCAGCAGTGATCGGGGCAGGCAAGACGCAGATAGTGCATGCCCTCGCTCTCCGTCAGCGCCCGCTCGGTCTCCCACTTTTCCACGGTAAGTTCCAGGCCATCCTTCGGCCGGTCGTTCTCCGCTGTATATGCCGTGACAGTCGTTCCGATCAGACTGGACAGCGCTTCCTCCTCCGCTTCCACCTCTTCCGCCGTTTTTCCCAGATTGGCTCCATTATCCTCCCCGCACCAGGAAACAGCAATTCCATTGATGAGGCCATGGCTCTCCAGCCGGCAGTCGACGATCCAGACGTCTTCCGACTCTTCCTTCAGTTCCGCTGCGAGATCTCCGAACTGCGTTTCAGAGAACTGCGCGCTGCCGGACATGCCTTCCTCCTCAAGAAAACGCACATTGGCAAGCTCTTTCTTCCAGGCGTCCGGATCATCCCGGTCAATGCGGATAAAAACACTGTCCTCCGCTGCATAAAGATGGAGCGGAAGCAGCAGAACCGCCAGGGCCAGGGCTGTAATTCTTTTCAAAGTACGCATTAATGATCCTCCTCTTTTATACTATAATGCTTTGCGATAACTGTTCATAAAAGACGCGTTCAACTGGGCAAAAGTCATCTGACTCCGCACAATGTAATGTTTTTCCTTCTCTGCGGTTTTCCAACACAGGGCGATCGCGCTGCCGTCCTCTATACCTGTAAATGAAAGCGTTTCTGATCCGAAATCAAGCAGAATCGTCTCATCTGTCTCCGGAACCGCTTTTCTGCTGAACACCGCTGTATTCCGGTTCAGAAGAAACATATTGTAGGATTCGTTCTCTTCCGGCGAAGCCTGAAAGGACAGAGCACCACGGGAGACGGTAACGGAATTATGTGTGCGGAAGGCTTCATTGATCTCAAGGGCGTCTGCCTTGAAACTGCTGCGCAGGACCAGTGTGTATATAAGGAAGGCAGCGACCGCCAGAGCAGATACAATGGCAATCGCGCCCAGCAGCAGATGCAAAAGCAATCTCTTTTTCATAAGATTATTACTCCCGTTTTTTTATGAGAGCCGGCAGTTACTTATCAAGGTCTGATTTTTGCTGCTCCAGGACCTTTCTGTACGGCCCGATCATGCCTTCTGTAAGTTTTCCTCCTGCCTTCTTCCGGAGCTTCGGATTATTCATCAGTTCGCCGACGAGATACATGGCGAGCATCTTCCCGCGCTGCTTCTGCGGAAAATCATAGAAGCCATGCTCTTTATAGAATCTGTGGTCTTCCCGCATCAGGCCCTGCATCTGCCAGATCAGGTCCCGGAAGATCTTTAAACCGCCCACGCCATAGAAATCTTTGGGCGGATTATAATGTGTCGCGATAATATAGCACAGGGAGTGCGCCAGCCGGTCAATCTCATGTTCCGGATCACACGCACTGCAAGCGATTCCGGCGAGCGTATTTCCTCCGACCTGGGAGCGGGCTTCCATGAGCATCCGGAGGTTCGGTTCCTCATCCAAAACGCCGTCGACCAGATAACCGACCGGTTTTCCCATCGTGACAGTCCGGTGACCGTTGCAGAACTGCCGGTCATCAAACAGTTTGAAGCGGTATCCCATACTGTGATCTTTGACGGTATACGCGTAAACCAGTCCGTCCGCCGTCTGGATATGCTCCCGAAGATATGTGTCAAATCCATCCCTGTAGACACATTTCCCCTCAGCCGCACAGTGGAAACAGCCAAGACAGCCGCCTGCAAAAGGAAATTCCTGAATGTTGATGATCTCGGTCTCACATGGAAGACGGTTTTTCAGCCGCTCACACATGGCCTGAAGACGGCCGTCCTCAGAATTGCTGAAATCCGCTGCGATCACGATTCTCTTCGGCGCTGTGCACTTCAGCTTTCCGACATTCGTCCGGACCTTCCTGAGTTCGCGGCCGGAGGCCCGCGGTACGGCAGGCTCGCAATATCCATGCCCGATCTTCCATAACACAAACCGGAAGAAGGAAAGCGCTTCTTTCTGTCCTTTCGCCCGGAGCAGATCCTCCATATCCGCTGACAGGCCGCCGATATAGCGGAGTCCGAGATCATCACAGTTGTCCTGAATAAAGCGATGGGCAGTCACATCATAAAAATGTTTGGACGTACTGATCTGGGCCGCGTACTTTCCTTTCAGTTCAGGGCCATTCTCTTTCATCAGTTCGATAAAGCGGTGCAGCTGCGCCGGAACAAGGAAGGTATAGACCGGATAACAGAAGAGAACCAGATCTGCCCGTCGCAGGCTCTCCTGCCACTGAGAAGGATCTTTCTCCAGTCCTCTGATAAACTTTCCGACATGTATGATCTCGAATTCATGCATCGGAAAATGCTGCTGAATATACAAAACGGTATAGAGGGTTATACTGTCCTTTCCTGAAGGTGAACCGTTCAAAACGACAATTTTCATGAATTTGTGCCTTTCTGCAGGTACATTGTCTCTGCTTTCATCTTCTGCCGGATGGGAACCGGTGTCAGAGTCCTCCGGCAGATTTTTTCAAATAAATCGAAAAGCTCATCACCCGGAGGCGATGAGTCTTTCACTGATTATTATCTTCAGAAATTGTTTCCGTTCCATCCCCAGTCCGTACCGGCATCATACTTAATGTACATATGATCCGGACGGATTCCCAGAACTTCATTGTAAATCTTTGTGATCTCTTCCGTCATCTTCTGAAAAGCTTCCGGGTCCGGACTTCCGTATATGTTCACGTTTATGAATGCCGCAGCTTCCTTATTTTCTCCCCGGAAGTACATCTCCTGATTATCTTCCAGATTAACCATAAGCCAGGCTTCGCTCTTGCCCGGAATGACGGCAATCGCCTGTCCAAGCCGTGTCTTCAGTTCCTGACGCTGCTCCGGCGTGGTTTCTATCGATACTTTGGAATGAATGTATGGCATAATCGTATCTCCTGTCTGACAGTGCCTTTATTCTCTGTCTTTGATACTATCACAGTTCCCTGTATTTTGCCATAACACTGTCTCACACAGAAACTTTATTTTTTAAATCTCTTCGTCCAGTATCTCCTGCGCGATCCGCTTTCTTGAAGTCCCGTGATCCATCGCCTGCTTTCCGATATAGCGGTGGGCCTCATCCTCGGTCATATGCCGGTGCTCAACCAGATAAAACTTGGCCTTATCCACCAGCCGGATTTCCTGTACCTTTTCTTCCGCTGCCTGAACGCTCAGTTCCAGTTTTTTCAGTCTCGACTGGCGCGCCGACAGATAACGCATCATATAATTGATGCGATGAACCGGGATCGGCTTTTCAATCACCATGATCCCGTGGTCAGCGGCACGCTCCACCGTTTCGGCATAAATCCCGGCAGGCACGATCAGCAGGATCGACGCATTGCACTGGCTCGCTGTGTCAATCGCAAACTCAACGCCTGACTCATCCGGAAGCGGAGAATTAATCACCACAATCGTATAATACCGTTCCAGGATGCACCTTCTTGCCTCAACCGCGCTGCTTCTGTGTTCCGCAGACATGATACATTCGTTCCGGATGGATCTCCTGATCAGCGGAAAGATCTTCTCATCCCCGGATACCGTCAGTATAGAATGCCGAATCTGTTCCTCTTTTGGCATACCATCACTCCCCGACCCATCTATATTAACAGCTTTGCAGTCATGAATGGCGGCAATACACCCGAAGAATCTCCTCCGGGATGAAACGCCGTACAAATGCGCTTTTCGCGGCGAGCATTCCCGCTTCCTTTTTTGACGCAGGAAGAAGGCTGCCATTCTCAGCCGGCTCTTCAGGAAGCGTCAGCCTGCGTTCAATTCCCGATAGTCCTGCATGGATCAGAAGCGCGAAAACCAGGTAGGGATTGCATGAAGCATCGGGGGACCGCAGCTCCGCGCGTGTCCGCCCGTTGAAGCTTTCGATGTACATCAGTTCCGACTTTCCTTCTGCAGACCAGTCCGCCCGGTCCGGCGCGCTGCTGCTGCCGAGTCTGGAATAGGAATCGTCTG
Organism: uncultured Lachnospiraceae bacterium; assembly: GCA_902779575.1. Taxonomy (GTDB): domain Bacteria; phylum Bacillota; class Clostridia; order Lachnospirales; family Lachnospiraceae; genus Porcincola. The sequence continues at coordinate 38,362 of CACZBW010000014.1, forward strand.
TCGGATTCAGGAAAATCGTGATATCCCTGGCCACCTCAAGGATCCCCGCCGCCGCGTGGAGCGCCAGGTCATTTCCGTCTTTGTCAGCCGCATACAGGTTGATATGATATCCGTTTCCGGGCTGGTCCTGCAGAGGCATGGGTGAAAAATCCGCGTAAAGTCCGTACAGATCCGCGATCGTTCTAACCGCCATCTTGAATGTCGTAATCTGGTCAGCCGCTTTCAGCGGTCTGGCATAATGGAAATCAATCTCATTCTGTCCGGGCCCGCGTTCATGATGAGAGCGCTCCGGCGTAAGTCCCATCCGTTCAATCGTCAGGTTGATCTCACGGCGGATGTTTTCACACTTATCAGCGGGCGCAATATCAAGATAACCGGCGCGGTCATAAGGAATTTTAGTCGGATTCCCGTCCTCATCCTTCAGAAACAGATAGAACTCGCTCTCCGTACTGAAGCGGAATTCCACTCCCGCTTCCTTTGCTTTTTCTATCGCCTTTTTCAGGATATACCTGGTATCGCAGCCATACACTTCCCCGTCCGGCGTGCAGACATCACAGAACATGCGCAGTACTTTCCCGCTCTCTGACCGCCAGGGAAGAATCGTCAGCGTATCAGGATCCGGTTTCAGATAGAGGGAAGCATACGGGCTGTCCGCAAATCCGGCAATCGCCCGGGCATTAATCGGTATGCCGTACAGAAATGCTTTCTTCACCTCGCCCGGCATCACGGCAATGTTCTTCTGGACGCCGAATGCGTCCCTGAAAGCAAGGCGGACAAATCTGACATCTTCTTCCTCAATCTGATTCAAAACCTCATCGGCTGTATATCCCATATCTGAAATCCTCTTTTCTCATTTTTGCCTTCCGCCCGGCCGGCTGCGCCCGCGGCATATGGAAGCGGGCCTGCTTCCTGCTGTATTCCTGCGCGCTGCGCGGCCCCTTCGGAGCATGTGAACAGCCATATAGCCGGCATCATTCCACGGTTACGCTCTTTGCCAGATTCCGCGGCTTATCTACGTCCAGGCCCTTCGAGACACTGATATAATAACCGAGCAGCTGCAGCGGCACAACCGCAAGGATTCCGGAAAAATGTTCGTCTGTCTCCGGAATCCGGATGACAAAATCCATGCTGCCGTCAATCAGTTCATTTTCCAAGTCCGTAACCGCGATCAGGTAAGCTCCCCTGGCTTTGCACTCTTTCATATTGCTGACGGTTTTCTCCAGGAGCTTCTTCTGGGTCAGCACGCCGATCACCGGCGTACGTTTCTCAATCAGGCTGATGGTTCCGTGCTTCAGTTCTCCTGCAGCATAAGCCTCGCTGTGGATATAGGTGATCTCCTTCAGCTTCAGGCTGCCCTCCAGGCTGATCGCGTAATCCGCTCCTCTTCCGATAAAGAAAGCGTCTTTCGCATTCGCGTATTTGGAAGCAAACCACTGGATCCGTTCCTGTCCCATAAGCAGTCTTTCGATCTTATCCGGAAGAGATTTCAGTTCCCGGATACAGGAATAATAGAGATCCTGCCCGATCCGTCCTTTTACATAAGCCAGTCTTACAGCTAAAAGATAGATCAGCATCAGCTGGGAGGAAAAGGCCTTCGTGGTCGCAACCGCGATCTCCGGCCCCGCCTTTGTATAAAGCACATGGTCCGCTTCACGGGCGATCGTCGATCCCTCTACATTCACAATGCCGAGGGTCCTGATTCCGTTCTCCTTTGCGATACGCAGCCCTTCCAGACTGTCCGCTGTTTCCCCGGACTGGGAGATCACGATGACAAGAGCATTTTCAGTGGGCAGTATTCTGCGGTAGCGGTATTCCGAGGCCAGTTCCACCCTCACCGGAATCTGCGCAAGATCCTCCATCACATACTGGGCCGTCATCCCCACATGCCACGCCGAACCGCAGGCAACCATGCAGACGGACTCCGTCTGCCGGAGCACATCATCCGTGATCCCTGCGCCGCTGAAATCGATCTCATCCTTTTTTATAACACTGTCCATGGTGTTTCGTACAGCCTGGGGCTGCTCATGGATCTCTTTCATCATGAAATGCTGATAGCCGTTTTTTCCGACATCCGCCGCATCCCATGTCACCTCGGTCTGCGGAATAAGAATCTCGTCCCCGTTCAGATCGTAAAAATGAGCCTCACCGGGCTTAAGCCGCGCCGCCTGCAGGTTCCCGATATAATACACGGTTCTAGTATAGTTCAGCATGGCCGTCACATCGGAAGCCAGGAAAGATTCTTCCCCCGAGATTCCGATGATCAGAGGGCTGTCTTTCCTTGCCGCGTAGATTTCCCCGGGATAGTCCCGGAACATCAGGGCAAGGGCATAGCTGCCCCTTACCCGCACCATCATCCGGTTGATCGCGTCGATGGGACCGATTTTATATTTTCTGTAATAATAATCGACGGTCTTGATCGCGACCTCTGTATCGGTATCGCTGTAGAACTCATAGCCGTGCCGGAGCAGCTTATCCCGCAGCTCTTCGTAATTCTCTATGATTCCGTTATGTACGCCGATCACGTCAGAGGTTGAATAATCGGATATCTCTTCGTGAAAATCCCCGCTGATATGAGGATGCGCGTTCATTTCATTGGGTTCTCCGTGTGTCGCCCACCTTGTATGGCCGATCCCGCAATGGCCGGAAAGGTTTTTTCCATGTTCTGTCCGCTCAATCAGATTATGGATTTTCCCCATTGCCTTTACCAGCTTTACGGCTCCCTTCTCATCAACCACAGCCATTCCGGCCGAATCATATCCTCTGTACTCCAGCCTGCCGAGTCCTTCCAGCAGGATATCCGCAGCCTGCCTTCCGCCTGTATATCCGACGATCCCGCACATATGCACCTCCATTTCACTTATTCGTATTCAATCGTCCCCGGCGGTTTCGAAGTGATGTCGTAGAAGACGCGGTTTACATGCTTCACTTCATTTACGATCCTTGTCATGACGGTCTTCAGAACCGTATAAGGTATCTCTGTCACATCCGCCGTCATGAAATCACTGGTATCAACCGAACGCATGGCAACCGCGTATTCGTAAGTTCTCTCATCGCCCATTACGCCTACAGACCGGACATTGGTCAGAGCAGCAAAATACTGGCTTGCGGAACGGTCAAGACCGGCCTTCTTCATCTCCTCCCGGAAGATTGCGTCGGCATCCTGAACGATTTTCACTTTCTGCTCAGTGATTTCCCCGATAATCCGGATTCCGAGTCCCGGGCCGGGGAAGGGCTGCCGCATAACCAGTTCTTCGGGGATCCCAAGCTGAAGGCCTGCCCTGCGCACCTCATCTTTAAAGAGACAGCGCAGAGGCTCAATGATTCCCTTGAACTCCATAATCTCAGGAAGGCCGCCCACGTTATGATGGGACTTGATCACCGCGGATTCCCCGCCCAGTCCCGACTCCACCACATCGGGATAGATCGTTCCCTGGACCAGATAATCCACGGAGCCGATCGATTTCGCTGTCTCCTCAAAGACACGGATGAATTCCTCACCTATGGTTTTCCGTTTCTGTTCCGGTTCGCATACGCCGGCCAGGCGCCTTAAAAAGCGTTCTTTCGCGTCGACCCTGATAAAATTCAGCTTATAGGGGCCTTCCGGTCCGAATACACGTTCAACCAGTTCGCTCTCCCCCTTCCGCAGAAGACCGTGATCGACAAATACACAGGTAAGATTCTTTCCTGCGGCCTTTGACAGAAGAACCGCCGCAACGGAAGAGTCCACGCCTCCCGACAGTGCGCAGAGAACCTTTCCGTCTCCGACTTTTTTCCTAAGCTCACGGATCTTACCGGAGACAAAATCTTCCATCTTCCAGCTGCCGCTGCATCCGCAGATTCTGCAGACAAAATTGCTCAGGATCTCTTTTCCGTAACTGGTATGAAGTACTTCCGGATGATACTGCACAGCGTACAGCTTCTTCTCCCGGCACTCAAGGGACGCCGCAGGACAGTTTCCGGTATGCGCGGTGATTTCAAATCCGGGAGCTAGGACAGAGATAGAGTCATTATGGCTCATCCAGCAGGTCATCTGATGAGGAATCCCATCGTAGAGGGGGGAATCCGGCGCATCGATCATGAGTTCCGTCTTTCCGTATTCCCGCTCCGGGGCCCTCCCGACTTTACCGCCGAGCAGATGCATCATAAGCTGGGCACCATAACACAGCCCGAGCACGGGGACACCCAGTTCAAAGAGTTCCCGCGGAGCAGAGGCCGCCCCGGCACTGTATACACTGTCCGGACCGCCCGTCAGAATGATCCCTTTCGGTTTTCTGTCAGAGATTTTTTTCAGCGGAGCCTTGAAGGATTCGATTTCACAGTAAACCCCGCACTCCCGTACCCGCCTGGCGACAAGCTGATTGTACTGTCCGCCGAAATCGATAACGATTACTTTTTCCAGATTTTCTGTCTGCATGTATGCTCCATTTCTGCCGCAGCCCGGATGAATTCCCGGAATACCGGATGAGGCCTGTTCGGCCGGGATTTGAATTCCGGATGATACTGCACGCCAAGGAAAAAGGGATGATCTTTCAGCTCCACGGTTTCCACCAGCAATCCGTCCGGAGATATACCGGAGATGACAAGACCCTTCTGCTCCAGTATATTGCGGTAATCGTTGTTAAACTCATAGCGGTGGCGGTGCCGTTCCCGGATTTCCTTTTCCCCTCCGTAACAGCGCGCCATCAGCGTCCCGGGAAGAATGCGGCATGGATAACTCCCCAGCCTGAGCGTTCCCCCTTTATCGGTCTGGTCTGACTGTCCGGGCATAAAATCAATTACCCGGTGTTCAGAAGGATGCGCGGATTCTCCGGAACAGGCGTCCGTGATACCTGCGGCGTGTCTGGCAAATTCAATCACTGCCAGCTGCATGCCCAGGCAGATCCCAAGATAGGGAACTCCTCTGTTTCTGGCGTATTCCGCTGCGAGAATCATTCCTTCGATCCCGCGGTCCCCGAATCCGCCCGGAACAAGGATACCCTGAAGATTATTCAGTATTTCCTCACAATTGGAGGGATTGATCTCTTCAGAATCGATCCATTCAATATTTACATGGGCGTCCAGACAGAAACCGGCATGGGCGAGTGCCTCCGCTACGGACAGATATGCGTCATGGAGCTGTACATATTTTCCGACGATTCCAATGCTGATTTCCCACTTTCTGTTATGAATCCGGCGGATCATATCCTCCCATTCCGTAAGATCCGGCGGAGGCGCGCAAAGGCCCAGTTCCCTGCATACCACATCTGAAAAGCCTGATTTTTCCAGCATAAGAGGGGCTTCATAGAGGCTTTCCATCGTCCTGTTTTCAATCACACAGTCTTCTTTCACATTGCAGAACATGGATATTTTCCTGAAAATGCTCTCCTCAAGCGGTTCGTTGCAGCGGAGGACGATGATATCAGGTTTGATCCCCATTCCCTGCAGCTCCTTCACGGAATGCTGGGTCGGTTTCGATTTATGTTCATGGGAGCCATGAAGATATGGAACAAGGGTTACATGGATAAAGAGGCTGTCCTTCTCACCGGCTTCCAGAGAGATCTGCCGGACAGCCTCCAGAAAGGGCTGGGACTCTATGTCGCCGATCGTTCCGCCGATCTCTGTAATAACGATATCCGCGTCTGTCTGCTTTCCGACTCTGTAGACAAAATCCTTGATCTCATTCGTGACATGGGGGATCACCTGTACCGTCGACCCAAGGTACTCGCCGCGGCGTTCCTTGTTCAGCACATTCCAGTATACCTTTCCGGATGTCAGGTTGGAGTAACGGTTCAGATCTTCGTCAATGAAACGTTCATAATGTCCAAGATCAAGGTCCGTCTCCGCACCGTCTTCCGTAACGTACACTTCCCCATGCTGATAGGGGCTCATGGTTCCCGGATCCACATTAATATAGGGATCCAGCTTCTGCGCGGCGACCTTCAGTCCCCTGGCCTTCAGCAGCCTTCCAAGGGATGCCGCTGTAATGCCTTTCCCCAGTCCTGACACAACGCCGCCCGTCACAAAGATATATTTCGCCATTTTCATTCTCCCCGCGTCTCAATTTTCCGGCTCCGCCCTGAAGCTCTATAAAGCGCGGCCGCTGATACAGAAAAGCTGCTGCCGGATCAGTGCCGGTCAGCGCCCTAAAGATTCGAATATCCCATCAGGTCTTCGTCCACTTCCCGCGCAGCGCTTCTGCCTTCCGCAATCGCCCATACCACCAGGGACTGTCCGCGATGCATGTCGCCGGCTGTATAGATGCCTTTTCTGCTTGTCAGATGCTTTCCGGCTTCTGTCTTTACATTGGTCCGTGCGTCAGTGGAAACCGAAAAACTGTCCGTCACATAGGACTCGCTTCCAAGAAATCCGGCGGCGATCAGAACAAGGGAAGCCTTCACCTCTTTTTCCGATCCGGGAACCGGGACCATCTTCATTCTGCCGGTCTTCTCATCCTTCTCCGGCTGAAGCGAAACCAGAACCGCACCTTTCAGATGTCCTTTTTTGTCTTTCAGGAATTCCTTAACCGTTGTCTGGTAGATCCGCGGATCCGCACCGAATTTCCAGATCGCTTCCTCCTGCCCGTAATCCACCTTGAGGACCCTGGGCCACTCCGGCCAGGGATTCGACGGAAGTCTTTCCGCCGGCGGCTGCGGCATCATTTCAAGCTGGCTGACCTTCTTCGCACCAAGCCGGATACAGGTTCCGACACAGTCGTTTCCGGTGTCGCCGCCCCCGATCACCAGAACCTCCTTTCCTTCGGCGAGATCTGCGGGATATTCTCTGAAGTCCGAATCCAGAAGCTTTTTTGTGACCATACCGAGAAAGTCGACCGCAAAGAAGATCCCCTTCGCGTCCCTTCCGGGCACCTGAATATCTCTGGGATTTGATGCTCCGCAGGCCAGAATGACGCTGTCATATTCCGCGCTCAGATCAGATGCGGAAATATCCTTTCCGACATTGACGCCCGTTATAAAGCGGACGCCGGCCTCCTCCATCAGGCGGATTCTCCTGTCGATCACGGATTTCTCAAGCTTCATGTTGGGGATTCCGTAGCGAAGGAGGCCGCCGATCCGGTCCTTTCTCTCATAGACGGTGACTTCGTGACCCCTCCGGTTCAGAAGATCCGCCGCCGCAAGGCCCGACGGACCGCTTCCGACGACTGCCACTTTCTTCCCGGTCCGCACCACAGGCTTTCCGCTCTGCACCAGGCCGTGTTCATAAGCGAATTCAATCACTTCTTTCTCATTTTCCTTTGTGGCCACCGGAGCGTCATGAACGCCGCAGGTGCAGGCTGCCTCGCACAGCGCGGGACAGACCCGGCTCGTAAACTCGGGAAAGCTGTGAGTAATGGTCAGTCTGCGGTAAGCCTCCTCCAGCCTGCCCCGTCCGACCAGATCATTGATCTCCGGAACCAGATTGTGCAGCGGGCAGCCTGACGCCATGCCGGCAATCATCGTGCCGTTCTGACAGAAGGGCACACCGCAGTTCATGCACCTTTGCGCCTGTTCCCGCCGCTGCTGCGCAGGGAGTCTTAAGTGGAATTCGTTAAAATTCTTCGTGCGTTCCTGCTCCCCGGTTACCGGGCCGTCGATCCTTTCATATTTCAGAAATCCTGCCTTTGTACTCATCCTTATTTTCCTACCTCCGTATTCCGCATCCGGAATCAGCTGCTGGCCGGCAGATCCATTCCGTCCCGGCGCTGCAGGAAGCTGCGTAATCATCTGCCTCCGGCAGACATGATCCGGGACAGGCAGATCAGCCCTCTGCTTCTTCTTTTCCTGCGGCAAACGCCTGAAAGGCTTCCAGCTTCGCGGTTTCAGGATCAGCCCCCTGTTCTTCGCTCTTCGCGATCAGCCTCAGGATCTCCTTATAATCTGTCGGTATAATCTTCTTGAAGCGGGGAAGGTAAGATTCAAAGCTGTCCAGGATTTCCCTGCCCTTACGGGACCCGGTCAGCTGCACATGCCGGCTGATCATCCGCTGCAGTTCATCCCGCTCCGCCCCGGAAGCCACACTCTCCATCTGCACCAGCTGCCTGTTCAGGTTCCGGTAAAGCCGGTTTTCCTCATCGAGCACATAGGCGATTCCTCCGCTCATTCCCGCGGCAAAGTTTTTTCCGACCTTTCCGAGAATTACCACGCATCCCCCGGTCATATACTCACAGCCGTGCTCTCCCACTCCTTCCACGACACATGCCGCTCCGGAGTTCCGGATGCAGAAACGTTCGCCGGCCATCCCGGCAATGTACGCCTCCCCGGAAGTGGCGCCGTACAGAGCGACATTTCCGATGAGGATATTTTCATGGGGATCATAGGACGCATTTTCCGGCGCCCGGACGACGAGTTTCCCGCCCGACAGGCCTTTCCCGAAATAGTCATTGCTGTCCCCGGTAAGCCGGATCGTAAGTCCTGCAGGCAGAAAGGCTCCGAAGCTCTGTCCCCCGCTGCCCTGACAGTTCACTGTAATGGTATCCTCTGCAAGTCCTTCCGGATGCTTTCTCGTAATCTCCGCTCCAAGAAGCGTTCCGAAAGTCCTGTCCGTATTATCCACCTGCAGGCTGATCTCCGACTTCACGCCCTGTTCCAGGGACTTCCGGATCTTCCCGTCCGCAAGGAGAATCCTTTCATCTTTTGTATCCTGCAGCCGGAAATCATACCGGCGCTCCGGATGGAAGGTCATCTCGTCACGCGCAGCCTCAGGTACGCCTGTCAAAATTGCGCTCAGGTTCAGATGTTTCTGCTGATCCGTAAGATCTTTCCTTACTTTCAGAAGATCTGTTCTTCCGACCAGCTCATCCACAGACCTGACGCCCAGACGGGACATGATCTCCCGCAGCTGCCTGGCGATAAAGATCATGAAATTTTCCACATATTCCGGCTTTCCGGCAAATCGTTTCCTCAGTTCGGGATTCTGCGTCGCGACGCCCATCGGACAGGTATCCGACTGACACTCCCGCATCATGACACAGCCCATCGTGATCAGGGGCGCCGTGGCAAAACCGAACTCCTCGGCCCCCAGAATCGCTGCGATCGCTACATCGCGGCCGGTCATCAGCTTCCCGTCTGTTTCTATGACAACCCTGCTGCGCAGCCCGTTCGCAAGAAGGGTCTGATGGGTTTCCGCAAGCCCGAGCTCCCAGGGAAGTCCTGCATTATGGATAGAAGAAAGAGGCGCGGCGCCTGTTCCGCCGTCATAGCCTGAGATCAGAACAACCTGCGCCCCCGCTTTTGCCACTCCCGCCGCGACAGTTCCGACGCCGGCTTCTGAGACCAGCTTGACCGAAATGCGGGCTTTTTTATTCGCGTTCTTAAGATCATAGATCAGCTGGGCAAGATCCTCGATGGAATAGATATCATGGTGCGGCGGCGGCGAAATGAGACTGACGCCGGGAGTGGAATGCCTTGTCTTCGCGATCCAGGGATAAACCTTCTTGCCGGGCAGGTGTCCTCCTTCTCCCGGCTTGGCGCCCTGCGCCATCTTGATCTGAATCTCTTTCGCGCTGACCAGGTATCTGCTGGTCACGCCGAAACGGCCGCTCGCCACCTGCTTGATGGCAGAGCTTCTGTCATTGCCCGTTCCCGCAGACAGGATTCTCTCCTCACTCTCTCCGCCCTCTCCGCTGTTCGACTTCCCATGGAGATGGTTCATAGCCACCGCAAGGGTCTGATGCGCCTCCTCCGAAATCGAGCCGTAGGACATGGCGCCGGTTTTGAAGCGCTTTACAATCTGCTCTTCAGGCTCCACCTCTTCTAAAGGCACAGAGTTTCCGGGTTCGGCAAAGTCCAGCAGCGTCCTCAGATAGCCTGTCTGCTCCGCGTCTGCCATCTGCGTATATTTCCGGAACTTTTCATAGTCTCCCTCCCGCGCCGCGCACTGCAGCATATGAATCGTCTGCGGATTATATCTGTGGTGTTCTCCCTGCGCACGCCTCTTGTGTCTGCCCTGCGGCGTAAGCTCCAGATCCGTATAGAGACCCAGAGGATCGAACGCCCGGCTGTGCTGCGCATCGGCAGCCCGGCCGATCTCCTCCAGAGTAATCCCGCCGACTCTGCTCACGGTGCCCGTGAAATATTCTTTAATAACTTCATCCGAGATTCCGACCGCCTCAAAGATCTTGCTTCCCTGATAGGACTGAATCGTTGAAATTCCCATCTTGGACGCGATCTTTATAATTCCGGACAGGACCGCCCTGTCATAGTCGTCCGCGGCGGCGTAATAATCTTTGTCCAGCAGCTCCTTTTCCACCAGCTCCGCGATCGTGGCATGCGCCAGATAGGGATTTACCGCGGAAGCGCCGTACCCGAGCAGGGCTGCAAAGTGATGTACCTGCCTGGGTTCAGCCGATTCCAGAATCAGGGACATTGCGGTACATTTTTTCGTATCCACCAGATGTTTATGCACGGCAGCCACAGCAAGCAGAGAGGGGATCGCAACATGGTTTTCATCAACGCCCCGGTCAGAAAGGATCAGAATGTTCGTTCCCTGCCGGTAAGCTTTGTCCACCTCCACAAACAGATGGCTGATGACACGCCGCATCGGCGTTCCCTTATAAAACAGGGTGGAAACCCGGGAAACCTTAAAACCTTCTTTTTTCAGATCTTCGATCTTCAGAAGATCGAGGTCAGCCAGAATCGGATTTTCAACTTTAAGTACATGGCAGCTGCGCGCGTCCGCTTCGAGCAGATTTCCGTTCTTTCCCAGGTAAATTGTATGGGAGGTGACGATCTCCTCGCGCTGCGCATCGATCGGCGGATTTGTCACCTGGGCAAAAAGCTGTTTGAAATAATAGAACAGAGGCTGATAGGTTTCTGAGAGGACCGCCAGCGGCGTATCCACGCCCATGGATCCGATCTGCTCGGTTCCGGAAAGGGCCATGGTGCGGATCCCGTCATGACAGTCTTCCCAGGAATATCCGAATGCTTTCTGCAGCCGTTTCCGCATATCCTCTGAAAGCCTGGGTACCCTCCTGTTGGGAATTTTCAGATCGGAAAGACGCAGCAGATTGGAATCCAGCCATTCCCCGAAGGGCTGCGCCTTCGCATACTGTTCCTTTATCTCTTCATCGCTGATGACCTTGCCCTTCTTCGTATCCACCAGCAGAATCTTGCCCGGATGCAGCCGCTCCTTTCTGAGAATATGCGCTTCATCCAGATTCAGGACACCGACCTCGGAGGAAAGGATCAGCCTTCCGTCATCCATCAGATAGTAACGTGACGGGCGGAGACCGTTCCTGTCAAGAATGGCCCCCATCAGATCGCCGTCGGAAAACAGGATGGAAGCCGGTCCGTCCCATGGTTCCATCATAGTCGCATAATACTGGTAAAAATCCCGCTCCTCCTGGGAAAGCGTGTCATTGTGCGCCCAGGGTTCCGGCAGAAGGATCATGGCCGCAAGTGGCAGCGGCATCCCGCTCATCACAAGAAACTCCAGCGTATTGTCAAGCATCGCGGAATCGGACCCGCTCTCGCCGATGACGGGAAGAACCCTGATCATGTCCTCTTCGGAGAACAGATCGGTATGCAGAGTCTCCTCCCTGGCCAGCATCTTGTCCACATTTCCCCGGATCGTGTTGATCTCGCCGTTATGTACGATCAGCCGGTTCGGGTGGGCACGGTTCCAGCTGGGCATGGTATTCGTCGAGAATCTGGAATGGACGATCGCGATTGCGGAACGATAATCCGGAGCCGTAAGGTCCGTGAAGAAAGTCCGGAGCTGTCCCACAAGGAACATGCCCTTATAGACGATGGTCCTGCAGGAGAGGGACGGCACATAGGTTTCGACATTGCTCTGTTCGAACTCCCTGCGGATGATATACAGCTTCCGGTCAAAATCAACGTCCTCCAGAGTTCCCTCCGGGCGGGCAATAAAGACCTGAAAGATGCGGGGCATACAGGCCCTCGCCCTGCTGCCGAGCACCTCCGGATCCGAATCCACCTCGCGCCATCCCAGAATCGTCAGGCCTGCTTTGCGCGTAATAATCTCAAACATGGATCTTGCCTGGCGCATTTTCAGATCATTCTGCGGAAAGAAAAACATGCCGGCGCCGTACTGACGCTCCGCAGGCAGGCAGACTCCCTGCTCTGACATCTTCCGTACAAAGAAATCATGCGGGATCTGGGTAAGGATTCCGACGCCGTCACCGGTCTTTCCTTCCGCATCCTTGCCCGCTCTGTGGTCGAGACGCTCCACGATCGAGAGGGCGTCGCATACCAGCTGATTGCTCTTCCGGCCCTCGATATCGATGATCGCTCCGATCCCGCAATTATCATGCTCAAAGGACGGATCATAGAGTCCCTGGCTTTTTATGGCTTCGAACCGGTCTGTCATTGGCATACCTCCCAATAAAAAAAGCGCTCCGGGTCGCGAAAAACCCGAAGCGCCATTGCTTCCGAAAACAAATCTGCAGATCTACTTCATTCAATATCGCCTTTGATATTGGAATAAATATACCGCAGTCCGCATCAAAAATCAATAGCCAAGTGCACCTATATTGCCTGGATCTTCGGCGTAATATCCTCAAGGACCTCAAGCAGAATCCGGACCGTGTCCAGGGAGGTGAACATCGTCACGCCGTTCATGATCGCGCAGCGGCGGATCGCTTCGCCGTCTTCGTAATGGATCCCGGATAAAACAGCCCTCGTATTGATCACATAACTGACGTATCCGGCCCGGATGGATGTCAGGATCTCATCGCTTCCTTCGCTCAGCTTCCCCCTGATCCTGGTGCGGATTCCATGTTCCTTCAGATAGGATCCTGTTCCGACGGTTGCCTCTATGTTGAATCCCAGCTCATAAAAGCGCCTTACCAGGGGCAGCGCTTCCTCTTTATCTTCATCCGCCAGGGTCACAATGACTGTCCCGTACTCTTTCATCCGGATGCCAGAGGCCTGCATGGCTTTATAAAAGGCCCGCTTCAGGCTTTGATCATAGCCGATCGCTTCCCCTGTGGATTTCATTTCGGGCGACAGATAAGTATCCATCCCGTTCAGCTTCTCAAATGAGAATGCCGGGGCTTTGACATACCAGAATTCTTTTTCCTTCAGCCTCAGACCGGAAAGCCCCATTTCCTCCAGGCTCACTCCCAGCATGACTTTTGCCGCAATATCGACAAGGGCGGTCCCGGTCGACTTCGACAGGAATGGAACGCTCCTGGATGCTCTGGGATTCACTTCAATGACAGATACATTTTCTTCTTTGTCCACAATAAACTGGATATTATACAGACCGACGATCCCGATTCCGATCCCCAGCTTCCTGGTATAATCCCAGATCAGGTCCCTTACATGCTCCGTAATGGAAAAGGGCGGATAAACGCTTGTACTGTCACCGGAATGTACGCCGGTCCGTTCCACCAGTTCCATGATGCCCGGAAGAAAAACACTTTTCCCGTCACAGACGGCATCCACCTCCACCTCTTTCCCGACGATATAACGGTCGATCAGCACCGGCCTGTCAGCGTTGACACGGACGGCATCCGACAGATACCGGATCAGCATCTTTTCGTTGGCGACGATCTCCATCGCTCTTCCGCCCAGCACATAAGAAGGCCTGACCAGCACCGGGTATCCGATCTCTTCCGCCGCCCGGATTCCTTCCTCTATGCTTCTGACGGCCTGACCCTCCGGATGAGGGATTTTCAGATCACGGATCAGCAGTTCGAAGGCATCCCTGTCTTCCGCTCTGCGGATCGCTTCCGGACCGGTACCGATGATCCTTACACCTCTTTCGGCAAGGGGTCCGGCCAGATTGACCGCCGTCTGTCCGCCCAGGGAAGCGATCACTCCTTCCGGCTTTTCCAGATCGCAGATGTTCAGGATATCTTCCACGGTCAGCGGCTCAAAATAGAGTTTGTCCGCCATGGTATAATCCGTGGACACTGTTTCCGGATTATTATTGATCACGATCGCCTCATAGCCCATTTCCTGTATGGTCTTCACGGCATGTACGGTTGAATAGTCAAATTCAACGCCCTGCCCGATCCGGATCGGACCTGATCCCAGAACGATGATCTTTTTCTTCCCGGAGACAGACGACTCATTTTCCTCCTCGTAAGTCGAGTAGAAATATGGAACATAACTCTCAAATTCACTCGCGCAGGTGTCAATCATTTTATAGACAGGGCTGAGACCGTATTTTTTCCTGCGCTCCCTTATCTCATCCTCCGTCTGGCGGAGCAGTTCTGCAATATAAGAATCGGAGAAGCCCATCCGTTTCGCCCCGGCCAGCAGTTCTCTGTCCGAAGACATATCTCCGCCCGTTTCCTGCAGTTCCGCGTGCCGTTCAAGTTTTTTCTCAAATTCAACAATCCTCAGAACCGCGTTCAGAAAAAACAGGTCGATCTTCGTCCTGGAGTAAATGACCTGAAGGTCCACTCCGAGCCAGAGGAGCTCAGAAATCGCATAAAGACGGTCGTCTGTCCCGTCTTCAATATATGTAAGAAGTCTCTCAACTGCCTCTGCCCGTCCTTCGGCGCCGCTTTTCTCTGAAAGATTCCCGACATCAAATTTCTCAAGATGAATATGGTTTTTTCCATCCTCCAGTGATCTTATCGCTTTCAGGAGGCTCTCTTCCATGCTCCTTCCGATGCTCATGATCTCGCCGGTCGCCTTCATCTGTGTTGTCAGCCGGTTCGACGCGTGGGTGAACTTGTCAAATGGAAACCTCGGCATTTTAGTGACCACGTAGTCAAGCGCCGGTTCAAAACAGGCCGGTGTGTTTGCCAGACGGATTTCATCCAGATTCAGACCCACGGCGATTTTCGCCGACACGCGCGCGATCGGATAACCGGTCGCCTTGGATGCCAGGGCGGAAGAACGCGATACTCTGGGATTTACTTCAATCACAAAATAATCGAAGGATTCCGGATCCAGCGCGAACTGTACATTGCAGCCGCCCCTGATCTTCAAGGCGCGGATCAGCTTAAGGGCGCTGTCGCGGAGCATCTGGTATTCCCTGTTCGCCAGGGTCTGGCAGGGCGCCGCAACGACAGAATCCCCTGTATGGATGCCCACGGGATCGAGGTTTTCCATACTGCATACCGTGATCGCGGTATCATTTGCATCCCGCATCACCTCAAACTCGATCTCTTTATAGCCTTTCACGCTTTTCTCAACAAGAACCTGATGCACGGGTGAATGCGCCAGGGCTTGTCTCATCATTTCCCGCATCTCATCTTCCCGGTACGCGAATCCGCCCCCGCTTCCGCCGAGGGTAAAAGCCGGGCGCAGAATAACCGGATATCCGATCCGGCCGGCCGCCAGAAGGCCTTCCTCCAGACTGCCCACCGCGACGGAAGGAATTACCGGTTCCCGCAGTTCTTCGCACAGTTCCCGGAACTGTTCCCTGTCCTCCGCTCTCCTTATGCTTTCCGCGTCCGTTCCAAGAAGCTCGATCTCACATTCTTCAAGAATTCCCTTTTCATACAGCTGCAGGGACAGATTCAGGCCGGTCTGCCCGCCCAGTCCGGGAATAATCGCGTCCGGCCGTTCATAGCGGCAGATCCGGGCCAGATATTCCAGCGTCAGCGGCTCCATATATACCTTATCCGCGATCTCGTGATCCGTCATGATGGTTGCCGGATTGGAATTGGCCAGGATCACTTCATATCCTTCCTCTTTCAGAGCCAGGCAGGCCTGTGTTCCCGCGTAATCGAATTCCGCGGCCTGGCCGATCACGATCGGTCCGGAGCCGATCACGAGAATTTTACTGATGTCTGTCCGCTTCGGCATGACCTTTCATCCTTTCCCCATGAGCTCTGTAAACTGTCCGAACAGATGCGTGCTGTCCTGCGGTCCCGGCGCGCTCTCCGGATGATACTGGACCGACATGATCCGGTCCTTCCCGCAGCGGATTCCTTCCACAGTCCCGTCAAGCAGATTTACATGGGAAAGTTCCAGACCGGTGCCTCTGAGAGATGCCTCCTTAACGGCATAGGAATGGTTCTGGCTTGTGATCTCGATCCTTCCGGTTCTGAGATCCTTCACCGGATGGTTGCCTCCCCTGTGTCCGAATTTCAGCTTATAGGTTGAAGCTCCGCAGGACAGCGCAAGAAGCTGATGTCCCAGACAGATTCCGAACAGGGGCACCCTTCCCCTGAGCTTTTTTAGGGTCTTTACTGTCTCCGGTACATCTTCGGGATCCCCCGGGCCGTTGGAGATGAACACGCCGTCCGGCAGCAGGGACAGGATCACTTCACTGTCCGTGTTATAAGGCACAACCGTAACATTACACTTATACTGGTTCAGCATCCTGACGATATTCCGCTTCATGCCGCAGTCGATCGCCACCACATGGAAACGGGGGTTGGAGGTTCTGCTGTACCAGCGTTTCCGGCAGCTGCAGCGGCGGACCGCGTCCCTGGGGACCGCGGCCGCACGGATGAGCCTGAGTCCCTCCTCTATAGACAGATCTTCCCCGGTAAGGAGCCCTCTCAGCGTACCATGGTCCCGGATATTCCTTACCAGTTTTCTCGTATCCAGGCCGCTGATCCCCGGAACGCCGGCCTCTTCCAGATATTCCGGCAGAGAGCTGACACTGCGGAAATTGGATGGCGTCTCACTGACATTCCGCACGATCAGGGCGGAAGGCCCTGTCATGCGGCTTTCAAAATCTTCATCTGACAGGCCGTAATTTCCCATCAGCGGGTAAGACATCACCACCCCCTGGCCGGTATAGGACGGATCGGAAAGGATCTCCTGATAACCCGTCATGGAGGTGTTGAATACCAGCTCACAGATCACGTCCTTCCGGCTGCCAAACCCCACCCCCAGATACTGCGTTCCATCTTCCAGAATCAGCTTCCGGTCATAGTTCATGCCAGTTTTCTCCTTAAACCCTTTCATAGAAGCCGGACAGGCCGGACAGTTTTATCAGTTCACGGAGAACAGCAGCTTCCCGTAACTCGGGAACGGCCAGCAGCTTTCCGGGGACAGCATTTCCGCCTCGTCCACAAGAGACCTCAGCGCATCCATTGCCGGAAGCACGTCATCTCTGACCGCCTCTGATGTGCGGATAATATCTTCATAGGTCTGAAGATCCTTAAGCACAGCCTCCAGCTTCTCCACCTGTTCCAGTATTTCATCCGACAGTTCGCTCAGCCGCTCCATGGTTGAAATCTCGTAATGGCATTTCACCCGTTCACTGACTGACTTCATCCGCGCGACAGCTCCGGCAAGGCTTCCAAGATAACCCACTATTGCGGGCAGATAGTTCTTCCGGACCATATCCACCATCGTGTGGCCTTCAATGTTTACGGTCTTGCAGTAGTTTTCCAGCATGATCTCGCATCTGGAGTGAAGCTCCGTCTCCGTGAAGACTTTATGCGCCATGAGCATATCCATGTTCTTCTGATCCAGAAGATGCGGCATGGCGTCCGCTGTCGTCTTCAGGTTGGAAAGGCCTCTGATTTCTGTGGCTTCTTTTACCCATTCTTCACCGTATCCGTTCCCGTTAAACAGGATTCTCTCATGCTTGCGGATGGTTTCCCGGATCAGGTCATGCAGTTCTTTTTCAAAATCCTCAGCGCCTTCCAGCCGGTCCGCGTACTGTTTCAGGCTCTCCGCCACGGCGGCGTTCAGCATGATATTGCAGCAGGCGATACTGTTGGAGGAACCCAGTGAGCGGAACTCGAATTTGTTGCCCGTGAAGGCAAACGGCGACGTACGGTTTCTGTCCGTGGTATCCCTGGAGAAACGGGGAAGCGCATGAACGCCAAGTTTCATGGTAACCTTCTGTGCCGCCTCATAGGGGATATCGTTCTTAATGGCCTCCAGGATGGACGTCAGTTCATCTCCCAGGAATACGGAAATGATCGCGGGCGGCGCCTCATTCGCCCCGAGACGGTGGTCATTTCCGGCAGTCGCCACGGACAGTCTCAGAAGATCCTGATAATCGTCCACAGCCTGAATCACCGCACATAGAAAGAGCAGGAACTGGGCGTTCTCATGAGGCGTTTCTCCGGGTGAAAGCAGGTTCACGCCCTCATCCGTCGCCATCGACCAGTTGTTATGCTTGCCGGATCCGTTCACTCCGGCAAAAGGTTTCTCATGCAGCAGGCATGCCAGACCATGCTTTCCCGCTACCTTCCGCATGATCTCCATCGTCAGCTGGTTCTTGTCCGTCGCCACATTCGTGGAGGAGAAAATCGGAGCCAGCTCATGCTGGGCAGGCGCAACTTCATTGTGCTCGGTCTTTGCCAGAATTCCCAGCTTCCAAAGCTCAGTGTTCAGATCTTCCATAAAGGCGATCACTCTGGGCTTGATAGCACCGAAATAATGATCGTCCAGCTCCTGCCCCTTCGGCGGCATCGCGCCGAAGAGGGTTCTCCCGGTGTAAACCAGATCCGGCCTTTTTTCAAACATTTCCCGGTCGATCAGGAAGTACTCCTGTTCCGGTCCCACACTGGTCCGCACATTTTTGGCGTCTTTTCCGAACAGCTTCAGAATCCGCTTTGCCTGCTTGTTCAGCGCCTGCATGGAGCGGAGCAGCGGCGTTTTCTTATCCAGCGCGTCTCCCGCATAGGAACAGAAAGCGGTCGGAATACACAGGGTGTGGTCCTTGATAAATGCATAGGAAGTGGGATCCCAGGCCGTATAGCCTCTCGCCTCAAAAGTTGCCCTCAGCCCTCCGGAGGGGAAGGACGAGGCGTCCGGCTCTCCCTTGATCAGCTCTTTTCCGCTGAACTCCATGATGACTCCGCCGTCCGGGGACGGAGTGATAAAACTGTCATGTTTCTCCGCCGTCACGCCTGTCAGCGGCTGGAACCAGTGGGTAAAATGAGTCGCGCCGTGTTCCACCGCCCAGTCCCGCATCTCGCTTGCGACTGCCTGAGCGATATCCTGCTGCAGCTCCGCGTTTTCATCGATCGTTTTTCTCAGGGACTGATATACGTCCGCGGACAGCCTCGCTCTCATTACACGGTCATCAAACACCAGCGAACCAAATAATTCCGGAACATTGATCTTTGTCATAGCCTTTTCCTCCTTATAAAACCCTTGCTTCTGTACTGCCCCTGCCGGACAGGGAGGCCTTCCTCTCCCCGCCGGTTCCTTGCTGACCGCAGGCAGCTTTCCGCAGTTTCCGTCTGAGTCAGCACTGTGTGTCCGGCCGCATACTGCCGCGGCTGCTTCCAAAAAAGAAAATGCGCCCCGGAATCTTATCCAGGACGCCATTGCCCATAAAAAAGTTTATACTCCGCTGCTGCCATAATTCGCCAGCACCCTTGCCGACGGATCGCTTACATTGCAGCCCTCCCAGTTTCTG
Source organism: uncultured Lachnospiraceae bacterium (assembly GCA_902779575.1). Lineage (GTDB taxonomy): Bacteria > Bacillota > Clostridia > Lachnospirales > Lachnospiraceae > Porcincola. Next base: position 57,601 of record CACZBW010000014.1, read on the forward strand.
TTCGGCATCCAGAAATCCGCAACCATCCCGGACTGCCCGGGATAATACTTCTCGAAAATATCCCGGTACAGAAGACTTTCCTTCGTAAACGGTTTTGCATGGTCATACTTCCGGATACCTGCTTCGCAGGCCTCGTCCGAATAGAGCTGTTCCGCGTATTCCACGATGTCATCCTTCAGCGAATGTCCCACCGCATCCGAAAAGGCGGCTTTTTCTCTCCACAGGATCGATTCCGGAATCAGTCCGTCTTTCTCAAAAGCATGCCTCAGCAGGTACTTCCCTTTCCCGTAACGGTTCAGTTTTTTCTCCGGATCTATAGCCATGCAATACTCCAGAAAGCCCAGGTCTCCGAAAGGAACCCTCGCCTCCAGTGAATTCACGCTGATGCAGCGGTCCGCTCTCAGTACGTCATACATGTGGATTTCCCGGATCCGTTTCTCCGCTTCTTTCTGGAATTCTTCCGCGGAAGGCGCAAAGTCCGTATATTTGTACCCGAAGATCTCATCCGATACCTCGCCGGTCAGGATCACCCGCAGGTCCGACTGTTCATGGATGGCCTTACAGACCAGGTACATCCCGATGGAGGCGCGGATTGTAGTGATATCATACGTGCCGAGCGCTTTGATCACCGGGTCCAGCGCGTTCAGCACATCCTCCTTTGTGATGATCACTTCATGATGATTGGAATGAATATAGTCTGCCACCTGCCTGGCGTATTTCAGATCTATCGCGTCCAGATCCATGCCGATCGCCCAGGTCTCAAGCGGTTTATCCAGCATCTGCGCCGCGATCCCGCACACAAGAGAGGAATCCAGGCCCCCTGAGAGCAGGAATCCGACCGGCGTATCCGAATCCAGCCTTTTCCGGACCCCTTCCATCAGCAGATCATGTATATTTTCCGCGATCTGCTCTAATCCGTCGCTGCTGTATGATTTCACCTCCGACATATCCCGGTAACGTATAAATCTCCCATCCTTGAAATAGCATCCCGGAGGAAACGGCCTGACGCTTTCGACAAGAGAAATCAGGTTCTTCGGCTCGGAGGCAAATACATAAGTCCCGTCTGAGCCTGTTCCATAATACAGAGGGCGGATCCCGACCGGATCTCTGGCCGCAATCCAGGACTTTTCCGTCCTGTCATAGAACACCATGGCAAATTCCGCGTCAAGCATACGGAACATGTCCGTGCCATATTCTTTATAGAGTGCCGGCAGAATCTCGCAGTCCGAATCGCTGATGAACCGGTACCCCTTCTTTTCCAGCTCCTCCTTCACAGGACGGAAGCCGTAAATCTCACCATTACATGCCAGGACAATCTCCGTATCCGGCGGTATCCTGTATCCTTCCGGCGTATCTGTCAATTCAGAAACACGGCAGGAAGTGCGGTTTCGAAATACAAAGGGCTGCATCCCGTCCCCGGTAATCCCCATAATGGACAGCCGGTTAAAGCCGATCCATCCCTCTCCCGTATTCACAATCCTGGAATCATCCGGTCCTCTCGAACTTGTCTCCGAGAGCGCCTCCTGCAGAGCCGGAATATCCACGTCTGCGCTGCAATAGCACAAGATTGAACACATGGCGCACCTCCTGTCTTCCTGAAAGTCTGATAAACAACAAAAAGACAAAGGCGCCCGGAAATCACTTCCAAGACGCCTTTGTCTTTCTGAAACCATATACTAAACACTCTTATGCAGAATGTCAAGCCTTTTATCTCCGCTTTTTCATTTTCATCCGTTCCCTGCGCTTTGGGAAACTCCGTACTCACACGCTCCCGGCACTGCACTGCCGGCAGTACTGTCAGAACAGACTCATAATTCCCGCACCATTATATATTCATCATCCTTATCGATCACAGGCCTGAAACCGAGCGCTTCATACATCCTGACCGCGTAATTTGCCTTCTGAACGGAGAGGGATACTTTTTTAAATCCCTTCTCCCTGAGCAGCTCAGACATTTTTTCCATTAAGGCAGTTCCGATCCCTTTTCCACGGTACTCTTTATACAGCGAGATCGCAAGGGATGGCGTCTCATCGTCCACATGACCGTAATCATTCATGATTCTGGTCCAGACTGCGCCGACCACCTTCCCGTTCCGTTCAGCAGCAAGGCAGAAGTCCGCAGGCCCGCTTCCAAAATCCTCATAGTATAAGGCAAGCTCCGGTTTTTCTATGATGGATCTCTCAAAAGGTTCCGCCCCCTCCGGGACAAAGATCGCCTCATACAGGAAATCCTTCAGCAGTTCGCTTTCATCCTCTCTGATATTACGGATCGTCACTTTCATTCCGTCCATGATTCCCTTCCCCTTCCAAATCCTGCCTGTTTCCGAAAGGCTGCCCTAATATCTCCGTGCGCATAATTCCATCTCCGCAGACTGAGCCGGGTGTGAAGCAGTTTCAGCTTTTAAAGAAGCGGTATTCCGACATTGTCATATACCATAACTTTCCCATCTTTCCGGGTGCATGCCTTGACTGTCCCGTCCTGCGATATGACAATCGCCACAGCCCCTTCCACATTGTCACAGAGACGGTATCCTGCCCTGTGGCGCATCCCGTTGTCTATATAATGCTTCGTAGTATCTTCTTTATTGTCAAGGGTGAGAAAATACATCTGCGGCAGTATCAGATTATCATTTGCGGCAACCACTTCGCTGCCGAACCCGATCAGGTCAAGGTTTTTATTTAGAATAACCGCCCCGTCCACCGCTGTAAACTTCGCGATAAGCTCCGTGTATGTCGCAACTGCTTTCTGGAAAATCACACCTGTTTTTCCCTTCCGCCTGCCCGCTTTTCCGAAAGCAAAACGGATGGACATCCTGTACTTGATTACAAGATAGGGTTTACAGGCCTCCTCGGAAGGCACGATATAGAGCTGTCCTCCATGCTGATAATTTACAGCCTTCCAGATGACACCGCAGAGGAGATCCAGCCGGTCTTCGTCAGAAATGTCGGAACCGCGCCGCAGTTCCTCCGCAACCGCCGTCGAGAAAAACGTATCAGAGCGGAAATACATGCTGACTCCGGATCTGTACCTGACCAGGGTCGACTCCCCGAAACAGGCATCTATTTCGCCCGGCCCCCTCAGATACAGATTCAGTACCCCGGGCATGCGGTTTCCCGAGTCAGTCTCCATGGCAAGGATACTTTCCCAGGTCGTATAGGATGCTATGATACCTGTTACCCTGAACTCGTCACCGCCCGTATCCAGCATGAGATAGCTCATGGCCGGGCTGAGGGCCGGCGCGAGTTTGTGAAGTTCCTTCTCATGAAAAGGGATCGGCTCTTCAAAAAAAACTGTATGAGAATGGATATACACACTCAGAAGCTCCGAATCCGGATCGACAAAACAGACCCTGAAAGAAGGGTACCGGAGTTCCTCACGCATTGTGCTGACATTGAGAAGAACATGACATACCTTTTCGAGAACCTCTTTCGGCGGAAGGATCTGGTCTTCATCCAGCAGAATGCTTCTTCCCTCCGCTCTGTCATAGATTTTATCTACAAATGTTCTGATTTCGTCCATACATATTTCTCCATGAAGCGACAATAGCTCTGTCATCTTCTCCTGACCAGGCGGATAAAGCAGCGCTGGTCCGCACGCGCATCTGTATCGCTGCTTCTCATTCTATCATACCATGTCTGTCCAGTCATCTCTGCAGTCAAACGGCCGTCCCCTGCCGGGACGACCGTCTCACTGATCTCTTATTCCGTTTTTTCTTTTACAAACACACAGCCGTCTGCAGCCTCGAATGTCCCGAGTATGTTCTCTGCTTCGGCAGACAAGGCACTGTAGCTGTCCTTGCTTTCCCGGGGATACTGTACATCTGTAGGGAAGACCGCGACCACATGGTGCAGAGTGCCTTCCTGATCCGTAAGATCCCCCAGAAGTTCATAATCGGCAATGTCCTTATACTTCTCATCTTCCGTCAGGAAAATACTGAAAAGATGTCCATAGCCTTCACTTTCATAGATCTCTTTACTGAACAGATCCATCCACAGGCCGTTAATCGTCCGTTTGGATATAACTGTAAACGCCCCTCTCCAGCTCTCCGGAACCGTAATACTGTAATAAGCGGTAACAATCTTTGTGTCATCCACAATATCATGAGGGAAGGACTTGTCTTCCTCTTTCTCTGTCCCGGTTTCCGCGGGAAGCGCTTCCGGCTCCGCAGGCTGTGCTTCCAGTTCCAGAAGCCGTGCCTCCAGCCTCGCAATCCGCGCTTCCAGTTCCGAAAGCCGTGATTCCATCTCCGTAATCGGATCTTCCAGATCTGCAGGCTTATTAAGGGTGTCCGCCATAAGCACTGATCCGGAAAAAAGGGTTATAACAGATGCCGTTATCAGTGCCAGAATGCTCTTTTTCATCTTCTGATCCTCCCTGCAGGTTTATGGTAACAGTCAGCCGCCGCACCGGACAGGCGTTAAGACTCAGTCATCAAAATCATCATCGTCGTCGTCATAATCGCCGTGCAGCAGCTCAGCGATCCATTCCTTCATGATTCCGGTTGAACTCTCATCTGCGTCATCAAAATGGGCTCTGTAAAGCGTTTCCATCGTTTCGCCGTCCTCCATGGTCCTCACTTCACGGATGTAGTTCTCCATCCCCTGTCCCAGGAAGAAATCAAATCTGACTCCGTTATCGTCAAAAGCCATGACAATGTATTCTCCGTCCGGCTGTTCCTGTTCTGAAAGGTCTGTTACCGGCTCATACCAGACATCCTCTGTAAGCTCTTCCAGAAAATCATTCCCGTCACATACAGCCGGCTGCGTTCCCAGCAGCTCCAGAGAACGGATCTCGTATTTTCTTCCTTCAAATGCCGCCTGCGCCAGATAAATGTCAAGCATTGTATTGCTGTACTGTTCCGCATCCAGCTGCGGGTTGTTCGCCAGCGTATCTCTGACAACGTCCCTGCCCGCCCACTCATTCAGTTCGGTCCAGGAACCCAGCTTTGACTCGATATCGTCATATGACTCGCGGACCAGGCGCACATCTGTCGGATGGTTGTACAGGTAATAGACATCATCATCCTCTGCGAATACCTCGCTTCCGGACATATCGCCGCAGCGCAGACGCTTCAGCTCATTCTCCGGGATCCGTGAGATACTGAAAAGCCATCCGGCGCCTTCCCTGTCCTCTCCGTTTGCCTTCGCCGCTTCGATGGAAGCAGTCTCCGAAACACGGATCAGCTCATCCGGCTGAAGCCCTTCCGTCTGTACCGTCACCAGATCTTTATATTCGGCCGGGATCTCGAATACCAGCCCGCCTGCCTGGATCTTCTCATTCTCCGCTGCCGCCGCTCCAAAGGTAAGTGCTGCTGTCACAGCTGCTGCCGCTGCCATCGTCATGAACGCTCTCTTCAACATAATGGTATCCTCCTCTTATATAATCCGAACCGCGGATCGTATTTATCACTTTTCAGGGCTGCTGTCCTGAACCGGAATTCTCCGCCATGTCTTAATATACGGATTATACAATGGGGATCCATTTCAGAAGCGTCTATCTTTCCGTTCTTTTTCTTTCTTTTTTCTTATCCTTTTTCTTCCCCTTTCCTTTTTTTGCTGCTCTTTCTTCTCCCGACAAAACAGGGCCGGTTCCTGTCACGGCATAAGAGTGAGTCTGTCATGCATAAGCTGCACATCCGAACGCGACTGAAGTTCTTCCTGAATTCTGACTGCCATGGGAATCTCGTCCGTTATGATGCAGTCCGCTTCAGAATCCAGAAAACGTCTCAGCTCTTCCTCCTTATTGACCGTCCAGACGCCCGCCTTTTTTCCCGCGGCATGAATTGCCTGAATCTGTGCGTATGTGGACATCTCCTCTTCCATAATAATCATATCGCAATTCAGTTTCGATACATCTCCGAGTCCCGCAAAAATCAGAACTCCTGTTTCGAATTCGGGATAAGTCTTTTTTATATAATCCAGAACCTTATAGTTCAGGGAAATCAGTACAGTCTCATCCGTCATGTTTCTTTCGCGGATCGCTGCCACGGCGTCATCCGCCATCCTTCTGTCCGCGCTGGCCCCCTTGAGCTCAACAAAAGGAGTAATCCGTCCTTTGCACCTGTCCAGAAGCTCCTCCATCGTCGGAACTTCCAGAAGCGCCCCGCTTCCCGTTGTATCACGGATACGAAGTTCCTTCACTTCGGCAAGAGTCAGGGCGCCGGGCGTCTTATTCACGCCGGTCAGGCGCCTGAACGTGTTGTCATGATTAATGATATACGCCCCGTCTTTTGTACGCTGGATGTCTGTCTCCACCCCGTAGATTCCCTTCTTCACGGATTCGTCGACACCTTCCAGCGAATTTTCCGACGCCATGATCCCTCCTGTACGGTGGGCGACAATCTTCGGCATGCGGTCTCTCTGAAAGATCGGAATCTGATCAAAAAACATGCCGAGCACAACGGCGCCGGCCGCGATCAGAACCGGCAGTCCGATGAAAGCGGCAGTCCGGAAGCGGAATCTTCTTTTTGATCCGGGGGGAGCCTGCTGAACCTGCCTGCCTGTATAGGTAAAGTAAAGCTTTGTCAGCCGCATGATGATATTGCTTGACACAAGAAAGGTGACGCCTGCGTTCAGGTAACCGCCCAGAACGATGGAAAGAGCGCCCGCAATCCGGTATCCCAGAACAGACTCTTCCAGCTCCGTCAGTTCATGGATGCTGTTTTCAAAAAGGTCAATCACACAGCCGGAGGGAAGATCCTTCCCTTTATACTCCACGAAAAACTGCGGCAGGATTTTTATCAGCAGATAGGCTGCAGAAAGGATCAGAGCCGAGTATCCGATAATAACCGCGAATCGTTTTAAGAAATCTTTCCAGTGCTCTTTCATAAGTGAAAAGGAGCGTTTCTGCGCCTCGCCCGCGCTCATGTCATCGAGCAGCATGGCATGAAGCATAAAAACCCAGCGAAAAGAGAGATAGATCAAAGCCGCAATCCCCGTTCCATACAGGACAGCAAGCAGCGGTTTCGAGTAGATAACGCCGGTAATGAAATCCGGGATATAGAAAGACTCTGTCATGCTGATTGTAAAACCGATGCCGCACAGGGGAACTGCCAGGGTGATATAAATCGCGGCCAGCAGGCCTCTCGGAGAAAGGAACCGCCTCACAGACCTGATTCCTTTCCTCATCTCCCGGAAGACATGGATATCTTCGCCTGTCAGGATATCGCAGCTTAAATAGATCTGCCCGAAGATCTCAAATACGATATAGCTCATGACCAGCAGCAGTCCCAGAAGCAGAATCAGCGGCGCTCTCCAGTTCATAAGATCACGCAGATTCGCAGTAGTAATCGCCGTTCCGGATGAATCTACAATAAGCCGCAGCATATTGGTAAAAAAAACCACCGGAATCAGCAGAAGTGTCAGAGTGACGGCACGATATGCCCATATATCAACAACAGTCCCGAAAATGCTCCGCCGCCTCTCTTTCCGCCTGCTTTTCCTGTTCTGATCCTGCTGTTCAGCCTTCATTGCGCGCTCCTTTATTCTGCCGGACGATAAGCATATTTATCATATCATTGCCTTTTCTGTATTACAATCGCAGAGTATATTATCCCATTTTTATCTGCTTTGCCGCTGTTCACGGTCCCCGCAAAGCAGGCCGCGGAAGCGGCAGTTGCTGCAGCATAAAAAGTGCTCCCGCCTTGTGCATATCACACATAAGCGGGAGCCTGCTTTCCATAATCGTATCTGAATCAATTCTCTATCTTAACCATCCGGTACCCGATTCCGACATGCGTCTGAATCATCGGCTCGCTGTCTTTACTGCTGCTCAGTTTCCTGCGCAGGGATGTCATCACTACGCGCAGGGTAGCCAGATTGTTTTCCCAGCTGCTTCCCCAGATATTCCGGGTAATATAGTTGTAGGTCAGCACCTTCCCCGTATTCTGGGCCAGCAGGCACAAAAGCCGGTACTCTGTCTGTGTCAGGTGCAGTTCTGTCCCGTTCAGGAATACCGTATTCGCGGAATAATCAATTTTCAGACCCGCATTGGAATAAAGCGGGGACTCCGCTCCTTCCATCTTCTGAAGATGGGCCAGCCTCCTGAATGTGACGCGCACGCGCGCCAGAAGCTCCTCCACGGAGAAGGGTTTTGTGATATAGTCATCCGCTCCCAGATCCAGCGCATCGATCTTGTCACGGTCATCGCTCCGCGCGCTGATGACAAGAATCGGCATGGAAGACCACGACCGGATCTGGCGGATCACCTCCATGCCGTCCATATCCGGCAGACCAAGGTCCAGGAGGACGATGGACGGAAGGTGAGAGGAAGCCATCATCACTGCCTCCGACCCGCCCGCCGCTTCAAGACAGGTATATCCATGCATCCGAAGTGTGGTCGTGATCAGATTGCGGACTGGTTTATCATCTTCTACCACTAATATCTTCGACGTCTCCATTCAGTATGATCTCCTTCTCCGGCAGAGTAAACCAGATTCTGAGCCCGTGAGGAATCAGGTTCTCAGCGCAGATCTTTCCTCCATGCGCCTCAACAATCGACCTGCATACAGCCAGCCCGAGCCCAAGTCCTCTTCTGCTGTCAGGGGCCTTTTTCTGTCCCGTGTAGAACAATGTGAACAGATTCGGAAGTTCCTCTTCGCTCACGCCGTCCCCATTGTCGCTGACGCTCACCGCGATTTCTTTACCCGGCGCGGATATCTCTTCGGTCTCGACTTTTATGACAGAGGCATCCGGCGTATACTTCAGCGCATTGTTCACCAGATTAATAATTACCTGGCTGATCAGGGATGCATCCATTTCCGCGTACAGATCGTCCCTGCTTCTGACAAAAAGAACAGACCTGTTCCCGCTGCTGTGATCCGTGTGCTTAAGAGCCTCATCGATGACGTCATCGATCAGCTCCATATTCAGATCAAGCTTCAGCTCCGCGTTTTCAAGTCTCGTAACGGACAGCAGGTTCTGCACCACACTGATCAGCCAGTAGGAATCATTCCGGATATCCAGGTAAATCTCCCTTTTTGTCGCTTCATCCAGATTCCCCTGATCGGCCAGCAGGTTGTCCGCGTTCCCGTAAATGGACGTGAGCGGAGTGCGCAGATCATGGGAGATCGATCGAAGCAGCGTTGTCCGGAGCTGTTCATTCTTCACGGAGACCGCAACTTCTTCCCGGGCACGTTCATTATACTCGTTTTCCAGAGCGAGCGCACACTCTCCGACAATCGAATCGCAGATACTGCGCACGAAAGAACTGAGGGCTTTCTCTCCTCTGCCGATTGCAAAGACGCCGTAGGAATGCGCATAGATCTGTACCGGAAGGAACAGATATTCCGCTCTGGAAAAGACCTCTGTCCAGGCACCGGCACTCTTTCCCTCCCGCAGAGTCCAGGAAGCAATCTCTCTTTCTTCCTCCCCGGGCGAAGCGGAAAGCGTCCCCTGCACCGCAGGATCCCTGTCCTCTCCCCTGTCCGGCTCCAGTACCTTCACTTTATCCGGAACGCCGTCAGCTACGGAATAGATCAGGATCTTTCTTCCCGTGAGCTTCAGCAGCTGTCCGGCAGTCACCTCCATGATCCTTCCCCTGCTGTCTTCCTGCGCAAGGATCCGGCTGGTATCCAGCAGAATCTGCGTCCGGAATGCTTTCTTGGAAGACTGCTGGGCATATTCCTTCAGCCTTGAAGCAAGCGTACCCGTGATAAAAGCGGCAATAAACATGACCACGAACGTGATCATGTAGCCGGGATCATATACCTGAAAATAAAACAGCGGCTCTGTAAACAGATAATTGAAGGTAACAACACTGGCGGCGGCGCTCACAATCCCTGCCGCAGGACTGCTGGTCATAACAGCTGTCAGAGTAACGCACAGAATATACAGCGTGACGATATTTGCCTCCTGCAATCCTGCTTTCTGAAAGAGGATGCCCAGTACAGTCGCAGCCCCAAGCAGAAGAACCGCTGTCACGATATCTTTCAGGACATGATTCTCCTGCTGCTGGCTGATCTTTACCGTTCTCTGGGGCCTGGCAGAGACATCCGGAATAATCATCAGGGTCTTGTCCGGAAGGAGGGAGGAAAGCCTGTCGCTCAGAGGGGTCTGAAACAGTGTTTTCCATACAGGCAGAACACTCTGTCCCAGAATGATCGTGTCAACTTCATTGACATGAGCGTATTCCGCAATTCTGGCAGGAACGTCCTCGCCGAAAACGGTCTCCACTCTTGCCCCCAGCCTTGCCGCCAGCGCCATATTCGCGTCAAGTCTCCGGCTGTTCTCTTCAGAGATGGCCGCGTGGGTCGGCGTTTCAACATAGAGGGCAACCAGCGGAGCCTCCTCAGCGCTCGCAAACTCAGCCGCGGTTCTCAGGATTCTGGGACCCGAAGGAGCAGGCGAAACACAGACAACGACTTTATGAGTTTTCATAACGGCGAATCCTTATCTGCGTCGGGCGCGCGGTACCTATTTCTATGTTGGAGACTTCTTCGTCCTGCATGGTTCTGCGCGCCAGACGGAGTTTGTCAACCATCTGGCTGATGGTCAGCCTCTTCAGCTTCATGTCATTTATCTGTTCTGCCGGACTGGTTTCCGTAATCTCTTCTGAACAGTTTTCTTTCAGCTGAGCTGTTTCCTCAGTCATTATAATATGCGTGATGAAAGAATCCACCATCTTTACAAAAAACTTCATAATCAGTGCACACAGGATAAATCCCGGGATCATCAGCCATTCCATTTTCATAAGATCACCTCCGCTCCCTCTCATTTACTTTCTGCCCCAGGCACTTCCGGATATCCTCCTGGCTGCCCAGCGCAATCACGATCTGATTATGCTCAAATACATATTCCGTCCCCACCGCAATCACCATACTGGTTCCGCTCCGCACCGCAAGGATGTTCAGCCTGTAGCGGCTTCGGACATTCAGCTCACCGATCGATTTCCCGATCCAGCTTCTCGGGACAAGAAACTCATAAATCCCATAACCGTCCGCCAGCTCCAGGTAATCAAACAGATCGTCGGAGCTTACATGAAGAGACAGCCAGTTCGCCATCTGCTTCTCCGGGTAGACCACCTCATCCGCACCGTTCCGAAGGAGGAATTTCTCCTGCGTGTCGCGGGCCGCACGCGAGATTACCCGCTTTGCTCCCAGTTCTTTCAGCAGGGAAGTTACCTCCAGCGATGCAAGGAAATTATCTCCGATCGCTACGATGCAGACATCAAAATTCCGGACCCCCAGGCTTTTCAGAAACTCTGCGTTGGCTGCATCCCCTACCAGGATTTTCGCCGCATAGGGAGCGACTGTCTCCGCCCGTTCCTCCACTATGTCGACAGCCATCACCTCTACGTCCATTCCCGACAGTCTTCTCGTTACCCTTCTGCCGAACCTGCCGATTCCGATCACTAAGATTGATTTCATGGTTGTTTCTCCTCCTGCTTAACCAACTGTAATACGCTCAGGGATTCTGCGCGCATTTCCGCACTGCAGCTGGGGGATCAGCGCATAGACAAGGGTCAGCGCTCCTACCCGCCCCATATACATCAGCCCTGCCAGAATCAGTTTTGAAAAGACACTGAGGGACGGCGTGATGCCGAGAGACAGTCCTACGGTACCGATCGCCGACGCGCTCTCAAATAAACAGGTCCGCAGCGGGAGGTGCTCGATCCGGCTGACGGCCATTCCCGCAAAAAGAAACAAGGCCAGGTACATCATGCAGATACACAGGGCGTTGCGGATGGTCTCCTCCGAAATCCTCCGGTTCAGATAATTCGTATCTTTCTCCCTGTGCAGCACCGCGCGTACGGAAAGAAAAACCACGCCCAGTGTAGTAACCTTCATTCCTCCCGCTGTGGAGCCGGGCGCCCCTCCGATCAGCATAAGCAGGATCACGAGCATCTGCCCGGCTTCGCTTAACTGATTCATATCCACAGTGGCAAATCCGGCGGTTCTCGGTGTGACCGCACAGAAGAAGGAAGCAAGGACTCTCTCCGTAACAGTGCCCGAAGAAAATTCAAGAAAGAAAAATAAAACGGCCGGTACAATGATCAGAATCACCGTTACTTCCAGAATCAGCCTGCTCTGCAGGGAGTATCTCCCCAGCTTCCGGCCGTGGCTGAAAATATCCTTCCAGGTCAGAAAGCCCAGACCGCCCCATATGATGAGTCCGGCGATGATCAGGTTGACTGCCGGATTGGCAGCGTAATAAGCCAGAGAGGAATAAGCGCCGTGTTCCCCCATCAGATCAAAGCCGGCGTTGCACATGGCGGAAACAGAATGAAACACGGAAAACCATGCTCCCTTCAGCGCCCCGTGATCGCGGGAAAATACCGGGTAGAGCAGAATCGCGCCAATCAGTTCAGTGCTCAGGATAACGGTCAGAATCAATCTGGCCAGACGTATAATCCCCCCTGAATCCGGCGCAGATATGGAGTCCTGCACCATGCTCCTGTCCCTGAGTCCGATCCGCCGTCCGGTAAGGATCATTACCCCGGACACGGCGAGCATGATTCCCATCCCGCCTGCCTGAATCAGAAACAGAATCACTGCCTGTCCGAAACCGGACCAGGACGTCCAGGTATCCCTTACCACAAGTCCGGTGACGCATACGGCAGAAGTCGCCGTGAACAGCGCATTCACAAAGGAACAGGACGTATGATCCCTGGAGGCCAGGGGGAGCATCAGCAGAAAGCACCCCATTATAATAATCGCCGCAAATCCCAGAAGAATTTTCTGAGATACAGGCAGATTCCGTATCATGTAAAACCGCCGCCTTTCTTCATCCGGATCCTCCGTCTTCTCCCGCCTCTGACCGGAATCTGGTCATTCACGGCATTTTCTGGTGTAAACAGTATGTCTCAGCCTGTTTCCGCCTGCGCGGGATCCGGTTTTTATGCTTTGATTATCAGACAGACGATATAAAAATGGTGTAAGAAATGGCCGGACCATATTAAAACTGTATAAAGAAGTCAGAAAAAAACAGACATCCGCAGCCTGAATGGTTTCTGTTCTGCAGGATGTCCGTAAACTGAAAAAGACGCGGGAAAAACCCTGGAATCAATAAAAAAACCGGTTCCGGGGCAGATAAAGAAGATACTGACCTTCCGGATCATCTCATCTTACGTACTTCCCGCGGAGAGTACCCGTACATTTCATGGAACATTTTCCCGAAGGTCTTGTAATTCCGGATCCCGTTAGCCTCCAGAAGCTCCATGACCGGCAGATCCGTACTGATCAAATCATGATAAAAATGGGAGATCCGGACCCTGTTCAGATGTTTCGTAAAAGTCATGCCCAGGGATCTGCGAAAGAGTCTGCTGAAATATTCCCTGGTCAGAGCAAAATGATCCGCGATCCTGCCGAGCGGGATCTCTTCCCGGTAATGGCTGTCGATATAATCCAGAATCTCCTGAATGCGCTGCCGGTTCTCGGACGGTAGTCCGTCTGTCTCTCCATAGAGCGGATAAGTAAAATACCGGACCAGCATGAACAGGATATCCAGAACGATGGATTCCGTTTTCAGCCTGTACCCGTCCGGCTCTTCCACGTAGAGAAGGACCAGCGCCTTAAACAGCTCACAGATATCCAGATACGGTTCCAGTCTGTCATGATCCAGTTCCTCCCTTAAGCAGCGGCATTCCCAGCCGGTCTGGCCTTCCGCCATCTTCAGGGCCGCCCTGGTCGCGATGAATTCCCCGTCAACCCTGACCCGGATCTCCAGAAACTGCTCCTTGCAGACCAGCTCATAGAAATGACCGCTGCCGATCGCGATGAATTCCCCCTGCACCAGATTGATTGGGCGTCCGTCATACAGGATCATCGCATTCCCATTGAGCAGAAAAATCATCTCCAGTCCGTTTACATAGTGGGCGGTATGATACTGCCCCCGGTCTGTGATATAGTCCACCGCGATCTGCGCTTCCTGCACTTCATAGTGTTTTTCATGTCTGGTTCCTGCCATCGCCGCTCTCCTTCTTCTGTGTCTGTTTCCCATGCCTTAACAGAATGCAGTTTCGTTATATATCAACTATTGCATAATCATGGTAATTAATCAATGGTTATCCTGCATTTTTGTGTGCTTTCGTATATATAAAATATCAATATTTACCTAATAGTGGTCAATCATTGACCTTTTACAGATCCCTTCGGAGGACTATAATTACTCACGTAACAAAGAAAAAACAGCAATACCAAAACAAAAAAGGAGGTGCGTATTTATGTCAGCAGTACATGCACTGAACGGATATAGAGAGGCACAGATTATAAATAAAAGAAAGGAACTTCGCCGGAAGGCAGTCCATTCACTGGTTTCCACAGTAAAAATGGCTCTGGCAAAGCAGGTTCCTGCAGACTGGTTCCGTGACCCGTTTTTCTGGGAACTTTATGATGCACAGAGAAGCGGCAGCGGCGCCGCTGAAATCAATCAGCTGTTTGAAAAATGGGGCAGGTAACTGCCCTGTTTTTTTTCTGCCGCCGGCGGGCAAAAAAGCGGGGAACTGCAGTCAGTTCCCCTGTTCTGATCGGATTAATTCTCTTTCGCTGATCAAGGCCCTTCAGGCCGCGTGTTCCTTCAAAATATCCTTAAGGGAATTCATGGAACTGGTATGTGACCGGATGACGGTTGTCCCTTCACCGATACCGTTCAGCGCACACTGCAGCATCTTATGGGATATCGTATGGGTAAACACGATCAGCAGATCCGGAGTACCGATCCGGCCTTTCATATCCGCGCAGGGTTTGCAGAAAACCTTAGCCTTACATCCGTATTTCCGGCAGACATCCCCGTACTGCCGTTCCATACATTCATTTCCGCCAAGTATTACAACACTCATAACATGCTCCTTTGTATCCGTTAGTTATTTCTAACTATTAGTTTCTATAAAACCGCCGCCCTTTAAGCAGCGGTTAGTTGTATCTAACATGATACAGATGATTTATGCTCCTGTCAAGTTCATTTTCTATATCGTTTCTCCATACCCGGTCTCCGGCAGCTTTCCCACATGGCGGGTTTCAAAAAACATGTTCCTGAGGCAGTTATGACTGTAGCTGTCCTCTTTCTGACATCGCAGCCGCTTCATTCCAAAAAAAACCGCAGGCATTCAATACCTGCAGTCGTATAAAGATCCAACTATACTTACCCTGTTCCGTCAACCTGCCTGCGTGACCATTTGCATGACCAGCCCTGGAAAGCCGCTTGTTTGGCAAAAAAAATAAGCGCGAGACGGGATTCGAACCCGCGACCTTCGCCTTGGCAAGGCGACGCTCCACCCCTGAGCCACTCGCGCATTTTGCTGTTCCCGGTCGATCTTGACTGTCTCCCGTGAACAAAATGAATGATACTACAATGCCCTGAATTTGTCAATGGTTCTATTGTTTTATTTTTTCCTACTTTTTCAGAAATTAACTGATAATTGCAGAGGCTTTGTCTGAGAGAATCCGGCTCCCGCAGCCGGGGGAGCCGGATTCTTTTTCAGTCATTTATCTTTACTGATTTTTCTTCTGTCTGCGCGCTTTTGCCCTGCGATAGAGGAAACGCACAATCAGGAAAAGGATCAGCAGAGCCGCGGCGTAAGGAAGAAGATAGATAAAGGCAAAGAGGAGGGACTGCAGAGCTCCGAGGAAGGTGTAGCCAGCGTCAATGCAGGTTTCCTTCAGACGATCCAGGAAGCTGCTGGATGTCTCCTGCGGAACATAGCGCGTCACTTCTTCAAGGGAAAGATTCACGGTGGAGTACGCGACATCGAAATCCATGCCGGAAAGCTTCGTCCTTGCCTGGTTCAGCTGTGTCTGGACTTCGGTAAGGCGGGCTTCCACGGCGATCATGTCCTCGATCGTCTCAGCCTTTTCCATCATACTGAGCAGGCGTTCCTCCTGAAGCTCCAGACCCTTCAGGACAGCTTTCTGGTCATAATAGCTTCTGGTGATGTTGTCCACCCATACATTCCTGCTGACAACTCTCCCGCTGCCCTCAAGGCCGGCAAGGAAATCTTCATAGTGTTCCGTCGGAATGCGGATGGTCAGATACAGCGTCATCTTCGGATCGCTGTCAGAAGACCTGTACCAGTTCCAGTTGGAATCCGACTCGGATTCGGATTCAATTATCCCCTTGTATTTCTTTACCAGGTCCCGGATGCCTTTTGCCGTCTCCTCATAACTGAGCGTCTGAAGGCTGAGATTGGCCGAATAAACAAGCTTCTGTTCCGTATCCGACTCTGTCTGGCCTTCTGTCCCAGGCGAGCCTGCGCCATCTTCCCTGTAGGAAACATCGTCCGCGGAAGACTGTGCGGCAGACGGTGCGGAATCATATAACGCCTCCGCGGCTTCCTCCATCATCGGGACTTCCCCGTCCATATCTGCCGCATATGAATCCTCGAAAGCAGCGCTGTTTTCGGCTTTCATACTGTAGGCACCGCTGTATCCTCCTGTTCCGGTATCCATGTCCTCGGAAACAGCATAATCCGTTTTTGCCGCGGAACGTCTCTTCAGAGGCTCATGAATGGCGGCCGCCGTCAGGCACAGGACAATCGCCGCGCATACACCGATCCCGGCTTTCACCCATCTTCCGGACGGGAAGGGAATAACGATTGGTTTTTTCTGTTTTTTTCTGTCCTTTTTCTCATCCTTCTCAGAGCCATTTTCTCCATCCGGAGAGTAACTGTTCTTTTCTGTCCGGGCAGCATCCGGCTCAATCGCGGCTTCTTCAATAAACTGATCCTGAACTTCGCTCAGTGCTTCCGCAATTACTTCTTTTTTCATCCTTCCATCCCCCTCTCTGTCCTTCAGACCTGAAATCCCTGTTTCTCAAGATGTTTTTTCAGCTTTCCGCGCAGACGCAGCAGCCGGACTGAGACCGCATTCTCCGTCATCTTCCGTTCCGAAGCGATCTCCTTCACGGAATCCGAAAACCAGTAGCGGCGGAGAAAAAGGCTCCTGTCTTCCTGACTGAGTTCCGAAAGGAACTGATTCAGCTCCCGGCCAAGCTCCCTGGCTGTCCACTCCTGCTCCAGATCGGCTCCGGGCAGAAATTCCTCCAGTTCCTCCAGCGTAGTCTCAAATTCGCGGCATCTGCGGTCCGCCGAGTTGTAACGCCAGCGTTTCAGCGCGCAGTTTCTCGTGATACGGCAGACATAAGCCTTCAGATAATCCGGCCTCTGCGGCGGAATGCTGTTCCAGGTCCCCAGATAAGCATCATTCACGCATTCCTCCTGGTCCTCCGCCGCGCTCAGGATATGGGCGGCGACCGAATGAAGAAGAGAGCCGTACCTTGCCGCCAGCTCTGTCAGCGCCTGTTCCGACCTGCTGAAGAACAGGTCGATGATTTTCTTATCTTCCATATCAATCCCTTTCTGCCGAAACATCCGCTTAGAACTGCTGCTCTCATACTGTCTGATCCGGTCTGCATCTTTTCTTTTCAATCACCTGCTCCCTCAGGAGCTTCACGGGCTTTTTGTTCCCCTTCATCTATCAGGTACCCTTCGGGGGAAGAATCTTACAGGGACAGAATAATTTTTTTTTTATTTTCAGGGGAAAGGCCGGATTAACAGTCTGTTCAGGATGTTTCCCGGAAACCGCGGATCGAATCAGCGGTTCCTCAGGTATTTCAGGACGATTTCTGTCGTGCCGGTTCTTTCATTGATCGGGAACTGTTCTTCAATCACGAAAGCGGGAAATGCGTCCGCAGCTCTCACAAGAGAACGCGGCGCGTCTGTGATGACGATCACAACCGCCGCCTCCGCAAGCAGGGTGGAGGACTTTTGCAGGAAACGACGTGCAAAAAGGTCTGTCTGGTCATCCCGGAGCCTGGGGAATTCCGTCAGGATCTCGTCGAAAGGATAGTCATGCCGGAAATCAAAAAAATCCCTGTTGATATAATAGATATCGGTATGGATCCTTCTGCCGGAAGAGGAGCTTTCTCTGCTGCTGCCTCCGGACACGGGGTTCTCCCCGGCTTCTTCCCCTTCAGCCTGTTTCATCTCCGCCCCTGTCCGGACCGGACGATCTTCTTTCGCTATCTCTGCCCGGTACAGTTTTCCAAAACGCTCCGTATTGATTCTGGCTTTCCGGATCACCTCCCCCTGCCGGTCCACGCCGTAGACGGGATCTGCGTCTTTTGCGTATTTACGCTCAATCAGAAGCGTGCCGGTTCCGCAGAAAGGATCCAGAACCTGGGCCCCCTCCTTCAGCCAGGGCAGGGCCAGCTGCACGCAAAGAGCCGCGTTGACGGGAGCCATGCCCTGAGCATCTGTCTCAACACGGTAGGCGAAACGGGTATCCGGAACTGTAAAGAGTTTCAGAAGAACGGCGTAGGAGCCGTCCTTTCGCTCGATCAGCCGGATCTCCGCCTCATAATCCGAATCGGAGTTCTCCAGCAGTCCCTGCTCCATCAGATCCAGAGAAGCCGCAACCTTTCTGATAAAGGGACCCCGTTTTTCCCTTTCCATGCTGCCGGATTTCAGTTCGATCCGGTAAAGGAAACTCTGGCCATCCTCCTCATGGAGCGAACGCAGATAGCTTCCGATCCGCAGCTGATGAAGGCCTTCGGCAATCTGTTTTTCATTGCCCTTTACCGGCTTTGCGCCCGGTACCGTGAAAAGACACTCGCTCCAGGTCCGGATGCGGCTGATCTCATTCAGGTCGCCGCCCCTGACATGAACGCCCCCTGCCAGGGTTTTTACCTCCCCTGTCTGAATCTGTCCTGCCGTTATCCCGCTCTGGCAGCGGTTGGCCATCAGGATCAGGTCCGGAGCCGGATTCTGGCGGATAAACCTGTGCCTGCGTCTTCTTTCATATTTCCGGATCATCTCCTTCAGACGGAGAAGCTCCGCGCTGATGTGGCGGTTATTGTCCCAGAGAGAACTGCCGTCCCGCGGTGCAGCCGTACTTCTGCAGGAGTCCGGTGCTATTTCCGATGTTCCGACGGGCACGCTGCCGGGTACAGCCGGATCTCCGCCTGCCGCCTCCGCGCTTAAGCGCTCCAGAGCCGCCCGCAGCTTCGGCAGGCAGGCACGGTAATCCAGCATTTGAATTGCCTTCAGATAATCTTCGCGGACGTAGAGGGTCTGTTCTTTTTCCCATGCGTCCAGGATCGCCGGAAGGACATCTTCATCCTCTGTCATGCCCAGAATCAGGGCGGCATTCCTCCTGACCTTGGGATCTTCATTTCCAAGCAGGCCGGTCAGGGGATCAAACTCAGCTCCGAGAAAATACATAAACTTTCTCCTGGCCGTCTCATCCTCCAGCCCCTGCCGGATTGCAATCAGGTTCTTCCTGACTTCCTTCCCTTTCAGTATCTGTCTGTAAAGTTCTTCCAGATCAGTCATTTTCCAGTCTCCCTGTCGCTCTGCTGTCATCGCGGATCTGTGTCGCCTGCTGAATCCCGGCAGCAGAGGCTGCCGCGCTCCGCAGCACTGTTCCGTCAGGACCAAATTGATTCGGAAAAGGGGAGGCTTATGCCTCCCCTCTGTAAATCACTGTGTGTTTCTTCTATCTCTCTGAGGGCTCGGTCTGTGTCTCATTGGCTCTTTCCGCCTTCTTTTTGAGTACTTCCCACAGATCCTGGTCCGATGTCTCGGGCTGAGGCTCCGGAGCAGAGACATTCTCCTGCAGGTAGATCGCCAGAACATCCTCTTCCGGAATTCCGGCAGCTTTGGCCTCGGACATTGCCTCCGACTGGGCCTGCTCACATTCCTCCCGGTAAACCATGACGTCGTCCTTAAACTTTTCCCAGGCGTCCGGGTGCTCCACGAACCATTTGGGACAGTCCTTCCCGGTGATGTCATAGTGCCGGATGATATCGTCCCTGCTGAGATCATACTTCTCGGTCAGATAAGCCACCAGGTGAACAAGCGACCAGTAGGTCGGCGAGTTGAGCTTGCCGGTCCCGGTCGGATGGCAGTTCTCAACAGAGATCGAATAATAATTGGCCTCATTGGATGCCCAGGCCACTTCCCCGTCCGGGACGCACTGAATGATCTCCCCGTTCAGCCCGACGACGTAGTTGGCGCTCATATAGGTATTCTGCAGGTTCTTGAGGCTCTCGAAATAATCATGGTTCTCCTGGGCCGTCGTCTTTGGATTGGCCAGATAGTGAACCACGACTTTCTCGATGGAATCTACTTTGATCCCCGGCCGCGACCACTCATTGATCGACAGAAGCTGGACATCCACTGGCGGTTTCGGAACCGCGAACCCAAGTTCCAGTTCGGTTTCTGTCTCGTAGGCGATCTTCGGATCCTTCGCCAGAAGATCATCCACATCCGGATTGCCCCTCGAGATATAAAGGTAGGCAACACCGCACGCGACCGCCATCACTTCCACAAATATGATCCAGAAGAGGATTCTTCCGCCTCTGCCCTTCTTTTTCGGGATGGAACGGACCTCTTCCGGCTCATAGTCATCCCAGCCTTCCTCATCCCGGTCCGGTCTCCGCCTTCCGGCGCCTCCCGGCCTTCTGGATGTCCTGAGCGTCTTCTCGTATCCGGAGGTATCAATCTGACTTCCCGGCCTGTTCTCCTCCTGTATGCGATTGTCGTCTCTGCTGCTCACTTCTTCATCCCCGATCTCTGAACCAGATACAGTCTTCTCTGACCCGTTATCCGTCAGATATCATCCTCCACTGTATAGTTGGGCGCTTCCTTTGTAATATGGATATCATGCGGATGTGACTCACGAAGCGCCGCGCTCGTGATCTTGACAAAACGTCCCGTCTTCTTCAGCGTCTCGATATCCGGCGCTCCGCAGTAGCCCATGCCGGATCTCAGGCCGCCCATAAGCTGGTAAATGGAATCCTCCACACTTCCCTTGTAGGCAACGCGGCCTTCCACGCCTTCCGGAACGAGTTTTTTCGCATTGGTCTGGAAATAACGGTCTTTGCTTCCGTTTTCCATGGCGGCGATGGAGCCCATCCCGCGGTAAACCTTGTATTTTCTTCCCTGATAGAGTTCGAAATCTCCCGGCGCCTCATCACAGCCCGCGAAGAGGGAACCCATCATGCAGACATTGGCTCCAGCCGCGATCGCTTTGGTGATATCGCCTGAGAACTTAATTCCGCCGTCCGCGATAATCGGAATGGAATACTTGTCCGCCGCTTCATAGGCGTCCATGACAGCAGTGATCTGCGGCACGCCGATCCCCGCGACGATTCTGGTCGTACAGATGGAACCGGGTCCGATTCCTACCTTGACGCAGTCCGCGCCCGCCTTGATCAGAGCTTCCGCGCCTTCCGCCGTCGCGATATTACCCGCGATCACCTGCAGATCCGGGAATGTCTCCTTGATCATATGCACCACCCGGAGCACGTTCGCCGAATGGCCGTGGGCGCTGTCCACGACGACCACGTCGACATGCGCCTTCACAAGCTCCGATACTCTGTCGAGCACGTCCGCCGTCACTCCAACGCCCGCGCCGGCAAGAAGTCTTCCCTGGGAGTCTTTTGCGCTGTTGGGGTACTTGATCGTCTTTTCAATATCCTTGATGGTAATCAGGCCTTTCAGATGACCTGTCTCATCCGTAATCGGAAGCTTTTCCTTCCTTGCCTTTCCCAGGATGGTTTTCGCCTCGTCCAGGGTAATCCCCTCGCGGGCTGTGATCAGGTTCTCGCTGGTCATGCATTCGCTGATCCTGCGGCCGTAGTTCTCTTCAAACTTCAGATCGCGGTTCGTGATAATTCCGACCAGTTTTCCCTCCTGGTCCACGATCGGAACTCCGCTGATGCGGAATTTTCTCATCAGCGCGTCTGCTTCCTCCAGCGTATTGTCCGGATGCAGGAAGAAAGGATCCGTGATAACCCCGTTCTCGGAGCGCTTTACTTTATCAACTTCCTCCGCCTGCATGCTGATCGGCATATTCTTGTGAATAATCCCGATTCCGCCCTGCCTGGCCATCGCGATCGCCATCCGGTGTTCCGTAACAGTATCCATCCCGGCGCTCATAACCGGAATATTCAGCCGGATCGACCGGGTCAGATTCGTACTCAGATCAACAGCGTTCGGAATTACTTCCGAATAAGATGGTACCAGCAGCACATCATCAAATGTAATACCTTCGCTAACGATTCTTCCCATTGGCTCATGGCTCCTTTCAAGCAGTCCGTCTGACAGCAGTCAGCATATCTGATGCCTTCCAAATAAATCTGGCTATATTTTTAGCATTATAGCAAAGATGAAAGCCTTGTGCAATGCAGAACATCCGCCTTCATCAGCCCGCATAAGACAGCAGAATAACCAACAGCAGGCATGAAGGAGGCCTCATGAAAACTGTCTGAGGTAAACCTTCCGGGGCGCGTAGCGGCGCATGTCTTCCGACAGTTCATCCGGAAGCTCCAGAATTGCGGCTGTTTTGCTCTTATCGCCGCTGTATACCAGCGTCCATGTGCTGGCGTTCTCCTCACCGCTGGAATAGTCTTCAACCTTTGCCCCGTTCAGGTAATCATTCAGAACTGCGGAGCCGGTCGGAGCCATGACCTCAAGATTATCCTTGGAGAAAGAAGCCACTTTCTTTCTGCGGCTCTTGGACATGATCTTATCAACGTCGATGTCCCCGTTCACATAAAGATATTCGTACTCCAGGTCGAACTGGGGAAGAAGGAAATAAAAATCAACAAAACACAATACCAGGCCGACCAGAAGCAGCGGCGTCAGAAACAGCACGCCTGCCGCCAGCACGAGTACGGTCACGGCGATCACCAGAATCTTCAGCGCTGTATCCTTGGCAGACGCTTTCTTCTTCACCAGAATCTCCTGATACAGATCATTCATGTTACACCAACCCTTTCCTGAAAATCTTACGCTCCGTCCTGTCCCTCTGAAACACTGTCCGCAGGGACGCCTTTCATAAACTCCATAAACTTCCGGACTGTATCCTCGTGCTTTGTATTCCCCACTGCACACAGATAGACCGGCTCTTCCCCATAGAAAATATAGTTGTCAAGAACTCCGTTTTCATCCACCCTGATACCGTAGATATGTTCCTCGTCTCCTGCGGAATGCGCATTTTCATCCGTATCTCCCGCACCCCCCGCGGGTCCGCCGCCTTCCGTCTGCTCTTCCTCACTCTCCCCGCTCAGGCCGAGCGCCTGATCGGTCAGAGCCTTCTCATCAGGAGCCGGGGCTATATAGAAATCACCGGCCCAGGCGGAACGCTCCTCCTCAGTCAGCAGATCGTCCCATGGCCGGAACATCCCCTTTTTCTGGAGATAAATCATGATATTCTCCGGAGCCAGGCATACATCCAGTTCTCCGGCGGCCGCAAAAACCGTGAGTTTCATATCTCCCATCATATCTGCCTGAGAGCGGGCATTCTCCACTACATTCACGGAAGTGTCGATCTGAATCTGTTCATGTTTCCCAAGGCCGCCCAGATAATCAGTGAAATCCTCCCTGAGCAGGACAGCGTCCGAAGCCAGGGTATCCGTATTCAGTACCGCGACCTCCAGAATCATATCCGTCATGGAGCCGATGATCATCGTCCGGACAATGCTTATGCCTACGATCACGAAAACAAGGATGACAAGTACAAACTTGTAGTAGTCCCAGAGATAGCCGGCTCTGGCCTTCCATCCAAGGCCTTTTATCTTCTCCCATTCCTCCTGCCGCGCTTTCTGCCTGTCCTGTCTGCGCAGCTCCATCTCTATGCGTTCTTCTTCTTCCGTCATGCGATTATCCTTTCAAGTCAGTCGGGAAGGCCCCGCTTCTGCCGGCAGCCGGTCTAAAACCATAATTCAGCGGCGTTGATTCCCTGATTAAGCTGAAAACTCCGGCGGACCGCAGCCACAATCTCTCTTATTATAAAAAGCCGGGGAATAATTTTCAAGTATGTTATCCGCTGCGTACTGCTTCTCAGGTTTTATTTGAAATCAGGAACCGATGCTTACGTGCAGGCATGACAAAATCCCCCGGCCGCAACCGGGGGATTGTAAAACATTTCAATTTAACAGGATTCCGGGGAACGGAAGGTATTAATAACCCATTCCCGGTGCCGCTGCCGGAGCTGCCGGTGCCGGCTCCTTGATGGTTCCGACGGTAGCTTCTGTTGTCAGCAGGGAAGATGCAACGCTGGTCGCGTTCTGCAGAGCGGATCTGGTAACCTTGGCCGGGTCCACGATGCCTGCTTCGATCATGTTGACATAGACTTCCTTGTAAGCGTCAAAGCCGATGCCTTCCTCAGCTTCCTTCACCTTATTGACAACGACTGCTCCGGGAAGTCCCGCGTTCTCAGCGATGAAATACAGCGGAGATTCAAGAGCCTTCAGGACGATCTGTGCGCCTGTCGCCTCGTCGCCCTGCAGATCCTTCATCTGCTCGGCAACCTTCTTCGCCGCATGGATATATGCAGAACCGCCGCCGAAGATGATACCTTCCTCAACTGCCGCTCTTGTCGCGTTCAGCGCGTCTTCCATACGAAGCTTGGCTTCCTTCATCTCTGTCTCGGTAGCCGCTCCGACACGGATAACAGCAACGCCGCCTGCGAGCTTTGCAAGTCTTTCCTGAAGCTTTTCCTTATCAAAGGAGGACTTTGTCTCCTCGATCTGGCTCTTGATCTGGGCAACTCTCTGCGCGATCGCATCCTTGTCGCCGAGTCCGTCCACGATGATGGTGTTCTCTTTTGTCACCTTGACGCTCTTGGCCTGGCCGAGCATATCGATGGTAGCGCTCTTCAGATCCAGTCCGACTTCCTCGGAGATCACGGTACCGCCGGTCAGGATCGCGATATCCTGCAGCATGTCTTTTCTTCTGTCGCCGTAGCCCGGAGCCTTTACGCCCACTACGGAGAAGGTGCCGCGAAGCTTGTTCAGGATCAGGGTGGTAAGCGCCTCGCCCTCGATATCCTCCGCAATGATCATAAGCTTCTTGCCGGACTGCACGATCTGCTCAAGCAGCGGAAGAAGATCCTGGATATTGGAGATCTTCTTGTCATAGATCAGGATATAGGGATCATCCAGCTGTGCTTCCATCTTCTCGGTATCGGTAGCAAAATAAGCAGAGATGTAGCCTCTGTCAAACTGCATGCCTTCCACCAGGTCGAGCTCTGTCAGCATGGTCTTGGACTCTTCGATGGTGATGACGCCGTCTCTGGAAACCTTTTCCATGGCGTCCGCGACCATCTTTCCGACTTCCTCGTCACCGGAGGAAACCTCGGCAACCTTCGCGATCTGCTCTTTGCCGGAAACCTTCTGGCTCATCTCCGCAATCGCCTTGACGGTTGCGTCCGTAGCCTTCTTCATACCCTTTCTCAGAACGATCGGATTGGCGCCTGCTGCCAGGTTCTTCATTCCTTCGCTGACCATAGCCTGTGCCAGAACCGTAGCGGTTGTGGTACCGTCGCCGGCCACATCGTTGGTCTTGGAAGCGACCTCACGGATCAGCTGTGCGCCCATATTCTCAAATGCATCCTCAAGCTCGATCTCCTTGGCGATGGTAACACCGTCGTTGGTAATCAGCGGGCTGCCGTACTGTTTGTCAAGAACGACATTTCTTCCTTTGGGTCCAAGCGTAACGCGAACGGTATTCGCAAGCTTGTCAACACCGATCTTCAGGCTCTCACGGGCCTCATCGCCGTACTTTAATTCTTTCGCCATAATAGATTCCTCCGTCTTTTACATATATTATTCTGTCGAAAAACCGTCAGTCTTTTTACTCAACCTTCGCAAGAATATCGGACATCTTGCAGAGAATATATTCCTCTTCACCGAGCTTGAACTCATTTCCGGCATACTTGGAATAAACGACCTTGTCGCCTTCCTTCACGCTCATGACGATCTCTTTGCCGTCAACCTTGCCGTCGCCGACTGCGATGACTGTAGCTTCCTGCGGTCTCTCCTGAGCCTTGGATGCAAGAATGATACCGGACTTTGTTGTCTCCTCAGCCTCAAACTGCTTTAATACGACCTTATCACCTAAAGGTACAAGCTTCATAACGATGCCTCCTGTCTGTTCACCTGCAGAACTTTTATCTCTTTTATTTATTAGCACTCATCAAAATTGAGTGCTAAATCACGTTACCTATCATAGCAAAAAAACAGGAATATGCAAGTCCTGTATATTCCTGTATATCCTTTGTTTTCACTTATTATCTCTGTTTTTCTTTATTTTTCTCTTATTTTTTAAATTTTATACTTTTTTATGCCGGCTGCCGCAGATCTGTCAGGCCGGCCGGCGGCGGGGCTTTAACAAAAAAAAGCCGGGCCTCTGCGGCCCGGCCGGAAAATCACATTTTTCTCTGCCTCTTTATCTCATCCAGCTGATCGTACACTGCTTCGTTCAGAACCTTGATGTAGGTTCCCTTCATGCCGGACGACTTTGACTCAATCACGCCCGCGCTCTCGAACTTGCGCAGGGCGTTGACAATCACGGATCTAGTAATGCCGACACGGTCCGCGATCTTGCTTGCGACCAGAACTCCCTCCGAGCCGTTCAGCTCGTTGAAGATATGCACGATCGCCTCCAGTTCTGAATAGCTCAGGGTATTGATCGCGCTCCTGACAATCTGGATCCTGCGGTTCTCCTCCGCATTCTCCTCATTCAGGGAGCGCATCATCTCGAGGCCGACAACCGTGGTGCCGTACTCGCTCAGGATGATGTCATCGATCTCGTAAGGCTTCTCCGTCCGGTACATGAAAACGGTTCCGAGACGTTCGCCGGCGATCTCGATCGGATTCACGATCGCCTGATAGCGGTGAAGATCCTCGCCTGTAAAGCCGAGCGTTTCCAGATTCACATTCTCCTTCGTGGAGAGAATGGAAAGAAAACGCTCATTGAGCATGGGATCTATAAAATTGCCGATCCGGTCCACGATCATCTGGGTCAGTTCTTCCACATGGTCCGAAATACTGACGCCCAGGACTTTGCCCTTGCGGCTGATCACCAGGACATTGGAATCCAGAATCTGGGTCATAATTCCGCAGATATCATTGAAAACAACCTTGCTGGAATTATTGTTGTGCAGCAGCTGTCCGATCTTTCTTGTCTTGTCAAGAAGTTGTACGCTCATACATGGCCTCCTGTAAAAGCAAAGAATCTGTCATCGATACGGGTATAACTGTAGGCGATCTGTGTCCTGCATCTCCCCGCGATGTATAGCGGACAATCTCCCAACCTGCCGCCGCGGAAACCCTGCATACCCCATATATGCACGGCCGCCGCCCGGCCTGAACCCACACTGCCGGGAACTCTTCTGAATCCGGTGCAAAATAAATTCTGGCCCGTACTGCCCAAGCAGCGCGGAGCCAGAACGAATACCTTCCAGAACGATCGATCCGGCTGAGTTATAGGTGCATTCTATCACACGAGTTGCATGAATTCAATACACATTTCCAGTTTTTTCCAGTCTATTTCCGGGAAATACCCTCTATTTTTTAGTCATTCGGTTCGCTGTCCGGCAACTTGCAGAAAAGCAGACTCATGAGGCGGAAGACGCCTGCTGCGTCTCCTTCGCCATGCTGAAGCCGCAGGAACTGTTCGCGCAGACCAGTTTTGCGCCCCTCTCCACCATATAGCTCCCGCACTGGGGACAGGGAATATCGGACGGCTTCTGCCAGGAAACAAAATCACATTCCGGATTCTCGCAGCCGTAGAAGCGTCTGCCCTTCTTTGATCTCCGCAGTACGATCTCCTGCCCGCATTTGGGGCATTTCACCCCGGCTTTCTCAAAATAAGGCTTTGTATTGCGGCATTCCGGAAATCCCGGACATGCAAGGAATTTGCCGTGAGGTCCGTATTTGATGACCATATTCCGCCCGCAGTGTTCGCAGATGATATCCGTCTTCTCATCCTCAATGGATACTTTATCCAGCTTCTGTTCGGCTTCCATGACTTCCCGTTCCAGATCCGGATAAAAGTTGCGTACGATCTGCTTCCACTGGGTCTTTCCTTCCGCCACGGAATCCAGCATGGACTCCATGTAGGCGGTAAACTGTACATTATCGATCTCCGGGAAGGAGCTCTTCATGATATTGTTCACCGCGTCGCCCAGTTCCGTAATATAGAGATTCTTTTTCTCTTTGGTAATATAATGGCGGGCCAGAAGGGTCGTGATCGTCGGCGCATAGGTCGACGGACGGCCGATCCCCAGTTCTTCCAGGGTCTTCACCAGCGAGGCCTCTGTATAGTGCGCCGGAGGCTGGGTGAAATGCTGCTCAGGATCTGTTTTTTTCAAAGTCAGGCGTTCGCCCTCCTCCAGGCTTCCGACAGGATAGCCGGCGGCTTTCTCCTCTTCCTCCGCTTCGGCATACACCTTCCGGTAGCCGTCAAAATCCAGTCTGCCGGCCCCGGCTGTAAAAAGATAGCTGTCCGCTGCCTGGATCCGGATCTGCAGGGTCTCGTACCTGGCCGGCGCCATGCGGCTCGCCGCGAATCTCTTCCAGATCAGCTGGTAAAGGCGGAACAGATCCCTTGACATGGCGTCCTTCACGGAATCCGGCGTCCGGTTTATATCGGACGGCCGGATGGCCTCGTGGGCATCCTGTATATGGCCTGTGCTCTTCTTCTGACCGGAGGACTCGCCGAGATAATTCTCCCCGTAATTTTTTCCGATAAACGCGCGGGCGGCTTTATCCGCTTCCTCGGAAATCCTGGTGGAATCCGTCCTCAGGTAAGTAATCAGGCCGACGGTCCCCTCATCCTTCAGATCAATTCCTTCATAGAGCTGCTGCGCCAGGCGCATGGTCTTCTGGGTGGAAAAATTCAGAGCCCGGGACGCTTCCTGCTGCAGCGTACTGGTTGTGAAGGGAAGCGGCGCTTTTCTCATCCGCTCTCCCCGCTTCACGCTGACAGCCCTGCAGTCCGGCTGTTCCCCGAGTCCGGCAAGAACCCGGCTGACTTCTTCCTCGCTGTTAAGGCCTGTCTTAACCGCTTTCCCGTCTTTCAGAACGCCGTAAAACTGGGCCGTAAGAGGCTTCTTCATGCCTGCCGCTTCGAATTCCGCGTCCAGGGACCAGTATTCCGTCGGAACGAACTCGTTGATTTCCTTCTCACGGTCCGCGATAATCCTCAGCGCAACAGACTGCACACGCCCTGCGGACAGCCCTCTCTTGATCTTTTTCCAGAGAAGCGGGCTGATGCGGTAGCCGACCATACGGTCAACGATCCGCCTGGTCTGCTGGGCGTCCACCATATCCATGTCAATCTGCCTGGGATGCCTCAGGGCTTCCTTTACAGCATTTTTCGTAATCTCGTTAAAAGTAATGCGGTAGGTTTTCTTCGGATCCGGATTCAGGGCCGCGATCAGATGCCAGGAGATCGCTTCGCCCTCCCGGTCAGGGTCAGTCGCAAGGAAAACCTTGTCGGCTTTCTTTACTTCCTTTCTGAGCGCTGCCAGGATCTCTCCCTTGCCGCGGATTGTAATATATTTCGGTTCGTAATCATTCGCCGGGTCAAAACCGAGCTGGCTCTTGGGAAGATCCCGCACATGACCCGCGGAAGCCATAACCACATAGCTGGGGCCAAGGAATTTACGGATCGTTTTGACCTTGGTCGGTGATTCTACGATTACAAGATATCTTGCCATGAACAACTATCTCCGTCTGTCATCTCATGTCGCGATTCACAGCTTCACACAGCCGCCGTCTCATAACGAAAGGCGTATTTAAAGACAATATGCCGTGTCCTGTGAAAAAACACTCGGGCAAGATAATAGCACAGAGATTTCTTTCCGTCAAACAGCTTTTTTCGAAATACACAAACTATTCACAGCTGTCTGCCGGGCGGAAAGCCGGCAGCAGGATCCGTACAGGCCGGGAAGGACGAAATTCGGGCTTGCGTGCACATCTCATCTGTGCTATAAGTACTTCATACAAGCTCTTTTCTCTCTGGCTATAATCTATATGTAACATTTCTATTGAGTAACATTTCCATATCTTATTTCCTCTTTATCCCATGATTGCGTCGTCAAAAGTCAGTCATCCTTTCTTTTACCAGGAGAATCCCCATGTACAGTACAGTCACTTCCGCCTTCATCGACGGCATTTCCAGCCGAAAAGTCACAGTAGAGACAGATGTTTCCGATGGTCTGCCCATGTTTACCATGGTCGGATTTCTGGCTTCAGAGACAAAAGAAGCCTCGGAGCGCGTCCGGTCAGCCCTGAGAAACAGCGGGATCTTTCTTGGCGTACGGCATATCACCGTCAATCTGGCGCCTGCTTCCCAGCACAAGGGAGGATCCTTATTTGATCTGGCCATCGCCGTCTCCGTGCTGAGCGCCTACGGCTTTTTCCCTCAGAAAGCGCTCGACGGCATCCTTTTTCTCGGAGAGCTGGGGCTCAGCGGCGAGATCAAACCGGTCCGAGGGGTTCTGGAGATTGTATCCTGCGCCCGCTCCTTCGGCTGTGAAACCGTCATCCTTCCGCAGAGAAACCTCCAGGAGGGATCGGTCATCAAGGATGTTTCCGTCCTTGGCGCCGGCTGCCTGAACCAGGTCATCCGATTCCTGACAGATACCGCCGGCGTCAGGCCGCGCCTGGAGGATGACGTTCACTATGATCCGCCCCGGAATCCGCCGTCCCCGCTGAAACGCGCCTTGATCGACAACGGGGAAATCCGCAGGAGCCGGCAGGCAAAAAGAGGCCCGGACTTTTCAGAGCTCCGGGGCCAGGACATGCTGCGCCGGGCAGCGGAAATCGCGGTATCCGGCTTTCATAACCTCCTCATGATCGGTCCTCCGGGCGCCGGAAAGACAATGACCGCAAAGCGGATCGCTTCCATTCTCCCGGAAACAAGCCCGGAAGAAGCTATGGAGATCACCAAGATTCACTCCATCGCGGGGCTTCTGCCGGAGGATATGGGGCTTATGACATTCCGGCCTTTCCGCTCCCCCCATCACACCATCACAGCTCCGGCTCTCTGCGGAGGAGGCTCCCCGCCCCATCCCGGCGAAGTCAGTCTTGCCAGCGGAGGGGTTCTCTATCTGGATGAGCTTCCGGAATTCAGCCGGGCTGTCCTTGAAACCCTTCGCCAGCCCCTTGAGGATGGAGAAATCCACATTTCCCGTTCGCTCGGCACGTTCGTATTCCCTGCCCATTTCATTCTTGTCGCCTCCATGAATCCCTGCCGCTGCGGCTATTTTCCTGACCGTACAAAGTGCAGCTGCACCCCCGGGGAAATCCGGCGCTATCTCTCAAAAATCAGCATGCCGCTCCTGGACCGGATCGATATGTGCGTGGAAGCCCGCAAGGTAGAGTACGAAGAGCTGACAGGCAGCACGCCCGGAGAAAGCTCCGCTGCGATCCGCAGGCGTGTCAGCCGGGCGATCCGTATGCAGAAAGAACGCTACGCCTCCTGTTCATGGAAATTCAACGGGAATCTTCCTTCCGGCCAGCTTCTTTCCTACGGACGCCTCAGTCCGGATTCCCGGGACCTGATCCGGGAAGTATATGACAGAATGTCCCTGACTGCGAGGTCCTACTGCAGAATCCTGCGCGTATCCCGCACGATCGCGGACCTTGACAGCTCAGAGGAAGTGCTTCCCGGCCATATCATGGAAGCCGTCTCCTTCCGGGCGGTTGACCGGAAATACTGGGAAGACGCACTGAAGAAATATTAGTGAAAGATCAGGAAAGGAGCTGATTCGTCTTTGAAAGCAAATCCTTCTGAACCCATGGCAGCTGCCGCGCCCGCAACGGCTCCCCTTCCCGAATTGTCTCCTGCACAGATTCGGCAGGCCCGGGGCCCGGAAGATCAACAGTATGACGGAACTGGGGAAAACAGGCGCAGGGATAATCCCGTCTCAGAGGAAGAACTGTTGTGGCTCTGGCTCTGCAGCTGCCCGGGTCTTTACCGGAACGCCGTCACCGCGCTGCTTCACTATTTTGGTTCCGTAAAAGAGATCTTTCAGGCTCCTGTCTCCGCCCTGGCTCCCTGGAAAAAGACCGGCTCGAAAAGCAGTCTGCAATGGGTTTCTTTCCTGGCTGCTCATAAGGAATCCGGGAGTCCGGAAAGGATGGCTGAACTGCTCAGGCGGAAAGAGATCTCATTTGTGAGCTGCCGTCATCCGGACTTTCCGCCGTCCCTGCGGGATCTTCCCGACTGCCCCTACGGGCTTTTTTACCGCGGCCATCTTCCGGATCCCGGAAGAGCCTCGGTCGCCGTAATAGGAGCCCGCTGCTGCAGCAATTACGGATACCAGATGGCAGGCCTGATCAGCCGGATGCTCACAGAACAGGGCTGCCAGATCATCAGCGGTATGGCGGTAGGGATCGACGGCGCTGCCCAGTCCGCCTGCCTGCAGAACGGCGGCAGCAGTTACGCCGTTCTGGGATGCGGTGCGGATATCTGCTATCCGCCCGAACATATAAAACTGTTCCGCAGCCTTCCGGAACGCGGAGGCGTCCTCTCTGAATTTGCCCCCGGGACTAAGCCCCTCCGGAATCATTTCCCGGTCCGGAACCGTCTGATCTCAGGTCTTTCCGACGCGGTTGTCGTGGTGGAAGCCAGGGAAAAAAGCGGCTCGCTCATCACCGCGGACCTGGCCCTCGAACAGGGAAAAGACGTCTACGCCGTTCCCGGCCGCTGCAGTGACCAGCTCAGCCGCGGGTGCAACCGTCTGATTGAACAGGGGGCGGGTATCATCCTTTCTCCGGACAATCTGCTGGATAATCTCGCTGTCTCCATCGGCCTGAAGAGAGTCCGGCCGGACGGCAGAGACAGCCGGAGAGCGGCGGCAGAATCCCTGCCTGCCCTGTCAGATGAAGAGCAGGCGGTTTTCAATGTCTTAAGCTCCGACGCCGCCGGGGCGGAGGAAATCGCCGCAAAGGCGTCCCTGCCCCTGGTCCGGACCCTGCAGATTCTGGTACAGCTGCAGCTCAAAAACTGTGCGGCGGAGATTTCCAGAAACCGGTATGCGGTTATACTAAAGGGAAACGCTGATTTATTCTGAATAACATCTTTTGATAGCATGAGAACAGCGTTTTCCTTTATATTCTTTGAGCGCGTAATGCGCTCAAAGCCGCGTGCTGCGCGGCTTGCAGAGCAAGCCTTCCGCTGCGCAGCACTGCGATCCGCCGGAGGCACTGTGTAAACACTGATATAATCAGTGTTTACACAGTAAGAGGGAGCCTTTCACGGCTCCCTCTTTTCGCTTATCATCGGTAAATTATTCAATTCTCTGTCCCGGCCGGTCCTGCTGTTTTCTGTCTCAGAATATCATAGAGATCAGCCTGCACGCTCAGTCCGATCAGGAGTTTCTGCCTGGAATGGGGACAGGAATCCATCTTCTGTCCGTCCTCGCTCCGGATGTCAAGAACCTCAGCCACAGGATTGCTGCCGTCCGGCTTCATGATCTCGATCCGGTCCCCGACGCAGAACTTGTTCTTCTGGGTAATCTCAATATAACGGCGGCCTTCCAGTTCCCTGAAGCCCTGCACGGTTCCCAGATACGTATAGTTGTTCACGTATGTATTGCTGTCGTAAATCTGAGCGTCACTCCCCGGCTTTCCGTAGAAGAAGCCTGTTGTAAAACTCCGGTAGGTGCAGTCGCGGATCTGTTCGCGGTACCATTCCATATTGGCTTCATAAAACTGCGGTCCCCTGGCGTAATCATCCAGGGCCCTGCGGTAAGTGCGCGCCGCCGAAGCCACATACAGGGCAGTCTTCATCCGTCCTTCAATCTTCAGGGAATCGATCCCCGCCGCGATCATGTCCGGTATATGTTCGATCATGCACAGGTCTTTTGAATTAAAAATAAAAGTCCCGCGCTCATTTTCATAGACCGGCATATATTCCCCCGGCCTGGTCTCCTCAACCACACTGTACTTCCAGCGGCAGGGATGTGTGCAGGCTCCCCGGTTGGCGTCCCTTCCCGCAAGGAAATTCGACATCAGGCAGCGCCCGGAATAAGAGATGCACATGGCGCCGTGAACAAAGGCTTCAATCTCCAGGTCATCCGGGATCTTATCGCGGATCTGACGGATCTCTTCAAGGGACAGCTCCCTGCCGCAGACCACCCGTTTTGCTCCCAGCTCCCGCCAGAAAAGGAAAGTCTCATAATTCACATTGTTGGCCTGGGTGGAGATGTGCAGGTCAATCTCCGGGCAGACTTTCTTTGCCCTCATAAAGAGTCCCGGATCCGCCACAAGCAGGGCGTCCGGCCGGATCTTTTTCAGAAAGGCAAGATATTCGTCCGCCTCTTCCAGATCCGCGTTATGGGCCAGGATATTGACCGTGACGTAGACCTTCACGCCGTGTTCATGGGCGAACCGGATCCCCTCCGCCATCTCTTCCTGCGAAAAATTCTTAGCCTTTGCCCTGAGGGAGAAAGCCTCCCCTCCGATATAGACCGCATCCGCCCCGTAGAGGACGGCTGTCTTCAATACCTCCAGGCTGGAAGCCGGAATCAGCAGCTCCGGCAGCTTTCCTTCCTGATGCATCTTATTTTGTTCCTCCTGTACCCTGCCCCGGACCGTTTGCGGCAATAAACGCTTTCATCGCGGCATCCCCGGCTTCAGACACTCTGCCCCGGTCTGTATGCCGCAAAGAGCAGCGGTATCATGCCCTTTCTCTTTTTACGCTCACTGCGGCTCCGTCCCCGATCGGGACAATGGAAGTGACCAGGCCTTCCGTATGTTTCAGCACATACAGATATTCCCTCATCCGCTTATAGATGGTACGGTCACGCCGCTCCACCGCATAGTGGGACTCCAGGATCACGCCGTCCTGCAGCACATTATCCGAAATCAGGACGCCCCCGGGAGACAGGAGTCTGAGAACATCCGGCAGAAAACAGATATACTGGGCTTTGGCCGCATCCATGAAAATGAAGTCATAGATTTCTTCCCCGCGCTCCTGCAGGAGCCTCTTCAGCGCGGCGGCCGCATCCTCCTCCAAAAGCTCCACGCGGCTGCTCCACGGGGACGACGCGATATTCTTTCTGGCCTTCACCAGCCGCTTCTCATAATTCTCAATCGTGGTGATCTCTGTGTCCGGCGGCGTAAAGGAAGCCATCAGAAGGGCGGAAAAACCGACTGCGGTTCCGACCTCCAGTATTCTGGCCGGCTTTTTCAGTTCCAGGAAAAGCTGCAGAAAACTCTGCATCTCCTGGCGGATAATCGGAACCCCCTCCCCGGAAGCTTCTGCCTGAAGAGCATCCAGATAAGGACCGTTTCCCGAATCCAGAGAGTGAAGAAAAGTGACCAGTCTCTCGTCATTTACCATAGCCGCGTCTTCTCTTATCTGTCAGAATATCGTTTCCGGAATCCCCTGCCCGTCACTCTTCCACTTCCATGATAATCGGAAGAATCATCGGGCTCCGCTTGGTTCTCTTCCACAGGAAGTCACTCAGATCATCCCGGATGGCGTTCTTGATTCTTCCCCAGTCGGAACTCTTGCGGGACATGGCCGAGCGGATCGCGTCCTCGATCACCTCCTGCGCCTCCTCCATCAGTTCTTCGGACTCTCTTACATAGACAAAACCTCTGGAGACAATATCCGGGCCGGACAGAATCTCCCCTGATACATTTCCGAGGGTCATCACGACTATTATGATGCCGTCCTCCGCCAGATGCTGCCTGTCTCTGAGCACGATATTGCCGACGTCTCCCACGCCCAGACCGTCGACCAGAATTCCTCCGTTCTGTACATGACCGGTCACTTCTGCGCTTTCGCCGTCAATCTCCAGCACATCGCCGCTCTTGAGCATCAATATATGCTCTGAATCATACCCCAGCATCCTGGCAACCTTCTCCTGGGCAATCCTGTGCCGGTATTCCCCGTGGATCGGAATCGCATAGGCCGGCTTGACCAGGGAGTAGATCAGTTTGATCTCTTCCTGGCAGGGATGGCCGGATACATGCGCATCCTGGAAAATCACGTCCGCGCCCTTTGCATACAGCTCATTCATGACCTTGGAGACAGATTTTTCATTACCCGGAATCGGGTTGGATGAAAATACGATCGTATCCCCCGGTTTGATCTGAACCTTCTTGTGCATGCTCGCGGCCATCCTGGAGAGCGCCGCCATGGATTCTCCCTGGCTTCCGGTTGTAATCAGCACCATCTGTTCGTCCGGATAATTGCGCATCTGATCAAGAGTGACCAGCGTATTCTCCGGAATGCTGATATAACCCAGCTGCTCGGCCGTCGAGATCACATTTACCATGGACCGGCCTTCGATCACGACTTTCCTGCCGTATTTGTAAGCGGTATCTATGATCTGCTGCACTCGGTCCACATTCGACGCGAAGGTCGCGATGATCAGCCTGCTGTTCCCGTGTTCGGAGAAAATAGTCTCGAAGGCTTTCCCGACTGTCCGCTCGGAAGCCGTATAACCCGGACGTTCCGCGTTGGTGGAGTCGCACATCAGGGCCAGTACCCCTTTCCGCCCGATCTCCGCGAATCTCTGCAGATCGATGGAGTCGCCGAAAACCGGCGTATAATCCACCTTGAAATCTCCCGTATGAATCACGGTTCCCGCCGGGCTGTAGATCGCCAGCGCCACAGCATCCTGAATCGAATGATTGGTCTTGATAAACTCGACGCGGAACTGGCCCAGATTGATGGTCTGACCCGGGTGAACAACCTTTCTTCTGGTCGTCTTCATCAGGCCGTGCTCCTCCAGCTTCAGCTCTATCAGCCCCATCGTCAGTTTTGTGGCGTAAATCGGGATGTTCAGCTGTTTCAGTATATAAGGAAGCGCGCCTATATGGTCTTCATGGCCGTGCGTAAACACGAATCCCTTCACCCGGTCCTGATTCTCAAGAAGATAAGAAATATCCGGGATGACCAGGTCAATCCCGTACATGTCATCCTCCGGAAAAGCCAGTCCGCAGTCCACCACCACAATGCTGTCATCGTATTCGAAAGCAATGATGTTCATGCCGATCTGTTCAAGGCCGCCCAGAGGTATAATCTTCAGTCGTTTTGCTGTTTCGTTTGTCACCGGTATCTCCTTCTTTCACAATTCTGTTTTCAGGGCAGCACAATAGACGCGTAGGAATCCCTACGCCTGTCCGCCAAATGCCGTTCTCTGCGGACAGCGCATATCTCCCGCGCGTCAGGAAAGTTCCACACCGTCGAGCATCTGTGCAAAGACGCCGGACAGCGCGTTCAGTTCATCCTCATCCTCAACAAACTCATAGACTGCCTCCGCATCACCGTCCGCGGAGCTGTCTCTCAGTATCCATGCCTCGCCGTCTCCCTCTTCGGAGTCGGTCACCAGAAGGTAATATCTTCCTGCCACTCTGGTCTGTTCCAGGACATAGAACTCGATCGCCTCATCCTCACCCTGTGGTATAAACTTCAGTTTCTCCATCTATATTATCTTACTCTCAATCCGGCCGTCCGGCCCTGATGATCCGCAGTTGTTTCTCTCTTATGTCCGCTGCCGCGGTCCTGTTTCTTCCTCCGGCCCGGCCCTCACCGTTCTTCTTAAGGCCTGCCTGTTCCTTCAGTCTGTCCGCAGCCTTCTTACTTCTTGCTTCCGCAGCCCGCTCATTCCTCCGTCTCATCCAAAGCGCTTCCGTCTCCGGATGCCTCCGCGGCTCTCTGTCTGTACGCTTCCAGGAGCGCGTTCGGATCCAGTTCCGGAAGCGGCTGTCCGGAAGACAGTCTGTCCAGATATCCCTGGAGGATCAGCATCGCGGCGATCTCATCCACATATTCCTTCCGGTTCTCCCGCCGGATGCCGGTCTCCATCATCAGCCGGTCCGCGGCTACCGTCGTCAGCCTCTCATCCCACAGAATAACCGGAAGCCCCGTCCGCCGGATCAGCATCTCCCGGAATTCGACCGTCCGAAGGGCGCGGTCTCCCACCGTATAATTCATATTCCGCGGAAGTCCCAGCACAATCTCCGTCACCTCATACTGCCCGGCCAGTTCCGTAATCCGGGCAAGGGTCCTGCGAAGCTTGTTCTCACTCTGGCGGCGGATGATCTCAACGCCCTGTGCGGTCAGGAGCAGCGCATCCGACACAGCCACGCCGACTGTCTTCGATCCGAAATCAAGCCCCATGACGCGTCCGCTCCGGGCGGGCCTCTCCGTAATCATCTCTGAAGAACCAGTCATGAGCGCCTCTTCCAGGATTCACTCCGGATATACTCCCGCAGGAGTTCCTCGACGATCTCGTCCCGCTCCACCTTCATGATCATGCTACGTGCATTCTTATGGCTGGTAATGTAAGTCGGGTCTCCTGAGATGATATAACCCACAATCTGGTTGACAGGATTGTACCCCTTCTCCGTCATAGCGATATACACCAGCTCGAGCACCTTTTTCACCCTGATCTCCGGGTCGGCCTCAACATTGAAATACTGCGTATTATAAATATCTGCCATATCAACACGTCCTCAAATCACAAGCTGTTTCCGTTACAGATTGCCTGAACACAGTCATCTGATCATATTTTAGTATAAAAAGCCCA
Source organism: uncultured Lachnospiraceae bacterium (assembly GCA_902779575.1). Taxonomy (GTDB): domain Bacteria; phylum Bacillota; class Clostridia; order Lachnospirales; family Lachnospiraceae; genus Porcincola. The sequence goes on from CACZBW010000014.1 coordinate 95,883, forward strand.
AATTATCAACCTGCAACTTGCCATTCAGGCTTACGATTCACACATCGAAGATGCGGTATACATACGAAGCGCACAGATCTGAGGTCTGACGGATGCCGGGCTGTGAACTGCTGTATTTCAGGATTCTTCTGTCTTCAGTCTTCCGTTCATGATTCTTCCGCACAGATCCCTGTCAGATTTTACAAACACCCTTATATACTGTCTTGTATAGCCGGTATAAATTCCTGTTCCTTCTCCGTCATTTTCCATCCACATGACCGCGGAACCCCCGCCCCCGCTTTCATCACGGCCTGCGGCAAGCTTCTCCACATTCGGCACCGCAAGACTGCCGTCCGGATTCCGGCGGGCCTCCTCCTCGATCAGTACTTCCGCTTCCCTGCCGTTCCAGGACTTTTCATAAGCCGCCTTGTTCCGGGCATTCAGCTCCAGCAGGATGTCCGACCGCCTGGCCTTTACATTTTCCGGCACCTGGCCTTCCATGGAAGCCGCCCTGGTTCCTGCCCTTCTGGAATATTTGAAAATATGGGTTTCGTAAAGCTGAATCTTTTCCAGATAGCCGGCTGTCTCCTGGAATTCCTCTTCCGTTTCGCCCGGAAAACCCACGATCACATCAGTAGTTATAGCGGGTTTGTCAAAGTATCTGCGCAGGCAGGCAACCCGCCCTGCATAGTCCTGCGTCGTGTAATGACGGTTCATGCGCCGCAGCACACTGTCGCAGCCGCTCTGAAGAGACAGATGAAAATGCGGGCAGAACTCCTTCACCCTGCTCAGCCGCCGCGCAAACTCCTCTGTAATAATCGTCGGTTCCAGGGAGCCCAGACGGATTCTCTCAATTCCGGGAATCCCGGCGGCGGCCTCTACCAGATCGATTAATTTCGATTTCTCCTGCCAGCTCCCTGCCCTGCCCGGGTTCTCCCTGTCCGGGCTGCCAGACGCGTCAGCCTGCCCCTGTTCCCGCATTTCCGCGCTTTTCGCAGGAAGGCCTGCATCTTCCTCTTCCGGATCCTCTTCCGCTTTATAGAAGGATTCGACTTCATCGTTCCCGAAATCGACTCCATAGGAGGAAAGATGAATTCCGGTCAGCACAATCTCCCGGATCCCCTGTCCGGCAAGCTTCTCCAGTTCTGAACGGATGCCGGAAATCTTCCTGCTGCGGATCCTGCCTCTGGCATAGGGAATAATGCAGTAGGAGCAGAACATATTACAGCCGTCCTGCACCTTGATATAAGCCCGGGTATGTTCCTCCACTCCCGAAAGAGGCATTTCCTCAAATGCGCTCTCATGCATGACGTCTCCCACACACACTGCGGATGGTTCGTCTGTTCCGCCTTCCGCTCTTGCCTCATTAACAGCCGTATAGAATTTTTCCAGTTCCCGGACAAGTTCCTTTTTCCGGCTGCTTCCCAGAATCAGGTCCGCGTCGACGTCCAGCCCGGTGCGGTCGACGGCCGTCTGCACATAACAGCCGCAGGCTACAACCAGCGCGTCCGGATTCAGTGTGCGCGCGCGGTGAATCATCTGCCTGCTCTTGCGGTCAGCGATATTTGTTACAGAGCAGGTGTTGATCACATAGACGTCCGCCCCCGGGGCGAACGGAACAATACGGAAACCGGCTTCCTCCAGCATGGAGCGCATGGCATCTGTTTCATACACATTCACTTTACATCCCAGTGTGCGGAGCGCCGCCGTCTTTCCTTCCAATAAATTCATGTTAATCTCATTCTCCCGCTGTCTTGACTTTTCCCCGCGAAAAAGATACTATTGTAGTTGTGCAATGCACAATGTTTGAACAAATCGGATGTCCGGCAGCAGACAAAGGGGAAATCATCGTCTGCGTTCGTCAGGCAGACGGATTTCAAACCGGCCTGCTTCATACATCATTAAGAATCATATGGAGGAACAAACCGATGAAAACAGTACAGATTTCTCTCAATTCCATCGACAAAGTAAAGTCCTTTGTTAATGATATTACCAAGTTCGACTATGACTTTGATCTGGTATCCGGCAGATATGTCATTGACGCCAAGTCCATTATGGGAATCTTCAGTCTGGATCTTTCCAAGCCGATCGACCTCAGCATCCATGCAGAGGAAGATGTCGACGAGATCCTTGAGGTTCTGAAGCCTTATCTGATCTGAGAGAAGCGCAGGCGCTGAAGGCTGCCTGATCCGGAAGAGAGAGGCTGACCCGCAGCCGCTCCTGATCACAGAAGAATGCGGGGTTCATAAGAATTTTCCGGCCGCTGCGGAACCGTCCGCAGCGGCCTTTTCTTTGGAAAACACTGATAAATCTGCCTTTTCTGCTTATCTCAGTCGATCTCGATCAGCTCCGTCGTTTCAAGAGCTTCCTTCATCAGCCCGTCAATCACATCATCCAGCTTCTTCTCTGATTTCTGAATAATATCCAGATGGGGTTTTGTGACGGGATGCTTTGCGACAAAGATCGTGCAGCAGTCTTCAAAGGGCTGGATCGAAATATCATAAGTTCCGATCTTAAGGGACCGGTCGATTATCTCCTGCTTGTCGAAACCGATCACCGGACGGAAAACCGGCATCGTACAGACTTCATCCGTACAGACCAGGCTCTGGATCGTCTGGCTGGCAACCTGTCCGATGCTCTCCCCCGTGATCAGGGCCTGGCAGTTACTCTTCCGGGCAAAATATTCCGCGATGCGCATCATATAGCGGCGCATGATAATGGTAAGTTCATCGTGCGGGCATTTGTCATAGATGGCCAGCTGAATGTCCGTAAAGTTGACTACATGAAGACGGATCGGACCGGAATAGCGGGCGACAATCTCTGCCAGGTCCACAACCTTCTGCTTCGCGCGCTCGCTGGTGTAGGGCGGTGCGTGGAAATATACCGCATCGATCTTTACGCCTCTCTTCGCGATCATATATCCCGCAACCGGGGAATCGATCCCGCCCGAGAGCAGCAGCATGGCTTTTCCGTTGGTCCCGACCGGCATTCCTCCGGGGCCGGGGATAATCTGCGAGTAGATATAGACCTCGTCCCGCACTTCCATGTAAAGCATCACCTGCGGCTTATGGACATCCACTTCAAGACGGGAGCCGTAAGCTTCCAGAAGCTTCTCGCCGACATAAGCATTGACATCCATCGATGTGACCGGGTAATTCTTGTTCGCTCTGCGGCAATGCACCTTGAAGCTGATCTTCTCACCCGGACCTGCATCTTCCGCCCCGGCAGAAAGTCCGTAGGTCTGTCCCATAAAGCGGACCGCTTCCCGGGCCAGTTCCTCCTGCGGCGCGACAGGTATTTTAATCACAGGGCAGATACCGACGATTCCGAAAACCCTCTGGAGCGCCTCGATCAGCTCGTCATAATCATAGCTGTCTTCTTCTCCTTCCACATCGATAATCACGCGTCCCTGCTCCTTCCAGACCCGGAAGGAACCCTCCAGCCTGCCGAGTGCGCGGCGGATCTGGTCGACAAGGGCATCCTCAAAAACATTGCGGTTTTTCCCCTTGATCCCGATCTCTCCGTACTTAATCAGAAATGTTCTGTAAAACATGCAGTCATCCTCATTTTCCTGCAGGTAATTCTATAACCTGCCGTGTTATTCCTCATTCTCCTGCAGATACGCGCTGCGGTCCAAGCGTCCCGCCCGCACGCTCCGGCAAACTGTCCCCTCTTCTCAGCGGCGCGTATAGCGGCGCAGCTGCGGAATCAGTTCCTTCAGAACCTCCAGCGCATAATCGATCTCTTCCTCCGTCGTCCAGTCGCTGAAGCTGAAGCGGATGGTAGAATCCAGAAGAGCCGGAGACAGGTGAATCTCCTGCAGAACGGCGCTGACCGGTATCTTCTTATTGGAAGAGCAGGCGGAGCCGGAGGAAACATAAACGCCCTTCTCCTCCAGCGCATGCAGGAGTACTTCCGAGCGGACCTTCTCAAAACTGCAGCTTACAATATGGGGCGCGCTGAAGTCTTCTTCCATGCAGGAATTGATCTTCGTCCCTTCGATCTGCAGCAGTCCTTCCGTCAGACGCTTTTTGCAGCTCCTCATGCGGGCTGTCTTTGATTCGAGATCCGTGTAGGCCTCCACTGCGGCAGCGCCAAGGCCCGCGCAGCCCGGGACATTGTCCGTCCCCGACCGCATGCCCTTCTGCTGGCCTCCGCCGTACAGCAGGGGCTTGATCTTTGTATTGGCCCTGATATACAGAAAGCCGCTGCCCTTGGGGCCATGGAGCTTATGCCCGCTGACGCTGAGCAGGTCAATCTGCATCTTCTTCGGGACGATCCTGTACTTCCCGTAAGCCTGGATGGCATCCACGTGGTAGAGGATTCCGGGATTAAAGTCCTTGATGATTTTCCCTGCTTCGGCAACCGGCTCGACCGTCCCGATTTCATTGTTTACATACATGACCGAGACAAGAATGGTTTCTTTGTCGAGGGCTTTTTTCAGGTCCTCCAGGCTGATTCTTCCGCAGCTGTCCACTGGCAGAAATGTGACCCTGAAGCCCATGTCCTGAAGAAATGCAAGCGGCTGCAGCACCGCGGCGTGTTCCACACTCGTCGTTATGATATGGTTGCCGGCTCTGCGGTTCGCAAGGGCTCCCCCGATCAGGGCCCAGTTGTTGGACTCAGTCCCTCCGGAGGTGAAGAAGATCTCCTTCTCGTCCGCCTTCAGTGTGGCGGCAATCCTCGACCGGGCCTCCTTCACATAGCGTTCCGCCTCGACCCCCTTCAGGTGCTTTGACGACGGATTCCCGTAAGCCTCCGTCATCGTCTTAACTACAATATCCCGCACGGCCTCCGATACAGGAGTCGTTGCGGAATTGTCCAGATATGCTTCCATCGTAAAAATATCGTCCTTTTCTGTTCCGAAAGCAGACACAGGCCGCCTTTCCCGGCACATCAGCGGATCCGGAGCCGGATTCACGCCTGCTCCAGTGTTCCGGATACGGCAGCGGCGGATCCGAGGCTGTATTAACGCCTGCTTCAGTGCCCCGGATACGGCAGCGGCGGATCCGGAGCCGGATTCACGCCTGCTTCAGTGTTCCGGATACGGCAGCGGCAGATCAGGGGCTGCAGATCAGATCCCTGTCAGCGTTCCAGATGCAGCATCAGCGCCGACAGGAGAGCCGGCCCCGCCGTTTCGGTACGCAGGATTCTGTGCCCGAGCGTGATAATCCGGGCTCCGGCCTCTTTCAGATCCCGGATCTCATCCGGGTCAAAGCCGCCTTCCGGACCGATAAAGACGGCCACAGATTCGCCCGCTTTCACGGATTCAATGGCATTTCTTGTATAAGAAATATCTTCCGCGCTCTCGTAAGGTACCAGGATATGCCTGCAGCTAACAGCTTTTTCCAGAGCTTCCTTCCAGGAAAGAAGCGGGAGCACCGGAGGGATAACCCCTCTCTTTGCCTGTTTGGCGGCGCTCAGGGCGATCGCGTTCCATCTCTCGTTCCGGTTTTTCGCCTTCTTCTCGTCCAGGCGGACAATCGTCCGCTTCATCATGACAGGCGCGACGGCGGAAACCCCCAGCTCCACACTCTTCTGCAGAATGGATTCCAGCTTGTCCGCCTTCGGGAGTCCCTGGAAGAGAATGATCCTGGAAGGAAGTTCTGCCTCGCTCAGGCGCTTTTCCAGTATCACCGCCTCCAGACAGGAATCTCCGGGCGCCGCCTTCCCGCCGTAATCGATCTCACACAGATAATCCCAGGGATCGTCCGCCCTCCCTGTGCAGAGGAGCAGCTGCTCTCCCTGCTTCATGCGGAGCACATTCCGTATATGGCGGATATCCTCGCCGATGATGCGGATTCTTCCCTGCTCTTCGTCAATCTGCTGCCGGTCCACAAAAAATCTGTACATATTCCCGTCTCGGTTTCTTCTGATTTCCTGTCCCTGTTTCTCCCGTTTCCCGGCTCAGTTTCTCCTGGCTGTGACGCTGACCCATTCGCCCTGGCGGGTTATTTCCACAATCTCAAGTCCCTGGGCCCTGCAGGCATCTGTCACATCTTTTTCCTTTACGTCGAGAATTCCTGAGCTGATATACAGGGCGCCGTGTTTCATATGCTTCACAATCTCCGGAGTCAGCGCCGTCAGGACGTCCGCAAGGATATTGGCTGTCACGATATCATATTTCTCTAAACCAGCCTGATCCTGGACAGAAGGATCGTCAATGATATTGCCGATCACCAGATCCATCTTCTCTTCCGGGATTCCGTTGGCCGCCAGATTCTCGCTGACCGCATTGACCGTACAGGGATCCAGATCGGTTCCGAACGCGTGCTTCGCACCCAGCTTAAGGGCAACGATCGACAGAATGCCGCTCCCGGTTCCCACGTCCAGAAGCTCCGTGTCAGGCGTCACATATTTCTTCAGCTGCCGCATGCACAGCTGCGTCGTCTCATGCATGCCCGTTCCGAAAGCGGTTCCCGGATCGATATGCAGGACCATCTTCGCGTCGTCATCCGGCTCCACATCCTCCCAGGACGGGATAATCAGAATATCGTCCACCTTAAACTTGTGGAAATACTGCTTCCAGTTATTTACCCAGTCCTTGTCTTCGGTCACGGACTCCTCGATGCTGCACTCCCCGATCTCAGTGAACTGCCGCAGTTCTTCCAGTTCCTGCCTGACCGCGTCAAGAAGCTTCTGGGCGTCGGCATCCTCATCCAGATAAAAATCTATGTAGGCAGTGCCGTCATCCGGACCTTCCGCAAGCGGAATATCCACGAACATCTGCTGCAGGTCGCTTTCGCTCAGGGGCACATTGTCCTCGATCTGGGCTCCCTCCACCCCCGCTTCCGCGAGGGACGCGATTACGATATCCTCAGCGCTCGTCAGCGTTTTCAATCTGTACTTTTTCCAGCGCATCTTTTTCCTCCGGAATCAGTCCCTGTATCCGTTCGGGTTCTTTGACTGCCAGTTCCAGGAATCCCTGCACATGTCCTTAATCCCGTACTGAGCCGTCCAGCCGAGTTCCTCCGCTGCCTTCTTCGGGTCGCAGTACAGCTCCATGACATCCCCGGCGCGGCGAGGTTTGATCTCATAGGGCACCGGATGACCGCAGGCCTCGCCGAAAGCCTCAACCACCTCCAGGACGGAATATCCGTGTCCGGTTCCGAGATTGTAGACGGAGACGCCTTCTTTGTCCGCCAGCTTGCGGATCGCGTTGACATGGCCTCTTGCCAGGTCTACGACATGGATGTAATCGCGGATGCAGGTTCCGTCCGGCGTATCATAATCGTCTCCGAAGACGCCCAGCTTTTCCAGCTTGCCGATGGCGACCTGCGCAATATAAGGAACAAGATTATTGGGAATTCCTTTCGGGTCCTCGCCGATCAGTCCGGTCGGATGCGCGCCGATCGGGTTGAAATAACGGAGAAGAATCACATTCCACTCAGCGTCGGCAGTATGCAGGTCAGAAAGAATCTGTTCCAGCATCCATTTGGTCCATCCGTAAGGATTCGTGCAGACCCCCTTCGGGCACTCTTCGGTAATCGGATTGAAAGCCGGCTCCCCGTATACGGTTGCGCTCGAAGAGAAGATAATATTCTTCACGCCGTGAGCCGCCATGCTTTTCACCAGTGTGAGCGTCCCGGTGATATTGTTGGAATAGTACTCGACCGGTTTGTGTACAGACTCGCCGACCGCTTTGAGACCGGCAAAATGAATCACCGCGTCGATCTTCTGGCTCTCAAAAATAGTATCCAGGCATTCCCTGTCAAGGATATCCCCCTTTACAAAGGTCAGATCCTTCCCGCTGATCTCCCGCACCCGGTCGATCGCTTTCGCGCTGGAATTATACAGATTGTCGATTACTGTAACATCATATCCGTTCTCCAGAAGCTCCACACAGGTGTGGCTTCCGATAAAGCCTGCTCCTCCGGTTACGAGAATTCTCATGTCTTTCTCCTCTCAATCACATCTCCGGCGCCAGGCAGAAACACCCTCCGCCGCTATTCCTCTTTATTGAACATTCCGCTCCTGTCCGGCACGCTGCATCATCTCGGCAGGTTTCCGCAGCGTACCCGGAAACCGCGCTTCTGTCCGGTCAGGACAGAAAACCATCCGATCTCCGTTCAGCCGACCCGCGTTCCCCCGACAGATCTGATATTCAGCACATGACAGCAGCCCTCTCCGAGCAGCCGCTCCATATCTTTTGTGAACTGGTCAATCAGCTCTTCCGGAACAAAGGCCTGGCAGGTTCCGGCAAATCCGCCGCCGTGCACGCGAAATGCCCCTTTTCCGTTAAGAAGTACATCGCACAGCGCCAGGGCTACGGCCATCTCCTGATGTTCATTGGCCCCGTTCGGAACAATATTCTGCAGGTACATCCAGGAGGAGCGGCCCGATTCGGAGATCAGTCTCAGGAACTCATCGATCTTCCCGGATTCAAGCGCCTCCGCCTGCCTCGGTACCCGGTCATTGTCCGCGTAGAAATGGAAAGCGCGCAGAACGGCTCTGTCGCCGAATTTCCTGCGCAGCTCAGGCACCGCGTTCAGGAAATCCGTCCGGTTCACTTTTCTGAGCACCTTCTGGCCGAAATAACCCGCGATCTCCTGCATCTCGACCGGAACCGCCGCATATTCCCCGGTAAGGTCGGCATGACTGGCCCAGCAGTTGATGATGCACAGTTTCAGCCCGGTCTGATCAAAATCGACATCAAGCTTGTTTACGACAGGCTTCTCGGGATCCTCAAAATCGATGGTCAGGATATTGCCGACAGAGGAGGCCGTCTGGTCCATCAGTCCGCTCGGCTTTCCAAAATAGACGTTTTCCGCATACTGCCCGATCTGGGCAATCTTAACGGCATCCGCTTTCCCGTCGTAGAAAAAGGAATTGATGATATTTCCGACCAGCACTTCAAACGCCGCCGAAGAGCTGAGCCCGGACCCAGGAAGGACCGAAGAACTGACCACAGCCCGGAAACCTCCGACTTTGCAGCCCAGTTCGGCAAATCTGGCCGCTACGCCGCGGATCAGGGAAGCAGTTGAATTCTTTTCTTCCTCTCTTACCGAGAGATCCTCAAGCTGTACCCTGCAGATCGGATAGCCTTCGGACAGGAGGCTGATGCAGCCGTCATCCGACTTCGCTGCCGCAGCGATGGTATCCAGGTCAACAGCGGCGGCAAGAACCCGCCCGCATTCATGATCGGTATGGTTGCCCCCGATCTCCGTACGTCCCGGAGCAGAGAACAGACCGATCTCTTCTGTTCCATCCGCCCCGAACGTTTCCTCGTACAGGTCGATCAGTTTCCCGTAACGGGCTGCGTTTTCACATGCCTTATCACCGTATAACGCAGCGATCTCCTTCTCAAAACCGGCGGTCTTTATTCTTTCACGCCACATGGCTGCATTCATGGCTGTCCCTCCTGTGATCTGTGTCCATGACTATAATACCAGAATCAAATCTTTCTCCGGCGCCCGTCCGGAGCCGCTCCTTATAATTTATCGCATTTTCCGGTTTCCGTATAGAGAAAAATGAAAGATTCCATACAGGCCGTAACCGTTCACAGCAGGTACAGCATCCGTCTGAAAGCCGGAAACAGGAAGACTGAAAAAAAGAAAGCCGCTCCGACGAACGGAACGGCCTGGTTCATGGAACCGATGGGGCTCGAACCCATGACCTCTCGCGTGTGAGGCGAACGCTCATCCCAGCTGAGCTACGATTCCAAAAAGGACTTTTAAAGTGAAAACCCGTCATCCGACTGATGACGGGAGCAGTTCCTAGGAGAATCGAACTCCTGTTTTCGCCGTGAGAGGGCGACGTCTTAACCGCTTGACCAAGGAACCACGTTTGAAGCTCCATCAATATATCATGCCTGCTCCAGAAATGCAAGTACTTTTCAAAATATTTATAAAGTCTGACGATTCGGACTATTCCCGCTTTTTTCCTTCAGACATGACCGCCGTCAGGATCCAGGGCAGAGGCAGCGCCCGCTGCTCTCCCCTCAGGTCAGCGCGGACTGAGACTGAGCGGCAGCTCCAGCCGGTTCGCTTCCAGCAGCTCTCTGTTCCGCAGAATCTCCTCCGCAGGGCCATCCGCGGCAATCCGGCCTTCTGACAGCAGGATCACCCGGCTGCAGGTGTCCAGGATCATATCCAGGTCGTGGGATGCGATCAGCTTTGTCTGGCCCAGGCTGCGGATCAGATTGATCACGATGCGCCGGTTGCGGGGATCCAGCGCCGAGCTGGGCTCGTCCATCAGGATCACCTGAGGTTCCATGGCCAGTATCGTGGCGATCGCGGCCATCCGTTTTTCGCCTCCGGAAAGCTTGTGATTATGGCGGTACTTCAGTTTTTCCAGTCCAAGCTGCGTAAGGACGCGGTCCACTCTCAGATCGGCGTCCTCCCTGCTGAGACCGTAATTCAGAGGCGCGAAAATCATATCTTCATAGACAGTGGGCATGAACATCTGGTTATCCGAATTCTGCATCACAAAACCCAGTCCGGCCCGGATCTTCGCCAGGTTTTCCTTTATGACCGGAGTCCCTCCGACCCGAATCGTTCCCTCTCCCTGAAGAAGTCCCAGCAGAAGTTTCATGACGGTCGATTTTCCGGCGCCGTTGGCTCCGATCAGTCCGACAGACTCCCCGGAAGGGATGGTGAAAGAGATCCCGTCAATCACCGGATCCCCTTTCTCATAGGCAAAGCTTACATTCTGAAAATCAATCATTCTGTCACCTGACGAAAAATGTCCCGATCAGCCTGGCTGTGTTGAAATAGCGGAAAAAGAAGAAAACGGCGGCGCTTCCGGCTATATACAGAAGATCCGTCCAATGGAAGGGACTGACATCCGCGTAATGAAAATGCTCGTGGTACCCCCTCAGCAGCATGCTGCTGTACAGCTCCTGCGCACGGTCCATGCTGCGGAGCAGCAGCTGTCCCTGAAAAGAGCCCCAGGCGGATATATGGATTCCCTTCTGCCCGGGCGCTCTGAGCTGATAGGCATCCGTCATGACGGCCAGTTCTTCCGTCATGACTCCAACATAGCGGTAAGTAAGCAGAAGCAGCGTAACCAGCATGCGGGGAAAATGCATTTTCCTGAGCGCCGCGCAGAGCTGGTCGATGCCGGTCGTCGCCATCAGCAGATAGGATGCCATCAGGCAGTACACGCCTTTCAGCATCAGCGTCAGCATGGAAATCATTCCTCCGGTGACAGTAAACGCACCGATTTTCAGAACCGGGGTCCGGTCAAAAAAAGGATTGAAAAGGCCGACCGCCATCACCAGAGGCAGCACGATCCGCAGTCTGTAAAAACAGCTTCTGAGCGTGATCCCGCTGATCTGGAACAGCAGCAGGGGCCAGAGAATCATCGGAAACAGCCCGCTCAGATCATATTTGCTGAAGGATACCGTCACGATCACATAGAGAACCGTACTCAGCAGTTTTGCCGAGGGATGGATCCTGTGAAGAGGAGAATCCTGTTCCGCCAGACGATCCATACCGGACAGTTCCGACAGTGCTTTTTCCATCTTGTTCATGAGCGGTACTCCCGGAAAAACAGAAGGGGCACTCAGCGCCCCTTCTGTTCTTCATACATTCTGTATTTCTGAAAATCGCTGAATAATCGTCAGGCCCGGCATCCGTGCTTTTTCCTGCGGAAGAAACCGCCCGCAAGACAGATCAGGAGCGCCGCGAAGGCGACGATGGCGGATCCGACAATCCCGGATACAACGGTTCCGGCAGGCGCATCGCTCCCCCGGAAAGAATAATCCGGCAGGAAGGAAGTGGCTTCCTGTATCTTCTGCGACCGCTCCGCAGCCTGGCTCGTCACGCCGAAGTTCTCTTCATCGAGACCCATATTTTCGCTGTAGCCTTCCTCCGTATTGCCGAAGAGGGCCCATTCCAGGCCGTCCGGATTGGAGCTGGCCAGCAGACTTACCCCACCGCCGATGACGAGCGCGGTTACCGCAAGAATCGCAATCGTACCTTTCAGTGAATGCCTTCCTCCTGCCCTGTCCGGAGACTGCAGATCCTGAAGGAGTTCAGGCCGTGCGCTGTAAACGAAAAGCAGAACAGCGGAGCTGACCAGGCCTTCCACCAGACCGATCGCCAGATGAATCGGAAGCATGAGCGCCGCGAATGCCCCGAAGGGAAGCTCGGTAATTCCGGAAAGGCTGGTTTCCAGCACCACGGAAAATGCGCCAAGCTGGAGCGTAATGATGCTCCCGAGAACAGAAGCCATGACAATGCGCAGACGCTGTCCGCTCTCACTGTCCCCGCCAAGGCGGCTTCGCATGATCGGACGCCAGATCAGGTAATATCCGACGAAGCAGCCGTAAAAAGCCATATTCCAGATATTCGCGCCCAGCGCCATCAGACCTCCGTCCGCGAAAAACAGGCACTGAATCGTAAGAACCACGATCATGGACAGAAAACCTGCCTGCGGACCGAGAAGAGCCGACAGCATCATGCCGCCGCAGATGTGGCCTGAAGAACCTGTTCCTGGAATCGTATAGTTGATCATCTGGCCTGCAAAAACCAGAGCAGCCGTAACCGCCATCGTCGGAAGTTTCTGCGGATCATCCTTTTTTCGGAGCGAATGAATCGATAGAGCAGCGGCGGTTCCAGACGCCGCATACATGGTGGCTGCTACGGCCGGAGCCAGCAGCGCGTCTGCCATATGCATAAAATACCTCCCATCCTTCTGCCGCCTGCCGTACCTGTTCTTCCTTCCTGAAGCCTATTCCGGACTGGCAGCCGTCCGCGCGATTTTTCACTTATGTAACGGAACAAGTATAATATTTTCTGCAGAAAGCCGCAAGCCTTCTCATAAAATAGAAAATACGGCTGCCGGCTGCAGATCTTTTGCCCTGAAGAAAAAGCTGCCGGCGGTACAGTCACGGGCGTACAAAAAGACACCGGACCGATCATACTGATCAGCCCGATGTCTCTTAACTGCCGCTGACCGGGATCGAACCGGTACGAGTATCACTACTCATGGGATTTTAAGTCCCAGGCGTCTGCCAGTTCCGCCACAGCGGCATAGATAAGATCCTGAACTTTGCCGGGAATCACCGGCATACAGGACTAAGGAAAACCGCGGCAACGAATTGCCACGGTTTTAAACGACCCCGACCGGGTTCGAACCGGTGACCTCCGCCGTGACAGGGCGGCGCTCTAACCAACTGAGCCACGGGGCCTTATTATTCTTTTTAAGCAAATGGACCCTCGGGGACTCGAACCCAGGACCGACCGGTTATGAGCCGGCTGCTCTAACCAACTGAGCTAAGGGTCCAAGCAGCCAAAGCAAAAGCTCTCACTTACTTCAAAATGACCCCTACGGGATTCGAACCCATGTTATCGCCGTGAAAGGGCGGTGTCTTAACCACTTGACCAAGGGGCCAAAATTCCCGTTAAAGGAAGCTCCCCGAGTAGGGCTCGAACCTACAACCCTTCGGTTAACAGCCGAATGCTCTACCATTGAGCTATCGAGGAATATGAAAAGTACGAACATCCTGATTATAACGGAAGAACTGAAGATCTGCAATCATTTTTTTAAAAAATTATACAAATCTCTCCTCCTGTCCGTACCTTCAAAACCGCATACAAAATCTTTTATCCAGACATTTATCCGTTCCCCTGAACCGATATCAAGGATAAGCGTGCGACCGATTAGTAACAGTCAGCTCCGTACATTACTGCACTTCCACCTCTGTCCTATCAACCTCATTGTCTT